>NZ_KB898743.1 GCF_000377785.1 Thioalkalivibrio sp. ALJ24 | reverse complement strand
GTAATCGCTGCGGTCCACCATCAATTCCAGCACGCCCACCGGCTCGCCGGAGAAGTCCTCCACCGCACGCCCGACCACCGCCATCGGGCGGCCGTCGTAGCGCACGTTCCGCACCAGTTCCTCGCCCTCCATGACGCGACGCATCTCCTCGGAGGAGAATGCCGAATCGGCGTCGATGGTGCTGCCAAAGACCTCGAATCCGGCATCCCGGTCGAGATGCACCGCGACCGGGGAGCCCGTTTCGGCGGTGAAGGCCTCGAAGAAGGCATCGTCGAACGCCATGCCGAACTCCAGAGAACCGATATGCTCGCCCTCGTGCGCCACCGGAACCATGCCGCGGATCCCGATGCCGAACGGTCCCTCTTCCAGACCGGTGATCGGCGCGCGGGTCCGGTTCACTTCGACGATCGTGCGGCGGACATCGGACAGGTCGTCACCGTAGTTGTCCGGGCTGTGGGTGCGCAGGAACGAGGTCGCCGGCGGGGTATGGAAATGGTACTGGCGGACCCCGTGGTCCTCCTGCAGCCGGTCAATACCGGGCTCGGTCAGTTCCAGCAGCCGTTCCCGGTCACCGTCGGCGAACGCCTGCCGGATCACCGGGATCTCGGCGATCGCCCGGGCCATGGATTCGCCGCGCTGCGCCTCCTGGTCCAGCTGGCGCAGCAGGAGCTCGCTCAGGTCATTCAGTTCGCGCTGTTCCGCGCGATCGGCCATGTTGCCGAGGCTGTTAATCACAACCACCAGTGTGAGGACCACCACCGCCACCACGACGAAGGTGACGCCCCCCATCAACCGGGTCCCGATCCGAATATTCCTGAGCATGCCTTTCCCCTCCGGGTGTCTGGTTCGGCCGTTGCCATGTCAGCATTTCCGAAAATACTAACGGCGGCGATCCCGAAAACATGACCCCGACCTGCCGCCGTCACGAAAGTCCGTATTCCGGCCCCGGACAAGCCCCCGCGGGTGCCGCCATGCCCGGCAACCGCGGTTTCCCGATCAGACGCGGAAGCGTCCCACCCGCTGCTGCTGCTCGGAGGCCAGTTTCGACAGTTCCTCCGAGGCATTCGCGATCTCGCTGGAGCCGCTCGCCGTCTCGTCCAGCACCTG
>NZ_KB898742.1 GCF_000377785.1 Thioalkalivibrio sp. ALJ24 | reverse complement strand
CCCAGCAGAACGCCGCCCTGGTCGAGGAGGCCGCCTCCGCTTCCGAGTCCCTCGACGATCAGGCCCGCGAACTGCTCGAACTGATGGCCTTCTTCAAGGGTTCGCGGGGCGAAGCCGCCACGTCTCCCGCCCGCGAGGAGCAGGGCCGGATGCGCCGCCCGGCAAGCGCCGCCGACCGCCGCCCCGCGAAGAAGGAAAACGGGCCGGCGCCGCGCGCCCGCGCGCCGAAAAACACCCGATCCGAAAGCAACGAGGAGTGGGAGGAGTTCTGACCCCGCGCCCGCAAAACCGACCGCCCCGCGCCCGCAGCGCGGGGCCACACAAGATTCAGGCCGAGGAAACGAACATGGCGGACGAACACAAAGACGGTGACCACATCACCATCAGCGAAGACGAATACAACGAACTGATCCGCATGCGCTGGGCGGTGGATACCGCGACCCAGCCGTTCATGATGATCCGGCCGGACTGGACCATCAATTATCTCAACGAGCCGATGAAGCGGCTGCTGCAGGAGCGCGCCGGGGATATCCGCGCCGCTGGCGGGACGCCCACGGTCACGACCGGCGAGAAGCTGGACCGGGTCTTCCCCCAGCTGCAGGCCGAACGCTCGGCGATGGACCGTTGCCGCCACGAGGGCATCGACCGCGAATACACCATGGGCGAGGCAATCCTCAAGGTCCACGTGACCGGCGAAGACTCCGAGGAAGGCGAATTCCTCGGCAATACCCTGGAGTGGTTCGACCTGACCGCCCAGCGCGATGCCGAAAGCCAGATCGAGAAACTGATCCGCGAGGTCCTCGAAGGCCGCCTCGACGAGCGCATCGATACCGAGGAGCTGGACGGTTTCGTCCGCCAGCTGGGCGACGAGCTCAACCGCCTGATCGATTCAGTGAAGGAGCCGGTGGACGAGGCCATCGAGGCGGTCCAGGCCCTCGCGCGGGGCGATCTCACCGTGCGCATGGAGGGTGATTACAAGGGCGAGTTCGGTCGCATGCAGGAGGCGATCAACGGTTCCATGGATCACCTCGACGACCTGGTGGGCCAGATCCTCGAGGGCGCCAACAATGTCCGCTCGGCCTCCTCCGAGATCGCCCAGGGCAATACCGACCTCTCCCAGCGCACCGAGGAACAGGCCTCCTCGCTGGAGGAAAC
>NZ_KB898741.1 GCF_000377785.1 Thioalkalivibrio sp. ALJ24 | reverse complement strand
CGTGACTTCCGCATGGCTCCCCTCCCGGCGGCTCGACCTCGATTGTGCCAGAGCACTCTAATAACCACTGGTCCTCGTGGATGGGAAGCTTACGCTCCGGCCCCACCCAGCCGGTGGCTTGCGCAAACCCGTCGCCGTTGTGGTCGAACTGTACGCCGGCCTCCAGGCCGACCGTGGAAATGCCGTTGCCGTCGAGGTCCAGGATGATCGGGGAGGCGTGGGACTCGCCGCGGTTGAAGAAGTCGCGCACATCGCCAATCAAGTCACCCACCCAGAAGTCCCAGGCGGATTGAAGTACACCGGTAGCGCCCCCGAGTTCTTCCAGAACATCTGTAGCAGTCTCTCGTATGCTGTCGTACAGATCTCCACCGTATTCATTTGCTAGCTAGGTTCCGAGCGCGGCTCCACCTGCGGCGGCGATAGCAGGCGCAAGGGCCGGAGCGAAAGCTGCACCAGCTACTACGGCCCCAACCTTCGCGAGACCAACTCCAAGTAAGACACTACTCGTGTTCGCCGACAGTTCCCGCCAATCGCCGCGCGCGGCGTCCGTAAGGATTTTCGTTGCATCAACAAGATTCCCTATCGGCCCCAAGACGCTGCTAACACGCGCACCGATGGCATGATGAGTACTCTGTATCCAGTGGGCGTCCGCGGTAGACGCTCTTTGGTCCGCCCACCCTCGGGCTTCCTCCGTGGCCGCCCGCCAGACCGAAGCTCGCGGAGAATCGCCCACTGCCTCCGCATGTTCGGCCGTCACCCGCGCTTTTTCTGCAAACCTCCGGTATTCACCTTCATAATAGTTCGCCAGCTTCTCTACACGGGCGGCTTCGCTAAGCGCCGGATCGGATACCTCGCCAAGAAAGGCCGAAAAACCAGCTAGCGATTCAGACTGAATCGAACGGATATGATTATCTATATCATAAAACAAGCCTTGACTATGGAATTTACTATCTTCCATGACCACCACTCCCTTTGGACAAAAAACCTTAAACAATCACCAGATCACGCCAAAACACTGATAACCCTTAACCAAACGAGACAGAGACCACCACAAACTATCTAATTAAACCACCCACCAACCAAAAAACAAAATCCTTCGCAAGAACACAGAAAAGAATAAAGCACATGGACGCCGCAAACATCAGCCACGAACCGTGAAACGCAAACCAGAATTTAGAGGCATAGGCGCTTTCCGAAATTTGACCGAACATACCACCCAGATCCGGCGAAGCTGGGTACGCCAGAAAAACAAGCGCAACCCCCACCAAACCATAAAATAAAATAGCCGCCAAAGCCCGGAGAAGCTCTCGTTTTGTGGTGATCTCTTTCAGCCTGATCCTCAGAGAGACAATGCCCCACGCAACGAGGATCGGAATCAAAACAATCTGCAGAGAATAGGTCAACTGAGCGGCCTCAGGAAACGCCGACCATTGCCCGAATCGCTCCACCCCAGGAACGACCCCTCCAAGAGCATCAACCAAGTCTCGAAAAAACGGAAACTCGGATAATATACCCCGCGGAACAACATGCACAATAAGAAGAGACAACCCGAAATAAAAACCAAATAACAAAAGAATCTCGCTGTTTTTTCTGCGCTCAAACTTTCGACCTTTTAGCTCTGCATACGACTCCGGGCCGGAGCCCCCAGGATTACCCTCAACCATAACGCACCCTTGCGCAACAAATCATTTTAAAATCTAGAAACACCACTATTACCAGCCAGGCGAGCACGAAGGCGACTCCTTCTATACCGACGCCCCCGGATGGTTATCACCTGCGGGCTGCATCGTGGCGAGTATTAGGTTGACTGATAGGGGGGAGTCCCGAGCGTCATCACCGCACGCACACAACCTCCCCGCCGGGTTCGGCGGACAGACGGTGCTGCGCGACGCCCGCTTTGCCGTTGGAAAATCCAGCGAAGTCGGCGCGGACCAGCAAGGCGCTACCAGCTTCGGTGTTGAACCGGAGACTGCATCGTTCCGTGACGAGTCCATGGCTTATCCCTTTCCATGTGTATGGGGTTAATAATCGGGGCCGTCAGGCTGCCTGGTCAACAAGCAAGTCGTGCGGGTGCTCTCGCTCCACCGGACGCCTGCCAGCGCCACGCGGGCGAATCGCCTTCGGGCAGCTCGGTCGCCCGGTACGTCGCGCGGGCCCGATGCAGGCCGTGCACCTCACCGCAACCCTTCAGGTCGGTAAGGGTGGCGATGTCTTCCGGTACGTCCAGGCGCTCGCGCGCCTCGGTGTGGACAGTGTCCTGGATGAACGCTGAGGCGTGGGACTCGCCGCGTTTGAAGAACTCGCACAACGCCACTGAAGTCACCCCCGATCGAGTAGTCCCAAGCTGCTTCCAAACAACCTAAGGCGAGCCCGACGAACGGCAGCCCCCCAGAAAAACAAATCCCGGATAGCCACGTATACGAAAGAAATCGACGCCGCAGTGGCATAGGTAATCACGACACTCCACACGGAGAACCAGAACTCTGATGTGTACGACAGTCTGGAAACACGACCAGACAACCCAGAAATCTCCGGGCCCGAGGGATAGATGCCGGAGAGAATCAGGAAAGCCGCCAACCCTAAGAGCAGAATCGTTAAAAGGCCTTTCCAGAGAGCTCCCGGGACTTTCCTCAGGTGCGCCCCTAATGACACCACTGTCCATACTGCAAACGCGGGAACAAGGAGCAACTGGAACGAGTAAACCAGCTGTGCGACCTCCGGAAAATTTGACCAGAGACCAAACGTCTCCACTCCGGAAAAGTGCACCTCCATAAAGCCCACGAATTCACGAAGAGATGGCATCGAGCTCAGTACATTCCGCGGTAGCAGATAGGACGCACTCAGGACCAGCGTGAAGTATCCCCCAAGGACCACTGTAGCCTCGAAGTCCTTGCCACCCGCCTCTTCACGCGCGATGTCCGTAGGGCTCCCCTCCGGTGGCCTCCCCTTCGAGAGCCGGAAACTCTTCATTTCTTGCTTACCGTCAGGCGCATACGGGTACCTGGACACAAAGTGCCAGGCGGTAAGCAGTGGCACGATGATATAGCCAAGGAGTATCAGAACGGGGCTGGGTGGGTTGATCAGGCCCAGGCCAGCGGTCACCGTCCCCACGCCCGTCAACACCGGGGGCGCTGCCAACACTAGGACCGCGTAAATCACTCGAGTGCGAAACGACGCCCGGCGAGGGTCCGAGAGAATCCCGACGGCCATCAGGGTCACGATCACATACACAAGCAAGAACGCCATCACGGGTTACCCGGGCTTTGAGAGGAAGTCGCCAGCCATGGCACACCGACGGCCAGGTGACAACGCAACACAAGCCAATCCAGCGATACACCGATGCGCCTAGCGGGGTAACGCGCCGACGATATCGGAGCGCAACGCGACATAGACCGAAGCGGTACTGCGCAGAGGACGCCGATCCGTGGCGAAGTCATGGCTTATCCTTGTCCATAAATGATGGCTTTGAAGGGCCCCGGCTTGAGGCCGTCCTATCAAGAGCTTTGCCGAACCCTGCAGTTGGGGGGGGGGGGGGG
>NZ_KB898740.1 GCF_000377785.1 Thioalkalivibrio sp. ALJ24 | reverse complement strand
GCCCTCGGCGACCTGCCGCCGGTCATCTACGCCCAGCTCCACTCAACCGCCGAGGACTCTAAAAATGAATGGTCCTCTTGACGGGGAAGCTTACGTAGGGAGGGTGGCGGTACGCTTTCGAAGTTAGATAGCCGGTCCCCCGTTTCGCTGGAATCGTTCGGGAACCGACTCCTAGCCACGAACAAATAATCCGATCCGGGAGGCGAAACTTGTCGTGTTGGCGTGGGCACGGGCATCAGTTTGACTTTGTAAAGAAGCCAAGAACCAGGGCGCCATTTCAGGGGTGAGCGCTAATCCTATCCATTTCCATCCCCCGCAAAAGAGTTTGTAAGTACCATGGTTTGGAAGGCTTGATAGCCAAACTGGTGCGCGCCAGCATGAGGGCTAGGCGCCCCGACCTCAGTAGCCGCGACCGCGTGAAATGCAGAGGCTGCCCCATGGCGAATGAAAGGCCTTCGCGCGCGCAGGCGCGATAATGGCGGAGCGTTTCCGGTTGTGGGGCGGGCTCGGTGTTCGGTGAGTCGAAGGGTATGTGGGAGACTTCGGGAAAGCGGCGCTTGATGGTTTCATCGTGAAACGCTTTCTGCATGTTGTAGCCCGGGGGCACGTTCATCAGAAAGTCGAACAATTCGTGATCCAGATACGGGCAATAGATTGTCTTCACTTGCCCCAAGAGCCCGAAGGGAAGCAGTGCGATGCTACGGCGAGTGCGGTTCCAGAAAACAAAGGACTGAAGTGGAGACGAGGCACCCCTGTGTCGTTCCAGCTCGGCAGCGATTCTGTCTACCGCAAGTGATTCGGGAATTCGCTCGATGAATGCACGACGATAGCATGCCTTGATGGCCGGTTCGCGGTTCATCTCGCGCAGGAGTAGTTCCGCCAGATCCTGTGTCCGGCCGGTCTGCAACAATGTTAACTTTCTCTCAGACATCTGGTGTGCGCCCGACAGGATGTCGCCAGCCAAGCCATCGTAAATACACTCCGATTTCGCTCGGCTGAAGTACGCGGCCAGCGAGATAAGCCAAGTATGCGGACTAGAGCAGTGGCTCGTCAGCTCTGCGTCCTTGAGCACCGATGCGACACAGGAGCCGTCGTACCGAACAATGCGGTGATCGATGTCTGTGGCCCTCGCAAGGCGGTTCGCAAGCAGAACGTCCTCATTTTTGATGGGGGAGGCCCCCTGAACCGTGACCACACTGCGGGGCCTGTGACCTTGATGGAGCAATTCAAGGAAAATGTGCCGGGAATCCCGGCCGCCGCTCAGGGCAAGATCGTAGCCGTTTTCCGGCGGGGGGCGTCGCTCAATGGCCTGCCGAAAGAGGTTTTGATACACCTCGACGGTCTCGTCGAAGTTCTGCGGCATAGGTGACGGACAATGTGCCTCGCGAGAGCCTCGTTTTAGTTCTAACTGGCCTTGTTCCCAAGTAAGCCTCGAACCGGGAGGCAGGACATGCACGTGCTCGAACGGGGTGTCTTCGGCCAAGAAGAATCCGAGGCGCAGAAAGACGGCAAGCCCGGGGTAGTTCAGGGCCTTGGGAAAATCGCCGTTCAGTACATGCTGAATGGCGGGCGAAATTCGTATCTCGCCTCCGTAATGGCTGTAAAATAGCGGGTAGATGCCGTATCGATCGTTTTCCACGGTCAGCCGCTCGCCATCCCAATTCCAGCGAACGAAGATGCCGTCATCGCCATGAACTGCATGACCGGGTAGGACGTGGCCAAGCTCACAATGCGGAGTTCCGTTCGTTTGAACACCGGATGCACCGGCACTGGCCACGAAAAAGGGACGCTCGCGCGCGGACTCTACGCCGTCGAGATCCAGGTGTTCCAAGTGGCTCTCCGCGTTATTCATCGGATCTGATCTCCATGTACGATGGCACTTAGCTGCAACGCCGGATCATCGGCCAATAAGAGCCGCAGGTTGCTCATTCGTCACCTTCGGGCCGTGGACATCATGAGACACCGGTGGCAAGCCGCTGGAACGTGACGCTTTGCTCCGAGAGCTCGGTCCAGGTTCCGCTATCCACCACGCAGCCGTGCTCCAGCACGAAGATGCGGGAGCAAGGGCGAACAGTACTCAAACGGTGCGCGATCAGAATGATCGTCTTTTCGCCGGAGAGGTTGTGCAGGGCCTCCATCACCGCTTTTTCGGTCGCGTTATCGAGTGCACTGGTGGCTTCGTCGAAAAAGAGCACGGCCGGGTCGCGATACAACGCACGGGCGATACCGATCCGCTGGCGTTGGCCACCCGAGAGCCGCGTACCGCGTTCGCCAATGATGGTGTCGTAGCCATCCGGCAGGTCGCGCATCACGAACTCGTGCAGGTTGGCCAGACGGGCGGCCTTCTCTACCGCTGCATGGTCGATCCTGTCCTCCGGCACTCCCAGGGCAATGTTGGCCGCCACGGTTTGGTCCGCCAGAAAGATGTGCTGCGGCACATAGCCGATTGCTGCCTGCCAGTTGCGGACGTTCTCCCGGGTTAACGGCTTGCCATCGATCAGAATGGTGCCGACATCGGGCTCCAACAGGCCCAAGAGCAGATCTACCAGGGTGCTCTTGCCGGCACCGGAAGCTCCGACGAAACCCACGGTGGTGTGTGCGGAGATTTCCAGCGAGACATCTTTGAGCGCCGGCCGTTCGTGACCCGGGTAGTTGTAGGTGGCATCGATCACATTAATAGCATGCTCCGGCGCCAGGGGTGCGGGCTCCTGATCGTGCGCAAGCAAGGGCGTGCTATCCGGGCGCGACCCCAGATCCTTCAGGATATTGTCCACGGCGGCGGTGTTGAAACGCAGTGACGCAACTTGCTGGAAGATCTTCTGGAAGGCCGGAATGAGTTGGCGCCCGGCCAGGGCATACAGGCCAATTAGCGGCAGAGCTTGGGCCAGCCCACCTTCACCCGCCATCAGGAACAGGATCAGCGCGAGCACGCCGCCGAAGGCAATTGCCTCGATCGCGTATTGCGGCAGGTCCTGGAGCAGTGCGGCATTGGCCTGGTGCCTGGCAAAGCGCTTGGAGGGCTGGCGATAGCGTTCCAGATAGTCGCGCTCCCTCCCGAGCAGGCGGATTTCCTTGGTACCAGCGAAGGCCTCCGCCGCTGCAGTGAACCGCTCTCGGTTGGCCTCCACCCGGTCCTGGCCGATGCGGTTTAACCAGGCGCGTGCCAGCAAATAGATAGCCGTGTAGATCCCTCCCAGGCTGACCGCCACGATCAATGCGAGAAGTGGTTCTGCCAGGATGAGCAATGCGACGATGAACAGCGCTAACAGCCCCTGACTAGCGAGACGAAGGGCCGGCATCAGAGCCCCGCTTATGGCCTGCGTGGTCTCCTGGAGGATCGTCTTGGCCAAGTCACCCGAGTTGCGATTGAGGAAGAACGTGAACGGCCGCGCCAGATAGTCGCCCATTAGCCGCCGCGATAGTTCGTACTGCTGCATGTGGGAGAAACGAGTGATCGCCCACTGGTTAAGAGCCTGCAACGCCGTTCCGGACATGAATAGCACGAAGGCCGCCACCCCCAGGAAGTACAGAAAGTTGCTGGTCGAATCGAATTCCAGCCACTCATACGCCATGCGCAGCATGTCGTTTTCGTGGACCATTGCAGGGTCGGAAAGTACTGCAAGAAATGGCATTATCGATGCGATGCCGACCGTCTGCATGAACGCAGTTGCAATCATGAGGATCACCAGCAACGCCACCTTGCCACGGTCCCGTGGGTCCAACAGGGTATTAAGCTTGCGCAAGGTCTCTACCATGCTAACGCACCACATTGCATTTGGCAAAACTCCAGTTTGGCGCACAGGTTCAAGAGAGTTCGGTGGCACCAGATTGTTTCAATATAATAGCCGACAGCTGCCTGGAAACAAGCTTGATCGGACCGCTTTCGGTCTCAAGATAAGGTTGCTTCTTCGTGAGTGCGGAAACCTAAGGTGAATAAAAATTAGAATAAAGCAAATTATGGGAGTGCTTTAACGAATTCCCGCCTCCGAACACATGTCCCAAAACCCGTCTATTAGCCACATAAGGGCCGTAGGGCTCCAATCAGAGTTTCCTTCGATAATTGTAGGTCCATCTTGTGTAATCGTAAGCTTCCCCGTCAAGAGGACCATTCATTTTTAGAGTCCTCGGCGGTTGAGTGGAGCTGGGCGTAGATGACCGGCGGCAGGTCGCCGAGGGCGTCATGCGCCCGCTCCTCGTTGTAGTCGATCACCCACCAGTGGGTGATCTCGCGGACCTCCTCGAGATCGTTGAACAGGTAGAGATCCAGGACCTCGTTGCGGTAGGTGCGGTTGAAACGCTCGATGAAGGCGTTCTGGTTCGGCTTGCCGGGCTGGATGTACTG
>NZ_KB898739.1 GCF_000377785.1 Thioalkalivibrio sp. ALJ24 | reverse complement strand
TTGCGCAGGACGGCCTCCTTACGCTCGCTGGAATACTGCTTCATGGTTGTCACCTGTCGGTTGCGTTGAGGCGACAACTACGTTGACTGATAGGGATTCGGCCTTGCCGATCCTCCCGGGACGACGACCAGCCCCGCCCCGAACACCGTCCGGAAAGACCCAGCTCAGCGACCCGGTCAGTCTCGAGCTCCTCCGGCCACAACGGCTCGGAGATGTAAGAACCCTGCGCGATACCGAAACCGCACTCGCAGGCCACGTCCATCAGCTCCTCTCTGGAAACACCCTCAATCACGGTTTCCAGCCCCTCGTCTCTTCCCAGGGCTGCCAGGCGACACAGGAACCGACGCCCGCCGCAGCGCTGGACCGCCTGCTCGAGAAACCAGCGATCGACCTTAACTTCCGTTAATGGAAAGCGAACCAGCCGGTCCAGGTTTGCCGTCCCGGCACCGAAGTCGTCCAGCGACAGTCCGAAGCCGGCGATCCTGGCCTGAGTCAGTACCCTGCGATGAACGGGTTCCACTTCCAGCTCACGTTCGGTGATCTCGAGCAGAACCTGATTCGGGCGCACCGAATTCTGTCTACAGGCCGTGAGAAGTTGCCGCAGAAGGTCCCCGTGTCCGAGCAGGT
The DNA here is from genome assembly GCF_000377785.1 of Thioalkalivibrio sp. ALJ24. Classification (GTDB taxonomy): domain Bacteria; phylum Pseudomonadota; class Gammaproteobacteria; order Ectothiorhodospirales; family Ectothiorhodospiraceae; genus Thioalkalivibrio. The sequence goes on along the minus strand of NZ_KB898739.1, from coordinate 4,060 downwards.
CCAGCGACAAATTAATGCTCAGGGTCTTCGGGGCTACGTCACGGCACGAACTCCGGAGCGCCCCGAAACGCGCAATGGCCATATCGCTAATCTGGGCAAAAATGCGCCAGGCGTAACGCGAATCTTCCAGGGCCCAGAGGAACGCACCGGGCCGGACAGTCTCTCCGTCCTGCATACGGATCCGTGCCAGCGCCTCAACGCCCTTCACCCGCCCGTCCTGCAAGGACGCCTGAGGCTGGAACGCCACTGCAAAAAGGCGACCCGCCAGCGCATCCTCAATTTCAGACGCATCAAGGACGGACCGCCCCCCTGCAGGTCCGGTCTCCCCCACCGAGTGCCAACCGTCCTCCAGCAAGCGCCCCAGCTCATCCAGAACCAGCGGCTTCGCCAGATGCCCGAGCACCGGTACCCCGACTTCCCGCGCGACCCCTTCCGCTGACTCGCGGATCGACTGGTCAAGGCCCGAGATGAAGACCACCTTCGGACGGCGCTCTTCCCTTTCCGCCCAATATGCAATGGCCGCGATACCGTCTTCTTCACCTACCTTTAGGTCCACCAGACACAAATCGAACGACTCCGACAGGTACTTCTGCCTCACACAAGCCAAGTCATTAGAGATAACGACCGAAGCACCCAGCGAACCCAGATATTCCCCAAGCTCATCCGCAAACTCGGGGTCATCTTCTAGTATCAGTGTCCGTACACCGCTCAACGTCATACTCAACTCTCCTTACGCCAGCACAAAAAAGGAGGGGGATGGCTCGGCCATCCCCCCGCGTCGAGAAAATCGGATCTGTATTCCGATCACGGACCAGCGGCGATCTCTTCCAGAACCTCTTCTAGCGCCCCCGGCGACCTCCTCAACTGGAAAAAACTGTTCGACCCCAGCATCCCCAGATCCGGCCAGTGCAGCGCCATCCGAAAGCGCATGTGCAACGCCTCAACCTCACCATCGTTAACCAGAATTTCGTAGGGTAGATAAGCCGTATGCCGGCGATCTCCTACGTCAACCGTATCAAGCTTGTGCCGATCGCCCACCTCTTCCGGGGCACCGGCTGAAGCATCAAACGCTACGCCATACAAAGTGACACCCGGACGATCAAGGTCCAGCCGGTAAACTTCCGAGACGCCATTGCCCTCCTGCGCCAGTGTCGCCTCGATCGCCGCCCTGGCCGTCTCGGCATCGTCATGACTTGCCAGCTCATATGGATCATCGAAGCGCTCCATGCCCACCATGTAGCGATAACCACGCAGATCCGAAGCGGTCATCCCGTCCTCTGAGCCAAATACCTCACTATTGCCGAGAACACTGGCGAGATCTTCGCGCACCCCGACGAGATCCTCCTCCACTTCATAGGCGTGACGGAAGTATTCCAGATTGTTATGGACGACCTGAACCTCGCCCTCCACGTCAGTGACCGCAATTCGAACCGGCGCGAGATAGGCCGACCTTGCCTCATCGTTCGCCACTTTCATCAGCTCCGGATGCGACACTACGAACACATGGCGCCCGTCGTCCACCGCGTACTGGCCCAACTTCTCGAATGGCCCCTCTCGCAACTTTGCGGCGACTTCCTCTACCACCGCTCCGTGCTCCGTAGTCGCAACAGAGTCCGCCAGCACAAAGGGCTGCAGCTCGTCGCTCTTGGCGACCCCCGCCGCTGCCAGCAAGCCTGTAGCCAGTAGACACGCCACGATCTCGTTCGCTCTTTCGAATTGCATAGGCCTTCCTCCGGTGGTTGTTGCTTCTCTGTCGGCGTCTTTATGCCACGCTCTTTCTTTACACTTCAATCAGAAACGGTATCCGAATCCGACCTCGACCTCATACTGCTCCATTTCAATCTCTACATCTTGCTGCTCAAAAAATGCATGATCCCCCTTGACCGACTCCTTGGGCGCATACATAGCGGAAAAACTGATCTCCAGATCCTCACTCAACTCCCGGGTCGCACCCAGCGTATAATGTTCGGTCATCACACCGGGGGCCAGAATATTGAAGGTCACTTCATCCTCCGGAATCGGATTATCGCCCCGGTTATACCCGGCGCGGAGTGACCAACCATCAAAGCCATCGTACTGTGCACCGACCTTGTAAACATTGATATCCTCCCAGCCAAACCCGGGGCCATCGGAAGATCCGAGCCGGTTTCCGTCTTCCGTCAAATTGGTCACTGAATTAGAAAGCGAGTCGACGTCTGAATAATTGATCCGCTGGTAATCCGCGGCAACAGTGAGATTCCGGGTCACATCAACCGCAATCCCTACCCCCCAGGTCGAGGGAATATCAAAGTCGCCTTGCTCAGCGAACAGCCCTTCATAATCATCGAACCCATCGTGTGCCTGACGGCTCTGATAGGATGCGCCAAGCGTGATGTGATCCGCGACGTCAGCCTGGAGGCCCACCTTAATTCCATATCCAAAGCTGTCGTCATACCCCTGGTCGCTCAGCTTTTCAGGACTGTCACTCAACGGTTCGAACTCGGACAGACCGAATGCTTCGAACCTCTGGTAACTGAGGATTGGGCTTACACCGGCGCGAACCTGGCCTTGGTCACCGAATGAAGTCGCGAAGGTTGGCATGACCATCAGCTGCATCAGGTCCACTCCGGCTGCCCCGTCACAGAATGGGCCACTCTGTCTTCCGACCTCCGAACCCAAGGGCCCCTGACAGCCTTCTTTATTGTCGAAGCCCGGATAATTCGTATTCAGGCCACCGTTACCGACGACGGTCACACCCCAGGAACTCCGGTCGTTAATCTGACGCACGAAGGCGAACGACGGTATGAAAAAGTTCTTTTCCCGTGACTCGATCCATTCACCGTTTGTATTAAGTGGAACCAGAGTATCCTGGACAAGGGACAGAAAGACAGTGTCTCCCAATTTCGCAGCATCGAGAGCAACATCGTCGTCAATGGCATCAATGATCGTGTCATTCAAGTCGTTCAACGGTTCTTCGGAACTCTCATTAGGGTCGAGTATCGAGTCCACGGCTCCCTGGAGATCATCGACGATATCGTCGACCGTTCCGCCACTTCCGAGGAGATTGTCCACCGTAGTATCCAGCTGATCGGCCAACTCTTCGAAAGTGTCTTCGACGGTCTCGGTTAGATCGACATCGAGGTCATCGAGGGTCAGATCGCCCACCTCGAGACCATCGCCAGTCACCTTGTAGGATCGCTCGGGCCGAAAGTAGGCGAGCGCACCGTCCACCCTCGACTCCATTCCGGCAATTCCAGCGGGGTTGGTTGCCGGAGCGAAGGAGTCTTGTGACATCGCCATGCCGACCCCGCCCATCCCCTTGTTCTGGGTACCGAATCCGTGAGCAAAATATCCGTTGGTCGCGTGACTCTGCGGAATTGTGAGGGATAATGCCGTAACCGAAAGGGTTGCCGCCGCGCGGGCGAGCGTACGCTGCTTCATGACTCTCTCCTCTGGTTGACGCGCGTCTGTGCCGAGATACTGACCCCTTATTGTTTTCTGAACAGATAGCTGTTCGCTCTTCAGTGGATCGGCAGCGATAGTAGTGCGCAGAGAAGCATTAAGGCACTAGGCGGTTACAGCTAGTAGGTTTGTATTATTTTATATATCCAAATATAATTAGATGCTGATGTGATTCGCAACTGCTTCCGTACAGCGGACCGCTTTGGGATGATAGCGCCCGGGTTCTTACCCGACCTGAATTCAACACATAAGTGCAACGCCACGTCACGCGGCGCGTTGCCGCGGTAAGGATTGCTCCAGGACCTCGATCGGAGCCTGGTAGCCGAGTCGCTTGCGCGGTCGAAGGTTGAGCTTGTCTTCGATCTCCTGGATACGTTCTTCGCTGACGTGAGCGAAGTCAGTGCCCTTCGGGAAGTACTCCCGGATCAGTCCATTGGTGTTCTCGTTCGAGCCGCGTTCCCAGCTGTGATATGGCCGGGCGAAGTACACGGGGCAGGCGAGCTTCGCGCTCACCTGCTCGTGGGCCCTATCAGTCAACGTAGTTGTCGCCTCAACGCAACCGACAGGTGACAACCATGAAGCAGTATTCCAGCGAGCGTAAGGAGGCCGTCCTGCGCAA
>NZ_KB898738.1 GCF_000377785.1 Thioalkalivibrio sp. ALJ24 | reverse complement strand
TCTCCTCCTCCAGCTCCTTGAGGCGCTTGAGGTCCGAGGCGGCCATGCCGCCGTACTTCGACTTCCAGTTGTAGAACGTCGGCTGGCTGATCCCGTGCTTGCGGCAGATCTCCTTAACGGACTGCCCGGCATCCGCCTCCTTCAGGATCGACAGGATCTGGTTCTCGCTGAAGCGTGACTTCCGCATGGCTCCCCTCCCGGCGGCTCGACCTCGATTGTGCCAGAGCACTCTAATAACCACTGGTCCTCGTGGATGGGAAGCTTACGTAATGGCGATATCCCATCCGATTGCGCCGATGTTTGGAAATGCTTCGTGCGCCTTCAGTGCGGTCTCTTTGCGCTTGTCCCAGTAAGGAATAACCATTCCTTTGAAATAAACACCAGAAGTGGGGTGTTTCAGGACCCACTCTCCAAACCCATGTTTTAAGAAGACTGCTTGATCAGAAAGTTCTCCTTTCCATAAGTCCACCAAGCAGAAAATCTTGGAGCCGCGCGAGTCAGCATCCGTAATGGAGCCATCTGCACCACACCTGAAGTAGCACGCTAGGACTGAGGGCCCATCCGAACTGCGCCTGACCGTAACCAATCAAAGTGTGTTGACCGACTGCGGATGAAAACGGGCTAATGCGCCATGCTGAACCAGAAGCGGCTGTCCGAGGTATGGCCCAGATGCCTGTTTCTGGCTAACTATGTCTAAAAGATGCCCCCTGAACACACCTACACCTTGCCACCCTGAGACGGGTTTGAAAAATAAAATATCATTTCGAGAGGTGTCGTAATCAATAGAAAGCGGATTCCTATCCCAAATCACATATGAAACTCGAGCTACCGGAATGTTCAGCACGTCCATGTATAAAAAGAAAGTCAGCTTGTTTTCCAGGAGTGCTCGCTGTGAGGCTGAGGATTCTTCGTTGCCGAGGCGGTCGCTCATCGCGCGGATGGCATTGCTGAACCGTCCGAGAGGAACAAAATCACGGCTTAATTTTTTCTCTTGTTCTCCATCCGTTGGGCGAAATAAGTGTATGAAGATTGATTCCATTTAAGCCTTACTAGGACTGGTTCGCAAAAAATCCTGAAGCGGCGTTTCTTATTTCTTAGTGGCGCTTGGTTGGGGTTGCGTGAGGCAATTTTCCATAGGCTGGGTAGTATTCGGGTCAGGCGCTCCAAGCCCCAATATAGGCCTTTTGCTTTTCTGATGTAGGCGCTAATCACGACGAAAGGTTATCCAAGCGAAGAGCGTGTCGAGGGCCGCCATGCGGGTCCCAGAATGGTTGCCGTGATATTCCCACAGGTCATTTATGTGGGGCAATACCAGGTACGCAACTGTGGTTTGGAGGTCTGTTATGACCACTTGGTGGCAGACCACAGGCGGTCTGGGGTATGTTCTAGGAGTAGGGTCGAGACCGAAAGCGGTACCGGAGTAGTCCGGCGTTAGCGACGACGTGTGGGGCCACCGTCGAACAGGCCCTTAGGATGAGAGCGAGGATACCTACAATGTCCCAGCCGAGCGTAAGACACGGTTTGCTGGACCGATTCGTTTCGTCCACGAAGAACTGTGCCGATCGCCCGGCCCTGGATGTCGAGGGCACGGTCCTCAGTTATCGCGAGCTGTTTGATGCGGCGGCCGATGCGGCCATGGCGCTGGAATCGGCGCTGGTCGCGGAACGGCCCGCCCGGCTCGGTGTTCTGGCGCAGCGCTCGCTGGCGATGTACCGGGGGATCCTCGGGACACTGCTGGCCGGGCATACCCTGGTGCCGCTAAACCCGTCGTTCCCGTCCGAACGTTCCCTGGCGATGGCCGAGCAGGCGGATCTGGCCGCGGTGTTCGTGGACAACGGGGCGCTGGAGCGGCTGGAGGAACTGCTCGGGGCCGTCACCGAGCCGCTCGTCGTGGTCCTGCCGGATGACGGCTCCCTGGCGGAACTGCGCGAACGCTGGCCCCGGCATACCTTTGTGGTGGTGGGCGAGACCCCGCGGCCGCCGGACTGGCGGCCGGCGCAGGTGGCCCCGGATGATCTGGCCTGCCTGTTCTTTACCTCGGGCAGCACGGGAACCCCCAAGGGGGTGGGCGTGCTGCACCGCAACGCGGCCCGGTTCGTGGAGATGTCGCTGGAGCGCTACCGGGACTTCGGCATCAACGAGACGGATCGCTTTTCGCAGTTCTACGACATCACCTTCGACTCCTCGATGTTCGACATCTACGTGTCGTGGGCCTTTGGCGCCTGCCTGTGCTGCCCGTCCGCAAAGGAGTGGTTCAACCCCAACCGTTACATCGCGGACAAGGCACTCACGGTAATCGACATCACGCCTTCGGCCGGTCACGGCATGAACCGCCGGAACGGCTGGGAGCCCGGGCGGTTCCCGGACCTGCGTCTGTGCCGCTTTGGCGGCGAGGCGCTGTCCGCCGAGCTGGCCGAGGCGATGGCGCGCGCAGCGCCCAACGCCATCGTCGATAACGCCTACGGCCCGACCGAATGCACGGTCGATGCCTGTTTCTATCGCTGGGATCCCGAGCAGTCCCCCGCAGAGTGCGAACACGGCATGGTTCCGATTGGTTATCCGGGCCATCAGGTGGGCCTGCGGGTGGCGGACGAATCGCTGAGCGAGGTGCCGGTCGGAGCCGAGGGGGAACTGCTGATCAGCGGCCCGCAGGTCACCCCCGGCTACTGGAAGGATCCCGAGCGTACGGCGAAGGTCTTTGTGCGCCTGGAGGACAGGCAGGTGCATTACCGCACCGGGGACCTGGTGCGGCGTCCGGCGCCGGGCGAGCCGATCATCTTCCTGGGCCGGCTGGACCATCAGATCAAGATCGGGGGGGTGCGCATCGAACTGGGCGAGGTGGAATCCGCGCTGCGCGAGGCGGCCGGCACGGACCAGGCCGTGGCCGTGGGCTGGCCCCGCACGGAGAGCGGCGCCTCCGGCATCGTCGCGTTCGTGGTGGGCGAAAGCATTGATGAACCCGCCCTGCGCGACCGTCTGCGCCAGCGCCTGCCGGCGGTGATGGTTCCCCGTGCGATTCACGCATCGAACGAGCTGCCGCTGAACGCGAACGGCAAGGTCGACCGCAAGGCCCTGATCGCGCAACTGGAGGCCGAGGCCGGGAGCTGACGCATCCAGAGCGCACCGTGACTTGAGAGCCCGGGTGCTTGTTCCGCGGAATCGTTTTCCACGGTGCGAGGGGCGCCCATGAGCGTCAGAAATATTTACACAAACTGCCCCGTTCTTTGATGGCGTGGTGCCAAAAGCAAGACGAGGATTCAAAAAAATCATGAGTTTACAGTCGATGGTCCAGATCCTGCATGAGGCGCCGTGGACAGGGCTGGTTTGGGCAACCTAACGGCGGAGAGACTGTATGACCGACGAAGACCTCGCCCAGAAACTCGCCGATTTCTGGCTTCCCGCACTGCGGGATCGTGACTGGGAAGGTTGTCTCGAGGTCCTGGACCAGATCCATGCGCAGCTGTATCAGGACCTCCCCACCATCGGGGAATACGAATCCGTGTCCTCGCGCTTCGTCGAAGCCGTGATCGAACGCTTTGGCGCACCGCCCATCACCTCGGATGCCCAGGCACGCATCTATGCGGGCTCGGCCAACGAGCAGCACATTGGGGCAGCCCTTGCCTGGGAATATGGCAACAAGGCTGCCGATCAGGAGGAAGAAGGCGCGGCCACGGCCGTAGAGCCACCCGCACGGGGGGCGGAGCGCCGCCGCTGGCCGCGGCGCATGGTGGACAAGCTGACCCGTGCATGGATCCGCGGCGAAGCCATCCGCTGCCGGCTGGTCGATCTGTCCCGCGGCGGCGCCCGGATTGCAACGCCGGGCGGGTCCGTCCTGCCGCCACCGGGGACCAGGGTCCGGGTGGCCATCCCCGAGGGCGAAGTCCGCGAGGCCGTGGTCGTGTTCAGCGATCATGGCCGGGCCGGGCTCCAGTTCGACGAAAGCCCGCTGGCGGCCTGACCGCCTCGCCATTCGCAGGTCCCGCGGCCTGCTCACGCGAGCCTGGCGTGCCAGTCCGAGGTAGGATGGTGAGATGAAGGATGTACTGGATCGTCTGCGCGCGTCGCTGCGCAAGAATGGCCTGTGGCGAACCCTGAGGCTCATTCCACGGAACATCGTGTTCGTGTTGACGGACTTCGACCGCAAGTACGGCACCAACACCCGCATGCAGGTCGAGGACGATGCGGGCCTGCCGCAGGAACACGAAGGCTATGAAGGCGCGCCGCCCCGGTTGTTTCACCGGACCATCCGGTCCCTGGAGGTTTCTCCGGACCGTTTCGCTTTCATCGACTTGGGCTCAGGTAAGGGGAGGGCTCTTCTCCTCGCTTCGCACTATCCGTTCCGCCGCGTCATCGGCGTGGAATACAGCTCCCGCCTGAATGGCATTGCTGCCCATAATGCCCGGCTGTACCGACATCCCGGACGCCGCGTCCGGGAGATCGAGACGGTCTGCGGAGATGCCGGCGCCTACGAGCTGCCGCCCGGCGACCTTCTGATCTATCTGTTTAATCCCTTCAAGGCGGCGATCATGGAGCGAGTGCTCGCGAACCTTGAAAGAGCCGTGCAGGACGACTCACGGGAGGTGCTGGTCGTGTACCAGAACCCGACGCAGCGGCACATGCTGGATCGGGCGCCGTTTCTGGAACTGGTTCACTACCACGAATACCGAACAAGAGGCCTTCGTAAGATGCCGATCGGTCGGGTTGCGGTATACCGCAGCCGTTCCTGAGGGGGCGGTTTCGGCCTCGACGGCGTTATCGCTCCCCCGGCCGCAAGGATTTGAACGCACTGAGCCCGAGATAGGCCCAGGATTTCAGGCGCAGCGGGCGTTGCCGGAGGGCCTGCAGGAAGGCGTGCCGGGCAATGCGCGGGCTGGCGCTCCAGTAGTGATGGTAGCCGAACGTGAACCAGGCATCGCCAAGCCGTCGTCGCACCACGGACGCCGGGGTCTCCTCTCCGTTGGGTCCGACCCGGCCCCAGCGCGCCAGCGCGCGCTGGACCACCTCGACCTCGTAGTTCACGTCCGGGTACCTGGTGATGCAGCCGGCGCCGTGCAGGCGATAAAGGGCCGTGACCCGGTCCAGCTGACGGTACTCGGACAGCCGCGAAGCCCGGATCCAGTAGTCGTAGTCCTGGCCGCGCTTGAGCTGCGGATCGAACTCACCCACCGCGTCCACCAGCTGCCGCCGCATCATGACCGTGATGGTGTGCGGCAGGGATTCCATCAGGAGCTGGTTGTAGACCCAGCCGGACCCCTCCGCGACCACGCCCGGGGCTTCGCGGTCGGGCATTTCCGGCTTCGCCATCTCGGCGGGCGGCGGGAACGCACCGTTGGCATCCGGCTTCCAGGAGAGGAAACGGGTGTGGGTAAAACCGATTTCCGGGTGCTGCTGCATGTAGAGCACCTGGGCGGTGACCTTGCCCGGCAGCCAGACGTCATCGGAGTCGATGAAGGCGATGTATTCGCCCGTGGCGGCGGCGATGCCGGCATTGCGGGCCACGGCCGCGCCCTGGTTCTGCTGCGTCAGCAGCGTCAGGCGGTCGCCGTAGCGCTGGACAATCTCGACGGTGCCATCGGTGGAGCCGTCGTCCACGACGATCAGCTCCAGGTTCGGGTAGTCCTGTTCCAGCACGCTGTCGATGGACTCGGCGATGTAGGCGGCCGTGTTGAAGGCCGGCATGATCACCGACACCCTTGGCGGATTGCCGGGCGGGTCCGACAGGCCCGTGGGGTTGTTCTCTTCGGTCGTTGGCATGGCGGTCGTCATGTCGAGCTTCGGCCGGGGGTGTTCTGCACCCAGTCCTGTGTCCATGCGGCCACCTGGTCGCGCCATTCCCGTCGCGAGAAGGTGTGGTTGGCTTCCGGCAGCTCCTGCCGGGTGACGCGCGGTTCCTCCAGCAGGCCCTCCCAGGCCGGGGCGGTGCTGGCGACGTCACGGAACTCGGCCGCGGTCAGGTCGTCGCCGCTGAGGATGAGGAGGATGGGCCCGCGGAAGCGCCGCCAGCCCTCCGCCATCCGGTCCGGCAGCGGGCCGTTACCCAGGTCGGGACTGGCCGCCTCCGAGCCATCCTGTATTCCCCGCGGGCGCAGGGCGGCTTTGGCCGTTTGTGCCAGCGACCGGATCGACACCCACGGATTGAAGCGCCCGCGCAGCGCCGAAGCCCAGAAATCCCGACTGAGCAGGCGCTGGAGGTAGTAGGTCTTGAGGTAGGCGCGGGCCAGGCCCTCGTCGGTTCGCACCCACGGGTTCACCAGCACCAGGCCGGCCACACGGGGATCCCGCCAGCCGTAGAATAGCCCCGCCGAGGCGGCCCCGCACAGGCCCCAGATCACGACCTCGCGCAGGCCCGGCACCTGTTGCGCGAAGGTGTCCATGGCCTCACACATGTCTTCGTGGACTTCTTCGTAATCCCGCTGGCGGCCGGAAGAATCGCCCATGCCGCGAAAATCGAAGCGGAACACGGGGATGCCCTGCGCCGCCAGATGGCGCGCCAGCAGCAGGAACTGGCGGTGACTGCCGACCCGGTACTGGGGGCCACCCACGGCGATCAGTACGCCGCGGCGGGCATCTTCCGCGCCGGGATGCAGGATGCCCAGCACCTCCTCGCCCTGCACCTGAAAGATGACCGGTCGCTCGTTCACAGGATGGCCTCGACCGCTTCCTGCGTGGCATCCAGCAGATTCGGCACCTCGATGATGTCCTGGGTGGACCAGAACGCATCGCCGGCAACCACCCGCGTATCGACATTCGCACCGGCCTCGCGCCAGCGTTCGAGCAGCCGTTCGCTGGCCGGCGGCAGCGGGGTGTCGCCTTCCGCGGCTACTTCGAACCAGGCGACGGACGCCGCGCGGGGTTGCTCCAGCCGCGCCGCCACCAGCCGCTCGGCCAGTGCCGGGGACAGGGTGTAGCCGGCCACCTCCAGCGCCTCGCCTTCCTGCAGGCTGGTCCGCAGTGCCCTCGTGGATTCCTTCTGCCCGCTCATCATCCCCGCTGCCACGCGCAGGCGCAGAAACTGAGTCAGGTGCTGTTCACCATTGGTGACCGGGGCCCAGTACAGCACGCCTGCTGCGGGTTCCCGGTATTCGGCCAGCAGGTCCCCCGCCAGCAGGCAGCCTGCACGCAGGGCCCAGAGCAGGCGTGGGCCGTTGCCGAGCTGATCCAGGTGTTCGCTGCAGCGGCGCAGGTCGTCCAGCCACAGGTCCCAGTCCGCATCGGCGAAATCGCCTCCGCTGTCGCCGCAGCCGTACAGGTCCGGGATCAGGACGGCGAACCCCGCCTCGGCAAGGCGCCGCGCCTGCAGGTTGATCATGCGGCGGGCTTTGTTCATCTCTTCCGCCAGGGGCGGGACAAACAGCACCGAGCCGCGTGGCGCACGGTCCGCGGGGCGATGAAGGACGTGGAAGAGGGGACCGGCCCGGCCGTCCAGGAAGCCCGCTTCCATGGGTGCTCAGCCTTCCAGTCGGGAGTCGATGAAGTCGACCAGCGAGCCGACGGTTTCGAAGGTCTCGGCGCTGACATCGTCGTCATCGACCACGATGTCGAAATGGCTCTCGATCGCGGTGATCAGCGAGACCACGGCCATCGAGTCCAGCTCCGGCACGCCACCCAGCAGGGTCGTGTTGCGATCAAAGTTCTGTGCCCGCCCGTTCAGGCTCAGGGCGCTGTCCAGAAGGTTCTTCGTATGTTCCAGGGTCGACATGGGTAATCGGTTCCAGGCAACCGGCGGCGGCTCCGCAGCCGGAGTGGGTGACAGAAACGGCCCGCATCCTGCACGAGGGTTAGAATCATGGCACGATCGTCGAGGTCATTTCGAGTGTGCGGCTGCAGGCGGCATGGACATCTGGGGAAGGATTCAAGATGGCAGGCTTTTGCGGGTGGTTCGGATTCGGAGTCGGTGAGCCGGCGGCTGCTCTGGAGGCTCAGGGGGATGCGCTGTCGCCGCGGCGCGTCGAGGGTCATGAAAAGCATGAAGGACACCATGCCGGGTTGCTGGTCCGGGGTGGCTGGCTCGCGCACGACGCGAACCGGATGGTGGCGATCGCCGGGCATCCGCAGTGGCGCGACGACACGCTGGCGCGCCGCGCCGCGGAGCTGGATCCGGCCAGGGCCCTGCTGGACGGTTGGGAACGCCACGGAAGGGATGTGCTCGACCGTATTGGCGGCGATTTCGCGCTGGTCGTGATCGATACCGAGCGGGGACAGCTGCTGGCCGCCATCGATCGTTTTGGCCAGATGCCGCTGCATTTTGCCCGGGTGCAGGGGGGCGTGGTCTTTGGCACTTCGGCGGGCAGCGTGATCGCGCACCCCGCGGTGTCCGGCTCCGTTACCGACGAGGGACTCTACCATTACTGCTTCTTCCACATGCTGCCGGCGCCGGTCAGCCTGTTCGCCGGTGTCGAGAAGCTGCGCTCGGCCCATCGGCTGGAACACCGCGATGGACGCACCGAAGTGGCCTGCTACTGGGTTCCGCGGTTCGAGGAGGATGCGCGGACGTCGCCGGACGCCCACGCGGCTGCGACGCGCGAGGCCGTGGAGGCCGGGGTCAGGCGCCGGGTGGGCGATGGCCGCACCGGCGCCTTTCTGAGCGGCGGGCTGGACAGCTCGACCGTGGCCGGAATGCTGGCGCGCGGCCAGCCCGGGGCGGACAGCTTCAGCATCGGCTTCAATGCGCCCGGCTACGACGAAATCGAATTTGCGCGCATGGCGGCGACGCACTTCGGCACGACTCCCCACGAGTACTACGTGACGCCGGAGGACGTGGTCGAGGCGGTCCCGCTGATCGCCGCGAGCTATGACGAACCCTTCGGCAACTCTTCCGCGTTGCCGGCCTATTTTTGTGCGCGCATGGCGGCGGATGCCGGGATGACCCGCCTGCTCGCCGGTGACGGGGGCGACGAGCTGTTTGCCGGGAATGCGCGTTACGCAAAGCAGGGGGTGTTCGAACACTGGAACCGGCTGCCCGCTCCGTTGCGAAAGAACCTGCTGGACCCGCTGTTCACGCGCCTGCCGCGTTCGCTTCCGGTGCTCCGCAAGGCGCGCAGCTACGTGGAGCAGGCACGCATCCCGCTGCCGGATCGCCTGGAAACCTACAACTACCTGCACCGGCTTTCGCAGGAGGCGATGTTTGCCCCCGAATTCCTGGCCAGTCTGGACCGCGAGGCGCCCTGGGATCTGATGCGCCGGATCTACGCGCAGCCGGAAGATGCGTCCACACTGAACCGGATGATGTATCTGGACTGGCAGCAGACCCTGGCCGACAACGATCTGCGCAAGGTGTCGGGCATGTGCGAGCTGGCCGGGGTGGACGTGACCTTCCCGATGCTGGACGACGATCTGGCCGAGCTCTCCTGCCGTGTGCCATCCGAGCTCAAGCTGAAGAACGGGCGCCTGCGCCACTTTTACAAGGAGACGTTCAGCGATTTCCTGCCGGACGCGATCATCGACAAGAAGAAGCACGGGTTCGGGCTGCCGTTCGGGGTATGGATGAGGGAGCACAGGCCGCTGCAGGAACTGGCCTATGACAGCCTGCTGCGACTGAAGGGGCGGGCGTTCCTGCGGGACGACTTCATCGACGACCTGATCCGTCTGCACCGCGAGGAACATGCCGCGTATTACGGCGATCTGGTATGGATGCTGATGATGCTGGACCTGTGGTTCGAGTCCCATCCAGAAATCCGCTGAGGCGCTCAGAGAGACTGTATTGTTTGTTTGATCCAGGGCTCTTGCGTCCCATTCGCGCTATAACGCAGGAACTGCCAGCGCAAAGGTGCCTTTGATAAAGCGCATCTGGGCTCGGGCTTTCCTTGTAATCCGTGTATCTGTTCATTCTTCTCCTGTGCCGATAAAATGACTTGAGTAGATTTGTCATCGCCCCGATCGCCGGCGCCAGGAGTATCGCATGCAACATCAAAGGCCCCTTGTCAATATTCTTTGGACAGGAGGTTGGGATTCCACCTTCCGGCTCCTTTCGCTTGTTGATAGGCCGGTATCCATCCAGCCGTATTACCTTAGGGATAACCGTCCCTCGGAGCCTAATGAACTTGCCGCGATGTCCTCTATCTCGCGGGCCCTCGAGCCAATGTTGGCGCCACAAACTACCCTGTTGCCCGTTGTTGAGTTGCATACAAGTGACGTACCGGAAGACCCTGAAATTAGCCAAGCTTACGAACGTCTCCGCGAGCAGCAATTTCTCGGTTCTCAGTATGACTGGCTCGGAAGGTTTGCACGCTCTGTCGACGGCCTAGAGTTGTGCGTTCATCGGGATGACAAGGCGTTTGGTGTCATTCAGGCCTTCGGGGGGGTTGTTGGTCGCGACGATCCTGATTTGGGGTTCTATCACGTACTTGACCCTGAAAGATCCAGCTCGGACCTTCAAAAGGTATTCGGTTGTTTCAGGTTCCCCGTATTGTATAAATCCAAGCTTGACATGCTTGATGAAGTCAAAGCGCGAGGCCGTCGAGAAATCCTGGAGCAAAGTTGGTTTTGTTATCAGCCGGTTAACGGCAAGCCATGTGGAGCCTGTAACCCTTGTGTGTATTCCATAGAAGAGGGGATGGCATTTCGTTTTACCCCTGAGGCTCTCCAGCGTTATCGTCTGGAGAAGGTGAAGCGTTGGTTAATACACGGCTTGGAGGCTGCACATTTGAAAGAGCCGATAAAACGAATCCTTGGAAGAAGAACTGCATGAAAAATATCGAATAGGCAGGTGCTCGGTTTTTTCGTAAGCTTCCCCGTCAAGAGGACCATTCATTTTTAGAGTCCTCGGCGGTTGAGTGGAGCTGGGCGTAGATGACCGGCGGCAGGTCGCCGAGGGCGTCATGCGCCCGCTCCTCGTTGTAGTCGATCACCCCCCAGTGGGTGATCTCGCGGACCTCCTCGAGATCGTTGAACAGGTAGAGATCCAGGACCTCGTTGCGGTAGGTGCGGTTGAAACGCTCGATGAAGGCGTTCTGGTTCGGCTTGCCGGGCTGGATGTACTGGATGAACATCGCGTTCTCCTCCG
>NZ_KB898737.1 GCF_000377785.1 Thioalkalivibrio sp. ALJ24 | reverse complement strand
GCCATACCCTCGCCGGTCAGCGCCTGGGTCGCATCCGTCCCCCACATCCGGTCGGGGGCCTCGGGGATGATGGTGCCGTCGTGGACCTGCGGCCCCCGGGCCGTGCCCTGTCGATGCGGGGCCTGCAGCCCGTGGTCACGCAGCAGCCGGCGCAGCCGCTCACGGCAGACGATGATGCCCTTGCCCTTCAGGCGCACCCAGAGCTTGCGGTAGCCCTCGCCAGTGATGCCCAGCGCCTCGGCCTCCCGGACCACCTCACGCACCCTTGCCAGCAGCGCGCCATCCGACACCGCTGGAGGGCGACCCCGGCGTTGCGGCACGGCCGGGCTCGCCGCAGCCGCCTGGCGGGCATACACCGTCGACCGGGGGACACCCCACACCCGACACACCCGAGCCTTGCCGTACGCACGGCGTACGGAGACCGAGCAGGCTCGGCTCATGGCATCGATCTCCGCTTCACAAAAGGGAGCTCGCCCTCGTGACGCGCCACCCGCATCTCCAGCAGCTCCTTGTCCATCAACAGCTCGCCGACCTTGGCCTGGAGCGCCTTGCGCTCCTTCTCCAGCGCCTCCACTCGGGGATCGTTGCTGCGCTGCTTGAGACCCGACAGGCCACTCTCCAGGAACGTGTCGCGCCATTCCGAGAGAACGGAGGCCGGCTGCCCCGTCTCACGGCTCAACTCATCCAGGCCCTCGCCCCGCAGAAGGCGCAATACCACCTCCTGCTTGCGCTTGGCCGACCAACGTTTCACTTCGCTCATGAACACCTCCCGTCATCAGGATCACCTGATCAATCGGGTGTCCAGGATATTCCATGGGCAACCCAATCGTGGATTCGCTGGTGAGTGAAGGCGTCCCGTTCTGGGCCTGCGAGGCCTGCGCCAAGGGCCGCGACGTCGGCGAGCACAACTTCCTGCCGAACGCCGAGATGGCCGGCATGGGTCTGTACGTCCAGGCCGTCGCCGATTTCGACCGCTCCATGAGCTTCTGATCGAGCGGGCCGGTCTACGGGCGGGGTGTTATCCCCCGCCCGTTTTTGTTTGTACCCTCGCCGCCAGTCCCTCGAACTGGCACATCGCATGCTTGTTTGTTCCGGGAATCATCCGCGGACGACGAGCATGACCCAGAATACATCCCCGAGTTTTTCCTTCGAAGAGGCCATTGGCGACTTCCTGGTCGCCTCGCGCAAGTGCGAGGTGGTGAGCCTGGAGCGTCTGCTGGAGGCGGTACAGCTGGTCGGGCGCATCCGCGCGCTGGTACACCAGCTGCAGCGAGAACGCGGGGCCTCCAGCCTCTGGATCGGCTCTGGTGGCCAGCGCTATGCGGACGAGTTGGCGCAGTACCGAGCCGAATCCGACACCACCGCGCGAGCGTTTCGCGAACACCTCGATGGCTGGCTGGAGCCCGGCGCCTGTGCCCACGCGCGAAGCCGCCTGCTGGGGCGCATGGCGCTGGCGCTGCATGGCCTGTCGGGCTTGCCCAGCCTGAGGGCGGAGGTCAGCGAGCGCACGCTTTCACCGATGGAGGCGATGCGCGGCTTCAGCGAACTGATCCGGTCATTGCTGGCGGTGGTGTTCGAGGCCGCTGATTCGGCCACGGACCCGGAAGTCTCGCGGGCCCTGGTGGCCCTGCTGAACTTCATGCAGGGCAAGGAGCTGGCGGGCCAGGAACGTGCGATCGGGGCTGCCGGCTTTGGCCAGGGCATGTTCGACGGCGAACTGCGCCAGTCCCTGTTGCACAGGATTGATGCCCAGGAACGCTCGTTTCGGATCTTCTCGGAATTCGCGCCGGAGTCGGCCTGCGCGGCCTGGCAGGACCTGCAGGGAGCAGGCTTCGCGGCCGAGGTCGAGCGCCTGCGCCGTCAGGCCTGCACCCAGGGTGATTCCCGGGGCGATTCCCTGTCGGACCCGGCGCGTGCCGAGATCTGGTTTGCCTGTGCCACTGCGCGCATTGACGCAATGAAGGAGATCGAGGACCTGCTGGAGATGCACCTGAACGAGTGCTGTTCGGCACGCATCACGGCGGACCGCGCCGACCTGGGTGCGGTGCGTGACCGCATTGCGCAACTGGCGGAATCGGAGCTGCGTGACAGCGTTCCGTATGCGGTGTTCTTCGGGGCGCCGGAGGGCCTGGATCAAGAGGGAGAGGATGATGCCGTACTCAACGTACCCATCGTCGGACACTCGGTAATGGACCTGGTGCAGCGCCAGGCGACCCGGCTGCAGTCGGTGGAAGACGAGCTGTATGCGGCACGCCAGGCTCTGGCCGAGCGCAAGACCATCGAGCGCGCCAAGGCGCTTCTGATCCAGCACCGCGGCCTCAGCGAGGACCAGGCCTACAAGCTCCTGCGCCAGACGGCGATGAACCAGAACCGGCGCCTGGCCGAGGTCGCCGAGGCGACCGTCGCGATGTCCGACCTGTTGGGCAAGGGCGGCCTGTAGCCAATTCCCCGGGAAATGGATTTCGCCCTTGTGGGAGCGGGCTTGCCCGCGAAGCCCCTGCCAGTGTCCGCGACTGGCAGGGGCTTCGCCGCCAAGGCGGCGCCTACGGGGAGTAGGGTGCCGGCGCACTATTTCAGATCATCTGCACCGCAGGTGCGCCCCAAGGTGGTGCCCCTTGCGGGTGATATTTCCCTGCGAAGATTCGATTGAGGACCGAGAACCATCCAGTTTTTCCGCGCCATGGCGCGCTTGCTTCTGGCGGGGTCGATTAGCAACGGCTAATTGGCACACCTCCTGCAAGAGTACCGGCAAGACGAGCCAACGGCGGTTCGTCGCCTGACAACAGGGGGACCCGATGACTGGGTCTCCCACGGGACCGGACAAAGGCGTCCATCACCCGGCTGCAAACGCGGTGGGGCTGATGCGACGCCTTTTTCGTTTTTGGGATGTGTTTGCTGACAAGGGGAGTGAACCCGCAATGACCGATCACACGAATGACACGAAAAAGACCTCCGGCCTGTCGCGCCGGCGTTTCCTTCAGGCCGGCGGGGTTCTGGCAGGGGGAGCCGCTTTGGGTATGCATCCGGATTTTTTCCGGGCGGCGGCCTATGCCGGGGGATCCGAAGGGCTGGAAAAGACTCAGCTCGACCTCGGATTTATCCCCCTGACGGATTGTGCCCCGCTGGCCATCGCCGAGGAGAAGGGGTATTTCGCGCGCCACGGGCTCGACGTCAATGTGGCCAGGGAGGCTTCCTGGGCCAATATCCGCGACAAGGTCTCTGTTGGAGAGCTGGATGGCGGGCACATGCTGGCGGGAATGCCGATTGCCTCGACTCTGGGCGTGGGCGCTACCCAGCGCAACACCATCACGGCGTTCAGCATGGACCTCAACGGCAACGCGATCACCGTTTCCAACGAGCTCTACGACCGGATGGTCGAGGCCGATCCGGAGGCCATGAGCGAACGGCCGATTTCCGCGCGCGCCCTGAAGAAGGTCATCGATGCCGACCAGGCAGCAGGCCGCGACCGTATGACCTTCGCCATGGTTTTCCCCGTATCCACGCATAACTATGAACTGCGCTACTGGATGGCCGCTTCCGGGATCAATCCGGATCGGGATGTCCGCCTGATCGTGATCCCGCCACCCCAGATGGTGGCCAACCTGCGCGCGGGCAACATGGATGGCTACTGCGTGGGCGAGCCCTGGAACATGCGCGCGGTGGACATGGGGATCGGAAAGACCCTGGTGACCAACTACGAGATCTGGAACAACAATCCGGAGAAGGTATTTGGCGTACTCGAGAGCTGGGCGGAGGAACACCCGAATACGCACCAGGCTGCGCTGCGTGCCTTGATCGAGGCCAACGAGTGGATGGACAAGCCCGAAAATCGCGAGGAAGTGGTGCGCATCATTTCGGGCCGTCGTTATGTGAACGCTCCGGAGCACGTAGTCGCCATGTCGATGACGGGCACGCTCCAGTTCACTCCTGACGGAGATCCCGAACCCTTCCCGGATTTCAACGTATTCCATCGTTACGCGGCCAGCTTTCCGTGGCGTTCGCACGCGGCCTGGTTTGTCACGCAGATGGTCCGTTGGGGGCAACTGGAGGAGCCGGTGGATATGCGCGCCGTGGCCGAAAAGGTCTACCGCCCGGAGTTGTACCGAGAGGCCGCTGCGGAAGTGGGTGTCGCCTACCCGGAGATCGACCGGAAAACGGAAGGCACGCGCGATGACCACTGGACCCTGGAGGCGGCCTCCTCGCCGATCGAGATGGGCCCTGACCGGTTTATTGATGACCGCGCCTATGACCCGGACGACCTTGTCGGCTATGTCGATGGATTCGATGTGCACAGTCGCAAGGTCGCTATCGATGACCTTGCTGACGTCAACGGCTGAGGAGGCTCGTCATGTCCACCAATTATGCCGATATGCAACTTGTTGGGGTTAAACGCGAGAACGACAAGGACGCCGAAGGGCGAACGGAACCCACGGTTGGCCGAGAAACCAAACCGGCTGAACGCATCGACACCGCTGGAGCGGATCCAACGGCGCACGACGACCGATTCGAGGTGATGGCGGATATGTTCCAGCGCTGGATTCCGGTGCTGGTACTCCCGCTGATTACGTTCGGATTGCTTCTGGGGGGCTGGACCTGGCTGCAGTCCACGGTCTCGCCGGATCTTCCTACGCCCGTGCAAGTGTGGGACGAAGCTGTTTTTCTGCTGGGTGATCCGTTCTACGACCATGGCCCCAATGACATGGGGATCGGATGGCAGGTGCTGTACTCCCTGGGTCGAGTCCTGACGGGCTTCGGCCTGGCAGCGCTGGTCGGGATTCCTCTGGGCTTGATGATGGGCGCTTCGCTCTCGATGCGCCGCGCCCTTGGCCCGGTCGTGCAGCTGTTGCGTCCGGTGTCCCCACTGGCCTGGCTGCCGCTGGGTCTGCTGGTGTTCGAGGCGGTCAATCCCTCCGCGATCTTCGTGATCTTCATCACCAGCATCTGGCCGATCCTCATCAATACCGCGGCCGGGGTCCAGGCCATCCCGCGTGACTACACCAACGTATCCCAGGTGCTCCGTCTCGGGCGCCTGGAGGCAGCGCGCAAGATCCTGATCCCAGCAACCATGCCCTACATCCTCACCGGTATGCGGTTAGCGCTGGGTATTGCCTGGATGGTGATTGTAGCGGCCGAGATGCTCACCGGCGGGGTCGGTATCGGCTTCTTCATCTGGGACGAGTGGAACAACCTCAATGTGGCCTCGATCATCGTGTCGATCTTCGTAATCGGCCTCGTGGGCATCGCCCTGGATGGTGGGGTCGCCCTGATCAAGAAACGCTTCGACTACGCGCCCGCGTAAGGAGAGACCCATGAGTCACTATCTCAACATCGATTACCTGGATATGACGTTTGCGACTCCACGCGGGCCGCTCAACGTTCTCAACAACGTCAATCTGAAGGTCCAGAAAGGCGACTTTGTATCCATCATCGGGCATTCCGGCTGTGGCAAGTCCACCGTTCTGAACATCGTGGCTGGGCTGCTGCGCGCTACCACTGGGGGCGTTCTTCTGGAAGAGCGCGAGGTAGTGGAACCCGGGCCAGAGCGTGCCGTGGTGTTCCAGAACCACTCCCTGCTGCCCTGGATGACGGTGTACGAGAACGTCCGCCTGGCCGTGGACAAAGTGCGCCGCGGGGCCCCCCGAGCCGAGCGCGACGCCTGGACGCTGGAGAATCTCGAACGTGTCCACATGACCCACGCGAAGGATCAGTACCCCGGTGAGATCTCCGGGGGTATGAAGCAGCGCGTCGGGATCGCCCGGGCGCTGGCGATGGAGCCCAAGGTCCTGCTTATGGATGAACCCTTCGGCGCGCTGGATGCGCTGACCCGGGCACATCTGCAGGACGAGGTCATGAAGCTGCAGTCGGAGCTGGGCAACACCGTGCTGATGGTCACCCACGACGTGGACGAGGCGGTGCTGCTGTCCGATCGCATCGTGATGATGACCAACGGCCCGGCCGCGACCATCGGCGAGGTCCTGGAGATCGACCTGCCGAAGCCGCGCGAGCGCCTGGTGATGGCCGACAACGCGCAATACAACCACTACCGAGCCGAGGTGCTGCGCTTTCTCCACGAGCGCCACAAGAACCCCGAGTCGGAGGCCGCGTGATGGATACCGCGAACGAGAAGCCGCGGCTGGTGCTGATCGGCAACGGCATGGCCGGGATGCGCACGGTCGAGGAGCTTTTGAAGCTCAAGCCGGACATGTACGACATCACCGTGTTCGGTGCCGAGCCCTGGGGTAACTACAACCGCATCATGCTCTCGCCGGTGCTGGCCTCGGAGAAGACCGTCGACGAGATCATGCTGAACGACGATGCCTGGTATGACGAACGCGGCATCACCCTGCACAAAGGCAAGCGCATCGAACGGGTCGACCGCGTGAACCGGCGGGTGATCGCCGAGGACGGCACCGAGGCGCCCTATGACCGCCTGCTGCTGGCGACCGGCTCCGATCCGGTGATGATCCCGGTGCCGGGGCACGAACTGGAGGGCGTGGTCGCCTTCCGCGACATCCACGACGTGGACGCGATGCTCGCCGCCAGCCGCGCCCACCGGCATGCGGTGGTGATCGGCGGCGGCCTGCTGGGCCTGGAGGCCGCCAACGGCCTGATGCGCCAGGGCATGGAGGTCACCGTGGTGCATCTGATGGATCACCTGATGGAGCGCCAGCTGGATGCCGAGGCCGCCGGGATGCTGCGCGGCTCGCTGGAGGAGCGCGGCATGCATTTTCGCATGGCGCACCAGACCGAGGCGATCCTGGGCGAGGACCGTGTCACCGGCGTGCGCTTCACCGACGGCAGCGAGGTCGCGGCGGATCTGGTGGTGATGGCCGTCGGCATCCGCCCGAACACCGCGCTGGCCGCGTCCGCCGGGCTGCACTGCGAGCGCGGCGTGGTGGTGAACGACACGATGCAGACCTATGACCCGTCGATCTACGCGGTGGGCGAGTGCGTGCAGCACCGCGGCGCCACCTACGGCCTGGTCGCGCCCCTGTGGGAGCAGGCGAAGGTCTGCGCCAACCACCTGGCCGAGTACGGCATCGGCCGTTACGAGGGCTCGATGACCTCCACCAAGCTGAAGGTGACCGGGATCGACCTGTTCTCCGCCGGCGACTTCACCGGTGACGAGACCACCGAGGACCTCGTGTTCAAGGATGCCGCGCGCGGCGTCTACAAGCGCCTGGTGCTGAAGGACAACCGCATCCAGGGGGCCGTGCTGTACGGCGATACCCTGGACGGCTCCTGGTACTTCCAGCTGATGCGGGACGGAACGCCGGTGGCCGACATCCGCGAGAACCTGCTGTTCGGCCAGGCGAATATCGGCGACTCCGGCCACGGCGACGAGGCCTCGCGGGTCGCGGCCATGCCCGACGAGGCCGAGATCTGCGGCTGCAACGGCGTATGCAAGGGCGAGATCGTCCAGGCGATCAGCGAGCACAAGCTGTTCACGCTGGAGGACGTGCGTGCCCACACCAAGGCGTCGAACTCCTGTGGTTCCTGCACCGGGCTGGTGGAGTCCGTGCTCGCGACCACGCTGGGTGGCGACTACTCCGACGCCCCGGCGAAAAAGCCGGTCTGTGCCTGCACCGACCACAGCCACGACGAAGTGCGCGCGGCCATAGCGGGCGACGGGCTGAAGACCATGGACGCGGTGTTCGAGGCCCTCGACTGGAAGACCCCGAACGGCTGCCATGTTTGCCGTCCGGCGCTCAACTACTACCTGCTGGCGGCCTGGCCGAAGGACTACCAGGACGACGCCCAGTCGCGCTTCATCAACGAGCGCGCCCACGGCAACATCCAGAAGGACGGAACCTATTCCGTCGTGCCGCGCATCTGGGGTGGGGTGACCACGCCGGCCGAGCTGCGCGCGATTGCCGAGGTGGCCGAGCGCTACCAGGTGCCCACGGTCAAGTTCACCGGCGGCCAGCGCATCGACCTGCTGGGGGTGAAGAAGGTCGACCTGCCGGCGATGTGGCGCGATCTCGGCGACGCCGGGTTTGTCTCCGGCCATGCCTACGGCAAGGCCCTGCGCACGGTGAAGACCTGTGTCGGCTCCGAGTGGTGCCGCTTCGGGACCCAGGACTCGACCGGGCTCGGCATCCAGCTGGAGCGGATGACCTGGGGCTCCTGGACCCCGCACAAGTTCAAGATGGCGGTCTCCGGCTGTCCGCGTAACTGCGCCGAGGCCACGATCAAGGACCTGGGCGTGGTCTGCGTGGACTCGGGCTACGAGCTGCACGTGGGTGGCAATGGCGGGGTGAAGGTCCGCGCCACCGATTTCCTCTGCAAGGTGGAGACCGAGGCCGAGGTGCTCGAATACGCCGGGGCCTTCATGCAGTTCTACCGCGAAGACGCGCGCTATCTGGAACGCACCGCCCCGTGGATCGAGCGCGTCGGACTGACCCGGGTGAAGGAACGCCTCGTGGACGACGCCGAGAACCGCGCCGCGCTGTACGCCCGCTTCCTGGAGTCGCAGGAGGTGGCGCAGGTGGACCCCTGGGCCGAGCGGGCCGCCGGGCATGCGGCGCACGAGTTCATCCCGATCAAGCCGGTGGACGCGACCCCGCGCCAGGGGGTGTCGGCATGAGCTGGCTCGCGATCTGTCCGCTCGAGGACATCCCGTCGCTGGGTGCGCGCGTGGTGGCGGGCCCGAACGGCGACATCGCCGTGTTCCGCACCGCGGATGACCGCGTCTTTGCCCTGCGCGATCAGTGCCCGCACAAGGGCGGGCCGCTGTCGCAGGGCATCGTTCACGGCGAGCGCGTGACCTGCCCGCTGCACAACTGGGTGATCGATCTGCAGTCCGGCGAGGCCACCGGGGCGGACAGTGGCTGCACCCATGCCTTCCCGATCCGGGTGACCGACGGTCAGGTGTGGCTGGACCTCTCCGGCGCCACGGGCGACGCCGCGGACGATACCGCTGCGGCACCGGTCGCCTGCCGCGAGGCGGGCTGAGATGGCTGCGGAACAGTCGGTGACCCGTACGACCTGTCCCTATTGCGGGGTGGGCTGCGGCGTGGAGGTGACCGCGACGCCGGGCGGCGAGTTTCCGGTCGCGGTATGCGGTGATCCCGCCCATCCGGCGAATGCCGGGCGCCTGTGCTCCAAGGGCGCGGCACTGGCCGAGACCCTCGGCGACGAGGGCCGGTTGCTGCACCCGGAGATCGGTGGGCGGCGCGTCGACTGGGAGACCGCGCTGGATCATGTCGCGGACGGCTTTCGCGAGACCATCGCGGCACACGGGCCGGATGCGGTCGCCCTGTACGTCTCCGGGCAGATCCTGACCGAGGACTACTACGTAGCCAACAAGCTGATGAAGGGCTTCGTCGGCTCGGCCAATATCGACACCAACTCCCGGCTCTGCATGTCCACGGCGGTGGCCGCCCACACCCGCGCCTTCGGCGTGGACGGCGTGCCGGGAAGCTATACCGACCTCGAGCAGGCCGATCTGGTCGTGGTCACGGGCTCCAACATGGCCTGGGCCCACCCGGTACTTTTCCAGCGCCTGCAGGCCGCCCGCGCGGCGCGCCCGGAGATGAAGCTGGTGGTGATCGACCCGCGGTGCACGGCCACCGCCCAGGCGGCCGACCTGCACCTGCCGCTGGCGCCAGGCACGGATGCCTGGCTGTTCAACGGCCTGCTGGACCATCTGCGCCGGGAGGATGCGCTGGACCCCGGCTTCCTGGAGCGCCATGTCGAAGGCTTTGCCGACGCCCTGGCGGCCGCGCGGTCCTCCAGCCCGTCGATCGCCGCGACCGCCGAGGCCTGCGAACTGGAGCCGGAGGCGGTGGCGACGTTCTTCCAGTGGTTTGCCCGTACCGAGCGCACCGTGACCGCCTTCTGCCAGGGCATCAACCAGTCCGACAGCGGCGTGGACAAGGCCGGGACGATCCTCAACGTACACCTGGCCACCGGCCGCATCGGGCGCCCGGGCATGGGCCCGTTCTCGCTGACCGGCCAGCCGAACGCGATGGGCGGGCGCGAGGTCGGCGGATTGGCCAGCCAGCTGGCCGCCCACATGGGCTTCGACGACGCGGCCCTGGACCGGGTTGGGCGCTTCTGGGGCGCAACGAACCTTGCTCGCCAGCCGGGCCTGAAGGCGCTGGACCTGTTCCGCGCGGTCGAGTCGGGACAGGTGAAGGCGATCTGGATCATCGGCACCAATCCGCTGTTCAGCCTGCCCGAGGCCGCGCGCTTCGAGCAGGCCCTGGCCGAATGCCCGCTGGTCGTGGTCTCCGACTGCGTGCGCGAGACCGAGACCACGCGGGTGGCCGACGTACTGCTTCCGGCGACCACCTGGGGCGAGAAGGACGGCACGGTAACCAACTCCGAGCGCCGCATCTCGCGCCAGCGCCCGTTCCGGGCGTCCCCCGGCGAGGCCCGTCACGACTGGTGGGCGCTGGCCCGGGTCGCGCAGCGCCTGGGTTTCGCCGACGCCTTTCCCTATACCCATCCGGGCGAGATCTTCCGCGAGCATGCGGCGCTGTCCGCCTTCGAGAACCACGGCACGCGCGACTTCGACATCGGCGCGCTGGCCGGGCTTTCCGACGCGGAGTACGACGCCTTGGAGCCGGTGCAGTGGCCGCTGCCGGCGGGGAGCCGGACGGGCGCCGAACACCTCTATGCCGATGGCCGTTTCTTTACCGCCAGCGGCCGGGCGCAGCTCGCGGCCGTGCCCCCCCAGACTCCGACCGACCCAGTCGATGCCGACTATCCGCTGCGCCTGAACACCGGCCGCATCCGCGACCAGTGGCACAGCATGACCCGCACCGCACGCACCCCGCGCTTGAGTGCGCATCAGCCGGAACCGTTCGTCGAGATCCATCCGGTGGATGCCGGACTGTTCCGGGTCCAGGCCGGCGATCTCGCCGAGGTGACCAGTCGCCACGGTCGTCTGCTCGCGCGGGTGCAGGTGAGCCGCGAGCAGGGCCCGGGCAGCGTGTTCGTGCCCATGCACTGGAGCCGGCCGATCGCGCGGCTCGCCCGGGTCGATGCGCTGGTGCCCGCGCATGTCGACCCGGTCTCCGGGCAGCCGGCATTCAAGCACACGGCCGTGGCCTTGCGCCCGGCGGCGCTGGACTGGCACGGCTTCGTGCTGAGCCGCGAGCCGATCGCCACGCCCGAGTCGGACTACGCAGTCGCCGCCCGTGGTCTCCGACACCTGCGTACCGAACTGGCCGGGCGGGGCACACCGCCCACGATGGAGGCGTGGCGCAAACGCCTGGATGGGCCGGGGGAATGGCTGGAGTTCGCCGACCCCGCCGGGGGGCGCTACCGCGCCGCGCGGATCCACGAGGGGCGGCTCGCCTGCGTGCTGTTCGCGGGCCCCGACCGGGGCCTGCCCGAGCGCGAGTGGCTGGCCGGCCTGTTCGCGGCCGAGACCATCAGCGATACCGAGCGCATGGCGCTCCTGACCGGGCGCCCACCGAACGGCCAGGCCGTGCGCGGGCGCATGGTCTGCGCCTGCTTCGGCGTGGACGAGACGCGCATCCGAGCCGCGATCCGCGAGCAGGGGCTGGCCACCTGCGAGGCCGTGGGTGCGGCCCTCGAGGCCGGGACCAACTGTGGCTCCTGTCGCCCCGAGATCCAGAACCTGTTGAACGAGGAAGCCGAGGCGCCCACGGACCCCGTGGCGCGGGAGGGATAAGCATGGAACACCTGCCGATCTATATGCAGTTGCACGGCCGCGAGGCCCTGGTGGTCGGGGCCGGACCGGTGGCCACGCGCAAGGCGGCGCTGCTGCTGGAGGCCGGGGCGCGGGTGCGCCTGCGCTCCCCCGAGTACAGCGACGCCGCCGAGCGCCTGCTGCGCGAACAAACGGGGTCGATCAGCCGCGATCCGGGGGTCTATGACAGCGAATGCCTGGATAGGGTAGCGATCGTGATCGCCGCGACCGATGACGCAGCGGTGAACCGCCAGGTCTCGGAGGACTGCGTCGCACGTTCGATCCCGGTGAACGTCGCCGACCAGCCCGAGCTGTGCAGCTTCATCCTGCCGGGCATCGTGGAGCGCGGGCCGCTGACCATCGCGATCGGCTCGGGTGGCCGCGCCCCGGTGCTGGTGCGCCTGCTGCGCGCGAAGATCGAGAGCCTGATCCCGACCGGCTATGGTCGGCTGGCCGATCTCGCCGGGCGGCTGCGCGACCGTGTGCGCGCCCGTTTCGACCATGTGAACGCCCGCCGCGCCTTCTGGGAGCGGGCCTTTGCCGGGCCGGCCACCGAGCTCGCCCTGGCCGGGCGCATGGACGCGGCCGAGGCGCGCCTGGAGCAGGAACTGGCGGACGCCGCAACCAGCACGCCCGGCGAGGTCTACCTGATCGGCGCCGGGCCGGGCGATCCCGACCTGCTGACCTTTCGCGCGCTGCGCCTGCTGCAGCAGGCGGATGTGGTCGTCTACGACCGGCTGGTGTCGTCCGAGGTGGTGAACCTGGCGCGCCGCGAGGCCGAACGCTTCTATGTCGGCAAGGAGCGCGACCACCACTGCGTGCCGCAGGAGGAGATCAGCGCGCTGCTCTCCCGCCTGGCGCGCGAGGGCAAGCGGGTGGCCCGGCTGAAGGGCGGCGACCCGTTCGTGTTCGGCCGTGGCGGCGAGGAGCTGGACGTGCTGGCGCGCGCCGGCGTGGCCTACCAGGTCGTCCCCGGCATTACCGCGGCCAGCGGCTGTGCCGCCTATGCGGGCATACCGCTGACCCACCGCGACCATGCCCAGTCGGTGCGGTTCATCACCGGCCATACCCGCGAAGGGCGGCTGGATGTGGACTGGTCGCAGCTGACCAGTCCCCGTGAGACCCTGGTGTTCTACATGGGCCGCAAGGGCGTGGGCGAGATCTGCCGGGGTCTGAAGGGTGCCGGCCGCGCCGGGCAGACCCCGGCGGCGATCATTGAGAATGGCACCACCGCGCGCCAGCGGGTGGTCAGCGGCACGCTGGATACCCTGGCCGCGCGTGCCGAGCGCGAGCAGGTGGGCTCGCCCAGTCTGATCGTGATCGGCGAGGTGGCGGCCTGCCACGCGCGCCTGGCCTGGTTCCAGCCGGATGCCGGGACCGCCACGGTGTTCCCGCAGCCGATGCCGATGTCGGGGCCGGGGTCGCGGGCCGCGGCGGCGAGCGCGGCGTGACGGCCGCATCCGTCCTGCCGGAGGCGACGGCCAGTGGCCTCGCGGGTTGCCGCGTGGCCTTGCCGGAGAGCCGGGCGCTGGAGGTCTTCGCCGGCCTGCTGGAGCGGCGCGGGGCCGAGGTCTGGCGCTGCCCGCTGATCGCGATCCACGACAGCCCCGACCGCACGGCGATCGAGGCCTGGCTGCACCGGGCGATCGAGGCGCCGTTCGACCGCCTGATCTTCCTGACCGGCGAGGGCTTCACCCGCCTGACCGGCTTTGCCGGGCGTGCCGGACGCGAGGACGCCTGGCTGGCGGCCGTGGCGCGGACGCCGACCCTGGTGCGGGGCCCCAAGCCGGGGCGGGTGATGAAGCCCTTCGGCGTGCGCCCGGATGCGGTCGCGGCGGCACCGACCACCGAGGGCATCATCGAAACCCTTTCTGGGCAGGATCTGGTGGGGCAGCGTATCGGGGTGCAGCTCTACGGCGCCGAACCCAACCGCCGCCTGCTCGGGTTCCTGGAGCAGGCGGGTGCCGATGTTTTTCCCGTCTGGCCCTACCGCTATGCGGACGCCGCCGAGACCGGGCGCGTGACCGGGCTGATCGAGGCCCTGATCGCGGGGCAGGTGGATGCGATCGCCTTCACCAGCCAGGCCCAGGTGCGGCGACTGCTGCGCGTCGCCCGTGACGCGGGGCACGAGGATGCGCTGCTGTCAGCGCTCGGCCGAACCGTCGTCGCCGCGATCGGCCCGGTGGTGGCCGACGAGTTGCGCGCCCATGGGGTGCACCCGACAGTGGTCCCAGACGGGCAGTACTTCATGAAACCCCTGGTCTCGACGCTCGCGCGCCACCTGGGTGGGCATCGCGGCTGAATGGCGGGCGCGGCGCGGGGCCGACCTGCTGAAGGCCGGGCGCTCGCGTGGCGAGGCGTATTTCCGCCTCGAGAGCGACGAGAGCCTGAAGCTGCTGCTGGAGGCGCTGCCCGGTTTCCGTCCGCGCATGCACGGGCGTTTCCTGCGTCTGGTGCTGCTGGCCTGGCTGGACGCCGACATCCCGCTGGCCGATTCCGGCTGGAAGCCGGGCGAGGGCCGGCCGATGCTGGAGACCGACGGCCGGCGGCTGTTCATGCCGGCGGTGATGGACTCGCGCGAGGAGGCGCTGGTGGCCACCCAGCATGCGGCCGCCCATCTGGCGTACGACACTTACGCCCTGCCTCGCGTGGAGCGCCTGTTCGAGCGCGCGGGCAGCGAGCACCCGCCGCTGGACGACCGCTCGCGCATCACCTGGCGGCCGTTGTTCGCCGCCTTCGGCGAGCGCATGTTCCGCTTCCAGATCCTGTTCGACCTGGCCGAGGACCTGCGGGTGAATGCCCGGGTCGCGCCAAGGATTCCGCGCTTTCTCGAGCGCCTGGTGCGGTTGGCCGAGGCGTACGAGCGTCCGGCCGAACCGGCCGGCACCTATTTCGATTTCGCCCTGCGGGCGCACCGGGCGCTGCTGGAAGGACGCGAGCAG
>NZ_KB898736.1 GCF_000377785.1 Thioalkalivibrio sp. ALJ24 | reverse complement strand
GCCTGGGTCGCATCCGTCCCCCACATCCGGTCGGGGGCCTCGGGGATGATGGTGCCGTCGTGGACCTGCGGCCCCCGGGCCGTGCCCTGTCGATGCGGGGCCTGCAGCCCGTGCTCACGCAGCAGCCGGCGCAGCCGCTCACGGCAGACGATGATGCCCTTGCCCTTCAGGCGCACCCAGAGCTTGCGGTAGCCCTCGCCAGTGATGCCCAGCGCCTCGGCCTCCCGGACCACCTCACGCACCCTTGCCAGCAGCGCGCCATCCGACACCGCCGGAGGGCGACCCCGGCGTTGCGGCACGGCCGAGCTCGCCGCAGCCGCCTGGCGGGCATACACCGTCGACCGGGGGACACCCCACACCCGACACACCCGAGCCTTGCCGTACGCACGGCGTACGGAGACCGAGCAGGCTCGGCTCATGGCATCGATCTCCGCTTCACAAAAGGGAGCTCGCCCTCGTGACGCGCCACCCGCATCTCCAGCAGCTCCTTGTCCATCAACAGCTCGCCGACCTTGGCCTGGAGCGCCTTGCGCTCCTTCTCCAGCGCCTCCACTCGGGGATCGTTGCTGCGCTGCTTGAGACCCGACAGGCCACTCTCCAGAAACGTGTCGCGCCACTCCGAGAGAACGGAGGCCGGCTGCCCCGTCTCACGGCTCAACTCATCCAGACCCTCGCCCCGCAGGAGACGCAGCACCACCTCCTGCTTGCGCTTGGCCGACCAACGTTTCACTTCGCTCATGAACACCTCCCGTCATCAGGATCACCTGATCAATCGGGTGTCCAGGATATTCCATGGGCAACCCACTCAGCAGCAGGAGTGCGACTTGCCGCACTTGCAAGACGAAGGCTACTGCCCCAACGTCAGGTTTGCGCGGACTTTGCCGCTTCGTGGAAGAGGCAAAAAGCGTTGGCCAGTTTTATCTGCTTTGGGCTTCGGCATTCGGCCTCGAAGATCGCAGGTGCGCCTACGAGAACGGCTAGGGCCTTGGCTCGCGACACCGCCACGTTAAGCCGGTTGGCGCTGTATAGGAAGTCCATGCCGCGAGGTGCGTCCAAGTGGCTGGATGTCGTAAGGGAGTAGATCACCACCGGTGCTTCCTTCCCCTGGAATTTGTCGACGGTTCCGACGCGAGCACTTGTTGGGAGCCGTTTCTGGAGCTCGAACACCTGGGCGTTGTAGGGCGCGATGACAAGGAAGTCGTCCAGGGTCAGCGAATGCTCTGTCCCACTGCGATCGATCCACGACGCATTCGTTGCGAGCGTCTGCTCGATGAGCACGGCGATCGCTTCAGCCTCTTCGACGGATGCGCTGGTGTTGCCGGTATGTTGCACCGCCCGATAGCGCAGACCGCTGCCGTCGACGGGGCCGTCGGAGTGGATGACTTGCTGGGCACAGTTGTCGAGTGCGTTCAGCTTGCCGTCGTAGAAGAGCTCGGAGTTGAATGCGCAGATATCCGGGTGAAGACGCCAGGTCTGGTCCAGGAACAGTCCCCGATCGGAGGGTATCGTGGCTTCATCACCGAGGAGATGTTCCAGAGCCGAAACCCCGACCCCGTCGGGGTGAGAGCCCTGGCTGGGCTGCTCCAGCTGCTGCGGGTCGCCCAGCATGACCAGGTTGGGCGCGGCGTGAGAGACGGCGAGCGCGTTGGCGAGCGATAGCTGTCCGGCTTCGTCAATTAAAAGCGTGTCGACGCTATTCCGGGCATGCGTCTTTGCCCAGAAGAAAGGGGTCCCTGCGGCCACCTGGACCTCCCCGGATTCGAGTGCCTCCAGAAGCTTCGCATCCTTCTTGAAGTAGCTGATGTGATCGGGCTCGTCCGAATCCCCGTTCTTCGGCTTCTGACCAATTTGCACGGCAATGCCCATCTCTTCCGCCGCTTCGGCGGCTTTGTCCAGAAGGTGGCGGATGACCTGGTGACTGTTCGCTGTAACGCCGACTTTGCGGCCCTGGCGTACGAGTTCGCAGATCATCCTTGCGCCCGTGTGGCTCTTGCCCGTCCCGGGTGGCCCTTGGATGGGCAGCACGCCGTCGTCCATTGCTGGCGCGATCCGCAGGGCGGCTTCCAGGCTTGTCTCGTTTGGGTGTCGAAGGTCGTTTTCGACGTCATCGGGTGCCTTACGAAGCAGTAAGGCCTTGGCACTCTTGAAAGGACCGTCACTCCCCATGCCATGTGCCGCGATATGTTCGCCGAGATCGAGGATGGCGTCCGATAGAGCCTTGGTGGGCACATTATCGAACTTGAATACACCGGACGGATGCACTTCGGCAGCGGCCTTCTTCTTCTGGATCGTGACGGTGCGTTTGGCCGCGTCTACTTCCACTACCCTGCCGATGCCGTCGCCCCCGACGTCTTCGATGGCCTCGCCACCGCGCAGGTCCGTGTCCTGCGAGACGAAGGAGTACTGATCGATCGGGAGACCTTGTTTTGAGCGTCCGGTGGTTTGGACGAATTCGAGCCTGCCAAGGGCAGATTTCTCGTGGATGAGCTCGTCGGCGGAAAGATCGCGCAGCCGGAAATACTCCCACCAGGTGGCTTTTTCTTCGCGCCGATGCCACTCAAGCGTGTACGCAAGTATCCAGCGGGCCTGTTGCTCTGCCGTCCTTTCGGCCGGATCGGCCGGGACGTCGTGCGTAAGCTGGGCGATCAACTCCTGAATGTGCCGCTCGGCCTCGCTCTGGTCCTCGCGTTCGCGGGGCTCAGGCGGTTCTGGCCGCGGCACGTCCTTACCCGAATGGATCAGGTCCAGCCGGAGCAGCTCCAACCAGTCGCGCAGGCCAGCGGTGGCGAAGCAGTCGTCCGCGTTGTACTGCTGGACGGTTTTCCGGGTGTCCTCATCAATTGCGCCCAGGTCGTCCAGCTCCAGCGCGAACGACAGGCGCGTCAGGGCCGAGTTGGCTTCGGGCATCGCTACCTGGCGCTCGAAACCGAAGAACGGTTCGAGCTTCTTGATCGAGTAACTCTCGACGCCTGCGCGCAGGGCATGCCGGGTGACGCTGAGCAGATCGACGAACACCTCATCCCTGAGCAGGTCGTCGAGTTCCACAACCCGCGTCGCATAGCGTCCCATTAGGCGCTTGATTGCCGCGGGTTCGTAGGGTGCGAAATGGAAAACGTGCAGGTCCGGGTAAGCCTCCTTCCGCTCGGTCACGAAGTCGATGAAGGCCTCGAAGGCAGCCTTCTCTGCTTCGCGGTCCAGGGCCCAGTGAGATTGGTATTGCCATGCACCGCTCTCGTCCTGGTAGGCGTAGCCGAACAGATACTCCAATCCGTGCTCGCCAACGAAGGCGTCGCTCTCGATGTCGAAGAAGATGTCGCCCTTCGAGGGCCACGGAAGGGCTGTCAGGCCGAAGCCTGACTCGGCCTCAAGTAACTCGTATTCGGGTAAACCGCTATTGCGCGACTTGAGCTGGATGGCTGCCTGATGGCGTGTTTTTTCAAGGGCCTGCACGGAACCGCGCTCGGGACGGAATTCGAGCGGCACAGGGACTTGTGCGAGCGCTTCGACCGTGTCGATGCCCTGCTTGCGCCATTCGTTGATCTGTCCCTTCGTGATCCCGGCGACCAGCGATAGGTGATCATCCGCTCGTCGCCGGTCATCGCATTCGCGCTGCCAGCGGCACACGTCGCAGTGGGGTTTCGGGTCCGGGTAGGTGCAGGCTTCTTCGGCGGTTTCTGCCGCCTGCTCAGCCGAACGCTTCACGCGTCGGTAGTATGCACTGTAATCGGCAACACGAAACCACTGCGGCTCATACCCACTCCAGGGCACGACCACTCCAACCTGATCGGGTTCGGTGCCCTGCACGGAGGCGAGGAGGTCGGCGTACAGGCAGAGTTGAAGGATCGTGGCCCCCTTGGTTTCCCGCGAGAGTTTCGTGTCCACGATCCGGTAGCTGTAGTGACCGAAGGCGCTTGGAGTGTCGACCCGAAGCAGGACGTCGGCCCGCCCGCTCCAGATTCCGTTTCGCAACGCCGCCTGGACGATCACCTCGGCGCCGGCCTCCATGGCCTCGCGTGTCGCCTGTACCGCGTCGTCCGTGATGCCGACCCCATCAATGTGAACAACGGACAAGCCTTGGTCCGACAGAGTCTGGATGAACGCGCTTTCGTGGCGGAAGCCGCGTTCGCGAAGGATTTCCGCCAGGGGGTCATAGAAATCCGGCTTGGTTCGCTGGCCGGTCTGCTGTTGCCAGTCGAGCACGGTCAGGTGATCACACGCAGCATGCGCGACCAGATCCGTGGCGCTGAGAGAGATTCGTTCCTTATTCACGAGCATGCGCGATTCCTTCTCCCGATCGGTACGTTTGCGGGTGATGGTAGCAACAGGGGTGGCTCACATATTGCGCCACCCCTTGTGTTGTCCCAGTCAGGTGCACCTCCTCTCCGGTAAGGCGGCATCCATTTATTCGGGAACCTGAATCCTCTTGCGGGCTAACAAGGCGATTGCCGCGAGGTGAAGAACGTACTTATATGCGCGCGCTGAGGTGTGACGGTCGTTGCCATCGAGCCGCAGAGAGATCGTCAACTTCCCATAACGGCCGCCATCTTTCTTCAGGACCCGGCTGTTATCACGTCTGATGGCGATTTTGAGTTCCTTTTCCCAGCGCTTAACTTGGGTCTCGGCATCGATACGGCTGCTGGCTGAGCGGACGTGTGTGCCGAAGATCATTCGGTGGTCATCAGCGAGATGGGCGAGCAGGTCGACGAAGGGTCTGGCCTCCTTGGGTTTGTAGAAGCGAACACCGGAATTGTTGCCTTCGATATGGGTGAGGAAGTATTCGATGGTTGGGCCAATGTCGCCCAGGGGCCCTTCGGTCGAAAGCAGGCGATTGTTTCTCATGCGCTCGATCATGCGATGGGCGAGACGTAAGTCGGCTTCGCTCTCCGGTTGGGCAGGTTCGAGTGGTAGTCCGGAGCCGGTGAATCCCGTTCGCCGGATTTTGCTCATGAACCGAGGCTGCCCTTTCTTCGATCGGATGGAGGCGATTGTTTGGGCTGCATCAATGACTTCCTTGCAACGCTCGTCCTGAAAACCGGCTCCCCTGGCGATGACGGGGAGTGGGTAGCCATGGTCGTAGTCTTGCAGGATGTGGACGACGTCGTTGGCGGTCATCTGTACAGGTGCGGTGTTGACCACGTTGACGTTGCCGGGAGGCACGGATGGATCGGTGAGCGGCGGCGGGTGGTTTTTCGTCGGTAGAGCCTCGACGATTCTTTGTCTGAGGCTCGAGGCGGACGCGGGATTCCGTTGGCGGTGATCTTTGAGAAAACGTTTTGTGGATTCGTACGACTGACCAAGCAGTTGCGCGTAGACGGTGGCCTCAAGTCGGGGCAGGGTCTGGCGGACCTTCTCGTACAGTACCAGGTCCATGCCATGCAGGTACGTTGTGAAGGTCATTTCGGGCGAGGCGTGTCCCGCAATGGCGCCGATTGCGTGCAGTCTCTTCATCGAGTCCGGTCGCCCCCCGGTGAGGTTAGGCACGAGGCTGGTGTCGGCGGGGTGTTCAGCTTCCGGAACGTGGATCTCTTGGTCGCGCTCGGGCACTTCCGCGCGCAGGTGCAGTCGGGTCAGGGCGCTGTGGCGCAGCGAGTACATGACCACGTCGGGGTTGTTCGTGATCTGGCGAAGGATCGTTTGCAGTTCTGCGCGCAGGAGATCACCCTCGATGCGGTCGTTCCTGTCCGATCTCTCGCGTATCCGCAGGGCTTTTGCAGCGTTTCCGAACGAGTCGTGCAATCGTTTCACACGTTTGTTAAACCAATCGAGTTCGTCCTTCGGGCACAGTGCCGCCAGGTCGATGCGGCGTAACGAGGGACGATTCTTGTTGTTCCCATAGCGGTTGGTCCGGACAGTAACGACAGTGTCGCAGGTGCCCCTCATGATTTCCTGGAGTTGCAGCTTCTCGCATTCAGCCGGACGAAGTCCGGCGCGGAAGCCAAGGAACAAGGCCATCTCGAGCGCTTCTTTCCGGTAGGGGGGGTTCCCGTACTGTGACTGGATGACTCGTCGCGCGGCTTGGTATTCCGCCTCCGTGATCATCAGGGCACGGACGCGGGGGATCCCTCGGCTGGCTTTGGACAATGTGGTTTCGAGGGGCGCCACTTCGTGCTGAGCGAAGAGATATTCGTGGAACTCCTCCAGTGCCGCGGCTGGAGGGTTTTTGTCCTTCCAGCGCGTCTGGTTCAGCACGTCCGAATACAGCTCCTCGAATTCGTCGGCATCGAGTTCTCGAATATCGTGCATTCCCGAACTATCTAGCAGGCTGATCAGGGGGCGAGCGATTGGTGCCAGATAGCTGCCGTAGACGGTGCTGGGTGCCAGCGGTTTGCGGTGCCAGGTGGAACCATGGGACAGGAGCACGATGGCCCAGTGGGCCAGTAGGTCCGCGACGACATGGTGGCCGAGAGCCTGGGTGCTCATCAGCTCTTCAAGTCGGCGCACGCAGTCGGTGCGGGAGAGTTTTTTGGAGTGCTTGTCATCGAAAGCCTTCAAAAGGCGCCGGGCCACGCGATTCGTGTCCTTGTCCGGCGTGCCGCCGGGTCTGATGGGGTAAGGCAGTGAGGTTGCGTCGGGGAGTGCCTTCAGCGGCTGGGTGCTCAGCTTGGCATTGGGCGAAACCCGCTGATTCAGCAACGCCACCCAGCGGTCCGTGGGTAGCGAACAGCTGGGTATGCGACCCAGAGCGTACTCCGCGAGATAGGCAGGAACGGAAGCGTCGGGCTCTCGTTCCAGAGCAGCCCAGGCTCCCTGACACCACTGGCCGGGCGTCAGATCCGGCGGGGTCGATATTCCCAGGTCGGTCATGAGCCCGCGGATCGTGCTCACGGCCTCCTTCGCTCGCTGGCCAGCGTTCTTCCCGGATGGCACGGGAAATGGGGTGGCTGGATGGTGTCGCAGATAATTTGCAACCAGAGCGGCCGTCAGGTCGTCGATGCACCATCGGTGGAGGGCTTCATCCTCGCCGACCAGATTCAGGCGTCGCGCGTTCGCCTTCGGAATGCGGATGTCTATCCACAATTGCTCACCGCACTGCTGGATCGGGTTCGATTGCAGGGCATGTGCCAGGAAGCCGAGGTACCGCGCGTCGCAGAATCCGCCGAAGAGTACTGCGCTGGCCAGCACTAGTTCAGCGCGTCGGGTGGCGAGGGTCGTGGTGCCCTCCTCATGCCAGCGTTTTTCGTGCTTGTGTAGCTCGTCGAGTGCGGATGCAAACTCTTTGCGGATGGTTACGAACTGCGTACCCCGTCGGAAATGCTCCTCATCGCGCAGCAGACGGTCTCGAGGCAAATCCAGAAAGAGGTTGGGGGCGGTGAGTGCCCACAGGCCCTCCCGGTTTCCGCGATCAATAGTGACCGCGAAGAAATTGTGCTGGTTGCGCCAATCCGCTGCGGATTCGGCCTCATCCTGGATGCACTGGGCGATGTGTTCGATGGTCTTTTGCCCGTCAGAAGGCGGTGTTCCTTGGGCAAGTTCCGGCGATTCGCGACACACAAGGCCCTGTAATCGGTCAACGGACGCACTGGCTTCCTGAGCGCGCTGACGCGCTCGGGCCTCACGCCCGATGGACTCTTCAGGGGCGTGCGGCGTGGGACGGGTCCAGACCGGATGGAGGGTCATGCGGGCACTCCTTCCACGTTGGTCCAGCCATGTTGCTGCAGCATGGGCTCGATCCATTCGAGGGCGACGCGGCGCAGATCGTGGATGCTCAATGCCGAATAGGGGCCGTAGGCTTCCATTCCGATCGGTTCGTGGCCGAGGATGGCGTCAATCAACTCGCCTGGGCAGCCCGCCTCGGTCAGATGGGTGCGGATATGGTGCCGGCCAACGTTCACGGGGCCAGGGAACAGTTCGGTCAAACGAGTCGAGAGCGTTCCGGGGCGAACGGATTCAGTGGATAGATCCGTCGAGAGGAAGAGAAGGAAAGGGATCGACGGGTCGTTACCGAATGCGGCGGCTCTTAGCTTGACAGCGAGTTCGGGCTGACGGTAGGCCCACCGCGACGCAAGTGCCAGCAGGTGGCGTCGATAGGCCATGAGTTGTTCCAGAACGGTCGGAGCCAGGGGGATGAGCCGCTCGTTTCCGCTTGCTTTTGCCTCCTTGTCGATAACGAAGAGCAGGCCGTGGTCCCAGTCGATGTCGAGTACACTCTCAATCGGATCGCGTACGGCTCTCAGTCCCGTACCGACGAGGGCCAGCATGGCCGTGTACAGAGTGTAAGCATCGTGGTGGATGGCATGAACTTCGCTGCCGGCACGTTCGGACGGCGGCTCGGGAATCCCCTCCCGAAGCTCACGGGCTATCTCTTCCCAGACGCCAGGCAAGGGTCTCAGCGCACTACCGACATAGCACTCGTTAGAGTTGGCGGGCAGGTGGCCCGCTTCGCCGTTGGGCGTACCGAAGATGTGCTCGATCGCATCACGATAAGCGACGACCAGGCTTGATTGTGGGCTCGTCTGATACACCAGAGGAGTGTGCGCATGGGGATCCCCGTCGCCCGACAGGATCCAGGCGTAGGACCAGTTCCCGCATTGATCCGCAAGGACCTGCGGCAGTACGGATGGGATTTGTGCGAGTCGCAGTTGGCTGTGGTGGCGCTGATTGATCTCTCGGAGACGTTTGGTTGCCGCCTCCTTCAACTTCTCTGGGGCCGAGGCGAACATGCTCGACGTGTTCAGGGTTCCGGCAGTCTTTCGGACGCGCCGGAGCATGGTCAGGATCCGACTCGGTAGGGTGAGCTGGAGTCCCGTATCGATCGGCTGCAGGAGGTCTGATACCTCGCTGTAAAGAGTGGGATCCATTTCGGGCGCGGGGACTCGCACCCAGAGATGGACGCCGTCCCGAGTCAGAATTGCGCGGGGCTGGTCATCAGGTATGGCCGATTCATCCTTAACCACGGGGAGCCCGTGGAGATCCTCGAGGGTCCCGCCCGTCGCGAGCATCAGCCCCAGCAGACCCACCGCTTCGGCACCAACGATTTCGGTTGTATCCTCGAGATCACGGGCCCAGCGTTCCAGGGCTTCCACCAAGAATCGGATCTCGTCGTCGCGTGGTATCCCCCGGTGGATGGGCAGGCCCTGATTCGCTCGCGCCCGATCCTTGACCATCCCCTGCTGGCAGCGGGTACGCATTGACAGGCTGCCGCCGGGCGGCTCGCCCCGAAGGCTATCGGACTGGACGGTCGCATGTTTCGCGCGGACTTCGTTCGGGGCGAGCCCGGCGCGTTGGTGGTCCCGGACCTGATCGGCCGAAAGGGGCGACATCGACAGCAGCCTCGTGCCCCCGACAGGTTTATTTCGGCGGCGTTGGTTGTTGCGATGTGTTTCACCACGTTCGCGCCCGGTGTTGGTATCGAAACGTGCGGATTCGGGTGACTGCGATGCATTGGCCGATGGCGTGCGGGTTGTGCCGCGCTTGTTACGCCTCGGTCGCATTTGCCGCGCATCCCGGATGGTCACACCGACGTCCCGTACGGCGCTCGCATAGGGGGCTTCGGCATCCGGCAAGTGCGTCTCAATGTCGACGTACTCAGGCGCGAAGATCTCCATCATGCCGGGCAGGTGTGCCAGGAGCTCCTTGTGCTTACCCTCGGCCAGCTGCCTCACGAGTCGCGTGGCGGAAACCGCGCTGGGTATCGGATGCTTGCCGCCCTGGTCCGATGACAGGCATAGATCGATGCGATCCCCCTCGTCGTGGTAGATCAGCGTCGAATAGGCAAGCATCAGCTGTGCCGCCAGAGGCCGTATTGTCTCGCGTAGCTCCGGGTCCGAGGCCGCCACATGCAGCAACATCCCGTATATCGGGACCTGATCGGTGTCTCCACGGATGTTGCGCCGGGCCTCTTTCACCGTAACCGGGGACAGGGATGAGGCATGCGGCATCACCGTCTGCATCTGATCGCCCGCCGCGCGGAGCATCGTGATCATCTCGGCCTGTTCTTCGTCACACGTGCATGCAGTCAGCCATTCTGCGCAGGCAATCCACTCTTGTGCGACGTGGCTGCGCAGTTCGGAGGAGGCTCGGGGCTGTCGCAGGATGCAGGGGAAGCGCTCGACCAGGCGAGCATCGCATCGATCGTCTTGCGTGATCCGCAAGATGTCCGTGCCGTTTGTGCCTTCGTCACTCACCATGCACCCCCTTGCGGATGCGCTCCAGGGGCGTTTCTTCGGGGGCTGCGGATTCTCCGCCCTGATGGGCCTGAGGGTGCCGCAAGGTGTTGCGGCTCACGCCCGCGGCGGAGGCAAACTGCCGGGCACTGGTCAGTGATGGACACCACCGGGTGATCGCATCGCTCGGAATGGCGCCCCGGATGTCGTTCAGGTTCCTCATGTATCCGTGGGCGGCCGGTGCAGTGTACAGGGCGTGCAGCTCCCGAGCCCACATCGCTGTCCAGACGTCATCGCTGTCTTGACCCCGGTATTCGAGCACCCTGATGCGATCGCGTGGATCGAGATGCAACTGTGCCGCCTGCAACAGTCGAGGCTCGCCAAGCGCCACTAACATATCGTCGGACATTCGTGTCACGGGTATCGGCATCACTTCCAGCAGCATTTTCATGCCGTCCTCCGTAAGCGCGTCGAAAGGCAAGAGGTAGTGCCGGTCGATGCGATGTTCTGCCTCGTTAATCACCGAGTGAGGTGAAATTTCTCCGACCCGTGCTTTGCGTATTGCACAATCCATGTGGCTTCCTTTGTTTGGCTTTTGATCTCAAGTTTGCTTGTCAGGTTTTAATCGATGTTAGACGCGGGGTTTGGGGTTGTGCAAGGGGGGGGGGTATGAAGAAAATCCGTCATTCGGAACTCCGTGTTCGTTTAGAACATGGAGTTCGAGTGTTCTAACGGAACAAGGGCTTGGTGCGGCTGGTATGAGTTTAAAGGGTTCTGCGATCGATTGACCAAAAGGAACCTGATAAAAGTGCGCTGCGGAAACATCGACGATCTTTTGGAGTGACTCATTTCGCGGGCGCGAAACGAAACTGATAGAAGTTGCTCGAAATGGTCGAAGTGGCTGTTTGCAAAGGGGTAATGTCCCACTGTCCAGGTTTGACCAATGCCTCCAATGCCGCCGAAGCGGTGTGTCATTGTTCTACCGAGACAGGGGGTCGTGTGTGGCGTCCCCGGGGTATCAGCAATGCCCGTACAGATCCTTCGTGTTGCCGTGCTCGAAGAGGAGATGGCGAGTCCCGATTGACCCCTTCCAGGCGGTGCGGGTCGGGCCGTGTTTGGCGAGAAAGACCGGGATACGATGACCCGGGAGGCCTGTGTGGAGATCGGTCAGCATCTGATGGACTGAGGGTCGCAGGCTGTCGGCGGGCGCCGGGATTCAGAAAGGAGATGCCGCCAGCTTTGCGCCGCGTCGTAACCCTGAACCCGGAAAACGAGTCGACTCCCTGGCAGGCATTCCCGTCGGCCCGAGATGATGCGTCGAGTTCGGGTTGCACCTTGATCATGGCATGCTGAGCGCATGTGTGGACGAATGACGCGTTACAGCGCGACCAGCGAGCTGGCCATGCGCTATTTCCAGGTGCCGGTTGATGCGGGGTTTGACGCACCGCGGTACAACGTCGCGCCGGGGACCGATCTGGAAGGGTTCCGGTCGGATGACCATGGAGGGGCCGCGTTCCAGCCGATGTTCTGGGGCTTTCGTCCGCAACGGGTGGAGGAGGGACCGCGGCCCATCAACGCGCGGGCGGAGAAGGTGGCCACCAGCCCGTATTTCCGCTCGGCGTTCGCGCATCGCCGCTGCATCGTGCTGGCCGACGGCTGGTACGAGTGGCGTCGGACGGAGCAGGGAAAGCAGCCGTACTACATCACCCTGGCCGAAGACGCGCTGCAGGACGTGCTGATGATGGCGGGGATCTGGGAGCCCACCGCCGACGGCGGCGCCTGCTGCGCGATCATCACCGAACCCGCATCCGACCGCCTGGCGCACATCCACGACCGCAAGCCCCTGGTGCTGGATGCATCCTGCCGTTGGGACTGGCTCGACGCGGCACTCACCGAGCGGGAGGCCATCCGGGCACGGACGCAGCGCCTAAACCCCGACGCCCTCCGATATCACCCGGTGTCCACCCGGGTGAACCG
Source organism: Thioalkalivibrio sp. ALJ24 (assembly GCF_000377785.1). Lineage (GTDB taxonomy): Bacteria > Pseudomonadota > Gammaproteobacteria > Ectothiorhodospirales > Ectothiorhodospiraceae > Thioalkalivibrio. The sequence goes on along the minus strand of NZ_KB898736.1, from coordinate 5,304 downwards.
GCCCGCCGAGGACGACCCGTCGCTGATTGAAGCGATCGCCTGACGGGCCCCGGCGCCTTTATTCGCGTTCCTCGTCTCGTTTCTGGTCCATGTCCACCAGCGGATCGCCGCCCAAGTGGTCCCGCAGGGCCTCGTACTGGTTGAGTGCGGCAAGCATCTGCACGAACTCGCTTTCGTGCAGCAGGACCACGCGCGAGCCGTCCTGGATGCGGACGAATTCGGGGTGCAGGACCAGTTCTTCAAAGGCGATTTCGTTCGACATGGGCTCACTCGCTTCCGGAAGCGATTCGGACGGGTATGCATGTTCGGCCCGTACATCTCAGGCCATGTTCCCTCGGCCGGGCGACAGAAACGGACGTCCGGATGGGCCACCCTGAAGGGGAAATCCATTCGCCGGGGGTGTCATGGACGTTCTGAAAATCGGTTGTGCCTTCCTGCTCGCTGCGCTGACGGGGTGTGCCACGCCGTCGCCGCCCGAGCGGGAGTACCCTTCACCCGGGCAGCCGCTGATCCGCGATGCCGATGGCCGTATCACCGGTTACATTGACGAGCAGCCGCCGGGGCCCACCTACATCCGCGGTACGGACGGCCGGATCCGTGGCACCGTGGAGGAGGGGCCAGGCTCCGCGCCGACGCGGATTCGCGATACGGACGGGCGCATTCGGTATGAAATCGATCAGCCTCGCTAATCGCTTGGCATGCCCCCCCTGCGCAGTACTGGCGTCGCGTCTTTGCGCCGGTGATGACCGGCTGGCAGGCTCCAGCGTGAGCGGGACAACCGACGGGCAGGGGATGGACGGGAAATGACCCAGGGCAACGGAATGCGCGCGACGCTGCAGCGGCGGATGCTGCTGCTGGGCATGGTGCCAAGGCAGCCCCGCCGAGTCAGTGCACCGGAACTGGTCGAGCGCCTGCAGGCGCGGGGACTGGATACGACCCTGCGGACCATCGAACGGGACCTGGAATCGCTCTCGGCATTTCTACCACTTGGACGCGACGAGCGGGACCGTCCGTATGGCTGGTACTGGCTGGCCGATGCCCCGCTGCAGGACATGCCCGCGCTCGATCCCGAAACGGCGCTCACCCTCCAGATCCTGGATGCTCATGCATCACGCCTGCTGCCGCCGTCCGCCCGGGAACGGCTGGCACCGCAGGTCGCCCGTGCGCGGGAGGTGCTGGAAGCCACGGGTCAGTCGTCCGGCCTGAGTCTGTGGCCCGAGCGGGTGCGTATCCTTCCCAACGGTCCGCCCCTGGATCCGCCGGCGATTCCGGAAGGCGTGTTCGCGACCGTGCAGCAGGGCCTGCTGGAACGCCGCTGCCTCGACATCACCTACCGCTCACGCTCGAAGGAGCGGGTGCGAGACCACCGCATTCACCCTCTGGCGCTGGTGTTCCGCGAGCCGGTCACCTACCTCCTGGCCACCATCGAGCCGCACCAGGACGTGCTGCATCTCGCGGCGCACCGGATTGAGGCCGCAGCGCTGACCGAAGTGACGGCACGCGATCCGGACGCCGGCTTCGATCTTGACCAACTCATTGAGGAAGGGGCGTTCGATTATCCCGAGGGCGAAACTATCCGACTGGAACTCTGCGTGAGCCCGGAACTGGCGTACCACCTGCATGAGGCTCGCCTGTCGGACGACCAGACCATTGAGCCCGCAGGCGCCGGCGAGCACTCCCGGGTTACCGCCACCGTCCGGGACACCGCACGCCTGAAGTGGTGGCTGCTGGGGTTGGGTGCCAGTGTCGAGGTCCTGGAACCGAGGTCATTACGGGACGCGATGATCCAGGAACTGGAATCTGCGAGGATGGCTTATAGAACCACAAGAGGGGGGAGGGAATAGGGTGAGCATCACGCGAATGGCAGTGGTCCTGTTGGGCGGCTTTCTGGTGGCTGGATGTACCACCACACCGGTCACGCTGGATCCGGCTTCAAGCCGCGAATCGGAATCGGTCGGCGAGGCCAACGTGGAGATGGGAGCCGTCACGGATAGCCGGCAGCACGGGGCGAACTGGCTGGGCGCGATTCGGGGCGGCTTCGGCAATCCATTGCAGACGCTCGAGACCGAAGAGCCGGTATCCGATGTGGTCCGCGACCAGTTCATCACGGGACTGGAGCAGCGCGGCATGCTGGCGGAGGAAGGAGAGGGTGACTTCGTCATGGAGGTCGACATCGAACACCTGGATTCCAACCAGGTGATGCGGCGTGAGGCGCACTCCCGACTGAACATCACGGTGTTGGAGTCCGGTTCCCGGCAGGTCACCCACGAGAATTCGGTTCGTGCGAGCAATGTCGAGGGGGGCGCGGGCGGCGGCGTCTTTGCGTCCATCGAGAAACTGGAAGAGATCCTGACGCGGACCCTGTGGGAGACCATCAACGAGGCCCTGGACGATGAGCGACTGCATCAGGCCATCGCAGCCGACCCCTCCGAAAGTCAGACATCGAGCGAGCTGGAAGCGGATATCGAGGCCCTTCGGCGGCTTCGAGACCGCGGCGTGATCACGGAAGAAGAGTACAACGAGCGCGTACTCGATTTGGTGGAGTGATGGTGCAGATCTCTCTGCCCGGTCGCGCCTGACGGATTGCGCGACATGCCAGGCGTCGAAATCACGGGGCGGGGAAGTCCGTTCGGTGTCGGCGTTGAGGAGCCGATGTTTACGGCTGCCAACGGATTCAGTGCGGTCGTGACGAGTCGTGCTCACGAGGGGCTGGGAAACCGCGAGGTACAGTGCAAGGAGGAGCCATGTCGCACGACCAACTGAAAGCGAGGCAAAGGGCCGAGAGACATGAGCACGCTGAAGGAATCGCCCTGCGGATTCACCGTGCGCTGAGTTGGCTCAAGCGGTCGGAGGTGTGCGATGACGAGGACGGACGTTTCCTCTTCCTGTGGATCGAGTTCAATTCCGCGTACGACAACGACCTCGGAGAGCAGCGCACGCGGCCCTCGCGCAACAGGATACCGGGACCGTTCTCGCGATTGTTTTCCAGCGTCTTTATACGCTCAGAAACAAGCTGGTCCGTGGCGAGGCGGCTCGGAGTAGCTCGGTGAGCCGCGAGCAGCTCCGGGATGCCAATCGGATCATGGGGCTGGTTTTGGCAGTCATTGAGATTATACATGGATGATGCGCAGGAGTATTGGGGGTGCCTGTTATCCCGTTCATTGAATCTTCCGGCCATCATGGGGCCATGGGGCAGGGTAGGATGGATGTTATTGTGTGAAACGTTTGGGTGGGGCGTTCTGACGATGGGGTGGCCGAGACTCCTCTGCGATCAAGATAGCGATTTGTGGATTTTGGCGTGTTAGTGTTTTGAATGTCGCACAGTTAAGGTTTTCCGGCGGTTGGTATGCGAAACCTAAGAGATTCTCAAAAAAGATTCCTTGTGGATCAAAATATTCCATTGTCTAGCGTATTGGATGCGACCGGTATTCCGCGCAAGGTGTACCAACCAATGATGAAGGAGTTGGGCAAGGAGGTCGCTATCGGGGTTACGCCGTGCAGGGTTTATGGTCATGAGATGAGGACGCGGCATGGCCATTGTGTTCAGTGTAACACGCAAGCTATTGCTTTTATGAGAAGATTTCATGAATCGGCTTATGTGTATATTCTTGAGTCGCAATCTGAATCTTTGGTAAAAGTCGGGACGACTGGCAATCTAAGGGAGCGAGTCGACCAGTTAAATTATTACGGTTACGGCGGGTGTTCTGATTGGCGGTTGTTTTCCTATAAATTCTGTGAGTTTGCGGCTAGAGTTGAGAACCGTGTACATAAGAAGCTGTCTGGTTATTTGGTAGATAGGTCGTATTTCAAGGATGGCTTCATTGTTGATTGTCAAGAAATTTTTGACTGTAACCCTGCTCGCGCGTCCAAAGCTCTCCATCAGCTATCGGGTGGTTGAAAGGCGCTAGATGTCGGGTATCGGCGGGCTGATTGCGCGAGATTAGGAGCTGGAATGCCGTGAGGTGCAGAACAAGGAGGAACCATGTCGCACGACCAACTGAAAGCCAGGCAAAGGGCCGAAAGACATGAGCATGCTGAAGGAATCGCCCTGCGGATTCACCGTGCGCTGAGTTGGCTCAAGCGGTCGGAGATGTGCGATGACGAGGACGGGCGTTTCATCTTCCTGTGGATCGCGTTCAATGCCGCGTACGCCAACGACCTCGGGGAGCAGCGTGTCGGCGAAAGCCGGCTATTGCGGGAATTCCTGCATCGCCTGAGTGACCTGGATGGTGGGAGGCGGCTGTATGACTTGGTCTGGCGGCAGTATTCCGAATCCATCCGCCTCTTGCTGAACAACCAATATGTGTTTCAGCCCTATTGGGATTGCCAGAATGGTGTGGAAGGAAGCGAGGATTGGCAGGAACGGTTCGCCGCAGCCCGGCGAGCCGCGCACGCGGCACTCGCGCAACAGGATACCGGCACCGTTCTCGCGATCGTGTTCCAGCGTCTTTATACGCTCAGAAACCAGCTCGTTCATGGTGGGGCGACCTGGGGTAGCTCGGTGAACCGCGAGCAGCTCCGGGATGCCAATCGGATCATGGGGGACCTGGTTCCAGCGGTCATTGAGATCATGCTGGATAATGCGCAGGAGCATTGGGGGGATGCCTGTTATCCCGTTCATTGAACCTGGGGTCCATCGTCGCCCTTGCCCGAGGATAGGTTCGCGTCTGACCAGTACTGGACTGGCCTCAAACTGATCGCTCGACCGAACAGGTCGTTGGGGCAGCGCATGTTTCGTGATAACGCTCTCGCAAGTTGCCGAACGCCCGCATTCGGTGGGATCGGATCTATGCAGTGTTCCCGCGGTGGGCAAGCGACACCGCCACGGACATCGGGGAGATGAGGGTGCCGACAATCGAAGAGCGTTATCGGGGCGCGATGCTGGGTCTGGCCTGCGGCGATGCGCTGGGCACCACGCTGGAGTTTCGCGAGCCGGGAAGCTTTGAAGCCATCACCGACATGGTGGGAGGCGGGCCGTTCGGGTTGCAACCGGGGCAGTGGACCGACGACACCTCGATGGCCATCGCGCTGGCGGAGAGCCTCGTCGAGTGCCGCGGCTTCGATGCGCACGATCAGATGGGCCGTTACGTCCGCTGGTGGCGCGAAGGCTATGCCAGCAGTACGGGGCGGTGCTTCGACATCGGGAACACGGTGAGCGCAGCGCTTGCGCGGTACGAAGACTCCGGCAATCCGTTGAGTGGTTCGGAGGATCCCGGAGCGGCGGGTAACGGCTCCCTCATGCGCCTGGTTCCGGTCCCGCTGGCCTACCGCCGTACCCCGGCCCGGGCCCATGAAGCCGCCCGT
>NZ_KB898735.1 GCF_000377785.1 Thioalkalivibrio sp. ALJ24 | reverse complement strand
GTTGCTGTGGGTCCGGCGGTTCGAGAGCGTCGAGGAGCTCAGGCGTGAGCTGCTGGCGTTCAAGGAGCGGTTCAACCGGCCTTGGCTGCTCCAGCGCCACGGCCATCAGACGCCGGCACAGGTGCGTGAAGCGCACCGGGACGAGCCGGCCATCGCGGCGTGAATTTTGTGCAAGTGAGTGTCCAGGATTTCAGGGGCTTTACACCACGTCATAGACCAGGCGATGGGTGTCATCAATACGGCGCGACCAGAAGCCAGCCAAGTTCTCCTTGAGAGGTTCGGGCTTGCCAATACCTTCCAGCGGTGGCCGCTTCACATCCGCGATCAACTTGTTGATCCGCTTGAGGGTCTTCCGGTCCTGGGCTTGCCAGTAGATGTCAGGGCTCGCCTGATTACTTACCGCGAGAGAAGGCACCCCTGTTTCATGCCCGGGAGTGGATGAGTACTGTGCCCGATGAGCGAACGGGGGGCTGACGGCATGACGAGTACGATCGATTCCAACGCTCGCACCACACCCCGGATCCGGCAGGAACTGCAGGAGGCGCCGGCCGGCGTCAGCGACCCGGAACTCGCCCGGCGTTACGGCGTCAGCCGCATGACGGTGCGCAAGTGGCGCCGTCGGCGCACCGAGGTGGCAGCCCAGACCCATCGTCTGAAAACGATGCACACGACGCTCACGGCGGAACAGGAGGCGATCGTGGTCCAGGTCCAGGAGATCGCCCTGCTGTCGCTGGACGATCTGCTGATCGTGGCACGCGAGTTCCTGAACCCGGACCTCAGCCGGGCGGCGCTGGACCGCTGCCTGCGCCGCCACGGTGTCAGCGACCTGCAGGCGCTCAAGCGCGAGCAGGCCGGCGAGGCCGTCGAGCCCGGCCACAAGCCGTTCAAGGACTACGTGCCGGGGTTTGTGCATGTGGACGTGAAGTACCTGCCCCAGATGGCGCCGAGCCCTCGCGCGGTTACCTGTTCGTAGCCATCGACCGTGCCTCGCTCTGGGTCTTTCTCGAGGTACGACGCTCGAAGACGGACGAAGCCGCGCGGTTTTCTGAAGAAGCTGATCGAGCGGGCGCCGTTCCATGTCACGCACGTGGTCACGGACAACGGCAAGGAGTTCACGGACCGCTTTGCGGCCACCGATGAACGCGAGCCCACGGGGCGCCATCCGTTCGACCGGCTGTGCGCCGACCACGGGATCGAGCATCGTCTGATCCGGCCGAAACGGCCGCAGACCAACGGAATGGTGGAGCGCTTCAACGGCCGGATCGCCGACTTGCTGCGGACCCGGCGCTTCGACTCGGGAGAGCATCTGAAAGACACCCTCCGGGAGTACCAGCGCCTGTACAACCATCAGATCGGGCAGAAGGCGCTGGGGCACCGAACGCCGGTGGAGACCCTCAAGGCCCGGCAACAGGATCGCCCCGATTTATTTCGCAAACGTGTTTATAACCAGCCGGGACCTGACAGCTAGTCTCAGGATCTACTCCGCGTCCGCAGCCTCATCGCTTGCCGATCTGCTCGCCCCGGTCCACTGTCGGGCGCGTCGGCTTCTGCAGCGCCGGGGTTGTTGGGAACGCGGAACACCTCGTTGAGGAAGCCAGCGAGTTCTGCTGCTGGAAGGTCTGAAAGGGATCTGATCTCGTTGCGAATGCGGATTTCGAGAATGGCCCGCCGCATGAGGTCTTCCATCGAGGTTCTGCCGTGGAGTTTCGACGCTCGCATCCATGCTTCCGCCACTGCCAGTGAAAGCGTCGAATCGCCTCCAATACTGGGACGCTCGGTGATTTGCACCAAGGCATCCTCGCTCAACTCCGCCAGCAACTGCCAGCGCTCAGGGTGCTCCGGGCCCCGGTCAAGAGCGCGACCGCGCATCCACAGGCGTTGAAAGGTGTTCCGGACGCCACCCGTGTAACGCTCCATTGCAGCGCCAAACCGCCAGTACACGATGTCAGGTGCGACGACGGCCGCGACAAAACTCCAGACGTCGTCCCTCAGTGCTTCGCCGGTGGAGAACATTTCGACCTCCGCGAGCCATGCCGCTGCGTTCGCATCGAATGCGGCATGGGAGTTCCCGGCATTGGACCCGCCGAAACCATGGGCGCGAGCCAGTTCCTCTAGGTCAGTGCGCAATTGGGTCAGTTCCGCACGTCCTAGCGGTGCTCCACCCGTTGCCGCAAACCGCACCGAAGAAGGAAGGTTCGCCGGACTGAAGCCTGGCCATCGCTCCGGGCCCTGCTCAAGAAAACTTCTGACGAGAGTTTCACAGGCGGGGTCGGGAAGCCTTGGAAGCAGAAAACTCATCTAAGCTTCCCCGAGTTCAGCGAGAGCGAGGAACGCAGATCGGAAGGCGCCCGGTCGGCTTTCGAGGACGGAACGGATGAAGGCGACATCCTTTCCCGGCCATGCCTTGCGGAGCCATTGTTCTGCTTGGGCTCCAAGGGACCCGGGTTCCGCAGCGTCGATCCACTCGACTGCTTCAGCGTCGACGAGAAACCTTTCGCAAATCTGGCTCATGATGTCTGCCAAGATGAGCTGAAGGGTTGCTGGATCCTCATTCTCGATCCGCTCCAGAAATTCGGCCGCGCTCTCGTTCAGGTACAGACGGACAGCGCCATTGAATTCACGACTCCAGTCGCGTGGCGACCAGTGCAGATACCATGGGGCACCACTAGCGACACCTTCGCCCAGAAGCTGCCCGAGATCGGCGGTTTCGATCGGGAAACGGGGCTCCTCGCCTTCGAGGCGGATGCGCACGCTGTCTGACCACAGGCGGTCGCCGAAGGCCCTCGGGGAAAGCACACCTGGCGACGCCGGAGGAGAGGCCAGTATCACCTCCGTCTGAAGATCGAGAACCATCGAGAGCGCCCGCCCCTCGATGACCCGTTCGAATTTCCAAACGGGATTGTCCAAGTTCACGCGCTCCAACTTCCTGTCCATGACCAAGCGCGGCAGGCGGCCCTGTCCCGTACCCAACCGGACGCCGAGCAATAGCTGAAGGTCATCGATGGACAGGGACAAATCAATAACTGCAACTTCCGGCACCAACCGGACCGTTCGCCGGATATGCACGTCGCACGACGAATCCCAGTCCGGTAGAAACTCGCCGGCTTCAACCCAGTCATTTCCGTCGACCGAAACCTCCCAAGGGGACGCTTCGATCGAGGCATCCGAAAGAGTAAGGAAAGGGAAGGCAATTCTTCGATTCATGTCAAGGTGCCTCTTCCAACACATCGACCGAAGCGATGACCGCGCAGTCGTCAGGGACTCTCACGAAAATCTCGAAACGTCCTTCGCGTCCTGAAAGGTCGAAGACCGCGCCATCCGCGACTTCACCGCGGTCAGACCATTTGATGGAAAGCACTTCGGGGTTCGGGGCATCCTCCTTGGTATGCCCTAGTCCTGCCCCCTCCACGGCAACTGCTACCGACGCACTCAACGCGACACCACTTCGTTTCTCGTCCTGTGTCACATCGGTCGAGAATACGGCAACCTTTCCCTTCGCTTTGACTTCCAGACGCTCGAAACCGGGGCGGGTGGCTCGCGCGCGCTTCGGCCGAGGGCCAGGCCCCCCGCCAGTTGTGCGGCGGCGGCCGGCACCGTCTCCTCCGACATTCTCGAGAACAGAACCCAGCCGTCCAGCCAGCCGCGCCAACGGCGGCCCGTCGCTTCGGCCGCTGCATTGCGGCGTTGCCTCTTGGCCCATTTCGACAGCCGCCTCGCGGAGCCGTCTCAGCGCAACGTTCACGTAGCGCTTCTCATTACCCTTGGAGAGGTTGTCGGGGACCCAGTCATCATGTGCTGGCGGTTCGGAATCAGCGAAGGCGCGTTCGACCTCATCCTCGTCACTCGCCAGAAACACTCCCACCCATTCGAGGCGCCCATCCGGAAGCGGGTTGCCCTCGAGGTATTTCACGACGAGCTCAACGGGCCGCATGAGCGCGATGTGATGAAGCTGCTCCGGTACGAGTGAGTCCGTCGCCACGAGAGGACGGCGCGGCGATCTCAATCCCTTCTCTATGGCCAGAGCTCCCAGGTACTTCGGTGGCTTCAACGACTCGATGCGCCGCACGTCATTTCCCTCGCGGTGGCGCGCTGCCCGCATGGCGTTGCAGAACAGATGGAACGGCGCAAGCGTTTCGGGCTCCGGAACGGGGACCTCCGCATCTTCCAACATGACCCTGCACCTAAACCGCCGCGAGTCCGGTGAATCCGTCATCATTCTTGGCCAGAAGTTCCAAAGGAGAGACTCGACGATGCGGTTCGCCGCGTTTCGCAGGTCTTCGTCTTCGGGTTGAAAGCCGACGATCATGATGGAGGTCCCGCTTCCCCGCTCCCGTCGGTCAGGAAAGCCGAGGGCGTTGGCAAGTTCGTCGGCGCTCGTGCCAGTCAGCGGATCGGCAATGCCATCTTCCGGATCTCGTGCTCCCCACCAGTGTCGTCCGGTGAACCTGCGAAGCATGCCATCTTCCGGACTCTCGAATGATCGACCAACATGACAGCCGATGAGCCGGCGGTTGTCCGGATCACCGCCGTGAGGAAGAGTGTCGACGATGATTGTGCTGCAAGTGCTGGCCCGATACAGCGCAACCTTCCCGAATCCGTAGGTTCCACCACCGTGCTCGGTGTCTCGAGGTGTTCCGATGTTGCGCAGGAAGTCGATGAAGTCGGTCCGCTTCGTCCCGACAGGAATGCGGTCTGATCGAGTCGGCCCTCCAAGGCCCACTGTTCCGAAATCGCAGATTTCCAGAACGACCAACGGATCCTGATCCAGGGCATTGCAGATCTGTCTGTTCGACGTCGGTTCTTCGGGTAGCTCCGCAAGGCCCCGGTTTCTGAGCACGTCCCGTTGAAAGGTAGTAAGCGTCCGGATTCTGATGAGGATTTCCGGCCCTGTTCCAAGCTTCGCCGCATCGGCGATGTTTTGGACGGACTCGCGTATGACGGTCTGGAGGGGATCCAGGGTCGGGGCGCCGAGAAGCTTTCGGAAATTTTCGCCGATGTTCCCGGTCGAGCCATAGGGCTCCGAGTACAGTTCAAGAGTGCGTTGCGTCATCTGGCAAATTCTCGAAGCAGTTCGTCAACCTCGGTGGGAGGACGCCTGCAGCTTTCGGCGAAACCAAGGTCGATCTCATAGGTTGCATCGACGACGCCGGCAGGGACGTCGCCCCCTTCGAAGCATGACGGAGCAATCCGGGGAAAATCGACCGAAACGGAATAGAGCTTTTCCCCTTCGAGTCTGAAGGTATGGCGGTTCCACCGCTCATCGAGAATGTCACTGCAACCGACGGACAACAGCAATTCCCGCAGCCCAGAGGGGTTATCTGCCTTCGAGAGTGCTTGGCCGCCCAAGGCGGCAACCGACAGCAGGCTACCATCGGCCGGTTCGAGGACAAGGTGGAGAAGATGGAGAGATCCATCCGAAGGCGGTTCCAGCTGCGCCAGCCCGTTGATCGTAATAACACTGACGCCCGCTCGAAGTGATGCCTTCACCTCGAGCGAGTTGTCACGAACCCTGAAATCGTGCCGGTCACCCGCCGGCCCCTGCCATGCCCGCCAGGCAGAGGGCGAGAGGTCAAGGAGTCGGTTCAGGATAACGAGTTCTCCTACCAGCCCTGCGACTCGGTGCCGCTCTATGTCGCGATGGGAGTGCGGAATCAGCAACGCACGAAAATCCTCGATCGTTTCACTCGTTGCCTGCGAGACGTTTGCGCCTGCGGCAATACGTGCGAGGATTTCGCTTACGACATCGCCGAACACAGTTTCGAGTTCACTGGAAAGGCACATGAGATCCATGAACCGGGATGCGCGCCCTTTGTGCATTAAGGTCGAGACGCTGATGAGTAGCGCAGGCCCGGCCTCCATTGATTGCAGGCTGTCATCTCGAGCCAGTGGAACAAGCAACCTTGCTTCGCCATTCGGCCCAACAGCTAGGCGAATCTGGCCCGCGTCAGTCCTTGCCGGCAGAGCTAGAGACGGCACCTCAAACCCATCACCACTGCCGCCGCTAGTGCGAAGGACATTCCATTGTCCGGCGACCGACGCATAGGGCCTACTCTCAGACACCGGCTGCCTCCGCCTGAGCCGCTTCCTCCTGTTCAATCTCTTCGAGTTCTTCTGCGGAGACCGGTTTTAATTCGACGGACACGAAGTTACCGCCCTCCGTGATCGATCCCGGGAACACGACGCCAAGACCGAGAACGTCATGTACCGCGTCCAGAGGCTCACGCAGTTTGAGTTTGCTTTCGCGTTCAGGAGCCGAATGCCGGTCAATCGCGTAGAGCAGAAGGAGTGGCACCTGTCCGACTTCTTGAAGACGCGCTTCCTTGAGGTCGTCCCACGTGCCGGATTTTTCGCCATCGTTGTAGCAATCGAAAAGGAGGTCGCGCTTGGACATCAGGGCTTTGATGTCTGCTATCTGTCCAAGGTCCTTCAGTTTCGCACGCCGTACCGTTCTCACTTTTCCGGCACTTCCAAGGTCGAATTCAGAGGGGGTGCCTCGTCCCGGTTCGACGATGCCGACATTCCAATGGTCAAGGCGGGGGTCTCCACCCTCGAGGAATGGGATCAGCAGATCGGGTAGCAGGTCTGCGTGAGAGGATTCCACCGTGAAGGATTCCAGAAACCGGCGCACTGATGACTTGGGTACCTTGCACCAAAGTTTTCGGCCAGTGGCATCGGCCCGTTTGTCCCGCAATCCGAGAGCTTCGATCCGACTGATAAGCTCAGCGCCGGCATTCCAGTTCCGCATTTGTTTTTCTTGGTCAAGGTGAGAAAACCGGAAAGTCTGGCGGTGGGTGCCCCAGTAGCTGACGGCGCAGCGGCGGGCCGCCCGCATCTTGTTCGCAGCCGTGATCGCCATGCCGGGTATGGCGCGGACACGGACCGCGATGTCCATGGGGGTCAGATCCTGCAATCGATATTGTTCGATATCGTCGCGGATTTCCTGCTCGACGGCCGCGAGTGCCCTGAACCTCATTTTCAGTTCATTCGGCATGTAGATTCGCGGTAGATCCTCGTAGCCGGGGCGATAACCGAACCATCGCCCCATCTGCAGCAGCGTGTCGTACTGGTTTGCAGACCGCAGGAAGTAACTCACCATCAGTCCTTCAAGGGTGAGCCCCCGTGCGAGGATCGAGCCGCCGACCACGATATAGGTCCGCGAGGGCGCAGAGTAATCGATGCGGTCGTCGCTCGCTCCGTTCTCGACCGGAAATTCGAGGCGACCGAGCACCTTGGGTAAATGCTCGAAGATCTGATTAGCAGACACTCTAGGCGCATCCGTGATGTCCCTCGGGAGACTTTCGGCCTCGTCATTCCAAAGCCTTGCGAGTTTCTTGGCGAGGTCCGAGTGACGATCGGCCAAGTCACTTCGGCTGACATCGATCCAGCCCTGTATGAGCGAGGCAACCCGTTCGTGCGCCGTCACGTAGGCCGAGGTGTGTACCAGCATGGTCATGTGTTTCTCGCCGTCGCCACGGGCATGCCTCGCCGCGCAACAGGCAAGGAAATACAGGATCGCATCCTCCAGGCTTGGTGTCATCTCAGGGTGGAACGAATCGCGCTCCTTGCGGCTTCGTGGTTGTAGAAGGGCCTCTTCTTCGGGAAGGACTTCCCGGATCATGTCGAGACCCTCTTCCTCGGGCAGGGGGTTTGCCGGGTCTTCCGGAGTTTTCCCAAACAGCCGTTCTGTTCCAAAATATCGCTCCGGATGGGGAAGCGCAGTAATGAAGTCCCGGGGATACAGATCGTCGATTTCCTGCCCATCGGTGCGGTAGGGGTTGATGAGAACATTGGCGAACGGTGTCGCCGTGTAACCGACATAGGTGACGGCCGGGAGCAGGGATAGAATTTCGCGAATGCGCCGATTGATGGCGGTCATGTCCAGTTCGCCGCGCGCGGAGTTCACACTGGCTTGGTCGCATTCGTCGTCGATAACGAGGACCCTGAGCTGCTTGAGGACCGCCGGATAGGTTTCTTGTATGGCGTCTTTGAGTTCTCCAAGGGGCGACACGTTCTTCTTTATCACGGCAAGCTGGGCCTTGTCGGAATGCGATAGGAACCCGCCTTGAGCGGGTGCCCGGAAGTCCCGATTGATGTCATTGCGAGTCAGAACATGCCAATTGAGTGGATTCCGTTGCACGAGGTCCGTGTGAAGGCGGAGTTGCGTCTGATACCGCAACTTGTTGGTGAGGCCAGCGAGGACGATGATCGTGTCGTAACCCGAGTCCAAAGCCTTCCCGATGACTGCGGTCATGTTTGCGGTCTTCCCTGACTGGACGTGACCGACAACCAGTCCTCGGGCAGAAAACTGGGGTTTTTCTGGGTTGCGGGGGTTTTCCAGAAGGGACACGACCTCATTGGATGCGTCATCGATTCCCCGAACATCATCTTCCGGCCAGTTCTTCTGGTTCAGAAGATATGCCTTGACTGCGGGCCAGTGCAGGTCGGAAGGTTTGGGTCCGAAATACCACTGCGGACGTTTTTGGATGACGGAATGTGTGTGGAGTATCTCGATCTGTTCGAATTCCCGTGCAACGAAACTCCGAGCTTCGTCGATTTCGCCGGACAGTTTTTGCGCAAGCCCGGGGTCCAGCGTCTCGAATTCATCGCGCACCGCCCTAACCGCGGCATCAAGATTTCCGTGTCGCGGAAGCGCCTGACGGATACGCTCAATCAAACTGTCTACCTGTGGCCCCGGCACGAACACCTCCGATGGAGTTGCGAAGAGGGTGGATGTCAGCGTCGCTGATACAACTAGAAGAAACCACGCGATGATTGCAGAATCAAGGTCGGCTGGGAAGTCCAGACGTCCCTCAGGGGGCGACCCAAGGTCTTGATGTGCCAATGCCGCTGGACACTCAGGGGGAGCGGTGCCGCGTTGCAGCGGTGGCGCTCGACGGTGGCCTTCCATCGGCGATATGACCCCCGCCCGGCATGCCACCCAATTGCACAGGGTGCCGAAGTCCCGGAGCAGGCCGTGCAACGCCACCCAAGGGCCGACCACAATGGTGCGTGGTGCGGGCCGGAACTAACCCGAACCGGCCACGAAGCATGCTCTGGCGCAAATTATCGAGCACCCGGACCTTTCGGCCAGTCCGAGAACCGCGCGGACGATTGCATCGGCCTGGAACCGGATCAGGCAGGAGAATTCCGGAGTTCCGATGGAGGCCCTGACTCGTGATGCCATTCGCAGTCTGACCGCGCACCCCGTAACACAGGATCTCGACGGGCTCGGCGAGGACGAGCTCCTTGGCCGCGTGAATGCGGTGTTCCATGCGGCTCTGGCCAACCTGTCGCGGCGTAGTTGACTGCGCTGCGGCTGCGGCTCAGGCAGTCGCTTCCGCTCTTTGAAAAGGGTCCTCCGTGGCGAGGGAGGCTTTCTGCTGATCATGGGCGACCAGCAAGTCCTTCACCAGCATGGCGATCTGGCGGGCCAGAAACGGGGGCACGGCATTTCCGACCTGATGATACTGCTCGGTCCGGTTGCCCTCGAAAAAGTAGTCGTCGGGGAAGGTCTGAATCCGCGCGGCTTCACGCACGGTCAGCGCACGACACTGCCCCGGATCGGGGTGAATGTAATAGTGCCCGTCCTTCGCGATATGGCTGGTGACCGTCCTGCCGGGTTCGTTTTCCAACTGCACCCGGAATCGATCCGCGAATTTTCCGGTCGTCCAGTTGGCATGGCTGGGCGCGAGACCCGGCAGGGCAAAGTCATCAGCCCCCTTGGGTGAACGCCCGCATGCGCGAGCAAAGCTCGCCGCGTAAAGATAACGGGCAAGATCCGCTGGCATGTGCGAGCGGGTTTCGTGATTGAGCACCACATCCAGACGCGGGTCATGCCACCAGTCCGCGAGACCACCGACGTTCCTGGTTTCGGGTGCCGAAACCAGAGGCTGTGACCGGGCACCAACCGACCATTGCCGGATTTCCCGAATGCGCCTGACGGCACTGTCCAGCTCCTCGGCCAGGGCGTCCTGACCGCGCCTCGCTGCCTCCCGCACAAGGGCCTCGCCTCGCTCCGAAACCTCCTGCCGCCAGGCCTGTTCGCTGTCCCCCCTGGACAGGCGACTGCGCAACGCGGGCAGGTCGCCGACCGCATCGGCGACGGTCGTGGCCCGGCGCTTGTGCAGGCACCCGGGGGCTACACCCAGGTCCTCCCGCACCCCCAGGAGAAAGACGCGATGGCGGGCCTGCGGGACGCCGTGTTCCTCGGCTTTCACCGTAAAGGCATGCGAAGGAATCGCGGCCGGATCCTCTCCGGCCGAAAACACGACCCCGGGATCGACCAGTGAATGGATCCTGTATCCCGGTCCGTTCGGAGCACGCGCGAGAGCCTCATCCGGGTCGACGAGATCTCGGAGAATGTCGTGAAAGATCCTCCGTCCGCCAACCCGCGAGCTGACAATGCCCTTCACGTTCTCCATCACGAAAACGGCCGGGCGAAAATTCTGGATCAGCTTCAGATATTCGCGATACAGATAGTGGCGACCGTCGTCTTCGGGAACATATCCCTCGATACCCCGGTTACGGGCTCGGCCGACCAGCGAATACGCCTGACACGGCGGGCCCCCGACAAGAACACCGTCGACAAAATCCCGCTGCGCCAGGGCCTGCGAGAAGCGCTGGTCATCATCGGCGTTCCCCAGCGTCACGCACAGTGCCTCCCGCTCCGCCTCCTCCCAGAGTTCGCGGGTCGCATCGGTCCACGGGGCAGCTCGCCGGCCCTTCACGTAGTCATAATAGGGGGCCGTGCTTTCACCCGAAGCCTCGAGGGCGCGCTTGAACGCGCGCAGCCGCAGCGTACGGTGGGCCGAGGACGAACATTCCGCAGACAGTTCAATGCGAAAGGCATCCGTGAGCGAGGCGAAGCCCTCACCCAGGCCGCCGGGGCCGGCAAACAGGTCCGCTACGGGTACAGGCGTCATTGAATGAGCCCTTTCTGCAGAGAAGGTTTCACGCCCGCGGGGCCGCTCGGGAGCAACACTCGATGGACGTAGTTGATGCGAAAACGCGCTCGCGGATGATGTCCGGGATCCGCTCGACCAACACGCGACCCGAGATGCGGGTACGTCGTTTTCTCCATTCGCGAGGTTTCCGCTACAGGCTTCATCAGGCAAGGCTCCCGGGCAGCCCCGATCTCGTTCTCAGGAAACATTCCTTGGCCATCTTCATCCATGGCTGTTTCTGGCATCGCCACCGTGGTTGCCGCCTGACCACCACTCCGTCCACCAACCCGGAAAAATGGCAGAAGAAATTCAGCCAGAACATTGCCCGTGATCAGCGCAACCAGGAGCAGCTTCTGACCGCCGGCTGGCGCGTACTGATCCTCTGGGAATGCGGCCTCCGTGGCAGCGACGTGGAAGCAACGCTCGACCAGTGGCTGCCCGGGTGGATCCCTGGTGACGAACCATTTCTGGAATGGCCCGAAAAGGAGAATCCCGCCACCTGAGCGGGAAACCCGCAGTTCCTGCCCAGATCATACCAGGTCACCCCCCTGTCTGCCTGGTGGGGCTCGGACACCGAAACAACCCAGCGCCCAGTAGAGTGGAGAAACAGGCACAGACGACACCTTCGCGGGATCCAGATTCATTTCGAGCCTCGATCAGGCGGATATACCCGTTCACTAACTGCCAAACAACCGCAAACCGGCACTCATTCGATCGGCCATGCGAATAGTGTCGACCAGAGGCAAGGGCGATGCATGCCCTTTGCGTTGAGCATCCTGAATCAGCATATGAATAAGCGTTGCGTGCGCCTTCGCCGACAGGTTCGCAAGACGCGGCAGATGCGCCGACAAAGCCACCAGGGACAAGTGCTCATGGGGCGTCTCGCGAAGCAACCAGGGGGAACCGCCCGAATGCGTGAGGATCTTGCCGAAATCGTGGAACAGGGCGGCGAGGACTATGGCGTCGCGCAGGCTGTCGTCGATAGCAGTGTTGCACGACTCTGGTGCGCTCTGGACGGCCTGCTCCGTAATCTCTGCACACTCGAGCGAATGGCGAAGCAACCCACCCGCGACTGAATGGTGATGCTGGTAGCTCGCCTTCACCTGAAAGAAGCGCTTCAGCAGCGGCAGGTCTTCTACCACCCCTTCCATGAAATGGCGAAAGGGTGCTGTGCGCAGCCGCTCAATCAACATGCGCAGCCGTTCCGGGTCGGCACCGTCCACGCACCATGACGTCGGCATCACCTGGCTGGGCCAGTACTCGCCCGGTTCCAGAGGGCGAATGAAGCAGATGCTCGGCTGGGCTCCCGCAGGGCTGGAAAACTGGACCTCCACGACCGATCCACTTCGGACGCCGGACACCGTCGCAGGGTCCTGCACCTCGGTCTGCCATCGTTGGCCGGCCAGATGCAGGACCAGATACCTTCTACCACCACGCTCGAAACAATCTCGGACGCGATAAATGCCGAAGGTTCGTTCGTCGTCGGTACCTGATACGTGCGCTCCATGTTCGGTCTTCCAATCCGCCCCCCTCACGACTCACCTCCGAAGCGTTCGTCGATCAGGTTTTCGAATGCCGAGCCGTCTTGTCGAGTGGCATTCGGGATGTACCGCGAGTAGATCTTGAACAGCATTTCCGTAGAGGAGTGCCCCAGCTGACGCGCGATCCACTCCGGTGACTCGCCGGCCGCCAGCCAAAGAGTAGCGGCAGTGTGCCGCATGGTGTACGGGCGCCTGTACGGAATGTCGAGATAGCGCAGCAGAGGCGTCCAGACCCGCTTGGTGAAATTGCGGTTGTCGAGTGGGAGCCCTTCGGCGTTCGTGAAGACGTGCTCGAGGCGCCCGGTCGCCTGGCGCTGGTCGAGCAGCGCCTCGCGGACCCGCCGGGACATGTCCACCTCGCGCTGGGAACCATCGTTCTTGGTGTACTCGGTCCGACCATCCACGTAGGTCTCGCGAACCAGGATCTGGTTACGTTCGAAGTCGACGTGCTTCCACTTGAGCCCGTGGGCTTCACCGGACCGGAGTCCGGTGAAGAACCGCACGGTGAAGTAGTTGCGAAAATCGGCACGAGCGTGCTTCAGGATCAGGCTCACCTCTTCCAGGGTGAACGGATCCACCTGGGTCTTGCGCTCCTTGAGGAGTTTCACGCCCACGAAAGGTGACCTAAACTGGAAGCGGTCGGCGGCTTCATCGAACATCATCCGCAGGATCTTCAGTGTCCTGTTGATGGTGGAAGGCGAGAGCTCACGCTTGCGTACGGGGCTACCTTTGGCGAGATGGGCCCGGAATGCGTGGATATCTTCCTTCCTGATGTCGCCGACCTCTCTCTCCCTCCCGAAGAACGGAAAGACGTGCGTCTCGAAAGCGGTCGCGACGCTTTCGCGGTACGTCTGCCGCCAGGTCGGTGCCATCTCTTCGGTCCACTGTGCATAGAAACGACCGAGGGATGGCGTATGGGCGGAGGCTGGTCGAGAGGACAACCCGGCCTGACTTTCCGGGCCCATGCGATGACGCCCTTCAACCGTGCTACCTCGCCCCGGATTTTGCTGGACCAGATTGCTGTCGGGAAAGTATTTCGCGTAGTCGAATCGGCCCGCCTGGATGTCGCGGTCAATGTTGCGCGCAACCTTGAGCAGCCGCTTGCGGTTGGTCTCCGTATCCTTCAGGGCCGTGTATTCGCGGCGACGCCGCCCCTGCCAGCGAAAGTCGACGTAGAGCCTTCCGTTCTTGCAGTTCACGCTAGCCATGGCAGTAACCTCCCGAAGCCATCGGGATGACCGCGGCGTCCATGGCCGTGTCGAACATGTCCTCTTCAACGTGCTCCCAGATGTAGAGGATCTTCCGCCCCCCGAACGGGTGGAAATAGTGCCGGCCTTCGATGAGGACCGAATCTTTCAGGCGTTCCCGGATGGTGCGCGGTTCGTAGCCAATCCGCCTTGCCAGCTCACGCGTCGTCAGATAGGTTTTGCTCATTGCAGCATTCTCCTGTGGTCACGAATTGATCGTTTGATGCGTAAAGTGATCAAACGCAATTCGAATTTATCACAGATGATGCGTACGTCAATATGTTTGATTACTCAAATGATCAGGTGATCACCTTGCTGAGACTGAAGATCAAGGAACGAATCGCGGAGATGGAGTTCCAGACAGGCCGGAGGATCACCCTCGGAGAGGTCGCGAAAGCAACGGGGATCAACCGCATGACCCTCTCGAAGATGGTCAACCAGCGGGGATACAACACGCAGAGCGAGAATCTGGACCGACTTTGCCGGTACTTCGATTGTCGAATCGAAGACCTGGTCGAATACGTCCCCGATGAGGAGGTCGCCTCAGGTGACGAGCAACAGAAAGACTGACGGCCGAATAGCGGTCGTGAGTTCTCGGAGAGAGAAGGGGAAAGAAAGGGAAGGGGCGGCAGATGGTCCCCGCTTGGTCCCCACATGGTCCCCGGGGACCACGAGGGCGACCAGGCGAAGCCCTAAGTGCCTGAAATAATTGGTGGCTACGCCCTGATTCGAACAGGGGACCCCATCATTATGAGTGATGTGCTCTAACCAGCTGAGCTACGTAGCCACGCGGGTTGCGAATTCTCCCGGGGCAAGCCGTCGAAGTCAAGGCCCTTTCCGGGCCGCATACCAGACGCGGATCCGGGGCTCGGCACTCAGATCTGCAGGCGCTCGACCACTCGGCCGTTCGCGAGGTGTTCCTCAAGGATCTCGTCGATGTCGCGCTCGTCCTGGTAGGTGTACCAGACCGCTTCCGGGTACACCACGGCTACCGGCCCCTCATTGCAGCGGTCGAGGCAGCCTGCCGTGTTCACGCGCACCTGCCCCTTGCCGTGGATGCCCATCTCCTTGGCCCGGTTCTTGGCATACGAGCGCATCTCGGTCGCCCCGTGATCCTCGCAGCAGTTGCCGTCTTCCCGGCAGTTGGTGCAGAAGAAGATGTGCCGCTGGTAATACGCCATGCGATGCCCTCCGGTCGAAACGGGTCCATCATACTTTGTGCGAGCGGATCAGCGGAATCGCCAGACGAGGCTGACCTCGCTGATGGTATCGGTCTTTTCCTTGCCGGGCTCGACATCGGTGTTGTGCTTGACCGTCAGGCTGGTGCGCAGAGCCATGCGGTCGGTCATGTCGGCAGTCAGGGCGAGGATGTTCTCGATCTCGGTATTGTCGCTTCCGCTGATAATCAGCAGTTCGTCGGTCAGACGGGCGCTGTCACTGATGTCCCAGCGCAGATTGCCCCCGAGCCGGCCCACCGCATCGGTGTCCGACTCGCCGGATTCGGCCAGGCGTGCCTGGCGGGCGCCGGCGCCGATCTCGCCATCCAGTCGCACGCGCTCGCGATCCACCAGACGCCGGCCGTAACCCACGGTCTGCGAGGCCTGATAGTCATAGCTGCTGAAACGGTCGCGTTCGTAACGCAGCGCGCCGAACACGTAATCGTGTTCCGCCAGACGCCGGTCCAGCTGGTACCCCGCGATGTAGCGCTGCCCCGTGGTCTCGCGGTCTTCCTCGGTGAACAGCGCGTCGCCCCGCAGCCGGTTGCGCCACAACTCGGCGGTATGCTCGGCGCGGATTCGACCGCTGGCGGTGGCCGACTCGGTATTCCCGGTCGTCAGCGAGGCCCCGGCCTCCAGCGTGGTTTCCCATCCCTCCGCATCCCAGGCCTGAGACTGCGAGACTGGTATGCTGACAAGCATGACGGAAGACAACAGTACGGCGGCGGAACGCGGTACACGCGACAACATGGGACCCTCCGGGTCAGCAAACGGGCCCGGGACCCTAGCAAAGCCGCTTGGGGGCTCCGACCAACCCTCGAAGTACACGGGGCTTTCGGCGGTGGATCAGTGCGTGCACTGCGGTCTGTGCCTCCCCCACTGCCCCACCTACGAACTGCACCGGCAGGAAGGCGACTCCCCGCGAGGTCGCCTGACCCTGATGCAGGGCCTGGCCCGCGGCGAGCTCGATCCTCAGTCCCCCCGCCTGCGCAGCCATCTGGAAGGCTGTCTCGGCTGTCGCTCCTGCGAGGCCGTGTGCCCGGCCGGAGTCCCCTTCGGCGCCCTGATGGACCGCACCCGCGAAATCCTACTGCAGGAATCAGACGCGCCGGAGAGCGCCCCGCTGCCCATGCCGCGCATGCTGCACGACCGCCTGCTGGGATCGCCCCGGCTGCGGCGGCTCGCCGGCCTCGGGGCCCGGGCCGCCGCACGGCTGCCGCGCGCCGGGCTCCCGGGGCTGGACGCCACCGTGCGCCGGGCCCTGGAACATGCACGTCCCAGTCTCGCCCCGCCCCCCCGGCTCCGCGCCGACGGCCCGCCCGACGCGGTCGACGTGCTGCTGTTCACCGGCTGCATGGACGCCTTCTTCACCGGGCCGGACCTGGAAGCGGCCCTGAGCGTCCTGCATGCGCTGGACCTGAAGGTGGGCATCCCCTCCTCCCGGACCTGCTGCGGCGCCCTGGACCGACACGCCGGACGACCCGCGGCGGCCACGGAACTGGAGCGGCACAATCGCGAAGCCTTCGGTGCGGCCGAGGACGGCCCGCCGGTGATCGTCCTCGACAGCGGCTGCGAGGCGACCCTGCGCGAGGCCGCCGACAGCTTCCCCGGGGCCCGCGCGAGCAGCCTCACGCGCTTCGTCGCCCGACACCTGGAGGAACACGGCCCGCCCCGTGAAGGCTGGCGCGAAGACCCGGTGCGCGTCGCCCTGCATCGCCCCTGCACCCAGCGGAATGTCACCCGGGAGGGCGAGATCCTGCCGACGCTGCTGCGCGGCCTGCCCGGCATAACCCTCGCCGGAACCCCGTCCCTCCCCAACTGCTGCGGCGCCGGTGGCACGGCGATGCTCGCCTGGCCGGAACAGGCCGATGCCCTGGGACAGCAAACCCTGCAGGCCCTGGGCACGGAGACCCCGGACTGCATCATCTCCGGCAATGTAGGTTGCCGGGTGCATCTGCGCGCCCTGCAGCCGCAAACGCCTGAAGACCCGCCGCTGCTCTCCCCGGCCCGTTTCCTTGCGGGGCGCCTCGCGGTAACCTGAGTCGAGGCCCATACCCGAGCGCCCGCCATGCGCCGATTCTCCCCGCTGGATCATCTGATCACCCAGGCCGACGCCCTCGTCAAGGTCGTCTCCGGGCATGCACGCTCCACCGGCCGCCCGTCACCCGGAGGCGACGAACCCGGTCCGATGCTGGACGACCATGACCGTCAGGAGACCGGGCGGCTGATGCGGGTCAACCATGCCGGCGAGGTGGCCGCCCAGGGGCTGTATCAGGGACAGATGCTCACCGCCCGGACCCCGACGATCCGCGCGCAGCTGGACCAGGCCGCCCGCGAGGAAGGCGACCACCTGCACTGGTGCGCCCGGCGGGTCCACGAGATGGGCATGCACACCAGCCTGCTGACGCCCTTCTGGTACGTCAGCTCGCTGGGCATGGGGGCGCTGGCCGGACTGGCCGGGGACCGTTACAGCCTGGGCTTTGTCGACGAGACCGAGCGCCAGGTGGAGCAGCATCTGGACCGCCACCTGGACCGCCTGCCGCCGTCCGACACGGTGTCGGCGCGCATCCTCGAGCAGATGAAGCAGGAAGAGGTGGAACACGGGGCGAAGGCCATGGCGATGGGTGGCCGGACCCTGCCGTGGCCGGTGCGCAACGTGCTGATGCCCCTGACCTCGAAGATCATGACGCACACCGCCTACCGGATCTGAGCCCGCTCTCCCCGGACCGAACGCCCCGCGGCGGGTCAGCTGCCGCGGGTCATGTTCTTGCCGTAGAAGATCTCCATCATCTCGTGCTTGAGCAGCTTGGCGATGCGCTTGGCTTCCTTCGCCGAGTAGTCGTCCTTGCCCAGGCCGAACAGATAGTTGTCGAGGTCGAAGTCCTTCAGCACCATCTTGGTGTGGAACAGGTACTCCTGGTACACGTTCACGTCCACCATCTGGTACTTGTCCTTGGTGTCGCGCGACAGGAAGTCCTGGATGGAGTTGATCTTGTGATCGATGAAATGCTTCTTGCCGCGCACGTCCCGGGTAAAGCCGCGCACCCGGTAGTCCATGATCACGATGTCCGACTCGAAGCTGTGGATCAGGTAGTTCAGCGCGCGCAGCGGTGAAATGCGCCCGCAGGTCGAGACATCGATATCCGCGCGGAAGGTCGCGATCCCGCCCTCCGGATGCGCCTCCGGATAGGTGTGCACGGTGATGTGGCTCTTGTCGAGATGCCCGACCACGGTCTCCGGCAGCGGCCCCGGGCCCTCGGTGTAGCCGATCTGCTCGGTGGCCACCGGCTCCTCGGAGATCAACATGGTCACCGACGCGCCCTGCGGGTCGTAGTCCTGGCGCGAGATATCGAGGATGTTGGCGCCGATCAGGTGCGCCACGTCCGTCAGGATCTGCGTCAGGCGCTGGGCGTTGTAGGCCTCGTCGATGTAGGCGATGTACTCGTCGCGATGGCGATCGCCCGACGCATAGCAGATGTCATAGATATTGAAGCTCAGGCTCTTGGTCAGGTTGTTGAAGCCGTGGAGCTTGATCTGCTTCTTGTGACGCGACATGGCGTACCCTCTTGCCCGGGCCGTAAGGAGCGGCGAATTGTAGAGACATCACGCGGCGAGTCAACGGCTTGCACCCGCCAGCGGCTCAGCGCGGAGCCGGCCCTTCCACGATCTCGAAATCATGGGTCACGCGGGCCGACGCCCCCAGCATCATCGACGCCGAACAGTATTTCTCGGCGGAGAGCTGTACCGCCCGTGCGACGTGCTTTTCCGACAGATCGTTCCCGTACACCCGGAAATGCACATGGATGTCGGTGAAGACTTTCGGCACCTCGTCGGCGCGGGTGCCGTCGATGTCCACCTGGCAGTCCAGCACATCCTGCCGCGACTTCTTCAGCATCGCCACCACGTCGAAGCTGGTGCAGCCACCCAGCCCCAGCAGCAGCATCTCCATCGGCCGCGCCCCCAGATTGCGCCCGCCCGCATCCGGCGCCCCGTCCATCACCACCGCATGCCCGCTGTCGGTCTCGCCGACAAAGGCGACGCCGTCCAGCCATTTCACCCGTACCTGCATACCCTGCCCCCTGGATATTTTTGTGAACCCGTCGAGGGACCACCCGTCCGCTTTCGGGTCTCGGTGCATTACACTCTAACGTGTTTCCCCGAATCCATCGGAAATCATGAGCAAAGTGCCCGCAGCCCCGCCAAGCGTCGCGAATTCACCGGCCATGGAACGCCTGCTGGAGCATTGCCAGCGCCGGCACCATCCGCGACGCACCGCCCTGATCCAGTCGGGCACCGTTCCGGACACCCTCTACTACATCGTCGACGGTTCGGTCTCCGTACTGGGCGAGAACAACGGCCAGGAGCTGGTCCTGGCCTACCTCAATCGGGGCGAGTTCTTCGGCGAACTGGGCCTGTTCGAGGACGACCCGCGCAGTGCCACCGTCATCACCCGCGAGGACACCGAAACCGCCGAGATCTCCTATGCCCGCTTCCGCGAGCTGGCGATGCGTGACCCCGAGATCCTGATGCTGCTGACGCGGCAGATCGCGGCCCGCCTGCGCCAGACCTCGCGCAAGGTCATGGACCTCGCTTTCGTCGACGTGACCGGGCGCATCGCCCACACCCTGCTCGACCTCGCACAGCAGCCCGACGCCATGACCCACCCGGACGGCATGCAGCTGCGCATCACCCGCCAGGAGCTGTCACGCATCGTCGGCTGCTCGCGCGAGATGGCGGGTCGCGTGCTCAAGGAGCTGGAAGAGCGCGGCCTGATCAGCGCGCACGGCAAGACCATCGTGGTCTACGGCACGCGCTGACCCGCCCGCGGTTGTCCGCGTTCAGCCCTCGCCGCGGAACAGCCGGCCGAGGGCCGCGCCCGGATCCTCCTCGCGCATGAAGGCCTCGCCCACGAGGAACGCATTCACCCCCGCATCGCGCATCCGCTGCACGTCCTCGACGCTATGGATGCCGCTCTCGGTCACCAGCAGCACGTCCTCCGGCACCCGGTCGAGCAGCTCCAGGGTCGTCTCCAGACGCGTCTCGAAACTGCGCAGATCGCGGTTGTTGATGCCGATCAGGTCCGCCCCCAGGCGCACCGCGCGCTCCAGTTCCTCGGCATCGTGCACCTCCACCAGCGGATCCATGCCCAGCTCGCGGGTCAGGAAGAGCAGCTCGCCCAGGTTGGTGTCATCCAGTACCGCCGCGATCAGCAGCACTGCATCGGCCCCCAGCACCCGCGCCTCGTAGACCTGATACAGGTCGATCACGAAATCCTTGCGCAGGATCGGCAGGTCACAGGCCACATGTGCCGCGCGCAGGTCCCCGTCGCGGCCCTTGAAGAAGCTCACGTCGGTCAGCACCGACAGGCAGGTGGCCCCGTGCTCGGCATACGAACGCGCGAACGCGTCCGGGTTGAAGTTGGGGCTGATCTGCCCCTTGCTGGGGCTGGCCTTCTTGATCTCGGCAATCACCGCGGCGCGCCCGGCATCGATGTCCGCCTGCAGCGCGGCGCGGAAACCACGCGGCTCCTCCGCCGAGGTCAGCCAGCCACGCAGCTCGCGCAGGGGCTGCACATCGGAGCGCTCGATCAGCTCCTCGCGCTTGCGTTCGAGGATCCGCTCGAGGATGTCGGGGGTATCGTCACTCATGTCTCAACTCTCCTTTTGCGCCAGCCGTGCGGACACGGCCTGCAGCTGTTCCAGTCGTTCGCGGGCGGCGCCGCTGTCGATCGCCTCGGCGGCCCGGCGCACGCCCGCCTCCAGGCTGGGCGCGCCGCCGCCCACGAAGATCGCCGCGCCGGCGTTGAGCAGGACGATGTCGCGCGCCGGCCCCGGCGTGCCCTCGAGCACGGCGCGCAGCATCGCCGCCGATGCCTCCACGTCGGCGACCCGCACGGTGTCCAGGGTGGCGGTCGTCAGCCCGACGTCTTCCGGGCGCAGCGTGAATTCGGTGATCTCGCCGTCGCGCAGCTCCGCCACCCGGGTCGGCGCGCCGATGCTGATCTCGTCCAGCCCGTCCTCCGCGTTCACCACCATCACGTGTTCGGAGCCCAACCCCTTCAGGGCCTCGGCCAGCGGGCGCAGCCAGTCGGCGGAGAACACCCCCAGCACCTGGTTGGGCGCACCGGCCGGATTGGTCAGCGGCCCCAGCACATTGAAAAGGGTCCGCACGCCCAGCTGCTTGCGCGGGCCGATCGCATGCCGCATCGCCCCGTGATGGGCGGGGGCGAACAGGAAGCCCACCCCGGCCTCCTGAATGCACGAGGCCACGGCCTCGGGTCCCAGCTCCAGGTTTACGCCCAGGGCCTCCAGCACGTCCGCCGATCCCGAACTCGAGGACACCGAGCGGTTGCCGTGCTTGGCCACGCGCACGCCCGCGGCGGCCGCCACCAGCGCCGAGGCGGTGGAGATATTGAAGGTGCCGGAGGCATCGCCCCCGGTCCCGCAGGTATCCACCAGCCCCTCGCGCGGGACGTCCACGCGCGTCGCCAGTTCGCGCATCACCCCGGCGGCGGCCCGGATCTCGTCGATGGTCTCGCCCTTCATCCGCAGGGCGACCAGCAGGCCGCCGATCTGGGCATCGGTCGCCTCGCCGCCCATCACCGCGCGCATCACGGCGGTCATTTCATCGGCGTCCAGGTCCTGGCGTTCCACCAGTTTCGCAATGGCTTGGGGCAGGGTCACGTTCGTTCTCCGGCTGCTGGGCGATCGGGGATTCATCAACGGGGCACAGTGTAGGGAAACGCGCGGCTTTACGCAGGTCAGCCGCCCGCGGAGGCGCGCGGCACGTCACGCGGCCCGCCACCCAGCCACCAGATCAGCGCGCCCGCCGACCATACGACCAGCGCGCCGGCCACCAGCCAGCGCGGATCGTCATCCAGATGATCGACCAGAAACAGCGTCAGCAGCGCGCTGATGCCCAGCTGCACGAACGCCTGCATGGCCGAGGCCATGCCGCGGGCCCCGGGATAGCAGTCCAGCGCCAGCAGGGTCAGCGACGGCATGGCGGTGGCCAGGGCAAAGCTGTAGAGCGCGAACGGCCCGGTGATCGCCGCTACCGGCCCGTCCAGCCAGGCCGCGACGCCGATCAGCACCAGCGCGGTGCCGCTGAGGGCCAGACCGATGCTCACGGCCATCTGCGGGGTTACCCGCGCCGCCGTGCGCCCGGCCACGAACGCCCCCAGCAGCAGCCCGGCCACCAGCGGCAGGAACAGCCACCAGAAGTCGCGCTCGTCCCCGCCCAGATGCTCGTAGATCAGGGTCGGCGAGGCCGCGATGAAGATGAACATCGCCCCGAACATCGCCGCGTGCACCCCCACCGGCCGCAGGAAGCGTGGATTGCGCAGGGTGCGCAGATAGCTCCGCACGACCGCCGGCGGCCGGCTGCGCACCCGCCCGACCGGCGGCAGGGTCTCCGGCAGGAACGCCCGCGCCGCAAGCAGCAGCACACCGCCGTACAGCGCGAGAAAGGCGAACACCGAGCGCCAGCCGAAGCCGGCCTGCAGCCAGCCCCCGATGATCGGCGCGGCGGCCGGGCCGATGGAGAACACCATGGTCACCAGGG
This sequence comes from Thioalkalivibrio sp. ALJ24, assembly GCF_000377785.1. Lineage (GTDB taxonomy): Bacteria > Pseudomonadota > Gammaproteobacteria > Ectothiorhodospirales > Ectothiorhodospiraceae > Thioalkalivibrio. The sequence goes on along the minus strand of NZ_KB898735.1, from coordinate 38,706 downwards.
CGAAGACCCGCCGCGCATCGGTCGGGTCGAAACGGTCGCGGACCAGCGCCCGCCCGACCACCACCCCGGTGGCCGCCGCCAGCCCCTGGAGGATGCGCAGGGTCACGACCTGCCAGTAGGCGGTGGCCAGCATCAGCAGGGCGGAGATCAGCAGATAGGCGAACAGCGCCCACAGCACCACCGGGCGGCGCCCGAAGGCGTCCGACAGCGGTCCGGTGACCAGCGTGGACAGGGCAAACGCCACCAGGTAGGCGGACAGCGTGGCCTGCATCGCCGCCGAGTCCACCGCGAGGGCCTCGGCCATCGCCGGAAACGACGGCAGATAGGTATCCAGCGAGAACGGCGCAAGCATCACCAGCGGCGCCACCAGCAGCGCGTAGCGCAGCCGGGTGCGGCGGTCGCTCAATGACGGCACGGCAGTCGTCGCGCCGGGTGGTCACGCAAAGGCGTCTTGAGCGCGAACGCGCACATGGGCTCGCGTTTCCCCGGCGTCACGCCGCCTGCGGCAGGCGGCGCAGGAAGTTGTCCAGCAGCTCGTGGCCCTGACGGGTAAGGATGGATTCCGGGTGGAACTGCACGCCTTCCACGTCCAGTTCGCGGTGACGCAGCCCCATGATCTCGTCACGCGTGCCGTCGGCGTGCTCCGTCCACGCGGTGACCTCGAGGCAGTCGGGCACCGAGCCGGCATCCACTACCAGCGAGTGATATCGGGTGGCCTCCAGCGGGTTCTCCAGCCCCGCGAACACGCCCTGGCCGGTGTGATGCACCGGCGAGGTCTTGCCGTGCATGATCTCGCGCGCACGCACCACGGCACCGCCAAAGGCCTGGCCGATCGCCTGATGCCCGAGACAAACGCCGAGGATCGGGATCTCGCCGGCGAAACGTTCGATCACCGCCAGCGACACCCCGGCCTCGTTGGGCGTACAGGGTCCCGGCGAGACCACGATCCCCGCGGGCGCGAGCGCGGCGATGTCCTCCGGGGTGATGCGGTCGTTGCGATGCACGACCACCTCCGCCCCCAGCTCGCCCAGATACTGCACGAGGTTGTAGGTGAAGGAATCGTAATTGTCGAGCATCAGGATCATGTCGGGCTCCCGGATGGCCTGGACGGCCGGATTCAAGTGGTTCGACGCGTTCGGCGCGGCGGCCGGATCAGCCGCGGTGGCGGCGCGGCCCCAGCCCGCCGAGCGCGGTCTCCGCCGCGCGCACCACCGCGCGTCCCTTGTTCAGGGTCTCCTGCCACTCGTTCTCCGGCACCGAGTCGTGGACCACCCCGGCCCCGGCCTGGATGTGCAGCTCGCCTTCGTGCAGCACCGCCGTGCGGATGGCGATCGCGGTGTCCATGTTGCCGGACCACGAAAGATAACCCACCGCCCCGGAGTACGGACCGCGCTTGACCGGCTCCAGCTCGTCGATGATCTCCAGCGCCCGGATCTTGGGCGCGCCGCTGACCGTGCCGGCCGGGAAGGTCGCGCGCAGCACGTCCATCGCCGACAGCCCCGGCGCCAGCTCGCCTTCCACGTTGGACACGATATGCATCACGTGCGAATAGCGCTCGACCACCATGGTGTCGGTGACCCGCACCGAGCCAGTGCGGCTGACCCGGCCGGCGTCATTGCGCCCCAGGTCGATCAGCATCAGATGCTCGGCACGCTCCTTGGGATCGGCCAGCAGTTCGGCCTCCAGCGCGCGGTCCTCTTCGGGATCGCGCCCGCGCGGCCGGGTCCCGGCGATCGGGCGCACGGTCACCTGCTCGTCCTCCAGGCGCACCAGGATCTCCGGCGACGCCCCGACCACGTGGTGATCGCCCAGGTCCAGGTAATACATGTAGGGCGACGGATTCAGCTCGCGCAGGGCGCGGTACAGATCCAGCGGCGGCGCGGAGAACGGCACGCTCATGCGCTGCGCCAGCACCACCTGCATCACGTCGCCGTCGAGGATGTACTGCTGCGCCTTCTCCACCGCGGCCTGAAAGCCCTCGGCCGACCAACCGGGGACATACTCCGGCACCGCGTGCGGATGCGGGGGATCGTCCGGCGGCACCAGGGGGTCCGCCAGCCGGTTTTCCAGCTCGTCCAGGCGACGCGACGCCTCGGCCTGCCCGTCGGCGCGCTCGGCATCGGCATGCACCACCAGGTACGCGCGGCTGGACAGGTTGTCGTAGACCACGACCTCCTCGGACACCAGCAGCAGGATGTCCGGCAGGCCCAGTTCGTCGGGCTTGTCCGGGCCGTCCAGCCGCGGCTCGATCAGACGCACGGTCTCGAACCCGAAGTAGCCGACCAGTCCGCCGGTGAAGCGCGGCAGGCCCGGCAGATCGGCCACCCGGAAGCGCGCCTGATAGGCCTCGATCCAGGCCAGCGGGTCGGCCACGGTCTCGCGTTCGACCACCTCGCCGTCGGTCTCCACCGTGATCTCGTGGCCGTGCACCCGCACCAGGGTGCGCGCCGGCAGCCCCACGAACGAATAGCGCCCCCAGCGCTCGCCGCCCTGCACCGATTCGAACAGATACGAATACGGCCGGTTGGCCAGCTTGAGGAAGATCGACAGCGGGGTTTCGAGGTCGGCGAGCACCTCGCGCACCACCGGGATGCGGTTATGCCCCTCGCGGGCGAGTTCGTCGAACTGTTCGGGGGTCATGGCGGACATTTCCTGGCAACGGGTCGGGAAGGACGGCGGTTCAGAGGCCGTCGCGCCATCGTCCGCTTGCGGCGGGTCCGGCGTCCATGACCGACCTCATGCGGCCCGGGCCGGAAGCCGTCCGGGCAGTTCGTCCAGCCGATCCAGCACCGCATCGGGGTTCTGGTCGCGGATGTCGTCCCCGTGGTTGTACCCGTAGGTCATGCAGACGATCTGGAATCCCGCCGCGCGCGCCGCCTTCACGTCGCTCTTCGAATCCCCGACCATCAGGGAATCCTCCGGCTTGACGCCCAGCTCGCGTGCCGCATGCCACAGGGGCTCGGGGTCCGGTTTTTTCTTCTCCAGGTCGTCGCCGGCGACCACGATCTCGAAGTCATCGAGGATGCCCTTCTCCGCCAGCAACGGGCGGGTAAAGCAGCCCGCCTTGTTGGTCACGCAGCCCAGGCGGTAACCCTCGGCTTTCAACCGGTCCAGGCCCTCGCGCACGCCGGGATACAGCGGGCTGCGCCCGGCGGTGTTCTCCTGGTAGATCCGCATGAACACCGGCAGGGCCCGCTGGTACAGCTCCGGGTCGGGCTCGCCGTCGAGATCGTTGACCAGCGCACGCTGCACCAGCCGTTCGACGCCGTTGCCCACCCAGTTGCGCACCGCGGCCTCGCCACGCTCGGGCAGGCCGAGCTCGCGCATCATCGCATCCACGCTCCAGGCCAGATCGGGCACGCTGTCGATCAGCGTGCCGTCCAGGTCGATCAGGATCATGGCGGGACGTTTCAGACTCACGGGCACCTCGCGGCGACGGGCGGAACGGACGAGCGGGACGCGGACGCCTCAGGCGCCGGCCAGCTCGTCGCGCATCTTCTTGAGGATGCTGTCGTAGCGGTTGGGATCGGAATCCTCACCCGCGCCGAAGATCGCCGAGCCGGCCACGAAGGTGTCTGCACCGGCCGCCTTGATCTCGCGGATGTTGTCGGCCTTCACGCCGCCGTCGATCTCCAGGCGGATGTCGCGACCGGAGGCATCGATGCGCTGGCGCGCTTCGCGCAGCTTGTCCAGCGTGGCCGGGATGAACTTCTGCCCGCCGAAACCGGGGTTCACCGACATCAGCAGGATCATGTCGACCTTGTCCATCACGTAATCCAGATGCGACAGCGGGGTTGCCGGGTTGAACACCAGCCCGGCCTTGCAGCCCTCGCTCTTGATCAGCTGCAGGGTGCGGTCGATGTGGTCGGAGGCTTCCGGATGGAAGGTGATGTAGCTGGCACCGGCCTGGGCGAAATCCGGGATGATGCGGTCCACCGGCTTGACCATCAGGTGCACGTCGATCGGGGCCTGAATGCCGTGCTTGCGCAGAGCCTCGCAGACCAGCGGGCCGATGGTCAGGTTGGGGACATAGTGGTTGTCCATCACGTCGAAGTGGACGATGTCGGCGCCCGAATTGAGGACGTTCTCGACTTCCTCGCCCAGCCGGGCGAAGTCGGCGGACAGGATGGACGGAGCAATCAGGTCGGGTTGTGCCATGCGGTGCCTCGCGAAGGTTAAATCGGGAAGGAGACCGGCGCGTGCCGGTTCTTCTGAACCGCAAAACTCTACCCGAAGGCGCGCCCCCGGGCAAAAACCCGGGGGCGCGCTGGCGGACCGGCGGGATGCCGACCCGTGAGGCCCGAGCCGTCTTATTCGGCGAACTCGGTCTCGATGAAGGCCGCCACGTTGGCGATGTCCTCGTCACTCAGCGACTGGGCATGCGGACGCATCAGTGCGGTGTTGTCACCCACCGTTTCCCCGGCGCGGTAACGCTCCAGCTTGTCGGTCACATAGGCCGCATCCTGGCCTTGCAGCGGCGGGAAGATCGCCTGCCCGCGCCCGTCGGCCTGGTGGCAGCTGGCACAGACGTTCTGGTACATCGACTGCCCGGCCTGGATGTCGGCGGCCTGCGCCGGCAGGGTGAAGGCGAGGGCCAGACCGGCCGCGGTCATCAGAGCGAATACGTTCTTCATTGTTGTTGTCTCCTGCTGGGTCCTTCGGATTTTGTGCACAGGGTCTCGGCCTCTGCGTGGAAGGAACATTAGCAGGCGCTTCCTGAACGGTTCATTAAAGCGCAACGAAACTTGCGCCCCGCCATGGCGCGGCTGCAACCGACGTGGCGGGGCCGAATCAACGGCCGTGGAGGTAGCGTTCGTCCGACCAGGTCGCCAGCCAGCCCGGGCGGAGCACGACCATGGCGGTGATCACGATCCCGTTGACCACCGATTCGGGCAGGATCAGCAGGGGCAGATACCGCACGTAATCGCGGTAGACCTCGCTCCAGGCAAGCTCGGTGAACAGCGCGTGGATTACCCCGGTGCCCAGCACGGTGACGGCCGCCGACAGCGCGCCGCCGAGAAAGGCCACCCCGTAGAGATAGATGAACATGTGCGGCGGGAAGCGGGTCTCGGTCAGACGCAGCAGCCCCCAGGTGACCGCTACCGGCAGCGCCCCGGCGAGCAGCACCGTCAGCGGGACCATCGCCATCGGCAGCACGCCGAACAGCCCGAGCATCCCGGTCACCAGGAAGGCCAGCAGGATCGCCAGCTGCCAGCCGAAGATCAGGGTGACCGCGGCCATCCCCATCAGATGCAGGGCCAGGCCGTCCACCACCTGGGCACGCAGGCTCCAGATCAGGAGCAGGGTCAGGAAGGCCGCGACGAACAGCTCCGCCCGACCGGGGACGAACAGCGCCTCCCAGGGCATGCGCCGCAACAGAACCACCAGGCCGCCACCGGTCAGCAGGCCCACGATCACCAGGAGCGCGACGGGCAGATCGGCCGCACCCTCGGCCACGACTCAGACCTCTTCGCGGCGCGCCAGGGCCACGGTGTAATCGCGCCCCTGCTTGAGCTTGTCGTAGTTGCCGAACACCTCACGAAACCCCTTTTCGATGAACCGCCGCAACCCGGTAATGGTTACGACATACAGGCGGCCGCCGGGGTTCATCTGTTCATGGGCATCCAGCAGCCAGGTGTAGAGCAGTTCGCGCCCCACCTTGGCCGGGAGGTTGGAGGCGACGACATCGAAGCGCCGGTCGCGGATATGCGAGAAGCCATTGCTCAGCAGGCATTCGGCATTGGTGAGGCCGTTACGCTCGGCGTTGGCCCGCGCGTATTCCACCGCCATGAAGTTGGTGTCCACGAGGGTGCAGGGCCCGGGTTCGGCCTTGCGCGCCATCACCAGGCCGATCGGACCGTAGCCGCAGCCCAGGTCCAGACAGGCATCGCCGGGCCGGATCTCGGCGTGGCGCAGCAGCAGCCGGGTGCCGTCATCGATGCGCCGCGGCGAGAACAGGCCCCAGGTCGTACGCAGGCGCAGCGGCACGCCCTCGAGGGTCTCCTCGATCTCCAGATCCTGCTTCAGCTCGGCCTGGCGCGCGCGCCGCGCGGCCGTGTCGGGGAAATGATTCTGGCTCATTGCGACGGCTCTCCGGCGAGGTTTTGCCACAGGGTTTCGGCGATCTCGCTCACCGCGTCGGCATCGGCCTCGCCCGGCAGCCCGACCACGTTCACATGCCCCATCTTGCGCCCCGGCCGCGCCGCGGCCTTGCCGTAGAGATGCACCCGCGCCCGTCGTTCGCCCAGCAGCCCGGTCCAGTCGGGCGCGCCCGCGGACGGCCACAGCTCGCCCAGCAGGTTGACCATCGCCACCGGCGCGGTGACCCGGGCGGGCGCCAGCGCCAGTCCGCAGACCGCGCGCAGCTGCTGCTCGAACTGCGACACGCTGCAGGCGTCCAGGGTGTAGTGCCCGGAATTGTGCGGCCGCGGGGCGATCTCGTTGACCAAGAGCTCCCCGCCGGTGGTCACGAAGAATTCCACCGCCAGCACCCCGCAGTAATCCAGCTGCTCGGCGATGCGCAGGGCCACCTCGCGTGCCTGCGCATCCAGCACGGGGCTCAGGCGGGCCGGCACCCGGGTCCGGTGCAGGACGCCGGCACGATGGAGATTCTCGGCGACCGGGAAGACCTCGCTGTGGCCGTCCGGCGAGCGTGCGACCAGCACCGAGACCTCGCGCGCCAGATCCACCCGCTCCTCCAGCACGCAGTCCACCCGCCCCAGATCGGCGTGCGCGGCGGCCAGGTCTTCGGCCGCAGCCAGCCGGACCTGGCCCTTGCCGTCGTAGCCCAGACGGGCGGTCTTGAGCACGGCGGGGAAACCGGGACCGAGGTCGGGGTGGGGGCCGGATGCGGGCTCGGCCGGCGGCTGCCCCGCAGGGATCGCGCACCACGGCGCAACGGCGACCCCGGCCTCGCCGAGGAAGTGCTTCTCCGCCAGACGGTCCTGCGCGATCGTCAGAGCACGCACGCCGGGGCGCAGGCAGCCGCGACTCGCCACACGCTCCAGTGATGCGGCAGGGATGTTCTCGAACTCGGCAGTCACCACCGCGCAGGCATCGGCCAGCTCGTCCAGCGCCGCGTCATCGTCGAAGTCCGCCACCAGGTGCCGGTCGGCGAGCGCCCCGCCCGGGCTGGCCGGATCGGGGTCGAGCACGATCACCGCATAGCCGGCCTGACGCGCAGCCAGCACGAAATAGCGACCGAGCTGGCCGCCGCCCAGCAGACCGAGCGTGGCGGGCGGGGTAATCATGGAAGGCTCACGCCGGATCGGGCGGCAGAGTCTGACCGAGCACCGCATCGCGCTGCTCGGCGCGGAAGGCGTCCAGCCGCGCGGCCAGTGCCGGGTCGCCGGTAGCGAGCATCGCCGCCGCGAACAGTGCCGCATTGGCGGCACCCGCCTCGCCGATCGCGAAGGTCGCCACCGGGATGCCGCGCGGCATCTGCACGATGGACAGCAGCGAGTCCTCGCCCCGCAGATGGCGCGAGGCCACCGGCACGCCCAGCACCGGCACCGGCGTCTTGGCGGCCAGCATACCCGGGAGATGCGCCGCGCCACCGGCACCGGCGATGATCGCGGACAGGCCGCGCTCACGCGCCTGTTCGGCGTACTCGAACAGCAGGTCCGGCGTGCGGTGGGCGGAGACCACCCGGGTCTCGTGCGGGATCTCCAGGCGCGCGAGCAGTTCGGCGGCGCGCTCCATGGTTCCCCAGTCCGAGGTGCTGCCCATGACCACGCCCACGCGCGGCGGTGTTGCGGTTCCGGTGATATTCATCCGCGCAACCATAGCCGGAGCGCCCCGCGGCGACAAGCCGGCCGGCGGCCCGGCCGGGGCCCGGCCGGCAGCATTCGGCCACGCGTTCCCTGTACCGCCACAGCCGCTACAATACGCGGATGAACGATACCCTCCTCGAAAGCGACGTCCCGGGACTGGAATGCGTGCACCGCGGCAAGGTGCGCGACCTCTACCGGGTGGATGACGATCACTGGCTGATGGTGACCACCGACCGCCTGTCGGCGTTCGACGTGATCCTGCCCACCCCGGTACCGGACAAGGGCCGCGTTCTCACCGCCATCACCCTGTACTGGATGCGTCGGATCGAGCGCGAACTCGGCATCCCCAACCAGCTGACCGACATCCCGCTGGCCGACGTGGTGCCGGACGCGCCGGCGCGGGCCCCGCTGGAGGGGCGCAGCCTGGTGGTGCGCCGGCTCGACGCACTGCCGGTGGAGGCCGTGGTAAGGGGCTACCTGATCGGCTCGGGCTGGAAGGATTACCAGGCCAGCGGCACGGTCTGCGGAATCCCGCTACCCGACGGCCTGGAGCTGGCCGGAGCGCTGCCCGAGCCGCTGTTCACCCCCAGTACCAAGGCGGCCGTCGGGGATCACGACGAGAACGTCGACTTCGATCATGTCGCGGCGGCCATCGGCGAGGCCCGCGCGCGCGAGGTGCGCGACGCCAGCATCGCCATCTACTCGCTGGCACGCGAACACGCGGCGACGCGCGGGATCATCATCGCCGACACCAAGTTCGAATTCGGCCTGGACGGCGAGGGACGGCTGCATCTGATCGACGAGGTCCTGACCCCGGATTCCTCGCGTTTCTGGCCGGCCGACGAATATGCCCCGGGAAGCAGCCCGGCGTCGTTCGACAAACAGTACGTGCGCGACTATCTGGAGACCCTGGACTGGGACAAGACGCCCCCCGGGCCGGACCTGCCCGCCGAGGTCGTGGAGCAGACTGCGGCGCGCTATCGCGAGGCCCTCGAGCGTCTCACCGGGGCCGCCAGCGGCGCATGAACGCGGGAAAGATACCGGCATCCGGTCTGTTCGTCACCGGTACCGACACCGGGGTCGGCAAGACCTTTGTCGGCTGCGCGCTGCTGCGGGCCTGGCGCGGCCAGGGCGTTGAGCCGATGCCCTGCAAGCCGGTGGAGTCGGGCTGCGAGGCGGGCCCGCAGGGCCTGCGCGCGGCCGACGGCGAGACCCTGACCGCCGCCGCGGGACTGCCGGTGGATGCAACGGCCCGCGTCACCCCGTGGCGCTTTGCCGATGCCCTGGCACCGGACCAGGCGGCCCGCAACGCCGGTCAGCCCCTGTACCTGGCGCAACTGCTCGAAGCCTGCGAGGCGCAACGGGGCCACGCCCGCGGCCCACTGCTGGTGGAGGGGGCCGGGGGGTTCTATTCGCCGCTGGCGGAAGATGCCCTGAATGCGGATCTGGCCGAGGCACTGGGCCTGCCGGTGCTGCTGGTGGCCGAAGACCGGCTGGGCACACTCAATGCCTGCCTGCTGACCGTGGAGGCCCTGCTGCATCGGGGCCTGACGCTGGCCGGGCTGGTACTCAACCGGCGCCGGGCCAACACCGACCCGCGCCTGGACAACGCCTCGGCCCTGAGGGCTCGGCTGGACACCCCGGTGGTCGAGCTTCCCGAGGGCGTCGACCCCGAAGCGGCCGGTCAGAGGGTCTCCACCTCCATCGGGTCGGGCATCACCCCGCCACCCTCTTCCGGTGCATCCCCGGCATCCGGACGCTCGTCCTCGTCGGCGTCCTGACGCAGTTCCAGCAACGCCTCGCGCAGTGCGCGGGTCCCGGGATTATCCACGCGACGTTGTTCAAGGATGTGCACCGGGCGCAGCTCCTCGCGGTAGTAGGCCTCGTTGAAATCGTCGCGCACGGTCAGGCGCGAGCCATCGAAGCTCATGCCGAGATAGGCCCCGCGGGTGCGGGCGTAGGAGACGAAATCGACATTGGCCGACGCGCCGCGCCCCGCCCCTACCGGACCGGCGGCCACCTCCGCGTCCCCGCCCAGACGCATGGACGAGGCGAACAGCGAATCGCGAGCGTCGGGCCGGCGCGCGACCATCACCACCTCGGCGGCATCCCCGCCGACCTGCACGCCGAAGCTGACCGAGCCCAGGGAGTAGAAGCCCACGGGACTGTAATCGCCTTCGTCCTCGTCCCAGACCAGCCCCACCCCCAGACCGCCGGAGCCGCCGATAAAGAAACCACCGCGCACGACACGCGGAAAGATCACCACCGCATGTGCACGCTGCAGATCGTTGCGCAGCGCCGGGTAGTCCGGATGGGCGGCCATGCGGGTGAGCGTGTCCTTGGCCCGGTCGACGATGTCCTGCGGGTCCACGTCGCGGGTGAACGGATTCGCGCTGGCCGGGGCCATCAGGGAGAGGACCAGGGCAAGGGCGAGGAGAATGACGACAAACGGGCGCATGGGGGCCTCCGTGGAGCTGCCTGGTTCGGGACATAAGCCCCCACATGATGGCACAAAAAAAGGGGGCCGCAGCCCCCTTTTCCGTGCATCCCTGCGCGCTTTACAAGATCAGTTGACCTTGGGGTCCAGCTCGCCGCTGTTGTAGCGAGCGACCATGTCGTCCAGCGACATCGGCTTGATCTTGGACGCCATGCCGGCGCAGCCGAAGGCTTCGTAACGCTGCTTGCACACGTCCTTCATGCCGGCGGTCGAGGCCTTCAGGAACTTGCGCGGGTCGAATTCCTTCGGGTTCTCGGCCAGGAACTTGCGCACCGCGCCGGTGGAGGCCATGCGCAGGTCGGTATCGATGTTGACCTTGCGCACGCCGTGCTTGATGCCTTCCTGGATCTCCTTGACCGGCACGCCGTAGGTCTCGCCCATGTCACCGCCGTACTGGTTGATGATCTTCAGCCATTCTTCCGGGACCGAGGAGGAACCGTGCATCACCAGGTGGGTGTCGGGGATGCGCGCATGAATCTCCTTGACCCGCTCGATGGCCAGGATGTCACCGGTCGGCGGACGGGTGAACTTGTAGGCGCCGTGCGAGGTGCCGATGGCGATGGCCAGGGCGTCGCACTTGGTCTTCTTGACGAAGTCGGCGGCCTCGTCCGGGTCGGTCAGCAGCTGGTCGTGGGACAGCGTGCCTTCCGCACCGGAGCCGTCTTCCTCACCGGCCTGACCGGTTTCCAGGGAGCCCAGGCAACCCAGCTCGCCTTCCACCGACACACCGCACGAGTGAGCCATCTCGGAGACCTTGGCGGTCACGTCGACGTTGTAGTCGTAGGTCGCCGGGGTCTTCATGTCGGGCATCAGGGAGCCGTCCATCATCACCGAGGTGAAGCCCGACTGGATGGAACGCAGGCACACCGCCGGCTCGGCGCCGTGGTCCTGGTGCAGCGCGATCGGGATGTCCGGATACTGCTCGACCGCCGCTTCGATCATGCGGCGCAGGAAGGGCTCACCGGCGTACTTGCGCGCACCGGCGGACGCCTGAATGATCACGGGGGAGTCCACTTCCTTCGCGGCCTCCATGATCGAATGGATCTGTTCCATGTTGTTGGCGTTGTAGGCCGGCATGCCGTAGCCGTGCTCGGCGGCATGGTCCAGCAGCTGGCGAAGGGAGATCAGTGCCATGGGTCCTCCTTACGGGATTCGCACTTCAGGTTGGGAACTCCACGCCCGGGTGGCGGCCGTCTCAGACGACCTCGCCGACCCGGACGATCTTCATTGCGTTGGTACCGCCATGGGTGCCATGCAGGTCGCCCTTGGTGATGATAACCAGCTGGCCATCCTGCACGACCCCCTCGGCCTGGAGCAAGTTGACCGCTTCGCGGTTGAGGCTCTCGTGGCTCTCCGGCAGCGCGGCCACCCGCACCGGGTAGACACCGCGGTACAGGGTCATGCGCCGGCTGGTGTCCATGCGGCGGGTCAGCGCGTAGATCGGGATGCCCGAGCTGATCCGGGACATCCACAGGGCGGTCGCCCCGGATTCGGTCATCGCGGCGATGGCCTGGACGTCCAGATGGTTGGCGGTGTACATGGTCGCCATCGCGATTGCCTCGTCCACCCGGCCGAAGGTCGAGTCCATGCGGTGGTCGGACTGACGCGCCGCGCGCTGACGTTCGGCGGCCTCGCAGATGCGGTCCATGCTGGAGACGACCCGGCCGGGGAAACGACCGGTGGCGGTCTCGCCCGACAGCATCACGGCATCGGTGCCGTCCAGCACCGCGTTGGCGACGTCGAAGACCTCCGCCCGCGTGGGGATCGGGTTCTGGATCATCGTCTCCATCATCTGGGTCGCGGTGATGACCAGGCGGTTGAGGGCCCGGGCCCGCGAGATCAGGGTCTTCTGCACGCCCGGCAGCTCGGCATCGCCGATCTCCACGCCCAGGTCCCCGCGCGCGATCATGATCACCTCGGTCGCCGAGATGATCTCGTCGATCACGTCCAGCGCTTCGGAGCGCTCGATCTTGGCGCAGATCCCGGCCTCCCAGCCGGCCTCCTGCAGCAGGCTGCGCGCGAGATGGATGTCCTGCGCCGAGCGGGGGAACGACACCGCGAGGTAGTCCACCTCCAGCTCGGCGGCCAGACGGATATCCTCGCGGTCCTTGTCGGTGATCGCCGGGGCCGAAAGCCCGCCGCCCTGACGATTGATGCCCTTGTTATTGGACAGCTCGCCACCCACCACCACTTCGGTCTCGACCCGGCTGGCCGCGACCGCGGTGACCTTGAGCACGATCCGCCCGTCATCCAGGAGCAGGATGTCGTCCGGGCGCACGTCCTTCGGCAGGTCGGTATAGGTCAGGCCGACCTGAGTCTCGTCGCCGGCATCGCGATCCAGCTCGGCGTCCAGCGCGAAGGGTGCCCCCTCTTCCAGGTACACCTTCCCGGCGGCGAACCGCTCGATCCGGATCTTTGGGCCCTGCAGGTCCCCGAGGACGCCGACCACGCGGTTTGCGCGTTCGGCGGCCGCCCGCAGACGGCGGACGCGGTCGCGATGGTCATCCGGGTCCCCGTGCGAGAAGTTGACGCGCACAACATCGACGCCGGCCTGGATGATGGCATCCAGGGCCTCGTCGGTGTCGGTCGCCGGGCCCAGGGTGGCTACGATCTTGGTACGTCTCACGCGGGGTTCTCCGGTGGTGGGTGTCGGGGCGGACAAGGCGTTCAGCCCTTCGCCCGCTCCTCGAGCATGGCCACGGCCGGCAGGGTCTTGCCTTCGAGGAACTCGAGGAAGGCGCCGCCGCCGGTGGAGATGTAGCTGATGCGATCGGCGAGGTCGTACTTGTCGATCGCGGCCAGGGTATCGCCACCGCCGGCGATGGAGAACGCATCGCTCTCGGCGATGGCCTCGCCCAGCGCGCGGGTGCCCGCGGCGAACTGGTCGAACTCGAACACGCCCACCGGGCCGTTCCAGACGATGGTGCCGGCATTGCGCAGGGCCTCGGCGTAGGTGGAAGCGGTGTCGGGGCCCACGTCGAAGATCATGTCGTCGGCGCCGATGGCATCCACCGACTTAGTTTCCGCCGGCGTGCTGTCGGAGAACTCCTTGCCCACGGTCACGTCGGAAGGCACCGGGATCTCCCCGCCCTTGGCACGCGCGGCTTCCATCAGCCGCTTCGACTCGTCGACCAGATCGGCCTCGTACAGCGACTTGCCGACGTCATGGCCCTGAGCAGCGATGAAGGTGTTGGCGATGCCGCCACCCACGATCAGCTGGTCGACGACCTTGGACAGCGACTCCAGCACGGTCAGCTTGGTCGAGACCTTGGAGCCGCCGACGATCGCCACCAGCGGGCGCTTCGGGTTGTCGAGCGCCTTGCTCAGGGCCTCCAGTTCACGCGCCAGCAGCGGACCGGCGCAGGCCTGCGGCGCGAACTTGCCGGCGCCATGCGTGGAGGCCTGGGCGCGGTGGGCGGTGCCGAAGGCGTCCATCACATAGATGTCGCACAGCGCGGCGTACTTCTTCGCCAGCGCCTCGTCGTCCTTCTTTTCGCCCTGGTTGAAGCGGACGTTCTCCAGCATCACCACTTCACCGGGCTGGATCTCCACGCCGTCGAGATAGTCGCGCACCAGACGCACCTCGCGACCGAGCAGCTGCCCCATGTGCTCGGCGACCGGGGCCAGCGAATCCTCCTCGGAGAACTCGCCCTCGGTGGGCCGGCCCAGATGCGACATCAGCATCACGCCGGCGCCGCCCTCAAGGGCCTTCTGCACGGTCTCGAGACTCGCGCGGATGCGCGCGTCGGACGTGACCTTGCCGTCCTTGACGGGGACGTTCAGGTCCTGGCGCACGAGCACGCGGCGACCCTGCAGGTCGAGATCGGTCATCTTGGTGACGGACATGGGATACCTCGCGGAACAATAAGGTTGGAACGGTTAAAGAGCCTTCGGTGCAGCCCCCGCGCGGGGGGGGGGGGCTGCGCCCAAGCCTCTGGCAGTTCGGCCACCGCGGAACGGCGGACCGCCCGGGTGGCCGAAAGCCGCGGCTATCAGCCGGCGACGTGCTGCACCATGCGCAGCATGTTGCAGGTGTAGCCGTACTCGTTGTCGTACCAGGCGACGACCTTCACGAAGGTCGGGTCCAGCTGGATGCCGGCGCCGGCATCGAACACCGACGGGGCGGTGTAGCCGCGGAAGTCGGTGGAGACCACCAGATCCTCGGTGTAACCCAGCACGCCCTTGAGCTCGCCCTCGGAGGCCTTCTTCATGGCCTCGCACACGGCCTTGTAGTCGGCCTCGCCGTTGAGTTCGGCGGTCAGGTCGACCACCGAGACGTCGGAGGTCGGCACACGGAAGGCCATGCCGGTCAGCTTGCCGTTGAGTTCCGGCAGCACCTTGCCCACGGCCTTGGCGGCCCCGGTGGAGGACGGGATGATGTTCTCCAGGATGCCGCGGCCACCGCGCCAGTCCTTCATGGACGGACCGTCGACGGTCTTCTGCGTGGCGGTAGCGGCGTGCACGGTGGTCATCAGGCCGCGCTTGATGCCCCAGTTGTCGTGCAGGACCTTGGCCACCGGCGCCAGGGCGTTGGTGGTGCAGGAGGCGGCGGAGACCATGTTCTGGCCGCTGTAGTCGCCGTGGTTCACGCCGTACACGAACATCGGGGTGTCGTCCTTGGACGGGGCGGACATCACGACCTTCTTGGCACCGGCATCCAGGTGTTTCTGCGCGGTCTCGGCGGTCAGGAACAGACCGGTGGACTCGATCACCACGTCGGCACCGATGTCGCCCCACTTCAGGGCCGCCGGGTCCTTCTCCGCGGTCAGGCGGATGCGGTTGCCGTTCACCACCAGGTCGTTGCCCTCGACGCTGATGTCGCCTTCGAAACGGCCGTGGACCGAATCGTAGCGCAGCATGTAGGCCAGGTATTCCGGATCCAGCAGGTCGTTGATGCCGACCACCTGCAGACCGGGGAAGTCCTGAGCGATGGCGCGGAACGCCATGCGGCCGATGCGGCCGAAGCCGTTGATACCAACCTTGATAGCCATGGGAGTCTCCTCTTTCAGCTTTTTTGGGAATTCGGTGGCGTTCAGCCGTTCAGCACGTCACGGGCGACCTGCGCGACGTTCTCCGGCTTGAAGCCGAAGTAGTCGAACAGCGCGCCGCCGGGGGCGGACTCGCCGAAGCGGTCCATGCCGAATACGGCGCCGTCCATGCCGGTGAACTTGTACCAGCCCGCGGTGGCACCCGCCTCGACGGCCACACGCTTGCGCACGGCGGACGGCAGCACGGACTCCTGATAAGCCGGATCCTGCTGTTCGAACAGCTCGACACAGGGCATGGAGACGACGCGCGCCTTCTTGCCTTCGCCGGCCAGCGCCTCGGCTGCCTGCACCGCCAGCTCGACCTCGGAGCCGGTGGCGATGAAGATCAGATCCGGGGTGCCGTCGCAGTCCTTCAGCACATAGCCGCCGCGGGCAATGTTGGCGAGCTGCTCGCCGTCGCGCTCCATGTGCGGCAGGCCCTGGCGTGACAGGATGAACGCGGACGGGCCATCGGTGCGCTCGATGCCGGCCTTCCAGGCCACGGCGGTCTCGACCGCGTCGCAGGGGCGCCAGACGTTGAGGTTCGGGATCAGGCGCAGGCTCGGGGTCTGCTCGACCGGCTGGTGGGTCGGACCGTCTTCTCCGAGGCCGATGGAATCGTGCGTCAGCACGTACATCACCCGCTGCTTCATCAGCGCGGACATGCGGATGCCGTTACGGGCGTAGTCGGAGAAGATCAGGAAGGTGCCGCCGTACGGGATAAACCCGCCGTGCAGCGCGATGCCGTTCATGATCGCGGCCATGCCGAACTCGCGCACGCCGTAGTACACGTAGTTGCCGGCGGCGTCATCCTTGCTGACACCCTTCGAGCCGACGTACATCGTCAGATTGGAGCCCGCCAGGTCGGCGGAGCCACCCAGCAGTTCCGGCAGCGCCGGGGCGTAGCCGCCGATGGTGTTCTGCGAGGCCTTGCGCGAGGCAACCTTCTCGGCCTTTTCCACGGTCTCCTTGATGAAGGCGGTGGCCTTCTCGCTCCAGTCGGCGGGCAGATCGCCGGCCATGCGACGCTCGAACTCCGCCGCCAGCTCGGGGTGGTCCTTGCGATACGCCTCGAAGCGCTCCTTCCACTCGGCCTCGGCCTTCGCGCCCTTGTCCTTCGCATCCCAGCCGGCGTAGATGTCGTCCGGGATCTCGAACGGGGCGTGCTCCCAGCCCAGCTCCTTGCGGGTCAGCGCGACTTCGTCATCGCCCAGGGCGGCGCCGTGGCACTCTTCCTTGCCGGACTTGTTCGGCGAACCAAAGCCGATCACGGTGCGGCAGCAGATCAGGGTCGGCTTGCCGGTTTCCTTGCGCGCCTGCTCGATGGCGGCCTTGACGGCATCGGCGTCATGGCCGTCCACATCGCGCACCACGTGCCAGCCGTAGGCCTCGAAGCGGCCCGGGGTGTCGTCGGTGAACCAGCCCTCGACCTCGCCGTCGATGGAGATGCCGTTGTCATCCCAGAACGCCACCAGCTTGCCCAGGCCCAGGGTACCGGCCAGCGCGCAGGCCTCGTGCGAGACGCCCTCCATCAGGCAGCCGTCGCCAAGGAAGACATAGGTGTTGTGATCGACGATCTCGTGACCCGGGCGGTTGAAATGGGAGGCCATGACCTTCTCGGCCAGCGCCATGCCCACGCCGTTGGACACGCCCTGACCCAGCGGCCCGGTGGTGGTCTCGACGCCGGCGGTGTAGCCGTATTCGGGATGCCCCGGGGTCTGCGAATGCAGCTGACGGAACTGCTTGAGTTCGTCCATCGGCAGGTCATAGCCGGTGAGGTGCAGCAGCGAGTACACCAGCATCGATCCGTGGCCGTTGGACATCACGAAACGGTCGCGGTCGGCCCAGTCCGGGTTCGCCGGGTTGTGCTTCATGTAGTCGTTCCACAGCACCTCGGCGATGTCCGCCATCCCCATCGGGGCCCCCGGGTGACCGGATTTGGCCTTCTGGACCGCGTCCATCGAAAGGGCGCGGATGGCATTGGCAAGCTCTCTACGGGTGGGCATGCGGGTCTCCTGCTCAAGTGATGAAAGATTCTGGCCGGGGCGGGAAGCGGTCTCGCGGCTGCGGCGCTGCGGCATGAAGGCGCGCCGGGCGGACCGGGCAACGGGCGGGCACGGCCGCACAACCCCAGTGACGGCGGAGCATTTTGGCCACTTTCAACCAGCGGAGCAAGTGGCGCCGCCGCGCGCCGCAACGGCCGGCCGCCCGGACCCGTGGGGGGCCCGCCGGACAGAGGGCGGCAGGGGGGGCTTAGAAATTCGCGGCGAGTCGCGTTACACTAGCGGTCGTTTTGCGCAAAACTAAATCGAAACGACAGAAAAGGAACGCTTAATGTCCAACTACATCTTCACCTCGGAATCGGTCTCTGCGGGTCACCCCGACAAGATGGCCGACCTGGTCTCCGATACCATCGTCGACGCCATCATCGAGCAGGATCCGCACGCCCGCATCGCGTGTGAAACCGCCACCAAGACCGGCATGGTGATGCTGCTGGGCGAGATCACCACCGGCGCGCAGATCGATTACGAGCGCCTGGTGCGCGAGACCGTCTGCGAGATCGGTTACGACGACTCCCACAAGGGCTTCGACGGCAACACCTGCGCCGTGCTGAACGTGCTGGGCGAGCAGTCCCAGGACATCGCCATGGGCGTGGACCGTGACGTCTCCGACCGCGCCACCCAGGGCGCCGGTGACCAGGGCCTGATGTTCGGCTATGCCGCGCGCGAAACCGATACCCTGATGCCCGCCCCGATCTTCTACGCCCACAAGATGGTGCGCATCCAGTCCGAGCTGATGAAGAGCGGCAAGCTGCCGTGGCTGCGCCCGGACGCGAAGTCCCAGGTTTCCCTGCGCTATGAAGATGGCAAGCCGGCCGGCCTGGACGCGGTGGTGCTGTCCACCCAGCACAGCCCGGAGATCTCGCAGAAGGACCTGCAGGAAGCCATCTATGAAGAGGTCTTCAAGAAGGTCCTGCCGGCCGAATGGCTGAGCCAGGTCTCCAATGACCAGATCCACATCAACCCGACCGGCAAGTTCGAGATCGGTGGCCCGGTGGGCGACGCCGGCCTGACCGGCCGCAAGATCATCGTCGACACCTACGGTGGCATGGCCCGCCACGGTGGCGGTGCGTTCTCCGGCAAGGACCCGTCCAAGGTGGACCGTTCCGCCGCCTACGCCGGCCGCTACGTGGCCAAGAACGTCGTCGCCGCCGGTCTGGCCGACAAGTGCGAGATCCAGGTCTCCTACGCCATCGGCGTGGCCGACCCGACCTCGATCACCATCGACACCTTCGGCACCGGCAAGATCGACGACCGTCGCATCGAGACGCTGGTCCGTGACATCTTCGATCTGCGCCCGTGGGGCCTGATCCAGATGATGGATCTGCTGCGTCCGATCTACAAGGCGACCGCCGCCTATGGCCACTTCGGCCGCGAAGACGTCGACCTCCCCTGGGAGCGTACCGACAAGGCCGAGGAACTTAAGAAGGCCGCCGGACTCTAAGAGTCCATATTTTGTAAGCGAAACACCCATCCGGCTGAGGAGCGCTGCAGCGGTTTTACCGTCAGGCTCAGCCGGATGTTCCCCTGAAGTACACGGCGCTCATCCAGACCAACGGAGAAGTAACACCATGAATGCTGTGATGGATGCCAAGAAATCCGGCGACTACGTCGTCAAGGACATCAACCAGGCCGAGTTCGGCCGCAAGGAAATCGCGATCGCCGAGACCGAAATGCCCGGTCTGATCCAGACTCGCGAAGAATACGCGGCCTCCCAGCCGCTGAAGGGCGCCAAGATTGCCGGCTCCCTGCACATGACCATCCAGACCGCCGTGCTGATCCAGACCCTGGAAGCGCTGGGCGCCGAGGTCCGCTGGGCCTCCTGCAACATCTACTCCACCCAGGACCACGCTGCCGCGGCCATCGCCGACAACGGCACGCCGGTCTTCGCCGTGAAGGGCGAAACCCTGGAAGAGTACTGGGACTACTGCCACCGCATCTTTGAATTCGACGGCGGCGCCAACATGATCCTGGACGACGGTGGCGATGCCACGCTGCTGCTGCACCTGGGTGCCCGCGCCGAGAAGGACGCGTCCGTGCTGGAAAACCCGGAGCACGAAGAAGAAGTCGCGCTGTTCGCGGCCATCAAGGATCGCCTGTCCAAGCAGCCGAACTGGTACTCCGAGCAGCTCGCCAAGATCAAGGGCGTGACCGAAGAGACCACCACCGGCGTGCATCGTCTGTACCAGATGGCGAAGACCGGCGAGCTGGCCTTCCCCGCCATCAACGTCAACGACTCGGTCACCAAGTCCAAGTTCGACAACCTGTACGGCTGCCGCGAGTCCACCGTGGACTCCATCAAGCGCGCCACCGACGTGATGATCGCGGGCAAGATCTCCGTGGTCGCCGGCTACGGTGACGTCGGCAAGGGTGCCGCCCAGTCGCTGCGTGGCCTCGGCTCCACCGTGTGGATCACCGAGATCGACCCGATCTGCGCCCTGCAGGCCGCGATGGAAGGCTTCCGCGTCGTGACCATGGACGAAGCCGCCGACAAGGCCGACATCTTCATCACCGCCACGGGCAACAAGGACGTGATCACCGAAGATCACATGACCCGGATGAAGGATCAGGCCATCGTCTGCAACATCGGCCACTTCGACTCCGAGATCGACGTCGCCTCGATGCGCAAGTACGAGTGGGACAACATCAAGCCGCAGGTTGACCACATCATCCTGCCGAACGGCAACCGCATCCTGATGCTGGCCGAAGGCCGTCTGGTGAACCTGGGCTGCGGCACGGGCCACCCGTCCTTCGTGATGTCCAACTCGTTCACCAACCAGACGCTGGCGCAGATCGAGCTCTGGAACAAGGGCTCGGAGTACGACAAGAACGTCTACATCCTGCCGAAGCACCTGGACGAAAAGGTTGCGAACCTGCACCTGAAGAAGCTGGGCGCCAACCTGACGCGCCTGACCGACGACCAGGCCAAGTACCTGGGTCTGTCGGTGGATGGTCCGTTCAAGCCGGAACACTACCGCTACTGATCGGCCAGCCTCACATTAGTCAACTGACTGTGTGACAGCCCGGGCGGGCCGCATACTCGTGCGGTCCGCCTTCTTTTTGTCTGGAGGACAAGCAATGAGCAATCAGGAACGCGTCTTCAGCGTTGAATTCTTCCCGCCCAAGGACGACGCCGGCGCCGAACGCCTGGCCAAGGCCCGCAAACGTCTGGGCGCCCTGAAGCCGGAGTTCTACTCCGTGACCTTCGGTGCCGGCGGTTCGACCCGTGACCGTACCCTCGAGACGGTCAAGGACATCATCCAGAACGACGGTATCCCGGCGGCGCCGCACGTCTCCTGCATCTCGTCCACGAAGGACGAACTGCGCGACCTGCTGAGCACCTACCGCGACATCGGCGTGGACCGCATCGTGGCCCTGCGCGGCGACCTGCCGTCCGGCACCAAGCATTCCGGCGGTGATTTCCGCTACGCCTCGGAGCTGGTCGAATTCGTGCGCGCCGAGTTCGGCGACCAGTTCAAGCTGGAAGTGGCGGCCTATCCGGAATTCCATCCGCAGGCCCCCAGCGCCGAGAAGGACCTGGAGAACTTCAAGACCAAGGTCGATGCGGGTGCCAACACCGCGATCACCCAGTACTTCTACAACGTCGACGCCTATGTCGCGTTCATGGAGCGGGTCGAGGCGATGGGCATCACCATCCCGATCATCCCGGGAATCATGCCGATCACCAATTACACCCAGATCATGCGCTTCTCCGAGATGTGCGGCGCCGAGATCCCGCGCTACATCCGCAAGCGTATGGAGGCCTTTGGTGACGACAAGGACTCCATCCGCAAATTCGGGATCGAGGTCGCCACCCGCCTGACCGACGAGCTGCTGGAGAAGGGTGCCCCCGGCATCCATTTCTACTCCATGAACCAGGCCGGCCCGACCGAGCAGATCTGGAACGACCTGGACCTCAACAACCGTCGCTGAAATGCGTTGCCCGCGGCTGCTGATCGAAAACGCCGATCTGGCCGCCGGGCAGCGTCTGCCGGCCCCGGAGGATCGGTTGCACTACGCGACCCGGGTCCTGCGGCTGAAGGACGGCGCCGCGTGCCGCGTGTTCGACGGTCGCGGCAACGAATACCACGCCCGCCTGGAGACCACCGGTCGCCGGGCGGGCGTTTTTCATCTGGGGGAGCGCGCCGCCGACGCCACCACACCGGCCCTCGGGATCACTCTCCTGCAGGGCGTGGCCCGCGGTGACCATATGGATCTGGCACTGCAAAAGGCGGTCGAGCTGGGCGTCACCCGGATTCGCCCGATCCTGTTCGAGCGCAGCCGTTCGGCCGGCGGCCACAAGGGGCTGGAGCGCCGACAGGAGCACTGGCTCGGTGTGATCGCGGCCGCCGCCGAACAGTGCGGGCGCAACGAGCTACCGGTTCTTGAACAGGTGACCGAACCCGCCGAGGCCCTGGCCGCAGAGGGAAGCACGCCGGGCAAGACGGAGCGGCATCTGGCCCTGTTGGCCGACGAGCAGGGCGCGGCCCTGTCGCAGATCCTGGCCTCGGCGGGCGCCGATGCGCGGCCGCAATCGGCGAGCGTGCTGATCGGCCCCGAAGGGGGCCTCACGGATGCGGAGCGGGAACTGGCGCGTCAACAGGGGTGGCAGCCGGTGCGCACGGGCCCGCGGACGCTGAGGACCGAAACCGCAGCGATCGCGATGCTGACACTGGTGCAGTGGGCCCTGGGTGATCTCGACGGGCACGGCCCGTCCGATGCCTGATCAGGCGGATCCTGCAGGGTCCCGCGCCGCGGGGAGTTCGCGAACCAGCTCGCGCAGACGCGCCTCGATGGTATCGAGGCGCAGAAGATGCGTGGTCACACCGGAGGCCTTGACCCGCCAGGACCACGGGGTCGTCTCGACCCCCTCCAGCGCGAAGATGTTCTGCGGGGTAATCCGTACCGGATGCGGCGTACCGCGAACCTCCAGGGCGTAGTACGGGAGGCTGTCCGGATCGTCAGCGCCCTGCAGTACCAGCAGGCGGGTGAAACGGCGATGGTCTTCACCGGCATCCCGCGCCGGGTCGATCAGGTGGTTGACGTTGATCACCGGGATCTGCAGCTCGTTCCAGGTCAGCGGGGGCGCCAGCCAGGGGAGCTCGTCGGCCATGTCATCCTGGATCTGCCCGGTCCCCGGCCGCGTGGTCACCTCCAGCAGGGCGCTGCGCGGCAGCAGGATGGAGCCCGCTTCCAGCTGCACGATCACCGCTTCGACCCGGTTCTCGCCGTCGCTCATGCCTTCACTCCGTGGGGCGTTACCGTCGTCATGCCGGTGCCTCTTCCAGCTGGTGCTCGATCTCGCTGAGGAGATCGTTTTCGAGATAGGGCTTGCCAAGGTAGCCGTTGACGCCCAGACGCATCGCCCGCTCGCGGTGTTTGGAACCGGAACGCGAGGTGATCATGATGATCGGCACCGCGTTGAATTCCGGATGCTCGCGGACGTGAGCCGCAAACTCGAAACCATCCATCCGCGGCATCTCCACGTCGAGCAGGATCAGGTGCGGACGCCGTTCGTCCAGCAACGTGACCGCGTCGAGGCCATCGCGCGCGGTGACCACGTCGTAGCCGTGACGGGACAACAGCCTTGCGGTGACCTTGCGAATGGTGATGGAGTCGTCCACCACCATGATCCGAGTCGCCGCGCTTTCGGGCTCCTGCTCCTCCTCCGCTGCCCCCTGCCCGACGGCCGCGAAGCGCATCAGCATGGAGAGGTCAAGGATCAGCATCACCGAGCCGTCGCCCTGCAGCGTCGCCCCGGCCACGCCCGGGATCCGGCTGAGGACCGGGCCCACGGATTTCACGACCACTTCCTGGCTGCCCGCCAGCCCGTCGATACGCAGGGCCACCTTCTGCTCATCCGCACGTACCAGCAGCAGCGGGAACGGCTCGTCGGGCAAGGGACTCACGGGCGCCTGGGTCTCGATCCCCAGGACCTCTCCGAGCGACCGCAGGGCGTACTCCTGCCCCACGTAGCTGTAGGTCGGCGCCGCGCCGGAATCGTCGATCTCCTCGCTGCGTGCACGCACCACGCCTTCGACCGATGCCATCGGCACCGCAAAGGTCTCCTCGCCCACCTGCACGAGCAGCGACTGACTGATGGCGAGCGTGAAGGGCAGGCGCAGCGAGAAGCGCGACCCGGATCCCGGAATGGAGTCGATGTCGAGCGTCCCCCCGAGCTGCTTGACCTCGGCATTGACCACGTCCATGCCGACGCCCCGCCCGGCCACATGGCTGACCGACGCCGCCGTGGAGAATCCGGATTGCAGGATCAGCTGCAACGCCTGGCTGTCACTCAGCTCGGCATCGGGGGCGATCACGCCGCGATCGATCGCCTTCGCACGGACGACCTCCGCGTCGATACCGCCGCCGTCGTCCGCCACCTCGAGCCGGATCTCGCTGCCGGCCTGTTCCAGACTGACAGTGACGCTGCCCTCACGTGGCTTGCCCTGCTCCTCGCGTACGTCGGGCGGCTCGATCCCGTGGGCCACGGCGTTGCGCAACAAATGCTCCAGCGGGGCCACCAGACGCTCCAGCAAGGCGCGGTCCAGTTCGGAATCCTGACCGACGAAATCCACGCGGACCTCGCGCTGCATGTCGTCCGCCGCGGCCCGTACCACGCGCCGCAGGCGTGGCGCCATCCGCGCGAAGCGCACCATGCGCTGGCGCATCAACTGGTCCTGCAGTTCGGTGCCGATGCGCTTTTCCTGCAGCAGCACCCCGGCCGCGGTACGCAGTTCGTCATCGACCTCCTGTTTCAGCGCGTCAAGGTCACTGACACTCTCGGCGAGTGCGCGTGACAGCTGCTGGATCCCGGAATAGCGGTCCATCTCCAGCGGATCGAAATCCAGCTGTTCGTCACCGGTCTCCTGTTCCACCCGGAACAGGACCTGGGCCTCGGTCTCGATCTCCAGCTTGCGCAGCTGCTCGCGCACGCGGACGATGGTGCGCTCGAGTTCCTCGACCTGACCCTCGACACGGCCGACCGTCTGCTCGAAACGCCGGTGGAAGGTCGCGAGTTCGCCGGCGTTGTTGACCAGACTGTCGAGGACCTCGGCATCCATGCGGACCTGATCCTGCAACTTCCGGCTGGCGGCCTCGGTCTCGCCCCCGGGCGCCGCCGCGCGGTCGGACGGGCCATCGGTCGACGCGAGCGCGGCCTCCGAAGCGCCCTCCGTCTCGTCGGCATATTCCTCCTCCGCCTCCTGCGCGTCCGGCAGGCTCCAGTGGCGCAACCCCGGCAGCTCGCGACTCTCCCGCTCATCCGTCTGCCACGGTCCGACCCCCCGCTCGACCAGTTCCTGCACCTCGACCAGCGCCTTCTCGGCGGCGTCGAAGAAAGCCGGCCGCGGGTCCTGGCCGGCTTCGGTCTCCACCCCCAGGGCGCTTTCCAGCGCATGTGCGAGCGATCCGACCACCGTGAATCCGGCCATACGAGCACTGCCCTTGAGGGTGTGCACCTCACGCTGGAACGCCTCCTGATCCGGGCCGGGACGTCCCCCGGCCTCGCGCCACGCCGACAGCGTGTGGAAGGCCTGCTCGAGGATGTCGTTGGCCTCCTCGATGAAGACCTCGCCGAACTCCGGGTCGATTTCCTCGACCGAGGCATCCCCGCGCAGCTCCGGCTCCGGCTCCGGCTCCGGCTCTGGCTCTGGCTCCGGCTCCGGCTCTGGCTCCGGCTCTGGCTCCGGCTCCGGCTCTGGCTCCGGCTCCGGCTCCGGCTCCGGCACAGCATGTGCGCCGGTCTCGTCCTCCGGCCAGGCCGCAGGCTCCCCGGTCGTCTCGAGTTCGAGACCCGACACCTCGGTGAGGTCCTCGCCCGCGACCGCGCCCCTTTCGGCGTCGTCGAAGGGAGGAAGACGCTCGTCGTCGGCCGCCCGTGCCGCCGCCTCGGCCTCAAGGTCTTGGGCAGGCCAGTTCCAGCGTGTCCGGGCCGCAGCGAATAATTCCTCGACTTCCTCCGCCCACTCCGGCGGGGTGGCCAGCTCCCTGGCGGACGGGGGCACCGTGGAATCAACGACCGCCCCGAGCCGATCGACGAGGTCACGCAGCAATTCCAGCGCACGATTCTCGAGCGGCTGCCCCATCTCCCGGTGGAGATTGATCAGATTCTCGAACGACCGACACGCCGAATGCGCGGTGGAGACGCCGGCGGTCCGCGCACTGCCATGCAGGGTGTGCAGCGCCCGTTCAAGCGCGTAACTGGGGGGCCGCGCAGGCGTCTCCTCAATCTCGTCCAGCCACTCACGGATCGTGTCGAGATGGCTGCGGGCCTCCGCGGAGAAGACCTCCCACAGTTGCGGGTCGATGGTCGGTTCCGCGCCTTCGGGGACAAGCTCATCGAGGTCCGTGAGCTCTTCTTCATCCACCGGGGGCTGCCCGGCCATTTCGACCGCGCCCGCGTCGTCCCCGGACGGCTCCGGCGCCAGATCATCCAGTGACCGCAGCTCTTCTTCCTCGGGGGTCTCGTACGCCGGCAGCTCCCCCGCATCCATTTCCGGCAGCTCGGGCTCGGACCCGGCCGACGCATCCAGCGCCTCCATACTGCGGGCAAGGGCCGCCAGATCCTCTTCCGCGCCCTCCGGGGTGGCCGGCGCCTCGAGCCCCTCCTCGGCGGCTTCCTCGATAGAGGGGGCTTCCCCCGCGGCCAGGGCGTCCAGACGCAGCACGATGTCCAGGACCGGAGTGGTCGGTTCCGTCTGGTCGCGGATCTCGCCAATCAGTCCCGGCAATACCGCAATGGCATCACCCACCGCGGACAGCACATCGTCGTCGGCCTGCCCGGAACCTTCCAGCAGCCCGTTCAGGAAGGATTCGACCACCCAGGCGAACTCGCCCAGGCGCAGCGCACCGGCCAGGCGACCGGAACCCTTCAGGGTATGGAACGAGCGCCGAACCGTTGACAGGGCCTCGCGGTCGGTCGGCGAGGAACGCCACAGCGGGAACTGCTCGTTCAGGGTCTCCAGCACCTCCCCGGCCTCTTCCTCGAATATCTCGAGAATCTCCCCGTCGGCATCCGGCCCCAGCACCTGTTGTTCCAGCACGGATTCGTCGAACGACAGCGCACCGGGGCGCCGTTCCAGGGACGCCCCACGGCCGGTCCGCGCAGTCGCGTACGGTTCCGGCACCGATGGCTCGGGCTCGGGCTCGGGCTCGGGCTCGGGCTCGGGCTCGGGCTCGGGCTCGGGCTCGGCGGGAGTGTGTACCCCCGCCCCCCCGTCAAGGAAGTCCGCATCGGTGGTTTCGCCACTCGAGGACGGCGTGTCGCTGTCCGGAACCGGAGATTCGGCTGGTTCCGGTTCGGCCGCATCGAGGACGGACAGCCCCTCTGCAACGTGCGGTGCGTCGGCGGGAGGCCCGTCGTCCTCCACCGCACCCAGCCTTTGCAGGGCGCGCCGGCCGCGTTCATGGACACTGTCCAGCTCCCGCCACGGCTGTCCGGAGGATTCCAGCGCGACTTCGATGCTGCTGAGGACCTCGGCCAGGGCATCAACGGCATCGGCGGCGAGATCGGCGGCGGTCATCCCGGCGCGCTCGTCAAGGAAGCGCAGCAATGGGTCGATCAGGGACTGCAGGCTGCGAAAACCACCCATGACCAGGGCGCCGCGCGCACGGTGCAGCGCCTCGCGCGCCTCGTCCAGACTGCTGGCCGGAGCGTTGCCGAAGAGGAAGCCAACGAAACTTTCGCGGACCCGCCGCACGTCCACGAGGGACTCGCGATACAGCGCTTCGGCCAGCTGTCGGTCATAGGCCGCCTCGCCACTGGCGGTTTCCCGCTGTCCTTCCAGGTCCGATTCGACGATGGATTCCAGCGCGAGCAGGTGCTGCGCCAGTTCCATTTCCAGCTGTTCGTCGTGATGAGCCAGGCGCGTCGGCTCCAGGCTGTCGTCCAGTGCCCGGGCATGGATTTCGCCCTGTTCCAGCCCCAGCATCCGCATGGTGGCGCCGATCCGCCGGACGCGATCGCGCAGGGGTTCCAGATCGGAGGCCTCACGCGTTGCCGAGCGGATCAGGACATCCAGACGCTCGCGCACCTCGCCAAGATCGTCTTCCAGTGCGGAGCGAAGGCGGTCCTGTACCTCCCGCCCCAGACCGCTGGTGATGCGCTCGTCGGGCGCGTTCAGGTCATCGAGATGGAAGACCTCCCGCACGGCACGCGTCTGTTCCGTATCGGCCTCCGCGCGGGCCACGTGAAACAGCAGGGTCTTGGTGATGTCGACCGGCGCTTCGTAATCAAGAGCATCGGCCGACCCGCCTTCGCGCAGCTGGTTGGAGAGGGCATTGAGATAGCGGCCCAGCTCCCGATCGACCCGGCCGATCAGGCGGCGGATGTCGTTGTTGAGTTCGACACCCCCACGCGCGAGGCCTTCCAGCAGTGCACCCGCCACCCAGAACAGCCGACGGAAATCGCCGGGAGGTACCGCCCGGACCACCTCGCGCGAGACCTCGTGCAGACGTTCCGAGGCCGCAGCGGCGTCCACCCCCCTGACCAGGGCGAGGAGGTCGCGCTGGAAACTCCGACGCGCCTGCTGCAGGGCACGCAGGCGCTCCGTAAGCGACAGCTCCTGCGGAGGATCACCCACCCGCGAGTCGTCCACGTCGTCGAAATCGGGCATGAGCTCGGCGACGTCCATCATCATGCTGGCGCCACGAACGCTACGCAGTTCGTTCAGCAGGGGCAGCAGGACCATGGGCGACGGCAGGTCGTCGGCGTCACCGTGCTCGAGGTAGTCGGGCAATTGCAGTGATGCCCGCAGCAACGCTTCGGTGGTCGCGTCCGGGGTCAATTCCCCCTGACGCAGACCATCCAGCACGGCCAGCATCTCGTCGCAGACGCGAGCGACGCTTTCGACCTGGACCATGACCAGGGTCCCGCGAATCTGGCGAACCCGTTCCCAGGCCCGGTCCAGGGGCTCGGTCCGGGACGGATCTTCCGAGTAGGCCTGCAGGGCCTCCTGGACCTCGCCGAACAGCGCGGCGAGCTCGTCACGGACCCAGTTCAGTGCACTGGCAACCATCGTGTGGCTCGGCCGTCAGCCCTGAGAACCGGAGCGGCCGGCATCACCCTGATCGGAGGGCGGCAGCTTGAAGTCCGCAACCGAGGACTGGAGCTGCTGCGACAGCTGCGCCAGATCGTCGATGGATGCCGCGGTAGTGTGCGTACTCTCGGTGGTCTCGGTGGTGATCTCGCGGATCTGCGCCATGATGCCCGTCACGTTCTTCGCCATTTCGGCCTGCTGGTGTGCCGAGGAGGAGATCCCGTCGATCAGCCCGGCGAGGTCATTGGAGACCTGCTCGATTTCGGAGAGGGCCTCGCCCGCGGCCTGTGCCATCTCGGCCCCGGACACTACGTTCGCGGTACTCTGTTCCATGGAGCTCACGGCCTCGCTGGTATCGGCCTGGATCGCCTTGACCAGACCCTCGATCTGACGGGTCGCGCTGGCCGAACGTTCGGCGAGGCGCTGAACCTCGTCGGCCACCACCGCAAAGCCACGCCCGGCCTCGCCGGCCGCCGAGGCCTGGATGGCAGCGTTGAGCGCGAGGACGTTGGTCTGTTCGGCGATGTCGTTGATCAGACCGATGATGTCGCCGATCTCCTGCGAGGATTCGCCCAGACGCTTGATCCGCTTCGCCGTTTCCTGGATCTGCTCGCGGATGGAATCCATCCCTTCGATCGAGCGGCGCACGGTAGCGGCACCGCGGGAGGCGATCTCCACCGAGTTCCGCGCAACCGACGCCGACTGGCCGGCGTCCGACGCCACCTTGTCGACCGACTGCGCCATCTCGTCGATCGCGTCGTTGGCCTGCTGGATCTCGACGTTCTGCTGCTCCGCCTTCTCAGCCAGCCCGAGGACCTGAGCACGGCTGTTGGCGGCGGAGTCGTTGATGTCATCCGCAACCGAGTTGATGGTCGCCACCAGGGTCCGGAGGTTCTCGATCGCGAAGTTCATCGAGTCGGCGATGGCTCCGGTGAAATCCTCGGTTACCGTGGCGTTCACCGTCAGGTCCCCGTCGGCCAGGTTCATCATCTCGTCGAGCAGACGCAGGATCGCCTGCTGGTTGCGCTCGTTCTGGGCCTCGGTCTCGGCCAGTTCGTGCCGCGTGTCGCGATACATGAACACGCCGATGCTGGTCATCAGGAGCAGGGTCAGCAGGCCGAAACCGGCCGCGACCCACGCGAGGGCGCCCACCGTATCGGCGCGGGCGTCCAGCGCGGCCTCCAGATCGCCGGTGACCTCCAGCATGTCCGAGGAACCGGCCTCGATGTCGGAGGCCGCCGCATTGACATCGAATACCCGGGACGATGTCTCCAGCACCCCCTCCACGGCCTCGCTGAACGCAATGAACAGCGTGCCGATCTCGCCCAGCAGCTCCTGGGTCTCGTCGTCGTCCACGGCCTCGATGCCGAGCGGCGGGAAGCCCTCGATCAGGCCGTCCAGCACACGCCCGAAGAGGTTCGCATCCCGTTCGAAGCGCTCGATGGCGGTTGCGGCCCGGGCGCCCCCCTGAAGGACCTCGTTGAGGCTGTTGCCGATCCGCTGGATCAGCATGGTCTGGCGGGCGGCGACATAGATCTGGTCCGGGTCTTCGTCGATCGCCGACATGCGGCGAACGACGTTGTCGGACAGCCGCGCGAGCTCGGGCGAGAACTCGTTGACCGCATCGGAAAACTCGGTGACCTCCTCGATCGCGTCGCGACCATGCAGGATGGTGTTGATTTGGTCGCGGTAACCGCTCCATTCCGCCTCGAGGCGATCGAGGTCCTCGCGTTCGGTCTCCGGCAACGGCATCAGACCGTCACCGCCCTCACGCAGGGTCTCCAGGTTCTGATCGAAGGCATCACGCAGCTGAGCCAGGTCGTCGAAGGCCCGCTCGGATCCGGCGGCGGCTTCCAGCGAACCGGTCGCCAGCCGCTGGGACAACAGGCGCATGTCATTGGCCAGTGCGATGCGGTCGCGATACTGGTTCTGCAGATATTCGTGATAGACGACGATACCGCCCGTAATCAGCAGGGATATAACCAGAAGCCCCCCGATCAGGAGGTTGCGCGTACGACGACTCAAACCCATAGTGCGTTGACTCCCTGTAACGGTGATGCCGCCCCGTCAGGAGGCGACCGCCTGCTGCTGGCCTTCGGTTGGTTCCGCCGCTTCCGACCCCGAGAACCGCCCCGTGTCGTTCAACAACCGGTCCAGATCGAGCACGGGGTGGATCCGGTGCCCCAGATCAAACCCGCCGGTCACGTAGGGACGCGCCGCCTCCGGCACATCCACCTCCAGACGACGCTGATGCGGGGCGCAGTTGCGCATCCCCTCGACCCGGCTCACCAGCAACCCCGCCATGCCCTGCCCCTGCGGCGCCACCACGATGCGCTGGCGCGAACTGTCACCGGTCAGCGACTCCCCGAGCAACAGGCGGCCGAGATCGAAAACCGGCAGCACCAGCCCGCGCAGGTTGCCGACTCCCAGGACCATCGGGTCGGCCAGCGGGACGCGCGTCAGCGACATGGGGTCGGTGACTTCGGAGATGGCTTCCATATCCACCAGACAGCGAAACTGCCCCACGGCCAGCAGAACGCCCCGCCAACCTTCCGTCGTGTCGCGCCGATACTCGCGATTGATGCGCTGGCTCTCGCGATCGAGGCTCGCCAGAAGCGCGAACGGCGTGGTGGTGTCGACCTTCATGCCGAGAGGTATTTCTCGACCGTCTTCAGCAGGATTTCTTCGGTCACCGGCTTGGTGATGTAGTCCCGCGCTCCCTGGCGCATTGCCCACACACGGTCGGTCGCCTGATCCTTGGTGCTGACCACCACCACGGGGACGTTGGCGGTCTCTTCCTGCTTGGACAGCTCCCGGGTGGCCTGAAAACCGTTCAGCCCGGGCATGACCACGTCCATCAGAACCAGGTCGGGCACCTGCGCCTTCGCGGCGGCAAGACCTTCCTCCCCGCTGGCGGCCGAGGACACCGTATACCCATTCTTCTCGAGCATGGTGCGCAGGACGTGGATCTCGGTCGGAGAGTCGTCAATGATGAGGATACGGGCCATGGCGTTCTGCTTTCCTGGTTTGGTACACGCGACGCGATCGCGGTGGATTCATTCCGGGGTTTCCTGATGCGCGTACTTGCGCATGGCATCCAGGAGGTCGTCCCGGGTGAAGGGCTTGGTGAGATAGTCCTCCGACCCCACGACACGCCCCTTGGCCTTGTCGAACACGCTGTCCTTGCTGGAAAGCATGATGACGGGGGTCTCCCTGAACTGCTTGTTGTTCTTGATGAGCGCGCAGGTCTGATACCCGTCGAGACGGGGCATCATTACGTCGACGAAGATGATGTCAGGGCGGGAATCGGCCACCTTGGAGAGGGCCTCGAAGCCATCCACCGCGGTTTCCACTTCGGCGCCGTGCTTCTGCAGCAAGGATTCGGCGGTCCGCCGGATCGTCTTGCTGTCATCGATCACCATCACCTTCACTCCCTGAAACTCGGTGGCCGAGTCGGCTTCCGCAGGCGCGTCAGACACCTTACCCCCCCAAGGCTGAATGCAGGATCGAATCTAACGAAGTCCCGCGGGATACACAAACAAGAAGCAGCACTATTTCAGCGCATGGCATACTCGTCTGACACGGATCACGAAAAGGCCTCACTAGCGTGCCCAGTACCATCGCCATCATCATGGACCCGATCACGGGTATCAAGCCGGCCAAGGACACGACCTTCGCGATGATCCTGGCCGCCCGTGCCCGCGGCCACCGCGTGCATTACCTTGAACTGTCGGACATCTGGGTACAGGACGGGCAGCCCCTGGGGCGGAGCCGGCCGCTAGAGGTCCACGACCGCACGGAGGCGTTCCACGAGCTCGGCGCCGCGACCACCGGCCCGCTGGAGCGTTTCGATGCAATCCTGATGCGCAAGGATCCACCGGCGGATGCCGAGTACGTGTACGCCACCTACACCCTCGAACTCGCGGAACATGCCGGGGTACGGGTCTCCA
This sequence comes from Thioalkalivibrio sp. ALJ24, assembly GCF_000377785.1. Lineage (GTDB taxonomy): Bacteria > Pseudomonadota > Gammaproteobacteria > Ectothiorhodospirales > Ectothiorhodospiraceae > Thioalkalivibrio. Next base: position 6,361 of record NZ_KB898735.1, on the reverse strand, counting down.
ACCGGCCACAGGGGCTGCGCGACATCAATGAAAAGGCGTTCACCGCCCTGTTTCCGGACTGCACCCCGCCTACGCTGATCACCCGCGACCGGGCCCGCATCCGCGAATTCCTCGGCGAGCATGGCGACATCGTGGTCAAGCCGATGGACGGCATGGGCGGCAGCTCGATCTTCCGCGTACGCGAGGGCGACCCGAATACCTCGGTGATCCTCGAGACCATGACAGCCTTCGACCGTCGCACGGTGATCGCGCAGCGCTTCCTGCCGGAATTCACCGCGGGCGACAAGCGGATCATCATGATCGGCGGGGAACCCTTCGACCACGCGCTGGCCCGCATTCCCGCACCCGGGGAATCGCGCGCCAACCTCGCCGTCGGCGGACGCGGAGAAGCCGTACCGCTGACCGATCGCGACCGCGAGATCTGCGACCGCGTGGGGCCGGAGCTGCGCCACCGTGGCATCCATTTCGCCGGCCTGGACGTGATCGGGGAATGCCTGACCGAGATCAACGTCACCTCCCCGACCGGCGTGCGCGAGCTCGACGCGGCCTGCGGCGGAGATCTCGCAGGTCGTTACATCGATTTCATCACGGGGGAGAGCGTATGAACCGGACCCGCACCCGCCTGTCCCCGGCGCTGATGGCGCTGGCCGCCGCGACTCTCCTGAGCGCCTGCGACCGCGCACCGGAAACCGAACAGCTGCAGTTCCAGGCCTTCGGCACCCTGGTCGAGGTGACGGTGGCACCGGCCGGCGAACATGATCTTGCGAAGATCGAGCGTGAAATGCAGGCGGAGCTCGATATCCTGCACGCCTCCTGGCATGCCTGGGAGGAAGGTTCGCTGGGGCGCACCAACCAGCTGCTGCCCCTGAAGCGCGAATTCAGCGCCCCGCCCTCGGTACTGCCGCTGATCGAGCAGGGGCGCGCAGTGGAACAGGCCACCGACGGCCTGTTCAACCCGGCACTGGGGCAGCTGATCGCGGCCTGGGGCTTCCACCAGGACGAACCCGCCGGACCTCCGCCGGATGACGACACGCTCGCCGAGCTGCTGGACGATCCGCCCTCGATGCAGGACATCGAACGCTCCGGAGTGCGCCTGACCGGGCGACACCCGGATCTGCAACTGGACTTCGGCGGACTGGCGAAAGGGACCGCGGTGGAGCGTACCCGCGACCAGCTGGACGACCTCGGGGTAGAAGCCGCCATCGTCAACGCCGGCGGCGACCTGATGACCCTCGGACGCCCCGCAGGCCGCGACTGGAAGGTCGGCATCCGGCACCCGGACGGCGGCACCCTCGGCGGGATCGAACTGGGCGGGGGCGAGGGCCTGTTCACCTCCGGCGACTACGAACGGGGATACGAACACGAAGGCGAACGTATCCATCACGTGATCGATCCACGCACCGGCCGCCCGGCCGAGGGCATCCGCTCGGCAACCGTGCTGCACGACGAAGGCGGCCTGGCCGACGCCGCGGCCACGACCCTGATGATCGCCGGCCCGGAAGAGTGGCCGGAGTACGCCGAACGGCTCGGAATCGACCACGCGCTGGTGGTGCTGGCAGACGGCCGGATCGAGGCCACCCCGGCGATGGCCGAACGTGTCGAGATCGGCGACCGCCATCCCGAACCCGAGATCCGCGAATGGCCGGAGGGCGACACGGCACCGTGACCGACCTCGGACTGCGCTGGGGCGACGGGGTGATTGCGCTGGCCGCGACCGGCCTCGTCGCGATGGCCTTCATCCTCGCCTGGAGTCCGGGGGAGGATGACAACGCCCGGACCCTGGTAATTACCCAGGCCGGCGAGCCCACCCGGCACGAAGCCCTGGACGGCCCACGCCTGCTGGAACTGCAGGGTCCCGCCGGGACCACCCGCGTGGAGCTCGAGGCCGGACGCGCGCGCTGCGCTGAATCCCCGGGCACGCGTAACATCTGCGAGGGGGCCGGCTGGCTCTCGGCCCATGGCGACATGGCCATCAGCCTGCCCAACCGCCTGACCCTGAGGGTAGAAGGCGCGGAACCCGCCTGGGACAGCATCCACTACTGACCGTGAACACCGCCCCACCCGACTCCCGGCGCGACCACCAGATCGCGGCCCTTGCCGCCATTGCGATCGGGATCCAGGTCCTGGAGGCCGCGATCCCGGGCCCCGTGCCGGGCGTCAAGCCGGGGCTGGCCAACATCGTAACCCTGGTCACCCTGCTCACCCTCGGCTGGCGTGCCGCAGTCGCGGTCACCCTGCTGCGTGTCGTCGGCAGCAGCCTGCTGCTCGGGACCCTGCTCAGCCCCGCCTTCTGGCTCTCGCTGACCGGCGCCCTGGCCGCCCTGGCCGCGCTGGCCCTGCTGGCACCCTTCGCGCCGCGGCATGTCGGCGCCACCGGCCTGGCGATCGCCGCCGGCATGGCCCATGTCAGCGGACAGTTCCTGCTGGCCTGGCTGCTGATCATCCCGCACCCGGGCCTCCCCGTACTCCTGCCACCGCTGTGGCTGGCCGCACTGATTGCCGGCGCCACCACCGGTATACTGACGGCCCACGTACTCGCCGATCGCCGGATCCAGCGCCATCTCCCACATGCCCGCACCCCAGGACCAGCCTGACCGCCCGGCACCCGCACCCGCGTCGGAGCACACCCACGCGCGTCCGAACCATTTCGCCACGATGGTCTTCCTCGCGCTGCTGGCCCACGGGCTGGTGATCATGGGGATCGGCTTCACCGTGGACATGCCCGAACCCACCCCGCGCGAACCCATGGACGTGACCCGGGTCACCGATCCCGAAGCCCGGACACCCCCGGAAGAGGTCGAGCGCATCGCCGAGATCGACCAGGACGCCGGCGCCGAGGACCCGGAAGACCAGGAAGCCACCGCACCCGAGGCCGCCGAGGAAGGCACCGGCGAGGCCGAAGCCGAGGGCGTGGACGCCCCGTTGCCGGAGCCGGGCCCGCTGGTGGCCCAGCCCTCGCCGCCCGAACCCGAGCCGGAACCCGACACCATCGAGGCCGAAGACTCGCCCGAACCGGCCCCGCCCGAGATCGCCGAACCGGAACCGATCGAGTCCCCCGAGGCCGAACCGCGCCCGGACGCCGCCACCCTGATGAACCGCGGACTGGAAAGCGCCCGCGCAGCCCCGGCGGAGGAACGTCAGAGCTTTTCCGCGCGCGGCCAGCGCACCCGCTATCTCGATAGCCTGTCGGCGCGCAGCGCACCGGAGGCGGCCTACCTCCAGGCCTGGATCGACAAGGTGGAACGTGTCGGCAACGTGAACTACCCGGACGAGGCCCGACGGCAGGGCCTTTCCGGCAGCCTGGTCCTGTCGGTCCGCCTGAATCCGGAAGGCGAACTCATGGACGTCCAGGTCGCGCGCAGCTCCGGCGAACCCGTGCTCGACGAAGCCGCCATCCGCATCGTGGAACTGGGCGCCCCCTACGCCCCGTTCACCGAGGCCATGCGCGAGGAATACGACGAACTGGTCATCACCCGCACCTGGGCCTTCCGTCGCGACGAAGTCCGCCAGGTACGCTGAGCCCCCTGCCGCCTCAGCGCTCCTTGAGACTTTCGCGCGCGGCGCGCAGCAAAGGGGTGAGGAAATATTCGATGATGCGCCGCTTGCCGGTCTTCACCTCCACGGTAGCCATCATGCCGGGGGCAATACGCACGGAGTCCCCCTGCACGTTGACGGTGTTGCGATCCAGGCGCACGCGCACGACGAAGACCAGTCCCTGCTGCTCGTCCTGAACCGCATCCTGCGAGACATCGAGCACCTCGCCCTCGACCGTGCCGTAACGGGTGTAAGGAAAGGTCTGCAGCTTCACCTCGGCCGTCTGGCCCGGCCGCACGAAGCCGATGTCCTTGTTGGGAAGGGTCGCCTCCACCATCACCTCGGCATCCTCCGGCACCACGGTCATCAACGGCCGGGCCGGCTCCACCACGCCACCCACCGTGTGGACCGCCAGCTGTTCCACCGTGCCGGTCACCGGCGCACGCAGGCGCATCAGTTCGTCACGCCGCCGCGCCTTGATCAGCTCCTGCTCCAGGGACTCCGCCTCGGAACGCGCCTGGTGGAGGATGTCCAGGGCTTCTCGCCGGCTTTCCGAACGCAGGGTTCGGCGCTGCTCGCGCGCCTCGTGCAGCGCTGCCTCCGCCTCCGAGCGCCGTGCCCGCTCCGCGTCCAGGGCGTTCGCGGCCTCGATGCTCTGCTGTTCCAGTTCCAGCTGCTCGTGGCGGGCCGCCATGCCCGCGTCCGATAGCTGCAACAGATCATTGCTGCGCCCGCGAATGATCGGCAGGGTCTGTTCCAGCCCGGCCACCATCGCGCCCGCCGCAGCGATCTCCTCCTGCCTGCGCGCGATCTCCGCATCCAGCTGCTGCATGCGGGCGCGGTAGTGATGCACATGGCCGCGCAACACCCGCTGTTCCACAAGCAGAACATCCTCAGGCGCGGGGAAATCCGGCTGCAGCACCGGCCGCTCGGTATCGCCGTCCAGAGCCTCCGGGAACGCCTCGGAACGCGCCGCAGCCAGGCGGGCGGACAGCAGTTCCCGGCTCAGGCGCGTCACATCCGCGGTCGAAAGGGTCGAGTCGAGTTCGATCAGGACATCTCCGGCCTCGACGCGCTGCCCGTCCCGTACCCGGATGGCCCTGACGCTCGCCGTCTCCGTGGCCTGTACCGTCTGGGTACGCCCGTCCGGCACCACCTTGCCTTCGGCCACCGCAACGATGTCCATGCGCCCCAGGGTGGCCCACACCACGGCCAGCACCGCCAGCAGCAGGATGAGACCGATGATGACGCGCGGCAGCGGGTGCACCGGCGTCTCCTGTAGCGAAAGGGCCGCCGGGAGGAACTCCTGCTCGTGCGGCACCCGTCGCGGCGGGTCCATCTCCCGCCGGCGCCCCCAGGCGATGGCGAAGGCCCACCGATAGCGCCCCTTGAGGTCCTGCCATGCGCTGCGCCGCATCCCCATGGCACCCTCCCTCAGGTCTGCTGCAGGCGCAACAGGCCCGCATAAATGCCGTCGTCACGCTCGGCCAGGCTGTCGTGGGTCCCGGATCGACGATCTGGCCGTGGTCCATGACGATGATGCGGTCAGCCCGACGTACGGCGCTGAGCCGATGGGCAATAATGATGACCGTACGACCACGGGCGATCTGCGCCATGTTCTGCTGGATGACGCGCTCCGACTCGTAGTCGAGCGCGCTGGTCGCCTCGTCGAAGATCAGGATGCGCGGGTCGTTCATCAGGGCGCGGGCAATGGCGATGCGCTGGCGCTGACCGCCGGAAAGCGTGCCACCGTGCTCGCCAACGACGGTGTCGTAGCCCTCGGGGGTTTCCAGGATGAAGTCGTGGGCCCCGGCCTGGCGCGCGGCCGCCATCACCCGTTCCAGCGGTGCCCCCGGGCTGGCCAGGGCGATGTTCTCGCGGATACTGCGGTTGAAGAGCATGTTCTCCTGCTGCACCACGCCGATCTGGCGGCGCAGCGAACTGATCTCGGCCACCGCCAGGTCGGTGCCATCCACCAGCACCCGCCCGCGCTCGGGCACATACATCCGGCCGATCAACTTCGCCAGGGTGCTCTTGCCCGATCCGGAGCGGCCGACCACGCCCAGCACCTGACCGGGCGGGATCTCCAGGCTGACCCCGCGCAGCACCTCGGGACCGTCGGGCCGGTAGCGGAAATGCACCTGGTCGAACTCGATTCGCCCGTCCAGACGGGGCAGGCTGCTGCGGTTGGCGAACGAGGATTCCGTGGGTGCATTGAGGATGTCGCCAAGCCGCTGCATGGAGATCCCGACCTGCTGGAAGTCGGTCCACATGTTGGCCAGACGCATGATCGGCTGGGCGACACGCGCGGCCAGCATGTTGAAGGCAATCAGCTGGCCGACGGTCAGGTCGCCCTCGATCACCAGCCGTGCCCCCAGCCACAGCGTGCCCACCGTCACCAGCTTTCCCACAAGCGAAATCAGCTCGCGGGCGACGGTCGACAGCTGGGTGGTCCGCAGACCGGCGGAGACATAGCCGGCCAGCTGCTCGTCCCACTTCTTCGTGGTCTGCGGCTCCACCGCCATCGACTTGAGGGTGTCGATACCGTAAGCTTCCCCGTCAAGAGGACCATTCATTTTTAGAGTCCTCGGCGGTTGAGTGGAGCTGGGCGTAGATGACCGGCGGCAGGTCGCCGAGGGCGTCATGCGCCCGCTCCTCGTTGTAGTCGATCACCCACCAGTGGGTGATCTCGCGGACCTCCTCGAGATCGTTGAACAGGTAGAGATCCAGGACCTCGTTGCGGTAGGTGCGGTTGAAACGCTCGATGAAGGCGTTCTGGTTCGGCTTGCCGGGCTGGATGTACTGAATGAACATCGCGTTCTCCTCC
>NZ_KB898734.1 GCF_000377785.1 Thioalkalivibrio sp. ALJ24 | reverse complement strand
GCTTTGCCGAACCCTGCAGTTGGGGGGGGGGGGGGGAGGAGACAGTCTTGGGATCCGAGCAATAGATAACGGATGCTTCGGATTCATCGCGAGGAAGGCGATTGCGTAGGGAATCAGCCAGCCCATGGGGAGCTCCGGGTGCTGGTGAACCGGACGAACGGCTGCGCCGACGAGTGGCGGGCACGATCTCGTGAAAGCCTGTCAGCCTGAGTGATATTCGGCGCCGGGGGCGCTGGCTGATGCGCTGCACCGAAGAGCCCATCGTTCCGTGATGAGGCCATGGTCAATCCCTTTCCATGTTTAAGGGTTAAGCATCGCCGGCGTCAGCTTGTGCTGTCAACAGGAGATCGTGGCGTATCGGGGAACCCGGTGATTGATCGCAGAGCGACACAAGCCGATACTGGAACCCATGGATACCGCAAGCTCCAGCACCCTGGAATCGAGCCTGCGCGATCATTTCCTGATCGCCATGCCGTCCCTCAACGACGGGCTGTTCAGCCACGCCGTGACCTACGTGTGCGAACACGACGCGGAGGGCGCGCTGGGGCTGGTGATCAACCAGCCAACCGAGCTGACCCTGCGCGATCTGCTGCAGCACGTGGAGCTGGAACCAGGGGACGATCTGCCGGAGCTGCCGGTGTTCCGCGGCGGGCCGGTGCAACCCGAACACGGATTCGTGCTGCATTCGGCGGAGCAGCAGTGGCGGGCGACCCAGCCGCTGACCGATCAGGTCAGCCTGACCACCTCGCGTGACATCCTCGAGGCCATCAATGCCGGTGAGGGTCCGCAGCGGGTGCTGATCACCCTGGGGCATGCCGGCTGGGGCCCCGGGCAACTGGAAAGCGAACTGGGCGAGAATGCCTGGCTGACGGCCCCCTCCGATCTCGGGATCCTGTTCGAGACGCCGCCGGCGGAGCGCTGGTCGCGCGCGGCCGAGCTGATCGGCATCGATGTCAATCTGATCAGCTCCGCCTCCGGGCACGCCTGACCCGGTGGCCTTCCTGGCGTTCGATTACGGGCGCCGCCGCATCGGCGTGGCGGTGGGCGAGCCGCTGACCGGTTCGGCGCGCGGTCTGGTCACGCTGGCCGGCGGGTCGCCGCCGTGGCCACGCATCGATGCGCTGGTCGCGGAATGGCGTCCCGAGGGCTTCGTGGTTGGCTGGCCCACGCAGGCCGATGGCCAGGCGACCCCGCTGGGCCCGGCTATCCGCGAATTCGGTGCGGCGCTCGAAGCGCGTTTCGGCAAGCCGGTATACTGGTCGGACGAGCGCCTGAGCTCGCACCTGGCCCGCGACCGCAGCCGGCCGGGACGCAACGACCCGGGGCTGGATGCCCATGCCGCGGCCGTGATCCTCGAAGGCTGGTTTCTGGAGAATGCCCATGACGCCTGAAGTCCCCGTTCTGCTCGACGACATGGCCGCGCGGACCCGCGAGCTCCTCGAAGCCCGCGGGATCGAGTCCCCGATCGTGGTCGGCATCCATTCCGGCGGCGTGTGGATCGCCGAACACCTGCGCGAGCGCCTGGGTATCCAGCGCCCGCTGGGCAAGCTGGACATCAGCTTCTACCGCGACGATTTCTCGCGCATCGGGATGCATCCGCAGGTTCGCCCTTCGCAGCTTCCGGAGGATCTGGACGGCGAACACGTGCTGCTGGTGGACGATGTGCTGTACACCGGTCGGACCATCCGCGCGGCCCTGAACGAGCTGTTCGACTACGGCCGGCCGGCCTCGGTCACGCTCGCGGTGCTGGTCGAGCGCGACGGCCGCGAACTGCCGGTATGTGCCGCGGTGGCGGGCGCCCACATGGAGCTGGGCCAGGCCGAACAGATCAAGCTGCGCGGTCCCGAACCGCTGAGCCTGGAACGCGTGGCGGTGGAGCCCCCGGAGGGCGCTGACGGATGACGGAGCTGCCCGCCGCGCATACCAGTCGCCTGCCCCAGCCCGGTCCGCTCCCCAACCGCCTGCAGCTGACCGACGAGGGCCAGCTGCGGCACATGCTCACGATCGAGGGGCTGAACCGGACGCTGCTGACGGAGATCCTGGATACCGCCGAATCGTTCGCCAACATGAACGAGAAGGCGGTGAAGAAGGTCCCGCTGCTGCGCGGCAAGACCATCGTGAACCTGTTCTTCGAGGCGAGCACGCGCACGCGCACCACCTTCGAACTGGCCGCCAAGCGGCTGTCGGCCGACGTACTCAACATCAACATCAGTACCTCGTCGGCGGTCAAGGGCGAGAGCCTGCTGGATACCCTGCGCAACCTCGAGGCGATGAACGTGGACATGTTCGTGGTGCGCCACGAGGAAAGCGGGACCGCCCATTTCATCGCCCGCCACGCGGCCCCGGGAATCAGCGTGCTCAACGCCGGCGACGGTCGTCACGCCCATCCCACCCAGGCCCTGCTGGACATGTTCACCATCCGGCGGCACAAGGGCGATTTCACCAAACTGAAGGTCGCGATCGTCGGCGACATCCTGCACTCGCGGGTGGCGCGCTCGCAGATCCACGCCCTCAACATCCTGCAGACCGGCGAGGTGCGGGTGGTCGCCCCGCGCTCCCTGCTGCCGGCGGATGTCGAGCAGCTGGGCGTGCATGTACACCATGATCTGGACAGCGGTCTGCAGGATGTGGACGTGGTCATCATGCTGCGCCTGCAGCGCGAACGCATGGAGCACGCCCATCTGCCTTCCGAGCACGAGTATTTCCAGCGCTTCGGGCTCACCGCCCGGCGCCTGCAACTGGCCTCGCCCACCTGCCTGGTGATGCACCCCGGCCCGGCCAACCGCGGCGTCGAGATCGAATCCGCAGTCGCCGACGGCCCCCACTCGGTGATCCTGGAACAGGTGACCTACGGGATCTCGGTGCGTATGGCAGTCATGTCCATGGTGATGGGGGCCCACCAGTCATGAGCGTGGTCATCGAGAACGTCCGCATCCTCGACCCCGCCGACGGTTTTGATGCGGTGGGCGACCTGTGCGTGCAGGGCGAGGAGATCCTCGCGCGCGGCAGCACCCCGGAGGGCTTCGAGCCGCGCCGGCGCATCGACGGCAGCGGCCTGTGGCTGTTCCCCGGGCTGGTGGATCTGGCCGCGCGTACCCGCGAGCCGGGCGAAGAACACAAGGCCACCATCGCGTCCGAGACCCGCGCCGCGGCGCGCGGAGGTATTACCACCCTGGTCATCCCTCCGGATACCCAGCCGCCGGTGGACTCACCGGCGGTGATCGAGCTGATCACGCGCCGCGCCCGCGAGGCTTGCGGCGTGCGGGTATACGCCCTGGGGGCGCTGACCCACGGACTGGAAGGCCAGCAACTGGCGGAAATGGCCGCGCTGTTGCGCGCCGGTGCCCCCGGGGTCAGCAACGGGCCGCGGCCACTGGCGAGCCTGCTGGTGCTGCGGCGCGCGCTGGAGTACGCCAGCACCTTCGACCTGACCACCGTGCTGTCGGCCCAGGATCCGGCGCTGACCGGCTCCGGTTGCGTGCACGAGGGCCCGGTATCCACGCGCCTCGGGCTCTCGGGCATTCCCGAGGCCGCGGAGACCGCTGCGCTGGGTGCCATTCTGGCCCTGGTGGAGCAGACCGGGGCGCGGGTGCATGTTGCGCGGCTGTCCACACGGCGGGGCGCGGAGATGATCGCCAAGGCGCGCAGCGACGGCCTCCCGGTCAGCGCCGACGTCGCCGCCCACCAGCTGTTCCTCACGGAGGTGGACGTGGCCGAGTTCAATCCCGACTGCCACGTGATCCCGCCGCTGCGCAGCCAGCGCGACCGCGACGGGCTGCGCGCGGCGGTGGCCGACGGCAGCATCGCCGCGATCTGCTCCGACCACCAGCCGCACGAGGCCGACAGCAAGCTGGGGCCGTTCGCCGACACCCTGCCCGGGATCGCCGCGCTGGAGACCCTGCTGCCGCTGACCCTGCGCCTGGTGGAGGACGGCCTGCTGAGCCTCGAACAGGCCCTGGCCCGGGTCACCTGCGGCCCCGCGGACGTGCTGGGACTGGAGCACGGTCGCCTCACACCCGGGTCCCGCGCCGATTTCGTACTGTTCGACCCGGGCGCGATGCACGAAGTCCGGCGCGAGGAATGGCTCAGCGCCGGCCACAACACCCCGTTTTTCAACTGGACGTTCGGGGGCGAGGTTCGCGAGACCTGGGTCGCCGGACGGCCCACCTGGACCCGCCCCGGCGAGGACGACACATGAGCCCGCAGCACCCGCCGCATCGCGGCACCCTGTTCGAAGAGTCCGCCCCCATCCTGGCACACGAAGATGCGGGGAGCGGCCAGTGGATCCTGCGCGTCCGGGCCCCGGAATGCGCCCGGCGCGCGCAGCCCGGACAGTTCGCGCATATCCAGTGTTCGCCGCGCCTGCCCATGCGCCGACCACTGTCCATCCAGCGGGTCGACCCCGACGCCGGCTGGGTGGAGTTCCTGTACAAGTCGGTGGGCGACGGGACTCGCGCGCTGAGCGAGCAGCCCGTCGGGCGCGAACTGCGGATGCTCGGCCCGATCGGCCGCCCCTTCGCGCTGAATCCGGAACGCCCCCGGCGCCTGCTGCTGGGTGGTGGCGTTGGCATTCCACCGATGATCTTTCTCGCCGACCGTCTGCGCCAGCAGGGCGAGGCGGGCACCACCCGCGCGATCCTGGGTTCCGAGGTCCCGTTCCCATTCCGGCCGCGGCCGTCGCAGATCCTCTGGCCGGGGCTGCCGGACGGCGCCATCGGCACGCTGCCGCTGCTGGAGGACTGGGGGGTCGCCTGCCGCCTCACGTCGAAGACCGGCATCGCCGGTGCGTTCGACGGCTTCGTCACCGACCTCGCACGCGCCTGGCTGAACGGACTGGACCCCGCCGAACGCGGGGAGGTGGAAATCTTCGCCTGCGGGCCGCACCCGATGCTGGAGGCCTGCGCCGAACTGGCGGCCGAGTTCGACCTGCCGTGCCAGGTGTCGCTGGAGGAATTCATGGCCTGCGCGGTGGGCGGCTGCGCCGGCTGCACCGTCCCGGTACGCACCAGGGAGGGCGTGGCGATGAAACGGGTGTGTGTCGACGGTCCGGTCTTTGCCTCCGCCGACGTATTTCCCGAACCGGCCCCGTAGACCCATGCCCGGGCCCTGGCCCTCCCGGCGGCGGTACTAGTCCGGCGGCTTGAGATCTTCCTCTTCGGCCTCTTCGGCCGCACCCATGCCGCCGCCGAAGTTCAGCTTCCATTCGAGGTTGGCGCGCGAATCGGCCTTGCCCAGTGCCTCGTCCAGCATCACTTCGCCCGTCTTGAAGAGCTTCAGGATCGATTGATCGAAGGTCTGCATCCCGGCCGAGGCGGACTTCGCCATCACGTCCTTGATCTCACCGATCTCCTCCTTGTGGATCAGCTCCGACACATAGGGCGTATTTACCAGGATCTCCAGCGCCGCGGCACGGGAACCGTCCTTCTTCTGCAACAGCCGCTGGCCAATGATCGCCCGCAGGTTCAGAGACAGATCCGAGAGGATCTGCGAACGGTGATCCTCGGGGAACAGGTTGATGATGCGGTCCAGGGCCTGCGAGGCGTTGGTGGCATGCAGGGTGGACAGCACCAGATGACCGGTGTCGGCATAGTTGAGCGCGGCGCGCATGGTCTCGCGGTTGCGCACCTCGCCGACCATGATCACGTCCGGTGCCTCGCGCATGCCTTCCTGCAGGGCGTGTTCGTAGCTTGGCGTATCAATGCCCACCTCGCGCTGGCCGACGATCGCCTTTTTATGCCGGAACAGGAATTCGATCGGATCCTCGACGGTGAGGATGTGCCCGGTGTCGATGGTCAGCCGGTGGTCGATCATCGAGGCCAGGGTCGTGGACTTCCCGGTCCCGGTGGAACCCACGACCAGGATCAGGCCGTCGCGGTAGTTCATGAAGTCCTTCAGGACGGGCGGCAGACCCAGCTGCTCGATGGTGGGGATCGCGCTGCGGATGTAACGAATGACCATCGCCACTTCACCGCGCTGGCGATAGACGTTCACGCGGAATCGCCCCAGCCCCTGACGCGTGATCCCGAAATTGACCGCGGTCTCCTGTTCGAAGATGCGCGCCTGGTGCTCGTTCATCATCTCGCGGGCGATGCCCTCGGTCTGCCCGGGCACCAATGCCCGCCGTGCGATGGGCTGCAGCACGCCATCGACCTTGATCGACGCCGGTGCACCGGTCAGGAAGAACAGGTCCGACGCGGCCTTCTGCGCCATCAGCTTGAGATAGGGCTCGATCTGCATCTGGCGCGGACGGGCCTCGCCCTCGCCGGACTGGGCGCCCCCCTGATTGTCCTGGGTTTCAGCGGACACGGAATTCCTCCGGATCTTCTTCCACCGAGATGCCCTCACCAGTGTCGGCCACCGCCGGAGCGCCATCGCGTCGCGCCCGTTCACTGTCGAGCTTGATGCGCAGGCGCAGGTCGTTCACCGAGTCGGCGTTGCGCAGGGCCTCGTCGTAGCTGATCTCGCCTTTCTCGTAGAGGTCGAACAGGGCCTGGTCGAAGGTCTGCATGCCCTGCTCGCGCGAACGCGAGATCAGCTCCTTCATGTCGTGCACCGCGCCCTTCAGCATTAGATCGGCCATTAGCGGGGTATTGATCAGGATCTCCACCGCCGGGACCCGGCCCTGGTCGTCCTCGCGGCGCACCAGACGCTGCGAAACCACCGCCTTGAGGTTCAGCGAAAGATCCATCAGCAGCTGTTCGCGCCGGTCCTCGGGAAAGAAGTTGATGATGCGATCCAGCGCCTGGTTGGTGCTGTTCGCGTGCAGCGTGGACAGGCACAGATGACCGGTCTCGGCGAAGGCCACCGCGTAGTCCATGGTCTCGCGGTCGCGAATCTCGCCGATCAGGATCACGTCGGGGGCCTGACGCAGCGTATTCTTCAGCGCGATCTGGTAGTCCTGGGTATCCACCCCGACCTCACGCTGGGTCACGATGCTCCTTTCGTGATGGTGGACGAATTCGATCGGATCCTCGATGGTCACGATATGATCCGACGCAGAGCGGTTACGGTGACCGATCATCGCCGCCAGCGAGGTCGACTTGCCCGAGCCGGTCCCGCCGACGAAGATCACCAGGCCGCGCTTCTCCATGGTGATCTTTTCCAGCTGCGGCGGCATGCGGATGTCCTCGAAGCGAGGGATCTCCGAGTTGATCACGCGCATGACCATCCCCACGCTGCCGCGCTGGGTGAAGACGTTCACACGAAAACGCGAGATCGTTGCCAGCCCGACTGCGAAGTTGCACTCCTGGTTGCGCTCGAACTCCGCCGACTGCTTGTCGTTCATCATCGCGCGCGCCAGCGCCTGGGTGTGCGACGGGCTCAACTGCTGCTCGGTCAGCGGTACCACCCGCCCGTCGATCTTGGCCGCCGGCGGCATGCCCACGGTAATGAACAGGTCCGACCCGCCCCGGTCCACCAGGGCCTTCATCAGGTCGTGCATGTATTTGATCGCCTTGTCACGATCCATGGGCATCCTCCGGTTGGCGTGACCGCCTGGCCGGGCGGGTCACGGCGGTGGCGCGCCGTTACAGCGCGTCGGGGTTCACGGCCTTGCGCCGGGCATCCTCGCGGCTGATCTGCCCCTGAGCGAGCATATCCTTCAGACACTGGTCCAGGGTCTGCATCCCGGTACCGGCGCTGGTCTGAATGGTGGAATACATCTGTGCAATCTTGTTCTCGCGGATCAGGTTCCGGATCGCCGGCGTCCCCAGCATGATCTCGTGGGCCGCGATACGGCCTCCTCCGATCTTCTTCATCAGGGTCTGCGAGATTACCGCACGCATGGATTCCGACAGCATCGCCCGCACCATGTCCTTTTCCGCCGCCGGGAACACGTCGATGATGCGGTCGATGGTCTTGGGCGCGGAACTGGTGTGCAGGGTGCCGAACACCAGGTGTCCGGTCTCGGCCGCGGTCAGCGCCAGGCGGATGGTTTCGAGATCACGCAGCTCGCCGACCAGGATGGTATCCGGGTCTTCACGCAGCGCCGAGCGCAGGGCCTCGGAGAAGCCGTGGGTGTCGCGATGCACCTCGCGCTGGTTCATCAGCGATTTCTTCGATTCATGCACGAACTCGATCGGGTCCTCGATGGTGAGGATGTGCCCGTAATCGTTCTCGTTGCGATGGTTGACCATCGCCGCCAGCGTGGTCGATTTTCCCGAACCGGTGGGCCCGGTCACCAGCACCAGCCCGCGCGGGTAATTGGCGATCTCCTCGAAGATTCTGGGCGTGGCCAGCTCCTCCAGAGTCAGGACCTTGGAGGGAATGGTACGGAACACCGCCGCGGCACCACGGTCCTGGTTGAAGGCATTGACGCGGAAGCGCGCCAGACCCGACACCTCGAACGAGAAGTCAGTCTCCAGGAACTCTTCGTAGTCCTTGCGCTGACGATCGTTCATGATGTCGTAGATCAGCCCCTGGACCTCCTTGTGGTCCATCACCGGGACATTCACCCGGCGCATGTCGCCATCGATGCGCACCATCGGCGGCATGCCCGCGGAGATGTGAAGGTCCGAGGCACCGTTCTTGACCGAAAACGCCAGCAGCTGCGTGATATCCATCCATTCCCCCCCGTTGCTCCGGGCCTTCACGAGCTCCGTTCGTGACGACCGTGGATGGCGCCCCGAAAGACACCACTTCTGATCATGTCTTAAGGACTATATCATAGGCCAATGAGCACACCAGATGACGCCCTTGAACGAGTTCACGCCCGCATCACCGCGGCCTGCGACCGCGCCGGACGGGACCCCGCGTCCGTGCGCCTGCTGGCGGTCAGCAAGACCCGCGACACCGACGCAATCCGCGGCCTGCTGAAACAAGGTCAGCGGGCCTTCGGCGAAAACTACGTGCAGGAGCTGGTCGACAAGCACGACGCCCTGGAAGCTCCCCCGGAGCCGGCCGGCATCGAATGGCATTTCATCGGTCCATTGCAGAGCAACAAGACCCGCGCCGTGGCCGAACGCGCGGCCTGGGTGCACACCCTGGAGCGCGAGAAGATCGCACGTCGGTTGCACGATCAGCGCCCTGATGCACATGGCCCGCTGGAGGTCTGCATCCAGGTGAACGTCTCGGCCGAACCACAGAAGGCCGGGGTGACACCCGAGGCCCTGCCGGCGCTGGCCGATGCGATCACCGCCCTTCCCCGGCTGCGCCTGCGCGGCCTGATGACCCTGCCGGCGGCACAGACAGATCCCGAGAGCCAGCGCGTCCCGTTCGCCCGCCTGCGCGAGCTGCGCGACGACCTCTGCCGTCGCGGCCACGAACTCGATACCCTGTCCATGGGGATGTCAGGCGATCTGGAAGCCGCCATCCTCGAAGGCGCGACGTTGGTCCGGATCGGCACCGACCTGTTCGGGCCGCGCCCGGCCTGAACCCACCCTTCCTGCACCGGAGTCCGCATGCCCCCGCATTCCCGCAAAGTCGCTTTCATCGGCGCCGGCAACATGGGCGAGGCCCTGATCCAGGGGCTGGTCGACAGCGGGCGCCCCGCCGGCGAGCTGGCGATCGCCGATACCCGCCCCGACCGCATCGACGCCCTGCAAGGCCGCTTCCCCGGCCTGGGCGCCGGCAGCCCGCAAGAACTCGCCAGCGACACCGAAATCCTAGTCCTGGCGGTCAAGCCGCAGACCCTGCCCGAGGTCGCGCCCGGACTGCGCGACGCAGTGAACGCCGGCTCGCCGCTGGTGGTCTCCGTGGCCGCCGGGGTCACCACCGCCCGCCTCGGGGAATGGCTGGGGTCGCAGGCGCGCATCGTGCGGGCCATGCCCAATACGCCGGCCCTGGTGGGCGCGGGTGTCACCGGTCTGTTCGCCGCCCCCGGAGTTACCGCTGACGACCGCGGGGCCGCCACGGCGCTGATGGAGGCCGTCGGCCGTGCCCTGTGGGTGAAAGATGAAGAACTGATGCATGCGGTCACCGCAACCTCCGGCAGCGGCCCCGCCTACGTCTTCCTGATCATCGAAGCGATGCAGGCCGCCGCCGAGGAACTGGGCCTGCCCCCGGAGACCGCACGCGAACTGACCCTGGGGACCCTGGCCGGCGCCACCCGCCTGGCCGCCAACAGTCCCGAAGACGCCGCTGAGCTTCGCCGCCGCGTCACATCGCCCGGCGGCACCACCGAACAGGCCGTGAACGCGCTGGAACAGGGCGACCTGCGCGGTCTGCTGCGCCGCGCCATGCAGGCCGCAGCCCACCGCAGCGAGGAACTCGGACGCGGCTGACGCTTACGCCGGGGGCCTGTCCCTTGGCGCGGCGGCGCCCCTGGAGGAAAATACGCGTCTTCACGCGCATCCGCGCAGACCATCAGGAGCGAGCATGAACCCCGGAGCCATGTCCACCGGCCAGGAGATCCTCACCTTCCTTATCGGCGTTGCCTTTGGCATCGCGATCATCCTGCTGATGCTGCGGGTCATCTTCGGGCTGGTGCGGGCCGACTACCGCAACCCGATCTCGCAGACCATCCTGATGCTGACCACGCCGCCGCTGAACCTGCTGCGGCCGATCCTTCCCTCGATCGGACGGGTCGACACCGCTGCCATCGTGCTGATGATCGCGCTCAAGTTCCTCGAACTGTGGCTGCGCGTCGCGATCCTGGGCCTGGAGGCCGACGCTCTGGTCCTGCTGCTGGTGGCCATCCGCGAACTCCTGATCACCGCGATCTGGGTGTTCATCATCGCCCTGATCGTGGAGGTGGTGATGAGCTGGGTGCAGGCCGGTGGTGGAGGCGGCTACAACCCCATCGCGCGCCTTGCCGCCGACGTGAACCGCCCGATCCTCGGCCCCCTGCGGCGCATGCTTCCGTCCACCGGAGCGATCGACTTCTCGCCGATGATCGCCCTGGTCGGGCTGTATATCCTGACCATCTTCGTGCGCGGCATCTTCTGAGATCCGGCTGCGCAAATCGCGTCAGACGGACTAGACTCGAATCAGGGGCGGAACCCGCCGCCCGGCTCCGGTATGGATCCCGGGGCATGATTCAAGCGAATGAGGAGTCCGATATGACAAGAGTGCAGCGTGTTCTCGGTGGCGTCGTCTCGATCGTGGCCGCCCTCGCCCTCGGCAGTTCGGTGGCGAACGCGAACGAGGCCGGATTCGACGATCACGTGGTCTACTACAACGTCATCAACACCACTTTCCTGTCGCCCGAGGTCGCCCGCGCCTATGACGTCCGGCGCAGCAGCAACCGGGCAATGCTCAACATCACCGTGATGGAGCGCACCGACGACGGCCTGCAGGCCGTGTCGGCCGACATCAGCGGCAACGCGGTCAACATGAACCAGCAATCGCGCAGTCTGCGCTTTCGCGAGATCGAGGATGGTGACGCGATCTATCAGCTCTCCGAGCTCACCGTGCGCGCAGGCGAGGAGATGACCTTCAACCTGGAGATCACGCCGGCGGGTTCGGACGAGGTGCTGCCGATCGAGTTCGAGCAGAAATTCTACGTCGACTGACGTCCGTGCCCGGGGCGGCGCCTGCCGCTCCGGGCCGTTCTAGACCAGGAGAGCCACCAGCATCCCGACCCCATACAGGGCGATGGCCGCGCCGGCACCCCGGCGCACCCAGGGCCGGCGCACGAATCCCGCCAGCTTCGCCGCGAACACGCCCATCAGCAGCAGATTGGGCAGGGTCCCCAGCGCGAACGCCGCCATCAGCGCCGCACCCTCCAGCGCGCCGCCGGCGCTCAGCGACCAGGCCAGCACGCTATAGACCAGGCCGCAGGGCAGCCAGCCCCACAACCCGCCCACAACCAGTGCCTGACCGGGATTACGTACCGGCAGGAACGGGCGCCCCAGCGGCTCGATGCGGCGCCACAGCACGCCGCCCACCTGCTCCAGGCGCGCCAGCACCGGCCACCACCCGGCGATATAGAGCCCCAGCAGGATCAGGAAGATCGCAGCCACCACCTGCAGGATGGTCTGCCCCGCGGGCAGCCCACCGAGCAGCGTGGCACCCAGCCACCCCGCCAGCGCCCCGGCGATGACATAGCTGGTCATGCGGCCGATGTTGTAACCCAGCAGCAGCGGCCACACCGGGCCACGGCGCCCGGCATGCCCCATGGAAATGGCCCCCACGATGCCGCCGCACATCCCGAGGCAGTGCACCCCGCCGAGGATGCCCACCGCGGCGGCCGCCAGCAGCGTACCCGGATCAGCCATGATGCCGTGCGACCGTCATTCCCGGCCGCCCTGTTCTTCCGGTGCCTCGCCACGCTCCTCCAGCACCGCCAGCTTGGTGCGGATGAACGTGGCGTGCGGCACGTAGAGCAGATCGGCCAGGTGCCGGATCACCGCCTCCTGACGCTTGTGCAGCTCGTCGTTGGCCAAGGCCGAACGCCACAGCGCCTTCATGATCGCCTCCTTCTGATCAGCATCGAAGGCAGCGTTCACCTCGCGCACCACCGGATGCAGGGAGACCAGCGCATCGCTCTTTTCCCGCGCGATGTCCAGCAGCGCATCGGCCGCCTCGTCGTCCAGTCCGAACATCTCGATCAGGTTGTTGCGAACGGTCTCCAGCTCCGCATCCACCAGCTGGAAGTCGGCCCGGCACACCTCCATCATCAGCGCGGCTGCGGCCCGCTGCAGGCGCTCCTGTTCGTCGCCGGTCTCGCTGTCACTGCGTTCGGCGCGCATCAGCTGCTGCCAGCGCGCCCGCAACTGCTCAATCATCGTCTGTCTGCTCCCGGTGAAGGCCCATGGTTGAGGCCATGACCATGCCCCCGGGTTCCGCGGCGACCACCCCGGCCCCGGCCCGGTCTCTGGCGGCGTTCCCGCACGGCCCATAATTTGTAGCCATGGACCCGCAACCCGACCTGCTCCTGCTCTCCGGCGGCATCGAAAGCGCCGCGCTGCTGCGCCGATGGTGCACCGAAAACCGCCCCGTCGTCGCCGCCTGGACCGACTACGGGCAGCGCAATGCCGCACGTGAGCGGGCTGCCGTACACGCCTTGGCCGAAGCCGAGGGCGTGCGGCTGGAGACCGTGGAAACCGGGGCCCTGCGCGAGGCGTTCACCCGGCGTTCCGACTGGGTCGGGCATGTCCCGCTGCCGCAGCGCAATTTGCTGATCCTGGCCCTGGCGGTCAACCTGGCCCAACACCACGGTGCCGGACGCATCCTGCTCGCGCTCAACCGCGAGGACGCCGGCCACGGCCCGGGCAGCCGCGCGGCCTTCCTGCAGGACTTCGGCTCGCTGGCCGCCCGGCTGGTTCCCGGCCTGTCGGTGGCCGCGCCGCTGCAGGAACTCGGCAAGGCCGATATCATCCGTCGGGGCGCAGAGGACGGGGTGCCGTGGGGCCTGACGTGGAGCTGCCTGCTGGGTCAGGAACGCCATTGCGGCCGCTGCCCCCAGTGCCACGCCCGCCAGGCCGCCTTCACCGCCGCCGGCGTCCCCGACCCGACCGACTACCGCCAGCCACCCGGACCACGGACACCATGACCGAAGAAACCCCGCGCCACATCCTCGAACGCCTGGAAATCGCCATCCTGACCGGCGAGACCCTGCAGCTGCACTGGGCCGGACCCGATGACGGTCCCGACGCCGGCCGCGCCTGGATGGGCCGGGTCACCCCGCGCGAGGTCACCGCGGACGACCACGGGCATCACTGGCTGGAGGGCACCTGCGAGGGCGAGACGGTGCACATCCGTCTGGACCGGATCCGGAACATGCCCACGCCGGTCAAGTGAGCCCGTCCAGCAGATCCGACAGGTCCTCCAGCAGCACCCGGTCATCGCTGGCCATCGGGGCACCGCGCTCGTCCGGGTAGCGCATGCCGCGCAGCTGGGCGATACCCGCCCTGTGCGCGCTGGCAAGCGCATGCAGGTTGTCGTCGACCAGCAGGGTGCGCGCAGGGTCGTGGGGTGCCACCGCCTGCAGGCGCTCCCAGAAGGTCGCGTCCTCCTTGGCGCAGAACAGGTCATGAGCGGAGACAATGCGGTCAAGATGGTCCCCGATCCCGGTCAGGCGGTGCTTGAAGGCATACACCTCGGGATGCGCGTTGGTCACCAGCACGCGCTCGCGCCCGCTGGCCGCGATCCGGTCCAGGACCTCGATGGCGTGCGGCTTGATCGCGACGTGGTGGGCCAGCTCGCGCTTGAGCGCGAGCACGTCGAGACCGGTGAACTGCGTCCAGTGGTCGACGCAGTACCACTCCAGCCGCCCGCGCACCCGCTGCATCTCGTCTTCCAGACGCCGCCGGGCACATTCCGGGTCATCGGGCTGGCAGCGCATGTATTCCTGCGGGATCAGCTCCCCCCAGAACCGGTTGTCGAAATGCAGGTCCAGCAGCGTGCCGTCCATGTCGAACAGCACGGTATCCACCCGCGACCAGTCCACCGGCGCGGCGGGCGTCTCGGGATTTTTCGCGCGGGTCTGCGAGTCCATGGGATGTGGGGAAGCAATGACGGGATTGACCATGCACAGAATAACCGAAACACGAACCGCACGAGGACCCGGCGCGATTGCGACGGGACTGATCCTGGCCCTGGGCGGCGCTCTGGCGACGGCACCCGCCATGGCCCTGGACCCGGATGACCCGGACTACGATCCGCTGGAGGACGACAGCCTGTGGGAGGACGCCCCCCCGGGCCCCGGTCAGGTGGATCCCGAGGACGCCCAGACCACCAGCCCGGAACTGCAGATCTACGCCGAGCCGCCGGAAGAGCGTGACACGCCGCTGCATCACCACGACAACCACCTGACCCTCGACGAAGACAGCCTGAACGACGGATGGGTCCGGCTGCGCCAGTGCCACAGTGGCCTGGCCGAGATCAGCCGTATGTCCATCGTGTACAATGAGCCGAATATCCGGGGCCTGCGGGTGGCCAGCGCCGACGAGGTCGAAGATGCCTGGGCCGAGGACGACCGGGTCGTCCTCACGGGCGTCACCGAGGCCTCGGAGCTGTGTGTCGAAGCCGAGATGCGCGTGGTCGAGAGCCGGGGCAACGGCGAGTACGTGCTGGAGAACGGGCCGTTCATGCGCCGCTTCCTGGACGGCTATTTCCCCATGCGCGTGACGCTCACGCTGTCCTGGGGGGATCTGGACCTGTCGCTGGAAGACACCATCCCCGAACGGCAGCCCGGCGTGGACGTCCGGGATTTCGAGCACGGCATGATCCTGGACACCACCTTCGAGGGCCAGCTGGAGACCCGGATCCGGCTGAGCCGCGACGAGTGACCCGCGTCCGGGAGCGGCCTGTCTGCTCCCGGACGCCCCGACCGATGGACCCGCAATGAGCCGCGACAAGCCCGCCGTCCACGAACGCCGCACGGTGGCCCGCAGCCGCCTGTTCGAAGTGGAGGAGCTGGACCTGGAATTCAGCAACGGGGCCCACGCCTGTTTCGAACGCCTGGTCAGCCGCGGCAACGGGGCCGTGATCATCGCCCCGGTCCGCGACGACGGCCATGTCCTCCTCATCCGCGAATACGCGGCCGGGACCCACCGCTACGAGCTCGGCCTGCCCAAGGGGCGCATGGAATACGGGGAGGAGATCGTCACCGCGGCCAATCGCGAAATCATGGAGGAGGTCGGTTATGCCGGCCGTCGCCTCACGGCGATGGGCAGCCTGACCGTGGCCCCCGGCTACATGAGCCATCAGACCCACCTGGTCCTGGCCGAGGACCTCTACGAGCAGCGCGCCGAAGGTGACGAACCCGAAGCGATCGAGGTCGTACCCTGGCCCCTGGATGCCCTGGAGGAACTGGTGCAGCGCGAAGACTGCACCGAGGCCCGCTCCATCGCCGCGCTGTACATGATTCGCGAACACCTGAGGAATCGATCTTGACCGACAATGCATCCGTCGCCGCGCCCGAAGGCGCGGCCCTGTCCGCCCTGCTCAACGAGGTCGGCACCGTGGCCGAGGACGCCGGCCGCGCGATCCTCGAGATCTACGAGACCCGCTTTGCCGTCACCGAGAAGGACGACCGCTCGCCGCTGACCGAGGCCGATCTGGCCGCCCATCGCGTGATCAGCGACGGTCTGCGCGAGATCGCCCCGCAGTGGCCGGTGCTGTCGGAAGAAGGTCAGGACATCCCGGCCGAAACCCGCCGCGCGTGGGATACCTACTGGCTGATCGACCCGCTGGACGGCACCCGCGAGTTCGTGAAGCGCAGCGGCGAGTTCACCGTCAACATCGCCCTGATCCACAACCACGAACCGGTGCTGGGCGTGGTCTGGTGCCCGGTGCTGCAGCGCCTGTACGCCGGGCAGATCGACGGCGAGGCCTTCCGCCGCGACGGTGACGCACCGCGCACGCCCATCCACGTGTCCACGCCGCGCTCCCCGGAAGAAACGGTCCGGGTGGCCGGCAGCCGCTCGCACGGCGCCGAGCGCCTGAACGCGGTACTGGAACGCCTTGGCCCGCACGAGCTGGTCAGCCTCGGCAGCTCGATGAAGCTGTGCCTGGTCGCCGAAGGCAGCGCCGACATCTACCCGCGCCTGGGACCGACCTCGGAGTGGGATACCGCCGCCGCCCACGCGGTGGTGCGCGCGGCCGGCGGCCGCGTCACCGACCTCGACGGCAACGACCTGCGCTACAACACCCGCGACAGCCTGCTGAACCCCGAATTCCTGGTCTGCAACGGCGACCCCGCCGACTGGCTCGCCCGCCTCGGACTGCCCGACGCCGCGTAAAGCGCGCTCAGCGCGCCGGCGGGTCCAGCAGGTCGCGCACCCGGGTGGAGATCTCCTCCACCGAGCGCTCGGTCACGTCCAGCTGCGGGATCTCCCAGACCTCAAGGAAGGTCGCGATCGCGCGGGTCTCGGAGCGGCACTGCTCCAGACTGGCGTAACGGCTGCCCGGGCGCCGCGCCTCGCGGATCTGGGCCAGACGCTGCGGATGAATGGTCAGCCCGACCATGCGTCCTTCCAGCCCGCGCAGGGGCTGCGGCATGTGCGGCGTCCCGCCGTGATCCAGGTCCTCCGGCACCAGCGGGTAATTGGCCGCGAACAGGCCGTAGTGCATCGCCAGATACAGGCTGGTGGGGGTCTTGCCCGAGCGCGATGCCCCCAGCAGCACCACGTCGGCCACCGCCAGATCGGTACTGGCCAGGCCGTCGTCGTGCGCCAGGGTGTAGTTGAGGGCATCGATCCGGCGGTCGTAACGTTCGGCATCGCCGCGCCCGTGGGCCCGCCCCGGCATCGCTTCGGCCTGCGCCCCCAGGATCGCCTCCAGACGTCCCAGATGTTCCCCGAGCACGTCGATCACCGGCACCGGGCAGTGCTCCAGCTGGGCCCGCAGCTGGCCATCCGCCAGGGTCGCCACCACCAGCGCCGGCTGTGGCCCCTGTTCGATGCGCGCGAACGCCGAAGAGAGACGCCCCGGCGACTGCACGAAGGGCAGGCGATGCCAGTCCGGCGCCAGCGCCGGGAACTGGGTGAACAGCGACCGCGCGAGGGTCTCCGCAGTGATGCCGGTACCGTCAGATACCAGATAGACCTGCGGGCAGCGGGGTTCGCCCGGGTCGCCGGCGCCCATCGTTCAGCCCTGGCCGCCGGCCTGGCGCAGCTGCGCAAGACTCTTCCAGGTGGAGATCAGCGCATCCGGATTGAGCGACAGCGAGTCGATGCCCTGTTCCATCAGCCAGCCGGCCAGCTCGGGGTAGTCCGACGGCGCCTGACCGCAGATCCCCACGTACTTGTCCTTCCGCCGCGCCGCCTGGATGGCCAGCGCCAGCAGCTGCTTCACCGCATCGTCGCGCTCGTCGAAGGAGTCCGCCACCAGCCCGGAGTCACGGTCCACGCCCAGCGTCAGCTGGGTCAGGTCGTTGGAGCCGATGGAGAACCCGTCGAAACGTTCGAGGAAGGCATCCGCCAGCAGGGCGTTGGACGGGATCTCGCACATCATCACGACCTTCAGGCCGTTCTCGCCGCGCTTCAGGCCTTCCTCCTCCAGCACCTGCAGGACGTCGTCCGCCTCCTTCAGGGTGCGCACGAACGGCACCATGATCTGCACGTTGTCCAGGCCCATCTCGTCACGCACCCGGCGCAGCGCCTCGCATTCCATCGCGAACGCCGGGCGGAACACCGAGGCGCGGTAGCGCGAGGCCCCGCGGAACCCCAGCATCGGGTTCTCCTCCTCCGGCTCGTAGCCGGTCCCGCCGATCAGATGCGCGTATTCGTTCGACTTGAAGTCCGACAGCCGCACGATCACCGGCTCCGGCGCGAAGGCCGCCGCCAGGGTCGCCAGCCCTTCCGACAGCTTGCGCACGAAGAATTCGCGCGGGCCGTCATCGAAGCCGTGCAGGCGCTCGGCGATCCGTTCGCGCACCGCCGGCTCCAGCCGCTGCGGATCCTCGGCATAGTCCAGCAGCGCGAGCGGATGCACGCCGATGGTGCCGTTGATGATGAACTCCAGCCGCGCCAGGCCGATGCCCGCGTGCGGCAGCTGCGAGAAGGCATAGGCACGCCCGGGGTTGGCGACGTTGAGCATCAGCTTGAGCGGCAGCTCCGGCAGCTCCTCCGGGCTGGCCTGCTCCACCTCGAAGGGGATGTGCCCCGGGTACACGTAGCCGTCGTCGCCCTCGGCGCAGGACACCGTGGCCTCGAAGCCGTCGCTCAGCTTTTCGGTGGCATCGCCGCAGCCGACCACCGCCGGCACGCCCATCTCGCGCGCGATGATCGCCGCGTGGCAGGTACGCCCGCCGCGGTTGGTTACAATGGCCGCGGCGCGCTTCATGATCGGCTCCCAGTCGGGATCGGTCATGTCCGCCACCAGGATGTCGCCCTCTTCCATGCGGTGCATCTCGTCGGGCGACTCGAGCACCCGCACCACGCCGCTGCCGATGCGTGAGCCGATCGCACGCCCGGTCACCAGCGGCTCGGCCTCGTGTTCGCCCAGCCGGTAGGTCTCGCCGCCGCCGATCTCCACCCGGCTCTCCACCGTCTCCGGGCGCGCCTGCACGATGAACAGCTCGCCGGTCTCGCCGTCCTGCGCCCACTCGATGTCCATCGGCCGGCCGTAGTGCTGCTCGATCGCCACCGCAAAACGGCCCAGCTGCTCGGCGTCGGCATCCGACAGGCAGAAACGCCGGCGCAGCTCTTCCGGGGTATCCTCGGTCTGCGTGCCGTCCTCGGTCAGCACCATGCGGATCGCCTTGGTGCCCAGCGTGCGGCCGATCACCGCGCGCTTGCCGGCGGCCAGCGCCGGCTTGTACACCTGATATTCGTCGGGGTTCACCGACCCCTGCACCACGGTCTCGCCCAGGCCCCAGGCGCCGGTGATGAACACTGCGTCACGGAAGCCGGTTTCGGTGTCGAGGGTAAAGATGACCCCGGAGGCGCCGATGTCCGAGCGCACCATGCGCTGCACCCCGGCGGACAGCGCCACCTCGTCGTGGGCAAAGCCGTTGTGCACGCGGTAGGCGATGGCACGGTCGTTGTACAGGCTGGCGAAGCACTCGCGCACCCGCTGCAGCAGCGCATCGATGCCGCGCACGTTGAGGAAGGTCTCCTGCTGGCCGGCGAACGAGGCCTCGGGCAGGTCCTCGGCGGTGGCCGACGAGCGCACCGCCACCGGCACGTCCTCGCCCAGCTTCGCGTAATGCTCGCGGATCGCGTCTTCCAGCTCCGCGGGCAGCGGGGCGGCCTCGATCCAGCCGCGCACCTCGCGGCCGGCGTCGCGCAGGGCCTCGATGTCGTTGATATCCAGCCCGGCCAGGCGCTCCTTGATGCGGGCATCCAGTCCGTCGCGCGCCAGGAACGTGCGAAACGCCGACGCGGTGGTGGCGAAACCGCCGGGCACCCGAACCCCGGCGGTCCCCAGCTGCCCCAGCAGCTCGCCCAGCGAGGCGTTCTTGCCACCGGTCTCGGCAACGTCGTTCATGGTCAGGTCGGCAAGATCGATCACCCAGCTCATGGCCAGCTCCTTGATAACGGCAGTGTGAATCGCGTTCGGGTGCTCATCGTCCGCTTGTATTACACTCTGTTAACTCCGCCCCGAACGACAGACGACTGAATGCGCCTGCCCGCCAGTGTACTCAAACTTGCCCCGGCTTTTTCCGCTGCCCTGCTGCTGAGCGTTCCGCTGCCCCTGGCCGCAGAGGCCGGGGATACGCCGGAGCGGGAGCAGGATCCGACCACGATGGAGATCCTCGGGACCGTGGAAGACGTCGCGGTTGTGGGCGAGGGCCTGGTGCTCGAGGCGCGCATGGATACCGGTGCGACCTCCTCGTCGATCAATGCCCTGGAGCAGGAGACCTTCGAGCGCGACGACGAGGAATGGATCCGGTTCGAGGTGGTCGACCCCGCGGACGAAGACGCGCGCATCACCCTCGAACGCCCGATCGAGCGCACCGCCCGCATCCGTCGCCACAGTGGCGACCCCGACGAACGCCATGTGGTGCGTCTCGATCTGTGCATGGGCGGCCAGCGGATCGAGGCCGAAACCACCCTGGTCGACCGCACACAGCTCACCTACCAGCTGCTGGTGGGGCGCAGCCACATGGCCGGGCACGTCCTGGTGGACTCGGGCAACGAGCACCTGCGGGCACCGGACTGCCCCGAGGACGCTGAACCAGGCCACAACGCCGAATGAGACGCCTGCATCTGCCGCTGCTGATCCTGCTCCTGCTGGGCACGGGTCTGGGCATCTTCTATTACAAGGTCACGGCGCTCGATATGCCGCTGCAACCCGGCGCCATGGCCGATACCTGGCTGGTCGAAGCGCGCATCCGTTACCAGCCGACCGGCGGCGCGACCGACGTCCGGCTGCGCATCCCCGAGCGCCTGCCCAACTACGCCCGCCTCGATGAGAATTTCGTCTCCCGCGGCTATGGCCTGACCACCTCCCAGGCCCGCGATGACCGCATCGCCCAGTGGACCTCGCGCGAGCCCCGGGGAGAACAGACACTGTACTATCGCACCACGCTCTACCGCGATGGCGGCGACCGCGATGACGAGGACTACCCCGGACCGGTGGCGCCGCGCGAGTGGGAAGAACCCTTCGACTCCGCTGCCGGTGCGCTGGTCCAGCATGCCCGCGAACGGTCCTCCGGCATCCGCAGCTTCGCCACGGTGCTGACCCGGGATCTCGCCAGCGGGGATGCCAACGGCAACGCGTCGCTGTTCGTGATGGACGGGGGCGACCGCGAACTGCGCACGCAGACCCTGATCGACCTGCTTTCCGTCGCCCGCATTCCGGCCCGCGCGGTCACCGTCATCCCGCTGCGTGAAGGCCAGCGCAACATCGAGCCGGAGACCTGGCTGGAGGTACACGACACCGAGCGCTGGGTGCCCATCCACCCGCTGGACGGCAGCGTGGACTATCCCGAGAACGTGGTGGTGTGGAGTCACGGCGACTCGCCGCTGCTGGACATCGACAATGGCAGCGACGAGGAACTGCGCTTCTCGGTGACCCGCAGCGTGCAGGACGCAGTGGGCACCGCCCAGCGCCTGGGAGAGACCATGGACACCCGGATCCTCGATTTCTCGCCACTGGAGCTGCCGCTGGGCACGCAGAACACTTACCGCGTGCTGCTGATGGTTCCGCTGGGGGCGATGATCATCGTGCTGCTGCGCAACGTGGTCGGTATCCAGACCTTCGGCACCTTCATGCCGGTGCTCATTGCCCTGTCGTTCCGCGAGACTCAGCTGCTGGCCGGGATCATCCTGTTCACCCTGATCGTGTCGCTGGGGCTGGCGGTCCGCTTCTATCTGGAACACCTGCGACTGTTGCTGGTGCCGCGCCTGGCCGCGGTGGTGAGCGTGGTGATCATGCTGATGCTGGCGCTCTCGATCCTGGCCCACCATCTGGGGCTGGAACGCGCGCTGGCCCTGTCGCTGTTCCCGATGGTGATCCTGGCCATGACCATCGAACGCATGTCGGTCGTGTGGGAGGAACACGGCCCGGCGGATGCGATCTCCCAGGGGGTCGGCAGCCTGATCGTGGCCGCCGCGGCCTATGGCCTGATGGCCAGTCGCCAGCTCGAACACCTGCTGTTCGTGTTCCCCGAGCTGCTGCTGGTCATCCTCGCCGTGACCCTGCTGCTGGGACGCTATACCGGCTATCGCCTGACCGAACTGTTCCGCTTCGGCCGGATGCAGGATGCCCTGAGGCGAAACGACTGATGGCCGGCTGGTGGCCCCGCTTCGTGCGCCCTTCCACCCTGCGTCGCCAGGGCATCCTCGGCATGAACGCGCGCAACGCCAGTTACATCGCCGAGCACAACCCGCGGCGGCATTACCCGAGGGTGGACAACAAGCGCCTGACCAAGCAGCT
This sequence comes from Thioalkalivibrio sp. ALJ24, assembly GCF_000377785.1. Classification (GTDB taxonomy): domain Bacteria; phylum Pseudomonadota; class Gammaproteobacteria; order Ectothiorhodospirales; family Ectothiorhodospiraceae; genus Thioalkalivibrio. Next base: position 39,261 of record NZ_KB898734.1, on the reverse strand, counting down.
GGCCACCGAGGCCGGACTGGCGGTCCCCGGCCTGATCGGGGTGATCCACAGCCACCACCAGCTGCGCAGGCTCGCGGACACCCTGCAGGAGCAGACCGAAGGCTTCGTCATCAAGCCGGCCCACGGGGCGGCCGGCGACGGCATCCTGGTGGTCACCGGCTGGCGTGGCGAGCGCATGCGCAAGGCCAGCGGACGCATGCTCGACAGCAACGGGCTGCAGGACCACATATCCGGGATTCTGTCCGGGATGTACAGCCTCGGCGGGCGGCCGGATGCCGCACTGATCGAGGAACGGGTGCAATTCTCCGAGGTCTTCACGGAGGTCGCACATACCGGGGTCCCGGATATCCGCACCGTGGTCTATCGCGGCTATCCCGTGATGGCGATGCTGCGCCTGCCGACCCAGGAGTCGGATGGCAAGGCCAATCTCCACCAGGGTGCGGTGGGGACCGGCATCGACCTGGCCAGCGGCGCGACCCTCGGCGGTGTCCAGCACAACCAGCCGATCCGGGTTCACCCGGATACCGAGGCCAGCCTGGTGGATCTCGCCATCCCGGGCTGGGACAAGCTGATGGAACTGGCCGCGGGCTGCCGTGAACTCAGCGGACTCGGCTATCTGGGCGTGGACGTCGTGATCGACCGCCACCGCGGCCCTCTGATCCTGGAACTCAATGCCCGCCCCGGACTGGCGATCCAGATCGCCAACGGACAGGGCCTGCAACCGCGTCTGCAGGCGGTGGACGAACGCGTGGCGAAGGTCAGCGATGAGCCCCCGGCGTCACGGGCCGCGTGGGCCGCCGCGCACTTCGGCTGTGTACCGGTCGGCCTCGGACCCGTGCCACACGAACGCCACGACGACTGACACCGGGGCCGGCTTCGTGCGGGCAGGCGCCGCGTGGCAGAATTGGCGCCACCGTTCCCGACCCGCCGGCCGACCAGCGGCGGGTTACGCGCCATGGATCCCGAGCACATGCAATCCGCCTTCTTCGAACACGCCCCGGTCGGTATGGCCGTGGTGGACGCCGATGGTTGCCTGCACGCAGCCAACCGGCACCTGTGCGGACTGCTGGGCCGGGAAGCGGACACCCTCTCCGGACAGGCGCTGACGGAGTGGGTGACGTCCTCCGAGGCGGACCAGGTAACGGCCGCGATCCGTTCGCTGATTCACCGCGACACCGGCGAGTGGCACGGCGAATGCCGCGTGCTCCCCCGGCAGGGACCGCCGGTGTGGGTGGAGCTGGCGCTGAGCCGCCTGCCCGACGCCAATGACCGCACCCCGCGCCTGGCCCTCACCGCCACCAACATCGACGCGCGCAAGGCTGCCGAGACCGAGCACGACGAGCTGCAGCACTTCTATCAGCAGACCTTCACCGGGAACGTGGCCGTGAAGCTGCTGATCGACCCCGATGACGGGCGCATCGTGGACGCCAACCCGGCCGCCGCAGCCTTTTATGGCTGGTCGGTCGATGAGCTGAAAGGCCGACATATCCAGGAGATCAACACCCTCTCCGCCGCGGAGGTGCGCGCGGAAATGGAACGTGCAGCGGCGGAAGAACGGCTGTATTTCCGCTTCCGCCACCGGGTGGCCGGCGGCGACATCCGCGACGTGGAGGTCTACTCCGGTCCGGTGTGGCTGCGCGGCAAGCAGTACCTGCACTCCATCATCCACGATGTCACCGAGCACCACCGGGCGGAACGCGAACACCGCGAGCTGCTGCAGATCCTCGAGGCCACCCCCGACCTGATCGGCATGGCCGACGCCGAGGGCTACATCCTGTACCAGAACCCAGCGTTCGACCGAGTCCTGGGCCTGACCGACCGGGCAAAGTCGGGCGTACGCACGATCAATGATTTCCATCCCGCGTCCGCAGCTCGGCGAGTACGCGAAGAGGCCCTGCCGACCGCGGCACGCGATGGCGTGTGGCGCGGCGAGACGGAAATTCGGACGGCGGATGGCAGCCTGATCCCGGTGTCCCAGACCATCGTGGCGCATCACGATGACTCCGGCGCGGTGCGGCGCTATTCCACCATCCTCCACGAGATCTCCGCGATCCGCGCAGCCGAGGCATTCCGGAACCAGCTGCTGGAGAGCCTTGCCGAGGGGGTGTTCGGCCTGGACCGCGAAGGCCGATACACCTTCCTGAATCCGGCGGCATGCCGTTTGCTCGGCTTCGAACGCGAGGCTGACGCCCTGGGCCTGCCATCCCATGCGACCTCCCATCACAGCCATGCCGACGGGCGTCCCTATCCGCTGGAGAACTGCCCCATCTACCGCGTGCTGCAGACCGGCGAGCCGCTGGAGGCCTGGGAAGACACATTCTGGCGCGCCGACGGACACGCCTTCCCGGTGCTGGTCTACGCCGCCCCCCTGCATGGCCCCGAGGGCGAGCCGACCGGGGCGGTGGTGTCCTTCCAGGACATCAGCGAGCGCGTGGAGAACGAGACCCGGCTGCGGACCATCGCCCGACACCTGCCCGGCGCCCTGTATCAATACCGCGAGGACACCGACGGCAACGCCAGCTTCCCGTATTTTGGCGAGGGCCTGGAGCGGCTCACCGGTCTGCCCGCCGCGGAGGCCGCCGGGGATGCCGCGCGCATGTTCTCGCGCATCCATCCGGAGGACGTGGAGGCAGTCCTCGCCAGTACGGCCCGTTCGCGGGAGAACCTCGAACCCTGGCAGCTGCGCTTCCGCGTGCGGCACCCGCAACGGGGCGAGGTATGGCTGGACGGCCGAGCCACCCCGGAACGTCAGGACGACGGCAGCACGGTCTGGAACGGCGTGCTGGTGGACATCAGCACCCGGGTCGCGGCCGAGCAGGCGCTGCGTCAGCGCGAGGCGGAACTCAACCAGGCGCAGCGGATCGCGCGCATGGGCAGCTGGATCTCGGATTTCCGAGTCAACGAGATCCGCTGGTCGGACGAGATCTACCGCATCTTCGGCCGCCGGCCCGAGGACGGCCCGGTCACCCACGAAACCTTCATGGAAGCGGTCCACCCGCATGACCGCGCGGCAGTACAGGCCGCGCTGGAGACCTCCTTCGCCGGCGATCCTTACGACATCGTGCATCGCGTGGTGCAACCGGACGGCGAGATTCGCACGGTTCGGGAACGCGGCCACACCGAATTCGACGACACCGGCCAGCCGATCCGCATGCTGGGCACGGTGCAGGACATCACCGAACAACGCCAGCTGGAGGACAGCCTGCGGCGTCTGGTCTCGATCCTCGACAGCACCCCGGACGTGGTCTCGATGCACGGCCCGGACGGGGCGATGCTCTATCTCAACGCCGCCGGCCGCCGGCTGATGGGCCTGCCGGAGCCCGAGCTCGCCGACCACTGGGACCCCGAGACCGGCTGGAACCGCGCCGGCCTGCCGCGCGAGATGGACACCGTGGAAGGCACGATCGAGCGCGTTCACCCGCCCTGGGCGCTGAAGCGCGTCCGCACGGAGGCCCTGCCGGCCGCGATGGAACACGGCCTGTGGCAGGGGGAGACCGCTCTGCTGGACGCCGAGGGCCGCGAACGACCGGCGTCGCAGGTGGTGCTGATCCATCGCGACGCGGACGGTGCGATCGCCCAGACCTCGACGATCATCCGCGACATCACCGAGCGCAAGCGCATCGAGATGGAACTGGAACGTTCCAATGCGGAGCTGGAGCAGTTCGCCTATGCGGTCTCGCACGACCTGCAGGAACCGCTGCGCATCATCAACAGCTACCTCGGGCTGCTGGAGCGACGCCATGCCGACGCCCTGGACGACAAGGCCCGGCGCTACATCGACACCGCCACCGACGCAGCCGCGCGCATGCGGCAAATGATCCAGGACCTGCTGGAGTACTCCCGTGTTCAGCGCATGGGCGAGGCCTTCGCGCCGGTGGCGCTGGACCGCGCACTGGACGACGCCAGCGACAATCTGCAGGCCGCGATTGCGGACAGCGGGGCCCGCATCACCCGCGAGGCACTGCCCACGGTGCAGGGGGACGCCGGCCAGCTGATGCGGCTGTTCCAGAACCTGCTGTCCAACGCCATCAAGTACCGCGCTCCCGAAGCCACCCCGGAGATCCACGTGGGCTGCACGGACCGGGGCGATCACTGGGAGATCCGGGTGAGCGACAACGGCATCGGCATCGATCCGGAACAGATCGGACGCATCTTCCAGGTCTTCCAGCGCCTGCACGGCCGTGGCGAGTACGCGGGCACCGGCGCCGGGCTGGCGCTGGCCCGGCGAATCGTCGAGCGCCACGGCGGACGGATTCGGGCCGAGTCCGACGGCGAGGGCCACGGCACGACGCTTCGCTTCACCTTGCCGCGGCAGTCAGCGGATGCGGCCGGTGCCCCCTGAACTCCAGCGCGTAGATGCGGACAATCGCATCGGCCACGATCCCGTCGCTAGACTACGCGCACCTTGAGGCTTGCCACCGCGGAACCGGAACCCGATGAGACCCGTCACCATCCTGCTCGCCGAAGACTCGCCGGAAGACGTCGAGCTGCTGCAAGAGGCCTTCGAGCACCATCAATTCTCGGCCGACCTGCGCCCGGTACGCGACGGGGTGGAAGCGATGGCGTATCTGCGCGGTGAGGGTCCGTACGCCGACGCACCCCGGGCCGACCTGCTGCTGCTGGATCTCAACATGCCCCGCATGGACGGCCGTCAGGTGCTGGCCGCGGTCAAGAACGATCCGCAGCTGCAGACCCTGCCGATCGTGGTTCTCACCACCTCCTCGGCACCGGATGACATCGTGCACTCGTACTCCCATCGAGCCAATGCCTTCCTGACCAAGCCGGTGGATTTTGACGAATTCCTCGACCTGATCGGCAGCCTGGGCGATTTCTGGATCGACACCGTCTGCCTGCCCTCGCGTGCGGACCTGCCCCCGTCGGACCCGTCCCGGAGGTGCCCGTGACCCCGCATCGTCTCCTGCTGGTCGAGGACAATCCGGCCGACGCCGACCTGGTCGAGGACCTGCTGGAGGAAGCCTCCGGCCCCGGCTATGTAGTGGAACGCGCCACGCGCCTGGACCAGGCGCTGCAGCTGCTGGAGGACCGCCCCTTCAGTATCGCCCTGCTGGATCTGGGCCTGCCCGATTCGCAGGGTCTGGACACCCTGCGCGGACTGCTGGCGACCCGGGCACGCGTGCCGGTGGTGGTGATGACCGGCCACCAGGAGCGGGGCACCGGCACCGGTGCGATCCGCCTCGGGGCCCAGGACTTCCTGCCCAAGGATGACCTGCAGCCCACCCTGCTGGCGCGCACCCTCCATTACGCGATGGAACGCTATCGCAGCCAGCGGGAACTGCGCCTGATGGCCGCCGCCTTCGACAGTGCCCAGGCAATCCTGGTGACCGACCCCCGCGGGCGGGTCCTGCGCGCCAACCCCGCCTTCACCCGCATCACGGGTTACGAGGAGGACGAGATCCTGGGCCAGAACCCGCGCATCCTGCAGTCCGGCTACCAGGACCTGGAGTTCTACAACCGGATGTGGACGGAACTCCAGCACAACGGGCACTGGGAAGGCGAGATCTGGAACCGCCGCCGCGACGGGACCGTGTATCCCCAGTGGGAAAGCATCAACGCGGTCCACGATAGCGCCGGCCAGCTCGAGTACTACGTGGCCGTGTTCCACGACATCTCGGAGCAGAAGCGTCTGGAGGCGGAACTGGAACGGGAGGCCACCACCGACCGCCTGACCGGGCTGTACAATCGCCAGCGCTTCGATGCGGAGCTGGAGCGGGCGCTGGCCCGTACGCGACGCTACGGAAGCGACGCGGGCGCCATCCTGTTCGACATCGACCACTTCAAGCGTCTCAACGACACCCATGGGCACGATGTCGGAGACCACGTACTGGTGGAGCTGTCACGCCGTATCGCCGACACCCTGCGGCGCTCGGATTTCCTGGCCCGCTGGGGCGGCGAGGAATTCGTGGTGCTGCTGCCCGAAACCGGGCCGGAGGGCACCCGCCGGATGGCCGAGCGGATGCGTCGCGAGGTCGCCTCGACGCCGGTCGGGGCCGCGGGCGAAGTCACCGTCAGCCTCGGGGTCACCATCTTTCACCGCGAAGACGACCCCGACACCCTGCTCAAACGCCTGGACAATGCCCTCTACGAGGCGAAGCGCGCCGGGCGCAACTGTGTGGTCTACCACCACCACGACCCCGGGGAAGACGCGGACGCGGAGGCCCCTCCGATGTCACTGCTGCAATGAGCTCCAACCCCCCGATCCGACGCGGCCGCGTGCACGCCACGCCCGGTTTGCTTAAGCTGGCCCCATGAGTACGGCTTCTCAGGCACCCGTCCCCGACGACACCGCGATCCGGCAGGCCCTGGACGACGCCGAACGCGTCTGCACCCGCCGTGGCGCGCGCCTGACCGAGCAGCGTCGGCGCATCCTGGAACAGATCCTGCGCACCGACGGCGTGATCAAGGCCTACGACCTGATCCACGCCCTGTCATCCGAGGACCGCAGCATCAAGCCGCCGACGGTCTACCGCACGCTCGCCTTCCTGCTGGAACAGGGGCTGATCCACCGCATCGAGAGCCTCAACGGCTTCGTCGCCTGCAGCCACCCCGGGGAACGCCACGAATCCGCACTGATGATCTGCGACGGCTGCGGCCGGATCATCGAGTTCCACACCCCGGACACCGCCAGCCACGCCCTGGACGCCGCCGCGGCCGAGACGGGCTTCGCCATCGAGACCCGAACCGTGGAACTCCACGGCCTGTGCCGCGACTGCCAGCCGACCTGATCCGGCTCGCCGGAATGCTCCGGGGATGACCGTGCCGCTTTCCAGTCCGGTGTTGCGGGCGTTCGAGCCCGTGCTGCGCGCGGATACCCGGGCCGTGGTGCTGGGCAGCTTCCCCGGGGTCGCCTCGCTGGAGGCGGCCGCCTATTACGCCCATCCGCGCAACCAGTTCTGGCCGATCATGGCGCGCATCCTCGGCCCGCCGTTCCCGGAGCTGCCCTGGCCCGAGCGCTACGCCCGCCTGCTCGACTGCGGGGTCGGGCTGTGGGACATCTACGGCGCCTGCGCACGCGAAGGCAGTCTCGACAGCGCCATCCGCAACCCGCAGCCCAACGACCTCGGCCGGCTGACGCGCGAAGCCCCCGACTTGCGCCTGATCGTGCACAACGGCGCGGAAAGTGCCCGCCGCATCCGCGAGACCCGGGCGCTGGGCGTGACCGCGGTGCGCCTGCCCTCCACCAGCCCGGCCAATGCCCGCCTCGATCTCGAGGCCAAGCTCGAACGCTGGGCAGAAGCCTTCCGCCTGGCCGGACTGGGCGCCCCGGCGCCCTGACACACCTCCCACCCCCGTTGACTCGTTGACATCTGAACGCAGATGCGTATAATTCGCATTCAGATACGCGATTGTTGTCGGACACTGGCGTGTCGCCGGGACGGGACCTGTTCGCTTCCCCGTCCCTCCACCTCCGCTGCGTTTCGCCGCCCGTTGTCCCGGGCGGCTTTTTCTTGTCGCCCGCGTGCATTCTCCCGTGCCGGCCCGGGGTCCCTTGTGTCCGCATACCGTTACATTATATCGTTCTTGTCCGCTCACGTTATTCCATAACGTCGGTATGGCCGTGCGTGAGGACACGCCAGACTCATCCAGGGGAGAAGACTCATGCTGCACCCACGACACCACCGCAATGCCCTGACGGGCCTGACCGTGCTGGCCTGCGCCACGCCGGCCCTGGCCGTCGCCCAGGCCCCGGACGATTCGGGATCGGACTGGGGAATGGATATCTCGCTGATCCTGGAAGGGATCTACTACAATGAGATGAGCGAAGGGATCCACGAACCCGCCGGGTTCGACGACGGACACGACCATGGCCACGGGCATGATCACGACCACGACCATTCCTTCGACGACGGCTTCAATCTCGGCCACAACGAACTGGTGTTCGAAGCCAGCCTGGGCGGCCTGCTGGACGGTACCCTGATGGTTGGCTTCGACGAGGACGACATCGAGATCGAAGAGGCCTATCTGACCACCCGCGCCCTGCCGGCCGGCCTCCAGCTGAAAGCGGGCAAGTTCCTGTCGGAGATCGGCTACATCAACAGCCGCCACGTCCACGACTGGGACTTCGTCGACCGTCCGCTGGTGAACGAATACCTGTTCGGCAACCATGGCATCCAGGAGACCGGCGTACAGGCCACCTGGGTCGCGCCGACCGCGACCTACACCCAGCTGGGTATCGAGCTCCTGCAGGGTGACAACAGCTTTATCCCGTACGAGGGGGGTGGCGGCTCTCACTCCGACGATGACGATCCGCCCAACGAAATCCACTCTTCATTCTCCGATGTGTCCGGGCCCCGCCTGATCACCGCGTTCGCCAAGTTCGGCCCGGAACTGGGTCCGGATCATGCGGCCCAGTTCGGTGTCTCCGGTGGCTATGCCAACACCTGGCAAGAGGAAACCGAACATGGTTCCGGCCTCGAGGAGTGGGATGGTGATGCGTGGTTCGCCGGCCTGGACGCGGTGTACAAGTACAGTTCCGGACGCGCCTACGGCCATGGCGACTGGCGCGTACAGGGCGAGTACTTCTACCGCGAGGTCGACCTCGATTACCAGCGCCGACAGTTTGATACCGACCATGAACGCCATGGCATCGAGGGTAGCGGCAAGTCCAAGCAGGACGGCCTATACGTACAGGGCGTCTACGGCTTCGCGCCCCGCTGGGAGGCCGGCCTGCGGACCGAGGCACTGGGCCTGACCAATGACGGCCGCATCGAGCGTGACGGCCAAGATACCACCATCCCGTCCTTCGATACCTCGTACCGCCATTCGGCCCAGGTCACCTTCCGTCCGGTGGAGCCGGTATTCCTGCGCGCCCAGCTGACGCAGAACGACTTTGTCGACGACCACGGGGACCGTGATCGGGGACTGGAATTCCTGTTCCAGGTCAACGTCGCCCTTGGCGCCCACGGCGCCCACCGCTTCTGATCCGGCCGCTTCAAGGAGCCCAGCATGTTGAAACAACCGATCCCGAAAACCTTCGCAACCGCCGGCCTCTCGGGGCTGGCACTGCTCGCCGCCCTTACGCTGCCGGGGCAGGCCGCCGCCAGTGAACTGAACGTCGTCGCGACCACCTCCAGCCTCGGCGCGCTGGCGCGCGAGATCGGCGGCGAGCAGACGAGCGTACGCGTGCTCGCTCCCCCCGATCGCGACGCCCATTATCTGGATGCACGGCCCAGCTTCATGGCCGCGATGCGCAACGCCGACCTGCTGCTGGAACTGGGCGCCGGTCTGGAGGAAGGCTGGCTGCCGGCCGCCACCCGTGGCGCGTCCAACCCGGCCATCAACGAGGGCCAGCGCGGGCATTTCTATGCCGCCGGCAAGGTCGAGCTGCGTCGTTCCATCACCCAGGACGGGCCCAACATGGGCCACGTCCATGAAGAGGGCAATCCGCACTTCAACACCGACCCCCTGCGCATGGCGGAGGTCGGCCTGGCCCTGGGCGAACGGCTCGCGGAGCTCGATTCGGCCAATGCGGACGTCTACCGCGAACGCGCGGAAGAGACGGCACAACGGCTGCGCGAGCATGCCGAGCATCTCGCCAGTGAACTGGCACCCGACCAGAACATCGTGGTCTATCACGAGGATCTCGACTATCTCGAGGAGTGGCTGCCCGCCAATGTCGTCGGCTACCTCGAACCGGCCCCGGGCATTCCGCCCACCGGGCGTCACCTGCAAAGCCTGGTTGGCGAACTGGAAGGCATGGACGGCCACGTGCTGTACGCCGAGTTCCAGCCGCCGCGCGGGGCCGAGTTCCTCGAACGCGAGCTCGGCTGGGACAGCCACGCGGTCCCGCTGGATCCGCCGCAGGATGCCGGGCTGGATGGCTACCTCGAGCTGATGGAAACCTGGGCATCCACCTTCCGCACGCGCTAGGCTGCGCGGATGTCCGACTCCCCCGTCATCGAGGCCCGGGCCGCGCGCCCGGGATTCGACCGCCCCGTCCTCGGGCCGCTCAGTCTGGCGGTCCCGGGCGGGGCACGCTGGGCGATCACCGGGCCCAACGGGTCCGGGAAGTCGCTGCTGCTCAAATGCCTGACGGGGCAGGCGCGGGTGCACGGGGGGCGGCTCACCACCGCCCCCGGCACCCGCATCAGCCTGCTGGCTCAGGATCATCCGCGCCCGCACCCATGGCCCCTGTCCGGACACGACTGGTTCCGGGCCATGGGTACGCGCGTGCCCGAACACCCTCGCATCCGGGCACTGCTGCGCCGGCGTCTGGACCACCTCAGCGGCGGCCAGTGGCAGCTCCTGCGCCTGGCCTCCGTACTGGCGCCAGCGGAGACCGGCGCCGACACCGGCCGCCCCCACCTGGTGCTGCTGGACGAGCCCGCCAACCACCTGGACGCCGAGGTCCGCGCCGATGCGATAGAACTCATCACCGCCCTGCCCGCGAGTACCACTCTGGTGATGACCAGCCACGACGACGAACTGCTGGGCACCCTCGGCGTGGAGCGCCACCCCCTGCAGGACTACCTCGACGCCCATGACTGATCTGCTGCTGACGCCTTTCGTGGCCGGATTCCTGATCACGCTGGTGCTGGCGCTGGCCGGCAGTGGCCTGTTCCTGCGCGGCTCGGTCTGGCAGGCGCTGGCGCTGGGCCAGTGGGCCGCCGCCGGTGGCGTGCTGGCCTCGGTCCTGCACTGGCCGGTGCTGCCGGTCGCGCTGGCCCTGGGGGCCGGGGTGATGGCCCTGCTGCAGCGTGTCCGCGATGCCGAACGCCTGCCGCTGGCGCTGTTCCTGGGCGGACTGGCCGCGGTCACCCTGCTGGCGGCCAACTTCTCGCAGGCGAGCCTTGCCGCCGCCGCGTGGGCGGAGGGGCAGCTGTATTTCGCCGGCCCGAACGAGCTGATCGCGGTGTTGGTCGCCGCGGTGGCCAGCGCGGTCTTGTGGCCCTGGCTGCGCCGGGTCTGGCTGCACGCCCAGCTGGCCCCGGACGTGTCCGCCGCGCCGGCACCGCCGGCGATCGCGCGCTGGCTGGAGACCGCATGGCTGGTTGCCGTGATCGTCCTCGGGAGCATGGTGCTGGGCATGCCCGCGGCGCTGGCCACCCTGCTGCTGCCGGCCTGGGGGGCGGCGTTTCTGGCCCGCGGCCTGACGGGTGCGCTGCTGTGGAGCCAGGGCCTGGCGATCGCAGGCTTCCTCGTCGCCTGGACCATCAGCCTGCCGCTGGACCAGCCCTTCGCCCCGGTACTGGTGGTCGTGCTACTGCTGCTCGCGCTGCTGGCGCGGGCGGGCGCGGCCCTGCGGCGCGCTGCCTGATTCTCCGGACCTCTGCAACAAAGGAAACACCATGAGTGAAAAGCCGCAGGGCTCGGGCACGAGCTCGCCGATCTTTCAGGCCATCGAGCAGATGCAGGGATCGCTGCCCTGGGGCAGCTTTCTCGATGCCGGGACCGGCCGCAAGTCCATCGAGTGGATCACCGCGCTCGACACCGAACGCTGGACCGCCATCACCGCCTCGCAGAACATGGCGCGCACGGTGCAGGAGGCGGCGGGCGACCGGCGCCGGCCACAGGACCGCGTGCTGGTGGGCAACTGGCACTCCGAACACCTGCTGTACGGCGAACGTTTCGACACCGTCCTGCTGGACTACTTCATCGGTGCCATCGAGGGTTTCTCTCCCTACTGGCAGGAGCAGGCCCTGCACCGCATCCGTCCGCATGTCGGCCAGCGGCTATACATCATCGGCGTGGAACCCTACGTGCCCAGCGAACCCGACACCGAGGCCGGACGCCTGGTGCGCGAGATCGGCCGCGTCCGCGATGCCTGCCTGCTGCTCAGCGGCAGCATGCCATACCGCGAGTATCCCTCGCCCTGGGTGCTCCGCCAGCTGGGCCAGGCGGGCTTCCGGGTGATGGAGACGCGCTACTTCCCGATCCGCTACCGCGAACGCTTCGTGAACGGGCAGCTCGACCTCGCGCTGCGACAACTGGATCATTTCACCGATCCGGAGACCGCCGAGTCCATGCGTGGCTACATCGAGCAGCTGCGCGCCCGCGCCCTGCCGATGGCCCGGCAGAAGGAAGGCCTCAAGTACGGTGCCGACTATCTGATCTCGGCGGAGCCCATGGCCGACCGTCACCGCAGCTTCGAGGACCCGCTGCAGCGTTTCCACGGTCAGGCCGGGGAGCAGGCCGGAGAACGGGCATAGCCCTGCTGCACGGCCTCAGGCCCCGCGCGGCGGCCGCTCGACCCGCGCCACCGCATCGTGCGCATGCAGGCTCTCCTCGTGGCGCACATGGATGCGGTAACCGCGCGCCCCGAACGGGGCCTCCAGGGCCTCGTCGAGTCGCCGCGCGGCATCCTCGCAGAACATCGGGTTCGCACCGTTGGCCACAGCGAACGCCTGCTCGTCCGCCCGTTTGACGGCCGTCTGCAGCGCGGTACCCAGCGCCTGCTCGACCCGATCGACCACGAAGCGGAACGGAAAGGTCTCGGCATCCGGCCGCACGCCCACCTCCACCCACGCCCGGCTGCGCTGGCTGTGGGGTGTCGCCATGATGCCGGCCTCGCTGCCCAGCCATGCGCGCAGTTGATCCGGGACGGGCGATTTCGCGCCGAAATCGCGGTCGTAGCGCTCCTGAATCGCCTGGCGGGCCAGTGCGGCGGAACACGGGCAGGTCGACGAATACCCGATCTCGACCGCGAACCGGATCTGCATGCCATTGCGGTCCTTCTCCGCATCCACCCGGAACGGATACGCCTTCCAGCCCGCCAGGGGGCTGACCATCGCCGGGCGCTCCAGTAACGCCTCGCCCTCCAGCGAGAGCGCGGCGCGCCCCGAAAGCCCCTCGTGCGACTCGAGGAACGCATCCAGCACGTGGCCCAGCCGCGCGCAGTCCAGTTCGCGGTGGATCAGCATGCGCAGAGCCAGATACAGCCGCGACATGTGGATGCCGCGGACCTCCGGGTCGTCGAGACTGACCCCGGCATCGGCGCGCGCGGCGACCGGCTGTCCTGCCACCTGCAGTGGCAGTGCAATGCGCTCCATGCCCACCCAGTCCAGGGTCGAGGCGCGACGCGACGTCCCGGTCGCCACGTCCGGCAGGTCGGTGCTCGAGTGTTCGCTGGCTGAATCCATGGTGTCTCCCGCAAGGGTCGGGTCACCGGCGCGGGGCCGTTGTGACCGTGCATCAGTAACGTTATAGTATAACGCCATGAGCGAGACGATCCATAACATCCCACGCACCGAAGACGAGCTCCTCGCGATGCCCGAGGAGGCTTACATGAACCCGCAGCAGCTCGAGTTCTTCCGCGCACGCCTGCAGGCCATGCGCGAACAGGTACTCGACGATATCGAGCAGGTGCGCACCGACCTGCGCCAGAGCAGTCAGGCCGCGGACGAACTGGACCGAGCCAGCGAAGAGGAGAACCGCCAGCTCGAACTGCGTATCCGGGGACGCGAAAACCGGCTGTTGAGAAAGATCGACGAAGCCCTTTATCGCATTGAAGCCGGTGATTACGGCTTCTGCGACCAGACCGGGGAGCCCATCGGCTTGCCCCGACTCCTGGCCCGACCCACCGCCACACTCAGCGTGGAGGCCAAGGAACGCATGGAAGCCACCGAGCACCTGTTCCATGAGTAACATCCATCACAAACCCCGGGAGCCCGCCATGACCGAACGTCTGCCCGTAACCGTCCTATCCGGATTCCTCGGCGCCGGCAAGACCACCGTCCTCAACCACCTGCTGCACAATCAGGAGGGACTGAAGATCGCCGTGATCGTCAACGACATGAGCGAGATCAACATCGACGGCGCCCTGGTACGGGGCGATCACGGCGACCACGGTGATCAGGACGGCGTGTCGCGAACCGATGCCCGCACCGTGGAGATGAGCAACGGGTGCATCTGCTGCACCCTGCGCGACGACCTGCTGGTGGAGGTGCGCCGCCTGGCGGAATCGGGCCAGTACGATTACCTGCTGATCGAGTCGACGGGCATCTCCGAGCCGATGCCGGTCGCCAGCACGTTCGCCTTCCGCGACGAGAAGGGCGCATCGCTGGATGACGTGGCGCGTCTGGACACCATGGCTACGGTGGTGGATACCGCCTCCTTGCTGCAGGACTACGCCTCCCCCGATGACCTCGCTGAACGCGGCGAGTCGCTGGGCGAGGACGACGAACGCACCGTGGTCGACCTGCTGGTCGACCAGATCGAGTTCGCCGACGTCATCCTGCTGAACAAGATCGACCGCGCCACCGACGAGCAGCGCCGCCAGGCGCATCGCGTAGTGCGGGCCCTGAACCGGAATGCACACGTAATCGAGATCGACCATGGACGAGTGCAGCCGCGTGAACTGCTCGGCACCGGACGCTTCGATTTCGACCGCGCCGCCCAGGCCCCGGGCTGGGCGCAGGAACTGATGGGCAACCACACTCCCGAAACCGAGGAGTACGGGATCCACAGCTTCGTCTATCGGGCGACCCGGCCGTTCCACCCCGGTCGTTTCTTCGACCTCCTGCACCGGGAATGGCCCGGCGTGATCCGCAGCAAGGGCTGGTTCTGGCTGGCGTCACGACCGGACTGGGTGGGCACGCTGTCGCAGGCCGGCGGCGCGCTGACCCATCACGCCGCCGGCTTCTGGTGGGCCTCGGTGCCACCGGAACGCCGGCCGGTGGACGCCGACTGGTGGCAGGACCACGTCGCGCCCCACTGGGACGAGCGCTACGGCGACCGCCGCCAGGAGATCGTGGTGATCGGCATCGACATGGATCCCGACTCCATCCGCCAGCGCCTGGATGCCTGCCTGCTGGACGACCGGGAACTGGCTGCCGGCGCCGAGGCCTGGGCCGACTATCGCGATCCGTTCCCCGAGTGGCGGCTGCAGAGCAGTACGGAAGCGGCCGAAGAGGAACCCGAGGTAATCTCGTGAGCACGCAACCACACTCCCGCGCGAGTGCGGTATCCCGACATCGCTTCATCGACCGGGCCGCCGAGCTGCATGGCATTCGGCGCGAGGACGTCAACGCCCTGATCTGGCGTCGTCCGGAAACGGATGAGCTGCGGCTGCAGGCACAGGCCCTGGCGGAACAGAGCCCCGGGCTGCAACTCGACCTCCGGGGCCGGCCGGACCAGATCCGCACCGGCCTGCTGGAGGCGGCGGGAACGCGGCCGTTCGAAATCCATCACCTGGCCCTCGACATCGAACACCTGGCCCGCAACTTCGCGGTGGTCACCCGGCGCGTGATCCTGCGCGCCCAGCTGGAAGTGCTGGACGAACAACCCTGCCCGCTTTTCCACGTGGACCAGCTGGAGCTGCGCATGCTGTGCAGCTACACCGGGCCCGGCACCGAATACGTGGATGATCGCCACGTCGACCGCAGCCGCCTGGGCTGCGGCGACAACGACGGCGTGCTCGCCGGCCATGCCCCCCTGCGGATCGCCCGCGGGCACGTGATCCTGATGAAGGGCGAACGCTTTCCCGGCGGCGCCGGACAGGCCGCGGTGCACCGTTCCCCGCAGCCGGTTGCGGGCGACCCGCGGCTCGTCCTGCGCCTGGACGCCTGAAGGAAACGCCGGGCCCGGGAAGACGCAGGGCGACGGCCCGAATTTCCGCAGCCAGCCTGTAGGAAAACCCGCCCTTCGGTGCGTACACTCTGCGCAGCAGTATCCGCAGGAAACGGAACCGGGCGATGAACACGGACGAATTCGAGATTTTTCCCTGGGGTGAGGAATTCCTGACCCGCATCCCGGAGGTGGACCGCCAGCATCATTACCTGGTGGACCTCATCAACCGCCTGGCGCGTACGGTGCTGGAGGGCACCGATGAGGCCACGGCCGACGAGATCGTGGTCGAGCTGCGGGCCTACGCGCGGTATCACTTCGAGACCGAGGAAGGCATCTGGGCGCGGGCGTTTCAGGATGACGAGTGGTTCGCCGATCACTGCCGCGCGCACGCCGGCTTTATCGACGAACTGGACCGCATCGCCGCCCTGGAAGGGCCCGAGGAGTACCGCCTGCAGCCGTTGCTCGAGTTTCTGGTCCGCTGGCTGACCCTGCACATCCTGCGAAGCGACAAGCAGATGGCCGCCGCCATCAACGCCCTGGAGGCCGGCGTCGGGGTGGCCGAAGCGCGCGAACGCGCCACGCGGCATTTCCGCGAACAGTCGCCGACCGGCCTGGAATCCCTGCTCAACACCTACGTGCATATCGAGCGCCAGGTCTCGCAGTTCGCCCGGCATCTGGCCTCGCGCGGGCAGGAAGAGGCCGAGAACCGCTTTCGCACCCTGTTCGACTGCTTCATCCACCCCCTGCTGATCCTAGATGCCGAAGACGGCAGCGTGCTCGACGCCAACCCCGCCGCCTGCAGGATGACCGGCCACGCGGAGGACGAGCTGAAGCAGCGGCCCATCACCAATCTGCACCCGGACGACGAACGCGAGCGGATTGCCGCGCACCTGACGGCACCGCCCGAGGCCCCCGCCGGACACGACAGTCCGCCGCTGTACAGCCGGGTGCGCACCGCCACGCAGCGCGATGTCCCGGTCCGCATCACTCGCGGCGGCGAACTCCGCGATCACGGCCGCAGGCTGCGCGTCGCCTTCTACGAGGACATGACCCGCGAGCTGGAACACCGCCGCGAACTGAAATGGCGTTCGTTCAATGATCCGCTGACGGGCCTGCCCAACCGGGCCGGGATCATGCAGGCGCTGGAGCAGGTTACTACCGAACACGACGATACGGCCCTGGCCCTGATCTCCATCGACGTGGACGATTTCGGCGCACTGAACGACCGCCTGGGCACGGCGGCCGGGGACCGGATCCTGGCCGAACTGAGCCGCCGCTGGCGCGAACGTCTGAATGACGATGCCCTGCTCGGACGCCGCGGCGGCGACGAGTTCATCCTGGTGCTGCGCAGCTCCGGGGCGATCGAACGCCTGGAAGAGATCATGGGTACCGTGATCGAGGCCGGGCGTCACGTGCCGGTGTCCGACAAGGGCCCCGGCAGCGCCAGCGAGAACATCTCGGTCAGCGCCGGGATCTCGATCCGCCCGCCACGCAGCGGCCTCGACCCGGAAACGCTGCTGCGCCAGGCCGATCACGCGCTGTACGAATCCAAGCTGCGCCGCGACCGGGCCTGGGAATACTTCGACCACCGCCAGTACCAGCGTGTCGCCAGCCGGCATCGCACCATCAGTGCCTTCCGCCACGCGATCCACCGCAACGAACTCAGCGTGGAATACCAGCCCAAGGTCAACATGCGCACCGGCACGATCCTGGGCGTGGAGGCCCTGGTGCGCTGGCGGCACCCGGAACGCGGCCGGCTGACGCCGGGCGAGTTCCTGCCGGCCATCGAGAACGATCCGGTCTCCGTCGAGCTCGGCGAATACATGCTGGAGGAGGCCATGCGCCAGATGGAGCGGTGGCGCGAGGACGGCCGTCACCTGCCGGTCAGCATCAACATTGGCGCGATGCAGCTGGAGAGCGGCGACCTGCCCCGACGTCTGGAAAACATCCTGGACCGCCACCCGGAGATCCCGCGCGGCGACCTCGAGATCGAGGTGCTGGAGAGCACCGCCTTCGGGAACGCCGCCGCCGCGGAGGCGAACATGCGCGCGGTCCGCGAACTGGGGGTATCCATGAGCATCGACGATTTCGGCACCGGCTATTCGTCCCTGACCTACATCAAGCGCGTGCCCGCCAACGCGCTGAAGATGGACCGCAGCTATGTCCGCGACATGCTGGAAGACGCCGATGACCGCGCCATCATCGAGGCGGTGGTGGGCCTGGCCCGCGCATTCGACCGTTGGGTGATCGCCGAGGGCGTGGAGACCATCGAACAGGGTCGGGCCCTGCTGGCCATGGGCTGCGAGAACGGTCAGGGCTATGCCATCGCCCGCCCGATGCTGCCGGACGCCCTGGAAGGCTGGCTGACGCGGTGGACACCCCCGGCGGAGTGGTCCGCCGCACCCGCTCCCGACTGAACCCGCGCACCGTCGCTGTATTCGCAGGGAAGCAGGGGTTATCCTGCACAATGAGAACCATGCACGGAAGGAGCCGATGCCGCCCCGAGCGTCCGAGACCCCAAGGCCCGAGGAATCCCCCCGCCTCAGTGTTCTGCTGGTCGAGGACAGCTCCGACGATGCGGCCCTGGTCCGCGATCTGCTGGCCATCCCGACGGGCAACACCCGGTTCAGCACCGAACACTGCCGCCGGCTGCAGGAGGCCCTCGAGCTTCTGGCACGCGACGCCACCGCGTTCGATGCGATCCTGCTGGACCTGAACCTGCCCGACTCGGGCCCGGACCGGACCCTGCAGCGGGTGCTGTCACCGACGCGCGAGATCCCCGTGGTGGTGCTCACCGGCGACGACCACTCGGGCACTGGCGCGCACGCCATCGAGGCCGGCGCCGAGGATTTCCTCAGCAAGAACCGCCTGAGCGATGAGCTGCTCCAGCGCACCCTCAATCATGCGGTGACCCGCCACCGTGCGCGCCGCGAGCTGGCCCAGCAAGAGGCACTGTACCGCAGCCTGGTGGACGACCACCCGCATCTGGTCACCCGCTACCTCCCGGACACCACGCTCCTGCATGCCAACCGTGCGATGCTGGAGTTCCAGGGTCGAACACCGCAGGAATTGCTGGGCCAGCGCTGGCTGGACTGGACGCCCGAAGCAGACGTCGCGCGGGTCCGCGCGCACCTGGAAAGCTTTACCCCGGAGCGGCCGGTGGGGCATATCGAGAACACCCTGCCGCGGGCCGACGGGGAGCTGCGCACCATCCTGTGGAGCAACCGGGCGTTCTTCGACGCGGACGGCCGGATCACCGCGTTTCAGGGGGTGGGGGTCGACGTCACCGAGCAGCGCGAAGCGGAACGCAGCCGCGAACGGCTGATCCAGATCCTCGAGGCCACGCCGGATTTCGTGTCCATGGCGGATGCCACGGGACACGTGCTGTACGTCAACCGCGGGGGCAAGGAGCTGGTCGGACTGCCCGGAGCGGAAGGTGACGCGGACCCGCAGCGGGATCAGGACTTTTTCTCCGGAGAACATGCGGGCGAATGGCTTCACCCCGAATGGGCCAGGCGCCAACTGCAACAGAAAGGGTTTCCGGCCGCGCGCCGTACCGGTTTCTGGGAAGGCGAGTCCGCGCTGCTGGACATCGACGGACATCAGATTCCCGTGTCCCAGCGCATCATTGCCCACTTCGGTGCAGACGGCGAGCCCGAGTATTACTCCACCATCATACGCGACATCCGTCCGGAGAAGGCCCGCGAGGCGCTGGAACAGCGCCGCCAGAACGCCCTGCAGGAGCTGCACCGGATCACCAGCACCGCGGACACGGAGGACGCCGGCAAGCTGAGCGCCCTGCTGGAACTCGGCCTGCGCGAATTCGCGATGGACCATGGCCGCCTGGTGCGGGTGGACGACGGCAGCCGGCGCATCCTCGAGGCCGCCGGCGACTGGCCGGAGGCCCCGGGGCGCCCCGGCGACAGCGGGGCCCCGTTCTGTGACAACGCCCTGCGGCACCCGGGCCCGGTCGGCTACCACGAACCGGCTTCCCGGGTGGATGGCTGCAGCATCTCCGAGGCCCCCGGGGCCAGTGCATGCTTCGGCATGCCGGTGTACGTGAACGGTGAACTGCGGGCGGTGCTGAGCTTCGTCGCGCGGACCCCGCGCGAGCCCTTCGTGCCCTTCGAACGCGACCTGATCACCCTGATGGCGCAATGGATCGGCCACGAGCTGACGCGGCGCGAACAGCGCCTGGCTCTGGAACGCGAGCGCAACCTGTTCATGGCCGGCCCGACGGTGATCTTTGCCTGGGACAATGCCCCGGGGTGGCCCATCCAGTATGTCTCGCCCAACGTACAGGAAGTCCTCGGCTACGAGCCGCAGGAACTGATGGACCCGCAGACACCCCACGACCGGCTGGTGCACCCCGAAGACCGCGAGCGCATGGGCCGGGAGGTCATCGCCCATACCGCCAGCGACCACATCAACTATCAGCATACCCCCTACCGCTTGCGCCACCGCGATGGCGGCTGGCGCTGGATGCTGGACTACACCACCATCGAGCGCGACGAGTTCGGCGCGGTGGACCACTACCATGGTTACCTGGTGGACATCAGCGAGCGCCGGGAACTGGAAGAGGAACTGCGCCTGCTGGCCGCGACCTTCCAGGCCAGCCACGCGATCTTCATCACCGACGCCGACGGGCACATCCTGCGCGCGAACCGCGCCTTCGAGGAGATCACCGGGTACGACGCCGGAGAGGTGCTGGGCCAGACCCCGCGCGACCTTATCAAGTCGGGCGAGCATGACCGCGAGTTCTACCTGGACCTGTTCGGCCAGCTCGACGAACAGGGCCACTGGGAAGGCGAGATCTGGGACCGGCGCAAGGACGGCACGCTGATCCCCCTGTATATGTCGATCACGGGCTTGAACGGTGACGACAACGGCTCGAGCCGCCACTTCGTGGCGGTGTTCCATGACATCTCGCGGCAGAAACACCTGGAGGCGGAGCTGGAGCGCCAGGCCCTGCATGACCGCCTGACCGGTGTAGCCAACCGGCGCCACCTGGAGAGCCTGCTGGAACAGGAGGCCCACCGCGCCGATCGCCACGGCGATGCGTTCTCGATCCTGCTGCTGGACCTGGACCGGTTCAAGGACGTGAACGATACCTTCGGCCACGACGTGGGCGACGAAGTCCTGCAGCAGCTCGTCGGGGTGCTGCAGGACCGCCTGCGCAAATCCGACGTAATCGGCCGCTGGGGTGGCGAGGAGTTCATGGTGCTGCTGCCCTCAACCGAACTACGCCGCGCGCGCAAGGTAGCCGAGACCCTGCGCGCCCGCGTTAGCGACACAACCTTCCCCGGCTCCGGCCGTCTGACCATCAGTATCGGTGTGGCGCAACACCGGCAGGGGGAACCGCTGAAGGACACCTTCAAGCGCGCCGACGACGCCCTGTACGATGCCAAGCGCCACGGTCGCAACCGCGTCGCGGTGCACGACTGAAGGCGGTTCAGAAGCCCCCGAGTTCACGCAGATGCGCGGCCACGCTGCGCCCCAGCGCGTGCAGGGCATAACCGCCTTCCAGCATGGAGACCACCCGCCCCTGCGCGTGCCGCTCGGCCAGCTCCACAATGCGCGCGCTGATCCAGGCGTAGTCGTCCTCGCTCAGGGCCAGGCGCGAGAGTTCGTCCTCACGGTGGGCGTCAAAGCCGGCCGACACCAGCACCAGCTCGGGTGCGAACGCATCCCACTGCTCGAACCAGGCCGCGGCCACCGCCTCGCGCCACTGTCCGCCGGATGACCCGCCGGGCACGGGCACGTTGAGGCAGTTGTCGCCCAGCGGCGTTACGCCCGACCCGGGGTAGGCGGGATGCTCGAAGGACGACGCGAACAGGATGGACGGATCCCCGGCCACCAGCGCCTCGGTACCATCGCCGTGATGCACGTCGAAGTCCACGATCGCGATGCGGCGGACGCCGTGGCGGGCCTGAGCGTGGCGGGCGGCGATCACCACGTTGTTGAACAGACAGAAGCCCGCGGCACGGTCGGCGCGGGCATGGTGCCCCGGCGGACGCACCGCGCAGAACCCCCGCCGGCCCCGCGCGCCCATCACCCAGTCCACCGCGGTCATGCCTGCACCCGCCGCCAGCAGGGCCGCCTCGTGGCTGCCGGGGGACAGTGCGGTGTCGCCGTCGAGCATGATCCGCTCGCCCGCCGGCACATGCCGCAGTACCCGCGCCACATGGTTCTCGGTATGGACCCGCAGCAGATCGGCGCGCCCGGCCGGCAGCGCCTCGCGGTGCAGGATCCACGGGTCCAGCCCGCCGGCCACCAGCTGGTCGCGGATCGCGGTCAGCCGCTCGGGACACTCCGGGTGCCCGGGTCCGTTGTCATGTTCCAGCCCGGCATCGGGAGATAGGAAGGCAAGATTCATGTTATGAAGGCCCCTCCGGGCAGCACCAATTCATCGGATCCACCAACGCAGGCAGCATGCATGGGCACCCATATCCTCGACAAGATCTTCAACCCCCGAGGCGTGGCCGTGTTCGGCGCCACCGAGCGCGAGGGGGCCGTGGGCCAGACGATCCTGGCCAACCTGCTGACCGCCGGCTACGAAGGCACGCTGGTCCCGGTCAATCCCAAGCATGACACGGTGCAGGGCCTGCCCTGCGTGCCCGAGCTGCGCCCCGGCGAGCACCGCGTGGACCTCGCCCTGATCGCCACCCCGGCGCGCGCAGTGCCGGCGATCCTGCGTAACTGCGGCGAGGCCGGTCTGCGCGGCGCGGTGATCCTGTCGGCCGGCTTCGGCGAGGCCGGGCGCGAGGGCCAGCGCCTGCAGCAGGAATGCGTGGAGATCGCGCAGCGCTACCGCATGCGCCTGATCGGCCCCAACTGCCTCGGCATCATGCGCCCGCGCATCGGCCTGAACGCCACCTTCAGCCACAACCAGGCGCTGCCCGGCAAGCTGGGGCTGGTCTCCAGTTCCGGCGCGCTGGTCACCGCGGTGCTGGACTGGGCGCAGTCCACCGGCATCGGCTTTTCCGGGGTGGCCTCCACCGGCGACGCCGCCGACGTCGACTTCGGCGAGCTGCTGGACTACCTCGCGGTCGACCCCGAGACCCAGGGGATCCTGCTGTACGTCGAGGGCATCCGCCACACGCGGCGTTTCCTCTCCGGCCTGCGCGCGGCCGCCCGCATGAAACCCGTGGTCGTGCTGAAATCGGCGCGCCACGCCGCCACCGCCCAGGCCGCGGCCACCCACACCGGCGCGATGATGGGCTCCGACGCGGTGTTCGATGCCGCGCTGGAACGCGCGGGCGTGGTCCGCGTCGAGCGCGTGTCGCAGTGGTTCTCCGCAGCACAGATCCTCGCCCGGGGCATGCGCCTGCGGGGCGAGAACCTCGCGATCCTCACGAACGGTGGCGGCCCCGGGGTGATGGCCGTCGACCGCGCCGCCGACCTCGACCTGGACCTGGCCAGCCTGTCGGACAAGAGCATGGACGCGCTGAACGCCCTGCTCCCCAGCCACTGGTCGCACGGCAACCCGATCGACATCCTCGGTGACGCCACCGCCGAACGCTACGGCGAGGCGCTGCGCATCACGCTGGCCGACCCCGGGGTGAGCATGGCCGTGGTACTGCTGACCCCGCAGGCCATGACCGACCCGGACGCCTGCGCCGAGGCCGTGATCGAACAGGCCCGCAACAGCCACAAGCCGGTGCTCGCCTGCTGGATGGGCGACCCGCTGGTGGCCCGCGCGCGCCGGCGCTTCGACGAGGCCGGGATCCCGCAGTACCGCACCCCCGAGGCCGCGATCGAGACCTTCGCCTGGCTGATCGAACACCGCCGCAACCAGCGCATGCTGCTGCAGACCCCGGGCCCGGTGAGCGACGAGACGCCGTCGGACGTCGAGGGCGCCCGCCTGATACTGCAGAACGCGCGCAACGATGGCCGCAAGGTCCTCAGCATCCGCGAGTCCAAGGCCGTGCTGGCCGCCTTCCACGTGCCCACCAACCCCAGCATCCTCGCGCGCGACCCGGCCGACGCGATGCTGGCCGCCGAGACCCTGGGCTTTCCGGTGGCGCTCAAGATCAGCGCAACCGGGATCAGCCACAAGAGCGATTTCGGTGGCGTACGCCTGAACCTGCGCAGCGTGCAGACCGTGCGCCAGCAGACCCAGGAGATGCTGGACCAGATCCGCGAGCGCTTCCCCGATGCCAGGGTCGAGGGCGTGACCGTGGAGCGCATGTCCGAGGTCGGGCATGCGCGCGAACTGCTGCTCGGGATCTCGCGCGACCCGGTGTTCGGCCCGGTGATCGCCTTCGGCCTGGGCGGCACCGCGGTGGAAGTCATCGGCGACCAGGCCATCGCCCTGCCGCCGCTGAACCGCTCGCTGGCCGAACGGCTGGTGGACCAGACCCGCGCCGCGCGCACCCTGGGCGAGTTCCGCGGCGCGCCGCCGGTACCGCGCGAGGCCATCGAACAGGTCCTGCTGCGGGTCTCGGAGATGGCCTGCGAACTGCCCGAACTGGCCTCGCTGGACATCAACCCGCTGCAGGCCGGCGAGAACGGCGTGATGGCGGTGGACGCCCGTATCGAGCTCGCCGAGCCCGGGCACGACACCCGCCACTACTCGCACATGGCCATCCACCCCTACCCCGGGCACGTCGCCCGCAACGTGACCACGCGCGACGGCCACGAGCTGGAACTGCGGCCGATCCGTCCGGAAGACGCCGCCATCGAACAGGCCTTCGTGCGCAGCCTGTCGGAAAAGACCCGCTACCTGCGCTTCATGCGTTCGCTGGACGAACTCACCCCGGAGATGCTGGTGCGTTTCACCCAGATCGACTACGACCGCGAGATGGCCTTCATCGCCGTGGATCACGCCGACGGTCAGGAAGTCCAGGTGGGTGTGGCCCGCTACACCACCGAGCCCGACGGCGAGAGCGCCGAATTCGCCGTGGTCGTCAGCGACGCCTGGCAGGGCCGCGGCGTGGGCTCCCTGCTGATGGAGGCCATCGTCGACTCCGCCCGCCGCAACGGCCTGCGCGAACTGTTCGGCGAGGTCCTGCGCCAGAACGACGGCATGCTCGCCCTCGCCCGGCGCCACGGCTTCCAGCGCGAGATCCTCACCTCCGACGACGAGATCGTGCGCGTCAGCCGCCGGCTGCACTGACGCCGGGGTCCGCCGCGCCCATGAACCGCGCCGAACGCATCTTCCACCTGCACCGGCGGCTCAAGGAAAGCCACCAGCCGCCCTCGCTGGCGCAGCTGGTGGAGCAGCTCGGGGTGTCGCGCGCCACCCTCAAGCGCGACATCGAATACATGCGCGACTTCATGCAGGCGCCCATCGAGTACGACGCGCAGGCCAACGGCTACCGCTACGCCCCCGACGCCCCGGCCTTCGAGCTGCCCGGGCTGTGGTTCAACGAATCCGAGCTGCTCGCCCTGCTCACCATGGAACAGCTGCTGGAAGACATGCAGCCGGGCCTGCTCGCCCCCGTCATCGGCCCGATGAAGGCGCGCATCCGCCGCCTGCTGGAGACCGGCGGCCACGACCCCGCCGAACTGCGCCGGCGCATCCAGATCCAGCCCCAGGCCCACCGCACCAGTGCCGCCGACACCTTCCGCGTCGCCGCCGAAGCCACCCTCGCCGGCCGCCCGCTGGACATCGAATACCACGGCCGCGCCCGCGACAGCGCCACCCGCCGCCGCATCCACCCGCAGCGCCTGCTCTACTACCGCGATAACTGGTACCTGATCGCCTGGTGCGAAAACGCCGAAGCCCTGCGCACCTTCGCGCTGGAACGCATCCGCGCCGCCACCCCCGTGCAGGACACCCCGCTGCGCGAAGAAGCCGATGCCGACCTCGACCGCCACATCGGCGCCGCCTTCGGCATCTTCACCGGCCCCGCCAGCGAATGGGCCGTACTGCGCTTCACCCCCGAACACGCCCGCTGGGTCGCCGACGAAACCTGGCACCCCGAACAGATCGGCCAGTACCGCGGCGACACCTGGGAACTGCAGATCCCCTACTCCGACCCCACCGAACTGATCCAGGAGATCCTGCGCCACGGCCCCGGCGTGGAAGTCATCGCCCCCGAATCCCTGCGCCAGCGCGTCGCCGACACCCTGCGCGAGGCCGCCGCCCGCTACGCCTGAACCTCACTCGCCACACCACCTCCGTGCGGGGTGGCTCACTGTGTGAGCCACCGCCTGTGGTGGGATACGGGTACTGGCAACACGAACCCGGAGGTTCCCATGCAACGCAACGGTTCCCGTATTCCCGATCAGGCCCGGCCCGTTCCGGTGCTGCGCGGTTATTATGCGCGGCGCGACCGGATTCAGAACACGGCGACCACGGAAGAACTTCTGCAGCGGATCCCGCTGGCGGGGTATCGGCATCACGAGGCGCCGCGGCTGTGGCCGCATCTGCGCCGCGGGCAGGGGCTGACGGTGCAGCGCGAACGGCTGAATCCGGCCGATCCGAACGCGGTGGCGGTGTGCTGGCTGGATCACCAGCTGGGGTATCTGCCGCGCGAGGAGAACGACATGGCGGCGGAGCTGCTGGACCGCAACGAGGAGCTGGTGGCCCGCATCATCGACAAGCGCGACAGCGAAGACCCCTGGGAGCGCCTGGAGCTGGGGGTCTACCGCCGGCGGAGGCCGGGCAAGTAAGGCGCGCCCCACCGCCCGTTGGCCGGGCCGGTCGGGGCACTTCATGGCCTGCTCGCTGTCCGCGAAACCATCCGGTGGCGATCGAGGAGGCCAGAGGTTGAGCGACCCGCCCGAGGGCAAGACGGATCCGGCGTTCCGACCGGCCTGGTGGCTACCGGGGCGCCATGCGCAGACGGTCTTTCCGGCACTGTTTCGTGCGCCGCCGCCGGTGCGGCTGGAGCACGAACGCCTGGAACTGCCGGACGGGGATTTCCTCGAGCTGGCCTGGGGGCCGCCGGGCCGCGGTCTGGTGCTGGTGGGCCACGGTCTGGGCGGCGACGAGACCTCGGGCTACGCCCTGGGCGTGGTGGCGGCGCTGGCGCGGCGCGGGATCGGCAGCGCGGTGCTGATCTCGCGCGGGGCCGGTTCGCACCCCAACCGGCTGCGCCGCAGCTATCACGCGGCTGCGTGGGACGACCTGGATCATGTGGTGGAGACCCTGCACCGGCGCGATCCCGCCCGGCCGATGGCGGTCTGCGGGTTTTCCCTGAGCGGTTCCATGCTGCTGTCGTGGCTGGGGGAGCGCGGCGACATGCCGCTGGCCACGGCGGTGGCGGTCTCGGTGCCGTTCGATCTGGCCGCCAGCGCCGATGCACTGGAGCGCGGCTTCGCGCGGGTCTACCAGTGGCATCTGATGCGCGGTCTGCGCCGGGTGACGCTGCGCAAGTTCGCAGCACGCGACGATGCCCCGCTGCCGCTGGCGGAACTGCGCCGCATGCGCCGGCTGCGCGAGTTCGACGAGCGCATCACCGCCCCGCTCCACGGCTTTCGCGACAGCGCCGACTACTACGCCCGCGCCAGCTGCCGCCCGCGCCTGGGCGCGATCCGCCAGCCGACCCTCATCCTGCATGCCGCCGACGATCCGTTCGTCCCGGCCACCAGCGTTCCCGCCACCCGCGAACTGGGCCCCGGGATCGGGCTGGAGCTGCAGGCACGCGGCGGGCATGTGGGCTTTGTGGCCGGAGACGTTCCCGGGCGCCCCCGTTACTGGCTGGACACCCGCATCGCCGACCACATCAGCGCGCACCTGGAGGCGGCGCTGAACACCGGCGCCGGGCGATAGCCGAACGCCCCGGGGCGCAGGGTCACGTGCCGGCGCGGATCAGTGGCCCCCGGGTTCGCCGCCGCCGTCCTTGTCGTGCTGCGCGAGCCGGGAATGGAGTTCGCCGCTCTGGCCGGGTGGGGCCTTCACTTCCACTTCCATGCCGTTGCGGCGGAACTTGCCCACCACCTTGTCGATGGCGGCCACCGCGGAGCTGTCCCACAGCGAGGCCTCACTGAGGTCGATGACCACGTGATGGATGCGTTCGCGATAGTCGAAGCTGTCGATGAACTTGTCCACGGCCACGAAGAACAGCTGCCCGCGCACGCGGTAGGTACGCACCCGGCTGCCCTCGGGCCGCTCGCTGTCCACGTGCACGGCATTGACCATCTTGCGCGCGAAGAACACCGCACTGAGCAGCACGCCGGCGAACACGCCCAGCGACAGGTCGTGGGTCACCACGGTCACGCCCACGGTCACGATGAGCACGGTGGCATCGGTGCGCGGGAGCTTGTGCAGGGTGGTCAGCGAGCTCCAGTCGAAGGTGGCGATGGAGACCATGATCATCACGGCCACCAGTGCGGCCATCGGGATGATGGAGACCAGGTCGCCGAGGAACACGATCAGGATCAGCAGGAAGATGCCCGCCGACAGGGTGGACAGCCGCCCCAGGCCGCCGGATTTGATGTTGATGACCGACTGCCCGATCATCGCGCAGCCGGCCATGCCGCCGAAGAAGCCGGTCACGATGTTGGCGATGCCCTGGCCCTGGGCCTCGCGGTTCTTGCCCGAGGGGGTGTCGGTCAGGTCGTCCACCACCTGTGCGGTCATCAGCGATTCCAGCAGCCCGACCACCGCCAGCGAGAACGCGGTGGGGAAGATGATCTGCAGGGTCTCGAGGTTCCACGGGATGTCGGGGAACAGGAACACCGGCAGGCCGTCGGGCAGCTCGCCCATGTCGCCCACTTCCATGGTCGGCAGGCCCATGAAATAGACCACGATGGTCAGCGCCACGATGGCCACCAGCGGGGGCGGCAGCAGTCTGGGATAACCCGGGATCAGCGGCAGGCCGTACAGGATCAGCAGGCCGACGGAGACCAGCACCCACATGGTGGTGTCACCGTCCACCAGGTACGGCACCTGCGACATGAAGATCAGGATCGCCAGCGCGTTCACGAACCCGACCATTACGGTGCGCGGAATGAACATCATGTAGCGACCCAGCCGGGCCCAGGCGAACAGCAGCTGGATCACCCCGGTCAGCAGGGTCGCGGCCAGCAGGTACTGCAGCCCGTGTTCCGCCACCAGAGTGACCATCAGCAGGGCCATGGCCCCGGTGGCGGCGGAGATCATGCCCGGGCGGCCACCGGTGAACGCGATCACCACCGCCATGGAGAAGGACGCGTACAGCCCCACGGACGGGTCCACCCCGGCGATGATGGAAAACGCGATCGCCTCGGGGATCAGAGCGAGCGCCACGACCATGCCGGCGATCAGGTCGGCACGGACGTTGAAGAACCAGATATCGCGCTGGCGTTGCCAGAAGGCCTGTAGCTTCTGCTGCACGGCAAATCTCCCAATCAGAGCTTTGTCGCGCCGGCCCTGAGCGCGGCCTCGGCCACACAACAGCGATAAGACGGGTGGGATTGACGGATACCAGCCAGTGGGGTACTGCTAGGCGCTCCGTGGCCACCAGTTACGGCGCTCGATGACAGGCGCCGGCAGGTGAGTGCTCGGAGATCGCGCCTGTGCGAAAGGCGCAGGATTCTACCACTTCGCCCGTCCGGCCTGAACCAGCGGCCGGCGCACCCACGGGACTACCCCGCCACGCACCGCCGAAAGCCAGGATTTCCGCATGCTGCAACGCGTCGTCATCGCCATCGATTTTTCTTCCGCCTCGGCTGCGGCCCTGGCCATCGCCCGGCACCACTGCCCCGGCGCCACGCGCCGCCTGCTGCACGTACTCAAGCCCGCGGACGTTGCCCGCGACAGCGCCGCCGGGGCGATGGCCGGGCCCGGGTCCTCGCCGCTGCATTCGAAAGAGATGCGCCAGTCGGCGGAGGATCAGGCCCACGCCCGGCTGAAGGAATGGGCACGGGAAGACGAGGAATGCGCGGTGGCCGTGGGCAGTGCGCCCGAGGAGATCTCGCGCCTGGCCGAGGAGTGGGATGGCGAACTGATCGTGATGGGCACCCGCGGACGCAGCCAGCTCGCCAGCATGCTGTCGGGCTCGGCCACCGAATGGCTGGTGCGCCACGCCAGCCTGCCGGTCATGGTGGTGCACGATGTCCCCCTGAGCGATGCGATGCGCGAAAATCTTCCGCCCGGCTTTGAACAGCACGATTGATGGCACAGGAGGTTTCATGATGGCTGCAACGACTCGATTCGGCAGCACCCTGATCGCGGCGCTCAGCCTCGCCGGAGGCGCCGCCCATGCGGACACCGGCACCGCCACCGTCGCCCAGACCCTGGACCGCGACGGCCAGCCGCTGGTCTCCGTCGACGGCGCACGGGCGGAAGATACCTTTGCCGCCCTCGGGGCCCTGACGGTCAAGGGCCGGCTGATGCGCGACAGCGAGATGGGCCATGAAGGCTATCGCCCGGAACTGGCCGGAAAGCCGATGCAGGCGGTCGGCGAACGCTGGCTGGAACTGCTGGACTATGCCCAGGGGGCGTTCCTCGACCAGGGCCGCCTGCGGTCGCATGCCGGTGCGGAGGACGAGGCCGGCCCGTCCGCCTATGCCGAGGCCGGCTATCTCTATCACATGCACCACAGCGCGGGCCGGTTCGAGGACCTCGGGCTGTACGATGACCTCACCCACCAGCCCAGTCCGATGATCTCGCAGCTGGAGAACCATCTGGTCAACACGCGCCACGAAGACGGCCGAATCCACGGTGCCGGCGCCAGCGATGCCGAGGCCTTCGCCTACGGCATGGATGCGCTGCACGCCTCGGCCTATGCCTGGGTCCGCCAGGACAAGCCGGGTGGCGCAGATGACATGGGCCAGCTCGACCTGGACGCGCTGGCCGGCTGGCTGGGCCATTCGCGTGACGATCTGGTGGCGGTCGCCCGCGCGGTCGCGGACCGGGCCGACGAGGCCTGGGACGCGGACGCCGGGATCTACGTGCTGGACGAGGGTGCCAAGTGGTCCGTCGATCAGCTCGGTGCCCTGCTGCGCGGGCACAAGGGCCTGTATGAAATGCTCGCGCTGTACGGAGACGATGACGACCAGGAACGGGCGGAAACCCTGGCGGATCGCGCCGCGGCCATCACCACGGCCGTGCTGGACGGACACGGGCCGCTGCGTGACTGGGGCCTGCCGGCGCGCCTGGAATTTGTCGACGGCCGGGCCATGGCCGCGTCGGACGAGGTGGATGTCGGCGGCCAGTGGCGCTTCGTACACCAGGTCACCGGCGGGTTTTCCATCCTGCGCGAGCGCGACGGCACCTCCGGCCTGATGGGTGAACGCCACCCCGAACTGGAGCAGAAGGTGGGCCGGGCACTGGACCGCATATTCCTCGGCGCGCTCGAATACCAGCTCGACGGCGACTACGTGCCGGCCCGCCTGGACCATGGCGACGGCTCGGTCAGCGACCCGACCGTTACCACCCGCGCGGCGGCGGCCTTCGTGCAGGCCGTGGGCAACGGGTACCGCGCCGGTGACGCATTCGACCGCCCCGGGGCCTGGGACGACGACGCCGAACTGGCCGCACGCAGCGAGGCCCTGTACGACGCGATGCTGCGCCACGGCGAGCTGGTCAGCTCGCGTCTGGTGCGGGTGGACTAGCGGATCTCGGGCCGGCTCCCGGCCAGCCACCGGGCCGCCGCCTCGCGCAGGCGACGGATGACCCCGCGCCGGCCGGAGACCCCGGCCAGCGCTTGCAGGGCCGCCCAGTCCTGCTGCTGCACGCAGGCGGCATGCAGCAGGGCCCGGTCCGAGTCCTGGCCCGAATCCTGGCTCGGGTTCTGATCTGGCTCGCGATCCGGCGGAGTGTCGGCCATCAGGGCCCGGCGCAGTGCCGGCAGTGC
Source organism: Thioalkalivibrio sp. ALJ24 (assembly GCF_000377785.1). Lineage (GTDB taxonomy): Bacteria > Pseudomonadota > Gammaproteobacteria > Ectothiorhodospirales > Ectothiorhodospiraceae > Thioalkalivibrio. Next base: position 8,005 of record NZ_KB898734.1, on the reverse strand, counting down.
CCACTCGAAGCTGCGGCAGCGATGGGCAAACGCTTCGATCGAGGCGCGATCGTCCGCCTCGACTTCACCGTGCTCGTCCGGCGCCGGCAGGCTCTGCTCGATGGCCCGGGTGGTGGCACTGTCCAGCTGCTCCGCAGCCAGCGTTCGCCATAACGGCCAGTCGCGAGCGAACGCCCCCTGCACCGCCGCCAGCGCCGGCTCCGCCTCGCCGGCCTCGGCCAGCGTACGCATCACGATCAGCGTGACCTGCCCGCTCGCCGGATCCGGGCGCACGCCCAGACGCACCGGCGCAAAGCCCTCGCGCCGCCAGAAGTGCAGCATGCCCGGGGTCACCCCGAACGCCGCGCCCAGCAGGGCCACCCCGTCGCGCGCGGCGCGGTCGGCCACCGCGCGCAGCAGGCGCGTGCCGAGCCCGCGCCCCTGCCAGGCGGGATGCACCGCGATCCGGTGGATCCGCCAGGCGGTCTGGCCCGCCAGTGAAAAAGAACCTACTGCAGCCAGAGTACACGGCAGGAAGCGCCCCGGCGGCCGCCGCTCGCCGGCCCACACCGCGTCCGCCAGCTCCGGCGCCAGCCCCGGCTCGGCCTGCACCAGCACCGCCCCGAACAGGGCACCGTCGCGCACGCCTTCCAGCAGCAGCACATGCAGGTCGGGATCATCCAGCCAGCGCTGCAGATCGGAGGGACGGGTGCGGTAATGCGCGTCGGCCAGCAGGCCGGTCAGCGCCTGCAGACGGGCGGCGTTGCCCGCGAGCTCGGCCGGCGAGCGCCAAACCAGACGCACGGCCTGGGGCGGCGGCTCGTGGCTGGCCGCCTCCAGCAGGAACAGCCGGTTGATCCAGTCTTCCAGCGGATCGCCAGCGGCCCAGCGCACGGGTTCATGCAGGCGCAGGATCCGCGGTCGCAGGCCGGCCCGTTCCAGCGCCGGCAGCACCCGCAGGCGGAACCCCTGACCGCTGCCCTCGAACCCGCCGGTGGTGGTCGCCAGGACCACCCGGCGGGCGCGCCGGGTCAGCTCCAGCAGGCGCTCCACCGGGATGGCCGCGGCCTCGTCCACGATCAGCCACTCGGGCTGCGCGGCGGAGTCCAGGAGCACGGCGGGAGCGCAATAGCGCGTCGCGGGATCGAACGCCGCGGGCAGCTTCGCATCCGCCCCGCCGCGGTCACGGGCGATCACCTGCGTGGCGCGGGCGAGCAGCCGTTCGGCCGCCGCCGGGGCGGGCGCCGTGACGGCGATGGAATCGGCCGGCACAGCATCCGGCGCCTGCAACCGTTCGCCCAGCCATTCCCCCAGCACGGTGGACTTGCCCCGCCCGCGCGGGGCGATCACCACATCGCAGCGTCGCGCACCGCCGTCCTCCGGGGCGCGCAGCGCCTCCAGCACCTGCCGCTGCCCGGGGGTCCAGTCCCCGTCTTCCCGCGCCTTCCGCGGATTTGGCCAGTCGCCCGGCCGCTCGGGATCGGGGTGTTCCACCATTGTTTCGGCCAGGGCCCGCCGCCAGCGCTGGCCGAAGGGAGTGGCGGCCGGTTCCGCCGCCAGCAGCACCAGCACGCCCCCGCCGCGCAGGATGCCACCCACGATCGCCAGCGCATCCGCCGCCGGCACCTCGCCGGCCTCGAATACCACCGCGTCGCGCTCGCGGCCCAGCCAGTCTCCGGCCTGTGCCGGCCGGACCGAGGGAAGGCCCGCCACGGGCGCGGCACCGCCAACCCACAGCACATCCACGTTGCGCGCCAGGGTCCGCAGCCACTCACCTGCGCGTTCGCGCACCTCCGGGCGATCCGGCAGCACGACCGTCCGGCGATGCAGGTGGGCAACGGACTTCATTACGGGGGAACTCAACGGGGGTTCACGGGCCTCAATTATTTCCATATCGCGCCGACACATCGATATAAACCCACCGCTGCGGAGAACCGCAGCCTGAAGCAGGAGCCCGCATGAGCACCCACGACCACCCGGCCATCGAACTGCCGGAACGGCTGCGGATCGACGCGGTCGAGGCGCTGACCGAACAGGCCCGCGAGACCCTGGACCGCGGCGCCGCCCTGCGCCTGGACGCGAACAGCGTGCAGGACGTGGACACCGCCGGCCTGCAGCTGCTGGCCATGCTGCGCCGCGAGGCACGGCGCCGCAAGCAGCCCATGCACATCGAATACCCGACGCCGGCTCTGGAAGAGGGTCTGCAGCGTCTGGGACTGCACGCACTGGTCATGGAAGATCACGGCGGGACCGCCGCCTGATCCACGACGAACGGCTGATACATCCGTAAAAACCAACGGAAACCCCGCAAAAAGGCCGCGCCATTTGTGGAAGATCGGTCAAGGATTTGCCTCCACCCTCTCCCCCCTGCCTGCGGCCGATTGACTCAAGTTTCTTCGTTTGCCCCCGTTACATTCTGTGACGGGGGTCCATCTTTGCTGTACAGTGTTTGTACAAGTTTTCTCGCGACACCCGCGGCGGGACCGGCAAAGGGTTTGCCGGCAGGCTCCACGGGTCTCGCAACCGCTCAATACAACCGGATAACAGGGGCACGCAATGGCTAAGGTGCTGGTGGTGGACGACTCGTCCTCGATGCGACAGATGGTGAGCTTCGCGCTCAAGCAGGCCGGACACGAGGTGACCGAGGGTCGCGACGGCAACGATGGCCTGAGCAAGGCGCAGGGGCTGAAGGCCGACCTGGTCATCACCGACGTGAACATGCCCGGCAAGGACGGCCTGGAGCTGACCCGCGAGCTGCGCAAGCTGCCCGACTACAAGTTCACGCCCATCCTGGTGCTCACCACCGAGGCCGGTCCGGAGAAGAAGCAGGAAGGCAAGGCCGCCGGCGCCACCGGCTGGCTGGTCAAGCCCTTCGATCCGGAGAAGCTGATGAGCACGGTCAACAAGGTCCTGCGCTAGCCATGTCCATGGACATGTCCCAGTTCATCGAGGCGTTCCTCGAAGAGAGTTTCGAGGGGCTGGATCACATGGAGACCGAGCTGCTCGCGCTCAGCGAGGGCGACGAGGAGACCCTGCACACGATCTTCCGCGCGGCCCACTCGATCAAGGGCGGCGCCGGGACCTTCGGGTTCAGCGCGATCTCCGAATTCACCCACGGCATGGAGACCCTGCTCGACCGCATGCGCAACGGTCAGCAGGAAGCGACACCGGAGATCGTGAACCTGCTGCTGCGCGCGGTGGACGTGCTGCGCGGCCAGCTGCAGGCGGCTCGCGATGGTGGCGAAGCCGACCCGGCCGAGGCGGCCGAGGTGCGCGCACTGATCGAGGCCACGCTGGGCGAGGACACCCCGGCACCGGCGACCGGAGGGGGCAGCGATGACGCTGGCTCCGGCAACGCCGACGGGGGCGACGACGGCGCATCGGGTGGCTGGCGCATCGACTTCCGCCCGCATGCCGATATGCTGCGCACCGGCAACGATCCCCTGCGCATGTTCGAGGTACTGGAAGAACTGGGCGAGCTGACGGTGTCCAGTCAGCCCGACGGCCTGCCCGAGACGCTGGAAGGCTATGAGCCGGAGGCCAGCTACCTGGCCTGGACCCTCGAGCTGCGCGGCGACGTGGAACGTGCCGACATCGAGGAGGTCTTCGAATGGGTCGAGGACGAATGCGACCTGACCATCGAACCGCTCGAAACCGCGGGCGACAGCGCCGGAGCGCAAGCCCCGGCGGATCCGCCCCCGGACGGCTCCGGCCCGGAATCCGCGCCCGCCGGCAGTGAAGAGAGCGCGGGCGGAGCACCCGCACGCACGGCCTCGAAGCCGACCGAATCCAGCTCCATGCGGGTCAACGCCGCCAAGATCGACGCGCTGATCGACATGGTCGGCGAGCTGGTCATCACCCAGTCGATGCTCACCGACATCAGCGAGCAGCTGGAAGAAGACCCGTCGCGCGTGGAGCAGCAGATCGAGCGCCTGCGCTCGGGGCTGGCCGAACTGGAGCGCAATACCCGCGAGCTGCAGGAAAGTGTAATGGGCATCCGCATGGTGCCCATCGCTCAGGTGTTCAACCGCTTCCCCCGCCTGGTCCACGACCTCTCCGGCCAGCTCGGCAAGCAGATCGACCTGCAGATGGAGGGCGAGCTCACCGAGATCGACAAGACCGTTCTGGAGCACCTGGGCGACCCGCTGGTGCACCTGGTGCGCAACGCCATCGACCACGGCATCGAGATGCCCGACGAGCGCAGCGCGGCCGGCAAGGATCCCACCGGCCGGGTCACGCTGGAGGCCTACCATCGCGGCGGCAACGTGGTGATCGAGATCCGCGACGACGGCCGCGGGATGAACTCCGACCGCATCCTGGAGAAGGCCCGCGCCGCCGGTCTGCTGCGGCCGGACCAGACGCCGGAACCGCACGAGATCCTGCAGTACATCTTCGAGCCCGGACTTTCCACCGCGGAGAAGCTGTCGGACCTGTCCGGCCGCGGCGTGGGCATGGACGTGGTGAAGAAGAACATCCGCGGCCTGGGCGGCAACATCGAGCTGCATTCCGAGCCGGGCCGCGGCTCGCGGATCACCATTCGCCTGCCGCTGACCCTGTCGATCATGGACGGCCAGCTGCTGAAGATCCACGACGAGACCTTCGTGATCCCGCTGATCGCGATCGTCGAGTCACTGCAGACCGAGCCGGAGAACGTGAAACAGGCCTTCGGCAAGCTGCCGCTGTATCGACTGCGCGACGAATACATCCCGGTGGTCGATCTGGCCGCGCTGTTCGGCCAGGCCGAACCCACGCCGATGCCGGATCGGGCCCTGCTGGTGGTGGCCGAGGCGGACAACCAGCGCGTGGCCCTGCGGGTGGATGACCTGCTGGGGCAGCAGCAGGTCGTGATCAAGACGCTCGAAACCAATTTCCGCCGGGTGCCGGGTACGGCCGGGGCCACCATTCTCGGCGACGGCCAGGTGGCGCTGATCCTGGACGTCGCGGGCATCGCCCGAATGGCCGCCGGACGCGACACCCGCGCTGCATGATGACCAATGGAGTCCAACGCAATGGCTAACGACGCGACCCAGTCCATCCAGGACCCGGCCACCGCCGGGGAGGACCAGTACCTCACCTTCATCCTGGCCGACGAGGAATACGGGGTGGACATCCTCCGCGTGCAGGAGATCAAGGGCTGGGAACGCCCCACCCCGCTGCCCAACACGCCGGACTACATCCGCGGCGTGATCAACGTGCGCGGCATGATCGTGCCGATCATCGACATGCGCCTGCGCTTCGGCATGGAGCCGCTGGAGTACGGCCCCACCACGGTGGTGATCATGCTGCGGGTGATCAGCGAGGACCGTGAACGGGTGATGGGCATCGTGGTGGACGCGGTCTCCGAGGTGTACAGCATCGGCGACGACAACCTGCAGCCGGCCCCGGATTTCGGCACCCGCATCGGCATCGACTTCGTGCGCGGCCTGGCCACGGTGGAGGAAAAGATGATCCTGGTGCTGGACATCGACACCCTGCTCGGCCCCGGCCTGATCGCCAGCGAAGACGCGATCCGGGAAGAACAGGGCGCCTGAGGCATAACGACCCATGCGCACGTTCGCGGTGATCAACCAGAAAGGCGGCGTCGGCAAGACCACGGTGACGCTGAACCTGTCGCACGCGCTGGCACTGGCCGGAAACCGCGTGCTGGCGATCGACGCGGATCCGCAGGGGCACCTGACCATGGCCTTCGGCCTGGAGGATCCCGCCGGACTGGACCGGGTGCTGCACGGCGAGGCGCGCATGCGCGACGCCTTCAGCGAGGCCGGCAACGGCCTGCAGGTGGTCGCCGCCGGCGAGCATCTGCAGGAAGTGGAAAACCTGAACGAGGGCGGCGCGCAACGCGGCTGGCGGCTGCAGCGCGCACTGGCGGCGATGGACGAGCCGTTCGACTACGTGCTGATCGACTGTCCGCCATCGGCCGGCCTGCTGGGCATGAACGCGATCATCGCCGCCGACGAGATGCTGATCCCGGTAGCCGGCGACTTCCTCTCGCTCAACGGGCTGTCGCGGCTGATGCGCATCCTGCACGGCATCGAGGAGCGCCTGGGCGGCTCGCGGGCGAAGTGGATCGTGCTGTCGCGCTTCATGGAACAGCGCCGCCACGCCCGCGAGGTGCGCGACCGGATCCGCGAGCACTTCGGCTCGCAACTGCTGGACACCACGATCCGCGAATCGGTGGTGCTGGCCGAGAGCCCGAGCTTCGGCCAGACGATCTTCGAATATCAGCCCCGGCATCGCGCCGCCGGGGACTTCAGGGCCCTCGCCGGGGACCTGATGGAAACCGCGACGGCAACGGCCTGAACGACGGGACACGCAATGAGCACACGCAAGCGCAACAAACTGGGCAACGATCCGCTGGGCTGGATGGACGACGGCGACGAATCCCGGTCCGGGCCCTCGGACGAGCCACCGCAGACCGAGGCATCCGGGTCCGACGACACCGGCGATACCGGCGACGCCAGTGACGCCGCCGCGAGCGAGGCCCGCCCCGCGCGCCGCAGGGCACCGGCGAAGAGCCGCAGCCGCAAGAACACCGGGTCCGCCCGCACCGAAACTCCGAAACAAGCCTCCAGCGAGGACAGCACGATGGCCGAAAAAATGCAGCACGCCAACGCCTCCGAAGAACGACTCGACGGCGAGTTCATGCGCGCCGCATGTGAAGGTTCACGCATGTCGGTCATGATGTGCGACACGGACATGAACATCATCTATGCGAATCAGCACGTCGTGGACCTGCTGAATGAACGCAAGCAACAGATCCGGCAGCGGTTCCCCGATTTCGATCCGGAGCACCTGGTGGGCCAGTCGATCGACCAGTTCCACGAGAATCCCGCCCACCAGCGGGCAATCCTGCAGAACCCGGAACGTCTGCCCTGGACCGCGAACATCGAAGTAGGCGGAATCGAATTCAAGCTCGAGGCCACCGCGGTCGTGGATGACGACGGCAACTACCGGGGCAACATGGTGGAGTGGAGCGACATCACCGAATTCAATCGCTCCGAACGCGAACGCGCGCGCTTCGCCGCAGCGATCGATGGCGCCGAGGCCGCCCTGATGATGTGCGACGAGCACATGAACATCACCTTCGCCAATAAGACGCTGAAGCGGATGTTCGAGCGCCATCAGGCAATCTTTGCCCGACACTTCGCGGGCTTCGACCCGCACAACCTGGTGGGCCAGTCCATTGATCGGTTCCACGAAAACCCTGCGCACCAGCACGCGATCCTGCAGAATCCCGCGCGCCTGCCGCACGAGGCCGAGATCGCTCTGGAGGATCTGCGCTTCCGCATCAATGCCACCGCCATCATCGACGCACACGGAAACTACGCCGGCAACATGCTGGAGTGGCAGGACGTCACGGAGGTCCGGCATGCCGAGGAAGAGATCGCATCGCTGATCGAAGACGCGGCCAGCGGCAATCTGGGCGAACGCCTGAACCCCGAAAAGTACAGCGGCTTCACCCGGGTCGTCGGCGAAAAGATCAATGGCCTGCTGGACGCAGTGGTACCGCCGCTGCGCGAAGGCTCGCGCGTGATGCAGGCCATGGCCGAAGGCGACCTGAACGCACGGCTGGAGGGCGACTTCCACGGCGAGTTCGCGGAGTTCCGCGACGCCATCCACGAAACCATGGACAACCTGGACCGGCTGGTGGGCCAGATCCTCGAGGGTGCCAACAATGTCCGCTCGGCCTCCTCCGAGATCGCCCAGGGCAATACCGACCTCTCCCAGCGCACCGAGGAACAGGCCTCCTCGCTGGAGGAAACCGCCTCTTCCATGGAAGAGATGACCTCCACCGTGAAGTCCAACGCCGACAACTCCAAACAAGCCAACCAGCTCGCCATCGCCGCGCGCGACAAGGCCACCGAAGGCGGCGAAGTCGTCAGCAAGGCCGTCGGCGCCATGGGCGAGATCAACCAGTCCTCCAAGAAGATCGCCGACATCATCGGCGTCATCGACGAGATCGCCTTCCAGACCAACCTGCTCGCCCTCAACGCCGCGGTCGAGGCCGCCCGCGCCGGCGAACAGG
>NZ_KB898733.1:3621-85726 GCF_000377785.1 Thioalkalivibrio sp. ALJ24 | reverse complement strand
CAGTACATCCAGCCCGGCAAGCCGAACCAGAACGCCTTCATCGAGCGTTTCAACCGCACCTACCGCAACGAGGTCCTGGATCTCTACCTGTTCAACGATCTCGAGGAGGTCCGCGAGATCACCCACTGGTGGGTGATCGACTACAACGAGGAGCGGGCGCATGACGCCCTCGGCGACCTGCCGCCGGTCATCTACGCCCAGCTCCACTCAACCGCCGAGGACTCTAAAAATGAATGGTCCTCTTGACGGGGAAGCTTACGCTCTTGACGGGGAAGCTTACGTATCCACCCACGGATCCCATACGTCCAGCTGCGCGTTGTCGCCCTGGAGGTCCGCGATGATGTCCACCACCCGGCTGTTGCGCAGATCCGGGCAGTTCTCCTAGAAGGCCAGGCCCATCACCAGGATGCGGGAGCCCACCACCAGGAAGCCCTTGCGGATCATCGCCTTCACCAGGCGGTCGGCAATATGCCCGCCCATGGCGTCGTTCACGCGCCGCCCGGCCAGTATCATCTCCGGATGGTGCCCCACCGCCTGCGCCTTGTGCGTCAGGTAGTACGAGTCCACCCCGATGCAGTGACCGCCCACCAGCCCGGGCCGGAACGGCAGGAAGTTCCACTTGGTGCCCGCCGCCGCCAGCACCGCGTCCGCATCCAGCCCCAGCCGATCGATACAGCAGCGACAGCTCGTTAACCAGCGCAATGTTTACGTCCCGCTGGGTGTTCTCGATCACCTTGGCCGCCTCCGCCACGCGGATGCTCGGTGCCCGGTGCGTACCCGCCCGGACGATGCGCGCGTACAGCTCGTCCACAAAACGCGCCACTTCCGGTGTGGAACCCGAGGTCACCTTCACGATGTCGGGAATACGTTGCGCCTTGTCTCCCGGGTTCACCCGCTCCGAGCTGTAGCCTAGGAAGAAACCCTCGTTCAGCACCAAGCCGGATTCCGCCGCCAGTACCGGCGCGCAGTCCTCCTCCGTCGCCCCCGGCTACACCGTGGATTCAAAAATCACCACGTCGCCATCGTTCAGCGCCCGCCCCACCGTACGGCTGGCCGCCAGCAGCGGCCCCAGATCCGGCCTCCGGTGCCCATCAATCGGCGTCGGCACCGTCACCATGAACACGTTGCAGCCCGCCAGCGACGCCGGGTCCGCGGTCATCTCCAGTTCCGCGGCCGCGGCCAGTTCCTCCGGCTCCACCTCCCGCGTGCGATCATGTCCCCGGATCAGCTCATCCACCCGCTGCGCGTCGATATCAAACCCCAGCGTGGGCACCGCCCGAACTCCGCCGCCAGTGGCAGGCCCACGTAGCCCAGGCCGATAACCGCAATCCGTACGTCCTCAAGATCCTTCATATCCAGCTCTTAGCGTCTCAATCCACCCCATGCGCCGTAGGAGCCTGCTCGCAGGCGAAACCGCTTCCCCCTTCATTCCTCTCGGCCACAACCATCAGCAATCAACCGCCCGTATTCCGCCCCCCATTCGCGCGTCCCAAAGTGCTCCACCGCATACTCGGCAGCGCGTTTCCCTATCTCATCCAACTGTTTCCGCACCCGATCCGGTCCGGCACACCGAGCTCCGCCGGCGGCTCACCCGGCGCCGCCACGTATACAGCAAACTCCGCGTCCCGGGCACCCAGGCCAACGGCCAGCCGATGCGACACAAAGAAGCCGGCGTCGTTGGCCACGAACAACAGTTTCCCCCGCACTCCCTTGCCTTCCCGTGTCATTTTACTCACTCGGGACATTTCCCAGGCGCCCGCTCGCCCCAAGCGCAGCCAAACTACAATCGCCCCGGACGGCACAACCCGGAGGGTTCCATGGAACGGAACATCATCTTCTGCCGCGACGGCACCCCCAACCAGAAAAGCAAGATCAACAACAACGTCGTCCACCTGCTGCGCCGGATACCGACTCACGGTTCCAGTCCTCGCGAGCCAAAAAGCGCCGAATCGATTTGCCGCCAGCACCAGCAGATCCTTGCCCACGAGCCCGGCGTGGGCACCTTCTCGCTGCTCGACTTCGGCCGCGAGAACGTCATCGGCACCACCCTGGGCAAGCTGTTCGGCCACGGCCGCACCGCCAATATCGAGAACGGCTACCGCTTCCTGATGCAGCGGTATCGCCCCGGCGACCGCGTATACCTGCTCGGCTTCTCCCGCGGAGCGTATGCCGTGCGCGCCCTCTCCGACATGCTGCACAAATGCGGCCTGCTGCATCCGGGGCAGGAACACCGCATCCGCGAGGCCTTGTGTCTGTACACCCGGCAGCACGACGAGCAGCAGGCCGCCGCCAACCGCAGGCAGCACACCCGCCCCTGCCCGGTGCATTTCATTGGCGTCTGGGACACCGTCGGCTCGCTCGGCCACCTCTACCGCAACCGCCGCTTCTTCCATAACCGACTCAGCCCCGAGGTCGCACATGCCCGCCACGCCCCGGCAATTGACGAAAGCCGCCCCAAGTTCGAGGCCCTGCTATGGGACGAAACGCGCGCCAATTCCACTAGACGGTGCAACAGCTCTTGTTCCTCGGCGCCCATGCCGACGTGGGCGGCGGCTACGAACAACGCCAGCTCGCCGAAGTCGCCCTGCAATGGATCCTACAGGAAGCCGCCGCAACCGGCCTGATCGTAAACGAACCACACGAACCCACCAGCGCCCCGTATTCCACCGGCCCCATCCACGAACCCTGGAAGACCTGGGCCGGCCGCGCCCTACGCTGGCTGCACCTCGGCGACCGCCCGCGCCCACTTCCGCCCGACGCCCTGCCCCCTCCGCCGGGAAACGGCACCACGCCCTCGGCTACCGCCCCGACCTGTTCATCCGGCATGCCGAGCTCTAGGAGCGCCTCGGCCGCGTCCGAGCACCGCTTCACCCACAGGCCACGTGTTACCCGCTGGCGACCCGCATCAACGGCCGATCACGCGGGCCGCCAGCGCCACCGCGAGCCAGGCACCGTCAATACACAAACACTTGCCCATCGTCCCGCACACACGGGCTAACCACCAACCCTCGCGCGACCCTACCTCTAACAATGCCCACCATTCTAATCAGAACTCGACGAAATCCAATCCAATGCGCGTTGGCTATTCGCGCCCACCCCATTCCTCGCGTCCAATACCAAATATGAGGTTCCTCGAAACCCTCGCAGCAAGCCGACGCCCCTCCGAGTATCCAACAACGACCGCCAATGCTGCCTCGTTTTGATAGGGCTCATTTTCCGATCCCCACGACTCACCCGGCGCTCCGATGCAGTCGAGGCCGAAACCATCATTACGATCACCCCATCCGCGGTATGAATATCGGCCCGGTGCGACCTCACCAGCGCCGACACGGTCGTCCCAACGTGACGCGCAACCCGCCTCAGCGCCTGCACAGTCAACTGGTCAAAGACAACCACTTCGTCCCTCGCCCTCGCACGCGCCCGAGCCCGAAGCAGCGCACCGGTCACGAACAACCAGTTCGCGCCCGTCTTGGAGAGCATCCTCCTCCCCCCGACTCGCCAAAGGAACCTGATAGCCCGAAGCATTATAGACGGCGAACCAACCAGCCCACACAGCGCCCCCCAATTATAGACTTCACCGCGGAAACACCGTGAATGTTCGACAAGAGTGTTAGAAATTGTGGACTTTCCGGCGCCGGCCGGACCCACAAACTCAATAACGCGCATATCAAAGCCTCATATTGCCTGCCAACCCCAGGCCCTAGTTAACGACAGCTCTCCAACATGTTGTCATAGAGACCAACCATGGCACCCACGGTATATCGGTCCACCATCGACTCCCGCGCCAACTGCCCCCGTCTGCGCAGCTCGCCCTTTCCGAGTGACAGCGTGTCGCGCAGGGCCTTCTCAAGCCCTTCCATGGTCCAATCGGGCGCAACGGACCCACTTCCAGCTACAATCCGCGCGCTGTCCCCCACAGGTGTTGCAATGGCCGGTATACCGCAAGCCATCGCTTCTCCCAGAACATTGGAAAAGCCTTCCCCCCAGGCGGACGGCAGGACCAGAAGGTCAAAAGCCGGGTATAAATTCTCCGGCTCCATCACACCTTCACTAAGAAACACGCGTTCTTGCAACGCCAACTGCTTCACCAGACCGCCCAGGGCAGCGGGCACCCCCCGACCAACGATCGCGCAGAATACGTCCGGCCGGTCCTGGGCCAAGGATGCAAACGCCCGTAGCCACACCGCATGGTTTTTCATGGCATGTGAACGGCCCACCACACCCAACAGAAGCCCCTCTTCCGGGACACCCCACTTACCCCGCTGAGCCCAACGGACGGAGTCATTTGGACGAAACCGATCCGTATCAACGCCATTCGGAATGACGATCGTCTTACTCGAATCGTAGCCCAAGGCTTCATGCTGAAGTGCAGCCGTCGCACTGTTGTAAACGATTCTCCCGGGTACCCTACAAAGTCGTGCACCTGCACGAATCGCCCACCGTGTCATGGCCTTTTCACGCCGAAGATCACCGACCGAGTGTCGAACATTCCAGAGCACGGCCCCTCGGTGCCCCATCAGACGGGTCATACTCGCCGCAAGGTTCCCGTGGTACATCCAGCCCATGACCACATCCGGCTGATAGGTCACCAAGGCCTTCCGAAGCCTCGGTATCCACATCGGCGAGAACTTTTTGCGGACTCTACCACTAAACAGCGGGATGCCGTTCCCTCGAATTGGCGCCCCCATCACACCCGGCGAAAGCATCGAAAAAACTGCGTTCTCCCGCCCAGAGGCACCCACCAATGTCGTCAATTGCCGTTCGGCGCCACCCTGGTTAAGGCCCGTGATAACGTGAAGTACCTTCATGATGACGCTGTACCTTGAGACCCCGCCGTGCCTTGAGACCCCGGAGCGAGCGCGGCACTCTCGAGCCTTTTCGTCAGGACGTGGCGATGGGACAAATAAATGATCATATGGGTGACTGCAAGAGTCAGAAGTACACGCCCTGTCATACCGGTTATAAGATTCTGCGTTATCGAGACCAGCAGAAACGTTACCAGAACAGCTAACGGAAAGGCGCCCGCGGCACGATCAACGACCCACACACGCCATGCTTTATACGCCAGAACTAAAAATAGGCCAACAAAGCCCCCTAGAAGAACCGGCCCAGCCTGAGCGAACATGAAGACATACATACTGTCGAAGGTTGGAAGATCCCCAAGTGCATGTGCCGGATTAACCAAGGTGCCAATAACCGTCCATTCTTGCGACTCACGTATGGCGGAGAACCAGCGTTCGCCGCCACGCCCAGCCACTTCCTCGAACGTCTTATCTCCAAAAACCACCCCGATAGTCTGAGCAATCCGACCACCGTCCCCAGAAAACATCCTGCCTAGGTTTAGGTTGAGGACAGCCCAAGCGACCGCTGAAATAGCAACTAGACCCCCAATAACCGTGACTGGCCGCACCATTTGCAATCGGCGTATGAAGACGATGCGCACCAGAAAAACAAGGAACAGTAGCACCGGCAAACCGAAGATTACTGATCGATTACCTGATGCGACGACAAACGCAAGACCTGCGAAGCCAATCAAGTAAGACCGCCACCCGCCCCCCTTTGAAAACAGGGCGACCAAGAGCATCAGGCCCCCAACCAGAGCAAGCCCGGAGGCGTGGTTCATGGCGCCTGCAAACCGATTAATGTGAAATCCATAACGACCATAACCACGACCATCTTCTGGATACCACAGGTCGACGACGAACGGAACAGAACCACCGACGTTCTGCAGCCACACCTGCCCCCCCAGAACGAGCGCATTCAAAGCCACTAACGCCAAGAGGAAATTAGTCAAGTCGGCCTGAAACCGGTCATATCCTCGTTCACGGTAAGCGAAGAGAAACACTGCAGCTATCGACACTACCTGTAGCCAGCGCAGATCGCCCAAGTACCATTCGAGTTGGGCCTGCGGAAGCAGAATCAAGCCGATCAGCGGCAAAGTTAGAACCAGAGTGACGTAACCTAAGTAGGCAGTGAGGAGCGGTGCACCTCGAACGCGCGGAATCGTACCCGACCGCGCCACCACCAACAGGCCTGTAAACACGGATCCCAGCCACAAGAGGTCATAGAAGCGCACTCCCGAAAACGCCGTTATTCCCACAGGGGGTCCTGCGACCATCCACAGCAAGCTCAGCCATCCGAGTGCGAGGCTGAGTGATTGCAAATCGGAAGCAGGACGCTTATACGGAGCCGCACCCACACTCGATTCGTGGCGCTGCCGGCCGTTCAATCCATCAGTAGCCACTGTCCTACCTGTGTCTCATACGTTATGCCTGTCGGGGGACGGAACCGGTTCGAGCTCAAAGGCAACCTCCATATACTCGCGCGCAATGCTTGGCGCAGCGAAATCGCGCGCCCGTTCCTGGCGCGCTTCGCGTGTACCTCGCGGAGAATGCAGCGCTTCGGTAATGGCTGCGGCGAGACCATCAGGTTCATTCACCGGCACCAAATGCCCCAACTCCGCATCCCGAAGCAACGCCCGAGGAGCCCCTGGGCAATCCGTGGAGACCACCGGTGCCCCGGTTGCCAACGCCTCGACCAGCACGTTCCCGAACCCCTCCCAGCGCGACGACAGTACGAAGAGGGCGGAGCTTGAAAGCACCTTCTCAGGGGCCGAGACGAAACCCGGCATATGTACTTGATCCGCGACGCCCAGCCGATCCGCCTGCGCCGCCAGGTCTGCACGCAGGGGGCCTTCACCGAGGATCACGAGATCCGGCTTTCCATCTCCTAACCGACCGTAGGCCTCCAGCAAGACATCGAATCCCTTCTGCTCAGTGAGCCGTCCGATGGCGCAAATGTACCTTTTGCCCTTTATTTCAGGGAGCGGTGTTTCGCTGGAACAGGCCTCCGATGCCGCCGTTATGGCAATCGGATTTCCAATCACCCGAACATGCGACCGGAGGCAGATTTTTCGGTCGACGAGTGTGCCCGCAACGGCGTCGCTGATTGCCACCACCGAGCTTGTGCGTGGATAACAGGCCCGCATCAGGCGCTGTATCAGAAACCTCTGCAGAAAGCGACGCGGATCACCTCCTGGCTCACGAACGACATTATCCTCGCGTACAACCAATCGGCCGGGCCGCCCTGCCAGTTGCCACGCAACGGCCGCGCACACATTCGCATAGTTCAGACTCGAACAAAGCACCGCCGGTCGCACTCGTCGGAGGTAGCGAGCCAACGCCGGAATGGCTCTGGAGGCCCGCCCCTTGCCCAGATCGACGATCTCCACCTCCGGGCGCACTTCATCCAGGAACTCCCCCGCCGCGCGGGCCAGTACGATATGCACCGGGCGGTCCGTCAGATCGACCAGTGCATTGGCGAGGTTGACTACGACTTTTTGAGCGCCACCGCCATTTAGGCCTGGAATAAAAAACGAAACTGGACGATTTTCCATAGCTAGCGAGTCGGCTCCTCAAAAGGGAAGGTGTGCAGGGTGGGCCAGTTGCGATTGACCACCGGTGTGACGGCTTGATAGAACCGCCTCGATTCACGAACCAAAAACTGTATATCGCTGAAGTCACCGGACTTAATCATATCAACAAACCTTCTACACCAAAGGTCGTTACAATTTCGGCGACCAACATTGATTGGAACTTGCTCGCGCTGAGCGAGGGACTTTATGTTCTGAATTTCTTCCACCTCGACCCGCAAAAACACCGGGCTCAAACGCCAGTAGAGAAGCTTGAGCAGCCATGCGCTCGGCACCCTGGAGGTTCCAGTGAACAGCGGACAACAGGAGTGGAGAAGCCCTTCATCACTTAAGAATATTTTTTTATTGTACCCCATAAAGCGACGAAAATAGATGGATTTCATGGCCACCAGATGGCACCGCCTAACCCTGTCAGAGATTACCGCCCCTCTAGACTCAACAAAAAGGAGAACCAAGGCTGGCAAGTACAACGGAAAGCCAAGAAAAAAAAGAAAAGCTTTCTGAGATTGAGTGTAACCAGAAACAAAACCACGAAAGTCTTCTCTGTCCACCAATTGTACGTGATGGCTCTGAAGTTCACGCTTGTCGCGAGTCAGCCTCGTGGTTTTTCCCGCACCATAGGGGCCTATGTATTCAACAATCGCTGAAGAGCCAATCGACTTAAGTGTGGGACGAATCCAGTCCGACATATTACTAACTCGGTCGTCGTTATAGAGGATAGGGAAAATGCAACCATTTTCCCGATATAAAGAAAAGCACCATTGGTTGTTCTTGGACGCCAAGCTATGGGCGCCACCAAGCTCTGAATTGCTCAGAAACCGATTCAAGCAGGGCGGCTTCACCAAAAATCTCTTGATGTGCCAGTTCCCCATGACGATTTATGACATTTAGCAAAACCGAACAACCATAAGACTGGGCTAGATGTATTCGTTTTGGGTGTTGTCGTTCATAAACATCTATGGCGTAGTCTGACGCAGACTTATACCCTCTTTCCCTAGCCACACGTTCTGGGCGGTCACGGTCTCCACGTTGAATCATTCTCGTGAGTGCCAAATCGGGATGCAGTGATGTGAGAACGACGCAATCACCAAAGCATGCAAGGTTTCTAAATGTGTGCAAATGGGGAAAGGGATCCTTGCATATGTGTTGCGGTAACCATGAACCAAGCTGCAAACGACCTTGATCGAGGAGCCACAGGCTCGAGTCTTGAGACAGTCCCTTTAGCAGGCTGTACTCTGCGGCCATCCGAAGTGAGGCGCGCACAGGGTTTCTGGACAGGCCAAAGCTGTGTTTGTGCCATTTGTAGGCATTCAGGAACGCTTGCGGAGCCTCGTGGGCATGGGAGGCTGCGGCCTTGAGTTTAGGGCCAGTGGGCGAAGCTTTCGGGCTGACCGAACGTCTTACCGACCGGGTCTCTGGCCATGTCTTCAGCAAATGTCTAACAAATTCAGTCTTCCCGCTCGCAGACGGACCCGAGAATTCAATCAACACAGGACGACTCCCTTGCGCGACCCTGTTCCAGCTGCACGACCCGCCGACAGTTTCGGACCGTGCTCAATCGGTGGGCGATAAGGATCAGCGTCTTGGTTCCGGCCAATGCATCGATAGCCTCCATCACCGCGCTTTCTGTTTCGTTGTCCAGTGCGCTGGTTGCCTCATCGAATACGAGCAAGGGCGGGTCGTGGTAGAGGGCCCTGGCAATGCCAATCCGCTGCCGCTGACCACCAGAAAGCCGCACGCCACGCTCGCCCACGACAGTGGCGTACCCCTGTGGCATGTCGCTTACGATGAAGTCGTGCACCTGGGCCATGCGGGCGCAGCGTTCCACTTGTTGGTGGTCGACCTGCTCGGGCGGCACGCCCAGGGCGATGTTTTCGGCCACGGTGGAGTCGGTCAGGAAGATGTCCTGCGGCACGTAGCCCAGCGCCTGCTGCCACGCGCGCAGGTTGTCGTCTGTGATGGGCTGGCCGTCCACCACGATGGCGCCATCGGTGGGGCGCAGCAGGCCCAGCAGCACGTCCACCAGGGTGGTCTTGCCGGCACCGGAGGTTCCGATGATGCCCACGGAGCTGCCCACGGGGATTTCCAGGTCGATCCCCTGCAGGGCCGGGCGCTCGGCGTTCGGGTAGGTGTAGTGGATGTTCTGCAGAGTAATGGTCTGCTTGGGCTCCAGAGGTTGTGGGGCGCGCTTGTACAGCTCGGCCAGAGCGGAGCGCTGGTACAGGTCGTTGTAGGCGTTGTCCACGGCGGCGGCGCCGAAGCGCAGCTTGGCCATGCCCTTGTAGATCTTCTGTGCGGCCGGTAGCAAACGAGCCCCGGCAAAGACGTACAGGCCGAGGATGGGCAGGATGTCGCCCAGGGCACCGCTGTCGGTGCCTCCTTGAGTTGCCAGCAACACCATAGTGAGCGCGATCACGCCACCGAAGCCGACCGCCTCAATGACGAACTTGGGGACCTCGCCGAGCGTCTGGTTGGTGGCCTGGTGGCGGGCCTGACGGCTGGATGGGCCGTCGAACCGGGAGAGGTAAGCGTGTTCGCGGCCGAGCAGCTTGATGTCCTTGATGCCGCCCAGGGCCTCGCTGGCGGCGGTGAAGCGCTCCTGGTTGGCGCGGGCGCGGTCGCGCCCCACGCGGCCGAGGATGCCGCGCACTGCGCCAAAGATGAGCGCATACATGCCGCCGATCACCACGGCCACGCCCAGTGCGAGCCACGGGTCCACCACGATCAGCAGGATGACCAGTGCGAGGATGACCACGCTGTAGGCGACCATCTGCATGCCGGGGCGGAAGACCTGCATTACGAGCTGGTCCACCTCGGAGAGGATGTTCTTGGCCATGTCGCCGCTGTGGCGGTCGAGGAAGAAGGCGTAGGGCTGGCGCAGGTAAGTCTCCAGCAGCCGCTTGCCAATGCTGTGGCGACGCATCTCGATGAAGCGGTTCATCGCGTAGTGCGTGAGCGAGCGGAAGAAGGCGGAGAACAGGATGAGCCCGAAGGCGGCCGCGCCCAGCGCGAGGATGAAGGCATCCACCGAGGTGAAGCCGAGGCCTTCGTACAGGGTGTTGAGCACCGGGTTGGTCTCGACTACCTCCGGGTTGCCCAGCACGCTCAGAAACGGCATGACCGAGGCGACGCCGGCGGTTTCCAGCACGGCCATGACGATGACCATGCCCAGCACGAGGCCGCCGCGGCGTTTTTCCTTGCGGCTGAGCAGGGCCAGGGCTTTGCGGTAAGTGTCAAACATGAAGGCCGGTCAGTCGCTGTTGAACAGGTCGCGGGTGTAGACCTTGTCGGCCTGGTCGCGGATGTCGTCGGTGATGCGGTTGGCCACGATCACGTCGGCCTCGCGCTTGAACTGTTCGAGGTCGCGGATGACACGGGAGCGGTAGAACTCGTCGTCCGGGAGCTCGGGCTCGTAGACAATCACCTCGATGCCCTTCGCCTTGATGCGCTTCATCACCCCCTGGATGGCGGAGGCGCGGAAGTTGTCGGAGCCGCTCTTCATCACCAGGCGGTAGATGCCGACCACCTTCGGGTTGCGGCGGATCACGGCGTCGGCGATGAAGTCCTTGCGCGTGCGGTTGGCCTCCACGATCGCGCCGATCAGGTTGTTGGGCACCTCGTCGTAGTTGGCCAGCAGCTGCTTTGTGTCCTTGGGCAGGCAGTAGCCGCCGTAACCGAACGACGGGTTGTTGTAGTGGTCGCCGATGCGCCCGTCCAGGCACACGCCCTCGATGATCTGGCGGGTGTCGAGGCCGTGGGTCTCGGCGTAGGTGTCCAGTTCGTTGAAGTACGCCACGCGCATCGCAAGGTAGGTGTTGGCGAACAGCTTGATCGCCTCGGCCTCGGTGGGCTGGGTGAACAGCATCGGGATGTCGGTGGCCACCGCACCCTCGGCCAGCAGGCCGGCAAACGTCTCGGCCCGTTCGGACTGCTCGCCCACGATGATCCGGGTCGGATGGAGGTTGTCGTGCAGGGCCTGCCCCTCGCGCAGGAACTCCGGCGAGAACAGGATGTTGTCGGTCTCCATCCGCGCCTTGATCTCGCGGGTGTAGCCCACCGGCACGGTGGACTTGATGACCATCACCGCCTGGGGGTTCACCTCCAGTACATCGCGGATCACGCTCTCCACCGAGCGGGTGTTGAAGTAGTTGGTATCCGGGTCGTAGTCCGTGGGCGTGGCGATGATGACGAAATCCGCATCGGCATAGGCCTCCTGCCGGTCCAGCGTCGCCTTCAGGTTCAGCGCGCGGTTCTGCAGGAAGTCCTCGATGTCGGCATCGATGATCGGCGAATGCCGCCGGTTGATCTGCTCGACCTTCTCCGGCACCACATCCAGCGCGGTCACTTCGTGGTGCTGCGCCAGCAGCACCGCGTTGGAGAGGCCCACATAGCCGGTGCCGGCCACTGCAATCTTCATGCTGTCCTTTTCCTTGTATGTCTATTTCCGTCGGTGATGCGGCAACTAGGGCGCATCGGAATGCGTTTCCTGCATACCCCGCACCTCGGAACGCAGTTCTTCGATCTCGGCCATCAGGGCCTCGTGTTCGGCGCGCTTGCGCTTCAGCAGGTGATACGCCAGGCGGGACTTTTCCTGCAGTCCGCCCGGGGTGAGCTTGTAGAGGTAGGCGGAACGATTGTCGGCACGGCGAAAGTTCTGCGCCTTGACCCAGCCGCGCTCCAGCAGGGCCTTGAGGGCGTAGTTGGTCTTGCCTACCGAAAGACCCAGGGTGCGCGCCAGCTGCCGCTGACTCATCTCGGGGTCGTTCTCGAGCAGGCGCAGTACCTGATACTGAAGCTCATCGCTGATCAAACGTCGGGGCCCATGCCGCCGCGGCGGCCGCGTTCACGAATTGAGCGCGCATTGGACCATGTTTGTAAGGCCCCCTCAAGACTGCGGGATGACACCGTGCACGCATTTCTACGTCAACGCGGAATCGGATGGACGCGCAGGCCCGGTACCTTTTCAAAATCGCCATCTCCGGTGACGAAGGTGCCTTCCGGGTCAATCGCGAGCAGGGACGCGGCCTGGATCGCGTCGGGTGTGCGCAGACCATGGTGCGCACGCAGCTCCGTTGCCATGTCCAGAACGGCGGCATCCAGTGCGATCACCGACAACCCCGGGTCGCTGAAAAACGTATCCAGCTGTTCAAGAACCGGAGTGTTCGATTCGCGCAACGGGAGCACGCGGCATTCCAGGCGGCTCAACGCGGACACCGCGAGTGCCGGAGGGGTTTGATCCTGCGCCAGCCCCCTGAGCACCTGCCGAACCGACTCTCGGGTACGGGCATCGCCCTCGAGGAGGTAGATGATGGCGCTGGCATCCAGAAACGCCAGCATCAATCGGACCAGCCTTCACGCTCCGCCTGCAGTTCGCGGTCCAGCTCTTCGCGGCTTCGCGGTGCCGACGGCGGTGAATTGTCCTCCAGCAACCGGTGCCACAACCGCCCCCGGGCCTCGGCGCCCTCCGCCAGACGCTGGTAGGACTCCTCGCTCAGGATGACGTACCGCGGGCGATTGCGCTGGATCACGTGCACCGGCCCCTTCTCCAGCGCACGATCCACCGCGCTGATCCCGCGCCGTTTGATTTCCTGCGCCGAAATCACGTTCTCCATACGCCCTCCAGTACCGATTTGAGTACTAATTGTAGCACTCCGGAGGAAGGCACCCCTCTACAGGTCACGGAGATCGGCCTTGCTGCATCCGTCAGTTCTTCGGGACGCCCGAGCCTGATGACAGGAGGCGTTCCAGCCGGGCCCGACGGGTGCGTGTGGCGGGGGTGTCAGGCAGGCGCCGCGCCCAGTGGAGGGCCGTGGCCGGGTCGCGGCGCTGGTGTTCGTGGTATTTGGCCAGGGCCTCGATGGCCTCGGGGTGGCCCTGTTCGGCCAGCGGCTGCCACAGGGCCACGGCGCGCGGCCATTCACCGGCGCGGCGCCTTTCCCGGGCGAGCCACAGGCGGCCCTGGAGCCCCAGGTGCGGTTCGCATTGCTGCAGCAGGTGCCGCGCCTCCCCCGGGCCGCCCAGTCGGTCCAGCAGGCGCGCGGCGCCCTCGGGCGAGGCCGCGTGCGTTGGGGGATCGGCCAGCACCTCGGCGAGCGCCGGCCCCAGCACGGCCAGGCTGAGGATGTCATCGGCGTTGTGCCGCACCACGCGCTGCAGCAGGTCGGCCTGGCCGAAGCGCAGATACGCTTGCCACGCCCACGGGGCCTCGGAACCCGGCAGGTCGTCGCGGCGCTGCAGGCCCAGCAGGCGTTCCTCGGTGGTGCGCAGCCGGCAGTCCGGCCAGGCGTGGCCGAACAGGCCGCGCACCGGGTGCAGGAAGTCGGTATGGGCGGTCTCGGCGGGATCGTGGCGACGCTGCATGCGGCGCCGGTCGCGCAACAGCGGCAGGTCGAAGGTCTTGCCGTTATAGCTGACCAGATGCCGGCACTCGCCCAGCGCCTCGTCCACCGCGGCCAGCATCGCGGCCTCGCCGGCGAAGGCGGTCATCAGCCACTGGCGCAGACGCAGGCCCTCGCCGCTGGGGGTCGCCAGCCCCACCAGAAAAGCCACGGTCCCGGCCCCGCCCGCCAGCCCGGTGGTCTCGGTGTCGATGAACCCCACCCGTTCGCCGGCCGGCCAGAACGGCCACGCGCTCCCGGCGGCGCGTCCCAGTGGCAGGCGGCCGTGGACCGTGTCCACCGGCAGTTCGCGATCCAGCAGGATCACGTGTTCGCCAATGCGGGTCCCGCCGAGATGCTCGGCCAGCTCGGCAGCGCTGGCCACGCAGGTGGCGGGTGCGGGCGAGCGCTCCGTGGCGCCGACCGGGGCCGGTGCCGATTCCGCGTCGAGCGTCGCCGCGCGCGCGGATGCAGATGGTCCCGGGGCCTTCGGTGCCGCCCCCATCCGCCGGATGCGTTCGCGCAGCTCGGCCAGGGCGCGAGCGCGTTCCGGGTTTTCGCCCTGCCCGGTCGCCGGCGCCCGACCGTCGTGCACGGGCCCTTCGTTTACCGATGGGCCGGCCGGTTCCTCCCCGGATTCGTTCCCGGGGGCCGTACCCGAAGTCCCCGGCCTGTCCCGGACAACCTCGTCCGCGTTGCGCCGTTCCGGGGGCACGCCGGCCTGGCGCCGCAGGGTGTTCAGCCGGTCGGACAGGCTCACGCCGCCGGCTCCGTGTCGAGAGATTCCAGCACGGTCAGCGCCGCCTGTTTCGGCGAGAACCCGCGCACCTCGTCGCTGGCGAGGATCGGGCCGATGCAGGCCGGGCAGCCGTGGGCGCAGCCGCAGTTGCGGATCAGCGCGAGGGCGTCGCGCACCACCCGCGCGCGGGCATCGAACAGCGGCGCCGACAGCCCCACCCCGCCGGGATAGTTGTCGTACAGGAACACCGCCGGGCGAAAGCGCGCCTCCTGCTCGGGGTCGCGCTCGCCGCCGTCCAGAGTGCGCAGCTGGCCGCGGCCGCCGGCCCCCACGGTGGCAAACCAGCGGGCGTCGCCATCGCCCACCGCACGGCCAAGATCCTGCGGTTCGGCCATCACCACCAACGCGGCGACGTGGTGCATCGCATAGGCCGCGCCGAGAAAGCCGTCCAGCGCCTCGTGGCGCGAGGCGAAGCGCGCCGCCAGGGCCTCCGGCGCCAACTGCCACCACACCGAGGTGGTGTGCATCTCCTGGTCCGGCAGGCTGATGTTGCCGTAGCCCACGTTTTCATGGGTGTAGTAGCGGATCTTCTTGTAGCCCGGGATGCGGCGCACGATGTGCACCTCGCCGCGCGCGGCCTCGCCCTGCCCGGCCGCGCTGCGCTCGAAGTCGTCGAGGATCTTCAACCGGGTATAGTCGATGGCGTCGGTGTAGTAGTCGGCGCGGGTGCGGGTAACGAAGGCCTTGCGTCCGTCCCAGTCGAGGTGCTCGACCTGGTAGGGCACGGCCTGCACCAGATAGATCGCGCCCTCGTAGAGGGTCTCGGCCGCGCTGGAGAAGTCCACCTCGGCGATGATGTTCTGCTGCCCGTCGCTGGTGTCCACCACCACGAAATTGCCCTCGGCCACCGAGCGCAGGCTGACGCTCTGCGCGGGGTAGCTGTCCTCGGTCCAGTGCCAGGTGTCGGATTCGCGGTGCAGCACGCCCTCCTCTTCCAGATAGTTGAGCAGGGCCTCCAGGTCCTCGCCGCCGAAGGTCTCGCCGCGCCGGAACGGCAGCTCGAACGCAGCGCAGCGTACGTGGTCCAGCAGGATGAGCAGCTGGTCCGGGGCGATGCGCGCCTGCTCCGGCGACTGCCCGAGGAAGAACTCCGGGTTGCGGATGATGTACTGATCCAGCGGCTCGGAGCTGGCCACCAGCACGCCCAGCGACGGCCGGTTGCGCCGCCCGGCCCGGCCGAGGCGCTGCCAGGTGCTGGCGATGGTGCCCGGGTAGCCGGTCAGCAGGCACACGTCCAGGCTGCCGATGTCCACGCCCAGCTCCAGGGCCGAGGTGGCGATCACGCAGTCGACGTTCCCGCCGCGCAGGGCCTTCTCGGTCTCGCGGCGCTCGTTCGGCAGATAGCCGCCGCGATACGCGGCCACCCGCGCCGCCTTGCGCGGGTCGTTGTCGAACACGTCCTTCATGTAGCGGGTGAGGATCTCCACCATCAGCCGCGTGCGCGCGAAGATGATGGTGGACAGCCGCGAGCGCAGCGCCATGCGCGCGATGCGCGTGACCTGCGAGCGCGCAGACGCGCGGATGCCCAGATCGGCGTTGACCACTGGCGGGTTCCACAGCAGCAGATGGCGCTCACCGGCCGGCGCACCGCTCTCGGTGATCGCCCGCACCGGCGCGCCCACCAGCCCCTCGGCAAGCTCCTGCGGGTTGGCGATGGTCGCCGAGCTCAGGATGAACACCGGATCCGCGCCATGGAAGCGGCAGACCCGCCGCAGCCGGCGCATCACGTTGGCCACGTGCGAGCCGAACACCCCGCGGTAGCTGTGGGTCTCGTCGATGACCACGTACTCCAGGCTCTCGAAGAACTGCGCCCACTTGGTGTGATGCGGCAGCACGCCCTGGTGCAGCATGTCCGGGTTGGTCACCACGATGTCGCCGCGCGTGCGCACCGCCTTGCGCGCATCCCCCGGGGTGTCACCGTCGAAGGTGTAGGCGCGCACGCCCAGTTCGCCGGCCTCGTTGAGCTCCATCAGCTCGGCCACCTGGTCCTGCGACAGCGCCTTGGTGGGGAACAGATACAGCGCCTTCGCCTTGCGCTCGCGCACCGCCTGCAGCACCGGGAGGTTATAGCAGAGCGTCTTGCCCGACGCGGTGGGGGTCACCACCACCGTGTGGTGCCCGGCCCGCACCTCGTCCCAGGCCGCGCGCTGGTGGCTGTATAACCGCTCGACGCCGCGCCCCCGCAGCGCGGAGGCGATCGCCGGATCAAGGTCGTCGGGGATGGGCGCGGTACTGGCCGGCCGCGCGGGCATCACCAGCTCGCCGGTAATCCGCTTGCGGTAACGCGCCTTCAGCCGCTCGGCCAGCCGGCGCGCGCCCTCCACTCCGGAATCGGCTTCGGGGACACCGGGTGGCGGACGGGCTGACGTCCCGGCATTCACAGAAGCTGCCCTTCTCTTTCGGCAATGTCATGAATCGGGCTGCGGGTGATGTTCGGGGCGCAGAGGACAACGTCCACTGCACGCCCCTGGAGCCGGCGGCTGATCATGGCCGAGAGACGGGCGGAAAGCATGGCCGGACGCTCGACCGGGTCATCCAGCTCAACCAGCACGTCGACATCACCACCTCGCCCTGCGTCGTCCAGACGCGAGCCAAACAGCCGAACAAGGGTGCTGGCACCGCATTCGCGGCGCACGACCTCGCGGATCGCTTTTATATGCTCGGGACGAAGACGCATTTCCTTGATTGTAGGCCAGCCGGTGCCCCCGTCCAAACGGACGGTTTGTCGTTTCGGGTCGCCATGTTCCCATGGAACCGGCCTGACCCGATTTGCATACGGGTCACGGCCGTCACCCGACGAACCCTGCAACGGAGGATCCCATGCCCGACCCGACTGGTAATCACTTCCCGCCACCCCTGGCCGTGAGCCTGCTGCTGGCCGGTCTGGCCGGAACCGCAGGTACGGCCGCTGCCGAGCACCCCGAGCTCTACCCCGCCGAACAGGATGGCGAATGGGGCCTGATCGACCGCGACGGGGAATGGGTGGTGAGCCCGCGTTTCGAACAGCTCGAGTCGTTCAGCGAGGGCCGCGGCATCGCCTTTGACGGCGAGAAGTTCGGCATCATCGACGCGGCCGGTGAGTGGGTGGCCGAACCGGAATTCCGTTCGGCCGGCCGAGTTACCGCGCTGGAAACCTTCACTTATCGGGAATCCCCGCTCACACCTTTTCGTGAGGGCTACACCACGTACTGCTGGAATCCGCGCCCCAACGTCGATGCCGGCTGTCACCTGGTCGACCGCGACGGCCAGGCCCGGCTCGAAGACCAGGACCACGCCGAGCTGGGCCGCGTCAGCGAGGGCCTGGTGGCCTACCAGCCGGACGACGGGCTCCGCTCGCCGTGGGGCTTTCTCGATACCGATGGCGAGGTCGTCATCGAAGCGCAGTTTCACGAAGTGGGGCCGTTCGTCGACGGACTGGCACCGGCCGCCGCCGACCGCAACGAATGGGGCTTCATCGATACCGACGGCGAATGGGTTATCGAGCCGGAATTCCGCGAGACCACACCCTTCTCCGACGGTCTGGCCGCCGTGGAAATCGGTTCCTGGCACTGGGCCTACATCGACCGCGAAGGCGAAATAGTCCTCGACGAAGGCTATCGCGATGCCTCGCCCTTCGATCAGGGGATCGCCCTGGTCACCGACGACGACACCCGGGCCGAGCGGTTCATCGACACGGATGGCCGGACCGCGCTGTCCGCCGTGCTGGAACGCGATGACCTGTGCACCATCCTGCCGTATCGCGACGGCCTTGCCCCGGCCCTGATCCATGCCTCCGACGGTTCCGGATGCGGGCCCGCGGTGGACACCAACAAGGAGCACCGCAAGATGTTTGCCGAAAACGCAGTGATGGCGTATTTCGACACCGACGGCGAGATCGTCTGGCGGGCCGACGACTGAGTCACTAAGTCCCGATCAGCCGAACCCTCCAGACGCAGGGTCGGCTGATCGGGGCACATCCGTGTGCCTCGGCGAAACCCGGTTCGCTGAATCGGCGTTTACCTAACGCCCCGATCCGGGGTCGTCCCGACCACGATCTTCGGGGGCCTGCTCGCCCGAGCCAGTTGTCGGGGCATCACGGTCAGCCCCCTCACCACCACCGCTGGTGGCACCGGCCGTCGCCATGTCGTCCGTCTCATCGGAACGCCCGGACCCGCCGGTCCAAGCGGCGGCCTTCTGCCGCATCTCGCCGAACTTGCCGGTCAGTTTCTCCAGCCGCGCCTCCCATTCCGGATCGGGGTCCTGACCCTCGGTCACGCGGTTGAACACCTGCATCAGCGCGACCATGCCCACCGGCTCGATCACTGCCTGCTTCACGCCCCAGGCGAACACCAGGGCGATGATCACCGTCAGCGGGCCGGCCAGCGCCGGGATCAGCGCCACCAGCCCGGCGATTGGCGCGAGGATGATCAGGAACACGACGAAGGTCATGCCCCAGATGAAGAACGCGAGGAAGAATGCATTCTTCAGGAACGCCTTGTAGTTCTGCGCGTACAGGATCAGCGCGGTGCGGCTGGCTGCCCACGGGTTCTCGGCCCGGGTGCGGATGTTGTAGGCGAGGATCACCTCGTCCAGGTAGGTCAGCGACAGGTTGATGACCGTGTTGATGAAGCTCGCCAGCCCCCTGGTCCCGGGCAGCGGGATCAGCGCCGCGATGCTGAAGAAGGCCCGGTTGAAGACCTTGAGCACGCCCTTAATCAGCTGATCCACCGCGAACAGCACCGAGGCCTGGGCGAAACGCTCGCGCACCACCTCGCGCGCATGCTCGATCTGGCCGCGGCCCTGCGGCAGCTCCTGGCCGTCCATGCGCTCCACCAGCACGGCGATATGCCCGGCCTTGACGATGTAGAGCAGGTATTCACGGAAGAAATAAACCACCGCGCCCACCAGCCCGAAGCCGATGAGGCCGCCCCACAGGCCGAACACCCCGGGGTTGTCGCCGATATACCCGATCCCGTAGCCGATCCCGGCACCGGCTCCGGTGCCGATCACGTACGCCAGGGTTATGCCCACGTAGATGATGAACCGGAACACCAGGAACGGCGCGGTACTGCGCAGCAGACCGAGGGTCTCCCGCATGCTGAAGTCTTTCATGGCATCGGCTCCCGGAACTCGTGGAAAGA
The DNA here is from genome assembly GCF_000377785.1 of Thioalkalivibrio sp. ALJ24. Classification (GTDB taxonomy): domain Bacteria; phylum Pseudomonadota; class Gammaproteobacteria; order Ectothiorhodospirales; family Ectothiorhodospiraceae; genus Thioalkalivibrio. The sequence goes on along the minus strand of NZ_KB898733.1, from coordinate 65,998 downwards.
CCCCGACAGCATCGCGCACAACGTACGGCATGTCCCCCTCCGGATGGAGGGGATGATCGGGGCTTCTCGCCCGCCCCGGCCGGTGCCACCATGTACCCCCGATTTCCGCACTGGGGAACCCATGCCCGTTCAGATCCTCGCCGTGGGCGACATGCACCTGGGCCGCCAGCCGGCGCGCCTGCCGGCCGCACTGGCCGACGACGGCGCCAAACTGGGCCCGGCCGAGGCCTGGGAGCGCTGTGTCCGCCTCGCGATCGAACGGCAAGTGGATGCGGTGGTGCTGGCCGGCGACCTGGTCGAGCGCGAGGACGATTTCTTCGAGGCCTACCGCCAGCTGCGCACCGGCATCGACCGCCTGACCGGGGCCGGCATCCGCGTGGCGGGCGTGGCCGGCAACCACGACGTGGCCGTGCTGCCGCGTCTGGCCGACGAACTCGAGGGCTTCCACCTGCTGGGCCGTGGCGGGACCTGGGAAAGCGTCACCCTGGGGACCGGCGAAGACCGCGTGACCCTGCACGGCTGGTCGTTCCCGTCGCGGCGGGTGACCACCAGCCCGCTCGCCGGACACGACTTCCACGCGAACGAAGGGGCCGCGGCCGGCGTTCAGCTGGGTCTGCTGCACGCCGACCGCGACGCACGCGACTCGCACTACGCCCCGGTGCGCTCGGCCGAACTGGCCGGCGCCGGACTGGATGCCTGGCTGCTGGGGCATATCCATCGCCCGGACGCCCTCGACGCGGCGGGTACAGCCGGACGTTACACCGGCGGTTACCTCGGCTCCATTACCGGCCTGCACCCCGGCGAACACGGCGCGCGTGGGCCGTGGCTGCTGACCGTGGAGGCGGGCCGCATCCAGTCGCTGGAACAGCAGTGCCTCGCCCCGCTGCACTGGGCCCGCGTCGATCTCGACCTGACCGGCCTCGAGACCGCCGAACAGGCCCGCACCCGCCTGCTGCAGCAGTTGCGCGAGCTGGAAGCGGGACTGGACGCCCGCCCCCTCCCGCCGCGCGCGCTGGGCCTGCGCCTGCGCCTGACTGGGGCCACCACCCTCGCCGGCGAGGTCGCAAACCAGCTCGACGGGCATCGCGAGGAAAGCATCGCCGCCAGCCCCGAGCGCTTCACCTTCATCGAGCGCATCCTCGCCGATACCCGGCCGCCGGTCGATCTGGACGAGCTGGCCCGCCGGCAGGACCACGCCGGGCTGCTGGCCCGCCGGCTGCGCGACCTGCACCGCCCGGCCGACGACCCCGACCGCCGGGCGCTGATCGAACGCGCACGCGACGCGCTGGCACCGGTCGCCGACGACGCCCGCTGGCAGGGCCTGCCCGCGGCGGCACTGAATGAAGAAGCCATCGCCGAGCACCTGATCGACACCGGCAGCCGCCTGCTGGAACGCCTGCTGGCCGAGACGGACGCCGAGACCGACACGGAGGCCGGCGCGTGAAACTGCAGTCCATCGAGATCCGCCGGCTGCCCGGGATCGACCGGGGCTTCGTCATCGACGCCCTGGACCCGGCGGTCAACTTCGTCACCGGGCCGAACGCCTCCGGCAAGAGCAGCCTGATCCGCGCCCTGCGCCATCTGCTGGCCGGATATCGCCCGGGCGACCCGCACCAGCTGTCGCTGACCGCCGGCTTCCACGACGGGCGCCATCTGTGGACCGTGGACCGCAACGGCGCGCATGTGGCGTGGCAGTGCGACGGCCGCCCGGCCGAACCTCCCGCCCCGCCACCGCCGGATCTGCTCGACAGCTACCTGATCGGCGTCGAGGACCTGGTGCAGATCCAGGGCAGCGGCGAGCAGGCTCTCGCCCGCCAGCTGCGCCGGGAACTCAACAGCGGGCTGGATCTGCCCGCACTGCGCGACGAGCTGTTCCCGCATGCCCCGCGCGCCGGACACCGCGAGCGCCAGGCGCTGGAGCGGGCCCGGCAGCAGCGCGAGGAGGTCGAGCGAGAACAGCGCCAGGCCGCCGCCGGGGAACAGCACCTGCCGGAGCTGGACCGCGAGATCGCGCAGGCCATGGAGGCGCAGGAAGAGCAGAAGGCCCTGGAGACCGCACTGCGCCTGCTGGACACCGAACAGGTGCTGCGCGGGACCGCCGCACGCCTGGAAGAATTCCCGCCCGACATGGAGCGCCTGACCGGCCGCGAACCGGAACGCCTCGCCGCGCTGGACCGCCGCCGCGAGCACGCCCGCGAGGAACTCGCCCGCACGGAGCAGGCCCGCCGGCAGGCCGTCGAGCGGCTGGCACGCACCGGCCTGGAGGACGCCCGACCGGATCCCGCCGAACTCGAACGCCTGCGCGGGCGTCTGGAGGCCCTGCACCAGCAGGAACGGGCACTGGCCGACGCCGACACCGCCTGTACCGACGCGCGTACCGCGCGCGACCGGGCCCTCGCCCGGCTCGCCGGCCGCGAGGACTCCGCCCGCGAACTGCCACAACTGGACGACGCCAGCCTCGACCGGGCGCACGATCTGGCCCGCCGTCGGCGCGAGCTGGAAGACCGCCGCACGGCCCTCGTGACCCGGGTGCAGGGTGCGCCGGAGTCCTCGCCCGAAGAGGAGCTGGAACGCCACGAACGCGGCGCGCGGCTGCTGTATGACTGGCTGGCCCTGCCGTCGCCGGACCACCGCGAGCGTCCCGTCCTCCCGACCGTGATCGGGGCTGGCCTGGGCGCCATCATCGCGGTCGTTGGCGGCCTCGTCGGCCCCGGCTGGCTGGCTGTCGTGGGTGGCGGGGTGATGCTGCTGGCGCTGCTGCCGCTGCGGTTCCCCGGGATGGTCTCCGGGATCCTGCCGGAACGTCTGCGCCGCTCGGCCGAAGCGCTGGCCCTTGAGGCCCGCCGCGACCAGCTGACCCGGGAGTTCGCGGCACTGGGCCTGGACAATACCCCCGATGCGCCGTGGGACCCGGCCGGCGTGCGCGCCTGTCTCGAGGCCATCGAACGCCGACGCGATGCGCTGCGGCTGGACCGCCAGCGTTTCGAAGAAGCCCGCACGCTGCGCGCCGAGCGCGACAGCGTGGACAGGCAGCTGCAGGAACTGGAACAGGAAGAGGCCGTGTTCGCGCGCGAGGCCGGCTTCGACCCGACGCTTGCCGGGCGGCTCGACGACTTCCTCCAGCGCACCCGCGAGCTGCAGCAGGCTGAACTGGCCCTGCAGCAGGCCGAAGCCCGGCGGGCGGACACCGCCGGCCGGGTCCGGGCCCTGACCACGGAACTTCGCGAGGCCCTCGCCCGCTGGCCCGGCACCGAGACCGACGCCCCGGGCGACGCATCCCCGGCCCACGTCGATCTGGCGCCCGCCGTGGCCGCCCTGCGCCAGCGCGCCGACGAGGCCGCGGAGGCCGAACGCGAGGCCGCCGAGAAGGAACGCGAGGCGCGGCGGCTGCGGGAGACGCTGGAGGAGATCGAGCAGGAAACCGCCCGCGAGCTGGCCGAGGTCGGCCTGGGGCCGGATCAGCGCGGCACCCTGGAACAGCGCCTGGAACAGCACGAGGCGTGGCGCGAACTGCGGGACCAGCGAGAAGAACAGCGCCGGCGCCGCGACGACCTGGCGCGCGAACTGGAGGCCCGTCCGGACCTGCTCGCCCTGGCCGGCACGCAGGATTCCCCCGGCGAGCGCGACACCCTGACCCGGCGCCACGCCGAGGCGGTCGACCGCGCCGCCCGGCTGGAGGAGCTGCGCGAGGAACGCAGCCAGATTCGGGAGCGCATCCGCCAGACCGGGCTCAAGGGGGAACGCGAACGGGCCATGGCGGCCGAGCAGGGCGCGCGCGAGGCGCTGGAGCAGCACCGCGCCAGGGCCCTCGAAAGCACCGCCGGCCGGTTCCTGCTGGGCGACATCCAGGACGAGTTCCGCCGCGAGGAAGAACCCGAGCTGCTGCGTCGTGCGCGCGAGGCCTTCGCCCGCTTTACCCACCACCAGTGGGCCCTGCGGCTGAGCGACGAGGACGACGGCTTCCTCGGCGAGGACCGCGTGCAGGGGGCCCTGCGCACCCCCGGCGAGCTTTCCACCGCTACCCGCATGCAGCTGCTGCTGGCCCTGCGTCTGGCCCGCGTGGAGACCCGCGAGGCCGGCGACGGGACACGGCGCTGGCCGCTGCTGATCGACGAGGCCCTGGCCACTACCGACCCCGAACGCGCCGTCGTGATGTTCCGCACCCTGCGCGAACTCGCGCAGGATCGACAGATCCTGTATCTGGCGGCCAGCGACTACGAGGTGCAGCTGTGGCAGCAGGCCACCGGCGAGTCACCTCACCGGGTGGACCTGCAGGCCGTGCGCGGGATCGCGATGGACAAGTCCGGGGAAGGCTCGGGGCGGACTCCGGCCCGTTTCCGTCTTCCCGCCGCACCGACCATCCCGGAGCCCGGAGACCGGGACATCGCCAGCTGGGCCCGCGAGCTTGGGGTCCCGCGCCCGGACCCGACGGCTCCGGCCGAAGAGGTCCACCTGCTGCACGTGCTGTTCGACGACCCCGCCACCGTGCGGAGCCTGATGCAGGACTGGCGGGTGGACCGGGTCGGGCCGCTGCGCAGTCTGCTGGACAGTCGGATCGCCGCCCGCGCCCTGCCCGAGGCACGCCGGCGCACCGCCCTCGCCCATCGCAGCATCGCCCTGGAGCACTGGCTGGACGCCTGGCGGATCGGCCATGGCCAGACGGTAAACCGGGGGATCCTGGAACAGGCGCACGCGGACGGCGTGCTGACCGACAACACCTTGGAGGGCGTGGTGCGACGTGCGGAAGAAACCGGGGGTGACCCCGTAGCGCTGCTGGAGGGCCTGCGTCAGGATCCGATCACCATGGCCAGCGGCACCGAGCAGCGCCTGCGGACCCGGCAGCGTGAACAGCTGGAGTCCTGGCTGAAGGAACACGGCCTGCTGGACGAGCGCGACCCGCTCACCCCGGAGCAGCGCCGCCAGTACGTCCTGGAACGCGTGCCCGCGGATGCCGACCCGGGCGACATCCAGCGCCTGATCGACCACCTGGAACACGAAACCGGCGACTGAAGCCCCGGCCATGCGCCCCATCCGCTACGCGGACGGGGCGACCGCGATCAGCCGTTGGCGGCCTTGCGGCGGATGCCCAGCGTTCCGGGGGCGCGGGACGCGCCGGCACTGCCCTTGCCCGCGCCCTTGCCCGGCCCGCGACCGGCCGGCTTGCCCGCCGCCTGGTACGCGGGACGCTTGCCGGTGGCCGGCTTGCCACCGGCGGGTTTGCGGGAAACAGGCTTCGACTTGCGCGCCGGCGCGTCGTGGCCCGGGCCCTGCGGCGCCGGGATCTCCAGCGTCAGGCCGAGGCGACGGTTCGCGACATGAATGCCGCCCAGCTTGCGGATCGCGCCCTCGTCCAGGCTCTCCGGCAGGTCCACGTGCGAGTGTTCCTGCTGCAGGCCGATGCGGCCGATGTCGCGGCCGTTGAGGCCGCCCTCGTTCGCCAGCGCCCCGACGATCGCGCCCGGCGCGACGCCGTGGGTGCGGCCCACCGGCATGTAGTAGCGCACCATGCCGGATTCGGGACCCGCGTCGCGATCGCCCTGACGGCCGCCTTCGCGGCGCTTGTTGTTGCGCTCGCCGCGATCCCGGCCGCCGGAGCGGTCGTCGCGGCCGGCGCGGGCCGCGCCGGCCAGCGGGTCGGCACCGGCGGTGGCGGAGGCGTCCAGCGGGGAGCCCTCGGTGGCCAGCGCCACCAGGGCACCGGCCAGGTCCTGCGGCGAGGTCTCGCCATCGGCCAGCAGACGCTGCACCAGGTCCGCGTAGCGGCCGCCGGCATCCTCGGTGATGGCGGCCCGCACGCGCTCGGCAAAGCGATCCTCGCGGCGTGCGCGAACCGCCTCGCGGTCGGGCACCGCCTGTTCACGCACGGACTTGCCGGTCAGGCGCTCGATGTCTTTCAGCATGCGCCGCTTGCGCGGCTCAAGGAACAGGATCGCACGACCCTTGCGCCCGGCGCGGCCGGTACGCCCGATGCGGTGCACGTAGACCTCGGCATCGCCCGGGGCATCGAAGTTGAACACGTGGCTGATGCGCGGGACGTCGATGCCGCGTGCGGCCACGTCGGTGGCCACGATCACGTCCAGACGACCGTCGCGCAGGTTGGCGACCACGCGCTCGCGCTCGCCCTGCTCCATGTCGCCGTTGAGGGCCGACGCGGACACGCCGGCGGCACCCAGCCGATCGGCGATCTCGACCGTCGCCGCCTTGGTACGGGCAAAGACCACTGCCGCATCCAGGTCCGGCTCGGTCTCCATCAGACGGGTCAGGGCCTCGAGCTTGTTGCGCTGATCGACCAGGCAGTAGCTCTGGTCGATGTCGACGCCGGCCTCGTTGCCCGCACCCACGCGGATCTCTTCCGGTTCGCGCATGTGACGGTGCGCGATGCGCCGGATCGGCGCCGGCATGGTCGCGGAGAACAGCGTGGTCTGGCGCTCGGCCGGGGTCTGCTCCAGCAGCCACTCGATCTCTTCGACGAAGCCCATGCGCAGCATCTCGTCGGCCTCGTCCAGCACCACCATGCGCAGGCTGGACAGATCGAGGCTGCCGCGACGGACGTGATCCGCCACGCGGCCGGGCGTGCCGACCACCACCTGGGCCCCGTCGCGCAGGGCGCGCAGCTGCTGGCCCATCGGCTGGCCGCCGTAGACCGGCAGGACCTCGATGCCGTCACGCCCGGCGGCGAAACCGGTCAGCGCGTCGGCCACCTGGCCGGCCAGTTCGCGGGTGGGGGCCAGCACCAGCGCCTGCGGGGCGCGGTGGTCGGCCTCCACCCGGTCGATCAGCGGCAGGCCGAACGCACCGGTCTTGCCGGTGCCGGTCTGGGCCTCGCCCAGCACGTCGCGACCACCCAGCAGGGCGGGGATGCAGGCGGCCTGGACCGCGGTGGGAGTGGCAAAGCCCAGATTCGACAGGGCACGGACCAGCGACTCGGACAGACCGAGCTGGTCAAAGGAGGGGGATTCGGACATCACACAGTACTCACACGGGCCGGAAACAGCGATGGCACTGGCGTGCCCCGGGCCCGGCGAAAAGGAATGACCACACGGTCAGCTGCGCACTATACACGAAACGCGAGAGCCGTGGGGGTCAGCCTCGTTCCACTCGATTGCGGCCTCCGGACCTGGCCGCGTACGGGGCGACGTCCGCCCGTGCGATGAGGGTTTCGTGAGTATCCCCGTCACGAGCCTCCACCACTCCCGGACTGGCGGTCACGCGCCCCCGTCGGGGTCACGGAGGCAGCCGATCTCCCCGCGAGGATTCGACCGGATTCATTGGTGTTGACCTATCCACGCCGCCCCGCGAGCCACGGCAGAAACAGCAGGCTCTCCAGCGGACCGCGGTGGAACCGTGAACGCCACAGGACCCCGAAGGCGGCGAAGGCCGCCATCGCCAGCAGGGTCACCACGGTCGCGATCGCGGGGGAGTCCATCACGTGGTCGTCCAGGCCCGAACTCTCGAGGGTTTCCCGCAGCAGCCAGAGCACCAGGAGGTGGGTCACGTAGAAGGTCAGCGCCAGCTGCCCGGACGCGATCAGGGGCCACAGCCAGCGGCGCGCCCGATCGGCGAGGAGCAGGCACAGCCCCAGCACCGCGCCGGCGGTCAGCACCGAGCCGGCCAGCCACAACAGCATCTGACTGTGAGGCTGCGTGACCAGCAACCGGTTCCAGCCCCAGTCGTCGGCATCCACTCCCAGCGCCCGCTGCAGCCCGACGCTGGCCAGCAGCACCCCGGCTGTCCCCACCGCCCCGACCACGACCAGATGCCGGCGCACGGCGGTACTGCGCAGATCAAGACGGCCCAGCCACATCCCGACCGCAAACGGCACGATCCAGGTCACCAGCGGGTACGGGCCGGACAGCACCAGACGGTGCAGCATCTCGCCCGCGGCAAGCCCCGGCATCACGGGCGAACGGTCGAACACCTCGGGGCTGGTCAGCTGCCCGTGCAGAAAGATCGCCGGACCGACGGCCAGCATCAATGCAGCGATGGCCAGCAGTCCGGGTGACGGCAGGCGCAGCATGGCGATCGCCAGCACGAACAGTGCCGCGTAGGCCGGCAGGATCACGTAGATGGCGTCGGGCTCCAGGGCCTGCAGCCCGAGCCCGATCAGGAACAGCAGCGCGGCCCGCCAAAGCAGCTGGGCCTCGGACCCGCCGCGTCGCGGACGCCGGGAGGCGGCCAGGAAAGATACGCCCACCCCGGCCAGCAGCATGAACAGCACCGACGCCCGACCCTGAGGCAACGCGTACAGCTGCCCGCCGAGCGTTTCCAGGCCCACCGGCCCCACATGCGCCGACAGCATGCCGGCCACGGCCAGCGCACGGGCCAGATCCAGGCCCTCCAGGCGCGATGCCGAGACGGCGGTCATGCGGCCACCCTGCTCGCGCCAGCAAACTCGGCCCCGAGCTCGAAGTTCGGGGCGCTGTGTCGAAACGCGACGGATCCGCGCGACCCATGTGGCAGATTGCCACGCCGGCCGTACCGTACCGTACGGCGTCGCCGCCGGGCTCGCCCGCGAATTCGATCTGTCCCTGGGCAGTCCATGCCGGAGGGCTAGCAAATCGCCGGCCACTCCGGGAACGGCCAGGTCTGCGGGTCGATCAGGCCTGGATGTTGACGCTGGACCCGGTGGTGTCCGGGCCCGTGCTGGCCAGGCTGCCGTCCGCCATGAAGGTGGAGCCCATCTCTTCCTCGGCGCCCGGTTCGTCCTGCGCGGCGCCGTTATCCGGGTTACCGGAGCCGGTGTCCGTCGAGGAGTCGCCCGCCTGCATCTCCGAATCGACGGACAGTCCGGTATCGATCTCGCCCGCGGACTGCGTCGCTTCGGTGCCACCGAGTGCGGAGGTACTCCCGGTGTTGCCGGTGGAACCGGTCGGAGCTGCCGGGCTCTGGGTAGCGGCCGCCTGGGTGGCGTTCTGTGCGGGCTGGGCCTGTCCCATGGCCGGGCTGGCCGCGGCCTGAGCCGGCTGCGCCGCCTGCATGCCGCCCTGTGCGCCCGCCCGGGCCGGTTGGGCCAGCTGCGCCGCGGCCATACCGGCGGCCTGCCCGGTCGCCTGGCCCGCCGGGTTCTGCCCGGCCGCGGCCGCGGGGCCCTGGTTCCCGGCGCCATTCGGTCCGTTCATGCCCGCCGTCTGGGCCATGGTGGCCGGATTGGGGCCGATACTGTTGATCATGGCGTGCTCCTGCTCGAAAGGTTTTCCCGCTCCGCATGAACGGAGCCGGGGCAACCCTGCCAAGCGAACCGCATGCCAGAATCTTCCCGACCACGGTCAAGCCGCTCCATGCGGCGACCCGGATCCGCACACACCCCCGGATCGTTCCAGTATCCCCGGAGCACCCTTGCCGATCACTTCCGGCATTCGGCATGCGGCAACCGGGTCATTCCTGCCCCAGTGCCTCCAGGGCCGCCTGCAGGTCGCGGACGATGGCCCGTTCATCCCCGCCGGCAGCCGTCGGATCCACCGGGTCCCCGATCACGATGCGCACCTTCTTGCCCGGCCGCGGGAGACGCTGCCCCGGGGCCATCACCTCGCGGGTGCCCTCGATCCACACGGGCACGACGGGGACGGGCTGCGCGGCCAGCACCAGCCCGATGCCGGGACGCAGGGGCTGCAGGCTTCCGTCGGGCGAGCGCTGGCCCTCGGGGAACCAGATCAGACCGTGGCCGCGCTGCAGACTGGCCGCCGCAAGGGCGAGGCTGCGACGCGGCGCGGCCCCCGGGTCCACCGGCAGGATCCGCGCCGTGCGACTGAAGGCCCGCGACAACGGGCCGGTGAACAGATAGCCCTGCAGTCCCGCCCAGTACAGCAACTCGAGACGCTGCCGATCCAGGGCCGGCAGCAGCGCGAGCGCATCGACGAAGCTCAGATGGCGCGGGGCAATCACGTACGGGGCACTGGCCGGAAGCTGACCGTGCACCTCCACGCGCATCAGCAGCCGGGAGAGCACCCGCGCGCCGGCCAGCACCACCATCCCCGCGGCGCGGCGCAGCGGGCCGGGTGGTTCCAGCGCGGTCTGCTGGTCGGCCTCCAGCAGCGACTCCGGATCGGCGAGCTGCGCCTTCAGGTCGGCCTGCCCCTCGCGGGCCACGCCCGCGGCCGCCGCCTCCCGCAGCAGATCGCGCACCGTCTCGACCCGTTCGATCGCCGAGTCGTCCAGATCGATCCCGGCGCGGTCCTGCAGCGCCAGGGTCAGGTCGACCCAGCTGAGCGAATCGATGCCAAGCTCCTCGGCCAGCCCGGTGTCCGGGGTCAGGCGCCGGTCGTGGAAACGCTCGGCGAGGTAGTTCCACGTGCGTTCCGCGCCCGGGTCGGACAGCAGCTGCTGGTCCTCCGGAGCCATGGATTCCGGCGAGACCGGCTCCGGACGGGCACGCGAGACCGCGTCCTCGCGCCCCAGCTCCTCGAACAGCTCTTCCAGCTTGTGCCGGCGCAGCTTGCCCAGCCGGGTCCGCGGCAGCGGATCCAACGCGACGCGCACCACGCCCGGGCGATGATGGGTAGGCAGGGACTTCGCCGCTTCGTTGACGGCCTCGCGGGTTCGCCGTTCGAGCTCTTCGCCGGCGGCCTCACGCATCAGGCCTGCATCCGGCACCGCCACGACCGCCAGCCGGTCGTCATGCTCCAGCACGCCCGCCTCGCGGATCCCTTCGGCCGACTGCAGCGCGCCCTCCACGCGTTCGGGATCGATGTTCTCGCCGCCGGAGAGCACGATCATGGCGGATTCACGACCGTGCAGATAAAGAAAGCCATCCGCATCGATCTCGCCGGTATCTCCGGTACGGTACCAGCCGTCCGCGTCCAGCACCTTCGCGGTCTTTTCCGGGAGATTGAGATAGCCGGCGAACACGTTCGGCCCGCGGGCCATCACCTCGCCGCGGCCATCGCCGGAGCCGCCGTCGTCGATGGCCAGTTCGACCCCCGGCAGCGCCACCCCCGCGGCGTCCAGACGCACCCGCTCCGGCGGGTTGTAGGTGAGGATCGGCGACGTCTCGCTGAGGCCGTAGCCGGTCGCCACCTCCCATCCCAGTGCCTGCAGGTTGCGCCCCAGCCCGGGGTCGAGCGCCGCGCCCCCGGCCACCACCATGCGCAGGCGCGGCGCCAGGCGCTGGTGCAGGCTCCCGAACAGGCGACGGCCCAGGCGCAGACCGAAGCGCTGGCGCGCCTGTTTCGACAGCCCCAGCATCGCGCGGAACAGCAGCGCCGGCACCCGCCCGCGGCCGGCGACACGATCCTGCAGCGCCTTCCACACGGCCTCGTAGAGCCGCGGCACGCCCAGCATCACGGTCGCCTCGCCATCGCGCAGGCCGCGCACGATCTGCGGCCCGACCAGCGAAAACGGAACGATGATGGACGCCCCCAGGGTCAGCGGCACGAGGATGCCGACCGTGAACGGATACACGTGGTGGAACGGCAGCGGCACCAGCACCCGATCCTTATGGTCCGCGACCTCTTCGGCGCACAGGGCCTCCACGTTGCTGGCCAGGTTGCGGTGGGTCAGCGGCACGCCCTTGGGCGGACCGGTGGTGCCGGAGGTGTAGAACACCGCGGCCACATCCCCGGCTTGAGCCATCGAGTCGGCGGGCTCGGCCTGCAGCAGGCTCGCCCAGGCATTCGGGGCATCCTCTGCGGCGTCGAACAGGCGGACCTGCCAGTCACCGGGGACATCCGCCAGCCGCTCTTCCAGCCCCGAGGTGGTGAAGATGAAGCGCGGGCCCGAATCCGTCAGGGCGTGGCGCAGGTCCTCGGACGGCATCTGCGTATCCAGGGGCACCACGCTGCCGCCGGCATTCATCACGCCCAGCGCCGAGACGATCCAGTCCGGGCTGTTGGGGGCCAGCAGCACCACGCGGTCCCCGCGTTCCAGGCCCGCCTCGCGCAGCCCGGCCGCGAGTCTCGCCGCCCTTTCCAGCAGCTCAGCCCGCTCGGTGGTCTCGTGGCCATCGCGGGTCATGGCCACCACCGCCTCGCGCCCCGACTCGGGGGCGCGCGAGGCGAGGAGTTCGTCGATGGTCCGAACGTTCATCCGCTGGCCTCCGGCGGGACGGCGCCCGCATAAAAAATGTTGTGGGCAGTGCGGCTCCCATCATACGCACGAGCGGGGACCCTCTCGAAACTCCGATTTTTCCGCAGCCACCCTGATCGCAGGCGGGTTCTGCTGAACGCCAACGCACGACTTCCGCGTGCGCATTGGTGAACTGGAACGTGACACACTGCCCTTCTTGCCACCGGTGACCGGCTCCGTTACCTGCATCCCCCGGCCCGGGCGACTACACTGGGCCACACATTCAGCAACGGCCCGCCCCATGACACACCATCCCGCCTCCCTCTCGTCATCGGAGGTCAGCGACGTCAACCAGCGCTTCTACGACCAGCTATGGGCGGACAGCCGACTGGTGCGCCCCGAGCGCTTCAACACCTGGGACCTGATCTCCCGACTGGCCGAGACCCGCGACCGCCGTCTCGAAGTCGGGCCGGGCATGCGCCCGCGTCTGCCGATCCGGGACACCCATTTCGTCGACATCAGTCCGCCGGCCCTGGAGACCCTCGGCCAGGAAGGCGGCATCACCCATGCGGCACCGGTCTCGGACCTGCCTCTCGCGGATGACGGCTTCGATCTGGTGAGCGCCCTGGACATCATCGAGCACGTGGAGGACGACGAGGCCGCACTGGCCGAGATCTCGCGCGTGGCGGCCCCCGACGCCCGGGTCCTGCTCTCCACCCCGCTGCACCCCGAATTCTGGACGCCGTTCGACGACATCGTCGGCCACTACCGCCGCTACGAACCCGATCGCCTGATGGACCTGCTCGATCGCCACGGTCTGGAGATCGAACAAAGCGCGATCTTCGGCATGAAACCCCGCTCCTCGCGGCTGAACGATCTGGGCATGTGGTTCCTCGACCGTCACCGGCCCGTGGCCATGAAGGTGTACAACCGTTTCCTGATGCCCCTGGGCCTGCGCCTGCAGAAACCGCTGAAGCTGCACCCGGGCATGGTCGCCACCGACGGCGTGGAGGAAGTCTTCATGGTCTGCCGGCGCCGCCCCTGAACCGGGCCGCGGCTGCTCATCCTTGTCAGGGGGTGGCCCGGTCGGTCAGGCTTTCCTTTCATCCCGTACGGAGCGACCGCCCATGCACGTCAAGCACTGCGCGCGCCCACTGCTTCTCATCGCCTTCGTGGTTCCCCTGGCCGGCGGCTGCACCGCCATCGGCGTGGCCAGTTCCGCCACCAGCACCGCCGTCAGCGTCACCACCGGCACGGTCAAGGCGACCGGCAGCACCGCCGCCGCCCTGGGGCGCACCATTACACCCAGCGGCGAGGAAGACGAGGACGAAGAAGAATAGCGCGCCCGGCGCTGTCATCCTGCCGCCGGAGGAATCCGGCGGTGCACGGGAAAACCTGAGCCATGTTCACCCTCTTCCGCCGCCGCACCGCGAACGGCACCCTGGACGCCATCTGGATCGCCGATCACGCCGGCGCGCCGATGACCTCATGCGACCGCATCGAAGTCGACCTCACCGGCCTGCAGGGGGATCGCTACCGCCACGGCCGGGGCCACTGGCACACGGTCGAAGCCTGTCGCGTCACCCTGATCGGCGCCGAGGAGCTCGAACGGGCCGCGCGCCGCGCCCGGCGCCTGCGCCAGCCCGCCGAGCCTGCACCCGGCGAACACCGTCGCAATCTGGTGGTATCCGGCCTGGGGCGCAGCCCGCGGGAGGGCGAGCTGCGGATCGGCGAAACGCGCTTCGTGATCGAACGCCCACGGCCGCCCTGCGGCTGGCTCAACCAGGTCGTCGGCTACAACCTTGCGGCCGCCCTGCGCCAAGACAGCGGCATCTGCCTGCGTCCACTGAAGGGCGGGATCCTCCAGGTCGGTGATCCCGTGGAATGGCACGCGGTCGCTCGGGACGATCCCGGAGAGCGATGACCCCTCGAGGGGATGGGCTCAGAGCGGTCGCCACGCCTCGTAGCCACAGCTCATGCAGTGGTAAAGCGCCTCGTAGTGCCCCGCTCGCGTCGCGCTCTCGCGGATGGTGCCTTCCTGAAAAGTGAACCCGCGCAGGGTGCAGCGGGGACATTTCTCGATCGGGTCGCGCGGCGGTCGCGGCTCTTCGGGCTTGCGCGCGGCCCCGGCGCCGTCCTGTTCCTCCGCGGCATCGAGCGCCTGATTCAGCTCGCGGGTCAGTTCCGTTACCAGCTGCCGGGCGGCCGCCGGGTCGTCACGGGTCAGCGCCTCCAGGCGCGAGAGCTGGTCACGGACGTTGCGCAGTCGGGCTGCAAGTTCGGTCATGCGGGTCTCCTGAGCCTCGGTTTCCGCACGATACCCGGGTTCGAACCCGGTCCGCCATAGGGAGTGAGATCCACCACGCCTCAGCGATCGTCAGGATCCAGCCGCACCACCACACGGCCACGGACCTGCCCCTGCAGGATGCGCTCCGCATGGGCGGGTACTTCGTCCAGCCCGATCTCGTGCGTAATGGCGTCGAGCTCGGGTCCGGGCAGGGTCTCGCCGAGACGCTCCCAGGCCGCCAGACGCCGGTCCGCGGGGCACAGCACCGAATCGATCCCCAGCAGGGAGATGCCGCGCAGCAGAAACGGCAGGACCGTGGTGTGCAGCTCCGCCCCGCCGGCAAGACCGCAGGCCGCCACGGACCGGCCATACGCCATGCCCGCGAGCACGTGGGCCAGCGTGTCCCCGCCCACGGTGTCCACGCAGCCGGCCCAGCGCTCGCTCAACAGCGGCTTCGCCGGCCCGGTCGCCAGCTCCTCGCGCGGCAGCACCTCCTGCGCCCCCAACTGGTGCAGATAATTCACGTTCTCGCGCCGGCCGGTCACTGCGGCGACGGTGTAGCCCAGCCGGGCCAGAAGCCGCACCGCCAGGCTGCCCACGCCCCCCGAGGCGCCGGTGACCAGGACCTTCCCGGCGTCCGGATGCAGCCCGTGATCGTCCAGGGCCTGCACCGCGAGCATTGCGGTGAGGCCGGCCGTGCCGGCGGCCATCGCCTGACGCGCGCTGTAGCCCGCGGGCCGCGGAATCAGCCAGTCGCCGTGCAGCCGCGCGCGCTGCGCGTATCCTCCCCAGTGGGTTTCGCCGACCCGGTGACCGGTCAGAATCACGGCATCGCCCGGCCTATGGCGAGGGTCGGAGGATTCCAGCACGGTGCCGGCCAGGTCGATGCCGGCCACGTGGGGATAGTGCCGGACCAGGCCGCCCCGGCCGTTCAGGATCATCCCGTCCTTGTAGTTGAGACTGGAATACTCGACCTGCACGAGCACGTCGCCCGCCGGAAGATCCTCGTTGGTCAGCTCCCGGATGGAAGCCACCGGGCCGTTTTCCTGTTGCTCCAGGACCAGGGCCTTGAAAGATGATTGCATGCCGTGCCCCACCGTCCGGACGCACCCCAAATGAAAAAGGGACCAGTGAGCGCAAGTCACTGATCCCTCTCTCTAAATAATGGCGCGCCCGGGAGGATTCGAACCTCCCTGGTTCGTAGACAGAATAAGCCCACTGTCTGCGATAGGGCTTAGCAGGTATCAGGACGCCTTAATTCTTTCCAGGGACCGTCTAAGTTACTGTTTTGTCGATTGAAAGCATTGCACAGGATATAACGGTTTACCTCAAATAGTCCATCAATGCGGTGTCATCACCGGACGCCTACCTACTCAATGAGCGGGCCGTTCGTCACAGGCCCGTACGGCGCCGCGACTCCCTGGCTCCACCTGCCTGCCCGGCAAACCTCGCCCTCCTGCCCGCTTCGTTCCCAGTGGATCGAGATCCGCTGGCCCTACCGGTCAGGAACGCCGAGGATCGCGGCGACGACTCGATGCTCCGCAGCGTTGTGCAATGGCAGAGTCGAAAAAGCTTCCAATACCTGCGGACCGAACTCCGGTTCGGCCTCGATCAGATCTTGGCGGAGATCCCGGAGCCGTAGCAGCGCACGTCGGTCCTGTGTCAGTCGCTGGTACCAGTACGGCCGTATCAGATCCAGCCATCTATGCGCGACGGCTTCCCAGTCTGGCTCACTTTGCTCCGGGTCATCGACGCTATGGTCAAACAGCTCGCGCAGTCGGAGATAGCTATCCAGACGCTCTTGAGCCTGCTGGCTCGCCGCATGGTGGCACAAGCCATCAACGACGCGCTTCATTTCCTGCAGGGCCCGCTGCTTGCGCAGTGGTAACTGAGCACGCTCGGCCTCGGGCAGCCTTCGGGCAAAGTGTTTCAGCCACTGCGAGGCCGGTTCGTCTATCTCTCCGATGGGCGGATCCTCCGATAGCCGCCGGCGGAGTTCCAAAGAAACCTTGTCCAGCGCAGCCAGCGGTTCGGCGTCGGGGTCGGAGAAAAAGAACCACCGTGGCGATCTTTCCGCTGTCCCGGCGAGGCAAAAGAAGGCCCACGTCGACTCGCTAACCACCACGCTAACCCGGGACAGAACTTTGACCGATCTCTGACGGTAATACTCATAGATATCCGGGCCAACTAATGCGGCCTCTCCCTCGACCAGCCCCCGAACACCCGCAAACGCGTCCTCGGGCTCGGCTTCGTCGGCCGATCGAGCATCGCGCTCATATTCGGAAACCAGGGTATCGGCATCCACGGACATTCGTGCCGTGTTCCGAAGCTCGTCCGGTAGCGGAAGGTTTGTACCGAGAAGATCAGTGACTGCCTCTACCCGTTCCTTGAAACGCGAATCCGCCCCCAGCGAGAACTCCTCTGCGTCTCTTGGCCACCAGACCTCCACCTCAGCATGAGGGCTGTCCAGCCGGTCCACCCGACCCGTGCGCTGTTCGGCCGTACGGATGACCGATGGCATGTCGAGATGGACCAACGCCGAGGCTGCCTGCAGGTTGACCCCTTCAGACAGGCTGTCCGAACACAGCGCGACACCGGCACCCTGCTCCTCCCCCGGCCGGAAAGCACGAAGCACGGCCTGACGGTCCCGACCATCTCCGCCCGTGGCCTGCAGTATCTCCAGACCTGGTACCAGACGTTCCAACTCATCTCGCAGCACCGCGATCGTGATCAGCCAGCTATCGAAAGCCAGGACACGTTCGTGACGTTTGGCCAGGCTCGCAAGGTGGGCTGCCTTGGCCTGCTCGCGCGCCGGGCTCATCCGGCGAACCTCCTCCAGGACTTCGGAGAGGATCCGGTGGTCATGCGCGTGAGCGGCGTTCCAGCCGTCCGGTTCCGTAAGCCACTCCGGAAGCGGTACCGTCAATTTGTTTTTGGGAGGAGGGCCGGGCGCGGCGAGTCGCCCGAGCACATCCCCGGTGTCCGACCCCTTCGTGTAACGGCCCAGACCAAACTCGCTTCGCGCCACCTCGGTCCCGCAGAGGTGCTCCACCAATGCGGCGCGCGAGGAGCGCAGCGCCGCAAGTATCCGGTGCTCGACCAGCTTGCGCGCTACCACCAGCAGGTTGTCCCGGTAACGATCCTCGTTCAGGCCCCTGTTCCTCTGCACCGAGCTAACCTGCAAGGTGGCCGGTATCTGCATCACGCCGTAGAGCTCTGTCAGGCGCTGCCGGATCCAAGCAGCACGGCGGCGGTCGCTTTCCGGTTCGTTCAGTAGGTAGCTGTACGACCGGTGTTCGGGATATCGGCAGATACGACCCACATGGTCCCGATAATTCTCGGGTTCGCGATCAATGAGGGTGTTCAACATGCGCTTGGTTCGCCGCACGGTGAACGTCCGGATCTCTTCGCGCAGTTGGGTCACTTCTTCTTCGCCCAGTGCCAGGTGACGGCCCGTCCGCCGCAACCGGCCCAGCGCATCGAGGGTGCTCTGGCGGAGGTTATCGGCTCCCAGCAAATCCGCGACGCGGATCAGATCATCCACATTGCGATTGATGGGCGTGGCCGTGAACAGGACCACGTCATCGGCCAGATGGTTATGCAAGCTGCGCGTTCTGCGCGAAAGCGGATTGTGAAAATTGTGGCACTCATCCACAGCCAACAGGCGCGCCCGGCGCCGAGATTCTTCGAGCCGCCATGACTTGCGGCCTCCACGACTGAGCAGCCCCTGAGAGAAAACCGCCACCACCGAATCGGCTTGGGAGAGCTCTCGCTCCCATTCCTCAACCACGGCCGAGGGCGCCAACATCAAAGCACGGGGCAGCCCCTTCGTCCCCTGGATCCGTGCCTGCTGAGCGCGCAGCAGGTGCGCGCCCATGCGTGTCTTACCCGACCCTGTGGCGTCAGCGATCAGAACAGCCCCCTGACGATCCAAAAGGTACAGGGCCTGCGCGATCCCCTGACGCTGGGCGGGCCAAAGGGCCTGAAACGCCTCACGGTCCATCTGCCGCAAAAAGCCGCGGGCCCATTCTCCTTCGAGCAGCTCACCGCAGGCGCGAGCCAAAGCGTCCCGCCAGCCCACCACGCTCAGGAGCCGATCCAGCAGCGCCAGCAACCCTTCAGTGTAATCGCAGCCCAGAGACCAGTACTGCTCCGCCAGGGCGGCCGATTCCCGATAACGCCGCGGCTCGCTGGCCGCGGTAAACCGCGCATTGGCCTCGTGCTGACCTTCCAGGCCACTCGCGCTGAAATTGCTCGAACCCAGAGTGACTGCATCGCGCCCCAGGTAGAGCTTGGCGTGCAATGGGCGCTGTTGAGTCCCCGGCCAATAACGTGCTTCGACGCAGCCGTTACGAACCCGTTCGCGAAAATGGATCAGGCGGGCCGACAGGTACAGAGAAACGCCCTGATCCAGCCAGTACTGTTCGACTTCCTCCGGCAGGCTCGGCGGATGCAGGCTCCGGCAACCGCCCTCGCCTGCGCTCGGCTCGTTGCCGAACAGGATTCGAAGGTGTCGTGCTTCACCCAGATCACCCTCCAGACGGATGAGCTGCTCGAGTCCCGCATAGCCGGTCACGATCAACGGCGAGTCGGCATCGGCCAGATCGGCCACCACCCTCCGCCGCACCGAACGCCCAGCAACATTCAGGGGAAAGCGATCAGCCGGAGGCCAGTCACCCGCAACCTCCTGCGGCTCCGCGAGGAAGTCCGCGAAGAGATCGCCGGTGCGTGGATTCCCCGGAAATTCTTCTTCGCTCATGCGTACGCCTCGATCCGCTCCTGGCGTCCCATATTTCTTTCACGCCAACCTCACCCATCTCGCATCCGCACGAGCGAAGTCCTGCCTTCCATGGTCGCATCCACCCGACACTGACGAATCCGTGGCTCCGGACGATCACGAGACCACCCTTTTTCGACGGCTTCGCTCACGGGTTCGAGTCCTCCGGCACGCACTGATCGCGATTCGTGGTGTATCCCTCGCCATCCCAGAAATAGATGGCCGCCGGCACCGCCAGGTCGTCCTTCAGTGGTTCCGGGCGATATTGCATGCACCCTTGTTCGTCCTTCCCGATGGGAACGTAGCGAACCTTGGGCTCCCCGGCGTCGTGCGCCGGTTCCTGATGGTCTACCCCATTCTGACCACCCCCGGCGCAGGCAGTCAGCATGGCGACCCCGGCCAGGGCCGCCATGAGGGGCATCGTGCGACGCCCGGCCATCAGAACCGCACCGCGTAGGTCACGGCACCGGCCAGCTCACCCGAGGCGTTCGAGTCGTGGTTCGGCTGATCCATGTACAGCAGGTTCGCATTGATCCGGCTGTCACGGTCGGGCATGAAGCTGTAGCCCAGTTCCACATCCGTCTGCCGACCTTCGGTGCCGATGCTGGCGGTACGATCCTCGCGGATCACCTCCCCATCCACGGTGCGGCCGACCGGCACGCTGGCCTCGATGTCCCCGCCAGTGACCCGCATCGGCTGGTTTGCCATGAGTGCCACCTGATGATCGTCGCCGTCCCATGCCACACCCAGGGTCGCCTGTTCGGTGCGGAGGTTGTCGATACCCCGAATCATGCCGGCACCGCCTTCCATGCGCCCCTGACCGTATTCGTACTGGCCGGTCAAGCCCAGGTTTCCGGTCACGGCGTACTCCGCCTCGAAACTCGTGACATGCAGCTCGTGCTCGTCACCGAGGTTCAACGCACCATAGCCACGAGAGCCCAGCATGCCGTTGTCCTCGCGGAGCATGCCCTGTCCCACCGACAGCCGCAGATCGTCGGTGGCCTGCATGTGCAGCGCGACGTCCTGGCGGTCCACGCCGTAATCCGACAGGCCCACGGTGTCTTCACTCAGCACCCGCTCGGCCGGATCTTCGCCCGAGCGACCGGACCAGTATTCCGCGCTGATGCTGAACGTATCAGTCAGCCCGACCTCAGCGGCGACGCCGGCCACGTCGTCCAGACCGTGCGTGAACTGCGGCGTAGTACTGGACAGCATGGCGGTGTCCGCATCCTCCAGCACGTTGTCCATCGGGTTCTCCTCACCGCCCTGGAAACCGAACGCGGACATGCGGGTATCACCGAATTCCATGTCGAAGCGACCCGTCACCAGTTCACCGGAATCCGTATGGCGAGCACTTATGCTCACCCCTTCGGCGACTTCAACAGACTCATCCCCGGCGACCGATGCATTCGTCAGGTGCGTTTCCATCCGCTGACGCAGGTGCGTGTTGAGGTTGCTGCTTCCGGCATGCTGCCCCGAGAAGTCCACCTCGTAATCACGACCCAGCTCGTCGAAAGCTACAGCGCCTTCGAACAGTTCCTCGTCCGCCTGAAAATCGTTGCCGAACGCATGCGACCACTGGGCCTGACTCTCGGTGACCTTCTGGTTTTCCGGATCCTCGACCTGATCGCCGGATGCGACCGACGCTTCTCCTTTGGGCTTAAGTGCCTCTTCCAGGTCCGCGTGCCCCTGGCCGAGGTAGTACTTGCCGCAGTTCTGGTCTTTGTTCGGGCCACAGTCGCTTTCTTCATAAAGCTCCGATTCCTGGCTGGCCGTCTCGAGCAGACGCCCAGTAGCCTCGGATGCGTCCAGATGTGGCCACTTCGCAATGATGCCCGTCACCATGCCCGCAATCTGAGGGGCAGCAAACGAGGTTCCAGAGAAAGTCCCCTCGGCGTCATCGCTGGTATTGGTTGCCGTTCGGGCCGTGTAAGGCGCGACAAGGAATCGATCCTGGATTTCTCCATCCTGCCCCGGGTAGTTGCTGCGCGAGTATTTCTCCCAGCCTCGCGAACCGCCCGCAATCAAGATTTGATCCCAGACCTCACCCAGGTATTCGAGATCATCCGGATTGATATACCCATTTTCTCCATCTTCGGTTACATCATCCTTGCTCAGATTGTTTCCATCGTTACCGGCAGCAAACACTGCAGCGGTTCCCACCTCGATAGTTTTGGGATCATCATCTTCCTGCGGCTTCTCGTACTCCACCTCCTGCAGTTGCCCGACCGTCTCTTCGTTGTCCCAAGTCTCCCACTGATCCTCAATGGACGCGTTGATGACCCGTGCCTCCTTTTCTACGGCATGCTCTACGCCTTCCCGGATCCAACTGCCAAACAGGGTTCCGCTATCGTTCGCCGCGGTTACCAGCTCCATTCGTGCATTCCCACTGATCCCAATTTTTTCGCCGCCCATTAGAGCGGCTACAGGCGTTCCGTGGACGTACTTCGGGTCACCATCTTCATCTTCTTCTGCCTCAACGCTATCGCGTACACCGATTGTCTTGGTCCCCGTCAAGCGGCCGTCAAATTCGTCGTGGCTCGGCCGGAACTCGTTATCGATAACCGCGACCTGAACTTCTACCACATCCCCGTCATCATCCAGGATCGTTTGCTGGTCATTCGACGGCAGAGGCGGAGGTGCATCGTCCTCCTCACTATCTCCGTTACCACCTCCACCACCATTGCCACCCCCGCTGCTCGCACAGCCGGACAGCGCCAGCAACGTAGCCGAGACGGCCACGGCGACGAGAGATGGACGGAAACGATCTATTGAAATCATCATGATTCGGCTCTCCCTGATTATCGCCGGGCTCAGCCGTGTGGCACGGGGCTGGCCCGGGTTTCTTTTTTCGTATCACACGGACCGATGACCGCGTTCGGATATCAATCCATCAATTGCTGGCCGATCTCCAGATAGGCCTCCCGGGTCATCGTGTCCCGGTCTTTATCGTCGAACACGGCCCGACCGGCTTCGCCTTCGTGGGGATCGAGCGGCACTCGGTTCCGGTCGGCCATCTCTTCTTCAAGCTGGGTTTTGAACAAGGAGATCGACCATTCCCAGGATTGCGAGGCAACCGCATCCTGAGCAGCCATCACGGCCACGACCATGCCTTCCTCGCCCTCAACCGGGAACGTCCCCTCGTCGGTCATCTCCCCCGCCGGTTGGGCGTGGTCTTCCACGGTTGTCCGGATCAACGCATCGCGATACTCACGACGCGACCGCTGGAGAGCCTGCTGCTCTTCCCGAACCTCCGAGGACCGCACGTTCGGTTCCGCACCTTCCACTCTGTCCAGGCGCCCCTGAACACGCTCTCGCTCGCGTTCGGAACGTGAGTGCTTCCGGTTTAGATCGCGTGCACTTCCATGCTTCGCGTCCGCCTCATTCTCCCGTTCGGATAGCGTTTCCAGGGCCTGACGACGCTGGCCGCGGAGACTGTCCTCGGGTGCATTGCGTCCCAGAGGGCCGAGCTTCCGGGACACCTCGAATGCCTCCAGCAGCCTCGAGGCCAGGATTGGATCCAGAACCTCGTTGATCCCTTCGCCATCGCGGTAAGGGGTCGGCGTTGCCAGGAGGCACACACCGTGGGAATCCCGAGCATCCACGGTCCGCGCATCGTCCGGGTTCGGGCACTCCTCGCCAGGCTCCCTCTCCCAGTCACGCCACGAATAACGACGCAGGTTATCCAGCGTGTTGATCGGCAGATCTTCCGCCTCAATCGCCTCGTTCAGTTCCTGGCGGACCTTCTCGCGGATGTCTTCGAACTCCTGTTCGGCTTCCTCGATCTCGTCCTCGAGCTCGCTCACCGCTTCTTCTTCGTCCTGCAGCATTGCCTCGCGCGCTTCGATCGCCTCCTCCGTTTCCGCAAGATCGGCCTCGATCGACGACAGCTCCTGCGAGAGCTCCTCCCGCCGCGCCTCGAGTTCCTCTTCCTGTTCGGCCTTGATCGAGCGCCGGACTTCCAGGTACTCGGCGTGCGCCGCACGCAGGGCCTCGCTTTCCGGGCCATCGTGCAGCAATTCGGGTTTCGAACCGTCACCGGGGGTGTCCAGATAATCGGACAGTTCCTCGAGATGAGCGGCCACTGGCTCCAGCTCCGCCTCGACCTCGGTCGAAAGCATGAACGACCAGCCCGTTTCGACCGTTTCCTCGAATTCGGCCCACATCGTCCGGGCCATTGCACGCTCCTCCGAGTCCACCGCGTCGAAGTCGATCTCGGCCTCCGTGGGATACGAGTCGCAGCCGGTCGCCAGCACCGCCAGCGCCGTACTGACGCCCGCCACAAGAAGAGTCCGCTTCATGTCGCCTCCTTATCGTTTTCCTCGCAATTCGGTCTGCAGTGCATACCGATAGCGTTACCGCATCCCGACCTGCTAGACCGCCTCCTCGACCGACAACCTTGTCGATCCCGGCCGAAACCTACATATCGAGCGGGAATGCCGCAATCGGACGAGGGCAACCTCCCGTTTCGTTCACGGGGGTCACGCTGAATGAGATGCGCATGCAGCGCTTTGCGACGGGCCGGTCAGATTCGTAACCGGGGAAATCTGGCCGGCATCGGGGCTATATGCGCGGCAAACAAACGTGGACGGGCCGGCAGTCGAACACTCTCCGTCGCCCGGAGCTGACGAGTCCCGCAAGGTTGCCGGCCCGGACATCTTCCGCACCGCCCGTTATCGTTGCATTCGAGGTCAACAAAGCCAGAATCTGGCCGAAGGAGACACACGATGCTTAAGGAAGCACTGATCAATGGCCCTGCATCCGACTCCATATCCCGCCGAAGCGCGTTTGGAAGGACATCAGGGCCCCGGCGGCCTGTTTTGGCCCCTGTAACCGCCGTTTTGAGCGGTTACAGGGGCGATTTCCGGTCCTGCAGACACACTATCCCTGCGTGAGGAGCCCCCACCTTCGCGCGCGATACAGGTTCGCCAGGGCGAACAGGCTGTGCAGCTGCGCGGTGTTCTTGGTGAGGCCGCGGTAGCGGACCTTGCGGTAGCCGAAGAGGTTCTTCACCACATGGAACGGATGCTCGACGATCGAACGCAACTGCGCCTTCTGCCGTTCGGCGGCGCGCACCCGCTCGCGCGCCGGGCCTTCCGGCATCGCGCGCACGGTGCCGCGTTTGCAGGCGATGTGCGTCTCGGGACGATGCCCGTCCAGCCGCTTCTCCGCACCGATGTAGCCGGCGTCGCCATGCAGGCTGTCTTCCTCACCATGGAGCAGGTCCGGCACCTGCGACACGTCCGAGACGTTCGCCGCCGTCCCCTTCACGGTGTGGACCAGGCCCGTGACCACGTTCCTCTTTTTGCCTTTCCTGGTCTGGTGCATCTCCGGGTCACGCGCCTTGTTCTCGTTCTTCGTCGACGGTGGGGCGGCGATCAGCGTGGCATCCACGACCGTTCCCTCACGCAGCAGCAGGCCCCGTTCCTGCAGATGGGCGTTGATCCGCTCGAAGATCACCCGGGTCAGGTCGTGGCGCTCCAGCAGGCGACGGAACTGCAGCAGGGTGGTGGCATCCGGGGCGTCTTCGCGGCTCAGGTCGATCCCGACAAAGCGCCGGATCGCCTGGCTGTCGTACACCGCGTCCTCGATCCCTTCATCCGACAGGTTAAAGCACTGCTGCGCCACGTACATCCGCAGCATCCGCTCCAGACCGATCGGCGGGCGGCCGCGCTTCCCCTTCGGGTAGTGCGGCTCGATCGCCTCCACCAGGGCCGCCCAGGGCGTGATGGCGTCGATCTCGCCCAGAAACCGGTCGCGCCGCGTCTGCTTGCGCCTGGCGGAATACTCGAGATCGGAAAACTGCGCTGCGACATGGAACCTTACCTCGGGGCGGAAACCGGCTGCCATTATCCCAGAGCCGCGTACCGGGCGGGAGCGGCAGCGAATTAAATCAGTGTCTCCCTAGTGTCCTTTAACATTAGTTCGCATTATCGTTGAGGCGCTCGCTTACACGGGCGATGGACGCGATGATCTGGTCGGCGGTTTTGCGCCAGATGAATGGTCGGGGTTCATCGTTGTATGTCTCCAGGTATTCGCGGATGGAATCCTCGAGTTCCCGAGTGCTGCGATGCGAACCGCGTTTGATCCAGCGTTCCGAGATGAGCGCGAAGAAGCGTTCGACCAGGTTGATCCATGACGCCGAGGTGGGCGTGAAGTGCACATGGTAACGCGGCCGCGCCGCGAACCACGCACGCACTTTTTCGGTTTTGTGGGTGCCGTAGTTGTCCATGATGAGATGGACGTCGAGGTCGGCCGGAACCTGACGGTCGATCTCGTTGAGAAACGCCAGGAACTCCTTCGCGCGATGTCTTCTCTGGAGTTTGCCGATGACTTCGCCGGTGGCGACATCCAGTGCCGCGAACAAGGTCGTCGTGCCATGGCGCAGGTAGTCATGCGTGCGGGTCTCAGGATGGCCAAACGTTAACGGCAAGGCCGGTTGGGACCGATTCAGGGCCTGAATCTGGCTCTTTTCGTCGACGCACAGTACCAGCGCGCGATCGGGCGGCTGCATGTACAACCCAACGATGTCGTGGACCTTGTCGATAAAGTGCGGATCGGTCGAGAGCTTGAAGGTCTCGAGCCGATGTGGCTTGAGCCCAAAGGCGCGCCAAATCCGGCTGATGGCCATCGCGTTGAGCCCGGTTTCCTTCGCCATCAGGGTCGTGGACCAGTGGGTGGCGCCCTTGGGCTTCTCCTTCAGGGTCTTTTCAATGACCTGCGCCACCTTGTCGTCGTCGATCGTCCTCGGCCGTCCCGAGCGCGGAGCGTCCGTCAGCCCAGCAAGCCGATAACGCTCAAAACGCCTTCGCCATTTGGAAACCGTTTGTACCGACACCCTGTGCCGGGCCGCGATGTCTCGCCCCGGAAGACCTTCGGAACTGTCCAGGATCAGCTCCGCGCGTTGCTTCTCGGCCGCTGGCGTTTTGCGGCGCCGCACCCACCGCTGTAGCTCGGCACGCTCAGAGTCCGACAGCTCCAGCTTGATCGGTTTGCGGCCACGTTGAGCCATAAAGCCCCCTCTCAAATGGAGATCAACCCATGGCCTCTATTTTATAACGAACTAATGTTAAAGGACATTAGATGCGGGCTTAACTAAGGGCCCACCCAACACAAGCTTATACAAACAGGGGGTTGCAGAACTCACCATACGCCCGTACCGTGATTAAACGGTACACGAAGGAGGGAATACGCATGGATGCGTTTACAACAAGAAGTCCTGGTCCGCCAAGCACCGTATCAGGAGCTGATCGGCTATGAGACGCAGATGCTGGGGTCCCAACTCAATCCTGTGCTATCCACCGGATGAAGACGACCGGTATGCACAAATGGCCGACCATCCACATATGGTCGTGCCACTCGTTCGCGGCCATTACATCCCGCACGGCGCCAAGGTTGCCGAATCGATCCGCGACTCGCTCCACACCTATGGCGGACGCTTACCCGCCGGGTATCTGAAGGATCTCCAAACCCTGTGTGACGCCTGCGAACAGTATGGTCAACCCTACGATTCCCCGCGCAGGAACCGACCGTTTTGGGGTGTCGGCGACTGTTCCCATATCTTCGAAGCGCTGCATCCTCATCTCACTGGAGACCGCGTCGCCGGGATGCGGGTGGTACTATTCTCCGCCATACGATCTTTGCGTCACAACTCAGACAAGGATTCAGGTCAGTTAATCCGTCGCTTGGCGCATACGATAGCGCGACAAGAAGAACCGGCGCCTGTTTTCGACAAACTATGTTTGGCCCTACGGGATGACGAATCTTTAACGGCCGAAACAACAGAAGAGATTGCCACAGAACTCGGTTTTCGCCGTAACCCCGGAAGGCGTATCGCCATCGAGACGTTACGCGGCTTATTGCGTTCCCGGGCGAGTGCCGAAACCGCGCAGGCAACCTCGAAAGCGCCTGGCCTCGCGCAGGAAAAAACGGCTGCTCTTGATTTGCCAGACGCTTCACCGGCCGAATCGACTAACGGCGAGCCAGAGCACCCGCGCCCTTCCCTACAGCTCCGACGACCGGACCCACGTCTGCACATCGATGGCCAGCTCACCACCGATATCGAGGCCTCGTTGTCCGCGGACGAAGCAAGGTTCCTATATCACTGTCTGACGAGGCCCAATGATGGCCGATCGGATGATGAGGTGGTGGCGGACTTGGTACTTCTTTTGATGCTCCTAACCGCACGCGATGCAGCGAGCATCATTCACGCACTTGCTAACCAATTTCAACACGATCGATCACAGTTTGAAGACGAACTCAATATCCAAGTACTGCCGGTTGGATGGATATCGAGACCCGGTCCCGGCCTCGAAGCGATCACCGCTTCGGGCGACGAGGGTGATAACCACGATAAAGACATCGTGCTTAGGTTCGGCAAGAAGACCGAAGAGTCCGTCGCCGTTCTGAAAGACATCGCAGGCCGGAGAGATATTCGAGATCTTCCCGAGTCTGTATTCCGTGACCGCATTACGGCTGCCAAGAACCACGTGCCCAGGCTGACCCTCGAACGCTTGCGCCGGACGATGCCGGCATTGGTGTACCACGCGACGGGGCATCCCAGGTCGGCGCAGTTACTGATTGGGACGGATGGATACCGTTCCGCAGCTCCGTTGGCGTATTACTGCCCCGCGCAATCGACGATGGCGGAGGCTTACGCCCGCGCGCTGGCCGCCGCCGACATTGACACCGGGGACGTCGAGGCCGACGGACACATCCGAGTGGGATCGGCTTCAGCAATGGTAGACAGGGAGGCCCTTCGGTCGGCGATACGCCTTGCCACCATGACCGTCCAGAAACGCAGCCGCCAACCTTCCGCTGTGACAAGATTCAATGCGATCGCAATTCATACAGCTTTGATGTTCGCGGCGGCGACCGCCCATCGGCTCACCTTCGATTTACCCGGGACGAAACTGATGAACATGGTCCGATTCGAGGCCGGACCCGGGGTCGCATACGTCTGCGACAAGAGGCACGAGGGTATGGATCGTATCGCCGCGATGCCGACGCGGTTGTGCCGACAAGTTGACCAGATGCTCGCTGTTCTGGAACACGTCCGAACGTCCATCCCCCTCTTGCCCAGCCGGGTACGGGACCGGATCGACGGGGCTCTGACCGGCTCGGGGCCCCTGTTTTTCACAATTGATCTGGACGCACGTCGGGTCCGCCCCATCACGCGGAGCAAACTACAAGATCACCTGGGCAGTGCGGTCGATATCCGTAAGCTGCGGCACTGGTATGCCACACGAGCGGAAGAGCTGGACGCCCACTCCTCGGCCGACATAGCGCAGCAGATGGGTCACCGGGTCGACGGAGAGCCATACACCCATATCGACCCCGATTCCCCCTGGCATTTCGCCCGCCGTCTGGACGAGGCTCTAGAGCACTATCTCGATGACATCGGGCTGGAGTTTATGGGCTCCGTACGCACGGCTCGACGGCGGGAATGGGGCGCCCCATTGAACATCAGCAGGGTTTTGTCTCTGGCGGATGGGCCGGGGGACGCCGAATCTCGTCCGGATGGCATCCCACGATCAGAAATCGGCCCTGCGCACATCGCGGCCTATCGCCTAGCCCAACAAATCGAGGACCGAGCATTGGACGCCCTCCGCAAAGGGCGGCAGGATTCAGGCGTAGCGTGCGTCATCCTGTCGATATTGTGGGGAGTCACCACCAGCGTCGATCGCATCCTCGCGATTCTGGAGACAGGGGAACTCTACCAGCTCCCTCATTTCCCCACGGCAGCAGTCCTCACGTTACCGCCAGCTCAAACCATCCACGGCGCGCAGCTACTGTCCGCGCACCAGACACTCGTCCTGCGCAAAGCCATCGATTGGTACCGTTCAGCCTCCACGAATCCGCTGAATGAATATCGGCAGGCAGCCAGGGGATTAATCGCCGATGAAGCCGCCCTCGAGCATATCTGCCGATTGTCCAGCCTGGCCAGACGAATGACGGCCCCCGGCCACCGCGCGGCATGGGAGCGAGGCGCACTTTCATGTAGCGGCCCGCGCCCCGATCGACTCATTGCCATGGCAACCGGGATGCGCGTCGTCGCCACGGACCCTGAGTGGGACCTACCGTCCCACACGCGATATCTCGGCAAAACCCCGCACCATCTCTATGACCAAATGCGGAAGTCACTCAACCGGTGGCGCCAACAGCCCGATGATGCCCGTCGACGCGACTCTGCCCTGCAGGCCGCAGAACATCTCTCTACGTCCTCGCCCGAAGACTCCCTACCATACATCGTCGCGATTGCTCTCCAAGCGGAACTGGACGTCCCAAAAAGTAAGCGACTTAAACCGTCCACCATCTACGGGTATGTCACCGCGTACTCGGATATCATCACCGAAGCCATGGACGCACTGGACCAGTCCGAGACCGCGAAGGACACCACAGACAGCCTCCTCACGCAGTGGCTGGAACGCCGTATCTACCAAGATGAAAATACCAGTCCCGCACTGTGGATCGCCCGACGAGTCGCCCATCGTCTCCTCCCATCCGATTTTTTGGACCTAATCCGCGCCATCGAGGAGGCCCCGGCCACCGCCAGTCCTAGAGCCGGAGACCCAATCACGTCGGCCGAATGCGCTGCCATCCGTCATGGATTCACCCCGGCCGTCTGCAGTGGATTACCCGACCGACCCGCCCACCACGACACCGTCCTCGCGCTCGCCTACCGCATCCAGTCCCGCTTTTCATTGCGCACCCGCGAACTGGCCAACATCACCTATGCGGATTACTTCGCTGGTCATTACCGAATGCTCATATCGGTCCATCCACGGGTACATCTGCCCCTGAAACGCGTCGCATCTCAGCGCCTGGCCGTCTCTCGATTGACCAAGGAAGAGTCAGAAGATATCGCCCACCCCGTTCGATTGATCCACGGCACTCAAACGCCCAATCAACCTCAACAGGTGTCACTGTGCCCGACACCACCGGGACAGCACCCCACAGATTGGCTTCGGAAATACAATATCCGGTTCGCCACTACGGCCGCCAAACTGTTCAACAAGGACACTCCTCCAATACGGCCCCACGGGTTTCGCCATAGCGCTGCGACTGCACACAGCTACCACCAGCTTCCGGCCCATTACCCTCACGTCTTCTTCGATTTGCCGTATGATCAAGCAACACACCGGTTCCCCCCGCGATGGTCCCTACGCGGCGAAAAATACCATCACGCCCGCCAGTTGGGACACGGGCATCCGGAGACGACACTCACGCACTACGATCATGCCATCCCGCTGATGACAGACGTGCATCAAGGTTGGCGTACGCCCTCGACCGAGACCTTGGCATCATTGGTCGGGGTCACGACCGCAAGCCTCCGCCAAGCCATGCACCGGGCAAAAAATAGGGGCAACCCCGTAGATACGGTACTTGTCGGCCGACTTGACCTGCCCAGCCTCCTGGATCATTACGAGATCACGGAATTCAGACCGGCCAGCGACCAGACTGATGACACAGCATCGGTAGTCTCATCACAAACCACCAAAGAGCAACCCGGACGTATCCGCCTATTGGCGACTACGGCTATCGCACACCGAGAAGGACGCACTGCCGATGACATCGCTGCCGTCCAGGACCGCCCCCTCCACATGGTCCAAGCGGACATTACCCTACTCGAGGATGTCGATGCGGATTGGGGTATTAATTACCTCCATGGTAGCGGAGCCCTACACCGAAAAAGTCGGACCGAGGCCCTGATATATCTGCTCACGGAACTTGCTGACCATATGCCGGTCGGTCGAATGGTAAGCCTCGGACACGCGTTGTTACACGCGACGGAACCCCATTCTGTCGTCCTACGCTATACTGCGCACTACATCCCTGATACGCTCGAGATACCGCGCGTAGGGGATATCCGGCGCCGATGCGTCGCACTCGTCTTGATCACGTACGGGACCATGGACAGCGAGGACTAGTAAGGTAACAGGACATGGATGTAGAGAGCGAGAAAAACGAAGTTCTTATAAAACTTCCACTCGAAAATAAGAAACAAGCTTGGAGCGTGATAACGGAGTTCATAAAAGGATCAAAAATTGAGCAGCTAGGCCTTGACGAGATGCCCACATCGCAAACCTTCGAAACAAACGATGATCACATCGAAGCCACTTTGCGCTTCGGGACCACAGAAGCCGCGAACAACTATCGGGATTTGCTGGAGAACCAGGCACGGGAGTCGACAAGGAGATCGTGGAAGGTACGCAACGAGAAAAAAAAGAAAGCCAATGAGCTCGTTGGCCAAATGGAACTCGATGGTATCAAGCCCTCTGGACCCATCGAAGCATCGCGTTCTGGGCCCGATGAAGACCCAATGCCACAGCC
Source organism: Thioalkalivibrio sp. ALJ24 (assembly GCF_000377785.1). Taxonomy (GTDB): domain Bacteria; phylum Pseudomonadota; class Gammaproteobacteria; order Ectothiorhodospirales; family Ectothiorhodospiraceae; genus Thioalkalivibrio. The sequence goes on along the minus strand of NZ_KB898733.1, from coordinate 34,601 downwards.
ATTAAGGCTCAAGAACCCAAAGCTTCTGATTTCTATCGAGATTAAGACGGGCGACCGAATCCGCCTAAAGGGACGAGACCTTGCAAACATACCTATAAAAGTTGAAGGACTAGACACAGACCTCGAGTATGCCCTACGAGGAAATGGCGATAAGGTCCCGCGTGAGCTTCAAACGGACGAACAGGCCACAATCCTCGAGTCCGCGGTAGAACAGCTAGGGATACTTGCGCGACATTTGCAGACCAACGATTAATTCCAAGGTAACGTTCGAGCACCTCTCCAGAACTCGGACTGACGCAGTTGCTAGAAAGGTGAACAACCATCGCCAATACGCACCCAGGTTTTATAAAAACACAACGCCGACCGGATAAAAACTTTCGATTAATACGCGAAATGGATCAAAAAGCTGTCCCAGTTTCAATTGTTATTGCAGCGGTTATTTTAGCAGGTGCGGCATCGTACCATTGGGCCGAGCAGCGCAAACACTCCACCTGCACACATATTGTTGAAGCCGCCCCAGGAAACACATTAGAATCACATTACCTAATCGATCGCTACCTAGATGGGCAACTCGAAGGGCAAACGGCTGAACATTTGAATCTATTACAACGGCACTACGACGTTCGACTACAAGATTGTTTCAGGTGATTCGAGCATTAGTTGGTCGGTGTCGTAAGTGATGGCATCGACTCCATTCCCCTTATATCAGAGACCGGGAGAAAGCCGCCCAAAGGAGTGAGAACGCACCCTTAGCCATCGCTTCTGGTTGCCCACGGCCAAAACTAGCTGGCGGCTCGTGATGAGACCGGGGACTAGCTGCGACGCTGGATGCATCGAGCACGGCCACGCAAACATACCGCGAATCTACCAATCGGGATGCTATCGGTCACCCGTGAGTTTGGCCCGCTTTTGTGGACAAGTTGATGCGTGCTTGATAGGAGGGGTCCGTCATGCGAGGCACTCTCCCCATTCAGCGATTCTTTTTGACGACCGAGGATCGTGTGGGGCCGCTGGCGACTCACTCTCCAATAGCGAGAAAGGATCCCAAGGAAATCGCTCTGACCATCAATAACGTGGGTGGCCATGTGGACTGGGATGCCGGAGCGGGAATCGGCGGACCGGAGAATGAACAGCTCGATGAGCCCCAGCGGCCGCGCGGAGAACGCGATATCCGTCCAACGCCGCAGCCTGATCGGCTCCGAAGCTGACGCGCGTGAGTGCGTCTTGAGCACCCTTGCCACCATGAATGACCCGCAGCCCCGTCAATGCGTACCGCGCTCAGAACCGCTTCTTGACCCTGCCGCCGGCTGCACAGATCAGAGGTGCTTCCCTAAGCCCCACGACCAACGATACCTTTTTCGCCTCCAGCTCGACCGATCGTTCACTAGGCCTGAGGCATTTGTTCCGGCTAGCGAGGCGACACGCACAGGACGCAGACAAGGAAAAGGCATGAGCCGATACACCCCCCACGCGGATACGACTGCCCTTCTGGAAACGGTGGAGCAGTGGCGCGACACCTGCCTCATCGATGACGGGAGCATCTTTGGTGACGAGACTCTCTGGACCGCTGACAATCTGGCGATCCTTGACCGCGCCTTCATACAGAACCCGCAGGAAGGCAGCGAGAGTTACGCCGAAAAACTGAAGATCCAACTGGCCGATGCACCGCCGACCGCTACCCGGCTGATGGCCGAGCTGAACTGGGTGCTCCTGCTCTTCCCCGCGAACATCAAGCCGGAAACCAAGCGTCAGCAGGTACTCGAGATCTGGGAACTGGGTGGCACGCCATTATCCGCGGATCATCCCGCCCTCACGGATGAGGTCCTTTGTGGCGCCGGCCACGCCGGCACGGCATTCAATACGCATCGGTGGCGTGAACTCGCTTACCTGATCAACATCGCCAAGGCGATGAAAGAGCAGCCACGGGACGGACGGCGGCATGTTCTCTCCGATCCGTGGGTATTCGCCCGCTGGCTGGCCGAAGTTCCCCGCGAAGGCTTCCGGCAACTGCGCCATATGCTGAACTGGTTGCTGTTCCCGGATACCTTCGAAAATTTCACCACCGGGCGCGACAAACGGGCCATCGTGCAGCACTTTGAGGAGCTGCCCGCCGCCCGCGTGAGGAATATGTCGCTCGAGGAAATCGACCATCGCCTCTTCGAGCTGCGCCAACGGCTCGAAGAGGAAGCGGGCCAGCCCTTCGCGTTTCATGAATCGCCCTGGAAGGAACGATGGCAGCCTTCGCAGAAGGTCTGGCTGCTGGCCTGGAACCCCCAAAAATGGCCCTGGGACGAATTCCGTGACGATCGGCTCCGGGTCGCCAAGGGCGAGAGCGTCACCAAACGCTGGAGCACGGCCTCGGGGCAGGTTGGCGAAGGGGATACCGCCTACATCATGCGTCTGGGTGCGGAGCCGCGCGGGTTGATCGCTCAGGGCAATATCGCCAGCGCCCCGTATCAAGCCGAGCACTGGGATCCGGAGCGCGCCAAACAAGGGGAGAAAACCCAATTCGTTGACATCACACTGACGGATCTGCGCGATCCCGACTCGGACGACATTCTTCAACTGGACCGCCTGGAGACCGAGATCAATTCGGACCAGAAATGGACTCCTCAGCAATCGGGTATCGAGATCAAGCCCGCCGTGGCGAAACAGGTCGGCACCCTCTGGGGCAAGCTCCGAAAGCCCAGCACCGCTGACGCAGAGCCTGACTCACCCCAGCAGGAAGCGATCACCATCCAGCGTGCCACGAATGCGATTTACTATGGCCCTCCCGGCACCGGCAAGACGTATTACCTGCAGAAAAATTTGATGCCGTACTACGAAAGCCGGTCCGAAGACATGAGCGAGGACGAGTGGCTTGTCGAACAGATGGCCGGCACCCCGTGGTGGGAAGCGGTGGCCCTGGCCCTTGCCGACCTTGGGGGTGAAGCCACAGTCAACGAGCTGATCGAAAACCGGTTCTTTCAGGCCAAGGCTCGGATCCAGGGTCAAATCGGGAATCCGAACCTGCGTTCCACCTGCTGGAACTCATTGCAGACCCACGCCGTACAGGAATCCGAAACCGTCAAGGTGTCCATTGAAGGACGGCGTTCTCCCCTGATCTTCGACAAGAACGCCAATGGCCGCTGGTTCTTCACGGGAGACTGGGATGAAGCCGGCGCCGATCTGCGGCAGAAGCTCCAGACCCTACGAGCGGGCCCAGGGGTGGACTCACTGCTGTCCCACTTAATTCAACGAGATAGCCCGATTCCTGAGCCGTTTTCGATACAATGGTTTCACCACAAAACGTTGAATCGAAACGAGGAATCGGGCTATCTCGTTGAATTAAGTGGGACAGCAGTGGGGCTACTGCCACAGGGGTAGTGCGTCCGCAGGATCGATCAACGCCCCTGTGACCGCCAAAACCGGCGGTCACAGGGCACCCAAAAGGCCGCCCCGGCCCGATGTCCTTCCTACAATGCGGTAGCGGGAATTGGAGCCGGATGCAGAGCCATTAATCAGCGCTTCCTTAAAGGACCGTGGACACCGGACATACCTTTCCTAGTTCCAATCACCTTGGCATAATTAATACCACATTGAGACAGGAGTCCCGGCGATGTCGGCCACTACGCCCCAAGTTTCCGCGGTTCGCATTCTGGTCGTAGACGACGAACCCGACATCGTCGAGGAAATTCAGGAAAGCCTGGAGGCTGACGGCTACTCCTGTGAACCTGCTTTCAGTGCTCGCGCGGCTCGCAGAAAATTTAGCGAAGATCCATCGATTGGAATCGTCCTCACGGACATCAAAATGCCCACCGAAGACGGATTCCAGTTCATTGAATGGCTCCTGGATCAGCACGAAGGCGATCGCATTTTCGAGACGGCCATCATTACCGGTCATGGTTCCCACGACACCGCGATCCGTGCCCTGCGAGACGGCGTACGCGATTATTTTCAGAAGCCGCTGGACCTTCGGGCCGTATCCGCGTCCATCCAGCAACTTGAGGATCGGGTTCAGAAGCGGCGCGACGAAACCCGCTCGGCCCGGATTTCTCCTCAGCTGGATTCTCTCGACCACGCCATTGCCAGTGTTTCCAACGACCTCGCAACATTGAGAAACCAGCTGGGACTCCCGACTTACACCCCCGAGAGCGGATCCGGACCCGAATCCAATGTAAACCTCGACCGGCCCGAGTTTGGCAAGCTGACCGCCCGCCAGCGGGAAGTTGTGGCGCTGGTTGCCAATGCCTACAGCAACTATCAGATTGCCTACGAGCTTGGCATTACCGAGAATACCGTCAAGTTGTACGTATCACAAATCCTGCACACATTGGGCCTATCGAACCGCACCCAGCTCGCGCTTGCCGCAACCCGCCACCCCCTCTCCTGATCCGTCGCCCGCTTCTATCCGGCGGGCAGCTCGATACGGAAACAAGCACCCCTTTCCTGATTGGTCACCGTTAACCGCCCCCCCATTTCCTGAATGATTCCGAAACTGATGGACAACCCCAGACCGGTCCCTTTCCCGACTTCCTTGGTTGTGAAGAACGGCTCAAACATCCTGTCCTGAACCCCTTCGTCGACGCCTCCCCCCGTATCCGAAACCTCCAGCAAGATAGTCCCGCCATCATCCGTGCTTGCCAGTCGGATCCGGATCGAGTGTCCGGACTCACTTCCAGAAGACACGATGGCATCTCGCGCATTGACCATCAGGTTCATCAATACCTGTTCCAGCTGATCACGGTGACCCAGGACGTTATCCGACACCTCGATCTCCGTATCGAGCTGCAGATCAATGCCATTGTTTCCAAACTGCTCCCGTACCAAGACCAATGCGTTATCAACCGCCTCCCGCACAGAAAAAAGAACCGGGGTCCGGTCGCTGCGTCGTCCGAACATCCGCATCTGGTCGATGATACTCGCGGCCCGCGATACCTGCCCTTCGATTCGGTCGAGCTTGGCCAGCAACGGCTCCGGGTTCTCTTCCCTGCTGTCCAGAAGCCGCCGGGCATTGTGGGCAGCCATGCGTATGACATTGAGGGGTTGGTTGATTTCGTGCGCCGCACCGGTGGCCATTTCTCCGAGTGTCGCCATCTTGGCGGCATGAATCAGCTTCTCACGCGCCTCCCGAATCTCCGTGTTGTCTCGTCCTACCGCCTGCACCTCGACGAGATCGCCCCGATCGTCGAAAAAGCCGCGTTCCGACCACACTACCGACCGAACTCCGAGTTCCGGAAGGACCATCTCCATCTCATGACCCACCGTAGGGTTTGAGGGGCTCAGTCCGGCGAGACGCGTCCCTAGCTGTCGGATTTCGTCTTCACCGAGAAACTCTGGCCACGAATGGCCCTCCGGGCCTTGCTGGGGCTCAAAACCGAATGCATCCACGAATGCTGTATTGGCGAAATTCAGCTTCAGATCCGCACCGAACCGCACGATAAATACGGGGGCATCCTCCACGATAGCCCGGTAGCGACGCTCACTGGCATACACGTTGGCCTCGAACGATTTTCGTTCAGTAATATCCAGAAGGATCCCCACCAAACGACTGTCCGCCCCGGGACCCGTAAGGCGGATTTCCTCATAAACCCAGGAGTAATCGCCGTCCGCATTCCTCAGCCGATACGCTCCTTCGAAACGACCTTCCGATTCCAGCCTTTCCAACCGCTCCCGCACCACTGCAAGATCGTTGGGGTGAGTCCTGGACGCAAGGCTGGCGGTTTCCAGGCAGGCCGGATCCTGACTGCCGGTGATGCTCCACAACGACGCACTCGCATGCGTTACGCGCAATCCTCCAACCCAAAGGTGGCCCAGATACACCAAGACCGGTGCCGACTCCAGCAACACCTCGAACAGCTCATTCGTTTCCTGGTGACGCCGGTCTCCTTCGTCACGTGCACTGACATCCGTAACCGTTCCCCTCCGCACATGGCCGGAGCCATCACCAAGGGCACATACTCCACGGAAACGCAAACGCAGGGAGGACCCTTGACCGCCTCCCGCAGCCCTGACGGTCAGTTCGGCCGGCGCCATTCCCGCTGACCCGCACAGCGACTCGACCCAGGCCTTCAGGCGGCTTCGATCTTCGGCGATCACGCCAAACGCCTCAGCCAGATCCGGACCTTCGGGATCGGCAGCCAGCCGACGGGCCTCCGATGAAAGCCAGAGTCGCCGGGCCTCGGGGTCAAAAGTCCACGACCCCATCGCTTCGACCCTTTCAACCGCATCCGCATGGCTCTGCGTGAGCGAAACCCGCGCAGTTTCCTGACGCGCCGCAAGAATTCCGCCCAGCATGGCGGCAATCGGGGCCAGACCTGACGACCACGTAGCCCAGTCCGCCCGATCCGACAGCGACTCTACCAGCACGGCCCCCCATTCCCTTCCGCCGGCCAGCAATGGAAGCAGAACCAGCGACCGTACACCACGGCGTACAAGCACCCTGCCGGCACAGTCTTCGCGCGAACCTTCCAGAAAAACCACACGACCATGTTCGATCTCGCCGCGTACGGCGGCGCACTCCAGAAGACGCCGGGGTTCATCCGCTCCCGCCGGCGCAACCATGCCTTCATGAAGCACCCAGCTTCGTTCAATCCGCCCGTCCCCCCGGCCCTGTTCCTCTCGTACCACAAGCAGGGCCCGGTCCGCGGCCATCATCCGCCCCAGGTCCGCCAGCACCCGATCCAGATAACGCCCTTCCGCCTGCCGAACGAGCGGCGTCACCATCATCGAGCGGATCAACGTATCAATCGCGTTCCGAGGGTCTTCTCCGTGTTGCCGTACGCCTTCAACAGACTCTGCGTCCATCAGCATGCTGTACTCCTGCCCGGCCGGTCCGGCACAGGCCGCTTATGCCCCTGTCATCACCATCCGATCGCAAAATCGGTCCGGCGCGCACGCTTACCCGTCACAACCATCCGCGGAATGCACCTGCAAGTCTTTTTCCATTAGCAGCCTTTCCGCGCGCTCCAGCGCGGAAAACAGCGAATCGGGATCCACCGGTTTCTCCAGAAAATCCGTTACGCCCTGCCTCAGCGCCGTGATTGCCGTGTCCTTGCTGCCGTGCCCGGTCACCATGATCACCGCATGAGCGTCGCCGAAGTCACGCCGAATCGACTCCAGGATTGCCATGCCGTCCTCGCCCGGCAGTCGCAGATCCAGAAGGACGATGCGGATTCCCGGGTGCTTTCCGAGAACACTCCGCGCCCCCTCACCGTTCGCCTCGTGCCACACCTGATAACCACCGGCCTCCAGGGCCTCCCGCAACTCCTCGTGGATATCCGCGTCATCATCCACGAGCAACACCTTTTTCAAATCGTCCATCGTCCCCTCCTGCCTACATGTCAATCGATGCCTGCGCGCGTAAGTCCCCCGGCATTCTGGGCACAGGGCCGATCCCCGGCAGTTCGATGGGCACCAGCAAGGGCGCCTGCGCGTAGTCATAGACGATCGTAACTTCCAGCACGTCCTCATCCATGTCTGCCGTGATCTCGAAATCCCCCGGGAACAGGGCAAGCATCCGGGCGTCTTCCATGATGCGCTCGGCATGCTCGGCCGAAAGCACCTCCATCCGCTCCACTGCATCATCCGCCGCCGGATCGACCTGGATGGCAACCCGCACGCCTTCCGCAGCGGCGGTGTGCATGTTCTGCATGAGCAGGAGGGGAAAGGAATAAGACACAATCGCGTAAAACACCGCGAAGAAAATCACGAAAGTCAGCGCGAATTCGATCGCCACCGCCCCGCCCTGACGCGACCTGCGGCGTCCATGACGCATCCTCGCAAACGCCTTGTTCGATTCCATCCGGTCTCTCCATCCGCGGCGCGATGAGCGTCACCGCACCAGATCAACGCCACCTTCACGCAACTCCACCACCTGGACATCCATTCCGCCAACCTTCACGCCCAGAATATCCAGGAGCGGGTCGATGAGAATTTCGCCCACCACGTTGAGCAGTGGCGCCACGACGTCCGCCAGCAGGGCGCGCAGGATCGGGGTTACCACAACCGCCAGGACCTCGTTGACCAGATCCGCGACCCCGCATAACAGCCCCCCGAGAAGCCCGTCGCACACTTCCCCTTCAAACGTGGGGAGGACACGGACTTCGAGAATTAGCTCTTCACCCAGGGTCTCCACCCCGTGCCCCAGTGAATCCCCCACGCCGGACGACGTGGATAGCGGCTCCGTGGGCAGTTCGGACCGATCGGTCACCAGGAATTCCAGGGTCTCGGGTCCGCTCGACCCGACGGGGACCTCCGCCTGAAGATCCACCTCGGCCAATCCGAGGATCTTCAGCCGGGAGGGTTCCAATTCGTCCGACTCGCTGCTGGCGAACCGCCCGATGTGCACGCTGGCGAGTCCGGGCAGAGCCCCTACATCCACGCGGGTTCCATCCCCGTTTCCATCCGGGCACGAGACCCCTTCCAGCCACGCTTCGCCCTGAGCGGCCTGAACCGCCAGCCCCAGATCCAGTTCGATATCGTGATTCAGCCCTTCGCCATCCTCCAGTCCGCCCAGGATGCCCAGCCCCAGGTCCACCTGAATCCTCGCCTGAGCCGTCTCCAGATGCGTCCGCCACCGGTCGGCAGGGGCATCGCCGGCCGAACTCCCGGGCACGACACCCGGTGGCCCGATCGCCATCTGCGGCGGTTCGACCAGCTCAATCGACACCCCTGCGTCGACCATGGCCAGTCCGGGCACATCCACCGGCAGTTCAAGTTCCAGGTTGAGGGCGTCCTCCCCGGTGGCCGTCAGGGCCGACATCAGGATGAGCTCCAGCACGTTGAGCTCGGCATCCAGAGCAGCCTCCGGGTCTGAGGGCGCCTCTACGTGAAGCAAGTCCCCGAGCTCCAGCTCGAGCTCATCGACTCTCAGGCCGAGCAGTTGCTGTTCCAGTACCGAGAGGTCCACATCCGCCACGTCCTGCCGGTCCACAGCCGAAATCGACGCCTCGACCAGCTCCAGGACCGACACGCTGGTGGTCAGCAGTTCGTCGACCGTCCCGACCGCCAGATCCACGCCCGCGACCCTGAGGTCGTCGGCAAGCTGCAGCAGGGTGATCGACGTATCGGCCAGCCCCCGGTAGGCCACCGCATCGAGATCGAGATCGCTGCCCAGCAATTCGTTTAGGAGCAGATTCAGCAGGACCGAATCTTCAGCGGAGATCCGTGCCGCCCAGGAACCCGCGGAGATTCCGGCCATGTTCTGGCGCTGTGCCACGGCCTCGGCCGACAGGGCGGTCGTCCCGCCCAGCAGCCCCCCCAGCACAACGCTGGAGGGCACCTCCTCCGTCGCCACCACACGCACGGCCTCCGGCACTTCATCCGGATCGCCACTGCCGAGCTCGAATACCCGAAGTCCGTCCACAACTTCGAGCGCCCCCAGTTGCACCTGTCCGTCACCGGCCTTCAGGTCCCCGGAAAAACCGTTGCGCTCCGCGCTCCGCTGCGCACGCTCAGCCGCATCCACCGAGGTGGCCTGGCAGCCAGTGTGGTGACGGGCAGTCTCCAGGGCCGCCATGTCCGCGATCCGCTGCAGGCCGCGCTGTTCCATGTAAAGGCGCCCCGCATCGATCGCGAGCGCCATGGTGAGCATGACCAGCAACAGCACCAGCGCCGCCATCAGTCCAATAGCACCGCCCTGATGCCGCGGTGTTCCTCGCCGGCGGATGCCGCTTCCCGAGCGCAACGTGAACATATGGCCCCCGACGCGGCTCAATCCGCGCTGAACGAATCCCGATCGATGTAATGCGGAGGAATGGGGTGGCTGAAGCTGTCCAGGTAACGCCGCAGTGCCCGGGTCCGTGCCGCTTCCGACAGTCCCTGAACATGGCCGGAAGCCTGCTCGCCGCCGCGCTGCATCGACAGCCAGTCGCGGGCCCCGGCCGACGGGGATGAATCAACCCCGGCGTCCGCCACTGCCCGTGAACCGACCTCAGTCCCGGCCGTAACAGGCCCGGCCATCATCCCCATCACGAGGAACAGTCCGCCGCTCACCACCGAAAACACGCTTAATGCCTTCATCACTCCACTCCTTCGTTCGGGATTCCGAGTTCAAACTCGTCGGCCGTGCCATCCAGAGGCTGCCCCAAGATGATCTCGCCCTGTGCCTCGAGACGAGTGGCCTCGAGCCGATCGACGCGATCGTTCAGGCGGGACACCATCTCCGCGTCCGCCCCGTGTTCGCGGACCAGGTCATCCAGCGGCCGAGTCTCGCCCCGACTCAGGTACAGGAGCATGAGGTTCTCCAGTGCTCTCGAGCGCCCGTCATCCAGTTCCAGGGCGGTCCTGAGCTCGAACTCGGCATCGTGGTCTTTTCCCAGCAACATCAGCACGAACCCGTAATCATTCCGCACGTCCGAGACGTTGGGCAGCGCCATCCGCGCCTCGCGCAGGTGCTCCTCCGCCGCTGCATAATCCGCCTTCCTCAGGGACAGAATGCCCAGGCCGTGATGGGCTGCCCCTCGGTGGCAAGGATCATTCTTCACCTGCCTGAAGGCATCCCGTGCATCCTCGTGGCCAATACGACTCAGTATCTGGCCACGGGCCAGAACCACCTCGTCGTGCTGCGTGCCCAGGGCATCAAGTTCGGCCAGGGCCGCATACCAGCGGCCCTCCATCGCCTGCTCCTCGGCCATCTGCATCGCCATACGCGTTTCGGTCCCCAGATCGGAGGCACAGTCCAACGCAGCAGTATGCTGCTCAGCTCCATCGCCACCGCCACCGCCCGTGGGCAGCGCCGCACAGCCATGCAGCAGCAATGACGTCACGATCACCGCCAATGAACCTGCAATCCGATGTCGCGTTCTATCCATCACCGACTCCCCCCAGTGCGTCGATCAGGCCAATGAATCCTGGCGCCGCCAGCACCGCGAGCAGGGCCGGGAACAGAAACAGCATCATCACCACGCTCATGCGCGCCGACATCTTGTTCACCCGCTCCTGCACCCGGGTCCGCTGACGGTCTTCGATCAGTTGCGACAGCCGTTGCAGCGGTGCCTTCACATCCCCGCCCTGTTCCACCAGCTGTTTCAGGATCAGGACCGCATCATCCAGCTCCGCGACTTCCAGTCCCTCTGCCATGTCACCGAGGGCCTGCGCCAGCGAGACCCCGGTGCCAACCTTCTGCAGGACCACGTCAAGCTCCGCCGCAAGATCCGGGATCAACGCGCGGCTCTCCGTCGCCACCACGCGCAGGGCCCCGTCTGCCGACTGGCCGGAATCAAACAGCATCCGCAGAAGCTGAACCATCACGTTGACCTGATCGCCGATCCGCCGTCCGCGCTCGTTCGCCACCGCCGCAATCACCCGCCGGGGCAACATCAGTGCCGCCAGTCCACCGGCCCCGACCACAAGGAGGTCGCCTCCCTCAAGGCCATCCCCGGTGGCAGCCAGCAGCAAAAACAGAACAGCCACCAGGACGATCGGAGCGAACTGGACCATAAATGCGGTGGCCCGCCGCTTCGCCGGCCGGATCAGACCTGCACGCCGCAGAAGCCGCGCCAGCTCCGGGTCCGAGCCCCGCAATCTTGCGACCAGCCCCGCAGCGGACGGGCGTGTACGGGCCCTTGCCGGGCGTTCCACCCCAGCGGCCGAGCCGTAGTTCACCGCTTCCGCCCCCGTTGTTCCTTCCAGGCGCGCGGTGATGGCGTCGCGCTCCCCGCTCCCCTGCCACCAGAGCCATGCCGTCATGACACCGCCGCCCAGAAGCAGCAGGACCGCCATCAGTAGCAACCACATGCCGAGCGTCATCACATACCCCTCAAAGACTTCGCAGCATGCGCCAAAGGATCAGAACGCCCAGTGCCTGCCAGACGATCGCTCCCACGAGGACCGCGGTACCGGCGGTGCTTTCGAGCATTGCAGCGTAGTAATCAGGGTTCATGGAGACCGTATAGCCCGCCAGTCCGATCGGCAGCACCGCCAAGACCAGCGCGCTCACCCGCGTCTCGCCCGTAAGCGCACGCAATTCACGGCGCGCCTGCTCCTGCTGCCGGAGCATGCGCACCACCTGCTCCATCAGTTCCACGGCACTGCCGCCGTAACGCATGTTGAACTGGACCCCCAGGGCCAACAGCCGCAGCGGACGCAGATCATAGTCCTCGGCGACACTCTCCATCGCCTCGCCCAGACTCACGCCCAGATCGACCTCCCGCACGACCCGCGCCAGAACCTCCCCCAGCGGGGCACGCATCTCCGCCGCCGCGCTCGTCACTGCAGCCGGGAGCGTCCGGCCGGCACGCAGACTCCGCACCACGTGTTCGGCAAATCCGGGAAGCTGCTGCTGGAGGAATTCACGTCGCCGCCGGGCCGACCAGGTCAGCACGGCGTAATTCATCCCCAGCCCCGCGACAATTCCGCCCAGCAGACCCGGCCAGCCTCCCAGCACGCTGCCCGTCAGGATCACGAGCAGCCACAGCGCCGCGAGCGCGGCGGCAGGAAGGCGGCTTTCACCCATTCCGGCCCGCAGCCACAGTCGTTCCAGCCCGGACCGACGATGCGTCGGATCGCCGTTGGCCACGCTCCCCGCAGTCCTCAGGCGTTCATCGATTGCCGCGTTGTCTACCCGGGTCCAGCCCGCGCGCAGCACCAGCACACCCACGGCAAGCATCGCCACCGCTGCTCCCAGAAACAGGTATCCCTGAGGTTCCATCATCGCCCCCTCCCCTGGCCTGGCGCTCCCGGGGCCATCCCTTCAGTTTCTCCGCAGCTTGCCGGACGCCGGCGCACCTTCCCGGTGCACGATCCGGTCGTGGGCACGGTCCAGTTCGAACAGCACGTTGGTGACGTAATGACCGTCACGCACCGACACCACCTCCGCGACCTCGCTGATGCAGCGACGTCCATTCGGCAACCGCACCAGCTGAACGATCACGTCGACGGCCGCCCCGATCATCTGCCTCACGGTCGCCTCCTGGATCTGGCGACCGGCCATGCCGAACAGGGCTTCCATGCGCAGCAATGCATCACTGGCGCTGTTGGCATGAATCGTGGACATGGAGCCGTCATGGCCGGTATTCATCGCCTGCATCATGTCCATCACCTCGTCGCCGCGGACCTCACCCAGCACGATTCGATCAGGACGCATGCGCAGGGCGTTCTTCACCAGATCGCGCGCCGTTACTTCGCCGAAACCCTCGACGTTCGGAGGACGGGTTTCCAGACGAACGACATGGCGGTGGCCCAGCTGAAGCTCCCCCGTATCCTCAATGGTGACGACGCGCTCCGAGTCGCCGATGAATCCACTCAGTACGTTCAGAAGGGTCGTCTTGCCGGTGCTGGTACCGCCGCTCACCAGGATGTTGGCTCGCCGCTCGACGGCGTTGCGGAGAAAGGACAGCAGTTCCTCGTTGAGCGTGCCGTAGACGACCAGGTCCCTTCCCTGAAGAGGATCTGCCTTGAATTTGCGAATGGAGATGGAGGGCCCGTCCATCGCGACCGGCGGGATAACCGCGTTAACCCGGCTGCCATCCGGCAACCGTCCGTCCACCATCGGGCTCGCTTCATCCAGCCGGCGACCCAGCGGAGCGAGAATGCGTTCGATTACCCGACGCACATGGGCGTCATCAATGAATCGCCGATCCGTCTCCTCCAGACGTCCTTCACGTTCCACCACGATGTGCTGGGCACCGTTGACCAGGATTTCCGACACCGAGGGATCCGACAGCAGCGCCTGAAGCGGCCCCAGCCCGGTCAGTTCGTCCACCAGATCTTCGGCCAGTCGGTCGAGATCCATCTGGGTCAGCGGCAGCTGATGTCCGGCGACGTACTGAGCAACCTTCTCCCGTACGTATTCGAGGACTGCACCTCGCACCCATGACGAGAGTTCCACCTCATCTTCCTCGATGGACTCGACCAGGTACCGATGCAGGTTCAGCTTCAGATCCTGCTCGTCCCCCTGGTCGCGTACCGCTACCCCTCCGCGGGCCACCCCTATCTTCATCCGTTCCTCCTGGTCATGCCGCGCAGCCACTCGCGGACCCCCCCGGGGCGGTCACCCTGGTGGGCATCCAGACGGCGGATCAGCGTCCGGATGCCCGCAACCAGGCTGTCCCGCGGCGCCATCTCGAACAGACTCTTGCCCAGATTGATCGCCCGCATCCGCTGCAGACCATTCCCCGGGAGCGTTGCCAACAACGGCGCCCCGATCCGTTCAGCAACCGTATCCGCATCAGGGGCCAACCGTGACTGAACACGGTCAACCACCACGCGCAACGAGCGGATCTGCGTCCCGGCCGTGCGCATCTGATCCAGGCGTTTCACGTTCTGTCGGAAACTGGGCACGCTCTGGTCCACCAGCTGCAGCACCTCATCGGCATTATTCAGCATCACATGGAGGAAGGCGCCCTGCGGAAGCCCCCCCAGATTCACGACCACATGCGAGTAATGACGCTTCAGGGTGCCCAGCAGCAGATACAACTCGGCGGTGGAAACCTCTTCTTCCCCATCGCCGTCTTCCGGGATGGACAGCACGTGGACCCCCGAGCCGTCGGACGGCAACGCGCTCTCCAGCAACGTCTGGTCGAGGCGCCGGAGGTTGCGCATCGCATCAAAAAAGGTGAAAGACGACTCCAGACCGAGGAGTGTCAGGCAATCACCGGACGGCACGCCCAGATCCAGGAGCAGCACCCGCGAGGACGGTTTCTCGTGCCGCAGACCAACCGCCAGATGGGAAGCAATGAAGGCATTCGACAAATCGGGGCGGGCGTTCATGACCGCCCACACCACGCCCCGATCATCGCGATCATCCTGCTGGACCGGAACACGATCGAGTGCCCGGCGCACCAGTGCCCGTACCTCGCTCGCCCGGGTCCCGACCGCGAGAAAGTCACGTGCACCGGCACGCATCGCGGCCAGCAGCTCGTCGCGTGCATTACCGTCACCGACCGCGATGACGGTCAGCATCGGCCGCGCGGCCGTGATTCCCTCAATCAGGGCCGAGGCACGATTCAGATCACCCGCCGTCACCCCGACGAACATCACCCGGGCATCGCCGAGGTCCAGCAGCCCCAGCACCTCGTCGAGCTGATCCGATTCGGCCGGAACAACTGCGCCGAGGTCACCCAGACTCATCTTCAGCCACTCCAGCTCGCGGCCACCCAGCAGACTCGCCACGAAACGGGAAGGCGCATCCAGTCTCGGTTCTTCCGTCATCACCGGGCCTCTCCGCTGCCGCTCCGGAGACGATCGAAACTGCCGTCCTCCAGGAAGAACTGCTCGGCCGCATTCGGCGAATACTCCCGATACGCCTCCCCCGGGAGATCCGGGAGATCCGCGTCTCGCGACATCGGCTGCACCAGATGCGGGGTCACGATCATCAGCAGTTCTCGATCATCCTCTTCCACCATTGAGTTGCGGAAAAAGGCCCCGAGCACCGGAATCTCTCCCAGTCCCGGCAGGCGATCCACCTGCGACGCGGTACTGCTGCTCACCAGCCCCGAAATCACGAAACTCTCGCCGTCCCCCAGGGAGACCGTCGTATCCGTTCGCCGAACCCGGATACCGGGCACCATGGTCCCCTCGATCTGCACACCCGACGACTGATCCAGCTCGCTCACCTCCGGGGCCACCTTGAGGGTCACCTGGTTCTCGTCGATCACCGTCGGTGTCAGCGAGACCCGGACGCCGAACTCCTTGAACTGCACGTTCACCGAATCGGACCCCGACGTCGGGACCGGAACCGGGAACTCGCCCCCGGCGTGGAACGTCGCGTTCTGCCCGCTCAGGGCGACAAGACTGGGTTCGGCGAGGGTGTAGGCGAAGTCGCTGGATTCCAGCGCGTTGATCAGCGAAAGGAAACGGTCCCCGCCTCCGCCATAAAAGATATTGAAACCATCTTCCGACCCCGGGATGCCCGATGAGGCACCGGCAATCCCCCCGGGCACCCCGCGACCATCCACGACCCCCGGGGTACCGAACAGGAAGTTCGAAGAACCCCGGCGGCCCAGGAACGAAGCCCCGAGTTCCCGCAGCTTGGAACGGCTGACTTCCACCAGCCGGATATCCGCCTGCACCTGCATCGGGAGATCCGCCACCTCCTCGCGGCTATGTTCGCGCTCATGAACTTTCAACGCCTCACTGGCGGATACCGTCACCAGCGAACGTTCCGGATCAGGGTTGCAGGAGGTCCAGACGTACAGCGATGTCAGGCCGCCCCCCACCCCCGTCACCAGGACTTCGTTGCCATTCACGGCGGCCACGTCCGCCACCGCGTCGTCGCCGACCGCGACTCTCTCGATCCGCGTAGGAAACTCGATCCTTTTCTGGGTGCCTTCATCCATATGCTGCATGTGCGGCATGATCTCGTTAACGCGATCACAACCCGCTGTTGCCGGCGCCGCCACCGCCCACGCCAGCGCAGCCACCGCCACCAGCTTCATCATGCGCCGGGGCCCGGGCGCGCCGGCCGGCTTCCCTGTCATTGCGTGCATCACTACCCCCTCACTGCTCGGATGGTTGAATCGCTTCGGAATCGCCGCCACGGTGCAAAAATACCGGCGGCGGCTCCGGCGCGCCGGGTTCGGCTTCCTCGCGCCGCGGTTCCGGCCGCAGATCGTCCAGCGCCAGCAGACCGCGGTCCCCGTCTTCGTCTCCGGGTTCTCGCAGCACGTCCAGGGTCAACGGGTCCTGCCGCTCGCGCTCGTCGTATTCGTTGAAGGCTTCGCGGTCGAAGTCGGGCCGCCGTTCCACCGCCGGCCGCGCGGCCAGACGCAACGAACCGGCATGATCAGCCAGCATCAGACGCGTCGCCTCCTCGTCCGGCACCGCCAGCACGGCGGTACTGGCTCCGCGACGCCGGCTGCCCTCGTCGTCCTCGTCACGATCGACAACGCCATCGGCCGGGACCGCCAGATCCTTGCCATAGGCCAGTACACGGAGATTGCGGTGGGCATGCTGCGCCGATTCATCGACATCGGCCCGCCGTTCGCCCGGCAGATGCAGGAGCACGTCCACACGATCGCCCGGCCGCAGAAAGCCGCCAGCGCCCGTTTCATCATTGACACTGATGGCCACGGCCCGCTCCCCCGGCCCCAGCGAACGGGTCAGCTGACTCGCCCGGGCAAAGCGCGCTTCCGTCAGGGGCTCGTGAGCGCGCACCCGGCTCGCGAGCATCCGCCCCACGACCTCTTCCTTCTTCCCAAAGGCGAGGGGAGGAACCTCGCGCAGGCGTTCCACGTGCAGGTCCTCAGCCCGTACCAGCTCGCCCGCGGCCAGATCCCGGCTGGCGAACACCACGTCCACCCGGTCCTCGTCGACCGAATCTTCAGCGTCCTCTCGGGGGTCCGGCTCTTCTTCCTCACGAGCTTCGATCTCCGGCTCGCTCACGTCCGGCGTGGTGGACAACTGGATCCCCAGCCAGCCCAGCACCAGCGCCGCCGCGAAAAACACCACGGCCAGCCCCATCAGCAATCGGCTGCTCATCAACTCTTCTCCTTTTGCCTCGTTCCGGCGTCATGTCCCATGCTCCGCCGACATGGCCGGTATGACCGCCCGGACTCCACGTCCCCCTCGAGACCGTCGCCCCGCCGTATGGCCTACACGATGGTTTCCGCATAGCGACGGCGGCAATCATACTTAGGTGCTAGTTCTTTCGTAAGTGTTTGCTTATGTACCTTTCAATTTATGGGTATTTGCCCCGGACAAGCCGCTCGCGGAAATTCCTTACGGGTTCAGCATGAATGGAATAACCCGCCCGTGAATTGTGGACATCAAGGAGTACGCCATGAAGTATTTCATCCGTAACCTCTGGAACGACGAAGAAGGAGCTTCTGCCATCGAATATGCGTTGATCGCCGCGTTGATCGCCGTGGCAATTGCTGGAACAGCGGAGGTTTTGGGCGGGCACATTAGTGATCTGTTTGAAACCATCAGTGGTCACATGCCCGAGACCTGAGGGATCGGATGACAACGTGATCGGACAGGCATGCTGACCCGCGATGTGGCCTTTGCTGACAGCCATCGGCCTTGCCCTGTGGGCGCTCGCCTGCGCCGCCCTCGACTGGCGTGAACGACGCATCCCCAACGCCCTGACGGCCCCCGCCATGCTGGCGGGGGCCGTCTATGTGGTGGCGTTCCAGTTCACCCTGCTGGGCCAGGCACCCTGGACCCATGCGCTGGGCGGCATCGGTCTGGCGCTGGCATTCGCCCTGCCGGGCTACCTGCTCGGCAAGCTGGGTGGCGGTGACGTGAAGATGTTGGTGGCGGTGGCACTGCTCGGCGGGTTCCCCGCCGTGCTGGCGGCCGTCCTCGGGGCAGGCGGGCTGGCGGTTTTATTGCTGGGTACCACCCTCGCCGGGCGCTCGGCCGCAGTCACCACTCTGCCTCTGCCTGCCAGCGTGCAGCGGCTCGGTCGCGGGGTCGCGACCGCCGATCTGCGCCGCATCCCGCTGGGGGTCGGCTTCGCCGCCGGGCTCGTCGTCTACGCGTTCCCGCTGGCGTGGCCGGCCTGAAGGCGCCCGGGACCATCCGGGCGCGTATTCCTAAGCGGGCGGGAACCAGTCCAGCGGTGAGGATTCGGCCCGGCGACCGGGCAGATCCTCCGGGCCCTTGAGGGGCAGCCAGTCCGAATCCGCCTGGTCCACGTACAGCACGCGGCCTTCGCCGCGCCCGGCGGTCCACAGCACCTCGAATGCGTCACGGCTTACATACCGATCACCGCGCGCGGGGTCAGCGAGGCGTATGTTCTCCGCATCCACTCCGCGCAGCACGACATAGTGGCCCAGCTCACGCGAGCCCTGCAGATGCAGAATCCCGGGCCGTCCGACACGCCCCAGCGTCGCGGTATCCAGCGCATAGCCATGTGCCCGCAGCCCCAGACCCGCCGCGCAGCGCCGCAGTCGATCCATGTCCACCGCCTTCCGGGTACCCAGTTTACGCAGGATGCCGGCCTCGTCCGCGGGCTGGCCCAGCACCTCCCGCAGGAGGGTTGCCAGGGCCGCCGCGCCGCAGGTGCGGGCATGGGTCTGCCGCACTACCCGTTCGCCGCGGCTCATGCCCACAACCGTGCATAGGCAACGGCCACCACCGCGATGATGGCCCAGACCAGCAGCATCAGGCCCGCAGCCTGCCCCCGGCTCAGGCGGGCGATCTGGTGCAGCAGCACATAGACCAGCCCGAAGGTCACGAGCACGGCGATCAACCCCATCACCGGAACGGGCCCGAGGATCAGCGGTAGCATGATGATGATACTGGCTGCATGAATCTTCAGCGGCGACTCGGTCCGGCCGAGGACCAGAGCCAGAACCACCCAGACGCTGGCCGCAAGCAGCACAGAGAACGAGACCGCCGCCTGCAACGCCTCAAGGAATTCCTCCACGGGCGTCTTTGCACCGGCCAGCAGGCTGAGTGCAGTGTTGAGCACCACGATCACTAGCAGGAGCCCTATCCCCTGCAGCCATTCCGCGACGCCTCCTTCGAGCTCTTCCAGCACCCCCAGAGGGCGGCGCGCCAGTTTGCTGTAAAGTGATGCCATGCTTCCCTCGCGTCATTGGTCCAACTAGTCGTAGCGCAACGCTTCCATCGGGGACAGCGTCGACGCCTTCTGCGCCGGGTAATACCCGAAAAAACCGCCGATCGACGCCGAGAACAACACCACCGCAAGAACAATGAGCAAGTCGAGCTCCGGCGTCCACGGCAGAAACTGCGCGACCAGCAGCAGCGAAAGGCCGGCCAGCGCCAGGCCAATCAATCCACCCACGACCGTCAGCATCGCCGCTTCCCCGAGAAACTGCATTCGGATCCGTCCGGCCGTCGCGCCCACGGCGCGCCGGATCCCGATCTCGCTGACCCGCTCGCTGACCGAGGCCAGCATCACGTTCATCACGCCGATTCCACCCACGACGAGGCTCACTCCGGCAATGCTGACCAGAATCCAGGTCATCGCATCAACGATGCGCCCGGCAAGGCTCGCAATCTCGCCGAAATCGGTCACGCTGTGGGCCGCACCGTTACGTGCCAGGTTGCGCTTCGCCGACATCAGATACAGTTCAATCGAACGCTCTACGGCGTCCTTGTACTCGCGGTCCGCCTCCACGAGGATGTGCTGCACGTGCTGCACCCCTTCCACCTGCCGCTGGACAAAGCTCACCGGCACCAGCAGTTCGGTATCCTGCCCGTCGCCCAGAGCCGCATCCTCGCGTTCCGCAAGCACCCCGACCACCTCGACCGAGCGCTCCTGAAACTGCACGACGCGCCCCAGGGCCGGTCGGTTACCGAACAGACGGTCCGCCAGTTCGGCACCTATCACCCCGACCGCCGAACCCCGGTTTGCATCGCTCTCCGTCAGGCCCCGCCCGCGCGCGATTTCCATGTCCCGCATAGCGAAGTAACCGGGCGTCGTTCCCACCATCGTGCCCACGGCACGCCGGTCACTGCGCCGGAGCTCGCCACGGATCTGATAGACCGGGGCCGCATCACGGACATGTTCGATCCCGGATGCGATCTCCTGCGCATCCCTGGCATGCAGGCTTTCCGCGATCCGCGGATCGAAGAATGACGTCGGGTCTTCGGGGTTCCCGGGGGTCACCACCAGCAGATCCGACCCCAGCACCTGCACCTGGGCCTCGATGTAGTTCTTGGCACCCAGACCAATGCCGATGAGTGTCACCACCGACCAGATGCCGACCGCAATCCCCAGAATGGTGAGTGCGGAACGGACCTTGTGCTCGCGCAACAGGGCGAGCGCATCCCCCAGGCTGGTCAGGAACTCGGCAAGCCGGACATGCATCAGCGGATGCCCTCCCCGACCGGCGGAACCCGACGCAGCTGCCCCTGTTCTAGCCGATAACTGAAAGTCGCCCGCGCAGCCAGGTCCATGTCATGGGTCACGAGAATGACCGCCAGGTCCGGTTCCTGGCCCTGCAGCGTTTCGATGATCCGCATCACCGACGCACCCGTTTCCGGATCCAGGTTGCCGGTCGGCTCGTCCAGCAGAAGGATCCGCGGGCGCACCGCCAGCGCCCGCGCGATCGCCACCCGTTGCTGCTGTCCCCCGGAGAGCTGACGCGGTCGATGTTCGGCATGCGAGTCGAGTCCAACCTGACTTAGCGCGTGTTGCGACCGTTCCGTTTTCTCCCGCAGCGTAAGATCGTCGCGATAATCCAGCGGCATCGCCACGTTGCGCAGTGCGCTCATGCGGTCCACCAGGTGGAAACGCTGAAAAACGAACCCCAGAACCCTGCCGCGAAAAGTGGACAGGGCCTCGTCCGACAGGGACGACGTTTCCGTCCCTTCCACCCGCACCACACCGCGGTCGGGGCGTTCCAGACAGCCCAGTACGTGGAGCAGCGTGGACTTGCCGGAGCCGGAGGGACCGACAATCGAGACGTAATCCCCGCGCGCCACCGTGATGCTGGCACCCCGCAGGGGCTCGACCCGGTGGCCGCCCACCGAAAACCCCTTCTCCACCTTGTCCAGTGCCAGGACTTCGGACACGGGTCCTTCACTCGTCCAGCAGGACGCGAACGTTCGCCAGGTCCCCATCCGCATCTTCAAGGGCCGCGTACTCGTCATCCTGAAAATCGATTTGCACGCCAGCGGGCTCTACGCGCCCCGCATCGTCGACCACCCAGATGACCGTGAAGTCCTTGTCCCTGAGGGACTTCACTCTCTCTTCGTGCTCGCCCTGGAATTCCGACGGCGGCTGATACGCGAGGGCTTCGACCGGCACCGCCCGGCGTTCCCGATTGTCACCGACGTCGATCCGCGCCCGGGCACTCATGCCCGGGTAGAAAGCCCCATTCTCATTCGCCGTCCGGGCAATCACCCGGTAATGCCGCACGCCATCGCTGTTCCGAGCACCCCGTTCGACTTCCTCCACAGTGGCGCGGTGGTCCTCGCCGGGGCGCGCCTCGATGGAAAACTGCACTTCCTGCCCGGCTTCTACTCGACCGACGTCCGCCTCATGCACATCCAGGAACACGCGTATTTCATTCAGGGAAGGAGCGACCTCTGCCAAAGGCGTCGAAGTACTCGACGAAACGGGTTGCCCCGGCTCTGCGTGCACCGACAACAGGACCCCGTCGAACGGACTTTTGATCCGGGTGTTCTCAAGATCCTCACTGGTACGCTGCAGGTGCACACGGGCACGTTCGACCTCTGCTTCGGCCCTTTCCCGTGCCGCTCGGGCCTCCAGATAATCTGCCCGCGCCTGTTCGAACTCCTCGCGCGGGATCAGGTCCTGGTTCGCCAGCCGGCGGGCGCGCTCCTTGCTGCTGCGCGCCTGTTCATACCGGCTCACCGCGGTGGCCTCTTCTGCCTTGGCACTCCAAATTGCCGCTTCGGCCTCGCGGTGCTCATGCCGAACCTGGCGGTCATCCAGCTCGACCAGCACATCGCCTTTGCTGACCTCACCGCGCCCCCGAGGAATCTCCACCACCGCGCCCGGGACCCGGGCAAAAAGGGCCCGCTGCCCGCTGGCCCGCAACTCCCCATCCGCGCGCACCTCGGCCCTGACCACGCGTTCGGGAATCGGCGCAGTCACGGCACCGTCCGGCAGGCCCCCGTCATCCGGCAACACAATGAGTGCCACCAGCAACGCAAGCACCACCGCAGCCACCAGTCCCAACCGCAAGGCAAAGATCTGGTTGCCGTTACGCCCCTGGAACATGCCGCGTATCACCCGGCCGCCCTAGCGCAGCGTGTCGGTCGGAATAGACCCGAGCGCCCAGTAGAGACTCGCCAGAGCTTTCTGGCGATCAAACCGCGCACCTTCCAGTCGCGCCTGGGCTTCCGCCACATCCACCTGCGCATCCGACAAATCCGAAAAGCTCCGCACGCCCTCACGGTAGCCACCCCTGGCGTTGCGCAGATCCTCCTCCGACGCCGCCAGGGCACGCTGAGCCAGCTCGATCCGCTCTTCGGCTTCCACCAGGTCGTTTTCGGCCTCCCGGGCCTGCGTAACGACTTCGTTATAGTGTTGTTCACGCGCCGCCGCCGCTGCCAGCTGCCGGGCCCGTGCCTCGGCCACCCGCGAATCCCGGGCACCTCCGTCAAACATTTCCCAGCGAAGCTCCACACCGACCGTGTAATTGGGTGCGGTGCCCCCGTCGGCAAACTTCTCCACCCGGTACGTCGCGCCAGCCTGCAAGGTCGGGCGGAAACTCCGCCGATGCCGTTCCAGCTCGGCGCGCCGTGCGTCCACCGTTCGTACCTCTGCGACCACGCCCGGATGCTCCTCGGCCCAGTCCGTGTCTTCCAGCGCCTGCCTCCAGTCGCCCGGATCCCGAATGCGACTGCGCGTATCCACATCGAAGTCGGCGCGGTGGGGATGGACGCCCATTGCCCGGATCAGCCGCAGCCGGTGCCGCTCCACCGCGTTACGGGTTTCCGTAACGTCCACCTCGGCCCGCGCCACATCCGCATCGGCCCGCGCCACATCACCGGACGTCGCACGCCCTGCTTGATGCAGCCGCCGCGCCAGCGCCGCCGACTCTTCCTGCCGCGCGAGCGCTTCCTCGTGCACCTCAAGCAGTGCCTGTGCATGCAGGAGATCGAAGTATCCCTTCGCCACTTCCAGCACCGTGTCCGCTTCCACCACGTTCTCGCGTGCCCGTGCCGCCGCTCGGTCGCCCAGCGCCGCATCCTTCTCGCTGCGGCGCTGACCGAAATCCCACAGGATGTATTCGGCCGAGACATCACTGCTGTAACGGGTAAAGCCCGACATGTCCCGATCCGGTTCGTCCACCGTCAAGGAGACTCCACCGAACTCCAGCTCCGGTCGCCCCTCCTCCGGGGAAGCACTGTTGAGTGTGAGATGGTCCACCCCCGCCCCGACGTTCACGCGCGGGCGATAGGCCGCCTCGGCTCGTTCCACCCCGGCCTGTGCCACGTCCCGCTCGGCCCGGGTGCGATGGACTTCGGGGTTATTGTCGAGGGCGATCTGGATTGCGCTTTCAAGGGTGAGCACGTCCGCTCCCGCCACGGGGACGGAGGCTGTCACGAGACTCAATCCCAGCCCCATGAGGGCCTGACGCGTCGCTTCTTTCAACCGAGCATGAAACAAGGTGCGCCTCCATAACTATAAAGAGCGTACATCATGCAAACGGACAGTCCGGAACCGAAGTACCGTTTCCTACTAGTCTTTTCGCTCTTCCTGTTCCCAATACTTCCCTACGTCCACCAATTGCCAGCTCGCGGATCGTTGACGTAAAAAACTGATCCGTATTTACTGGATCCCGTCGGTGATCGCCGACCTGTGAAGGAGCAGACACAGCCAAAGGAGGCAAGCATGTTCCGCGAACTGGACACTGCAGAAATGGAAACCGTCGTCGGTGGCGCCGATGCCACGATCAATCTCGGTGCCCTGGGCACCATCACCATCGACGCCGCCATGCCGGCCCTCGCCGCGGTCGCTGAAGCAACCAACGACCTGCTGATTGGCCTGACCGGAGTGCTCGGCGGAGTCCTCTGAAAAAGAGCGCAAAGCGTGCTCCATTGCTCTCATTCGTGAACGTCACGGGTGAGAGACACGGTCTATCCTCGAGCGCCCCCCTGTCTCGAGGATAGTAGCTCCCCTTACCCATCCGGGGGAGCGCTCAGAGGGAGGAGATCGGATCTCCTTCCTCTGTTTTTTTGTGTGCAAACACAAAAAAGGCGACATACCGACCGGCATGCCGCCCGTACTTCCGGCTGCAACCGGGCCTTAGAGCAGTCCGCCCAGCAGACCGCCACCCAGAAGTTCACTCACCAGATCGAGCACCGGCTGGGCCAGACCCAGGACAGTACCAAGCAGACCATCAATGACATCCATGATTTCGCTCCTTTACATGGGTTTCCTGGAAACCTCCCGGATTCAAACCGAAAGGCAGTCTCACCATATCCACACCACGGGATCCGGTCACCCCTACTTTATTAAGGGGCGACAAGAATGGCGCGCATTATCGCTCGCTCAACGCATCGCCGGCACGGTTAAACGGCTTCAGGAGATATTCAAGAATCGTTCGTTCGCCCGTCTCGATATCCACGCGGGCAATCATCCCGGTCGCGACTGCCACTGACCGACCCGCATCCGTCTCGAGGGAGGTATCCTCCAGTTCAAGAGAGACGCGATAATAGATTTCTTCCGGGTTCACCTCGTCGCGGAAGGTATCCGGCGAGATATCCGTGACAATCCCCTGGAGTTTCCCGTAGCGCGAAGCATCGTAAGCGGTGATCTCCACCTGCGCTTTCTGTCCGGGGTGCACGTGTGCGATGTCACGCGGGGAGATCCTCGCTTCGATGATGAGGTCCTCGTCCTGGGGCACGATTTCCATGATCTTTCCATTAGGCGAGACCACCCCACCCAAGGTCTGGAGCTCGAGGTTCTGCACCCGGCCTTGAACGGGGGAACGCAGGACCAGGCGTTCCAGGGCGTCCTCATGCCCTCTTAACGCCGAGCGGAGAGCTTCTACTTCAGTACGCGTCTCGGCGAGTTCTTCACGCGCACGCACCCGGAAATCGTCCTCCAGCTCCTCTTTCTGCTGTCGCAACTCCGCCATGGAACGCCGCTGCTGCAGCAGTTCGACCCGCGAGGCGGCCCCGGCGTCCACGAGCTCGGCCGTGATCGACCGTTCCTGCTCCACAAGATCGATCGCGGTCTCGATGTTTCGCAGGCTGCGTTCGAAACCCTCCCGGCGACTGTCGAACAGAGCGCGCTCCGGTGCGGTAACGTCGGGTGCGGATTCCAGCGCGTCCGGAAAATCGATTTCGGGCGCCCCGGTGACCTCGGCTTCCAGGCGGCTCTTTCGGGCGAGCGCTCCAAGATAGCGCGCTTCCACCTCTTCTTTCTCCGCCCGTGTCTGTACCGGATCAAGGGCCGCCAGTTTCTGGCCCACGTCGACGGAATCGCCCCGCCGGACGTAGAGCTCGCGCAATATTCCGCCTTCCATCGACTGAATCACCTGCGACCCGGATTGCGGGACGACCGTACCCTGCCCGGTCGAAACCTGGGTCACCTCCGCCAGGAAGGCCCAGATCCCGAACGCCGCGAGCAGGAGAGACACCAGCGACACCAGGCGGACGGCCGTCGGTGCCCGCCCTTCCTCGCCGGGGAAATGGACCGGTTGGGACGACACCGTGCCCCTTGGTGTAGGGCGTCCGTGCCACCAGCGTCGCACGGCCTGCCCAAGATCCGCCCGCCACGTGCCCGCCTTCATCCCTGCGCCCCATCCCGAGCCGCCACATCGTTCCCCTGGCGCAACTTCGCGAGCACGCGGTCGCGTTCGTCGTCCGCAACGACGCGCCCTGCGTCGATAACGATGACACGATCGACCAGGTTGAGCACGTTCCGGCGGTGGCTGGCCACGACCAGCGTATTGCCCGGCGGCAAATGCGCCAGATCGCCGATCACTGCAGCTTCGGCCCGATCGTCCATGCCAGTGGTCGGCTCATCCAGCAACAGCACCGAAGGACGCCGCAGAAGAACCCGGGCCAGTACAATCGCCTGACGCTGTCCACCGGACAGCCCCGCACCCCCCTCGCTCACCATGTAGTCCAGCCCGTCCGGTACCCGCTTCAGCAAGTCGCGAGCGCCGATCCGTCCCAGCACCCGAAGGATCTCATCATCGGTGGCGCCGGGCGCGCCCAGCGTCAGGTTTTCTCTGAGCGAACCATGGAACAACCGGGCGCTCTGACTGACCAGACCCACATCCCGGCGCACATCGGCCGGATCCAGATGGGCCAGATGCACGCCATCGAGCATGACTTCGCCCTCGGCGGCATCAAGCAGACCGGCGAGTCCCTGCAGCAATGTGGACTTCCCTGCTCCGCTGCGCCCGATTACGGCAACCCGTTCGCCCGGCTGAATCTCCAGACGCCCGATCGTCAGTGCCGGACGTGGATCCTCACGTGAATAGATGAGCTTGGTCCGCTCCAGCTGGTAATGTCCACGCAGCAGGGAGCGATGGACCCGACGCTCACCCTCGGGATAATCCACGGACCGGCGCATGACGCCATCCAGTCCCTTCAGCGCCACCCGTGCCTGCTGCCAGCGATTGAGGACCTGGTTGATCTGTGCCATGGGAACCAGCATCCGCGACGCCAGGATGGAGGCAGCGACCAGCGCCCCGGTTGTCAGATCGCCGCTCATCACCATCGGCGCCCCGAACAGGATCACCACCGCAAACGATCCGGTCTGTACCGTCTGCCCCCAGGCGGTGAGCGAATTGGTCAGCAGGCGCTGGCGGAGATTCACCTCGGTGGTGACCGCGTTGTAATGGTTCCACTGGTTCTGAAACCGCGGCTCGGCCTGCAGCGTCTTGATGTCATCTCCCCCCTGGATCGACTCGACCAGCATGCCGTTGCGCCGCGACGCCTCGCGCATGGCCTCGTTGGCCAGACGGCTCAGACGCCCCTGCAGCAAAAGCCCCGGCAGAACCAGCGCGACGAGGGCCAGCGCCGGCACCAGCACCAGACTGCCGGCGATGTACCAGAAAACCACCAGAAACAGGAGAAAAAACGGCATGTCCGCCAGCACGGACACCGTTGTTGAGGTCATGAAGTCGCGCACCCGCTCGAGCTCGCGCAATTGCGCGATGAAACTCCCGGTCGACCGCGGACGCTCCGAATTGCGGATCCTCAAGGCATGCCCGAATACCCGGTCCGAAATGCGGACATCCGCATCTTTGCCCAGCACGTCGATGATACGCAGGCGCGCCACCCGCATCGCGAACTCGAACAGGAGCGCCAGCACTACACCACCGAACAGCACATACAGCGTCGGGAACGACTCCGCCGGAATCACCCGGTCATAAACCTGCATCGCGAACACCAGGCCGGCCAGCGCCAGCACGTTCGCCAGCAGCGACGCCACGAAGACATGGCCATAGGGCCGCAGATCGCGAAAGACGATGCCTCGAAACCAGTCCTGCCGATAGGGCTTGATGTATTCGTCGATCCGGGGGTCTACCTGATTTCGCAGGGGCCGCACCACGAAAACACGCCGTACCTCCGCCTGCAGCGCCTCCGTCACCAGCGCGCTGCGCACATCACCTTCACCTGCCCAGGCCACCTGCCACGCGCTACTGTCGTGGGTTATTCCATCGACGACCCCCACATCACCGCCTTCGAGTTCCACCAGGAGCGGCAACTTCCAGGTATCGAGCCTGTCGAGCACCCGTCGATCCGGAGATTCCGCCAATTCCAGACCCAGCTGCCGTGCGAGTGCCGCCAGCTGGCTGGCGTCGGGCTCCGCATCTCCGGCCCATGCAACCAGCGATCTTGCATGTTCCTCGGAAAACGGACACTCGTAGTAGCGCGCCACATGCAGCAGGGCCTCCAGCCACTCTTCCAGACCATGAGCAGTCGCGGACGCCCCCGCGTCGCGCGCCGTGCCCTTCATTCCTGCGCCCCCAGACCCAGCAGCGCGCTGAGCTTTCCGCCCTGCTCCAGACACCGCACGGCATGCAGGCGCCGGTCATGACGTGCATCCACCAGATCGAAGCGCGCCTGGAAATAATCCTGTTCCGCGCTCAGCAGGTCCAGCAGCGTCCGCGTTCCGGCACCCACATATTGCGTTTCATACAACCCGCGGAGATCGTCCAGCGACTCCAGGCGCCGTTCCAGACCCACGATCCGGGTCTCCAGATCGTCCAGCCGCGTAGCGGCTTCATCCACTGCTCGTGCCGACGCGGCCCTCAGCGATTCACGCCGCGCCGCGGCCGAATCCCTGCCCAGCTCGGCTGCTCGCTCACGCGCGCGGTTCCTGCCGCCACGGAATACATCGGCGGTGACATTTAACAGAACCGTGGATTCACTCTGATTCGGGAGATCGCTGTCGAAGAAATAATCACTCTGGAAATCCACTGACACCGTCGGCCAGCGAGCGGCCCGTTCACGCTCGCGCAGCGCCCTGGCCTCTTCCTGTCGTGCTGCCGCGACCTTCAGACTCGGTGCGGCGTCAAGCCCCTCCCGGTCGATACCCCTGCAACTCGCGGCCCAGTCGTCCGGAAAGGCGTCGTCGATCCGCATCCCCGACGCCACATCAATGTATTCATGCAGCTCTCGCCGGGCACTCTCCCGGTCCGCCCGAACATCGGCCAGTACCAGGCGTGCCTGTTCCGTCCGTGCTTCGACCGCACGGGTATCGGCACGTGCAGCCGCACCGAGATCCGAGCGCCGCTGGGCAAGCTCACCGATTCGTTCCATGGACTCGATCTGCTCGCGGGCAATCGCTTCCATGGCCTGATAACGCTGCATATCGATCATGGCCTGAAGCGCACTACTCGCGACCTCCTCCCGCGTCGCGTGCTGTTCCCCCCTCGCGCGGCTCACCCCGGCACGGGCCCTCTCGATGTCACTGCTCACTTCGCCGAAATCATACAGTCGCTGCGAGGCATTCACGCTCGCTACATCGACATTGCGCCCGAGCGAACTCTGGTATTCCGAACGGGTGCTGGCGGTCACTTGTGGCCAGCGCCGGGAGCGTGCCACCGTGACCTCTTCACGCTCACGCTCCATGTCGATCCGCGCTCGCCGCACGTCCGGGTGTTGGTCCACGGCCTCCCGCGCGAGTGCCGGCAACTGCGTGGCCCCTTGCGCACGGCGGACCTCGCCAGGGGGGCCAGTTTCGCTGGATGCCGAAGAACCCGGGGCCGCTACCGCATCGGCGCCCGCCGCCCCATCCGTCTGTCCCATCACCAACGACGCCGGTACCAGAAACAGTACCAACGCAATTCCCGTCTTTTTCAATGCTCCCCCCTTTTCGGGCACAACCGAACCCTGCCGCCACAACCCGGACGGAGCGGGCTCTTACGTCACATAGAAGCCGACTTCCATGTCGATTCGCCCCTCGTCAATATCTCCCGTGTCGGGATCTTCCACCCGGTATTCAAACTCGTCGGTCTCGCCGATGTTGCCGGCCTCTTCCTCCGCCACATACTCGAGGCTCCCGTCGTCTTCCACGGTCAGGGTGCCGAACTCACCCTCCAGTTCGACCGACCCATCGTCGAGCTCCTCGAGATCGCCGTTCCCCGCCAAGCGGACGCCCACCAGCAGATCTTCAAACTCCGGGTCGCCACGCACATCGACCATGGATGCGAGATCACCTTCATACGATTCAACTCCTTCGACCTCACCGTCGGACGGGTCCAGCTGCTCGTCCGGGTCAACCGTCAGAAGCTCGATGTTCTCCAGGGCCACATCCCCGCTGAGAAGTTCCACGCCTCCCTGGCGGCGCAGTTCCAGCTCATACTCCCCGGACTCCAATCCGGCCGAGGCGACATCCTCGTCCGTTCCGAAAAGGCCAAGGAGGTCCAGCCCCAGCAGCCCGGTGTCTTCCTCCAGTGTTCCGAGCGTTTCGAATTCCTCGTCGGAATCCTCACGATAGGAAAGTTCAATTTCGAAGCCCTGATTCAGCAGCGACAGGACCGAACCGGAGGACGCTTCGAACTGAAGCGCACCCACATCCCCATCCTCAATCGCGAACCTCAGTGAATCGCTGTCTTCGACACCGATACCCAGCAAGCCCCCTTCCAGCACCAGATCGTCCAGTTCCTCGACCTCAAACTGATCCTCCAGACCCGTCACCTCGACTTCCGAGACGCCTCCCAGATCCCGAGCAAAGATCGAGTTCACGGCGACGTCCACAGGGTCCGAAGTAAACCCGTCTTCGGACAGCGCCCGGACCGCCCCCTCGTAACCGAGGATCTCCTCATCGTCGACATCTTCGAAGTCGTCTTCTTCAAAGGCCCACGTACCGTTCTCCACCTCCGAAGTCAGCAGCACCTCTCCGTCATCAGCCAGCAGTTCCACTTCCGTAGCAAGCGGCCCCGCTTCGCCCGCGATGGCAATGCTGTTCTCCTGGGTGACCTCGGGCTCTTGCGGCGTATCCGAAAATTCAACTTCGGTCGGTTCGGACTCGTTCCCGGCGTCATCCGTCGCCGTCACCTCGCCCTCGAAACCGGCCGGATCCTCGGCCGGAAAATCCTCGGCCGGGATCGACCATTCACCATCGGCATCGGTCTCGGTGGTGGCGACTTCCTCGCCTTCGTCGTCCGTCAGCGTGATCGTGGTCCCCGCCTCCGCGG
>NZ_KB898733.1:0-3356 GCF_000377785.1 Thioalkalivibrio sp. ALJ24 | reverse complement strand
CATTGCCAGCGTCATCCGTCGCCGTCACCTCGCCCTCGAAACCGTCCGGATCCCCGTCCGGAAAATCCTCGGCCGGGATCGACCATTCACCATCGGCATCGGTCTCGGTGGTGGCGACCTCCTGGCCTTCGTCGTCCGTCAGCGTGATCGTGGTCCCCGCCTCCGCGGTCCCCGACACACCATTGGCATTCGCCTCGTCCACCTCCGGCGCATCGGGGCCTGGATCTTCTTCGTCATCATCACCGTCATCCGACGAACCTGAGGAAGACGAACCTGCCGCTGCCGCTGCCAGCCCCCCCGCCCCCACAGCCCCGGCCACGAGCCCCAGGCCGCTCACCCCCGAACTCTCGGCGGCCACCAGCTGGCCAACCTCGGAGATCTCGGTAAAGGCGAACGACTCCCACGGTTCCTCGTACTGCCCCCACCACAGCACTCCGCTCGAATCTTCCAGCACGAGTTCGTTGCGGAGTTCACCGCTCCCGCCGAAAAACCCCTCGATCACGAGTTCCTCGCCCGACTGCAGGGTGATGACCAGATCCATCCCCTGCTGATCGAATGCGGCGACCTCTTCCGGCCCAACCGGCAGCTGCACCACCTGGTTTTCACCGACCGTCAGCTCCCCAAGCGCCACCTCGCGACTTTCTCCCGACGCCTTGTCCACCAGCTGGACCTGCATGTTCTCCGCCATCCTTTATCCCTCCTGATCCTGATTGCCGCGGTCGATGATCTCGATTTCCACGCGCCGATTAGGCTCGAGACACTCCCGGGTCTCCGTCGCATGCTCGGGCCCACGGCAGAAAACCAGCGGTCGTGTTTCACCCCGCCCTTCGGCGACCATTACGTCGGGATCGATACCCTGCTCGATTAATTCCTGCCTCACGCTTTCGGCACGCCTCTGGGAAAGTTCCCGGTTGTACTCGGCATCGCCAATACGGTCCGCGTGCCCCACGAGCGTGATCCGAGGATCCGAATATTCGCGGTCGATTTCCTCCGCGACATCCCCGATCCGATCACGACCTTCCGGGGTCAGACGATCGTCATCAAAACCAAAGACCACATCCGCCGAAAGCGTCAGGATCTCCAGCTCGGGAATCTCCGGGGGAGCGGTCAGTCCCTCATAAAGTCGCTCGCACAGAAATCGACGCCATTCACCCGTGTCGACTCGATCCCATCCATCAAAACTGACTCGGTACTGACACACGAGAACGTCGTCCCCCGTCGCAAAGGGAATCTCGAAGTTGTAAAACCAGTGGGCCTCGCCACGATGACGCTTGAATTCGTCCGGCGTTCCGAGTTCTTCCAGCACTTCAGCCTGTTCCAGACCTTCGGACACTGAATCCAGGGTTTCCCGGTCAACCGCTCGTCCGGCCCGGGCGAAGTCTTCATCCAGCTCGATCAACGGTGTCTCCACGTCCGGGTAGCCGGCATCATCCGCGATTGCCGGGGACGTGCCGACTGCGGCCAGAACGGCCGGAAGAAACAGGGCCGGTCCGGCCGTGCTGCGAACCCGCGGTGCATGTTCTTCATACTTTGGTGCGTTCATTCGGACGTACTCGCTCGCTGGAGGCCGAAATTGTCCTGAGACGCTACCATCCTCCATAATCACAAGAACCAGTCTTTACTGACTATGACTCCCGTATACCTGCCCGATCCGAGCCAGCGTCACCGTCGTCCAGCAAGCCGCGGAGAAACTCTCGCTCCTCAACCATCAGGATTCCGCTATCTGTCAAGGTAGATGTCGCCTGATGGAGTTCAGGGTTCTTTAACAACGGGCGGCTGTCTGCGGGTTGAGGGTCACCGTCTCTGGCAGACCGAAGTCCCGGATGGGGCCGGACCAACGCTCGGGATGGGCGTCACGTGCCCGCTCGTATGTGGCTCGGCGGCGTTCCAGGATCCGATCGGCCTCGCCGTTGTGGCGCTGGGCGGGGGTCACGTAGTTCAACGCGCTGTGACGATGCTGCTCGTTGTACCAGTGCACGAAGCCGAGCATCCATTCACGAGCCTGTTCGAGAGTGGCAAAGCCCTTCGACGGGAAGCCCGGGCGGTATTTGAGCGTACGGAACAGCGACTCGGAGTAGGCGTTGTCATTGCTCACCCGAGGGCGGCTGCGCGAGGGCGTGATCCCGAGGTCGTAGAGCTTCTGCAGGAACGTCGCCGCCTTCATGGGGCTGCCGTTATCCGAGTGCAGGATCAACGGCTTGTCCATGGCGGCCAGGTGTTCGCGCCAGTAGGCCTTCTGGAGGAGGTCACCGGCCAGCTCCCCGGTCTCGGCGGCGTGGACCTCGTGACCGACGATCTTGCGACTGAACACATCGACGATCAGGTACAGATACCACCAGGTGCCGCAGGCCGGCCCGGGCAGCCACGAGACGTCCCAGGACCACAGCCGGTTCGGCGTATCGGCCACGTGAGTGGTCGGTGGGCGCCGGCCTTCCGGGGCCTTGTGGCGCCCTCGGTGATGGTTCTGATCGGCGTCGCGCAGTACGCGGTAGAACGTCGCCTCCGAAGCGAGATAGCGACCCTGGTCGGCCTGGTCCGCGACGATGTACGCTGGCGGCCGACTGCGATAGCGGGGCTCGTTGCACAGATCGACGATCACGGCGCGCTCCCGGTCGGAGAGTTTGTTGTGAGGCACCGGCCGCGAAGCCTCCGTGCGGCCATCCGGATGCGCGCCTTCGGGCGTGCTCCAGCGCTGATAGGTACGGACACTCACGCCCACCACGGCGCAGGCCCTGTCCAGCCGGGCACCATCGCGTCGAGCCTGTTCGACCAGAGCGATGGTGTGCTGGCGATCCGGGAGGCTGGTCAGTCGTCCTCGTCGTTGCGGCCCCAGATCGCCTCGGCTTTTTTTGACAGCGTCAGCAACGCCGCCGTCTCCGCCAGGGCCTTGTCCTTGCGCTGGAGTTCGCGTTCGAGCTTCTTCATGCGCTTGTGCTCGGCCTTGCGTTCCTGACGCGAGCGCTTGTCCTGCTCGGCGGCCTGTGCGTTGGC
Source organism: Thioalkalivibrio sp. ALJ24 (assembly GCF_000377785.1). Classification (GTDB taxonomy): domain Bacteria; phylum Pseudomonadota; class Gammaproteobacteria; order Ectothiorhodospirales; family Ectothiorhodospiraceae; genus Thioalkalivibrio. The sequence continues at coordinate 365 of NZ_KB898733.1, read as the reverse complement.
GTCCATGCACGCCTGCCGCCAACCCTCGACCTGCTCGGGGTAGAGCCCCTTCTGCCGGCAGTATGCGCTGAACTCCGCCTCGGTCATCGACGCGGTGTCGAGCACGACACGGAACTTGTCCTCGCTGCTCCAGCCTTCCGGAGTGGATCCTCGTGATGGCAAAACCTGTCCTCGCTCGCGGGCCTGTTTGCGCCACGGTACAGAGTCGCCGTCGAGATCCCTTCGGCCTCGGCCACTTCGGGGATCGTCCGGTTGGCCGGCGGGGCGAGCTTGCGCAGGACGGCCTCCTTACGCTCGCTGGAATACTGCTTCATGGTTGTCACCTGTCGGTTGCGTTGAGGCGACAACTACGTTGACTGATAGGG
>NZ_KB898732.1 GCF_000377785.1 Thioalkalivibrio sp. ALJ24 | reverse complement strand
GGAGGAGAACGCGATGTTCATCCAGTACATCCAGCCCGGCAAGCCGAACCAGAACGCCTTCATCGAGCGTTTCAACCGCACCTACCGCAACGAGGTCCTGGATCTCTACCTGTTCAACGATCTCGAGGAGGTCCGCGAGATCACCCACTGGTGGGTGATCGACTACAACGAGGAGCGGGCGCATGACGCCCTCGGCGACCTGCCGCCGGTCATCTACGCCCAGCTCCACTCAACCGCCGAGGACTCTAAAAATGAATGGTCCTCTTGACGGGGAAGCTTACGCCTGGACTCAAACGGCACCTATCCCCGACCACGGCGAATATACGGCCGTTGTCTACCAGATACGCCGAACATCGACGATCTCCTACCTTTCTCTGGGCCAACTATAACGGTTAGACCGAACAACACGCCGCTTCTCACGATAAGCGGAGTCCCGCAAACCCAACTAGGCCGCTACCGTGAACGGGCGGTGGTCGTGGCAACCCATCACCCGCGGTCACCGCGCTCGCTCGGCCCCGGCTGGGAGCGCGACCTGCTTTCCGGGGCGTTCAGGTCCGACCTCGTCTGGCCAATCGAGCGCTACCAGCCTGCGGCGTCGATCCACGGACACAGCACCGCGCCTACGACTATCGGATCGGTGATAGTCGGGTGCTCTCGAATCCGCGTAGCTATGGCGGCGTGGCGGCGTGGCGGCGCGGTGGGATTCGGCGCTGATCGCCGTCTGGCCGTGATTGGAGTAACAGGTGCCGGAGGTCCTGCCGTGGTGGGCCTGATACGACAGGAGGCAGCTGGAGGCCGACAAGGCAAGTCGGAGTCCCCCCGCGGGATTATTTCGGGGCGGGCTTTTTGGTTTCCGGGTCGGCATGGTCAACTAGTTCGTGCTTTTAGTCCCCTCCCGCATGACTCCGCGAGAAGCCGCGTTTAGTGAAAGTATCAGCGTCGATGCATAAGGAATTGTGCGTACCAGCTCACGGCTGCCGCTGATCCATCAACCGCGTACGGCCTGCTCTTAGGGCTCCTCTGAATCGTCACTCACTTCTTCGAGGAATGATTCGATGCGCCCCGATAGGGAGGAGTTTTTCTCGACATGCTGCGCATAGTAGATGAGGGAGTTAACGGCTGTCCGCTGCTTCAACGGATCCCAGAGTTCGACGATTTGGAGTAAATCCCCCGTGTCCAAGGCCTTAACCCCGAGATTCTCGATCGCCGCGCGTGCTCCATCCTCGAATCCCAGAGTCACCACCAGCCCAATAGCCCCTCGCAAACCACATTCGTTGGCGAAACCCATGAGATCCGGCACTCCGTCCACGGGGTAAACATATTGTTTAACCTCGGCCGACAGAGCGAGACGCCCCCCTTCCCAACCGTCAATGTCTCCGACCCGCTGGAGCCGCTTCGATCCGGTGCGGACCTTATCGATTTCGATCTGGAGGTGGGGGTTATCGGCCCGAAGGAAGCCGAAGACGATGCCTTGGAACGCTGCGCCAGTGGGTTCGCCCTTCTGGCTTTTCATCTCGAATCTTTCGAGCAGTAGCCGGAGTAGTGGTGGGTCGACGGATATAGAGGTTGGGTCGAAGGCGTGGCTCGGCAGCTTCTCCAGGACATAGGCGATGACTCGGTCCCGCAGCTCAATTAATTCTGCGTCGGAGAAGGTTGCCAGTGCGTCCAGCCAGTCTTGATAGGCGGACCACGCCTGGGTGGCATGGGGTGCGCAACTAGGGTAGTCAAAACGTTTGTGTTCTGATCGGAAAAGCCGTTCGGCTTTGTTGTAATATGGCCGCAGGCTCTTCGTCTGCCCGTCAGGTAGCTGCAGGATCAGCGTGTTGGCCCGGGCTCCCCGCGCGGTGATTTCCCGGCGTGGATAGACCACCATCACGTCTTGGAGCGTAGATGCCCCAAGGTCCGGAACGCCTATATCCCGAAACATATCGATGTAGGCGACCAGCAGGCCGGCGACGAATTTTCGGGAAGCGAAAGCGTCTTGGAATGCCTGGAATAGATCTTCTTTGTTCATCGGCGCCCATCCTTGACGTCTAGACGTCTGCTTGATATAAAGGCCGCATGCCTCGCGAAAAGAAGCCAACCCAGGTCGTTAGCCTCCGCCTGCCTCCAGCGGTAGCCCGGGACTTGAAGGTCCAGGCCGCCCAGCGCGGACTGCGGCTGAATACGATGCTGGAGGAAATGCTAGCGCTCTATAAGGAGCAGCGGCCAGCCGAGGCTGATAGCTCACCAGCGGACGGGGGGCGGCATGAGCGCGACCAAGAATAAGATCCTAAAGGCTGGGTCTGCATCAGAGCAAGAGCCGGGCTGGAAAGAAGCGTTGCGCGCAAGGGAGCGCGAGTGCTGGGACGCCCTGCATCAAGGCGGGGACCAGGTCCGGCACCGCTTGTCGCCACGTTCGACCTATTTTCTGGATGACGCGGTTCATTGGTTGTCCGAGATTCCGCCAGCCTCGATCCACGCGATCGTCACCGATCCGCCTTATGGCGTGATCGAGTACGAGAAGACCCATCACGAGAAGCTCCGGCAGGGCCGTGGCGGTGTCTGGCGCATCCCGCCGTCATTTGACGGGGCAAAACGCAAGCCTCTTCCTCGCTTTACAGTCCTCTCCAAGGAAGAGCGCAACCAGCTGCATGCGTTCTTCGGTGCCGTTGCCTATGGCGCCCTGCGCGCGCTTGTCCCGGGTGGTCACGTGATCATTGCCTCGAACCCCCTCGTCTCAACGCTGACTTTCAGTGCATTCGAGGAAGCAGGTTTCGAAAAGCGGGGGGAGATCATACGTCTCGTGCAGACGCTGCGCGGAGGCGACAAACCCAAAGGTGCAGAGGCCGAGTTCCCGGATGTCTCTGTGATGCCGCGTTCGTGCTGGGAGCCGTGGGGGGTATTCCGCAAGCCATTCAGCGGCACCGTGGCGGACAATCTCCGGTCGTGGGGTGCAGGTGGATTGCGTCGAGGGCCTGCAGGCGGCCCTGTGAAGGACGTAGTCGAGTGCTCACCCACGCGGGGATACGAGAAAGAGATCGCGCCTCACCCCTCGCTGAAACCCCAGCGATTCCTGCGACAAATCGTCTACGCTGCGCTGCCTGTCGGAGTCGGCCTGATCTATGACCCGTTCGCTGGGAGCGCATCGACATTGGCCGCGGCCGAGGCCTGTGGGTACGCCTCGATCGGGACCGACCGTGACGTGGAGTACTTCAAGATGGGTGTCCAGAGCTTCGATCCGCTCACCCAGATGCCTGTAAACACCAAGAAATAGGGCTGTGCTCGCCGCACCTGCCGATCATCCAGCATCCGGTGTTGGCGTTCTGCAGGCTTGGCTAATCACGATGCCTCGTTCTGTGGCGCCGGCGGACCAACTGATGCCCGCGGAGGATCTGACGGCGGGGTCTCTCTATTCCCCCCACGCGTCCCTATTTGTCCTCGTGGCGGGAAGCTTACGCGTGAGGCGCTCGCTCCCCGCACAGCATATGCGCCCCAGCCCCCGCGACCCTTCATCGCCATAAGGAAGTAAGCGGTCATTCCAGACCGTCTTGACCGTCTAGAAGATCAGGAGGGATATCGCTACTCGGATCGGTGGTCGTCCGGTCGCACGACGGTGGTTCCGCTCCCCACGTCCTGGATGGGTGAGAGCATCTCCGGCGGGACGCGCCACTGGCGCTGGTCATCGGTGAGCACCGTGACGGTCTTGCGGTTGAACTTCACCAGCGTTCCCGTCAGCCGGCCGTCCCGGCTTGACTCGAAGTTCACCCGCGCTCCCAGGTTGAAGTCCATCATCGCCCGATAGGCCTATTTCGCCTCGAGGAACTTCAGCCGCTCGACGATCCGATGGTTCAGGCCCACGAGCTCGTCGTAGGTGAGGGCGTCCAGATCAACCGGCATGGCGTTCGACCTCGCTGGTCAGCGGAGCATGCGCGAAGCGCTCCCTCCACACCCGAGGCATGAGCGCGAGGATGTCCCGCGCCGGATACCGGCTGAGGCGCTGGAGCACATCGACGAGGCAGGTGTGCGGATTGATACCGTGCAGCCGGCAGGTGGTCAGCAAGCTCTGCAGAGTGCCGACGTGCCGGGCACGAGCTCCGTCCAGCAGAAGTGCCAGTTCTTGCGCCGCATCGAGATCACGCGCAGCGCGTCCTCGCGCTCGTGCGCATACACGAGCCCCGGGTGAACGGATCCGAGGGCAGGCGCCCCGGGTCCTAGTGTTCATGGAACCAGGCGACGAAGGCATCGACGACCGGATAGCTCTGCTCGGCGCGAGAGGCCAGCGCCTTGTCCGGCGCTAGCCGGCGATCACGGATCGCAGCCGCGTGCGTATAGAGCGCTCGGAGGGATTCCAGGGCCCGCGTGCCCCCTGCGGGCTCGCTGGCTTCGGCGGCAAGGAACTCGCGCCGAGTATGCGCCCAGCACTGGGCGTGGGTCAGCCCGGCCGCGGCCTCGGCGAAGCGTGCATAGGCGCTGTAGCCGTCGCTGATCAGCGTGCCGGTAGTGCGTCCGCAGGATCGTTCAACACCCCTGTGACCGCCAAAACCGGCGGTCACAGGGCACCCAAAAGGCCACCCTGGCCCAATGTCCTTCCTACAATGCTGTGGCGGGCGATGGAGCCGGATGCAGGGGCATTAATCAGCGCTTCCTTAAAGAGACGCTGATTTAATTCGCGGCTGCGCCCGGCCAGCGCACGGGTCTGGGATAATGGCAGCCGGTTTCCGCCCCGAGGTAAGGATCGATGTCGCAGCGCAGTTTTTCCGATCTCGAGTACTCCGCCAAGCGCAAGCAGACGCGGCGCGACCGGTTTCTGGGCGAGATCGACGCCATCACGCCCTGGGCGGCGCTGGTGGAGGCGATCGAGCCGCACTACCCGAAGGGGAAGCGCGGCCGCCCGCCGATCGGTCTGGAGCGGATGCTGCGGATGTACGTGGCGCAGCAGTGCTTCAACCTGTCGGATGAAGGGATCGAGGATGCGGTGTACGACAGCCAGGCGATCCGGCGCTTTGTCGGGATCGACCTGAGCCGCGAAGACGCCCCGGATGCCACCACCCTGCTGCAGTTCCGTCGCCTGCTGGAGCGCCACGACCTGACCCGGGTGATCTTCGAGCGGATCAACGCCCATCTGCAGGAACGGGGCCTGCTGCTGCGTGAGGGCACGGTGGTGGATGCCACGCTGATCGCCGCCCCGCCGTCGACGAAGAACGAGAACAAGGCGCGTGATCCGGAGATGCACCAGACCAGGAAAGGGAATCAGTGGTACTTCGGGATGAAGGCGCATGTCGGAGCGGACGTGGTCACGGGCCTGGTCCACACCGTGAAGGGGACGGCGGCGAACGTCTCGGACGTGTCGCAGGTGCCAAACCTGCTGCACGGCGAGGAAGACAGCCTGCATGGCGATGCCGGCTACATCGGTGCGGAGAAGCGGCTGGACGGGCATCGTCCCGAGACGCACATCGCGCGCAAACGCGGCACCGTCCGCGCGATGCCGGAAGGCCCGGCGCGCGAACGGGTGCGCGCAGCCGAACGGCAGAAGGCGCAGTTGCGTTCGATCGTCGAGCATCCGTTCCATGTGGTGAAGAACCTCTTCGGCTACCGCAAGGTCCGCTACCGCGGCCTCAATAAGAACACCGCGCAGCTCCACAGTCTGTTCGCCCTGGCGAACCTGTACCGCGCGCGAAGGTGGGGGCTGCAGCCGCAGGGGTAGTACGTCCGCAGGACCGAAAAACGCCCCTGTGACCGCTCAAAACGGCGGTTACAGGGGCCAAAACAGGCCGCCGTGGCCCTGATGTCCTTCCAAACGCGCTTCGGCGGGATATGAAGTCGGATGCAGGGCCATTGATCAGCGTTTCCTTAAGGGACACTAAAAGGCAACGAGTTCCAAAATACCGAAAGCAGCGCCTATCAATTCGCAGATTCTGGCTTTGTCAGTCCAAGCGGCGCGTGGGATTCGCTCCATGTGAGGAGGCTTCCACGCCGCGCTAACATTACACGATATTCCTCATCCATCTCAGGATCTCGATCTTCCTTTGGGCCAAAAATATCCGTGTGCGCGCGATTCTTATTCACTAAGTCTGGAGTGTGTACAACTGTCTGCTTTGGAACTTCACGCACTCCGCCTACATGAAACTTCGCGACCCGATAGTTCTCAGGGTTCCTGGGCGGCCTACCGGCCACTGCCGGGGGTTGAACAGTATCATATGGGGCGGCGTATTTATCCCAATCTGTTGACATTGATGGGCTTTCGTTAGGGGTGTTCTTTATCGCCCCCAATGGAACATGTGGCCATTGTCTGTCTGGTCCGAAGTTCACGTGCACCCGGAAATACAGAATTGCATCATTCGGGATTTCTTCGGTTTCCCATTCAGTCATAAGACACTCGCGACATCATCCATGCAATCGGAGCCGGAATACCTTTCCCATCAATTGGAAATTGCCCTCGTAATTTCTCTTGACCAAAATCATCCCCATAATAGGTGGCCACTTCCATAGCCGAAACATTAATAAGGATCTCGAAGCCTTCTTCTTTCCAGTGTAAATCGATCGACCCATCCCGGGCAGGCCCAACTACGGGTGTAAGAATTTCTGTACCATAGACCCTTCGCACCAAAGAAACCCAACCCTTGAGAAGCGTTCGCACTCGGTCCACAAGATCATCGCCCGGGGCAATTGCTCCGTCTTCATCCCAGTCATCCTCAAATGCTGCGATCTGGTTGAGACGTTCCTCAGCGCTAGGGTCAAGCCCCGCAGTTTCTGGATGTTTTGATTTATCTTCTTCTAAGCGAACGCCTACTATTGAAGACGCAGAATCCAAATTAGGGGCGCCGCGCCGAGCCAACACTTCAAAGAAGATTCCATCACCAATCGTCGCCCCAGGGGCTTTCTCGCTGACTGTTTCTTCTTCAGCCCACCATAGCTGATGCTGAGTTAGATTAGATTCGCGAGGAAAAACGCTCGGCAGGACCTTTCCTCCACCCCCTAGCCGTGACGTATCCCACGACCGGGCATGGTTGCGCCCCGCACTAGACTCGACCAGGCCCGAAAAATGCATTCTGCCAGCCTGGCTAGTATCAGTCATAGCACTCATAATAGGCCTCCCGTTCTAACTCGCATCCCGAGAAAGAAATCCTTTGCTCTCCAAGAATTCCTTCATCTTCTCTTCTTTTTGAAGAGCACGCTCAATTTCATCTTTTAATGCTTTCAAGTCGCCACTATCGAGCGAGAAAAATTCTTCGCTCACCCCCTGATATTTTCGATATTGTATACGAAGAGTATGCAGGTTTATGAATTGGCTAAGCCCGGCATCCGTATCAACACCAAAAGCAGGCCGCAAATCACTAAGCACACGCGCTGACTCGAACAGATTTGGGCGTTCCAGATTAATGTTTGCCAGCTTAACCGACTGGAACACCCGGGACTCATCAGATACCAAGGGCGTTACAAACCCACAGACCGTCTCCCAATCGACCCGCGAGGGCATAATACTCTCGACACCAGTCGCTTCCGAAGCGGACCTAAGCTCCTCAATAAAAAGTTCAGGGGTTAGCTTATAATTAATCCTCAGCTGCGAAAAAGTTACAAGAAGATCGGCGATTTTGCCGGCTTCAGCAATACCCGCATCACGTAGCCGATCAGAAACACCTTTTACATAGTTGGCAAGATTAGGCGTCGTAGCGACCTCATTGGCAGCCTCGAGCAAGGTCTGCCATTCATGATCAGAAAGGCTGTACAGCAGAGCCACATCCTCATGCTGTTCTTCAGGAATTCGGAACGCCATCTAAAGATCTCCAGCCTAGTTCGACAGGTTTCCCTGCCAACAGAATGTTGCGCGAGTCGGCCAACTGAAACTTCATGGCCCGCATAGGTCCGGGTCCGGACACACAGCAGGCCGGCATTAGCCGGCCTGCTGCTCTGGCGTCCAACTCTAGCTTCCTTATGCTCGCTTCGCAATTTCAGCCCGACCCACCGGGGAGCGCTGTGCGCGGTTTCGCGGTCTTGCCCCTCCCCGCCCCTGGTTCCTGGAAGCGAAGGTACTCTTCGGGCGTCCGTCTAGAACCTACCGAGGAAACCGCACGAACGGCGGTCGGCCGAGATGGCCGAGTTATGGTCAAGTCTGGTGTATGAGCGATCACTGGTTCAGGCGGGTCTCCGGTCGGTGATGGAGGATGCCTCGTCGTTGGTCGGTTCGGTCTGTTCGACGCCGTCGATGAACGTCACCCCGCGCTCGAGCTTGTCGAGCCATTCGTAACCTCGGAGCCGACGCCAGCGCTTCTGCGCGCTCTGGCCGAGCTTGAACGTCAGGCTCAGGACGGTGTTGCGGGTCACGCAGCCCCGGGTCTTGGCGGTGCGCAGCCGCACGGTGGCGAAGGTCGATTCGATCGGATTGGTGGTCCGGATCGACGGCCAGTGCGGGGCCGGGAAGTCGTAAAACGCCAGCAGGTCTTCCCGGTCCTTGGCCAGCGTCTCGGCGGCTTTCGGGTACTTGTCGCCGTAGGCGGTCAGGAAGGCGTCGAAGGCCTGTTCGGCGTCGGCGCGGGTTTCGGCCATCCAGATCGCCTGCAGGGATGATTTCGCCTTCGGCTGGCTCCGTTTGGGCAGCCGGTTCAGCACGTTGGCGGTCTTGTGGACCCAGCAGCGCTGGCGGCGGGTGTCCGGGTAGACCTTGGCCAGGGCCTTCCAGAAGCCCAGCGCGCCGGCGCCGATGGCGAGCCTGGGCCCCTGCGGAAGGCCCTGCTGATCCCGCAGGCGCACCAACAGTTCATACCAGCTCTGCTCGGACTCGCGCATCCCGTCGTCGAGGGCGACGAACTCCTTGGTACCGTCCGGCAGGACGCCGATGATGACCAGCACGCAGGCGCGTTCATCGTCCTCCCCGCGCAGGTTGAAGTGGATGCCGTCCGCCCACCAGTAACTGTAGCGGTGGGCGCTGAGGTCGCGCTCGCGCCAGTCGGCGTGCTCGGTCAGCCACTGCTGCTTGAGCCGGCCCAGCGTCGAGGCGGACAACCCCTGGGCCTGTTCGCCAAGCAGCGCGCTCAGCGCCTCCTGGAAGTCGCCCGAAGACACCCCCTTGAGATAGGCCAGGGCAGCAGCTCCTCGACCGAGCGCGCCCGGCGCAGATACGGGGGCAGCAGGCTCGACGTGAAGTGCCGGCCGCCGCCGGACCGATCCCGGGTCTTCGGCACCTGCACCGGCACGTCGCCGATGCCGGTCCGGACCCGGCGCTCCGGTTGATAGCCATTGCGCACCACTGCCCGGCGCCCGTCCGGCAAGCGATCCTCCGCGTAGCGCTCCATGAACGTCTGCAACTCTGCCTCCACCGCTTGCTGGATCAGGTCCCGCGCCCCGCGGCGCAGCAGATCGGTCACCGGGTCGTTGGACGGGTCCTCTGGTCCGTTCGGGTTCTCTATCGCAACGTGAGCTATTGGCCTAGTTCCTCAGGCTGGTGGGTTGCTAGTAACCTTCCCTCCCAGCCGGATACGACGCCCCCCCGCACAACACTTTTGACAGTAACTCCGCCTTCATTCCACAGGGCTCTACAATGGACGGCATCGATGGACTTAGTGACCGGTCACCAGGCCCGCATCGCCAATGCCATGGAGCCGCTCGAATACCTCTTCGCGGTGAACAGGAACATCGCCAGGGGCATCGATCCCTACACGGATGCACTCCCCGCTCGTTCCCAGCACAGACACCCGAATGTCGTCGCCGATCCGGAGCTTGCCAACTGGGTCTTCCGTTGAGACGTAACCGGGCGCACTGACCATTAGTCGTGGCTCGCCGCCCCACCAAGTAGCCACCACCAGGATATCCAGCCCAATCACGACGGCTTCGCCGTCCCTGCGCGTCAAAACGAGCATCCTGCTCCCCTCCTCGCATCAGACTCAGAAATTCGACGCGGCTCCGGCCTATATAGTACCCACCGAAGGATCACGAAAGTACCGCGCACACGACGGACACGCCGCTCCAGCGTCTGTCAGCAATCCGGCTCGGGGGGTTAGCCTTCCACACCGGACACATCGCCGGCCCTGGACTCGACAACTACGACACAAGGCCTCCGTCACCCCGCGCGGCGCACGTGTGGCCCGTCCGCAACCACCCGCACACAGTACCGTCTCGAACAGCCGATTGTAGCAACGGCGGCAATAGGCCTTGTTCCTGTAGAGCTTGGTCGCTTTAGCCATCGCACAGCCGCAGTAGTCGCACCGATTGTGGACAGCCGGTAGACGTTTCGGTCGCTCGAACGGCTCACTGACAGCCTTTCCTGGTCGAGAGTCCGAGATGTCATCGAATGCCGGTTGCTTCGGAGGCACGGCCGAGGGGGTAGCCACTGATCCATATCCCCCTGGCTCCGGCACCGGTGCCTCCCAATCACATATCCGGCGCACAGGGAACGCACGCACCAGGGTGCCGCATCGACCTGGTAAATCCTGCTCGAAACGCCTTCGCACGACCCGCACAAGCCTCTGATTCTTTGGGAGGATTCTCAGAACCGAACGGATAACACAGAGGTAGTGCATACACGTTCCGTGGCTCCGACTCCGGCGCTCTTCGAGCATATGGAGCCACAGTGCGATGTCGTCGATGCACCAACGCCAAGGCGCTTTCCCGGTAGAGCGCAAGAGGCCATAGACCGCCGAGAGATCCCGGTTCACAGATTTCTGCGTGTACCCGGCGGCCAGACGCGTTCGGATCCAGTACACGATCGAGTGCCTGCAGACACGCCCCTCGTCGATATCCTGCCACCGTATCCGCTGAGGACGACGCGATGAGGAAGGCCAAACTGGCTCGCGCTGATAAGGCCCCGCACCAGTGCTCACGGAGCAAGCTCGCGCGCGCCCGAAGACCTCATCCGGGTAATCGGTTTCCGACTCGGCGCGGGCGAGCCATTCCTGTGCCCCTCGCCGCTCTGCATGCTTCGCAGAGGTCGCGGCCACTCCCAACCCTTCGCGAACCGCCTGTTCGTACCAAAACGGTGGCCGTTCAAAATCGCGCAGCAAGTCCGAAGCCCGAACACCCGATTGGCGAGCGATATCCCACAGCCGTTCGGGCCAACCCTCGAGCATCCACTGAACGCAAGCCATAGCCTCAATTCGCTGTCGCGCGTTCAGCCGTTCAAACCGTTTTATCGGGGCCTGGGAGGTGTCGACCTGCGTCCGCAAGCCCAACTCGTCGCGCAACGCCCCACGAAAGCGACCAAGCCTCCGAGCGATCCCCACGTGGACGAGCAAGGCCCGCATTCCGGCGAAGAAAGCGATCGATGGAATCACGCCCAGGCCAGTGATCTCTATCCAGCCTTCCCTCTGGGCATCAGCTAAGCGCACCTGAAGATCGCGAGCCCGTCGAATGATCATCTCCCCACCAAGCCATGCCGCCGACTCGGCCTGGCGCAGATCAAAGCCGCATCCGCCACAGACACTCAAGGGAGCGTCAACGGAACGCACGCGGTGGAACAGGACAGGCGAGCGACAAACGGGGCACTCGTCCCGAAGATGAGCCCCATGTTCGGGACAGGTGACGTGGAAGGCAAGCCGCCACTGTCGCCTGAAATAGGGTATATCGTCCTCCCGGAGGCACGAGGGGCAGTATCCTAGGCCCCGGTTCATCCGGACACGGTGATAGACCCCGACAGGCATAACCCAAGGCGTGTTTCCAAGCGCGTTGAATCGCTCATGGATGCGCCCGATATGGTCTTTCAGGGTGGTCTCACTCACACGGTGGAATGGTGTCGCAGTCCGGGTAGCAAGGCCGGCCAACAGATCGACATCCGCACTCTTGTCGATATCACGGTTCCAGATGGCCTTTCCCGGCCACTCCAGATGGCAGAAGGTATGTAATGGCAAGTGGTTCGCCCGCGCTAGACGGACGATCCACGACGACACCAATTCGTCTGGCAGCGGCTTAGGATGCGCTGGCCACAGGTTTCCACTCAAACCTTGCACCAGGCTGGTCATTGGCTAACGACGCCCTGAGGGGGGCGTCCACTCGATCGCGTTCAGTGTGTCGAGGGTGATGCGCTCACTGCCATCCTTGGCGGCGTGTATTGCCGCCCGCCTGAGCACTTCGGCTAGCTCTCCAATAAGCCCCTCCGACATCAAATGGAGCTTTCGGGCGACCTTTTTCTGCCCGAGCGTTGAGGGGTTGACCAATGGAAGCGATCGCTCGAACGTCACCAGCAGTCGGGCAAACGCTTTATCCAGTGACCAGCGGGGAAGCTCGAAGGGATGGAAGCGGTTAGCGAGCTGTGGATCTGTTCCTATGGCCCGGAGTGCCTCCTTCGTTCCGACACCAACGATCGGGATCTGGAGCTGGTTTCCCAGGTGCTTCAACAAGTTAAGGAACTGCTTCTGTTTGACGGTGGGCCCAGCAATGAGGTTATGGATCTCGTCAATGATCAGCATCCGGACATCCACATAGCGCATGTAATGGAGCAGTTGCCGTTCCAGCTTTGAAGCCGGATCGTTGGCGCGGTACGGAGCCGAGATCTCATGGAGAATGGAGGTCAAGAGCGCTTTGTCGTCCGGCTTCGGCGGCGCCTCGACGACCAGGACAGGAACTGTGATCCCCTCCCCCTCCGGATTTTCGAATGCGGGATGCTGCGCCTGGAAGCGCCGCACTACGACGGTCTTACCATTGTTCGAGTCGCCATACAGAAGCATATTGGGCATGCGATGCGTCTTCGGCTCATTATGCAGATCCTCCAGGCGGTCAAGTGCAGCGTGAGCCCCCTCGTACCCAATCCATCGGGGGATTTTCCTGATATGCCGAAGCCGGTCTTCTGGGGGCAGGCTCAAAGCCTCTTGAGCTTCCGCGGAAAGGTGTTCCAGTTGGCCCACAGCTAGACCTCCACGTCGTCATAGGGGTCAATGTCGCCCCATCCATCATCGTCGTGCGAATCCAGGGGAGACGCCTCCGGGTGCGAACCGTACGAAGTTCGGGCCACTTGCTTGTTGTTCTTGCGCCGCTGGGCCTGACGCCGGGCGCGTGCTGTTTGTCGCGAGGCCTCATCCTCGATCTTCCGCAGCCGCTCATGGGCTTCAAAGATCGCATCTTCATCCTGGGCATCACGCCCCTCCTGTCGCAATCGGCGTTGGGCCTCTCGTAGCTCCCAAAGACTAATTTTCGGGTGCGAAGTGTTCCGGTAGGGGAGATCGAAATACCGCTCGTGTTGCGGGTCAAAGAAGTAGACGACGGAGATATCCCGTGGGTCTCGCCGAATCAAAAACTTGCGCTTCTTTCCGCTGCCATTGGGATCCGTGGCGTGGACCCATGGACGGAGAACGTCGGCATAGTAGGCGACATGATCCAACACGACTCCATGGCGCTGGACGGTCCGCTCCTCCCACGGGAGAAAATCGATCTTCAGGCGCTCCTCGTCTCGCACGCGGGCAGGCAGGCCTCGGCCCACCTGATGATCAGTACCCAGAATCCCCTCCTCCCACTTCTTCAACGGCGAAACACCGAGCGCTGAATGGACGGTCTGGTGGTAGATTTGAGTGATGTAGGTGGCAATCCATACCTCGAATTCCGACAACGTAAACGCTGCCATCCCTGACGAGTCGTAGTTCATCCGTTCTTCGATGTTCGAGAAGGTTGTTCCTGGCAGGTTGTGGATTTCTGCATTGAACGTCCCGAGTAGTCGTTCGACGTGGCCTCCGAAGTTGGGGTGCGCCACCGGGCGCCAATGCAGGTCAATCCCGTAATCAGAGCACGCGCGCTTGAGCATATCGCCCCGGAACTCCTTGGCATTGTCGGCATGGACCGTGCCTGGGAGCCCCCATACGGGCCATTCGCCATCGATACCCCGCTCAAGCATCCAGCCGTCCTTCGGGAGGATCGAGTGTGCCAGAGCCAATCCCACCGGCAGGCTTCCGGGGGCCTCCAATGACACTGAAAAACCAGTCACCATCCTCGAAAAGACGTCCATCGCCAGGGTCAGGCTGGGGCGGCCAATAGGCTTTCTCTCGTCGTCATCCACAATGATCAGATCGACAGGTGTGTGGTCGATTTGCACTGTATGGAGAGGCCATTGAGCATCCGGAAACTGGCCCTGTGTCGGCTCGTATCGCTCTCGGGCAGTGCGCCGCCCGAGCCGTCGCTCCATCTTTCGACGGTCAGTGATGGTCCTGATGCGATTACGGACTGTATTAGGGTGAGGAGGCTTCAAGCCGGCCGTCTTGCAGCGACGAATGACCTCCTGGCATACAACCTGAATCTTGGGGCGCTGCTTGCTCAGATACCTTTCCTCGATCGTGGCCTGAATAACCTCCTCGACCTCGTCCGGGATCCGCACGCCCCCCGGCTTGGGCCCCCGCCGTACCGGAACGAGGGACGAAGCCCGCCCCGTGACCTCGTACCGCTGGATCCAGCGGTAGATGGTGGCTTGATTAACGCCAGCTTCTTTAGCGGCCTGCTGGACATCTACGACCGACCGCCAATCGTTCTCCAGAAGCGGGCGAATCACCGCCATTCTCTCCTGAGCTACGTTCCAGTCTTCATCGGAGATCAACTCCAACTCGACTGAGGATCCTGAACCCGCTTCGGGCTCTGGAGGGGACAAGACGGAGGGAGATACCGACCGGAGTTCTCCAGATTCAGAGTCCTTCACCAGCACCCGGTTGTAGTCCAGCAACTGGTGTACCACGAAGGCACGCCCTTGGTACCGCACGTCGGTTCCGGGCTTCAGTTCGAAAGAAACTTTCATTGATCGCCCTCCGCCCAGATACGGCTAGACATGCTCAAGGGACGTGTAAGGTCGGCTTCAATCCGACCAAGAGCCATGAGATGCCAGACCACTGGCAGGATCTCCGCTCGATTCCAGGGTGAACGGAAAATGGCCTGAGTAAGCTCCGCTGGAGTTGTCTCCCGCATGTCGTTCAGCAGCGGCATAACCGCCACTCTCTGGTCCAGAGTCACCGGGAGATCGCGATATTCGCGCAGAAAGCGGGCGTTCTCGAGGTAGGGAGTCCGAATCTCGTTCTCCGTCAGGATGCGGAACTCCCATCCCTGCTCGGTGGCGTATCGGCGAGCGGCCTTCAGACGAGGCTTGAGCAACGACCAGTCACGAAAGAGGTCTTTGCGATACTTCACCTCGCACAGCAAGGGCCGCCGATCATCGACGTATCGGACAAAAAAGTCGGGGGTGTAGGTTCTGGTGGCACCGAGGGGGTCGGTGTACTCAAGCGTGAGGGGCTGTTCCTCAATGCTTTCAACTTCTCGATCAAAGTCGAGGAGAATCAGCAGGTCACGCTCCAGGCTGGACTCGAAGGCGGGGGCGCCACCCCCCTTCTGACTGGCAATGAGGCCCGTGAGGTTACGGTAGTTTTTCGGGATCTTTCTCGCTGGCATTGAACTACTCCTTGTCCAGCCCGGAATTCCGCTTGAATTCGTTCGCAGAATTAAGCGTTAAATTCCGGGTTATTCGCGACAATCCTTGTCCGAATTCGCACAAACCGTTGTGCGGCTGCTCGTTAAGGCACTGATCTACGGTAGATAGGATCGCATAATTTACTGGAAATGACAGAGGAGGATCACCGCGGCCGGGCGAGATCTCGCTCGCCCACAATGGCGTGCTGTTCCTGGACGAGCTGACCGAGTTCGACCGGCGGGTGCTGGACGTGCTGCGCGAGCCCCTGGAGACCGGTGTCATCCACATCTCGCGCGCCGCCCGTCAGGCCGAGTTTCCGGCCCGGTTTCAGCTGGTCGGGGCCATGAACCCCTGCCCGCAGGGCTTCGACTGCGACCTGGGGAACGCCTGTCAGTGCACCCCCGAGCAGCGCGGGCGCCACCGCAAGCGGCTGTCCGCACCCCTGCTGGACCGGATCGATCTGGCGATCGACGTGCCGCGCATCCCGCCGGCCGAACTCGGCCGCGACACTCCGGATCCGGACGCCGAGGACAGCGTCACGGTGGCACGCCGCGTGGCTGCCGCACGCCGGCTGCAGCTGGAACGTCAGGGATGCCTCAACCGGATGCTGGAGGGCCGCGCCCTGCAGCAGCACGCGGCGCTGGCGGAGGCGGAACGGGCTCTGCTGGATGCCGCCGCGGAACGTTTTCGCCTGTCGGCGCGCGCCTATCACCGGATCCTGCGAGTCGCCCGCAGCCTTGCCGATCTCGCCGGGGCAAGGGCCATCGGGCGTGCCCAGCTGACCGAAGCACTGAGTTTTCGCGCCCTCGATCACTGGCGCGTGGAATGACACAAAAAAGGCCCCGCCGCGGTCTCCCGCGACGGGGCCCGGGATCGACCGAAATCGATCAGCCCTCGAATTCGGCGATAAAGACCGCCAGGTCGGCGATATCCTCGTCCGACAGGTTGCGCGCGTTCGGCGCCATCAGGTGGGTGTCGTCACCCACGGTCTCGCCGGCACGGTAGGCCACCAGACGCTGCGCGATGAATTCCGCGGACTCACCGGCAATCGACGGGAAGATGCCGATGCCCTGGCCCTGTGCACCGTGGCAGGCGATGCAGGTGCCATACAGCTGGCTCTCGGCGCGCGCGGCGTCACCGGCCGCCAGGTCGATACCGTTTACCATGTCGCCATTGGCGGCGGCGTCTTCTTCAACCGCTTCGTCCTCGCCGTTGCCATTGGCGGCGCTGTCATCTTCGGCGGCTTCGTCCGCGCCGTTGCCATTGCTCTCATCGCCGTTGTCGGGCGACCAGCCATGGTCGACATCGGCCTGATCCAGCATGTAGGCCACCGCCCGCTGCACTTCCTCGTCGCTCAGGTTCGGATCGCCGCCCCGCGGCGGCATGGCGTTGTAGCCGTTGATGGAGTGATCGAACAGGGTATCCATCCCCTTATCGTCGAAACGCGAGGCCCACTCGTCGGAGTCGTCGATGATGGGGGCATCAGAAGCACCGGTGTCATGACAGGCGGCGCAGACATTCTGATAGATGTCGCCGGCACTCACCTCGGCCTCTTCCTCGTCCACCTCAACCGCACCGGCTTCCACACGACCGGCCGGCGTCAGACGGGCGGTCAGTTCTTCTTCGCTGATGGGCGTGCGTTCGGCCACACCCATCTGCCCCAGCCAGTTCACCAGCTGCGCCACCAGGTAGATGACCGTTCCCGCCAGCACGATCGCCGAGAGGAACAGGAGGACCTTGTTCCCGGCATCCATCTTGATCGGTTGATTTGCCACTGCTCTCCCTCCGAGGTCCGGCCTGTCGCGGCCTTGAATTGGATTTTTCTGATCGGTCGGCGCGGCCCCGCCGGCTGCGAACATTAAGGGCGCGCATGGAGGGCGGGAGTATAGGGCATCCGACCACCACAGACCACAAACCGAGTACAGCACTCGAATAATCGGGTTTCGCACCGGGATACTGGCTGTATTCTAATCAAAGGGCGGCCCCCGGAAACGAGTACTCGACACGCACCCGGCGCTCCGGCAAACCGTGCCCGCATCCGCCGAAGACTGGACGCAGAGCCGACCGAGGCGTACCATTCTGCCGCAAAGCGCCCGTAGCTCAGCTGGATAGAGCGCCACCCTCCGGAGGTGGAAGTCAGAGGTTCGAATCCTCTCGGGCGCGCCATATTTGCCCCCCGATCGGCGTGCGCGCTTGCCGGCATCTCCATCAGCTGTACCACCCGCCCGAACCCCGCGTACACCGGGCCACTGCGGCTTCCGGTGAACCCGCCGGTACAGGCTCGGCCGGGCTGGCCGCCACAGAACTCCCCCTGCTGTTCCTCGAACCCGGTCGGGGTTTGCCTGCGTGATCCGTACGCTGCGGGGAGCTCTGACCGACTGCGACTTGCCGTTGCGGCAGGCTGTAGACTGGACAGCCTCGCAACCGCACGACGAGCCACCTGGCCCGGGGGCCTGCCACAACGCCGACATGCACATGGATCGACGCAATTTTCTGGTCGCCGCCGGCACCGCCCTCCCCGCCCTGCTGGGGGCCTGTGGCCGCCCGGACCCGCCGCTGGAGATCGCCGGCCATGTATGGCCCGGCTATGAACCGATGTTCCTGGCCCGGGTCATGGGCTGGCTGGACCCCGAGCGGGTCCGGCTGCGGGAGACCGCTTCCGCCAGCGAATCCATGCGCCGGCTGGCTGCCGGAGAGGTCCATGGTGCGGCGCTGACCCTGGACGAGGTGCTGCGGGTACGCGCCCGGGGGGCGGATCTTCGCGTCGTACTGGTCTTCAACATCTCCGCGGGGGCCGACGTGGTGCTGGCGCGCCCCGCGATCGAAAGGCTGGAAGATCTGGCCGGGCGTCGGGTCGGCGTGGAAGACTCGGCCCTGGGGGCCCTGATGCTCCATCACACCCTGGACGCTGCGGGCCTCGCACGCGATGAGGTAGAAACGGTGTCGCTGACCATTGACGCGCAGGAGGCCGCCTGGGAGCGGGATGAGGTGGATGCCGTGGTGACCTATCAGCCCGTCGCCGACCGCCTGCTGGACGACGGCGCTCGCGTCCTGTTCGACAGCCGGGCCATGCCCGACACGATCTTCGATGTGCTCGCGATCGAGGCCGGTCACCTGGAGCGTCTCGAAAGATCGACCCGCCACCTGATCGCGGCACATTTCCGCGCCCTGCATCATCTGCGCGCCAATCCGGTGGACGCGGGCTACCGCATGGCGGAACGCCTGGGGGTCCCCGGCCAGCGGGCCATGGAAACCTTCCGTGGGCTGGTGCTGCCGGATGCGGCCAGCAACCACCGCCTGCTGGACGGCCCGGAATCGCGGGTCCTGCAGGCGGCGCTGGAGATTGCCAACCTGCCGGAAGAGGCAGACGCGCCACTGGACCGCAACTTCGGGGACGAGCTGGTACGCCCCGACCTGCTGCCGCGCGAGGAGCCCCGATGAGAGACGCAATCGGGATCGCAGTGCCCCTGCTGGTCGCCGTGCTGATGCTTGCAGCGACGCCGGCGGTGGCCGAACACCACGTGACCGTGGGGATCCTGGCTTTCGAACCGGAGGACCTGGCCCGCGAGCGCTGGGGTCCGCTGATCGAACATCTGGACGCGGAACTGGAAGACGTCACGGTGGACGGGGTAATCGCCGATTACTCGGTGCTGGAGGAGAAGCTGCGCAATAATCGACTGGATTTCCTGCTGACCAACCCCAGCCACTACATTCGCATCCGCAGCGACAGTCACCTGTCCGGGGCGCTGGCGACTCTGGTCCCGCTGCACGATGGGACTCCGGTGAGCGGCTTCGGCGGAGTCGCCTTCACCCGCGCCGACAACGATCACATCCGCGACTGGGAGGACATCCCCGGAAAACGCATCACAGCCGTCCTTCAGGACTCGCTCGGTGGCTACCAGGCGCAAGCCCGGGAACTGCGCGAACGCGGCACGAGACCATCTGACGCGGACATCGAGTTCACCGGGATGCCGCACGACCGGGTGGTGGACCGGGTTCTGGACGGCGGGACCGACGTGGGCTTCGTGCGTATCGGGATCCTGGAACGCCTGCAGGAAGACGGCCGGGTAGCCCCGGAGGAGATCCGCATCATCGGACGCCAGGAGATGGCGGACTTCCCGCTGGCGCTTTCCACACGCTTGTATCCGGAATGGCCGTTTATCGCCCTTGAACAGGTCCCGCACGAGCTGAGCCACCGCGTGCTGATCGCCCTGCTCGAGCTGGATGGCGAATCGGACCCCGCACGGTCCGCGGGCATCGACGGCTTCACCGTCCCCATGGACTACGAACCGGTGGAGGAACTGGCACGCGAACTCCGCCTGCCGCCTTACGATGCCTCGCCGCAGCTCACCCTGCGGGAATTCCTCGAGACCTACGGTCGCGAGGTCACCCTGATGCTGGGAGTCGGAAGTGTCATGCTCGCGCTGATCCTTGGCCTGGTGCTGGTGAACCGCCGCCTGGCCACGCTGCGCAAGGAACTGGAAGAGAAGGCCGCGGCCCTGAGCCGTAACGAGGCCCACGCGCGCGCACTGATGCGGGCCCTGCCGGACAGCCTGTTCCGGATGGGCCGCGACGGAACCTTCATCGAATGTGAGTCCGCTTCGGAAGAGATGCTGCTGATGCCGCCCGAGGAGTTTCTCGGGCGGCAGCTGGACGAACTGTTCCCGCCCGCCTACGCGGAACAGGGAACCCGGGCTATCCACGAGGCGCTGGCCAGCGGCGATGTCCGCGACTTCGAATACGACACCGCGCCACTGGGCAAACCCGGCCATTTCGAGGCGCGGGTGGTCCCGCTGAACGAGGACGAAGTGCTGATGATCGTGCGCGACGTCAGCCAGCGATCCGCCATCGAGGCGACACGGAACCAGGAACGCCGCTTCCGCGAGAACCTGCTTGCCAGCCTGGGCGAGGGCGTGTTCGGCATTGACCGGGATGGCCGTTTCACCTTCGTCAATCCCACCGGCTGCCGCCTGCTGGGGTTCGCCGACCAGAACGAGGCCCTGGGACGGGATTCCCACCAGACGGCGCATCACAGCCACCCGGACGGCTCCCATTATCCTGCGGAGGAATGTCCGATCCACGGGGTCCTGGTCAGCGGCGAGACGGTGGAAGCCTGGGAGGACCATTTCTGGCGTCAGGACGGCGAAGCCTTCCCGGTACTGGTTTACGCCTCGCCGATGCGAGACGACGCCGGCGAACTGACCGGCGTGGTGGTGTCGTTCCAGGACATCTCGGTACGCAAGGCGATGGAACGGGCACTGGCCGACAGCGAGGCCCGCTTCCGCCTCGCCCAGGAGGCCGCACGCTTCGGTATCTGGGAATGGAATCTCCCGGACGACCGCATCCACTGGGATGATCAGTGCTGGCGCATGCTGGGCGAAGACCCTGCGCAGGGCCGGCTGCTGAGCTTTGAAGACTGGCGCCAGCGCCTGCACCCGGAGGATCTCCCACAAGCCGAGGCAGAGGTGCAGCACCAGCTGGCCGAGGGCTCGAAATTCTCCATCGAGTTCCGCTACCGCCTGGCCGACGGCGGCTGGTTGTGGACCCTGGGGCGGGGACGCGTGGTCGAGTGGGGCCCGGAGGGCGAGCCGCGGCGAATGATGGGCATCCACGTGGATATCCAGCGGCTCAAGGAGGTCGAGGCCGAGCTGCGCCAGCGCGAGAACGAACTGGCCGAGGCCCAGCGTATCGCGCACATGGGCAACTGGATATCGGATTTCCGTTCCGGGGTGATCCGCTGGTCGGAGGAGGTCTACCGCATCTTCGGCCTGGATCACGACCAATGGGGCGGGACCGAGGCGGACTTCATGGAACGGGTCCACCCGGATGATCGTGAGAGGGTCCGCGCGGCCATCGATGCCTCGGTGAGCGGGCCGGGCGCGCCCTACCGGGTGGAGCACCGGATCCTGCGCCCGGACGGTGAGGTTCGCACCGTGTACCAGCAGGGCGAGGTCGAATTCGACGACGTTGGCAACCCGCTGCGGATGTTGGGGACCATTCTCGACATCACCGAGCGCAAGGCGACGGAAGAGGCCCTGGGGCGACGTCAGGCGGCCGACCGCGCGACCTCCGACATCGCTACGCGTCTGGTGACCCGACGCGACGTGGACCGGGCGATCGAGGAGTCGCTGGAGGCACTGGGCGAACTGCTGGGAGCCAGTCGATCGTGGGTCTTTCTGTTTCGCGAAGACCGCGGGGTTCTCGACAACACCCATGAATGGGCCGCGCCCGGGGTGCCCCGCCGACAACAGGAGCTCCAGGGACTGGTGCTGGCCGATTTCCCGGAATGGCAGCAACGGATGGCCCATGAACGTCTGATCCACATACCCGATGTAGATGCGCTCGGAGAGGGGGCAGACCGAGAACGGGAATGGCTCCGGGGGCTGGGGGTGGATGCGCTGATGGCCGCCCCCCTGCTGGCGGCCGGCGAGCCGCTGGGCCTGCTGGGCGTAGTGGACGTGCACGGCACTACGGTCTGGGGGCCGGAGGACGCCGAGACCCTGCGACATGTCGCGGACCTGCTGGGCAACGTACTGGAACGCCACCGAGTGCAGCAGGCCCTGGAGGGACTGAACCTGGAACTGCGCCGATCCAACGAGGAGCTGGAGCAGTTCGCCTACGGGGTGTCCCACGATCTGCGCCAGCCGCTGCGCATGGTCAGCAGCTACCTGCAGCTGCTGGAGCGCAGCCTGGGCGAACGGCTGGATGCAGACCAGCAGCGTTTCCTCGGCTACGCCACCGAGGGCGCCCGACGCATGGACCGCATGATCGTGGGCCTGCTGGAATACTCCCGAGTGGGAAGGAAGACCGACCCCATGGCTCCGCTGGACGCCCGCGACGCCCTGGACACCGCTCTGGCGTTCCTGCAGCCGGCGGTGTCCGAAACATCCGCGCGCATCGACGTCGAAGGCGACTGGCCGCGCCTGGTCGCCAGTCAGGACGAGCTGGTACGTCTGCTGCAGAACCTGATCGACAATGCGCTGAAGTACGTGCCGGGCGACACGCGGCCCGAGATCCTTGTCGGCGGGCATATCGACGGCGACCACTGGGTGGTCCGCGTGCACGACAACGGGGTCGGCATCCCGCAGGACCAGAAGGATCGACTGTTCCGCGTCTTCTCGCGGCTGCACGGTCACGGTGAATACGAGGGCAGCGGCATCGGCCTGGCACTTTGCCGCCGGATCGTGGAGCATCATGGCGGCAGCATCGGCGTCGATTCGGGCGGAGCGGGACACGGCAGCACCTTCTGGTTCCGGATACCCTTCCGGACGCCGGACGACGAGCGAACGGAAAACAATGCAGACTGACAAAGGGGCCCGTGGAGATCGGCCGATGAACAAGAGCCCCGATCCGGTCACCGAAGTCCTACTGGTGGAAGACGAGCCAGCGGACGTCCACCTGACGCGCATGGCCTTCGAGGAGGCCGGGGTCACTGCGCGCCTGCACCACGTGGAGGACGGCCAGGAGGCCCTTCGATTCCTGTCCGGAGAGGCGCCCTACGCCGGAGTCCCGCAACCGGGGCTCATCCTGCTGGACCTGAACATGCCGAACATGGGGGGGCTGGAGTTCCTGGAGCGCCTGCGCGAGCTGGACCATGCCGACCAGATCCCGGTGGTGGTGCTGTCCACCTCCGATCTGGACCGCGACATACGCACCAGCCGCCAGCACGGTGCCGCCGATTACGTCGTGAAGCCCCTGGACATGGAGCAGTTCTGTGACCGTGTCCAGCGTCTGGCAGAGGACTGGAATCTGCCCCGGGATGAAGCAATCCCGGCTCCACCCTCGCCCGCGATCGCCCGTGCCCGCCCCTTGGCAACACCGGACCGGGGAGCCCCGGAGCGCACCACTCCGGCGGCGAACGAGGGTAAAGGCGTACCGGTACTGCTGGTAGAGGACGAACCCGGGGATGCCGACCTCGTGCGTTTCGGCCTTCGGGGTTCAGCCCGCGAACGCTTCGACGTGACCTGGGTCGACCGGTTGTCCGTGGTGCCCGAAACCCTCAAGGAGATCACGCCCGCCGTCGTTCTGCTCGACCTGTCGCTGCCGGACAGTACCGGGCTGGAGACCGTGCGCGCCGCGCGTGAACTCTTCCGGGACACCCCGGTGGTCGTGCTGACCGGCTACGAGGATGAGGATTTTGCGCTGAAGGCGCTGGAAGTCGGTGCGGCCGACTACCTGGTCAAGGGCCGGATCGAGACCCCCACCCTGGTCCGCGCAATCCGTTATGCCCGCAGCCGCGCGAGCCTGGAAGGCCGCATCCGCGAATCCGAGGCCCGCATGGCCGCGGCACTGGAGGGGGCAAACCTCGGACTGTGGGACTGGCGAATCGACACGGATGCGATGTTCCATGATCACCGCTGGGGCGAACTGACCGGTCTGGCGACAGAAGCGGGGACCGGGCCCGTGGCGCTGTGGGATCAGGCCCTGCATCCGGATGACCGCGAGCGCCGGGACTCCGCCCTGCAGCGACATTTGAGAGGCGACACCTCCCGTTATTCGTCGGAATTCCGCGTCCGCCATCCTTCCGGGGCCGAGGCCTGGCTGCTGGATGCCGGACAAGTGATCGAACGCGACCACCAGCAACGCGCCCGGCGCATGGTGGGCGTGGTGCGGGATATCACGGAACACAAACGTCTGGAGCAGCGCCTGGAGACGCTGGCACGGACCGATCCGCTGACCGGACTGGCCAACCGTCGGCTGTTCATGGACGAACTGGAGCGCGAATACGCGCGGATGCGCCGGGAGCCGGATTACGCCGCCGGCCTGCTGATGCTGGACATCGACCACTTCAAGCGCTTTAACGATCAGTACGGCCACGAGATCGGCGATCAGGTGCTGGTCGAGTTCGCCCACTGCATCGCCGCCTCGCTGCGGGCCGGCGACCGCGCCGCACGCCTGGGCGGCGAGGAATTCGCGATCCTGCTCCACGGCATCTCGCCGGAAGACGCCGAGCACACCGCGGAGCGCGTACGGGCCCGGGTGGAGGCAATGGAGCCGCAGACCGAACGCCCGGACACCGCCGGGGTGACCACCAGCATCGGCGTGACCATCCTTTGCGCTGACGACAGGGGGGCCGACGATGCGCTGCGGCGGGCCGATGACGCTCTCTACGCGGCCAAGTCCCGCGGACGCAACTGCGTGGTGGTCAACGGCAGCACCCGAGAGGAAGAGCCGCCGAAAGATTGAGACAGGTCATGGCAGCCCTGCGCGGAACAGGTCTATTTTTATAGCAGGTGCGGCATATACCACAGGGAGAGCGCCATGATTACCGAAATCCTGTTTCAGTCCCCGATCGGCATCCTGACCATTGCGACCCTGCTCGGGATCTTTGTTTTCCTCGGCTGGACGGGCTACATCGTGGTGCGAAACGTCCGCAAGGCGGAGCAGGACAAGAACGAATAACCGAGGCACCGGGATAAATCCCGGACGCCTGCGGAGTTTGGCACCTGCTGCCCCGCCTCCGGATGACGGAGGCGGGATTTTTCGTGCCCGGAAAGCGGGCCCGCCCCGGCAGAGGCAGGCCCGGGATGGGCTCAGGTGTGCTGATCGCCGTGGTATAGGCGTACCACGTGCTTCGCCTCGGCGAAGAACAGCCAGCGCTCCATGCCCACACCGATCAGGGCGGAGGCCACCGCCAGCCAGGCCGTTACGGCCGTGGCGCCGGCCAGGACCGCAGCCAATAACAAGGCCGGAATAATGAAGCCCAGCAGGAACACACCCGCTTTCATCATGCTGGTCGTTTTCTTGCTGGGATCGTAGCCGAACTCGTCGGTCAGGAAGGTGCCGGCCGTATGCCCGGTATCCAGCAGCCGGACGGTGGCCCGGTTGAAGGTCGTGGCGGTGTTGATGGTCGGGCCGGTCACCTTCGAGATCCAGAAGTAATAGATCCCCTTGAGGACCGCGGCGATCAGCAGCATCACGATGGCCACGCCGGCGTGCATCGCCGTCGCGTTGCCGAAGGCGCTGGCGATGGCGGCGTAGGCCGCCGAGCCGGTGGCAATACCCAGCATGATGTAATTCGCCGGAGTCAGCGCGGTGTTCCACTGGCGAATGGTCTTCAGGCAGCCGTAGATCATGCCGGTGGAGAACAGGACGATCACGGCGAGGATCGCTGCGATCAGCGCCGCGATCATGCCCAGCAGCCCGATCTCGGGGCCCTGCAGCAGCACGCTCAGGCCGTAGATTGCCGCGAACGGGTAGAACAGTACGGCGAATACCGCCTCGCGCGAGAGCCACGACGTCTTGAAGCGCATGAACGAACGCCAGGCGTTCTTCTTGTTGGCCAGGTGGCCGGTGGAGAACAGCAGCCCGACGGTGATCAGGCCGAGCGCGCCCACGCCATGGGCGATCACCTCGCCCTGGCTCATGGCCGGGCCGACGCCCGCCAGGTGGAAGATCACCAGCAGGACGAACAGGCCGTAGCCGGCGCCCGAAGTGACCGTGAACAGGATGACGGAAAGTGCAGGATGCATGGTGGTTTCTCCCCGGGACGCGACGCGTTAGCGCGCCACCATCTTGTTGACCCAGTCCTTTACCGAGCTGACCAGCGTATTGGCACGCACGTCGTCGGTGGGGATGGGGCGGGTGACTCGCGGCGGAAGATAGGTGTTGACCGGCTTGTAGCCAAGCTCGGGCATCTGCTTCACGCCGCCACGCTCGCGCACCAGACGGCTGACCTCGGACTCTTCATCGTCGAAGTCACCGAAGAAGCGGGCGTGGGCCGGGCAGGTGATCACGCAGGCCGGCTGCCGTTCCTCCGGTGGCAGTGCGTCGTCGTAGATGCGGTCCACGCACAGGGTGCACTTCTTCATCACGCCGTCCTCGCGGTCCAGCTCGCGGGCACCGTAGGGGCAGGCCCAGGCGCAGTAGTTGCAACCCATGCACTTGTCCTGGTCGACCAGCACGATGCCGTCTTCCGGGCGCTTGTAGGAGGCGCCGGTCGGGCAGACGGTCACGCAGTCGGCATGATCGCAGTGCATGCAGGACATCGGGATGTTGACGGTCTTGTTGTTGGGGTAGTCCCCGACCTCGTAATGGCGGATGCGGTTGAACCACACCCCGCTGGGGTCCTCCCCGTAAGGCTGGTAGTCGGTCAGCGGGCCAGTGGTGCCGCTGGTGTTCCACTGCTTGCAGGCCACCGCGCAGGCATGGCAGCCCACGCAGGTGTCCATGTCGATCACGAGTCCAAGTCGCATGGTTGGTACTCCTTCAAATCGTTCGTACGGGCGGACCCCGTCGCGGCTCGCGGCCGCCACGGGGCGGCCGGATCAGTTCTTGTCTTTGTCCAGCGAGCCGCGGGTCAGCACGTCGCGGATGTCGCGGTTCAGGTGCACGGGCTTGTGTGCGTGATAGCGCAGCTGGTCCGGTGATTCGGACATGCCCGGGGTGGCCGTGACCTTGTCGAACTGCGGCCAGGAGCCCTCTTCCTCGGGTCCGGCCGGGGTGATCTTGACCTTCAGGTCGTACCACGCGGCCTGGCCGGTGACCGGGTCGGAGTTGGTGATGCTGTCCACCGGATCGCCCTTCTTCGGCAGCAGCTCGCTGATGAGGTGATTCATCAGGAAGCCCTTCTGCGACTCGTTGGCGTCGTCCTTCAGCCCCCAGGCGCCCTTCTGCTTGCCAATGGCGTTCCAGGTCCAGACGGTATTGGGTTCGCAGCCCTCGATCAGCTTGACCTGCACGCGGATCTTGCCGTTGTGCGACTCGAGCCACACCCAGGACAGATCCTCGATACCCATGGACTCGGCCTTCTGGCGGTTCATGTACAGGTAGTTCTGGGCACAGATCTGGCGCAGCCAGGCGTTCTGCGAATCCCAGGAGTGGTACATGAACATCGGGCGCTGGTTGATCGCGTAGAACGGGTACTCGTCCTCGTCGATGCGGGTCTGCTCCAGCGGCTTGTGCCAGATCGGCAGCGGATCGAAAAACTGCGTCAGACGATCCTTGTGCTCCTGTTTGGTCGGCTGCGGGCCGTCATACAGGCCCTGGCCGGCCAGCTTGAAGCGCTGCTGGGTCTCGGAGTAGAGCTCGATGGTGATCGGGTCGGTCTTGCCCACCCAGCCGGCATGCTTGGCCAGCTCGAGGTAGTCCTGGTTGGCGTAGCGGTAGAACTGCTGGTTCGGCGCGAGGTGATACATGAAGAACCCCTGGTTCTCGATGTACGCCTCCCACTGCTTCGGGTTCGGTTCGCCGCGCAGATGGCTCTGGCCATCCTTGCCGCGATAACCCGACAGGAAGCCGATGCCCGGCTCCTTCTCGTAGTTGATGATGAAGTCCTTGTAGTCCTCGAACTTGCGGCTGCCGTCGTCCCTGGTGAACGCCGGGAACTTCAGACGGCTGGCCAGCTCGACCATCACCTCCTGCCACGGGCGCACGTCACGATCCGGCTCCAGGATCGGATGGCGGATGGAATCCGCCGCCGCGGCGGGTTCGGAGATCGGACGGTCGAGCATGGAGATGGTGTCGTAACGCTCCAGATAGGTGGTATCCGGCAACACCAGGTCGGCAAAGCTGACCATCTCGGAGTTGAACGCGTCCGAGACCACGAGATACGGGATCTTGTACTCGCCGTTGTCGTCCTTGGCCCGCAGCATGTCCATCACTTCGGCGGTGTTCATCGTGGAATTCCACGACATGTTCGCCATGAAGAAGATCAGCGTGTCGATCGGGTAGGGATCGCCGTTGACCGCATTCGTCACCACCATGTGCATCAGGCCATGGTTGGAGATCGGCGCATCCCAGGAGAAGGCCTTGTCGATGCGCAGCGGGTTGCCGTCGCCGTCGATCACCAGGTCTTCCGGCGCGGTCGGGAACCCGAGCGGCGGGCTCTTCAGCGGGGTGTTCGGCGCGCATTCCTTCGCCGGCTTGATGCCCGGCGGGACGTGCTTGGGATACGGCGGCTTGGAAAGGTGACCGCCGGGGCAGTCCACCGAGCCCAGCATGATCTGCAGGAAGTGGATCGCGCGGCAGGTCTGGAAGCCGTTGGAGTGCGCCGAGATGCCACGCATCGCGTGCATGGACACGGGGCGCCCGATGACCTTGTCGTGCTTGCGACCCCAGGAGTCGGTCCACTCGATGTCGAGCTCGATGGATTCCTTGAACGCGACGTGGGCCATTTCCAGCGCCAGGCGCTCGGTCTGCTCGGCCGGCACGCCGGTGATCTCGGCGGTGTTCTCCGGGGAGTACTCGTCGCTCAGGTAGCGCTCGGCCAGCAGGGTCATCACGGTCTTGACCGGGCGGCCGTCGGGCGCGGTGTACTCGCCGAACAGGGCCGGCTTGATGTCCACCTGGCTGCCGTCGACGAAGTCTTCCTTCTCCAGCTCCCAGACCAGCGGGTTGCCGTTGTCATCACGCAGGATCAGGCCGTCGCCCTGCTGCCCCGGGGTCTGCACCACCAGCTGGGTGGCGTTGGTGTAGCGCACCAGGAAGTCCCAGTCGAACTGGCTGTTCTTCAGCAGCACGTGCAGCATCGACAGCGCGAACAGACCGTCGGTGCCGGGCTTGAGGCCCACCCATTCGTCGGCGATCGCCTGATAGCCGGTACGCACCGGGTTGATGGCGACGAACTTGCCGCCATTGCGCTTGAGCTTCTCCAGCCCGATCTTGATCGGGTTGGAGGCATGGTCCTCGGCCACGCCCCACAGCACGTGGTACTTCGTGCGGTCCCAGTCGGGATCGCCGAATTCCCAGAAGGCGAAGCCGGTGGTGTACAGGCCGCCGGCGGCCATGTTCACCGAGCAGAAGCCACCGTGGGCCGCCCAGTTGTAGGTGCCGAACTGGGTCGCCCACAGGCCGGTCAGGGCCTGCATCTGGTCACGCCCGGTAAAGAACGCCAGCTTGCGCGGATCGGTCTCGCGGATCTTCTGCAGGCGCTCGGACAGGGTGTCCAGGGCCTCATCCCAGGAGATCGGTTCGAACTCGCCGGCCCCGCGCTCGGTGCCCGGCTTGCGGCGCATCGGCTGGTGCAGGCGCGCCGGCGACTGCTGTTTCATGATCCCGGCATTGCCCTTGGCGCAGAGCACGCCCTTGTTGATCGGGTGATGCCGGTTCCCCTGGATGTAGCGGACCTTGTTGTCCTCCACGGTGACCTTGATGCCACAGCGGCAGGCACACATGTAGCAGGTGCTGTACTTGATCTCCTGCTTGCCGTGATTCTCGAATTCGGGCAGGGCACTCATGGGCGCGACCTCGTTACGTCGGTTCAGTTGTCCACGGATCATTGTGGACGCCGGCTACCGCGTTGGCCAACGAGAAGTACTTATCCGCAAATAAAGGAGAGTAATCAGTAAAAGAATTTATTTATTCTTGCGCCGGGACTGTGCATTTTCGGCGCTGGCCACGGCATGGTCTACGATATTCCCTAACAAACATAACGCCTCGCCCGAGGCCGGGGGCTTCTATGAATGATCGCGGACTGACAGACCCCTTTGGGCGGAAGATCGAATACGTGCGCGTATCGGTCACCGACCGCTGCGACCTGCGCTGCTTCTACTGCATGCCGGAAGGCTTTCGCGACTTCGAGGTGCCCGAGCACTGGCTGACCTTCGACGAGGTCGAGCGGGTGATGGCGGCATTCGGCCGCCTCGGCACCCGGCGGGTGCGCCTGACCGGCGGCGAGCCGCTGGTACGCCACGGCCTCCCGGAGCTGGCCGCGCGCCTGAACGCCCTGCCGGGGATCGACGACCTCTCGCTGTCCACCAACGCGGTGCGCCTCGCGAAGCATGCCGACGCGCTGGCCGCGGGCGGGGTGGAACGCATCAACGTGAGCCTGGACACCCTGCGCCCGGAGGTCTTCAAGCGCGTCACCGGCGGCAAGCTGGAGAAGGTGCTCGACGGATTGATGGCGGCGAAACGCGCCGGATTCGACCCGATCAAGATCAACATGGTGGTGATGGGCGGCATCAACGATAACGAGGTCGGCGACATGGTCGACTTCTGTATCGAGCACGGCTTTACGCTGCGCTTCATCGAGACCATGCCGATGGGCGACACCGGGCGCGAGGCGAACGAAGGCCACTACGTGAACCTGCAGGAGGTGCGCCGCGACCTGGAGCAGCGCTTCGACCTGATCCCCGGGGTGATGCCCGGCGGCGGGCCGGCGCGCTATGCGCAGGTTGCGGGCACCGACATTCGCATCGGCTTCATCACCCCGATCTCGCAGCACTTCTGTGACACCTGCAACCGCGTACGGCTGTCAGTGGACGGCACCATCCACACCTGCCTGGGCAATGAGCACAGCCTGGCGCTGCGTCCGCGACTGCGCGACGGCTGCAGCGATGCCGAACTGGAAGAGGCCATCCTCGAGGCGATCGCCCTCAAGCCCGAGCGCCACGAGTTCAACGAGCGTCCGGAAAAGATCATGCGCTTCATGTCCATGACCGGCGGCTGAGGCCGATGCGACCGGGGCCGCGTCAGGCCACCCAGATCGTCTTGGCGTTCACGAACTCGCGGATCCCCAGATCCGCCAGTTCGCGGCCGTAGCCGGAATCCTTCACCCCGCCGAACGGCAGCCGCGGATCGCTCTTCACCACCGCGTTGACGAACGCGCAGCCGCATTCCAGCTGGCGCGCCAGCGCCTCGCCACGGGCGCTGTCGGCGGTCCACACCGACCCGCCCAGACCGAAGCGCGAACGATTGGCCAGCTCCACCGCCGCCGCGGCATCCGCGGCCCGCGTGATCGCGGCCACCGGCCCGAAGGTCTCCTCGTCGAAGGCCGCCATCCCCGGCTCCACGTGATCCAGCACGGTGGGGGCATAGAAGAAACCTTCGCCCTCCAGCGGATGGCCGCCGGTGCGACACACCGCTCCCGCGGCGACACTGCGCTGCACCTGGTCGTGCAGTTCGTCGCGCAGATCGCCGCGCGCCAGCGGGCCCAGATCCGTCCCGTCTTCCATCGGATCGCCCGCCTGCAGGGCAGCCACCGCCTGGCTCAGGCGTTCGGCAAAGGCCTCGGCGACCGAATCTTCGACGATGAAGCGCTTCGCCGCGATGCAGGTCTCGCCGTTGTTCTGGAACCGCCCGCGCAGGGCCTCGCGCACCACGGTGTCCAGGTCCGCGTCATGCAGCACGATGAAGGCGTCCGAACCGCCCAGCTCCAGCACCGAGGCCTTCAGGGCCTTGCCCGCGGCCGCACCCACCGCGCGCCCGGCGCGCTCCGAACCTGTCAGGCTCACGCCCTGCACCCGCGGATCGGCAATCAGCCCCTCGACCGCATCGGAGCCCACCGGCAGGTTGCGGAAGACCCCATCGGGGAACCCCGCCGCGCGGAACACCTCCTCCAGTGCCTGCGCACAGCCCGGCACATTGGAGGCGTGCTTGAGCAGCACGGTGTTGCCGGCCAGGGTCGCCGGAATGGCCTGGCGGAAGGCCTGCCAGAAAGGAAAATTCCACGGCATGACCAGCAGCACCGTGCCCAGCGGCTGCCAGGCCACATACGAGCGGGCCGCCTCGGTAGCCACCGGCACATCCAGCAGGAAGCCCGGTCCATGCTCGGCGTAGTATTCGCAGGCCACCGCGCATTTCTCCACTTCGGCGCGGGCCTCGACCCGCCGCTTGCCCATCTCGCGGGTCGCGGTCGCCGCCAGCTCCTCCCGGCGCCCGCGCAGCACGCCGGCCAGTTCGCGCAACAGGACCGCGCGCTCGTGGACCGGCTTCAGGGCCCAGGCGGCACGGGCTTCCACCGCCCCCTGCAGCGCACCCTCGACGCCGGCTGTGTCCATGCGCGGGTAGTTCGCCAGTACCTTGCCGGTGGCGGGATTGACGGCGGTCAGGTCACTCATGTTCGGGCCTCATCTGTCAGTACTCGCCGGGCCAGCATAGCCCCGCTGGATTGATCACGCGCCCGCAGCCGAGTATAAGACGCACGCATCCGCTATCGTTATCAAGATACTCTCCAGGGGCCTTCGCAATCATGTCGACTCTCTCGATTCGCAACGTCTGCCTGCTCGGCGGAACGGGCTTCGTCGGACACCACATCGTCGCACGCCTGATCGACCGCGGGCTGAACGTGCGCGTAGTAACGCGACACCCGCACCGTCACCGCGAGCTTATGGTCAATCCGGAGGTGGACCTGATCGCCGGCGACGTCCACGACCCCGAGGACCTCGACCGCGTGCTGCGCGACCAGGACGCCGTGATCAATCTGGTCGGCATCCTCAACGAGCGCGGCCACGACGGTTCCGGCTTCCGCCGCGCCCACGTCGAGCTGACGGAAAAGGCCCTGGCCGCCGCCGAGCGCCAGGGCGTCCGCCGCTTCCTGCAGATGAGCGCGCTGAAGGCCGACATGCCCGATCCGCCCAGCCATTACCTGCGGACCAAGGCCGAGGCGGAGCAGGCGGTGTTCGCGACCACGGCCTTCCCGGTGACGGTGTTCCGCCCGTCGGTGATCTTCGGCCCGGAAGACAGCTTCCTCAACCGCTTCGCCAGCCTGCTGCGCTTCTCTCCCGTGATGCCGCTGGCGCGTGCCGAAGCGCGCTTCGCCCCGGTGTTCGTGGGCGACGTGGCCGACCACTTCGCCGATGCCCTGAAGAACCCCGAGACCTTCGGTCAGGGCTTCGAGCTTTGCGGCCCGCAGGAATACAGCCTGGGCGAGCTGGTGCGCTACGTCGGCCGGGTCTCCGGTCGCCGGCGTCCGGTCATTGCCCTACCGGACTGGGCGAGTCGGGTGCAGGCCGGGATCCTGGAATACGTGCCGGGCAAGCCGCTCTCGCGGGACAACCTCGCCTCGCTGTCGATCGACAGCGTGTGCGCCGGGCAGACCCTGCCCTGCCCCACCCGGCTGGAGAGCATCGCCCCCACCTATCTGGGCAAGGGCGGCCGCGAGGCCCGCATGCAGAAGCTGCGTACCAGCTACAAGCGCGACTGAGGCGCCCGCCTCGGGGATGCACATCTATCTGGTCGGCGGCGCGGTCCGCGACCGGCTCCTGGGGCGCCCGGTCAGCGAGCGCGATTACGTGGTCGTCGGCGCCACGCCCGAGGCCATGGAGGCGGCCGGCTACCGCGCCGTGGGCCGCGACTTCCCGGTGTTTCTCCATCCGCGCACGCAGGAGGAATATGCCCTCGCCCGCACCGAGCGCAAGACCGCGCGGGGCTACCACGGCTTCCAGTTCAACGCGGCCCCCGATGTCCCGCTGGAACAGGACCTGGAACGGCGCGACCTCACCATCAATGCCATGGCCGAGGACGATGGCGGCGAGCTGATCGACCCGTTCGGCGGCCGCGATGACCTGGAAAACCGCATCCTGCGGCACGTCTCCCCGGCCTTCGCCGAAGACCCGGTACGCCTGCTGCGTCTGGCACGCTTCGCCGCCCAGCTGGCCCCCTGGGGGTTCGAGATCGCCGACGAGACCCGCGCCCTGCTGCGCGATCTGGTCGACTCGGGGGAGGTGGACGCCCTGGTACCGGAACGAGTCTGGGCGGAATTCGAGAAGGCCCTGGCCAGCCCGGCGCCGCGCCGGTTCATCGACGTGCTGCGCGAATGCGGGGCCCTGGCGGTGCTGCTGCCCGAACTCGAACGCCTGTTCGGCGTCCCGCAGCGGGCGAAATACCACCCCGAGATCGACACCGGCGTGCATACCCTGATGGTGCTGGAGCAGGCCACCCGCCTGAGCGAGGCGCCCGAGGTACGCTTCGCCGCGCTGACCCATGACCTCGGCAAGGGCGACACCCCGGCGGACATCCTGCCCGCACATCACGGGCACGAGGAACGCGGGGTCACCCATATCAAGGCGCTCGCCGAACGCCTGCGCATCCCCCGGCGCTACCGCGACCTCGGGATTCGCGTGGCCCGCTACCACGGACTGGCCCACCGGCTTTTCGACCTGCGCCCGAAGACCGTGATGAAACTGATCGAGGGACTGGACGCCCTGCGCCGCCCGGAGAACGTGGAGCCCTTCCTGCTCGCGGTGGAGGCCGACTACCGCGGCCGCAGCGGCTGGGAAGACCGCCCCTACCCCCAGGCCGACGGCCTGCGCCGCGCGGTCGAGGCGGCCGCGGCCGTCAGCCCGCAACCCCTGATCGAGGCCGGATACCAGGGCCCGCAGCTGGGCGAGGCCCTGCGCCGCGAGCGCATCCGCGCAATCGCCGAAGCCCTGGAAGGACACTGAACCGGGCCCCACTTGCCTGCAACGCGCGGCGGCCGTACTCTTCACGGTTCGTTGCCGCACAGAGGATCCCGCAATGGATTTCGCCAAGGCCCGGATGAACATGGTGGAACAGCAGGTACGTCCCTGGGACGTGCTGGACATGCGCGTGCTGGGGGTGATGGAGACGCTGCCGCGCGAGCGCTTCATGCCCGAGCCCTACCAGTCCCTGGCCTATGCCGACACCGAGATCCCCCTGGGCCACGGCGAGGAGACCCTGCCGCCGCGCGTGATCGGGCGCATGCTGCAGGCCGTCGCGCCGCAGCCGACCGACACCGTGCTGGAGATCGGCACCGGCTCCGGCTACGCCACCGCCTGTCTGGCGAGCCTCGCCGCGCATGTCGACAGCGTGGAGCGCCACGACGACCTGCGCCTGGCCGCGCGCAACCGCCTGCACGATCTGGGTCTTACCCATGCCGCCCCGCGCACCGGCACGGTGGCCCCGGGCTGGCGCCCGCCGCGCGAACGCTATGACGTCATCGCCGTCAACGGCGCGATGACCGAGTACGACGACTTCCTCGAGGAATTCCTCGCGCTGGGCGGCCGCCTGTTTGTGGTCACCGGCAAACCGCCGATCATGGAGGCGCGCCTGGTGACGCGCACCACCGAGGACCACACCCGGCACGAGTACCTGTTCGAGACGCGCGTCCCGCCGCTGGCCGGTTTCGAGCCGCGCCCGGCCTTCGCATTCTAGGGCGCCGGAACCCGCCTGCCCTGCGCCCGCCCGCCACAGGCGGCGGGCTTTGCTAGTATCAAGAACCTAGCCTGCCCGGATTGGATTGCCATGAAACGACTGCACCCCCTGCTCGCCGCCGCCGGTCTCGTCCTGTTCACGGCCGCCCCTGCACAGGGCGCAAGCCTGATGGAGGTCTACGAACGCGCGGCCCAGGAAGACGCCGAACTGCAGATCGCCAAGGCGGAATACCGCAGCGTTCTGCAGAACCGGCCGATGGCGCGCTCGGCCCTGCTCCCGCAGCTGACCGGCGAGATCGAGGGCGGAGCCTTCTACAACAACCCCGACGGGCGCGACAGCATCGACGGGCGCCAGAGCAGTTTCGCCCTGCGTCTGGAGCAGAGCGTCTTCGACCGGCGCAACTTCATCGAGCTGAGCCAGGCCGACCTGGAGATCGCCCGGGCCGAGGCCGAACTCGACGGCGCCCGCCAGGACCTGATGCTGCGGGTCTCCGAGGCCTACTTCAACGTGCTCGTCGCGCAGGAATCGCTGGAGTTCAGCATCGCCGAGCTGGCGGCGATCGAGCGCCAGCTGGAACAGACCGAGCGCCGCTTTGACGTCGGCCTGATCGCCTCCACCGACGTGAAGGAAGCACAGGCCCAGCGGGATCTGGCCGAGGCCGAGCGCATCGCGGCGGAGAACGAGCTGGACGTCGCCAATGAACAGCTGGCGGTGATCACCAACCAGTACTGGGGCGAACTGAACACCCTCGCCGACGATGCCGAGCTGAGCATCCCCGAGCCGCGCGACGCCGACGCCTGGGTGGAACGGGCGATGGAGAACAATCTCGAGCTGGCGGCCCAGCGGCTGGCCACCGAGACCGCGCGCGAACAGATCCAGCGCCAGCGGGCCGAGGGACAGCCGCGCGTGGGCCTCAGCGCCTCGGTCTCGGAGAACCGCTACTACGGGATCGACGACCCCGGCGATGAGGCGGATTTCAGCCAGGTGCAGGACCCGGCGGCCCGGCAGGCGCTGGAAGGCCTGGCCGGCGCCGGCGGCAACCAGTTCGAGGACGGCACCGAGGCGCAGATCGGGATCCGCCTGGAGATCCCGCTGTACACCGGCGGCCGGGTCACAGCGATGACCCGCCAGGCGCGCGAGGACTTCCAGGCGGCCCAGCAGGGCCAGACGCAGGTCGAGCGCTTTACCACTCAGGACACCCGCAATGCCTACCTCAGCACCGTCGCGGCCGACTCGCGCGTGCGCGCGCTCAACCGTGCGCTGGAGTCCACCCAGGCGGCATTCGAGGCGGCCGAGGCCGGCTTCGAGGTTGGCACCCGTACCCAGGTGGACGTGCTGCTGGCCCTGCGCGAGGTGTTCGGTGCCGAGCGTGACTTCGCCCAGGCGCGCTACGACTTCCTGACCAATACCCTGCGCCTGGAACGGGCGGCAGGGCAGCTGGCCGTGGAAGACCTCGAGAACATCGACCAGCTGCTGGACTGATCATGACCGGGGAGGCCCGGGACCATGGTCGCGCGCGTTGCGCACGTGACCGCGACACCCTGTTGCTGGTCGACCTGCAGGAGCGGCTGATGGCCGCGATGCCGGAGGCTGACCGCGAGCGCACGGTGCGCAACACCGCGCGCATGGTCGAGGCGGCCCGCCAGCTGGGCATTGCGGTGGAGGTCTCGCGCCAGTATCCACGAGGACTGGGCGATACCGTGGAGCCACTGCGCTCCGCACTGGCCGAAGCGGGCAGCGTCGCAACCGTCACCGACAAGACCGCCTTTTCCTGCTGCGGCGAGGCAACCCTGCAGACGCGCCTGAGCGAGCACCCGAGCGTGGTCATCGGCGGCGCCGAGACCCATGTGTGCGTCACCCAGACCGCCCTGGATCTGCTGGATGCGGGGGTGACGGTGTTCGTAGTCGCCGACGCGGTCTGCTCGCGCAACCCCGAGCTGCGGGTCAACGGTCTGGAGCGCCTGCGCGCGGCCGGGGCGGTCATCACCAATCACGAATCGGTGCTGTTCGAATGGCTGGGCGATGCCCGCGCCGCGGAGTTCAAGTCGGTCAGCCAGCTGCTGCGCGAGGTCTGAGATGCGCGTTGTCGGCAACATCCTGCTGGGGATCTGGCTCGTACTGTACGGCCTGCGCGGCCTGCTCGGGCTGCAGTTCCAGTACGATCACTACGTCATGAGCGCCCTGGCGCTGGCTGCCGGTGTGCTCTTCATCCTGCGTCGCTAGAGGGACCCCGATCGCATGCGCCTGACCCCGGACGAGTACCGCGAACTGGACGGCCGCCGCATCACCCTGCTGGGGATGTCCGGTGTCGGCAAGACGCGGCTGGCCAACATACTGCGCCACGAGGAATGGTTCCATTACTCCGGCGACTACCGCATCGGTACGCGCTACCTGAACGAGCCGATCCTGGACAACATCAAGTCCCAGGCGATGCAGGTGCCGTTCCTGCGCGAGCTTCTGCGTTCGGATTCCATCCAGATCATCAATAACATCACATTCAACAACCTGCACCCGGTCTCCAGCTTCCTGGGCAAGCTGGGGAATCCGGAACAGGGCGGGCTGCCACTGACCGAGTTCAAGCGCCGTCAGGCCCTCCACCACGAGGCCGAGGTGCAGGCGATGCTGGATGTCCCGGACTTCATCCAGAAGGCGCGCACCCTGTTCGGCTACCCGCATTTCGTCAACGACGCGGGGGGGTCGGTGTGCGAGCTGGACACCCCGGGCGTACTGGAGACTCTGGCCGAACACACGATCATCCTGTATATCCAGGCCACCGACGAGGACGAGCGCGAACTGATCGAACGCGCCGAGGCGAACCCCAAGCCGCTGTATTACCGCGAGGCCTTCCTCGACCAGCAGCTGGCCGAATACATGCGCATCGAAGGTCTGGACTACGTCGCCCAGATCGACCCTGACGCCTTTGTGCGCTGGGTGTTCTCGCGCCTGTTCCGCGCGCGCCTGCCGCGCTACGAGCAGATCGCCGAGACCTGGGGGTACACCGTCAGCACCACCGAGGTGGCCCGGGTGCGGAACGCCGCCGACTTCGACGAGCTGGTCTGCATGGCCCTGGAACGCGAGAGGCGACTGTAATGCCCCTGGTTGCACACTCCGATCTCCCTACCTTCGAACGCCTGCGCAGCGAGGGCGAGTCGGTCCTGCCGAACGACTTCGCCCGTCAGCAGGAGATCCGCGCGCTGCACATCGGGCTGTTGAACATGATGCCGGATGCCGCGCTGGCGGCCACCGAACGCCAGTTCTTCCGCCTGATCGGCGAGAGCAACCAGATCGCGCAGTTCTACATCCACCCGTTCACGCTGCCGCAGCTCAAGCGCGGCCGGAAGGGGCGCGAGCACGTCGAGAACTACTACGAGGACTTCGACAAGCTCAAGGAAGAGGGCCTGGACGCACTGATCATCACCGGGGCCAACGTGACCCAGCCGGACCTGGCCCTGGAACCGTTCTGGGAGCCGCTGGCCGAGGTGGTGGACTGGGCCTGGGAGAACGTGACCTCCACGCTGTGCTCCTGCCTCGCGACCCATGCGGTGCTGCAGTCGCATTACGACGAACACCGCCAGCACATGGGCGAGAAGCTGTGGGGCGTGTTCCCGCACCGGGTGGTGGACCGCGGGCACCCGCTGGTTACCGGAGTGAACACCCGTTTCGACGTGCCGCACTCGCGCTACAACAAGGTCACCCGCGAGCAGTTCGAACGCCACGGGCTGCGCGTCCTGGTGGAGAGCGAGGAGGCCGGCATCCACCTGGGGGCCTCGCCGGACGGTTTCCGCATGGTCTTCTTCCAGGGCCATCCGGAGTACGACTCGATCAGCCTGCTCAAGGAATACAAGCGCGAAGTGGTGCGCTACATCGAGGGCGACCGCAAGGCCTATCCGCCGCTGCCGGAGAACTACCTGATGCCGCAGGCCGCGGCGATCCTCGATGAACATCGCGAGCACGTGGAGGCGGCGCTGGAGCACTGCACCGAAATCCCGCCGCTGCCCGAAGCGCTGCTGCTGGACCGCCTGGACAACACCTGGCACGACACCGCGCTGGCGGTCATCAACAACTGGCTGGGCAACGTGTACCAGCTGACCAACCTCGACCGTCGCAAGCCCTTCCGCGACAGCGTCGACCCCGACGACCCGCTGGCCGGGCGGCGGTAGAACTTCACACCGGGCCCGGTCCCCGGTCATCGCGAGGCGCCGAAGGTGCCGTGGCCACCTCCGGACACCGGCGAGGCGTCTAGGTCGGGTGCCCGCGGAAGAAAGATTGCCAGACCGCCTTCGGCGCCTCGCGATGACGGGCGACACAACGGAAGAACTGCATGACCGAGACCGATCGCGACAAACGCCGGCGCCCCCTCGTCAGCCTGTACGAGACCATCGCCGGTGACGAGGACGCCCGTGCCTGCAAGGACATCCCCGAGGGGGCCTGCAACGCGCAGCCGCGCAACTTCCTCGTCCACCTGGTCGCCAATACCCTGTCCAAGATCGGCGACGAGCTGGCCTCCGCGCGCCTGGTCCTGGCCTGGCTGCTGGGCACCCTGGGGGCCCCGGCCGCGTTCACCGGTTTCCTGGTGCCCATCCGGGAATCGGGCTCGCTGCTGCCACAGCTGTTCGTGGCCGCCTCGATCCGCCGCCACGCCATCCGCAAGGGGTTCTGGGTGCTGGGCAGCGCGCTGTCCGGGTTCGCGGTCGCGGGCATGGCGATCGCCGCCCTGACCCTGGAGGGGGCCGCCGCGGGCTGGGCCATCATCGGCCTGCTGATCGTGTTCGCCCTGTCGCGCGGTATCAACTCGGTGGCTTCCAAGGACGTGCTCGGCAAGACCATTGCCAAACACTGCCGCGGCACGGTGATGGGCTACGCGGCCTCGGCCGCCGGCTTCTTTACCCTCGCCCTGGGCGGGTACCTGACGCTGGCGAGCCTGGACGATGCCGGTGTCGGCCTGTTCGTGGCCCTGCTGGCGGCCTCGGCCGGCGCGTGGTGGATCGCGGCGGCGGTATTCGCCCGCCTGCACGAGGACCCGGGTGCGACCGAAGGGGGCGTCAACGGATTCGGCGAGGCCCTGCGCTCGCTGCGCCTTTTGTGGACCGACCGCGCCTTCGGCCACTTCGTGCTGACCCGCGCACTGCTGATGAGCACCGCGCTGGCGCTGCCGTTCTACGTGCTGCTGGCCGAGGATGCGACCGAGGGGGCGCTGGCGACCCTGGGCCTGCTGATCCTCGCCAGCGGGCTCGCGTCCGCGCTCAGCGCGCCGGTGTGGGGGCGGATGTCCGACCGTTCCTCGCGCGGGGTGCTGGTGCTGTCCGGCGGGCTGGCCACGCTGCTGGGCTTCGTGGTCGCCCTGGGCAGCTGGTTCGCCCCGGCCGCCTCCGGCCTGCTGGACATGGGCTGGGTGCATGCGGTGCTGTTCTTCCTGCTGGGCATCAGCCACGCCGGCGTGCGTCTCGGGCGCAAGACCTACCTGGTGGACATGGCCACACAGGAGACCCGCGCGGCCTTCACCGCGGTCAGCAACACGGTGATCGGCGTGCTGCTGCTGGTCGGGGGCCTGTTCGGCCTGGTGGCCCAGATCGTCGGCACCGAATTCGCCATCTTCGTGCTGGCGCTGATGAGTCTGGCCGGGGCCGTGAGCGCCTGGCGCATGAAGGAGGTCTGAACATGGCCCTGATCACCCTGCGCGACATCCACCTGGCCTATGGCATGGCCTCGCTGCTGGACGGCGCCGGCCTGAGCCTGGAGCCCGGCGAGCGGGTGGCGATCGCCGGACGCAACGGCGAGGGCAAGTCGACCCTGCTGCGCATCCTCGCCGGCGAGGTGGAGCCGGATGCCGGCGACATCACCCGCCGCGACGGGCTGACCGTCGCATGGCTGACCCAGGAGCTGCCGCCGGGCATCGAGGGCAGCGTGTTCGACGTGGTCGCCGAAGGCCTGGGCGAGTCCGGGCGGCTGCTGGAACGCTTCCACCACCTGAGCCAGGCGGCGGCCGGTGGCGACCCCGAGGCGCTGGAAAAGATGGGGCCGGTGCAGGCGCAGCTGGACGCGATCGATGGCTGGAGTCTGCAGAACCGGGTGGAAACCACCCTGTCGCGGCTGGAGCTGGACCCCGAGGCGGAATTCGCCGCGCTGTCCGGCGGCCTGCGACGCCGGGTGTGGCTGGCCCGCGAACTGGTGCGCGATCCCGACATCCTGCTGCTGGACGAGCCCACCAACCACCTCGACGTGGCCGCGATCCGCTGGCTCGAGGCCTTTCTGACCGGCAGCCGCATGACCGTGGTGTTCATCAGCCACGACCGCCAGTTCATGGAGAACGTGGCCACCCGCATCCTCGAACTGGACCGTGGCCAGCTGCACGAACACCCGCCGTCCATCGCCGCGTTCCGCGAGCGTCAGGCCGAGCGGCTGGAGGTCGAAGCCCGCCAGCAGGCGGAATTTGACCGCAAGCTGGCGCAGGAGGAGGCCTGGATCCGCCAGGGCATCAAGGCCCGGCGCACGCGCAACGAGGGCCGCGTGCGCGCATTGCAGAAGCTGCGCGAGAAACGCGCCGAACGCCGCGAACGCGCGGGGCAGGTGCGCATGCAGCTGAGCCCGGAACAGCGCTCCGGCAAGCGGGTGATCGAGGCCGAAAACGCCAGTTTCGGCCACGCCGGCAAGCCGGTGCTGCGCGACGTGAACCTGCTGCTGCAGCGCGGCGACACCCTGGGCGTGATCGGCCCCAACGGCGCCGGCAAGACCACCCTGCTGCGCGGCCTGCTGGGCGATCTGCCGCCGCTGGCCGGCAGCGTCAAGCTGGGCACCCAGCTGACCATCGCCTATTTCGACCAGACCCGCGCCCACCTGGACGAACAGACCACGGTGCAGGATGCCGTGGGTGAGGGCCGCGAGCAGGTAACGGTCAACGGCGAGACGCGGCACGTGCTGAGCTATCTGGGCGATTTCCTGTTCCCGCCGGCGCGCGCCCGCCAGCCGGTATCCGCGCTGTCCGGCGGCGAACGCAACCGCCTGTTGCTGGCGAAACTGTTCCTGCGTCCGGCCAACCTGCTGGTGCTCGACGAACCCACCAACGACCTCGACGTGGAGACCCTGGAGCTGCTGGAGTCGCTGCTGATTGAATACAAGGGCAGCGCCATCGTGGTCACCCACGACCGCGCGTTTCTCGACAACGTGGCCACCAGCACCCTGGTGGTCCCCGGCGATGGCAGCATCGAGGAGTTCGTCGGCGGCTGGTCGGATCTGCCCGAGCGCGTGACCCGGCGCCTGATCGAGGGTGACCCGGCGCCGGATACCGGGGCCGCCGCGCGCCCCGTGGCCCCGGCGCCCGAGCCCTCCACACCGTCGCCGACCTCGGGCCACACGGAACGTCCGCGCAAGCTCTCGTACAAGGATGCGCGCGAACTGGA
This sequence comes from Thioalkalivibrio sp. ALJ24, assembly GCF_000377785.1. Lineage (GTDB taxonomy): Bacteria > Pseudomonadota > Gammaproteobacteria > Ectothiorhodospirales > Ectothiorhodospiraceae > Thioalkalivibrio. The sequence continues at coordinate 95,029 of NZ_KB898732.1, read as the reverse complement.
GGCCCTGCCGGGCCGCATCGAGGCGCTGGAGACGGAGCAGGACACGATCAATCAGGCCCTCTGCGACCCCGAAACCCAGCGCGACGGCGAGCGCGTACGCGAACTGCAGCAGCGTCTGACCGAGGTGGAACAGGAACTCGAAGAAGCCTACCAGCGCTGGGAAGAACTGGAATCCTGAGTGGGCAAGCCGCGTCTCCTGAGGAGGTCGCACAGCGGGCCGGTTCCGGTGCCGCTCCGCCCGGCACTCAACTCCGGGGCCTGCGTGCCGTAACAGCAGGTGTAACGACCTGGACTTGACCCGCGGGTCACCTTCCCGTGTGTACGCGCATACGGGAGCGACAGGCGTCCGCAGAGACGCCGGCGGAGGAGCACACCCATGCTGGACAGATTTTCGATCCGCGGACTGCTGACGGCCGGCTTCGGTCTGGTGGTCCTGATCCTCGTCATCAACTCGGTCATGGCCCTGCGTGCACTGCAGATCGGCGCCCAGGACGTGCAGAGCCTCACGCAGGAGGACTATCCGGCGGTCGCCCGGGTCAACGAGGTCCAGCAGCGGCTGCAGGAAAGCGCGGCCTTCCTCGGTTTCTACCTGATGAGCGACGAACAGGACCACCACGACGCGTGGCTGGAATCGATGGACGCGCTGCAAAGTGCCGCGCGGGCGCTCGGCGACGACCCGGTGGTGGCGACCGACGACGAAATGGCCCGCTCCGCCGAGGCGGTTCAGGAACGGGTCAACGAATTCCACGGCCATGTCGACCGCCTGACCGAACTGGCGACCGACGACGCCGCCAACATGCCGGCGCTGGAGATCGCCAACCAGCGGGCCAACCCCGCCACCCGCGCGATGGCCCAGCAGGCGGCCACCATGATCGACGCCGAGAACAACCTGACCGAGATCGAGCGCTCGTGGGACCGCCTGGCGCAGTTCCAGGACCTGCGCACGAACGCACTGCAGGTCACCTCCAACCTGCGCGGTTTCCTCGCCTTCCGCGACGACGCCTTCGAACAGAACGTCGGACTCTACCGCCGCCAGCTCGAACGCATCGTCGACGATCTCGAAGGCCAGTCGGCCACACTGGATTTCGAACAGGAGATCGCCCTGGAGGACTTCTCGGCCGAACTGGACCAACTGCGTGGCGCGCTGGACGACATCTTCGAGGTCCACGGCTCGCCCGCGGCCTATCAGGACGCCGACATGATCCGCACCGAGATCGGCCCGCTGCTGATGGAAGCCCGCAGTGAACTGCAGGGACTCAGCGAGACCATCACCCGACGCGCCGAGGAACAGGCCAGCGAACTGACCGCCACCATGCGCACGACCCAGGTCGCGCAGATGGTGCTGGCGATCGCGGGCATCATCCTCGGCCTGGCGGGTGCGACGGTGATCATCGTGACCATTCGCCGGGCGATGAACCGCTCGTCCACCGCGCTGGAGGAGATCGCCGACGGCGACGGCGACCTGACCCGCCGGCTGGAGGAACACGGGCTGAAGGAGACCGCCGCGCTGGGCCGCGCCTTCAATCGCTTCACCGACAAGATCGCCGGCGCGGTGGGCAGGGCGCGCGGCAGCACCGAGACCCTGCGCCAGGCAACCGACAACCTCAGCCAGGAGGCCTACGGGGCGCGCGAGGCGGTGTCACGCCAGCGCGACGAGACCGAACGCGTGGCCACCGCCATCAACGAGCTGCAGAGCAGCGCCGAGGAGATCGCGCGCAACACCGACGCCACCTCGCAGTCGGGCCAGCAGGCCGGCGACGCGGTGCACCAGGGGATGGAGGTGATGGAGCGCAACGTGGCCTCGATGTCGTCCCTGCTGGGCACGGTGGAACAGGCCGCCGATACGGTGTCGAACCTGGGCGAGGATTCGCGTCAGATCGGCACCATCCTCGAGGTGATCCGCGGGGTGGCGGAGCAGACCAACCTGCTGGCGCTGAACGCCGCGATCGAGGCGGCCCGCGCCGGCGAGCATGGCCGCGGCTTCGCGGTGGTCGCCGACGAGGTGCGCAAGCTCGCCACCCGCACCCAGGAGTCCACCGACGAGATCGAGGGCATGATCTCGCGGCTGCAGAACGCCACCAATGACGCCGTCTCGGTGATGAAGAAGGGCCAGGAAGAGGCCGAGACCACGATGGAGCACACCGCGGAGGTCAACGGCGCACTGCAGCAGATCCGCCAGTCGGTCGACACCATCTCGGAGATGACGGATCAGATCGCCGTCGCGGCGCGCCAGCAGACCACGGTGGTCGAGGACATCAACCGCACCATCGTGCAGATCTCCGACGGGGCCGACCAGTCGGCCGAGACTGCCGACCGCGTCAGCGCGGCCACCGACGAGCTCAAGCAGGTGGAAAGCGAGATCCAGCGCGCCCTGGCCCAGTTCCGCCTCTGAACGCCGGCCCCGGATTAGCCAGATCCGCGGCCGGGTCCGCCGCCGGGGCTGCCCGTGCGGGCACGAAACCGTCGCCCCGGGCGGTGCATTGTTCCCCGCCACGCCCCCGTGGCAGTCTGGTTCGATGCTGAATCTGCGACGTCCGGCACCCCCGACGGACCCCGCGGCCGATCGCGAACGCTTCCGGCGAGCGCTGCTGTGGCCCTTCTTCGGGGTGATGGCCCTGGTCCTGATCCACGCCCTGCAGGAACTGCTGGGCGCGGACTTCTCGCGCCTGGGCATCCTGCCGCGCGACGGTGTCGGCGCGCTGGGGATCTTCACCTCGCCCCTGATCCACGGTTCCTGGGGACACCTGATGTCCAACGCCCCCACCCTGTGGGTGCTGGGCATCCTGACGCTCTACGGCTTTCCGCAGGCCACGCGCACCGCGGTCCCGCTGATCTGGGTGATGGGTGGCCTCGGGGTCTGGCTGTTCGCCCGCGAAGGTCTGCACATCGGCGCCAGCGGCCTGACCCATGGCCTGATGTTCTTTGCCGTGGTCATCGGCATCCGCCGCCGCGATGCGCTGTCGATCGCCCTGACGATCATCGTGCTGTTCCTCTACGGCAGCATGATGTGGGGCGTGTTTCCGACCGCACCGAGGGTCTCGTTCGAGGCACATCTGTTCGGCGCGACCGTGGGCGCGGTCTGCGGCTGGTTCCTGTACCGCCGCGACCCCTTCCCGGTGGCGCACCGCTACGAATGGGAAGAAGACCCCGACGACCCCACCGACGCCGAGACCCTGCGCAAGATCGAGCAGGGTCGCCTCGACGAGATCGAACCGCCCCGCCACCGCGACGAGCACGGCCCCGGCGGCCCCGATGGCCCCGACGATCCGCCCGACCGCCGGGGTTAATCCCCGAAGGTCACCCGCAGGCCCGCGCGCAGGGTCAGGCCCGGAGCGGGTTCGTAATGCCGTCCGAAGTTGGCATTGATGCGCACGTTGTCGATGTTGTCCGCATCCAGCAGATTGTCCGCACCGACGAAGGTTTCGATGTTCGCCCCGTTGCGGCTCCACTCGCGCCCGGCGCGCAGGTTGACCGTGGTCTGCGAGCCGACGCGCTCGTCGTTGGCGTCGTCGGCGTAGCGCGCCCCGGCGTGCAGGGCATCCACGGTGACGAACCACGGGGCCTCGCGCCAGTCGGCCTCCAGGAACAGCTGCTCGCGCGGGAGTCCGGGCAGCCGATTGCCGTCGTGGCGCACGCCTTCGACGTCTTCGTATTCGCGAAAGCGGAAATCATTGAGGGTGAAGGCCCCGCTCAGGGTCCATTGCGGCGTCGCCTGCCAGTCCAGCGCCAGTTCCAGCCCGTCGCGCGCGGTGCGCCCGGCATTGGTGTAGAAATCCCGATCGCCCGCGTCTTCGAGCTGAAACGGCGTGATCTCATCGCGCACCCGTGTACTCCAGACCACCGCCTCCCAGCCGAACGCACCCTGTTCGCCGCGCCAGCCCAGCTCCAGGCTGCGTGCCCTCTGCGGTTCCAGGTCCGGGTTGAAACCGCCCCTGGAACCGTCCCCTTCGGGATTGGCGAATTCGGTGAAGGTCGGGGTCTCGAAATTGGTGGCCACGTTGACCCAGGCCCGCTGTCCCGGGCGGAAATGCCACACCAGCCCGGCCATTAGGCTCTCCTCGCGATAGGTCCGGCTGTCGGAACGGTCCGGCTCGTCGATCTCCTCGGACTCGGCGAAGTCATCGTCGATGCGGAAACGGATACGATCGTGACGCGCCCCCAGCACCAGGTTCCAGTCCTCGCCCAGCAGGGTGTCGGTATGCAGGAAGGCGCCGCGAGTGCGGGCGCGTTCGGTCTGCTCCAGAGCGAGATCGCCGATCACGGCGTCCGGGTCACAATCCACCTGACCGGGCACGAACGTGCCCGAAGTGCAGCGGCGCGTCCGCTCGTCGCGCTGCTCCTCCAGATCCACGCCCGCCAGCCAGCGCGTTGGCCCGAGATCGCCCTCCAGCTGCGCATTCAGCCCGTAGAAGTCGCGCTCGTAGGCCACCCGGCTGTCCCCCGGAAACGGCAGCTGCTGGGCGTAGTCGCGCTGCGTCCAGAATCCGCCGACGCGCAGTTCGGCGTCCCCCACCGGCTGTTCCCAGCGCAGCCCGGCGGTCAGCTGTTCGGCCTCCTGAGTCGAGTCCAGCAACTCGGCGTTCGGAGCCGCCTGGCGCCGATCCTCGCGCAGCTCGTCGCGGGTCAGCCCGCCCGGGTCGTCGGTACGCGGGGCATCGAGGTAGCGCAGGTGGGTGCGCAGCGTGCCCGCGCCCAGTTCGCTTGCCGTATGCAGACGCAGATAGCGCTTTTCCGCCCGCGACTGGTCACGGTAGCCATCCATGCGGAAGTCGTGCGCGGTCAGCGAGTAGCGGTGCTCGCCGAGATCCGCCTCGCTGGTCGCCTCCAGCCGGCGGAACCCGTGCGAGCCCGCCAGCACTCCGCCCCCATGCCCGCGGGGCTCGCTGCCGTCGCGGGTGCGGATCGATATCACCCCGCCCGAGGCGTTTCCGTACAGCGCCGCACTGGGCCCGCGCAGCACCTCGATGTCACGGATGTTCAGCAGGTCGATCGCATCCACCTGCGACTGCCCGTCGGGCGTGGTCTCGGGGATGCCGTCCTGCAGGATGCGCAGCCCGCGCACTCCGAACGGCGCCCGCGAGCCGAAGCCACGGATGGAGATGCGCACGTCCTGGGCGAAGTTGTGGCGGTTCTGCGCATACAGCCCGGGCACCCGGTTGAGCGCCTCGTCCAGCTGCAGCCCCTGGCGCGCCTCGGTGGCCTGACGCCCGTCCACCCGGCTGACCGATGCCGGCAGCTCGGCCAGCGGTGTCGTCAGCCGCGGCGCCGTGACCTCCACCGGATCCAGCACCGGGGTGTCGTCGCCGGACGCGCCCGCCGGAACCGCCAGAGCGGACACTGCCAGGGCGGGCGCGAGCAGCGCGACGGGCGCCGTGGAAGTCCGGGTGTTCGGGTGCGGACCGACTACCGACATGGCGACTCACTCCCGGATGATCAGCTTGCGACTCAGGAGCTCTCCGTGCTCGACGAAGGTGTCGTACAGCGCCCGGCTGCGCTCGGCCAGCGCAGCGTCATCCTCCCACGCCGCCGGGTGGTCGAAGGCCTCGCCCGTGCGGTAGCCGTTGGCCACGGCCATCATGAAGCCGGCCACCGACGGCAGGGTCACCGAGGGGTCGGTCACCGATCCGTCCGCGTAGGCGAGCCGGGCGGGCACGATACCGGTATCCGGCTGGTGTTCCAGTGCCCCCTGCAGCAGCCGGTCGATGGCCGCGCCCAGCTCGGCTTCCAGCTCCGGTGCGCGCTCGCCCAGCAGCCTTGCGGTCCCTTCGCGCTCGCGCAGCAGGGAAAATCCACCGGTGACCTGGTGGACGAACCGCCATTGTGCCGCGACATCCACGTGATCCGAGGCAGCACGCGCCTCGCCGTCCACGAATTCCACCTCGGCCGGCAGGCCCCAGTCGCGCACGGGACCGTCTTCGGCCACCAGGGCCCGGGTCACCGACGCGGTGCGATCCGCAAGGACCCCGGCCCGTTCCCGGTCGTCCGCATCCCCGAACAGGTAGAGCGTCTCGTAGGTCCCCTTGAGCCCTCGCAGCAGGGCTCCGATCTGATCCACCGACCAGCGCGCGCCGCCGTCGCGCACGAACATCCCGGCGTCTTCGTCCCAGGCGGCCTCGGCGGTGTCCGCCATGGAGCGGGCGATCGCGACCATGTCGTCGCGCGTGTGGCCGAGCCAGCCCGCGAGGGTCTCGCGCTCGAGCCGGCCCATGTCGTCCTCGCCACCCGGTTTTTGCTGGCGCACCCATGCATAGGCCGGTGCGTGCAGGGCATCCAGGCCGTAGGCCAGGGCATCCGCTTCCGAATCCCCGGCAGTGGCCACCTCGCCGTCGGCGTAACGCTCGTTCACCAGGTGAGAGGTCAGCGCCGCCATCACCGGCGGCGGGTCATGGGTGATCGCATCGTACAGATCGAGATGCTCGAAGCGCCCGCCACTGTGATGCATGTGGTAGAGGTACGCCGCCTCGGCATAGGCCGCCGGTTCGGCCTCCGCATCACCACCGACCCGCGCACGCAGACGCCCCTCTTCCAGCAGGTCACGATCCACCGCCTCCAGCAGGCCGAGCCAGGTCTCGCCGACCCGCCGCATCGGCTCCTCCCCCAGCTCAGGGCGGTAGGCCTCGTGGCTCAGTTCACTGTCGCGCATCAGGCGACCCTTGACCGCCAGGGCCCCGAGCGCCATGAACGCATCCTCGGCCCGCATCCCGTCGGCATGCACCAGGGCTCGATCGCGGGCATCCAGACCGTGCGCGACACCGGCCGGGTCGGCCTGCACCGGCCCCGCCAGCATTGCCGTAGTGGCCGCCACCCACACCACGCTCTTTTTCATTGCACCGTCTCCTCGATCACACGTGTCCCCGCTTCGGAAGCTGACACCCCGGAGGGCCGCGGCGTTCAGTCGTCCCGCAGGTGCTGGTTGGCGAAGCGGGTGACACGCATCATCGCATCGCGCGCCGCGAGGTCATCGGCGAAGGTGCGGTTGTTGCCGTTGCGGAAGTCGAACCCCCGACCCACGCCGGGGTACTCGATCCAGGTGACATCACCGCCCCGATCCTTCAGCCCGTCGGCGGCCATCTTCGCCGTACGGTGGCGCTGGTACTGCTCCTCGTCGCCGATCAGGATCATCACCGGGATCTCCAGCTGATTGAACTCGTTGGCGTAGCGATACACCTGATGCGGTTCGCCCAGGTTCGGGTCCTGCACGTGCGGGTAGTACCCGGCCCAGCAGGCCACGTCTTGAACCTGGCGTTCATAAGTCACCGCGACCTTGAGGGTCTTGTATCCGCCGCGGGTAATGGACACCAGGCAGGCGCGGTCTCCGAGGATGTCGTCGCGTTCCAGCAGGACGTCCAGCCCGCGGTCGAGATCCCCTTCCAGCTCGTAGTCGTGATCCAGCGGGTGGGATTCGATGAAACGACCGGTATACAGATCCGGCGCCAGCACCACGAATCCGCGTGCCGCCAGCCGCTTCACGTGCAATTCGGCCAGATGGTCCAGCCCGCGCCGCCCGTGCGACCACAGGATGGCCGGATAGTCCTCTCCGTCCGCCGGGCGCGCGACCATGGCCGGAACGAACACGTCATCACGCTCGTATTCCAGGCGTTCCACCTCGACCTCGTGGTTTTCGATATCGGGGTTCAGCTGCCCCTCTTCCCACCAGTCGTCGTCCCACCACCACTGTCCGTCGCCGGTCTGCGCCTCGTCCGCCGCCAGTGGCCCGGCCATCATCCCGGCCAGGACCATCCCGGCGATGCCGCGTGTCATCGTCACTGCTCTCATTCCCGTCCCCTCCGTTACCGGCTGTCATTATTTGTGCTGTGTCGGAAGATAGACGCGGCGGGCGGCCTTCGCCGTCCATCGCGCCATGACGAAGCGTCAAGACGCTTGCAACGCCCCCCGTAATCGGCTAGGATCCGCGGTCTTTCGTCCCGACCCGAACATCTGGAGTAGCCCCGATGTCCCGAGTATGTCAGGTGACGGGCAAGCGCCCGGCTACCGGTAACAATGTCTCGCATTCCCAGCGGAAGACGCGGCGTCGCTTCCTGCCGAACCTGCACACCCATCGTTTCTGGGTGGAAAGCGAAAAGCGGTTCGTCAAGCTGCGCCTGAGCAGCAAGGGCATGCGCATCATCGACAAGCGCGGCATCGACGCGGTCCTCGCCGACTGCCGGGCCCGCGGCGAAAAGGTTTAAGGAGACGTCACGATGGCTGCCAAGACCGCACGCGACAAGATCCGTCTGGTGTCCTCCGCCGGCACCGGGCACTTCTACACCACCACGAAGAACAAGCGGAACATGCCCGAAAAGATGGAGATCAAGAAGTTCGATCCCGTCATCCGCAAGCACGTGATGTACAAGGAAGCCAAGATCAAGTAAGCGCGACCTGTCGTGTCGCGCTCGCATGAAGAAGCCCGGCGATGCCGGGCTTTTTTGTGGCCGGAGCCGGGGCGGGGAACGCTTCCGCGGGGTCAGGCTTCGCTGCCCCGGGTCTGCGCGACGTCCTCGGCCCAGCGGGTCATCAGCTTGCCCCAGCGATGGGCCGTGGCCGGGTCCAGTTCGATCTTGGTGTAACGTTCGCCATCGCGGATAATGACCCGCAGCAGGGGCACCCCGGAGTCGTGCAGGATCTGCCGCAGCTCCACGATTTCCCCGAACGGCGCGTTGATGGAATCCATGTCGCGTTTCCTCTTGTTGCCGGCCCGTGTCACGCAGGCAGGACCGATCCACTTCGTTCGCAGAACACAAGAATGCAGCCAATTTTCGTCGGACGGCAACCCATTTTTGATGGGGATGAAAGCATCATCGGATTCGAACTGCTGTTCCGGGCCGGTGCCAGCGACAGCCGGGCCAACGTGGTGGACGGCGATCTCGCCACCTCCGACCTGCTGCACAGCGCCTTCATCGACATCGGCATGGAGAACCTGGTGGGGGAACACCTGGCGTTCGTGAACCTGCCGCGCGGCTTCCTGGAACACGAGGTCCTGCAGAGCCTGCCACCCGAGCAGGTGGTCCTCGAGATCCTCGAGGACATTGTGGTTGACGACGAGGTGATCGCGGCGGTCCGGCGCCTGAAGGAACGCGGCTTTCGCATCGCCCTGGACGACTACCAGTTCCGCGAACAGGATTCGCCGCTGATCGAACTGGCCGACATCGTGAAACTGGACCTGCTGGCCTTCGACGGCGACGGCCTGCGTGCAGAGATCGAACGCCTGCGGCCCTTCAACGTGGAACTCCTCGCGGAGAAGGTCGAGGACTCCGCGACGTACGAGACCTGCCGGAAACTGGGCTTCCTCTATTACCAGGGCTTTTTCCTGTCCTATCCCAACGTGGTCGAGGGCCAGCGCCTGGAGCAACTCGAGGTCGGGCTGCTGCATCTGATCGAACGGCTGCAGGATCCGGACATAACCGTGGATGCCCTGGCCGAGGAGATCACCGCCCATCCGGATCTGGCCATCCATGTGCTGCGCCAGGCGAACAGCCCGATGCTGCGGCGGCGGCGCCCGATCGAGACCCTGCGCGAGGCAATCGTGCTCCTGGGGACCGCCCGGATTCGCTCGCTGGCGATGATCGCGGCCCTGCACACCAGCACCCCGCAACGCCAGGGTCTGGAGCAGGTGATGATCCGCGCCCGCATGGCCGCACTGCTGGCCGCGCCTTCGGGTGTGCCCAACGAGGCCGAGCGCTACTTCACCCTCGGCCTGTTGTCCGGGCTGGACCGGGTGCTGGGGATACCGCTGCACCGGGTCCTCAACGAGCTGAACCTGAGCCCGGCGGTGGAGGAGGCCCTGCTGGAACAAAGCGGGGAGCTTGGGGCCGTCCCCCGCATCATCGAATCTTTCGAGGATCCGGACCGGCGCTTCCCGTTCGAGGTCTCGCCGATCTCGCCCCAGGTCGCCGGGCGCCTGTACCTGGAGGCCGTTCGCTGGACGGAGGGCATGCTCGCGGAGATGCAGGGGGAGAGCAGCGCATGACCGTCGACCTGGACACGAGACTGCACGACCCACGGGCCCGGCAGGCAGCCGCAGGGGCGGTCACGCATCCGCCGGGGCTCCGCCTGCATCCGGCAGGCACCCCCGGGGTTCAGACGGCCGGAACCGACGGACAGGGCCTGCAAGTGGATCCCGGACTGGCGCCACTGGGCACCGCGGTCCCGGAGGAGCAGTGGTTCGCCGGACCGGCTGCCGCGCCGGCGACCACGGAGGGCGGCTTTCACCGGGTGCCCCATGGCGACGTGCTGTTCATCGCCCGCGCGGAACCGGACGATGACCTCCGCACGCGCACCCGCACGGTGTACCGCGACCTGGTGTCCGCCTGCCGCGAAGCCGGCTACCCCTACCTGCTGCGCATGTGGAACTTCTTCGGTCGGATCCACGAACCCGAAGATGGCCTGGAACGCTATCAGGCCTTCTGCATCGGCCGTGCCGAGGCCCTGGAGGCCCTGGACATCCCGCTCGGCAGCATGCCTGCGGCCACCGCCATCGGTTCCGACCACGCCGGACTGTTCGTGCATGCGATTGCCGCGCGCGAACCCGGCGCGCCGGTGGAAAACCCCCGCCAGGTCAGCGCCTACCACTATCCGGAGCGCTACAGCCCGAAGAGCCCCAGCTTCGCCCGCGCGACCCGCATCGAGACGCCGCGGGGCCCGATGCTGCTGATCTCCGGCACCGCCAGCATCACCGGGCACGAGAGCCGGCACCCCGGCGATATCGCCGGGCAGGCCCGCGAGACCCTCGCCAACCTGGACACGCTGCAGGCCGAGGGCGGCGCCGATTTGCCCGGACTGCGCTGGCTGCGGGTCTATCTGCGCCACCCGGAACATCGCGACACCGTGGAGGCGATCCTGCGCGAGCACTACGGTGAACGGACCCCGCCGGTGCAATGGGTGCGCGGTGACGTCTGCCGCCAGGAGCTGCTGATCGAGATCGAGGGCGTGCATGCCTGAACTGCCGGAGGTGGAGACCACCCGGCGCGGCCTCGAACCCCTGCTTCGCGAACGCCGCATACTGCACCTGGAGGTGCGTGACGCGCGGCTGCGCTGGCCGGTCCCGGCGGACCTCCCGGCGCGGATCGCCGGCGCCACCGTGCGCGGCCTGCGGCGGCGGGCCAAGTACCTGCTGCTGGATACCGATGCTACCGGGCTGCTGCTGCATCTGGGGATGTCCGGCAGCCTGCGCCACTGCGCCCCGGATACGCCGCTGCGGCGCCACGATCACCTGCGCCTGATGCTCGACAACGGCCACGAGATCCGTCTGCACGATCCGCGACGCTTCGGCTGCTGTCTGCCACTGGACCCCGCGCCCGACGGCGGCCCCGACACCCATCCGCTGCTCGAGCGCCTGGGGCCCGAACCGCTGGACGCGGACATGGACGGCGACTACCTGTTCCGGCGCAGTCGCGGCCGGCGCGGACCGGTCAAGGCCTTCCTGATGGATCAGGCGACGGTGGTCGGCGTCGGCAACATCTACGCGACCGAGGCGCTGTTCCTCGCGGGCATCCGGCCGGGGCGCGCGGCGGGCCGCGTAACCCGCACCGAATACCGCCGCCTGGCCGGGCACGTAAAGACGGTGCTGGCGGCCGCCATCGAACGCGGCGGCACGACCCTGCGCGATTTCCTGCGCGAGGACGGCAGCCACGGCTACTTCCGTCAGGAACTGCGGATCTACGGGCGCGCCGGGGAACCCTGCCGGGTCTGCGGTACGTCGATCCGCACCCGCAGCGTGGGTCAGCGGGCCAGCGCCTACTGCCCGAGCTGCCAGCGCTGACGCGTATTTCCGTTTAGCGGCCGAAGACGCGCGCCTCGCCCTCGCCGCGCGGATCCGAGGCCGCCTCCAGCCGCCCGGCCTCACGCTCCCACAGCACCGCCTGCATGTCGCCGAACGGGCGCACCTGCGGGGTCAGACGATGGCCGCGCTGCACCAGCTTGCCGCGCAGCTCGGTGTCGAAGGCCCCGGTCTCGAATTCGACCCGGTCGGGCAGGTACTGGTGGTGCCAGCGCGGCGCCTCCACCACCTCGTCGATCGACTGGCCGTCGACCACACCGAGGATGCCGTGCAGCACCATGGTGATGATGCGGCTGCCCCCCGGCGTGCCGAGGATCGCCACGCGATCGCCGGTGTCCACGAACGTGGGGCTCATGGACGACAGCGGCCGCCGCTGCGGGGCGATGGCATTGGCCTCGAAGCCGATCAGGCCGTAGGCGTTGGGCTCGCCCGGCTTGGCGGAGAAGTCGTCCATTTCGTTGTTCAGCAGGACGCCGGTCCCCGGGACCACGTAGCCGGAGCCGAACGGATAGTTCAGCGTCAGGGTCGCGGCCACGCGGTTGCCGTCGGCGTCCATCACCGAGAAATGCGTGGTCTGCGGGCTCTCCGCCGCGCCATCGGTCCCGGGACGGTTCTCCGGCTCCACCACCGGCGGCAGGCTGTCGCTGGGGGTCGCCTGATCGGGGTGGATACCGGCGCGCAGGCCGGCGGCATAGTCGCGTGACAGCAGCCGCTGCAGCGGCATGTCGACATGATCCGGATCGCCCAGGTACTCGGCGCGGTCACGGTAGGCCCGGCGCATCGCTTCCAGGATCAGGTGGACGCGGGCATCCTCCTCCATCGCGTCCAGGTCGTGGAAGGACAGGATATTGAGGATCTGGCCGATGGCCACGCCCCCGGAGGACGGCGGCGCGGCGGTCACGATCTCGGCGCCGTTCCACTCCAGGCGCACCGGATCGCGCTCCACGACCTCGTAGCCCGCCAGATCTTCGGTACTCCAGATCCCCCCGGCCTCGCGCACGCCCTCCACCAGGGTCTGCGCCAGCTCGCCGGTGTAGAAGCCGTCACGGCCCTGGTCCGCGAGGCGCCGCAGGGTGTCGGCCAGATCCGGCTGCACCAGCTCCGCGCCGGCCTCCGGCGGCCCGCCATCGCGCAGGAAGATCCCAGCGGCATCGGCGCCGTCGCGCAGCGCCTGGTGCCGGAACTCGGCCATCTGCTGATAACGCGGCCCGACGGTCACGCCTTCCTCCGCCAGGCGGATCGCCGGGGCCAGGCTGCGTTCCAGCGACAGCGCGCCGTATTCCGTCGCCAGATGATCCATCCCCGCCGGCATCCCCGGGATACCCGCCGCCAGCACCCCGTCCAGCGACAGCCCGTCGATGACCTCGCCGTCGTCGTCCAGGTACATGTCACGATCGGCCGCGGCGGGCGCGGTCTCGCGCGCATCGAGCATCAGCGTGCGGTCGCGGTCCGCCTCATACAGCAGAAAGAAGCCCCCGCCGCCCAGCCCGGAGCCGTAGGGCTCCGCGACACCCAGCGCCGCGGTGATCGCCACCGCCGCGTCGAAGGCATTGCCGCCGTCGGCGAGGATCGCCTCGCCAGCCGCGGTGGCCTCGGGGTGGGCGGTGGCGACGGCGTGTTCGCCGGGCGTATCGGCAGGCGTCTCGGCGGGCCCGGCCACGACCGGGGAGGCAAGCGGGGCCGCGAGCAGGCCGAACAGCGTGACGGTCAGGAGGTGGCGGCGCATGACGGACCGCCCCGCTTACTTCGCCGCCATCAGGGCTTCGTATTTGGCCATCAGCTGCTCGCGGGTCTCCTTGTGATCCGGATCCAGGGGGATGCAGTCCACCGGGCAGACCTGCTGGCACTGCGGCTCGTCGTAGTGCCCCACGCACTCGGTGCACAGGTTGGGATCGATCTCGTAGATCTCGTCGCCCGGGTAGATGGCCTCGTTCGGGCACTCCGGTTCGCAAACGTCACAGTTGATGCATTCGTCGGTGATCATCAGGGCCATGGCTTTTCCTCCTCGGGCCAGGAACGGGTGCAACCGGTCAGTCGGCCACCCCGGGATCCCGGGCCAGCATGCGCGCCACCCCGGGACTCACGAATTTTGAGACATCGCCGCCCAGACGCGCGATTTCCCGTACCAGACTGGACGAGACAAAGCTGTATTCTTCCGCCGGCGTCAGGAACAGGGTTTCGACCTCGGGTGCGAGCTGGCGGTTCATGGCGGCCAGCTGGAATTCGTGCTCGAAGTCGGAGACCGCACGCAGGCCGCGCAGGATCACCGTGGCCTGCTGGTCGCGCACGAAGTGAGCCAGCAGGGAATCGAAGCCGATCACCTCCACCCGCGGAACATCCTTCAGGGCCTCGCGGGTCAGCTCCACGCGGGTCTCCAGCGGGAACGCCGGGCTCTTGCCGGGGTTCGCGGCCACCGCCACCACCACCCGGTCGAACAGGCAGGCCCCGCGACGTACGATGTCGGTATGCCCATGGGTTACGGGGTCGAAGGTGCCGGGATAGATGGCGGTAATCGGCATGCGGCTCGCAGACAGTCCGGTTCGGGGGCGCCATTACACCGCAACCCGCAGCCGGAGGGAAACTCGCCGGCCGCCGGTGGGCCGACAGCCGCTCGCCGAGCCGCTACACTGCGGCGCACACACACGCCGGCCCGACCGGGAGACACGCATGACCGACGACTACCGTCCGCCGCTGGCCGACTACTGGGACGAACTGGAATCCCGTTACGGCGGCGGCTTCAACTTCCAGCAGATCAGCCGCGAGGAACTGGATCGGCTGATCGGCCACCTGCGCCAGGCGGTGAATCAGGACCCGCAGGTCACCGAGATCGAGAAACAGAACCTGGCCCTGGTGCTCAAGCACGCCGAGGAGAGCCGCAAGCGGCGCAAGGGCTGAACGCCCCGGGCCCTGACGGTTCGCACAGGCGCCTGCTTGCAGGCGAACGAGGCCGGCTCAGCGGTCGATCAGGCTGCGGATCACCTCGCCGGCCGCGGTCAGGCCGAACAGCGCCGGCAGATAGGAGATGGTGCCGTTGACCGAGCGCGGCCGCCCGCCCAGTGGTCCGTCCACCGGCCGATGCTCGGTGCCCTTGCGCGGATTCTCGATGGAGAACACCACGGGATAGTCCAGCCGCGCATCCAGCCGCCGCAGGCGCTTGCGCATCTGCCGCGCCAGCGGACACACCCGGGTACCGTCCAGCGGCCCGACCCGGACCGCCCGCGGATCGATCCGCCCGCCGGCACCCATGGCCGAGATCACCGGCACCCTGCGGGCCTGCGCGCCGGCTACCAGCGCCGCCTTGCAGGCGATGGAGTCGATCGCATCCAGCACGTAGTCGGTGTCCTCCGGGATCAGGTCGGCGACCGTATCCGGGTTGAGGAACTCGCGCCGGACGGTGACCGCGATCGCCGGATCGATGTCGCGGATCCGCTCGGCCATCACGTCGGTCTTGGGGTGCTGCACGGTGGACCGCAGCGCCACCAGCTGGCGGTTGAGGTTGGAAGGCGCGACCACGTCGTGATCGACCAGGGTCAGGCGGCCGACCCCGGCGCGGGCGATGGCCTCGGCGGCATAACTGCCCACCCCGCCCAGCCCGGCAATGCATACGTGCCGGTCCCGCAGTCCCGCCGTGACATCCGCCCCCAGCAGGAGATCGGTGCGTTCGGTATAGGCGTCGTGTGGCAGATCGTCAGTGCTGCTCATCGGTCCGGACCATGTCCAGCCGGAAGACCCGGCGTGCATTCCGGGTTGTGAGTATAGCGGTGCTGGACGGGTCCGTGTTGCGCAATCGCGCCACGGCCTCGTTGACCCGGGCGATCATCGCCGGTTCGTTGCGCTCGCCGCGATGCCCGGCCAGCGGCTGGTCCGGGGCGTCGGTCTCCAGCACCAGGGCCTCCTCGGGCAGGTCGCGCACGATCCTCTGCAGGCGTCGCGCACGCTCATAGGTCACCGGTCCGCCGAACCCCAGCACGCAGCCCCGATCCACCGCCTGTCGCGCCTGCTGTTCGCTGCCGGAGAAGCTGTGCAGGATGGCGGTCACGCCCGGGTACTGGCGCAGCCCCTTGAGGATCGCGTCCACCGCGCGCCGGCAGTGCAGGATCACCGGCAGGTCGTGGTTATGCGCGATCGCCAGCTGCGCGGTGTAGAACCGCCACTGGGTATCGAAGTCGAGCCCCGCCACGAAGCCGTCGAGCCCGGTCTCGCCCACCGCCACCGCCTGCGGATCGGCATCCAGGGCGGCGTCCAGGGCGTCCAGATCCGCGTCGGCGTGCTGTTCGAGAAACACCGGATGCAGGCCGCGAGCCACGTACAGCCCCGGCTCGCGCCGGGCCAGGGCATCCATGTCCGCCCAGCGATCGCGGTTCACGCCGGGCAGGACCATCTGCGTGACCCCGGCGGCGCGGGCGCGATCCAGCACCGCCGGGCGGTCCGGATCGAACGGATCCAGATCGAGATGGACGTGGGTGTCGAACAGCTCCACGTCGCGGCCCCGGGTTACGGGCTGGGGTAGGTATAGCGGGCGTGGATGTCCTCGATGGCCTGCAGGATCTCGTCCGACAGCGCCACGTTCACCGAGTCGATGTTCTCGCGCAGCTGTTCCATGGTGGTCGCCCCGATCAGGTTGCTGGTCACGAACGGCTGCCGGTTGACGAAGGCCAGCGCCAGCTGCGTCGGCGTCAGCCCGTGGTCCTCGGCCAGGCGCGCGTATTCTTCGGTGGCCGCCAGCGCCTGCGGATTGCTGTAGCGCTGGAAGCGCTCGTACAGCGTCAGCCGCGCCCCCTCGGGCTTGCGTCCGTCACGATACTTGCCGGAGAGCATGCCGAAGGCCAGCGGCGAATAGGCCAGCAGACCCGCATCCTCGCGGATCGCCATCTCGGCGAGACCGGCCTCGAAGCTGCGGTTCAGCAGGCTGTAGGGATTCTGGATGGAGACGATGCGCTCGGCCAGCCCGCGCTCGTGCTGGCGCAGCCATTCCATGAAGCCCCAGGGCGTCTCGTTGGAGATGCCGATGTAGCGCACGCGCCCGCTGGCGACCACGTCCTTCAGCGCGGCGGCGGTCTCCTCGATCGGCGTGGCGCGGTCGTCCGGATCGTGGTTATAGCCCAGCTTGCCGAAGAAGTTGGTCGAACGTGCCGGCCAGTGCACCTGATAGAGGTCGATGCAGTCGGTCTGCAGGCGTTCCAGGCTGGCATCCACGGCCTGTTCGACGTGCTCGCGGGTCAGCTGCGTGCCGCCGCGCAGATAGTCCATACCCGGCCCGGCGACCTTGGAGGCCAGCACCACGCGGTCGCGGCAGCCGCGCGAGCGCAGCCAGTTGCCGATGTAGCGTTCGGTCAGCCCCTGGGTCTCGGCGCGCGGCGGCACCGGGTACATCTCCGCCGCATCAATCAGGTTGATACCGCGCTCCAGCGCATAATCCAGCTGCTCGAAGGCCTCGGCCTCGGTGTTCTGTTCGCCCCAGGTCATGGTGCCCAGGCCGATCAGGCTCACGTCGATGCCGGTGCGACCCAGCTTGCGATATTCCATGCCTCTCCCCTGCCCCGGCGGGGCGTCGTCAGGTGAACAGCGTCAGCACGCCGGTATAACCGTACAGGCGATTGGAAAAGATCTCGCCATTGGCAAAGAAACCGACCAGCGGCACGTCGCCCAGGACCCGCTGCACGGTCCCCAGCTCCACGTCCTCGTGCACGAACTGATGGCGCCCGCGGCCCAGACAGGACACGTAGACCGCGCCACGGATCCCGTCCGGGCACTGCTCGCGGATCTGCGCCAGCATGCGCTCGAGGTCCTCGTGCGCCGACTGCCCGTCGCGACGCACGAACAATACCCGCGAACCCTGCTCCAGGGGCTCGCCCACCGCCAGCAGTTCCTGGTCCAGATCGATGCCGATGATGTTGCGCACGCGGTAGTCCCCTGTGTCCGACCCCGGGATCGGGAACCCGATCTGGATATACCTCAGGGCGCGTTCCAGATCGCGCGAGAGCACGTCGCCGATGATGCGCCGGAACGCCGGCAGGGCCGGCTCCCCATTCAGACGCACCACGATGTTGCGCCAGGTCTCGGTCAGCTCATGCTGCCCGGGCAGCGGGGTGCAACCCTGGGTGTGGCGGGCCACCAGAGGCACGTCGTCACGCAGGGCGATGCCGGTGATCCCCGAACTGACCACGCCGTCGGCGATCTGCACCGCGTCGTCCTCGCCGGAGTTGATCCCGCCGGTGGCGAACCACGAGGTCTCCTCGTCGATCCGCGTGAGGATCGCTTCCACGTCCGCCAGCCGTGGATCGGCGCTGAGGATCAGCCGGGCCGGCGTGTCGGGATCGACGAACCCTTCCAGGGCCCGCGTCAGTTCCTCGAACGACCGCACCGGATTCCGGATCAGGCGCACGGAATGTGCCGGAAACTCGCCCACCATCAGGGTCACGGCCGGCTGGTCGTAGAACTCGTGCTGGCGGCCCATCACTGCGATGCCCATGCCGCCGACGAAATGATCGATCGGCCGCAGGCGTCCCAGCTCACGCAGCAGCAACCGCGCGTTGCGGGCGATATCGTCGGCGACGTAGACGAAGCCCACGCGCACCCGGCCATCCGCCGCCGGGGCCAGTTCCCCCAGCTGTTCGGCCAGTTCGGCGGCCAGCGCGCGCGGCTCCTCGCCGGTGGCGCTGGCACAGAGAAACGGTTGGGTCACGCTCATAGTCCGAGATGCTCCAGCATGCTGAGGGCCTCGTTGTCCTCGACCGGGATACCGACCTCGACGCGCATGTGTTCGTTCCCGGCGAATTCCAGACGGGCATGGTGCCGCGAGTCCAGCTCCTCCAGGAACCAGGCGATCTCGGAGGGGTGGACCGCCCGCTCGCCGCGCATCAGATGGCGCGCCAGCACCGCGTCCTCGCGGACATCGAGGAACAGCGGCTGCGGCAACGCGAGCGGCAGGACGTGCGTCTGCACCAGCCACTCGACGGGGGTCGCCTGACGCCCGGCCGGCAGGCGCCGGCTGTCGATGCGGAAGTGCCCGCCGCCCCCGGGCTGCTTGAGCAGTTCTTCCAGCCAGTCACCGGAAAAACCCTCGTGCACGATCAGCGAACGCCCGGTATAGCGGGCCCGGAAGCGCTCCATCTGCTGGGCCGGTCGCGGACCGAACAATCCGAACACGACGACTCCGTAATCTCGGGAACAGGCCGGCAATCCTATCCGAAACCGGCAGGGCAGTGAAAAAACGCCGGCCAAAAAGAAGGGCCGCCACCCGAAGGTCGCGGCCCTGCTGTGGCCCCGTAGCGGCCCGTAGTGGACCCGGGCCCGCCGGGCGGCGGTCATCCGCCACCCGACCCTGCCGAACGCGGCGATCAGCCGCGGCGCGCCAGCATGTCGTGGATGATCGGACCGAGGATGACTTCCATCGCGAGGGCCATCTTGCCGCCGGGCACCACGATGGTGTTGCGCCGGGACATGAACGAGTCCGGGATCATGTTCAGCAGGTAGGGGAAGTCCACGCCGAACCGGGCGGGTTCCTTGAAGCGGATCACCACCATGCTCTCGTCCGGGGTGGGGATGTCGCGGGCGATGAACGGGTTGGAGGTGTCCACCGTCGGCACGCGCTGGAAGTTGATGTCGGTACGCGAGAACTGCGGGGTGATGTAGTTCACGTAGTCCGGCATGCGCCGCAGGATGGTGTCCACGGTCGCCTCGGCGGAGTAACCGCGCTCGAGGTTGTCGCGGAAGATCTTCTGGATCCACTCCAGATTGACGATCGGCACCACGCCGATGCCCAGATCGACATGCTGGGAGGCATCGATGCTGCCGTCCGTCACCAGCCCGTGCAGGCCTTCGTAGAACATCAGGTCGGAACCCGGCTCGATCTCTTCCCACGGGGTGAACTCGCCCGGGCCCAGGCTGGTACCGAGACGCTGGTTGTGGTGCTCCGCCTCTTCGTCCGAGTGCAGGTAGTAGCGCTTCTCGCCCTGACCGGTCTCGCCGTAGGTCTTGAACAGATCCTCGATGCGATCGAACAGGTTGGCCTCGGGGCCAAAGTGGGAGAAGTGCGGGTTGCCCTCGTCGGCCGCTTTCTGCATGGCCGCCTTCATCGCCTTGCGGTCATAGCGATGGAAGCTGTCGCCCTCGATCACCACGGGGTTGATCTGCTCGCGGCGGAAGATCGACTCGAACGAGCGCTTCACGGTGGAGGTGCCGGCACCCGAGGAACCGGTGACGGCGATCACGGGATGTTTCTGGGACATGAGGGTCTCTCCTTACGCAATCAAGCGTTAAACGTCAGCGAATCGGGGTCAGAAGACCAGGTTGATCATGAACATGGCGACCACACCGAACAGAATGGTCATGATGCCACCGGCCTTCATGAAGTCCTTCACCCGGTAGCCGCCGGGGCCCATGATCAGGGCATTCACCTGGTGGGTCGGGATCAGGAAGGAGTTGGAGGTGGCGATGGCCACGGTGATCGCGAACACGCGCGGATCGGCGTCCATGCCCGCGGCCTGGGCGGCGGTCGCGAAACTGATCGCCAGCGGCACCAGCAGCACGGTCGCGCCCACATTGGACATGACCAGGGTAAAGAACGTGGCCAGCGCAAAGATCGTGGCCTGCAGGACCCAGGGTGGCACGGTTCCCAGCATGTCCAGGGTGTTCTGTGCGATCCAGGCCGCGGTGCCGGTGTTCTCCACTGCCATCCCCAGCGGGATCAGCGAGGCCAGCAGGAATACGGTCTTCCAGCTGATGGAGTTGTACGCGTCATCCAGGCTCAGCACCCCGGTGAGGATCATCCCGATCGCCCCGGTCAGCAGCGCGATCGACAGCTGGAGGTCGGTGAACAGGATCAGCGACACCGACACCGCGAGGAAGGTCAGCGCGTGCGGGACCTTGCTCGGACGCAGTTCCTCGCGCGGGTAGTCGGAGGTGATCACGACGAAATCGCGGTCCTTCTCCAGACGCGCCAGCGAAGTCCAGGTGGTGTGCGCAACCAGGATGTCACCCGGCTCCAGCGGGATGTCGCGCAGACCCTCGCGGTAGACCTCGCCGCCGCGCTGCAGGCGCATCACCGACAGCCCGTAGGTCTGCCGCATCGCGACCTCGGTGACCGTCTTGCCGGCCAGGTTGGAACCCGGCGAGATCGCGACCTCGGCGACCCCGGACTGGGAGGAATCCAGGGCGCTGGCGAACACCTCCAGGTCGCTGGAGGGCTGGTGCTTCAGATTCTGGCTCAGTTCTTCCATCCGGCGCGGGCTGGCCAGCACCGCCAGACGCGAATTGGGCTGGATCTCGTAGCCGGTCCAGGGCGCCATGCGCAGCTCGTCGCGCGCGTGGGAGCCGACGATCGCCACGCCGGTCTCGCGCTCGACATCGGCCACCGTACGGCCCACCAGCGGGTCATCCTCGGCGACACGCACCTCGTGGATCTCGTAGGACAGGCCGTAGACCCGCTGGAAATAGTCGCGCGTACCCTCGGTCGCGGTCGGCTGCGCGCCGGCCGACGGCAGTACGTAGCGCCCCAGCAGCACGAAATAGACGATCACCGTGGCCAGCAGGGCCAGACCGATCGGCGTGACATCGAACAGCTCGAAACGCTCCATGTCGTCCGGCAGCAGGTCGTTCAGCAGGATCAACGGACTGGAACCGACCAGGGTGATGGTGCCGCCGACGATCGCGGCGAAGCCCATCGGCATCAGCAGGCGCGAAAGCGGGATGCCCAGACGGCTGGAGATGCGGCTCATCACCGGCATGAACAGCGCCGCCGCGCCGATGTTCTGCATGAAGCTGGAGATCACGCCGACCGTACCGGACACCGTGGGGATGATGCGTTTCTCCCCGGTGC
Source organism: Thioalkalivibrio sp. ALJ24 (assembly GCF_000377785.1). Classification (GTDB taxonomy): domain Bacteria; phylum Pseudomonadota; class Gammaproteobacteria; order Ectothiorhodospirales; family Ectothiorhodospiraceae; genus Thioalkalivibrio. The sequence continues at coordinate 73,433 of NZ_KB898732.1, read as the reverse complement.
CGCCCACGCGCATGATGAAGCTGGCGACCTTGTGCATCACCCCGGTCTTGTCCAGACCGGCGCCGATGATCATCACCGCGATGATCGAGATCACGGCATTGGAGGCAAAACCGCTGAACAGCTCGTCCTGCGCTACCAGCTCGCCCAGCTCGGGCAGCAGCGGCACCACGCCGAACACCAGCGGCAGCAGCCCGATCAGGACCATGACCAGGATCGCGGCCATGTCGACCCGCACGATCTCGGAGACGAACAGGAAGATGGTGAAGGCGAGCAGCCCCAGCACCACGATCATTTCGGTGGTCAGCGTCAGATTTTCCATGAACCGCCAGTCCTGAAGGAGCGAGGCCGGCGAGCCCTTGCGCCGGCGCCACGAGATAAAGAACGGGCATGCCGCGTCACGAACACGGGGCGGCGCTCCGGGCCTCGACGGCCACGCGGAACCCCGCAGACTACACCCATTAGGAGCGCGCGATTATTCCATCCCGGCGAGCCGGACGCAAAGAAGGGACCTCCCCGGACCCTGCGGGAGCGCGACGCGAGGCGGGGCGTGCGCGGGCAGCGCCCGGTCCGGTATGCTGATCGGATCGACCGAGGAGGAGTAACGCGTGATGGCCGAAGCGACGTCCGGGGAGATCGAGCCCCAGTTCCGTACCATCGTTGTCGCCACCGACGGCTCGGAATACAGCACCGCCGCCGAGAACGTGGCGCTGGAGCTCGCCGGGCGCTGCGGGGCACGACTGCTGATCGTCCGCATCATCCCTACGGACACGCAGCACGACGCACTCTCGCCGCGGCGCAGTCACGACGTCAGCGTGGCGGCTCAGGGCGATCTCGACGTACTGGAAAAACGCGCCCGCGAGGCGGGTCTGGAAGTCTCGGCGATCCTGCGCCACGGCGTGGACCGTCACCAGGAGATCGTCTCCGTGGCCGAGGAATACGACGCCAGCCTGATCGTGATCGGTCGGCGCACCCGCGGCGAGATGGCCCGCCTGATGGTCGGCGACGCCACGGCCAAGGTGATCGGGCTGGCGCCCTGCAACGTGATGGTGGTCCCGCGCGACACCGAGGCCCCGCACCGCGGCCTGCTGGTGGGCACCGACGGCTCCGAACGGGGCGATGCCGCGGCACTCGCGGCCATGGAACTGGCGCAGTACTGCAGCCTTCCGCTGACGGTGGCCTCGGTGGCCGTGCCCGGACAGAGTGAGGAGCGCCGCCAGGAGGGCGTACAGGCGATCCAGCGCCTGCAGGTCGAGGCACGCGAGGCCGGCGTGGAGACCGACGCGGTCTTCGAGGAGGGCCGTCCCGAAGTCACCCTGGTCGAGGTCGCGGAGCGCCTGCACCGCGACCTGATCGTGGTCGGCAGCCATGGTCGGACCGGCCTGCGGCGGCTGCTGATGGGCTCCGTCTCCGAGCGCGTGGTCGGCCAGGCGCACTGCGCGGTGCTGGTGGTCAAGAAGAAGAGCTGACCCGCCCTTCCTCCCTGCGACGCGGCTTCAGCCGGCGGGCGCGGCGGCCCCGGTACGGCGATACACCAGATCCGCCACCACATGCCCGCGCTGCAGGCCGCGCCGCTCGAACTTGGTCTCGGGGCGCCAGGCCGGGCGCTCCGGGCGTGGCACGGGCCCCTCCGGCGCGAACCACTCGGTCGCCCCGGCCATCACCTCCTGCATGTGCTCGGCGTACTCCGCCCAGTCGGTGGCCAGATGCAGCCAGCCGCCCGGCCGGATCCAGCCCGCCAGCGCGCGCACGAACCCCGGCTGAACCAGGCGGCGCTTGTGATGGCGCTTCTTGTGCCAGGGATCGGGGAAGAAGATCTGCACGGTGTCGAGGCTGCCCGGCGCGAAATGCGCCTCCAGCAGCTCCACCGCATCGCGATCCGAGACCCGCAGGTTGGTCAGCCCCCGACGCTCGATCTCGCCCAGCAGGTGCCCGACCCCGGGGCGATGCACCTCGGTGCCGATGAAATCGCGCTCCGGCGCCGCGGCCGCCTGTTCGGCGAGGCTGTCGCCGTCGCCGAAACCGATCTCCAGGGTCACCGGCGCCTCGCGACCGAAGACCGCCGCCAGATCCAGCACTCCGGCGTCCGGCGCCGGATCCAGGCCGAAGCGCGGCCACAATTCATCCAGCGCCCGCTGCTGACCGGTGGTCAGCCGGCCCTCGCGGCGCACGAAGGAGCGCACGCGCCGATGGTGGGCCGGGCGCCCCCCGTCCCCGCCAGCGGGCCGACTGTCATGCGATTCGTGCGGGACCGTCATGAGCCGGCGAAGAACAGCCCGGTCTCGGGCGAGGAGGCCGAGGCATAGCGCCGCGCCGGCATGCGCCCGGCGCGCCATGCCTCGCGGCCCGCCACAATCGCGTGACGCATCGCATGGGCCATGCGCACCGGATCGTCGGCCGCGGCGATGGCGGTGTTCATCAATACGCCGTCGCAGCCCAGCTCCATCGCGATGGCCGCATCCGACGCGGTGCCCACCCCGGCATCCACCAGCACCGGCACCGACGCGTTCTCCACGATCTCGCGGATGTTGTAGCGGTTCTGGATCCCCAGACCCGAGCCGATGGGTGCGGCCAGCGGCATGATGGCCTGGCAACCGATGTCCTCCAGACGCTTCGCCAGCAGCGGATCGTCGGTGGTGTACACCATCACCTCGAAGCCCTCGTTCACCAGGGTCTCGGCGGCCTTCACCGTCTCGAACACGTCGGGGTACAGGGTCTTCTCGTCGCCCAGCACCTCCAGCTTGACCAGGTTGTGCCCGTCGAGCAGCTCGCGCGCCAGCCGGCAGGTGCGCACCGCATCCTCGGCGGAGTAGCAGCCGGCGGTGTTCGGCAGCAGGGTGTAGCGATCCGGCGGGACCACGTCCAGCAGGTTCGGCTCGTCGGGGTTCTGGCCGATGTTGGTGCGGCGGATCGCCACGGTCACGATCTCGGCCCCGCTGGCCTCGATCGCCTCGCGGGTCTGCTCCAGGTCACGGTACTTGCCCGTGCCCACCAGCAGACGGGACTGGAAACGGCGCTCGCCGACGTGAAACGGATCGTCGGCGGATCCGGCGGCCACCTGGCTCATGCATGCTCCTCGGTTATGGATTGCGGGATGCGGCAACGACCGCGGCAAGCCCACAAGAATATCAGCCCCCGCCGATTGCCTGAACGACCTCGACCCGATCCCCCTCCTGCAGACGCCGCTCGGCATGCTCGCTGCGGGGCACCAGGGTCTCGTTGACCTCGACGGCCAGGCGGCGGCCGGTCAGTCCGCGCAGCTCGATCAGGTCGGCCACTGTCGGCGGCTCCTGCTGCACCGGGATTTCACAGGCTTCTCCATTCAACTTGATCTGCATGGGGCACACCATTGGTGATTCGGGGTCGTTGTGAATCGGGCCCGTTGTGATCCGGGCATTGAGCCGGCGCGCCGGCACGCATACAATTTCGGGCCAGGCGGGTGTAGTTCAATGGTAGAACATCAGCTTCCCAAGCTGAGAACGTGGGTTCGATTCCCATCACCCGCTCCATCTTTTCCGCACGGATGCCGAATGTTCCTCCCGCCGAACAGCCCGGCGGTCGCGCATTCTACGGTATCCGCGCAGCCCCGCATCACGAACCGGAACTGGACTGGGTCCAATTCGCTGTTGTAACGTCTTAATCATGAAGACCGGAACCCACCAGACCGAGCTGCTGGACCCCGCCGACGCGCGGGCGCTGCTCCATGAATACCGGATCTCCCCGACCGAGCAGCGGGTGGAGATCGCGCGCCTGATGTTCGCGCGCAACCAGCACCTGAGCGCGGAGCACATCCTCGCCCGCCTGACGCGGCAGGAATCCCGGGTCTCCAAGGCCACGGTCTACAACACCCTCAAGCTGTTCGCCGAGAAGGGCCTGGTACGCGAGGTCGTGGTCGACCCGTCCCGGCTGTTCTACGACTCCAACCTCGAGCCGCACCACCACCTGTTCCATGTGGAAACCGGCGAACTCGAGGACGTCGCCCCCACTCATGTGGACGTACAGGACCTGCCCGCGCTGCCGGAGGGCACCAGCGTGCTGAGCGTCGACGTGATCATCCGCGTCGGCTCGGAACGGGACGGCGACGCGCACTGACCCGCCACCCCGGCCGCCCCGCCGGGGGATTGTTGGACTCGCCCGGCTCCGCTATGATGCCGCGTTCAGCCGGTGTAGCTCAGTTGGTAGAGCAATCGATTCGTAATCGATAGGTCGGAGGTTCGACTCCTCTCGCCGGCACCAGACCATTGAAAAGGGCCGGCACTGCGTGTGCCGGCCCTTTTTCGTTCCAGTTTCGTTCAGCGGGTTCCCGCCGGCAGGGCTTCCCAATGCGCCAGATGGGCCGCATGTGCCTGCCGGTTGTAGTCCTTCTGCGGAAAACCGACCCGCTCCATCAGCTCGTCCTCGCGCGCGAAATGCTCCCGATTGAACTCGACGAAGGCCGCAAACGCCTCCCGCACGGCGTTGTCGTCGCCCTCCTCGCGGGCCCGGCCCACGGCTTCCAGCAACCGGGCGGCTTCGTGGTGATCGTCGTTCATGAAGGCCTGCTCCAGCTCCGGAATCTTCAGGCTGCGCTGCACTTCACTCATGGCTCACTCCAGCATCGTCTACTCATGCGCATGGCCAATCGCGCCTTCCACCACCAGACGCCGCCAGCGGAAGAAGCCCTCGAGGTCGACCCGGTACGGACCCGGACCCATGTCGTCGGCCACGTACACGTGGATGCCCTGGATCTGCGTCCTTGCGTACCCGTCCTTTGAGCGCGGCGCGCCCGGCTCGGCCACCGGCACGCCCGCCTGGCCACCGCAGCAGCCGTGGCGGGCGGACAGTCTCAGCGTCATCTCGCCGCCCCGGCCGCCGAGCCAGTCGCGTGCCGCGTCACTGAGGGACACGGTGGTCACGTACCCGGCGCCTCGTTGTTGGTCGGGAACCAGTGGCGCGTGCGATTCGCGATGCGCACCAGCGCCAGCATCAGCGGCACCTCCACCAGCACGCCAACGACCGTCACCAGCGCCGCACCGGACTGCAGGCCGAACATCGCGATCGCGGCCGCCACGGCCAGCTCGAAGAAGTTACTGGCGCCGATCATCGCACCGGGGGCCGCCACCGCGTGGCGCACACGCCACGCCTTCGCCCAGTAATACGCAATGTAGAACACCAGAAAGGTCTGGATGATCAGCGGGATGGCGATCAGGAGGATATGCCCCGGATTGGCCAGGATGCGCTCGCCCTGGAACGCGAACAGCAGGACCAGCGTCACCAGCAACCCGATGGGCGTGACCGGGCCGATGCGTTTCATGAAGACGTTGTCGAACCACTCGATGCCCTTTCTGCGGATCAGCCAGATGCGCGACAGGTAGCCGGCCGCGAACGGGATCACGATGTACAGCAGCACCGACAGCGCGACCGTGTCCCACGGCACATGGATATCGGAGATCCCCAGCAGCAGGACCACGATGGGCGCGAAGGCGAACAGCAGGATGATGTCGTTCACCGCCACCTGCACCAGGGTGTAGGCCGCATCGCCGCGCGTGAGATAGCTCCAGACGAACACCATCGCGGTACACGGCGCAGCCCCCAGCAGGATCGCCCCGGCCAGGTACTCGCGGCCCAGATCCTCCGGGATCCACGCGGCGTAGACCACCATGAAGAAGAACCAGGCGATCGCGAACATGGTGAACGGCTTGATCAGCCAGTTCACCGAGGTGGTGACGGTCAGGCCCTTCGGCTCGCGGCGCACGCCGAGGATGGCGGAGAAATCGATCTGCACCATCATCGGGTAGATCATCGCCCAGATCAGGATGGCCACCGGGATGGAGACCTGCGCGTACTCCCATTGCGACAGCGTCTCCGGCACCGCGGGGAAGAACTGCCCCAGCGCAACGCCCGCCACGATGCACAGCGCCACCCACACACTCAGGAAGCGCTCGAACAGGCCCATGCCTTCTTTCGCCGAGATCTCCTCGGCGGACTGGTTGCGATCGTTCATGTCAGCAGGAGGTCTCCACCCCGGAAAGCTCGCACTCGCCCTCCTCGGCCGCACAGCAGTGCGCGGTCAGGTAGGCCACGAGATCCTGCATCGCGGCCAGGTCCGCCCGGTAACGCTGGTAACGCCCCTCCTGGGTCACGGTGACGAGGCCGGCCCGGGTCAGGGTCTTGAGGTGGAACGAAAGGTTGCTACGTGGCAGCTCCAGTTTCTCGGCGATCTCCCCGGCGACCAGCCCCTCGCGTCCGTGGCCAACCAGCAGGCGCACGATGTCCAGACGGACACCGGAGGCCAGCGACTCGAACATGGAGGTGGCGGTGAGCTTGTCCATGTTTCAATGGTTCAACGACTATTGAATCGTTGTCAACTAGCGCGCGGACATCGGACCGGAATCCCTGATGGAACCGCCGCGCCGGAGAGGAAACGACAGGCGGGGTAAGGGGCGCTCAGCGCGTGTCGCCGCGGATCACGGTCACGGGCGTGGCGGACTCGACCACAACCCGGCCGGGCCGGCTTTCGTCGAAGCGCACGCGGATGTGGCGGTCGATCAGCAGTTCGTTGTCGACCCACTGCACGCGGTGACCCGGCGCGTTGGCGACCAGGCGGATCTGCCCGTCGCAGCCGGCCTGCACCACGACGACCTCGATATCCGCACCCAGGCGGAAGGAATCGCCGACCTGCAGGTCAAGGGTCTCCATCGCGGGTGGCGCGCCGGACTCAGTGGCCGCGGCCGTTGCCGCGGGAACGCCCCGAGGACCCGCCGCGCCGGGGCCCGCCACGGCCGCCGCCGGGCCCGCCCCGCGGCTTGCGCTCGCGCGGCTGCGGCCGGGTCAGGTCCTGCGGCAGGGCAGCGCGATCGATATCGGCGGTGGGGATGCGTTCGCCGAGATAGCTCTCGATGTCCGGCAGGTAGAAGGCCGAGTCCTCGCAGCCGAAACTGATCGCATCGCCCTCGGCACCGGCGCGCGCGGTACGCCCGATGCGGTGCACGTAGTCCTCCCCGGACTGCGGCAGGTCGAAGTTGAAGACATGCGTGACCTCGGGGATGTGCAGCCCGCGGGCGGCCACGTCGGTGGCGACCAGGAAGGTGTATTCGCCGGCGGCAAAGCCCTGCAGGAGCTTCTGGCGCTTCTTCTGCGGCACGTCGCCCGACAGCAGTGCCGCCGCATGGCCGTTGGCATTCAGCCAGTCGGCTACCTTCTCCGCGCCGTGTTTGGTGTTGGAGAACACGATCGCGCGTTCCGGCCCAAGGTCGCGGGCCAGCCCCAACAGCAACGGGATTTTTTCCTCGTTGGCCGGGTAGTAGACCACCTGGCGCACGCGGTCGGCGGTCAGGGTCTCGGCCTCGACCTGGACCTTCTCCGGGTTGTTCATGTGCTCGTAGGCCAGCTCCATCACCCGGAACGACAGCGTCGCCGAGAACAGCATGGACAGCCGCTCCTTCGGCGGGGCACAGCGGCGCATCAGGAAGCGCACGTCCTTGATGAAGCCCAGATCGAACATGCGGTCGGCCTCGTCCAGCACCACCACCTCCGTGTGCTTGAGGCCGAAGACCTTCTGCCGGAAGTAGTCGATGATGCGGCCCGGCGTGCCGATCAGGATATCGGCGCCGGCGGCGAGCGCCTCCCGCTGACGATCGTAGTCGGTACCGCCGTAGGCCAGCGCCAGCTTCAGGCCGGTGTCGCCGCCCAGCAGCTCGGCGTCGCGGTGGATCTGGATCGCCAGCTCGCGGGTCGGGGCCAGGATCAGGGCGCGCACGTCGGTGGGGCGGCGCTGCTCAGCAGGGGCCTGGCGCAGCAGGCGATCAAAGGTCGCGATCAGGAAGGCGGCGGTCTTGCCGGTGCCGGTCTGCGCCTGCCCCGCCACATCCCGGCCCGCGAGAGCCACCGGCAGCGCCTTCGCCTGGATGGGGGTGCAGGTGTCGAACCCGGCCCGTCGCAGGCCCGCGCGCACCGCCTCGGGCAGATCGAAACGGTCAAATGCGGGCTCGGCGGACTCTTGCGCAGCGTCAGTCATGGGGCTCCCGGGCGGGCTTCACTGTTTTACTTGAACTTTCCCGTCATCTTCGTCGATAGTACGGCTTACGTGGTCCCGGGACAGACGGTGTTCCGCTGCTCCGGTTGACCGTGCCATACCAACGTCATGAGGACGCGGAGTGAGCGACAAGATCATTTATACATCGGACGCCAGTTTCGACGAGGATGTCCTGAAGTCCGACCAGCCGGTCCTGGTGGACTACTGGGCGGAGTGGTGCGGTCCCTGCAAGATGATCGCGCCGATTCTGGACGAAATCGCCGAAGAATACGCCGGCAAGGTCAAGGTTGCCAAACTGAACATCGACGACAACCCGTCGACGCCGCCGAAGTTCGGCATCCGCGGAATCCCGACGCTGATGCTGTTCAAGAACGGCGACGTGGAAGCCACCAAGGTGGGGGCGCTGTCCAAGTCGCAGCTGACCGCCTTCCTCGATCAGCACACCTGATCGGCCGCACGGCCAAATCCGGTCCCGCGCGGGGCGGGCTTGCAACCGCCGCCCGCCCCGCTTAACATTCCAGCGTTTCGTCGATCCCGGGCCTCTCCCGGAGTCGTCCCCTGCCCCGTCCATCTTTGCAATCCAGCGGCCACCCCCGGCCGCCGATCATCCACGTTGAGCACAGCGCCCCACGCATGAATCTGACCGAACTGAAGCGGATGACCGCCGCCGACATCGTTGGCCTCGCCGAAAAGCAGGGCATCGAGAACATGTCCCGCGCGCGCAAGCAGGACATCATCTTCGCCCTGCTCAAGTCCCATGCAAAAAGCGGCGAGGCCATTTACGGTGACGGCGTACTCGAGATCCTGTCCGACGGCTTCGGCTTTTTGCGCAGCCCGGATGCCTCGTACCAGGCCGGCCCCGACGACGTGTACGTCTCGCCCAGCCAGATCCGCCGCTTCGGCCTTCGCACCGGGGACACGGTCGCCGGCAAGATCCGCCCGCCCAAGGACAACGAACGCTACTTTGCGCTGCTGAAGGTCTCGGAGATCAACTTCGAGCCGCCGGAAAACGCCAAGCACAAGGTCCTGTTCGAGAACCTCACGCCGCTGCATGCCAATCACCGCATGCGCATGGAGCGCGGTAACGGCTCCACCGAGGACATCACCGCGCGCGTCATCGACATCGTCGCGCCGTTCGGCAAGGGCCAGCGCGGCCTGGTGGTCTCGCCGCCCAAGGCAGGCAAGACGCTGATGCTGCAGAACATCGCCCAGAGCATCGCGACCAACTACCCCGAGTGCTACCTGATCGTCCTGCTGGTGGACGAGCGCCCCGAGGAAGTCACCGAGATGGACCGCATGGTTCAGGGCGAGGTGGTCTCCTCCACCTTCGACGAACCCGCGCAGCGCCATGTTCAGGTGGCCGAGATGGTCATCGAGAAGGCCAAGCGTCTGGTCGAGCACAAGCGCGACGTCGTGATCCTGCTGGACTCCATCACCCGCCTGGCACGTGCCTACAACACCGTGGCGCCCAGTTCCGGCAAAGTGCTCACCGGCGGCGTGGACGCCAACGCCCTGCACCGCCCGAAGCGCTTCTTCGGCGCCGCGCGCAACGTCGAGGAGGGCGGCAGCCTGACCATCCTCGCCACGGCGCTGGTCGAGACCGGCTCCAAGATGGACGAGGTGATCTACGAGGAATTCAAGGGTACCGGCAACATGGAGGTGCACCTGGAGCGGCGCATCGCCGAGAAGCGGATCTACCCGGCGATCAACGTCAACCGCTCCGGCACCCGCCGCGAGGAACTGCTGACCGACCCGGAAGAACTGCAGAAGCTGTGGATCCTGCGCAAGTTCCTCCACGGCATGGACGACATCGAGGCGATGGAATTCCTGCTCGGCCGCATGCAGTCGTCCAAGACCAACTCCGAGTTCTTCGATCAGATGAAGCGCTCCTGACGTCGCGTCCGGGTGCGGGGGCCTTCAGTCGGACGCCCCGGAGTCCAGCGGCTCGAAATCGCGCAACCGGTCGAGCCGCCGCCACTGACGCCGTCCGTCGGCGTCGCTCAGGATCAGGTACTCCGCGCCGTGCCGGGTGCGCAGATCCAGCGGCCGCACCCGCACCACCCGGTCCATCCCGTGCCACTGCCAGCGGATCCGCAGCGACCGCCCGTGCATGATGCACAGCTCCAGCTCGGAGTACCGCTCGCAGGAAATGGGCACGTAGTCCGGCGCCATCACATCAACTCTCCCGCTGCGCCTCCACGACCGGTGGTTCGTCATCGCCTCCGGACAGGCGGCGGAACACGATGGGCGAACAGCACACGCCGCAATCCTCCACCCAGGACTGCTCCTCGCTGACCATATCCACCGTGATCTCGCCCGGTTCCCCGCACCAGGGACACACAAACGCCACGAATTCGATCAGTCGGGTCATCGGGACACCTCCCAGGCGGTATCGGCCGCCTCCGGCAGAAAGCTTTCCAGCACATCATTCAGAAACTGCAGCCCCTCCTCCGTGGCACGCAGCACACCGCTTCCGGCGGGATCCATCAGGCCGCGCTGGCGCGCACGCCCCAGCCCGGGCTCCAGAGCCGTCAGGGGCAGCCCGGTACGCTCGCGAAACAGCGCCTCGGGCACCCCCTCCACCAGCCGCAGGGCGTTCAGCATGAACTCGAACGGCCGTTCGCGCGGCGCTACCGGCGTGTCCTGCCCTCCGGCCGGATCGGCCATGTAGGCCTGCGGCTGGCGCGGCCGCGCGCGGCGGATGATCGCCCCGTCGTGCATCTGCGTAAGCTTGCCGTGGGCACCGGCACCAATGCCGAGATAGTCGCCAAAGGTCCAGTAATTGAGATTGTGCCGGCATGTCTCACCCACCCTCGCGTAAGCGGACACCTCGTAGCGAGTATAGTCGGCCTCCACGAGACGCGATCTGCCGGCGGCAAACAATTCCGCAATCGCATCGTCCTCCGGGAGTTCCGGTGGCCGGGCGGCGAAAAGGGTGTTGGGCTCCAGCGTGAGCTGGTACCAGGAGATGTGCTCGGGCCGCTGCGCGATCGCCGCTTCCAGATCCGCCATACCCTGCGCCACCGACTGCCCCGGCAGACCGAACATCAGATCCAGGTTGATCCGTTCGAAACCCGCCGCCCGGGCATGTTCCACCGCCGCGGCCGCCTCTTCGGGCCCGTGGATGCGACCGAGACGCTGCAGCATCGCGCCGTCGAAGCTCTGCACCCCCAGCGACAGCCGGTTGATCCCCGCCTCGCGGTAGCCACGGAAGAAATCGCGGTCGGCGGTACCGGGGTTGGCCTCCAGCGTAATCTCCACATCCGGGCGCAGCGGCAGCAGGGCACGCAGCCCGGACATCAGCTCCGCCATCGCCTCGGGCGGGAACAGGCTGGGCGTCCCGCCGCCGATGAACACGCTCTCGATGCGCCGCCCCCAGACCTCGGGCAGCTGCGCCTCCAGATCGCGCAGCAGGGCGGCCACATAGGCATCGAACGGGGGCTCGCCGCCGCGGGGTTCGTGGGAGTTGAAATCACAGTACGGGCACTTGCGCACGCACCACGGCAGGTGCACGTACAGCGCCAGCGGAATCGGGGTATCGAAACTCGGGGTCATGCCGGGAGCATAGCCCCCGGCTCAGCTCCCGGCACGTTCCCGCAGGGCCTCGCCCAGTTTCTGCAGCGCGCGGGCCCGATGACTGAGCCGGTTCTTCTCCTCCGGCGCCAGCTCGGCCGAGGTGCAGCCGTGTTCCGGCAGCTCGAACAGCGGATCGTAGCCGAACCCGCCTCCGCCGGACGGTGCCGTGGCGATGCGCCCGCGCCACACACCCTCGGCGATCAGCGGGGCGGGGTCGTCGGCGTGGCGCAGGAACACCACCACCGCGCGGAAGCCGGCGCCGCGACGCTCCGGCGGCACGTCCGCCAGCGCATCCAGCAGCTTCGCGTTGTTGGCGGCATCGGCGCCGTCGCCGCTCTCCCCGGCATAGCGCGAGGAGTAGATCCCCGGTGCACCACCCAGGGCATCCACCTCCAGCCCCGAGTCGTCGGCCACCGCCGCCAGCCCGGTATGCCGGGCCGCGTTGCGCGCCTTCAGCAGCGCGTTCTCGACGAAGGTCAGGCCGGTCTCGTCGGCCTCGGGCACGCCCAGTTCGGTCTGCGTGACCACGTCCATGCCCAGCGGCTCCAGCAGCGCCGCCAGCTCGCGCCGCTTGCCCGGGTTGCCGGTCGCCAGGACCACGCGCTGCGCCGTCACGCCCTCAGCCCTCGCCCAGGACCGCGCGCTGCGCGTCGATGATGGTACGGATGCCCTTCTCGCCCAGATCCAGCATGCGGTCCAGCTCGTCGCGGCGGAACGCGTGGCCCTCGGCGGTGCCCTGGATCTCGATCACCCCGCCGGCCTCGTTCATCACCAGGTTCAGGTCGGTCTCGGCGGCGGAGTCTTCGTCGTAGTCGAGATCCAGCACCGGCGTGCCGTGGAAGATCCCAACCGACACCGCGGCCAGCTGGCCATGCAGCGGATCCTTCTTCAGCAGGCCGATCTCGCGCCCGTGGGCTACCGCGTCACGCAGGGCCACGCAGGCACCCGAGATGGACGCGGTGCGGGTCCCGCCGTCGGCCTGGATCACGTCACAGTCGACGATGATCTGGCGCTCGCCCAGCGCCTCCTGGTCCACCACCGCGCGCAGGGCGCGTCCGATCAGGCGCTGGATCTCCATGGTGCGTCCGCCCAGCTTGCCGCGTGCCGCCTCGCGCGCCATGCGGTCATGGGTGGAGCGCGGCAGCATGCTGTACTCGGCGGTGACCCAGCCCTTGCCCTTGCCCTTGAGCCAGGGCGGCACGCGGGGCTCGATGGTGGCGTTGCACAGCACCCGGGTGTCGCCGAATTCCACCAGCACCGAGCCTTCGGCATGGCGGGTGAAGTGCCGGGTAAAACGGACCGGGCGCATCTCGTCGGGCTGTCGGCCGCTGGGGCGCATGGCGATTCCTTGCTAAATTTGTCGGGCGCGCAGTATACGGGAGACCGGGGGGCGCGGCGCCAGCCCCGCCCGCTCCGACCCCGTGCGGCGCCCACCGCCCCGAACCACCGGACCCGCCCGCATGCAGCGCTTTCGCATCCGCCTGGACATCTCCCCGGACATGATGGAGGAGTACTACGCCGGGCGCTCCACCACCGTATTCGCGATCTCCGAGGGCGGCGTCAGCGTCCAGTTCCCGGCGCGGCTGCTGCGCCCGTACATGACCCACGAGGGCATCCACGGCCTGTTCGAGCTGATCACCGACGGCGAATTCCGCCTGCAGGATTTCCGCCGGCTGGGCCCTTGAATTCTCCGGGCCGCCCCCCATCTCGGTTTATGAGTCAACAAGACACCCGAAGAAGGAGGGGATTGCCATGAACATGATGCGTTACGAACCCTGGAGCCTGCTCAACCAGCTCTCGCGCGAACTCGGCCGCCTGCCCGAGGTACCCGGCGGGGATGACTCGGTGAGCGCGGCCGACTGGAGCCCCGCAGTGGATATCCGCGAGGAGGCCGATGCCTACGTGCTGCATGCCGACGTACCCGGCGTGGACCCGAAGGATATCGAACTGCACATGGAAAACGGCGTGCTGACCCTGCGCGGCGAGCGCAAGTACGAGAACGAGGAAGAGAAGGAAGGCTACAAGCGCGTGGAGCGCATGCGTGGCACCTTCTTCCGTCGGTTCTCGCTGCCGGATACTGCCGATGCGGAGAACATTTCCGCGCGCAGCCAGAACGGCGTGCTCGAAGTGCGCATTCCCAAGCAGGCCAAGGTGCAGCCGCGCCGGATCGAGATCGACAGCTGATCCGCATTCGGCTGCGTCCCCGGCCGCGGCCGGGGCGCGGGCCTTCCAGCGGGCGCTGCCGGCGCGAGCGGGCAGCGCCTTTTGGTTGGTGCCGGTGGCACCCGAATCCCGGGTATGATGGCCCGGGATTCGGGTGGTACCCGAACGCGAATGCATACCCGCCGGCCTTGCCGGCCGCCGAAGGGGTTCCGACTCGAGGCAGGAGATGGAATACAAGGATTACTACAAGATCCTGGGCGTGGACCGTAACGCCAGCCAGGACGAGATCAAGAAGGCCTACCGCAAGCTGGCGCGCAAGTACCACCCCGACGTCAGCAAGGATCCGCAGGCCGAGACGCGCATCAAGGAGGTCAACGAGGCCTACGAGGCCCTCGGGGACCCGGAGAAGCGCAAGGCCTACGACCAGCTGGGCGCCAACTGGCGCCAGGGGCAGGACTTCCGGCCGCCGCCGGGCTGGGACGGCTGGACCGGAGCCGGTGCCGGGGCCGGCGGGCGTGCGCGCAGCGGCAGCGCCGATTTCGGCGGCTTCTCCGATTTCTTCGAATCGATCTTCGGTGGCGGCGGGGCGGCCGGCGGGCGCCGGCGCGGCTTCGACGTGCGCGGGGCGGACCGCGAGGGCGTGGTGGAGGTCACCCTCGACCAGGCCCTGCACGGCGCGGAGCTGTCGGTGACCGACCCGCGCGGACGCCCGCAGCGGGTGCGCATCCCCGCCGGCGCCAAGGACGGCTCGCGCGTACGGGTACGCGGCCAGGGCGACCCCGGCGTCGGCAACGGTGCCCCGGGCGACCTGCTGCTGGAGATCCGCATCAAGCCCGACCCGCACTACCGGGTAGACGGACGGGATCTCTACCGCGACATTCCGATCACCCCGTGGGAGGCCGCACTGGGCGCCACCATCGAGGCCCCGACCCCACACGGACCGGTCAACCTGAAGGTGCCGAAGGGTTCGCAGTCGGGCAAGCAGGTGCGGCTCAAGGGCAGGGGTCTGCCCGGCAAGACCCCGGGCGACCTGTACCTGCGGCTGATGATCCATGTCCCGCCGGAGGACGAGGCCGGCGAGTGGTACGAGAAGATGGCCAGGTCGTCGAGCTTCAACCCGCGCGAGCTGCTCGAAGGCTGAGCGGGCACTGGCCCGGACGGCCGGTCAGTGCCGGTCAGGCCGGGGTGTTACGTTCCACCCACCGGCTGCTGCCGTCGGCCAGACGCTCGCGCTTCCAGAACGGGGCCTCGTGCTTGAGCCGTTCCAGGATCTCGCTGCAGGCATCGCGGGCGGCGCCGCGGTGCGCCGACCAGGTCGCCACCAGCACCAGCGCATCGCCCGGGCTCACTTCACCCACCCGATGCGCGACATGCACGCCCAGCAGCGGCCAGCGCGCGCGGGCAGCCTCCACGATGCGCTCCAGTTCCTGCTCGGTCATGCCCGGATAGTGCTCCAGGAACAGGCCGGTCACCGCGTCGTCCTCGTTGAAGTCGCGCATGCGCCCGACGAACACGCTGGCCGCGCCACGCGCCTCGGCCGGGATCGCCTGCTCCGCCTCGCGCAGCAGCGCCCACGGATCGAAGTCCTCGTGGTGGATCGCGACCGTCATGTTCAGCCCCCGGTGACCGGCGGGAAGAAGGCGACCTCGTCGCCGTCGCGCACCGGGGCATCCAGACCGGCGCGGTGCTGATTCACCGCGCTCATCAGGCGCGGAGGCGGCGGTTCGCCGTGCAGGTATTCCCACAGCCCGGCCACGGTGACCTCATCGCCGGGAAGTTCCGGCTGGTCGCCCTCACGCCCCAGTTCCTCGCGCAGACGCGCGAAATACAGCACTTTTACCGCCATGCAGACCCTACACGTATGGCTTCCAAACAAGCATTATACTCGGGATGAACGAATTCACCCATTTTGACGCCCGGGGCCATGCCCACATGGTGGATGTCGGCGAGAAGGCCGTCAGCCACCGCGTGGCCGTTGCCGAGGGCCGCATCCGCATGCAGCCGGAGACCCTGCAGAAGGTCCGCGAAGGCAATCATTCCAAAGGGGATGTTCTCGGCATTGCCCGCATTGCCGGTATCATGGGGGCCAAGCGTACCGGAGACCTGATCCCGTTGTGCCACCCCATCGGACTCAGCCGCGCGGCGGTGGAGTTCGAACTGGAGGATGACGCCGTGGTGGCCCGCGCCACCTGCGAGGTGCACGCCGTTACCGGCGTGGAGATGGAGGCCCTGACCGCCGTCTCCACCGCCCTGCTCACCATCTACGACATGTGCAAGGCCGTGGACCGGGGCATGGCGCTGGAAGGGGTCCGGCTTCTGGAGAAACACGGCGGTCGCAGCGGGTCGTGGACGGCCCCCGACCGGCAAGGAGATTCCTGAACATGAAATGGATCAAGCGCCTGTTTGGCCTGATCGGCATCCTGATCCTCGTGGTGATCGTGGTCGCCGCGTATCTGCTGGTGACGTTCGACGCCAACGACTACAAGGAGCGCATCGAGGCCGAGGTGCACGAGCAGACCGGCCGCGAACTCGAGCTGGCCGGGGACGTCAGTCTGACGCTGTTCCCCAATCTCGGCCTGCGTCTCGAGGACGTGCGCTTCGGCAACGCCGAGGGCTTCGGCGACGAACCCTTTGCCACCCTGGACGTGGTCGACGTGGCGGTGGCGGTGGTGCCGCTGCTGCGGCGCGAGCTGGATGTCCGTCAGGTTGTGGGCGAGGGCGTGCACCTGAACCTCGCGCGTGACGAGGACGGCCGCAACAACTGGGACGACCTGGCCGCGCGTGCGGACGAGGCGCGCGACGAGGCGGTGGCCGGCAACGGCGAAGAGGAACGCACCCCCACCGAATCGCGTCTGGCCATGGAGCGCATCGACATCGCCGGCATCACCCTGCGCGGGGCCCGGGTGGTGTGGGACGACGCCCAGAGCGGGCTGCGGGCGGTACTCGACCCATTCAACCTGAACGTCGGCCGGTTCCAGCCCGGGATGGAGACCCCGCTGGAGATCACCGCCGAGCTGGAGGCGGACGGCGGCCCGCTGGAAGAGGCCCTGTCGACGCGGCTCCAGCTCGACGGCCTGCTGAACCTCGACCTGCTGAACAACCGCTATGCGGTGCGCCGCATGTCGATGCTGCTGAACGCCGAGGGCGGGCCGCTGCCGCGGGCCATGGACATGAGCTTCGACAGTGACGTGGCGGTGGAGGTCGACGAAGACGACGCCCGCCTGCGCATGGACCGCCTGATCCTGGGCATGCTCGACGTGACCGTCACCGGGCGCGCGCAGGTCGGCAACCTGACCGGCGACACCCCGGAACTGCGCGGCGAACTGCGCTCCAGCACCTTCAACCCGCGCCACGTGTTCGAGGAGCTGGGTCTGGAGGCACCGGCCACCACCGATCCCGAGGCCATGCAGCGGGTCGCCTTCGAGCTCGAAGGCGGGGGCACGCCGGCCGAACTGGAACTCTCCCGCTTCCTGTTCACGCTGGACGACACCACCCTCAGCGGCAGCGCCACCCTGAACAACACCGGGGACCGGCCACACTTCGGCTTCGAGCTGCGCGGCAACCAGATCAAC
Source organism: Thioalkalivibrio sp. ALJ24 (assembly GCF_000377785.1). GTDB lineage: Bacteria > Pseudomonadota > Gammaproteobacteria > Ectothiorhodospirales > Ectothiorhodospiraceae > Thioalkalivibrio. The sequence continues at coordinate 56,111 of NZ_KB898732.1, read as the reverse complement.
CTCGACCGCTACCTCCCGCCAGAGGTGGAAGAAGCGCGGACCGAGGGTGACCGCAACGACGAGGACGAAGCCGAGGCCGAAGAACTGCGCATCGAGCTGCCGATGGAGGCCCTGCGCGCGCTGGACGTGGACGGGCAACTGATGCTGGACGAGCGCCTCCAGCTCCTCGGTCTGGAGCTGCGCAACATCGAGCTCGAGGTCCGGGCCCGTGAAGGCGACTGGGTCATCGACCCGCTGAGCGGCGATGCCTACGCGCCCGACGACGCCGGCGACGATGACGGCCGCATCACCAGCCGCATCCAGCTCGACGCCTCCGGAGACCAACCACGTTACGGCCTGCAGGCCGACCTGACGCGCCTCGACATCGGCGCCCTGCTCGAAGACCTGCAGGACGACGACGCACGGCTGCTGGGCATCGGCAACCTGAGCCTGGACATCAACACCCGCGGCGAGGCCCTGTCCGACCTCAAGGCCAACCTCAATGGCGACGGCAACATGCGCTTCGAGGACGGCGCGGTGCGCGGCATCAACATCGCCGACATCATCCGTCGCGCCGAGGCCCGCCTGCGTGGCGAAGAGTACGAATCGGACGAACCGCGCGAGACCGACTTCAGCGAGATCGCCGGCAGCTTCCGCATCAACGACGGCGTCGTCTCCAATGACGACCTCGAGGGCAGCTCGCCCCTGCTGCGCGTGACCGGCGAGGGCAGCGCGGACCTCAACGACGAGTCCCTCGACTACCGCGTGAACGCCACGCTGGTAGACACCCTGGAAGGCCAGGGAGGGCGCAAGCTGGAAGACCTTGAAGGGGTCCGCCTGCCGATTCGCATCCGCGGGACTTTCTCCGATCCGAGCTTCCGCCTCGATCTCGAATCCATCGTCCGCGCACGCGCCGCTGAGGAACTGGGTGTGGACGAGGACGAGCTGCGCGACGAGGCCAGCCGGCGCCTGCTGGAACGCCTCGGCGTCTCCCGCGAGGAGGAGGAAGAGGACGATAACGGGGAAGAACCCGACACGGACGAAGACGAGGAAGAAGCAGAGCGCACCCTCGAGGAAGAAGCCGAGGAACGGCTGCGCGACCTCTTCAACTGACGCCTCGACCCACCGCACCCCCGGGGCCCCATGCCCCGGGGCGCACGCCTTCCCGCCCTGTCTGCATGCAACCCTTCGCCGAACGCCTGCTGGACTGGTTCGACCACCACGGCCGCCACGACCTCCCCTGGCAGCACCCGCGCACCCCTTACCGCGTGTGGGTGTCCGAGATCATGCTGCAGCAGACCCGGGTCGAGACCGTCATCCCGTATTTCGAGCGCTTCACCGCGCGCTTCCCGGACGTGCAGAGCCTGGCCGCCGCCCCCGTGGACGACGTCCTCGCCCTGTGGGCGGGCCTCGGCTACTACGCCCGCGCCCGCAACCTGCACCGCTGTGCCCGCGTGGTGGTGGAAGACCACGACGGCCATTTCCCGCGCGAACGCGCAGCGCTGGAAGCCCTGCCCGGCATCGGGCGCTCCACCGCCGCCGCCATCCTCGCCCAGGCACACGATGCCCCCGAGGCCATCCTCGACGGCAACGCCAAACGCGTGCTCGCCCGCCACGCTGCGGTGGACGGCTGGCCCGGCAGCACCGCCAGCCAGAAGACCCTGTGGCGCGAGGCCGAGGCCCGCACCCCCGCCAGCCGCTGCGCCGACTATACCCAGGCGATCATGGATCTGGGCGCACTGGTGTGCACCCGCAGCCGCCCCGACTGCGCCGCCTGCCCGGTGGCCGAAGACTGCGGCGCCCGCCTGCAGGACCGCACCGCCGAACTGCCGCACCCGCGGCCGAAACGCGAGCGCCCGACACGTACGCGCTGGGCCGCCCTGCTGCACGCGCCCGAGGGCATCTACCTCGAACAGCGCCCGCCCAGCGGGATCTGGGGCGGACTGTACACCCTGCCCGAGGCCGAAGACCCGGAACGGCTGGAGGCCTGGGTGCGCAGCCACTGGCCGCGCGCCGAGGCGCTGGATGGCGATGCGCTGAGCCACGGCTTCAGCCACTACCAGCTCGACCTGCGCGTGCAGCGCTACCGCCTCCCGTCGGGCGAGTGCGGGATCATGGATGCCCCGGGGGTGATCTGGTATAAACCGGGCCAGTCGCGGCCGGCAGGCATCCCGGCCCCCATACAAGGCTTACTGCAAAGCGAAAAGGATTCCGGCCATGGCACGAACCGTTAACTGCGTAAAACTCGGCAAAGAGGCCGAAGGCCTGGATTTCCCGCCCTACCCGGGCGAGATGGGCAAGAAGATCTACCTCAACGTCTCCAAGGAGGCCTGGAATGCCTGGCTGAGCCACCAGACCATGCTCATCAACGAGTATCGCCTGACCCCGGTGGACCCCAAGGCCCGCAAGTTCCTCGAAGAGGAAATGGAGAAGTTCCTGTTCGGCGAAGGCTCGGAAAAGCCCGAAGGCTTCGTCGACCCCAACCAGTCCTGAAGCCGGCGCCGGGGCCCACCCTTGACGTGAGCGCCCCGGCCCGCTTTAATATCGCCCTTCGCCTCACGGCGAACCTCGCAGCAAGCCAGTACTGGCCGGGTAGCTCAGTCGGTAGAGCAGGGGATTGAAAATCCCCGTGTCGGCGGTTCGATTCCGTCCCCGGCCACCATTTCCCCTTCCGCAGTCGTCCTCTCGCATCCGCATCCCGCGCAGGCTGCTGAACCTCCCTTGCAGGCGCCTCCCGGGCATGCCCCTCGAACACGTCCCCGTACGGCTGTTACGTTGCAGCTGTCAGACGCCTTTCAATCCCCCAAACGGAGCGCGACCATGGATATCGAACATCACGATCTGGCCCATGAATTTCCCGAACTGAAAGAACGGATTCACGAGCTGAAAACGCAGGACGACCACTTCCGCAAGCAGTTCGAACGCTACGGCAGCCTCACCAAGGAAATCGAACGCCTGGAAAAGGAAGGCGTGCCCGTCTCCGACATCACGTTCGAGGAAAAGAAGAAAGAACGCCTCGCACTGAAGGATGAGCTGTACCGGATGCTCACGGCCTGAGGTCCGGCCCCTTTCGCCGAGGGCCAGCGGCCCCGTCAATCGCGCTCAATGGTGGTATCGGCGGGAGATGATGGTGATGGACGAACCGTCCACGGCACAGACCAGGCGATGGGTGTCATCAATACGGTGCGACCAGAAACCAGCCAGGTTCTCCTTGAGAGGTTCCGGCGTGCCAATACCTTCCAGTGGTGACCGCTTCACATCCGCGATCAACTTGTTGATCCGCCCGAGGGGCTTCCGATCCTGGGCTTGCCAGCAGATGTAGTCGTTCCATGCTTCGTCGGTCCAGCAAAGAAGCCGACTACTCATCCCCGCCTACCAGCTCACGCTCGGTGGCCTTTCCTGCCTTGTATTGCGCAATGGACTTGTTGAGATGCTCGGCATTCGCCGGGGAACGCAGAAGATGCACGGTCTCCATCAGGCTGTTGTAGTAATCCAGCGACATCCGTCCACAATGCGCTGAGTCACAAACTCAACAGGCGAAATCGTACGGGTGTTGCGGTGGCTCGGCCGGGTGGATCCAGGCGGAGCGGCCCCGGCTCCACTGCCAGGCGGCCCATGCCGCGGCACAGGCCGCCACCGAGTGGACATCGTGACCGGCCTGGTCACACCGTGAAGGGGACGGCTGCAAAGGTCTCGAGTGTCTCCCAGGTGCCGGAGTGGCTTCACGGCGAGGAAGACACCCTGCATGGTGATGCCCTACATAGGCGGATTGCCCCAATTTCCTTCCCCAAGACGCTTTGGGAGGATACATGGAGCCGGATACAGGGCTATTGAACAGCACTTTCCCAACCGGGAGGGGCGTCCATGCCCCTTGCCTTTACTCCGCCGCTTGTCCGCGCAACCTTTTACGGCGAATCAGACCCAAGCCAGCGACCCCGGCAGCCATCAAGATCCATGTGGCAGGTACCGGAACCTCGGCAACCTCACCGAAATCCGCTTCGCCAAGAGTGAACTCCCGGCCTTCAAAATCTGATGACTCAGCCGTCAGAGCGAACGAGTCAATGTACATGTCGTCGTCCGCCTGAAAGTCGATATTGGCGAAATCTGGAGCGATAGATTCCGATCCAATGAGAAACCAAGGGATGTTAAAAGTGGCCGTGATATCGGTCCAGCCGTCCTCATCGGTCGACAAGGTTTCATCTCCGCTTACTCTATCGTTCGGAGCCTCTAGCTCCAGATCAAGATCTCCTCCGGCCTGACCGAAAACAGTGAAGCTCGCCGTCACGGGGTCTCCGTCGAACAACTCCGGTGACGAAATATCAAACTCATCGCCTACAAGGGTAGATCCGCCCTCGATGAACGCCGCCCCGCGGTCACCCGGTGCGTCATCCACGATCTCTCCGGTTCCGTCCACGGACCATGTAGGATCATCTTCCAGAGAGGTTATCGGAGCGGCGGCTGCTGTGTGCATCCAGAACATGGCGAGAGCCGACGCGGTGGCGAGCCGGGCAACCATGGGGGCAAATCGGTATTTTTCGATCATACAACCTCCTCGAATTAACGTGCTTTGCACAGCGTAACGTTTCAAGCAAACTTCAGGCCAAATTCTTTAATGGCTCTCCCAGCCAGCAACTTACGCCATGTTTTGTCGGGTGTCGCACTGGTCCTTCCGTCGGAGCAGATTGCACTGTAAATTCGATCGACAGCGCGTGTTGTTCGTAACCTGAAGCACGGCGGAGCGCCGTCTTGAGGTGACCTTCGAGATGCCCCCACTGGCCGAGCGCGATACACAAGCTCCCGTTTTACTGGTAGGTCATCCGCCGTCGAAGGCCGGTGCGTGGCGTATTTCCGGGCTTGCCGGAGGCCCCGTCCGGGCTTTTCGTCTACTGCCAGGCGGGCGGGCTAACGGACGCTCCGCTGTGGATTCACGATCTGGACCTGATGCCGCCCTGGTCTTCGCCGTCCCGTTCACTCCCGGAGCTGGAGCCTCCAGACCCAACAGCAGACATCCAGGGGCACTCCTTCCTTCTTTGGGCCCGGATGCCCGGCTTCCTGTCAGAAAGCGAACAGCGCGAACCACTTGGCCACGCCGTATGGCGTCGGTTCCTCCGCCGTTGACGCGCCCGTCATGTGCGTTAGCCGTTTTGCGCACTGCCGCACTGACCCGTGGGGAACGTGTCCCGGCGACCCCCACAAAGGATTGAAAATCCGCCCGCCGTAAGCTGCGGCGTGCGCTACCTGCACCCCCTTACCGGCGTCCGGTCACTTGTTGCTACGCAAGTCCCGTGTGGGTGCGATGGCAGCCTATGTAGTCATCGCAAGCGAGCCGCAACGCGTAGCGAGAAGGGCTGTCCGTTCGGCGACGGCGGTATGCATAAGGCGGTCAAACAGCGGGTGCAGCAGCACGGCACGACTGCTGCCCCGGGTTGAAGTGTCAAAAACGCAGCTCCGCGGGCGCGATAGGCGCGCGTGACAGGTTCATCTCAGGTTTTTCTGCAGACATTGATCGAACCAAAACGAAAATTCTTAATGAAAAATCAAGGCCTTGACGGCTCCACACAACGCCCCCGGCCACAATTTCCGTCCCGTTCCGCATCGCGCACACGACTCTCGGAGACATCCTCCGCTTGGTGGGTGCCGCTGCGCCTTCGCGCCGTTCAGCAGGCGAAATCGTACGGGTGTTGCGGTGGCTCGGCCGGGTGGATCCAGGCGGAGCGGCCCCGGCTCCACTGCCAGGCGGCCCATGCCGCGGCGCAGGCCGCCACTGAATGGTCGCTGGCCTCGGCGAGATCGCGCACCCCGTCCAGACCCTGTCGATCCAGCCAGGCCAGTAGTTGCCGTCGCGCGTCCGCCGCGTGCTTCATCGCCTTCAGGGTCTCGACCGAAGCCCCGCCCAGCGCCATGGCGACCGTGGGGTGCACCTCCGCCACGCGTGCATCCGGGCGCTCGGTGGCGAGCATGCGGCTGACCGCAACACCGCGGAGCGTCAGGTAGCTCATCCGCGGCGCGGAAGGCGCCATCACGGTGCCGGCCGGCAGGCCCCATTCCACCGCCAGTTGGCGCAGCGACCGGTCGGAGGTGCGGCTCCCCCCGGCGGGCGAATACGACAGGGGTGCATCCAGCCCCACCACCGCCGCAGCCGGCACACGGTCCAGGATCGCCTGATCATCCGCCCCCGCAAGCAGCTCCTGCAGCCGGAGCGCCCCGCCGCGCTCGGCGAAAACGGCGACGGACGTCTGCCCGGCACTCCCGGGCCCGGACAGATCCACCCCCACGATCCACTGCCCCATGCGGTCTCCTTTGGCCGGCTTCGAACGCGCCAGGCCGCGAGCGTTCTTTTTCGCTGTGGCACCATCAATGCCATGAGCGTTCGTCGTATCCTGCGTATGGGCCACCCCGACCTGCGTCGCGTCTGCGACCCGGTGGCCGATGGCGACTTCGGCAGCCCCGGGCTGCGGGCGCTGGTGGACGACCTGGTCGACACCATGCACGCCAGCGAAGGGCTCGGCCTCGCCGCCGCCCAGATCGGTGACTCGCGGCGCGTGGCCGTGATCGAGATCCGGCCGGGCAACACGCGCTACCCCGATGCCGTACCCACCGGCCGACTGGTGCTGGTAAACCCGGTGGTCACCGTGCTGGATTCGACGCCGCAATGCTACTGGGAAGGCTGCCTGTCCGTACCCGGCCTGCGCGGCGAAGTCGCCCGGCCGCGCCACATCGCCGTTGACTACCGCGAGCCCGACGGTACCGCCCGTCGTCTGGAACCCGAAGGCTTCCTGGCCACCGTGTTCCAGCACGAGATCGACCACCTCGACGGCACCCTGTTCATCGACCGGGTGACCGACACCACCCGTCTCGCCTTCCTCGAGGAATACCGCGAATTCCACGCAGAAGCATAGGGCTCACGACCGATGCAGGGCCGGCCGGGCATTACGCACCACCTCGGCCCCCAGCTCGTCCAGCAACGGGTGGGCGGCCAGGCCGAGCAGGCCGTCGGTCAGGGGATTCTCGCCGCCGCAGCGCACGGCCAGCTGCAGATGCGTGCCGCGCCCGCTCGCCGACAGCCGGTAGCAGCCCTCGCAGGACAACCCGGCCAGCGCGCGCCAGCCGAGCAGGCGCGGCGGGACGGCCACCAGCACCTCCACGTCAAAAGACAGCGGCACCCCGGCCACGCGCACACGCCAGCGGTAGCGCCCGGGCCCGACGCAGGTGATGGACTCGATGGCCTCGCTGTACTCAGCGAACGCCTCCACCCGGGCCATCAGATCGAACACCGCCTCCGGAGCAGCATCGATCTCGATCTCGTGGCGGATCACCGACATCGCGCCCCCCTGCCGGATGCAGGCCGGGAGCCGGCCGGACCGGCGGCACGAGCCCCGTCAGTCGTGCACGATGATGCGGGAGCCGGCGGCGTCGATGTCCACGCGGGAACCGGAGTAGTCGCAGGCCTTCGCGATGTCCTCCAGCGCCGGCATGTCATTGAGCTCCGCCAGACGATGCAGCAGGCTGCCGCCCTCGCAGTCACGCGGCATGCCGCCGTCGTCCGGCGTGCAGCCGAACTCGCCCCCGTTCACCGACCAGTCCATGTCGGCGGGCATCTTCAGCACCACCGGTTCCTCGTGCATCACCTGGAACTTCGCCCGCATGGCGTTCTTGCCGTTCTCCCAGTCCAGGACCGGCATGTTGTCTGCGCTGCGCATGGTGTGCCTCCTTCGCGATTCCGCGAGGTTGCAACGGGTTTTGCGGAGCCTTTCCCTGCCCCTTGCCTTTGACGCTAGACCCGCCCCTGGCAACCGTCAAAGACGGACCACCGTCCCCGGACAGGCCCCGCAGCCCTCACACGGAAACACAAGGTACCGAGGGGATGCGGAGCCTGCACCGGGCTCGCCACGGGGCGGGCATATCAGGCTGCACTGAAGTGACCCCTCGCTCGAGAGCATGGTGAGAAAGACTCTCATCGATCCGGAGCCATGATCCGACCGACAGGCGGGAAACCGTGTGCCGAACCGGAGCGCGCTCATCGGGCGCTTCAACGCCAGTGAGCGTGACGAGATCCAGGAGATCACCCACTGGTGGGTGCTCGACTCCCACGGAAAGCGGGCGCATGACGCACCCGGTGATCTGCCGCCGGTGGTCTGCGCCGGGCTCCGTTGGACGCCCGAGGACTCCAGGAATGGATGGTCCGCTTGACGGGCCCGCTTACGCCGGCAATTCTTCCCGAATCGCACTACACTCCTGCTTGTATGGACCCAGCAGAAGTTAAAGCTGCGCTCCTCAGCGTTTCGCTTGTGAGCATCCGGTGTTGCACTACGGCCGACAGGAACAACGACCTTGAACGATGAACCGATCACGGACAGCTTCAATCGGTATTTTTCTCTGACCGAGCCGAGGACGCCGGAGGAACGGGAGGCGGCATATCGACTGCGCTACGAGGTCTACTGCCGCGAATTCCAGTTCGAACGTGAAGAGGATTGTCCGGGCCAGCGGGAGGCCGACGCCTACGATGACCAGTCCTGGCATTGTCTGCTCCGACATATCCCTAGCGCATTCGCGGCAGGTAGCGTGCGCGTGGTCCATGTCGATGCCGATGATCCCATCCCGGACCTTCCAATGGAGCGGAATTGCCGGGATAGCTTTTTCGACGTGCCCCAACGGCCGGACCGGCTCGACCGGGGCAGCATCTGTGAGGTCTCGCGACTGGCTGTGCATGGCCTGTTCCGGCGCCGTGCGGGTGAACAGGTCAGCCCGATCGGCGACCCCGCAGCACTGGATTTGACGCCCGAACAGACTCGCGTGTTTCCGATTCTGGCGGTAAGCCTGTTCGTTGCGGCGACCGTTGTCTGCGTCCGTGAGAACAAGCGCCACGCCTTCGCCATGATGGAGCCCGCACTCGCGCGGATCCTCCGCCGCACCGGGCTCGAATTCACTCAGATCGGGTCCAAAGTGGACTATCATGGCGAACGGGCCGCGTTCTACATCGATTCAGGTGAGGCCCACGCGAGTCTGATGCGGTCGGAGTCCCTCGGTCCGTTATGCACACGCCTGGCATCCTCGCTGGACGGCGGAACCGAATCCTCAGCGCCGGCGGCCTCGCCAGGCCCGTGACTGGCGCCACCGTTCCGGACAACACGGGGCATGAATCAGTCACCGCGCCTTGTTCCTGCACTAAGGCGACCCGAACACCGGCGTGTTCATTAGTCACTGTTTCCCTGAATGACTTCCTGATCCAATCGAACAAATCCGCCATATGACCCGGCTTCATCCGGCTGCGCTGCAGCAACTGCACAGGGGCTTCGACACCGACATCCCGGGCCAGGCGGAGGACCTTGACCATCATGAACAATGACATTACCGCGAACGTAACCGGCGTCCAGCGGCAGACCCGTGGCGTGGTCAAGCCGACCTCCGTGCAGGAAGTCCGCGACATCGTGCTGCAGGCGCGCCGGGATGGCGTCCCGTTGTACCCCATATCCACGGGTTTGAACTGGGGATACGGCTCACGAGCCCCGGTCACCGACGACAACCGGGTCGTCGACCTCAGTGGCATGAACCGTATACTCAACGCGGACGAGATTTCAGTGGATAATCCCGTCGCGGTCATCGAGCCGGGCGTGACACAGGCTCAGCTGTTCCGATTTCTGCAGGAGCATTGCCCTGAACTCAGTTTCAACGTCACAGGGTCAGGCAAGGATACAAGCCTCCTGGGCTGCGCCCTGGACCGTGGTGTCGGCTATTTTGGCCCGCGCTACGAGGATGTATTCGGCCTGGAAGCGGTACTCGGCACGGGGGAGGTCCTGAAAACCGGGTTCCGCAGGCTCGGGGAACAATCTCCTCTCGCCCACGCCCATCCTCACGGCCTGGGCCCCATACTCGACGGATTATTTTTTCAGGGCAATGCGGGCATTGTCACCAGCGCCTGTCTTCAGTTGCGTCCGAGGCGCCCCAGGGAGGTCGCGGTATCACTGTCTCTTCGCCGTACCGAGGATCTGGGGGAGCTGATCAATGTTCTCGCGCGTCTGAAGCGCGACGGTCTGCTGACCTCCGTGACGCATATCGGGAACAAGGCGCGCAATCAATCGACACTGATGCACGGCATCACCGACTATCTGATCGAATCTTGTGCCCTGACACCCGAGAAGGCGCGGACGGAAGCGGAACACGCCCTGGACATGCTTGCCCCCTATGAATGGTCCAGTCTCGCCGCGGTGACCGGCAACCGGGGTCAGGTGCGGGCCGCCGTGCGGGAGATTCGGCGCAGAACAAATCGCCTGGCACGGCTCGTCGTCCTGACGGAGGGAATGTTAAGCCTCGGGCAGGCAGTGCTAAAGCCGTTACGGTTCCTCCCAAAGGCTCGCGCGAGCGCGGCTGCAATCCACGCCATGAGGCCACTCCACCGTCTGGCTTTGGGCGAGCCGACCGACGTGCCAATCCAGAATCTGCTGTGGAAATTCGGCCACCCCAACCGACGGGCGCAGGAACTTGATGCATCCCGCTGCGGCCTGCTGTTCGTGAATCCTGCACTGCCGCTCGATGGTGCGCTGGCAGCCAAAACGGTAGCCGGCATGGAAGCGGTCGCCCGCGAATACGACCACGTCATTTACATGACCCTGAATATTGAAACACCGACATCCATGGTGGCTGTCATCAATCTACTGTTTGACCGCACCAATGCGGAGGAGGTTGAGCGGGCGCATGCGTGCGCAGACGCACTTCTCGAGCACATGATCCAAGCTGGCTTGTCGCCGTATCGGGCACGCGCGGATATGATGAATCAACTGATATCCGCAGACGACCCGTACTGGAATAACGTCCGGAGCATAAAAGGCGTGGTGGACCCGGACAATATCATTGCGCCCGGCCGTTACAGCCCGCTGTAGGCCAGAGACCACCCGTGGGCAACCTAAATCTCGGAATGGCCTGGATCGCCAGCGAGCCCCATGAACTCTACGCGGGCGTTCACTGGGTGCATGGCGCCGATACCAGGCCCGGCGGGTTTCATCAGGGCAAGCGCATGCTGGTTTTCGGCTGGCGAGGGCAGTTCTGATGCGCTGGATGCTGCGGCATCCGCGGCTTGCCCTGGCGCTTCTTGCGCTCCTGATCCTGCTTCCCGGGCCCGTACTGCTCCAGATCAACCTGGACAACGCCCCCGAGACCTATGTACCCGAGGATGCTCCGGCGGTCTTGCTGGAGAACGAACTGCGCGAGACCTTCCCTCAGGACGAGGTGCTGGTGGCCTTGTTCGAGGGCGAGCAGGTCTTCGAGGCCGACTTTCTGACCCGGCTCAACGCGCTGACCGAGGCCCTGGAGGGTGACGATCGAGTGGAGCGGGTGCTGGGCCTGACCAGCACGGACCATATCCGCGCCACGCACGACGGTTTTGCGGTGGAGCCGCTGGTCGACGCCGGCGACCTCAAGCGGCTGGACGCCTCGGGCTGGCGGGAGCGGGCCCTGGGCGATACCTTCGCCCCGGGGCTCATCGTCTCCGAGACCGGAGACGCCACCGCGCTGGTGGTGCGCCCTCATGTGCTGGAAGACAGCCTGCAGCGCCTGGAGCTGGAACGCCTCCTCCGCCACTCCATCGCGGACCACGGACTGGAAGGCGAACTGACCGCCGTGGCCGGGCACGTGGCCCTGGACGTAGCCCAACTGCGCGCGATGATCGGCGATCTCGCCCTGCTGGTGCCGGGCACCATGGGTATTGGCTTGTTGCTGCTGTGGTGGCTGTTCCGCCGCTGGCTGGTCGTGGGTCTGGCGGCCGCCACCATCAGTGCCGTGACCGGTTCCGCCCTGGCCCTGCTGGTGCTCACCGGCAAGCCGTTTACCCTGGTCACCGCGATCATGCCGCCGCTGCTGACCGCGCTGACGGTGGCGATGATGATGCATTTCTTCAATGCCGTCCTGCACGCCGCACAACGCGGTTGCCACGGGCGTGCCCGAGTGGAGGCCGCGCTGCAGGCAGTGGCGCGCCCCACCCTGTTCATGGCCCTGACGACCGCAGCCGGCCTTGCCTCGCTGAGCGTCAGCCCGATCCGCCCCATCGAGACATTTGGTCAGGTGTCCGCAGTCGGCGTCCTGCTCGCAGCGGTCTGTGTACTGGTGTTGTTGCCGACGCTCCTGGCCCACTACGACCGCGGGCCGTGGACGGGCCAGCGCCGTGGCATGCGGCAACTGGACCGGGCCCTGCGGTTCTCCGCCCACCTGGCGATGCGCCGGGCAGGGTGGGTGGTCGCCGCGGCGGTGCTGCTGTTCGCCCTGGCCATCCCGCAGATCCGCCACGTCGAAGTGGAAACCGATCTTTACGCCTTCTTCGACGAAAAGCACGAGATCATCCAGGCCACCCGGCAGGTCGAGTCGCACCTCGCCGGCGTGATGGCCATGGAGGTGGTCTTTGACGGCCCCGACTGGGACAGCCTGACGGCCCCCGAGCGGCTGCAGGCGATCCACGCGGTGCAGGACTGGGCCGATTCCCGGCCCGAGGTGGACCACAGCCTTTCGTTGCCCGACCTGGTCGCGGAGATGCACTGGGCCTTCAACGAGGAGGATCCGGATTACCGAACCTTGCCCGACAGCGAGCCGCTGATCGCGCAATACCTGTTCATCTATGACGGGCAGGATCTGTGGGACGTCGTGGATCGGGATTTCAGCCGCAGTCGATTGCTACTCAACCTGAACGTCACCGGCGCAGCCGAGCTCAATGCCCTGATGGCCGACCTGAGGGAGCACCTGCGGGCGGAGCCCCCCGCCGACCTGAAGTGGGATATCGCGGGGATGGGGCGACTCTTCGCCGACCAGGAACGGTTGCTGATTCAGGGCCAGCTCCACAGCCTGCTGGTTGTAGTAGCGCTCTTGTCCGTGCTGATGCTGCTGATGTGGCGTTCGGTCCCGGTCGCCGCCCTGAGCATTATCCCGAACGTGGCGCCGGTGGCGATGATCTTCGCCATGATGGGCGTGCTCGGCATCTGGCTGGACATGGCAACCGCCATGATCGCGAGTGTCGCGATCGGCATCGCCGTGGATGACACCATCCACATCCTGCACGACTATCTGCGCCGCCGTCGGGCGGGTAGCCCGGTGACCTGGGCATTGGCGCGGACCTTTAGGCGTACCGGGCGTGCCGTCACCGCGACCACCCTTGTGCTGGTCGGCCAGTTTTTACTGCTGACGCTGTCGGATTTCCACCCGACAGCCGCATTCGGGTGGCTGACCGCCTTTGGCCTGGTGGTCGCCCTGGTCTTCGACCTCCTGGTGCTGCCCGCGATGTTTGTTGTCTGGGATCGCCTTCGGATGGCTTGGTTCCGCGCGAGACTCACACAAGCGCAGAATTGACGGGCATCCGAGATCACAAAAAGCCGACCTTGCCCAAAACGGTGGACAAGCTGTTGCGCATTGCGTCGAAGGTTGCCGCCGACTCTTGTTTGACCGGGCTCACGCCGATGAGGTGGAGCGGGCGCATGCCTGTGCCGACGCACTGCTGGACGATGTCATGGGAGAGCGCCTCTCGCCCTACCGAGCACGAAGCGACATGATGCGCCGGATCGTGGATCCGGGCGATGGCTACTGGCAGAAGATCCGGCAACTCAAGAATGAACTTGATCCGGATAACCTCATTGCGCCAGGTCGTTATAACCTGCCTTGATCAGGCGTGCCCATCGGTTCACCGGGATGTCCGTGGTGCCAACGATCAATTGAACGCTGATCTCGGGCGCAACAGGGTGGTTGATGACGTTGGCTGCTTATTGATTGGGGTGTTCCTTGGGAATAGCGACCTCTGACTAGCCTTGACGCGTCGTCATGCGGCTGTCTTCGAAGGTACTTTGGTAGCGAGAGGGGAATGGCACGAAAAAAGGTGGGTCACCGTCCGTTCCAGTGACCCACCTTGTGGTGCCTCGATGCCAGAGGTCCTAAACCCCTGGCGTCGGCTAGTGCTAGCCCACGCGGCGACGCGCGATCATCAGACCCAGGCCAAGAAGCCCGAAGCCCATCAGCGCCAGAGTCGCAGGCTCTGGCACGGCCGTGTAGCTGAACTCACCACTGCCACCGACGAAACCCTGCCGATCTTCGCCGATTTCGCCGTTAAACTCCGGGTCTTGCGCACTCTCGGTGACGAACGCAAAGTCGAAGAACGGGCGTGGCGAGACGAAGAACTGTTCGCCATACTCGGTGAGGATGAACTCGGCGGTTGCCGACAAAAACGCATCATCCAACCCACCGAAAAGGTTCCCAAAGCCAGAGAACTCTTCAGGCCCACCAATTCCGCCAAAGGCGAGTTCAAAGAGGCGGCCTGAGTCGAGGTCGTCTGAGTTGGTCGTCGCTCCTATCAACGTGCCATTGTCAAGGTCAGCGGACGTGGTTTCCAGTCGCTCCCCAGACCCATCATCTGGCCGATTGAACCCCCACATCGAGTACGACAACTCATCAATAGTTTGACCGTCAAGATCACCGGATGCAGTGTAACTATATTCCACCCAGAGGTCGTAGGTGGTGTCTGAGGCCCGAGACGCGAGTTTGGTGACGTCAAAATCAAGCTCGGTATCGGCGAGTTTAAATGTGCCGAAGTTGAGCCAGCCCGAGCCCTGCGTGGTAACGCCCGCGCCATCAAAGGTTTGGTCGAGGTCCGTGCTCCAACTTCCGGTGATTTCGTCGGCCGTGAACTGAACATCTTCACCTAGCAGGTTCGCATCCACGTCAAACTCTTTGCTTCCGGCGAGCGCATTAGATGCAGAAAGCCCCAAAAGTAGAGCCACCCCGGTGGCGGCCATTGTCATCTTCTTGGTCATCTCTTGATCCTCCCAGATCTGTGGGTGAAGACTGTACGTCCTACCTGTATGAGTGGATTAGCAAACACCTTGCCAATCCCGCAATAATAGTTGTAAGCCATTGACTAGGAGAGAGAAGACCCCGGCCGTCCGTGCCCCCCCCCGAGTCGGGAGATGCGCACGTGTAAAGTCCCCTGACAGTCCACAACGGCTTCTTCGTCGGTCACGGGGCGGGAGGAGACATCAGCGCCGATGGCCAACGCCAACGGCAAATACAGGGTTTTCGGCGGCGTCAAGCTCCCAGACTGGGTAGCAGCAGGGTCGGTGCATTAACCGGGAGGTCATGACGGTGCTTGGCCTCCGGCTCCAAGGTAGCGGCTTCTTATGGGGACAGGGCGGCAGACAGTTGGCAAATAACGTCCATCACGCGGGCTGGCTTGTCAGGCCTAGTAGCCTGGCTAGGCCTGACAGGCGCGGTATCGGCCAAACGGTTAATTCTTCTGTGCGCTGGGTCACGAGACTGCCGATGTAAAGTTTCCCGACGTTGCCCCGACCCGCGACCACGTCCGCCCGCAACCAAGTACACGAACGACGGGACCAGAGGCCTTTACTCCTGTGACAATTCCTCCATTAGACCCCGTGCCCGATCGACGTCGACGAAGTCGTCCAAATCGCTCAGTTCCGTCAGGATTGAGCGCGCCTCCTCGGTCTGATCTACCTGTATGTGCGCCTCGGCGAGCGCGAGACGAAACTCCGGCCTGGGATTCAGTTCGACAGCCTTCTCCATGGCCTCCAGGGCTCGGGCGTGCTCGCCAGCATTGGCCAGAGCGGTACCCAGCGTATGCTGGACGTCCGCGGAGGCAGGTGCCTGGTCGCGAGCACGCTCAGCCAGGCTGACGGCTCGCCTGGGGCTCGTCTCCCGTAGCAGCCATGCCAGGTTGTTAAGCATCAAGACATCATCGGGGTTGTCTTGGAGCATGTGCTCGTACAGTGACACCGCTTCGGCGTCGTTGCCTTCAGCGATGTGCAGCGCCGCCAAGGTGTGCCGGCCGGCATAACTCATGGGCTCATCTGCGCCCCCATACCACTCTTCAAGTACTGCAAGGGCATCCGCATCGCTATCGGCGCGCCGGTGTACCTCCGCCAGAGCAAGTGCGCCGCGCTCCGAGGGGTCGACGCGCTGCGCCTCTCGCAGTCGCTCGATGGCGTCGTCGAGATTCCCTTGTGCCAGGGCGAGATTAGCCCCCTCATTGAGCACGTCCCGCCTGGGCTCGAAGTCCTCCAGCAGCGTGCGGTATTCTGCCATGGCGGACTCATATTCCTGCTCCAGCCGGTAGGCGCGCACCAGTAAGATGCGCGGTTCAAGCGCCTGAGGTTCGAGTTCGGATGCGCGGCGCAGGGTTTCCCGCGCCGATGCATAATCCTCCAGCCGTACCTGGTTCTCTGCGAGCCGCATTCGCAGTCGGGCGTCGTCGGGCTGGAGTTCTACGAGCCTCTCCCAAGGTGTCCGCGCCTGCGCGTGCTCGCCCAAGGATTCAAGCGCCGCGGCCTGGACGAGGAGCACATCCGGGTTATCGGCATGCGCGTCCAGTATCGACTCGAGCGTCGCCAGAGCGTCCTCCGGATTGCCCTCCGCCACCATGAGGCGTGCATGTATTAGCCGCGGCGGGAGCGCGTCCGGGTGTTGCTCCATGGCTTCACGCACGAGACGCCTGGACTCGCTGCTGTTGCCGACGCTCTCCTCAAGCCGAGCGAGTCGCAAGGTGACCCCCAATTCCTCCGGATTGGCATCGTGCGCACGCCGGTACACAGCCAGGGCGGAGTCCTCTCGCCCCTCGCGAATGAGCAGCTGGGCGAGGTAATGAACCGCTGGAACGTAGCCAGGATCCAAATCAATCCCGCGCACAAGCGCTTGAATCCCGTCCCGTGTATCACCGAGTGCGATATGTGCCCCCGCCTTAAGGTTGTATAGCGCGCCCGAATCGGGATATTCGTCGATCAGCGCTTTCGCCAGCTGCAATGCGTCATGATACTGCCCCTCCGCCAAGGCAGAGCGCACCGCTCCGAGTTCCTCTTCGCTCGGCTCGGCATCATGTTCAGTTGCCTCCAAGACGAGGCTCTCGTCACTGATCGCGGCGGCCATGGGGGACCCATCGTCATCTCGCATCATGGAGAAGGCGACGCGAGTCATCTCTGGTGTGGCTTCATCACCACGGTCCAAGGACTCACGGAGAGAAACCGCAAGGCGATCCGCTGGAAAGCGCGGCACATGGGCGTCCAGCTTTTCTTTAGCGGAGTCATGGTTGCCGGCTCGCATTTCCAGCACAGCCAGCATGAGTGAGCCGACAGCCTCCTCCGGCTCCAGCACGCGGTAACGTTCGAGCTGATGGCGCGCCTGGTCGTGGCGCCCCGCATCGCCGTGGATCACGCCCAGCATCAACCGCGCGGGCGAGAAGCGGTCATCACGGGCAACCGCGTCTTCCATGGCGGCCTGCGCCGAGCGTGCGTCGCCTTCGTGCATGTACGCCAGCCCGAGGGCGTAATGCCCGCCCGCAAAGTCGGGCGCCAAACGGGCCAGGCGCTCAGCATCCTCTCGCGCCTCATCCACGGCATCGCGCTGCAGTCGCAACATGGCCCGGCGATAAAGGTCCCTTGGCGCCGGCGTCGCTAATGCCTCGATCGCATGCGTGAGCGCCTCCTCGGCATCGTCATTTCGCCCCTGCGTGTGGTCGAGCATCGCGCGCGTGCGCCAGGCCTCGGCGTGGTTCTCGTCGGCTGATAGCGTCCGCTCCACCCATTCGCGCATGCGCTCGGCGTCGTTATCCGCGCGGGCCAGCAACACCTGGCCAAACCGGGCATTGGCCGCCCCGGGGTCGGCCGCAAGTGCCTTGCGGTATTCTTCCCGCGCAAGCTCCATATCCCCCTTGCGTAGCGCGGCCCGGCCCCGCAGCGCATGCAATTCGGCCGTCTCCGTCTGACCAAGTTCTTGCGGCAGCTCGATGGCCAGGACACCTTCGTCCTCCCCTCCCATCCAGCGCGCCTGCGCCAGGGGCAGCGCAAGCTCGTCGTGGCTGTAGCCCAGACTCTTCGCTCGCTCCAGGTCGCGGCGGGCAGTCGGGTAGTCACCCGCATCGATTCGCGCAATGCCGAGGTAAAAGCGGGCCCGGGCATTGTCGGGGTTTTCCTGCAGCGCATTACGGAATTCGATGATGCTCTCGTTCAGCCGCCCGTCTTGGTAGTAGTCGACGCCGCGTGCCATATACTCCTGTTCATCGGTGGATAACAGGCCGTCGCAGCCCCCGACCATCAGCGCGACAACGCCCACGGACAGAGCCCGCACTCCGCGCCGAATTGGGAACCCGTTCCTTACCCTGAAGCGTTTCATGGTCTACCTCACTCGGCTGCCACCCTCTCCGGGTAGCAGACCCATCCGAAATCATTTAAGCCCAAACTTGTCCATCAGGTTGTACAGCGTTGGCCGGGTAATCCCCAACAGGTCGGCCGCCTGTGAAACGTTGTGGTTGCAGCGTGCCATCGCGCGCAGGACGGCCTCCCGTTCGGCGTTGTCCCGTACCTCCCTCAGGCGAGGAGAAGGCGCCTCCTCGGTCAGGCGCTCCAGGCCAAGATCGCGCGCGGTGAGGCGTGGACCGTCCGCCATGATCACTGCGCGCCGAATCACGTTCTCCATCTCGCGGACGTTCCCCGGCCATTCATACGATTCGATCGCGTCGGCGGCATCCCGGGTGAACCCGCGCAGAGACTTGCGCTGCTCGCGCGCAAACCGCTCCACCAGGGCGTGGGCGATCAGGCTCGGATCACCCTGGCGCTCTTTCAGGGGCGGGATGTCAATCGAGATCTCGGAGATACGGTAGTAGAGGTCTTCGCGGAAATGGCCCTCGCGGATCCGGGCCTGCAGGTCCTGGTTGGTCGCCCCGACGATGCGCACGTTCACCGGGATTTCGCTGCGCCCGCCCAGACGCTCGATCTTGCGCTCCTGCAGAAAGCGCAGGAGTTTGGCCTGCAGGCTTTGCGGCAGGTCGCCGATCTCGTCCAGGAACAGGGTGCCGTTGTTGGCGTGTTCGATCTTGCCGATCGTCTGTCGGGTCGCGCCGGTGAAGGCCCCCTTCTCGTAACCGAACAGTTCGCTTTCCAGCAGGTTCTCGGGAATGGCCGCGCAGTTGATCGCCACGAAGCGCTCGCCGGATCGGTCGCTGAGGTCGTGGATGGCGCGGGCCAGGACTTCCTTTCCGGTCCCGCTGTCACCCAGCAGGAGCACCGTGGCATCCGAAGGCGCGACCCGTTCCACCATCCGGCACACCTCGAGCATGCCGGGGTCGGCGGTGATCAGGCCTGCCAGCGGGCTCCGGGAATTGCGGGTCAGCGAGCGGTTCTCCGCCTCCAGCTCGTAGAGCCTGGCCGCCCGGTCCACGATCAGACGCAGCAGTTCCGAATCGACCGGCTTGATGTAGAAGTCATAGGCACCCAGCGACACGGCCTTGAGCGCGTTGTCTCGATCATCGTTACCGGTCACCACGATGACCTTGGTCTGCGGGGCCTCGACCAGGATCTCCTCCAGCAGCGCGAGGCCCTCGGAGGCATTTGCCGGATCCGGCGGGAGTCCCAGATCCAGCGTCACAAGGCCGGGGTCATGGCGACGGACCTGAGAAATGGCGCTGGCCCGGTCCTCCGCCTCGAGGACTTCATAACCATCGAAGCACCAGCGGAGCTGACTGCGCAGCCCCGGGTCATCTTCCACGATCAGCAGTTTCGGCAACGAACTCACGACCCCTCCGCGGTTCTCTGGAGCGGCAGGCGCAGAGTGAAACGCGTCCCCACGCCCGATTCGCTTTCCACATCGATGCGACCACCCATGGCCACGATCCGGTCGCGTGCCTCGTACAGTCCGATACCCATGCCGGCGTTGCCCTTGGTCGTCTGGAAGGGACGAAACAGGCGATGCTTCAGAAAATCCTGATCCATCCCGCGACCGTCATCCTCTACCAGAACCTTGGCCCAAGGACCTTCGGCATGCAACTGCAGCGTGATACGCCCGTTATCCGGGGTGGCCTCCTGGGCGTTCCGGACCAGATGCATGAAGACATTGCGCAGGATTTCCTCATCTGCCCGGACCATCAGGGATCCCTCGACTTCCAGCGACGGCTCCGGTTTCAGGTCACCCACGGCATCGACGACCTCGCGGGCCAGTTGTCCCAGATCCACGGTACGCGGAGTGGCGACCGTGGCGGAGTGGGGCTGACGCAGCTGGAGCAGCGTCCGCTCCAGGCGCTCGCGGGCGCTGGCCACGGTGCGGAACGCGTCCCGCACGAACTCAGGATTGTCCGCGTGGCGCTCCGCGTTGGAACACACCAGCGACAGCTGGGCCGAGATGTTTTTCAGGTCATGAACCAGATACGCCGACAGCCGATGGAACGCCTCGAACTGGCGCGCCTCGAGCAGCGCCTCGTCCGTCTGCACCAGTGCCACATAGACCGCCAGCTGGCGCCCGGCGGTCTTCAGCAGATCCCGTTCTTCCCAGTCGATCTTGCGCGGCGCGCGAGGGCGCGCCAGCACCACGAAGCCCTGCAGCAAATCGCCCTTGAGGAGCGGGACGACCAGCCAGTGGCGGGGGTTGTCCCGGAGCCAGCGGGGCAGCTCCAGTGAGCGATAGGCTTCCGGATTCCGCCGGAATTCATCGAGATCGATGACCCAGCCGGTCCGGGCGAGAAATTCCACCAGAGGGCTTTCGTCCGTTTCCGGCGCATAGTCCGGCTCCCCCAGATTGAGCACACCGTCCAGACGGTATCCCCCGTCGCGCTCGCGCACCCAGAGCAGTCCGCCGGGACTTTCCACCAGCTCCCCGATCGCCTGGATCGCGCACTGCCGCAGCGGCATGTCGCCGTCTTCTGCCGAGAGCGTGCCCGTGAAACGCAGCCACTCCTGTCGATAGTCGAATGAATCGCGAAAGAAATGCTTGGACAGGAACACGCGCAGCCTTGCGCGGGCACTGCCCGAGGTGAAGATCACGACCAGCAGGACCACGGCGCCGAACAGGAATGCCACGGTCAGCACGGCGCCCAGCTCGCCTCCCAAATTATGCAGGTAATACCCGGCGGCCCCCACGGCCAGCAGGTACACGCCGGCACCGGTCAGTGCGGCGCCGTGAAACAGCAGCTGTCGCGAAACCGTGGGTGCCTCATCCCGGACCGGGCGCCGCGCCAGAGCGATCGCGATCAGCGGAACCACGATCGCGTTGACCAGGCCACGCGCCTGCCAGACCGGGCTCTCCACCGCCTGGAAGAGCGCGAGGTCCGCAAACAGGAACAGATCGAACGCGAATATCGCCCCCAGCCCCAGAGCCAGGAACTTGATCTCCCAGCGGCGCTGCGGGGGAGTGTTGCGGTAGACCTGTTCGACCAGGACCAGTCCCAGAACCACCATCGCCAGGACGGCAATCGCGGGCCACGGGCCCAGTGCCGCCATTTCGGGCAACACCAGCAGCACCAGCGCAACGACCAGAACCGCTGCGGTGATCAGGGCGATGGTGCGCAACGGCCCGAAGGACTGGCCGGCCGAATCGGTACGTCCGGCGAGAAGGGCAAGCAGGAGTGCGAACCAGCCCGCATTGCGCAGGACTTCAAAGGCACCACCGGCCATGGGGGTGATATCGGTCTGCAGCGCAAGCAGGCCGAAGTGCACCGCCCAGGCCACCGACAGCGTGGATGCACCCGCCACCCACAGGCTGCCCGGCCGCTTGCGCCAGGGCACCAGGGCAAGAAACGCGAGCACCAGGAAGGCAACGGCCGCGGCGAAGTAACTGGCGGCGGCCAGGGGAAACAACGTGTTATCGGGCCCCACGACCAAACAGCACGACCTTGACGGTCTCGACCAGGATCACGATGTCCAGAAACAGGGTGTGGTTCTTCACGTAGTACAGGTCGTACTGCAGCTTCTCCCGGGCATCCTCGACGGACGCACCGTAAGGATAGCGAACCTGCGCCCAGCCAGTGATCCCCGGCCGCAGGGAGTGGCGCGCCTCGAAATACGGAATCTCCCTGGAGAGCTCCCGGACAAAGATCGGGCGCTCCGGTCGGGGGCCGACGAACGACATGGTGCCCTGAAAGACGTTGATCACCTGCGGCAGCTCGTCAATGCGCAGCTTCCGGATGATGCGACCGACCCGGGTAATGCGGTCATCGTCCTGCGCCGCCCAGCGGGCGACGCCATCGACCTCGGCGTCCTCGCGCATGCTGCGAAACTTGCACACCTCGAACGGCTCATTGGCCAGCCCGACGCGCGTCTGCCAGTAGAATACCGGGCCGCGGCTTTCAAGCTTGATGGCAATGGCCGTGAGAAGCATCACCGGCAACGTCACCAGCAACAAAAGGCCGCTGGCCAGCACATCAAAGCTGCGTTTCACCGTCTGACGCAACCCGTCCTGACGAAACCCCTCGCCAAACACGAGCCAGCTGGCGTTCAGGGAACCGAGCTGAAGCTTCTGCTGCTCCCGTTCGAAAAAGGCCGTCAGGTCCATGACCCGGATGCCGTGCAATTTGCAATCCAGCAACTGCTTGATCGGCAGGTTGCCGCGTCTGTCGCGGATCGCCACAACGATCTCGTGCGCACCCTGGTCACGCGCCATTTCGAGCAGGGTGATATCCCCCTCAAGCCGCAGTGTCGGGAGTCGGCTAGCGGAAGTGTCGTCCTTCTCTTCCGGCGTGGCGATATAGCCAAGCAGGCGATACGGCAGCGCCGCGGGGCTTTTCTCGGGATGCACGTGTTCGATTTCGCGCGCGCGGCTGCCCACCCCCAGGACCAGTATCTTGCGCTTGAACGCATCGGCACTGGAGAGGCTGGCCCAGAGGGTTCGTTCGACCACCAGCCCCAACAGGATGGTCAGGATTCCGGCCCCCACATAGAACACGGTAAATGCGGATGCAGGAACGAACATGGCATAGAGCAGGAGGGCACCCCCCGCGACCACCAGCACCGGGAACACCTGGAGCGCACACCGCCCGGGATGGCGGGTGACCAGACGATCTTCCTCGTAATGGCCGGCAAGCAGGAGGGCCAGGAGAAAGACCGCGGACGCGGCCACCGGCTCGAAGGCCAGAACACTCGAGGCCTCCGGCCGGAAAGGCGGCAACTGCAGGAGCAGACTCAGGGACAGGTAAACGACGGCCAATTCGGTCAACCCCACGAGCAGCACATGCCGCTTCACGTAATGGCCGAAGAGTCGCATCGCGCTGTCAGCCCCGATTACTCGATGGTCGGGGCCGGCACCTGAGCTGCAAAACCATGGCAGCGCGCCCGGGCCGTCAGAATCGCCGTTCCGGGATCACCAGCGTGTCACCCGGCTGCATATCCACGTTGGCCGAGATATCTCCCCCGTTGATCAGGTCATCCAGCCGCACGCGATACTGCTCGGTCTCTCCGTCCTCCTGACGCGCAATCACGGCGCGGTTGCCGGCGGCAAAATCCGTAATGCCTCCGACGGCGATCATCACATCCATGACCGTCATGTCTTCACGGTACTGCAGGGCCTGGGGTTCGGCCGCCTGGCCGATCACACGGACCTGGCGATCGTACGGCCCGCTGAACCCGGTAACCATGACCGTGACGATCGGATCACGCAGATAACGCGAGAGCTCCTCCTCCATCGCGCGAGCCAGCTCCGTCGGGGTGAGGCCGCTGGCCTGCACATCTTCCACCAGCGGTGTCGTGATCTGCCCGTCGGGACGAACGCCCACACTGGTGGACAAGTCCGGATTGTTGCGCACCGCCACCTGGAGAGAGTCGCCCGGGCCGATGACGTATTGCTCGAGAACCGTGCGTTCAACGGTGGAAGGTGCATCCGGATAATCGGTCATGGCGCAGCCTCCCAGCAGCAGGGAGACGAACACCACCAGGCCGATTCCGGCTTTCGGAGCATGCAACAAGAAGGACATCGCGGTTCCCCCGGAGTCTGGTCGAGATCGTTATACGTTAACCGACAGAAGGCCGGACTGCACCGCGGATCGCCCCCGAAACGAAGCTCTCTCGCCCGCATCGGCCTTTTCCCCTTTCCTGCAACGGTACCGCTGAACGGCGCATCGCGTCCACGCGATCCGGACGATTCCGGAAACATGCGACCGCAAGCGGTGCGGAAGGCTTCATCCCTGCTGGCCCCCGACCACTTTTTCTTCCCAGGCCAGTGCGTGGCGAACGATCTCGTCGAGATCGTCGAACCGCGGCTCCCAGGAGAGGGTCTCGCGGATACGGCGGGCATCGGCCATCAGAGCCGGCGGGTCACCCTCGCGACGCGAGCCCACGGTGACCGGAAAGTCCACGCCGCTGATCCGTTTCACGGCATCGATCACCTCCAGAACGCTGTAGGCACGCCCGTAACCACAGTTGAGCACCTGCGAGCGCCCTGCTCCTGCCAGATGTTCCACTGCACGGACGTGCGCAGCCGCAAGATCCTCCACGTGAATATAGTCCCGTTCACAGGTTCCGTCGCGGGTGTCGTAATCGGTGCCGAACACCTCCATCCCGTCGCGCTGACCGGTGGCCGCCTGACAGGCAACCTTGATCAGGTGCGTGGCTTCCGGCGTCGCCTGCCCCAGCCGCGCGTCGGGGGCCGCCCCGGCCACGTTGAAATAACGCAGGCTGACGTAACGCAAGGAAGACGCCGCCCCCAGGTCCATCAACATCCGTTCGGACATCATCTTGGAGGCGCCATAGGGGTTGATCGGCTGCAGCGGGGCATCCTCGGCAACGGACATCGTCGCCGGGACCCCGTAGACCGCAGCCGTGGAGGAGAACACGAAATTGCGCACCCCCGTTTCCACGCAGGCCTGCAGCAGACCCAGAGTACTGGAGGTGTTGTTGCGGTAATACTTGAGCGGGTCGCTCACGGATTCCGGCACAACGGTGTGCGCGGCAAAATGCAGGACCCCGTCGTAGCCGGACGCCAGCGTGGCCCGCAGCGTCCGGGTGTCCGCAAGGTCGGCTTCAACCAGCTCGGCATCACCGACCGCCCAGGCATGGCCGGTACTGAGGTTGTCGTACACGGTCACGGTGTGCCCGGCTTCCACCAGGTGGCGCGTCGCGTGGCTGCCGATATATCCGGCTCCGCCGGTCACCAGGAGCTTCATCCGTTATTCTCCAGCCGCTCCGTCGTAAGTGGCCGACCGCTCCCCCGACACGTGGCCCGGTGGCTCCAGGTCGCCCCGCATAAAATACCACAAAATACCGAGGTATTCGTGCATGGCGAGCCAGCTGACGCGCAGCGCACTCGCGGTGGGCCGGAGCGTACCGATCCCGACCCCGTCGCTGGAGGGCACGAACGCGCCCGTGGGGGCGGCCGTGACACGCAGGCCCGTGTTCTCGAATGCAGGAACGGCGCGCCTGAGGTGATGGGCATGAGTCACCAGCAACACTTCCCCTACGCCCATCTCCTGCAGAAGTTCTGCGGAGTACAGCGCATTCCCCCGCGTATCGCGCGCGCGGGACTCACGCACGATCTGACGCACGCCCAGTTCCTCGAGGACCTCCGCCATCCATCGGGCTTCGGGCTCCCGATCCTCGGCCGCACCGCCGGTCGCCATCACCGGGAGCCCGGTCCGGTGATGCAGGGACGCGGCATAACGCAGGCGCTCCAGCGCCAGGTCGTTGACCGTCTCGCCGCCGAACTCGACCGCCCCGGCGCGATAACCCGCCCCCAGGACCACGATGAATTCGGCCGCTTCCAGATCTTCCTCGGACGGCGGAGCAAAGGGATCCTGCAAAGGCGCGATGATGGCGTGACTGACCAGCGGAGTGGCGAAGGCGTACAGGAGGATCCCGCCGGTGACGGCAAGCCAGCGACCCAACCGGTAACGCACCAGGAGCAGGCCCGCCAGGAGCAGCAGAAGCGGACCGGCCGGGGGCAAGAGCCAGTCGGCCAGCGGACGAAGCGATATCGATTCCAACACGAGTCCTCATGCGATGCCATGGCGGCCTGCGGCCCGCAGGCAGGCGGGCAACCCACGGGCCGGCACGGGTACGCCACCGTCTCCGGGTCCATCATCGGTGAACACGGTCAGCGCTACAACAGGGGCCCTGAGCGGGACACGACCCACCCGCCCCTGGCGGATGCAGGATGGGCCCGGGAGGGATGCCGCAGGCCCCGTCCGAGCTGCTATTCTTCGTTATACATCCCGCTGCCGAATCGGTGAATTTCTGACCTCCATGACGGCCCGCCCCGAGAACACTGCCGCCGCATTCAAGGCCTACGACATCCGCGGGCGGGTGCCGGAGGATCTGAATGCCGGCATGGCCCGCCGGATCGGCCATGCCTTTGTCGCCACCCGGAACGCTCGCACGGTCCTGATCGGGCATGACATGAGGCTGGAGAGCCCGGAGCTGTCCGAAGCCCTCGCGCACGGCCTGACCGAGGCCGGCGCCGACGTCATCGATATCGGCCTGTGCGGCACTGAAGAGGTGTATTTCGGCACCGTCCACCACGAAACTGACGGCGGCATCATGATTACGGCCAGTCATAATCCCAAGGGGTGGAACGGCATGAAGCTGGTGGGGCGGGGCAGCGAGCCCATCAGTGGCGACAGCGGCCTGCACACCATCCGGGATGCCGTAGTGGACCCCGAAAGCCGGCCCCCGACTGGCGCAGCACCCGGCCGTTACACCCGGAACACCGACAAAAGCGCGTATATCGCCAGCCTCCTTGAGGCGATTGACCGTTCCCGGCTGCGACCACTGAAGATCGTCGCCAACCCCGGCAACGGAGCCGCCGGCCCGGTGCTCGATGCCCTGGAGCCCGAGCTGCCGTTCGAATGGATCACCATCCAGGGGGAACCGGACGGCAACTTCCCGCACGGCGTGCCCAATCCGCTGCTGCCGGAAATGCGCTCGATCACGTCGGAGGCCGTACGCAAACACGGGGCCGATTTCGGGGTCGCCTGGGACGGCGATTTTGACCGCTGTTTCCTTTTTGACGAGCAGGGGCGGTTCATCGAAGGCTACTACATCGTAGGCCTGCTGGCCGCCCAGCTGCTGGAACATCATCCGGGCGAAAAGATCATCCATGACCCGCGGTTGACCTGGAACACCATCACGATGACCCGGGAAGCAGGCGGCACCCCGATCCAGAACAAGACCGGCCACGCCTTCATGAAAGAACGGATGCGGGCCGAAAATGCTCTCTACGGGGGCGAGATGTCGGCACACCATTATTTTCGGGACTTTGCCTACTGCGACAGCGGCATGCTGCCGTGGCTGCTGGTCGCCGAACGCCTCAGCGCCAGCAACGCGCCATTGTCCAGCCTGGTCGATGAACGCATCGCCACCTTCCCGTGCAGCGGCGAAATCAATTTCACGGTCAACGACGTCGGGGGCACCATCGAACGGATCCTGGCGGTCTATCGCGACGGGGCAGACGCAGCCCCGGCAATCGACTACACCGACGGCGTCAGCGTCGAATTCGCCGACTGGCGTTTCAACCTGCGCGGATCCAACACCGAGCCGGTCCTGCGCCTGAACGTCGAAACCCGTGGCGATCCCGCGATGCTGCACACCCTGACCGAAAACCTGAGCCAACTGATCCGGGAGTCGTCGCAATGAATCCGGAACGCCTTCAGCCCGTGATCATGGCCGGCGGCTCGGGCACCCGTCTGTGGCCGGCTTCGCGCCGCCTGCACCCGAAGCAGTTCCTTCCACTGCTGGGAGAGGAAAGCCTCCTGCAGCAGACGGTTCGGCGCCTTGCCGGGCTGGACCACGCCGTGCCGCTGCTGATCTGCAACGAGGAACACCGCTTCCTGGCCGCCGAACAAATGCGCCAGTGCGGTCTGGAAGCGGCTCCGCTGATTCTGGAACCCGAGGGGCGCAATACGGCCCCAGCCATCGCGCTGGCCGCCCTGCACGCGAGTCGCGATGCCGACGACCCCCTGCTGCTGGTACAGGCGGCCGATCACTCCATCGCCGATACCCCTGCGTTCCAGGCGGCCGTCATGGACGCCGTGGCCCTCGCGCAAGGCGGGCACCTGGTGACCTTCGGCATCGTCCCTACGCAACCGGAGACGGGCTACGGCTACATCCAGCGGGGCGACCCGCTGAACGACGCGGGTGACCGCCTCGTTGGCCATGCCGTACGGCGCTTTGTCGAAAAGCCGGATGCCACGACCGCCAGCGAGTATCTGGCGCGCGGAGACTACCTCTGGAACAGCGGCATGTTTCTGTTCCGCGCATCCGCCTATCTCGAGGAACTGGAGCGCCACGCCCCGGATGTCCTGACCGCCTGCCGCGAAGCCCTTTCACCGGCCGAGCCCGAAGCCGATGCCCTGTACCCGTTCATCCGGCTTGATGGCGAGGCCTTCAAACGAAGCCCGGACATCTCCGTGGACTATGCCGTCATGGAAAACACCCACCGAGCGGCCGTGGTGCCGCTTGGTGCCGGATGGAGTGACGTCGGTTCATGGTCGGCCCTGTGGGAGGCGGGCGAACACGACGCCGCCGGCAATGTCACCCGGGGCGACGTGCTGCTGGACGAGGTGAGCAATACCCTGGTCGATGCCGGCCACCATCTGGTCGCCTGTCTCGGGGTCGACAACCTGATCGTTGTCGCCACAGCGGACGCGGTGCTGGTCGCCGACCGCAATCGTGTTCAGGAGATCCGGCGCCTGGTGGACGAGCTCAAGGCGCGCGGGCGCCCGGAATCCGATCAGCACCGCGAGGTCTACCGCCCCTGGGGCTGTTTCGATGCGATCGACAGCGGTCACCGCTACCAGGTCAAGCGCATCACCGTGAAACCCGGGGCGCGACTCTCCCGTCAGCTCCACCATCATCGAGCCGAACACTGGGTCGTGGTGCGCGGTACCGCCCGGGTGACCAACGGTGAGCAAAGCTACCTGGTCACCGAAAACGAGTCGACGTTCATCCCCATCGGGCGGGAACACTGCCTTGAAAACCCCGGCAACATCCCGCTGGAAGTCATCGAGGTCCAGTCCGGCAGCTACCTTGGCGAGGATGACATCGTCCGCATCGAGGACCCGCACGGCCGTTAATAGCGGAAACGTGGACCGCGACGGGGGTCAGGCCACCGTCAGCGCCGTGAGCAACGGCGGCAGGATGGCCGAGGAGGATCAGAACTCCCCTCGCCAGCCCAGAACCAGCATGCGGTTATCCCGGTAAAAACCGCCGGGCGTATCCTCGGCGCCGTCCAGCCAATGCGCCCCCACAAACAGCTCGTGGGGCTCGTTTGCAACCCAGGCGATCTCCGGATTCAGGTACGCGTCGCGCTGGTTCAGCCCCAGAGAATAACGCATGCGCGCCCGCCATTCGTGCGCCGAGAACGGGGCTTCCAGTTCACCGGTGAGGAAATAACTTTCACGCACGTCCAGCACACCGCTCGCGTCGAGCAGGTGCTGCCCCGCCAGCTGCGTGGTCATGCGGAAGTCTCCGCCCCCGGGGAACCCCTCAACACCCACCACCCAGTCAACGCCCTCTTTCGTGGTCTGACGGAGATCCTCGCTCTGCGTCACGGGTACGTCGCTCAGCCAGGCAGCCTCCGCCCGCCAGGTCCATGCCCCGGCCACGAAGACCACATCGCCGCCTACGACCCAGGTACGCGGGTGGACACTCTCCAGCATGGGGTCTTGCGGAGGCGTTCCCGCAAGGAGGGCCTCGCGCGTCTCGTCATCGAACCGGTAGTACGGCTCGGAATGGCGCGCGCGCTGGACCGTGACAGCCAGATCGGCGCCGCGACCGGAACGGCTCAGGCGCACCCCACCGCCCCCGTCCCCGGAGACATCGTCATCCAGACCGGCCTCGCGGATGACCGGCGCCAGCGCGGGATCCTCCGGCAGTCCCAGCAGGCGGCCACGGTTACGGTCCACTGGATGCCACAGACTGTCACGATCGGGCATCTCGGCCGGCCGGAAAACGGGCAGCCATACCAGATCGGCCTGCCACGGCCCCTGGAACCACTCGGCGCGGATCGCGGGGTTGGCCCTGCGCCGCTCCGCGTAGGGGTCCAGTCCGAAGCGGGTCAGGTCCCTGGTACTCAGGCGATCCGTCGGGGGGATCTCATCCACCTGCCCCCACAGGATGCGCTGGGTACCGAGAGTCAGGCGCGTGTTATCGCCGCGGTAGCGCAGGTAGTTCTCGTGGTAATCCGCACGTAGCCGGGTGTCGTTGGGCGCTTCTCTGCCGTGTTGCGCCTGCAGATCGGCACGGGCGCCGAGCCGCAGTTCCCAGCCTTCACCCAGCGGCCGCGCGGCAGTGAGGATCGCTCGCCCGTACTGGGTAGTGTGCACCGGCCGGTCGGACGTGCCGAGGACGCCGCCCTCAACCAGGACGTCTCTCAGGCGCACATCCCATTCGGACGGTTCATCGGCGTCGTCGTCCGCATCGGGCTGCTCTTCGCCAAACGTGAAGCCGCGCGGGGATTCCCGTTCCTCGCCGGAGACGGAAGAGTCGTCATCCTGTGCGGCCTGTGCGACTTCCGCCGGGACATTCGCGGACGCGTCGGCCTGGCGGCGTTCCTCCGAGGCGTATTCCGGCGGGATGCGGAGCAACGCCCCGGCCAGCATGCGGTCCCGGGCGCCATCGAAGGCATGAGGGTTGTGCTCGAACAATGCCTGCGCCATCGCGTCTATCGGGACTTCCGCACTGGGGCGCAGCTGCCTGGCGATGCTCCACAGAGTCTCGTCGCCCTGCACGCGATGCCCGTCGTTGCCACCATTGACCCGGACATCAGGGCCGGTCGCTTCGACCTGATCGCGGGCGTCTTTGGCATCATGTCTCTGCACCTGCTCGGCGTCCGGGACCATCAGCGTCGCGCCGCTGCGCATGCGATCCATGGCCCCGTCAAAGGCCTGCGGGTTGCGTTCGAACAGCGCCAGCATCATCTGCTGCACGCTGGTTCCGGAGTCGGGCCGCAGACGTTCGGCGATGCTCCAGAGGGTGTCCTCGCTGCCCACCGTGTAGGACTCGGCGTCGGCCTCACCTGCATGGGCGGTGCCGGCAACCCCGAACGCACAGACCACCACCAGCGCCACGGCCGACGGTTTCAGGCCTCCGGCCCGGGACGGCTCATGGACGATGGGGGCGTGCACGCTCGGGGTCCGACAGACTGCGGGTGGAAAAGAGGTCGCGGGGCAGGTCGGTGTCGTAGACGACCTCGTCGACATTGAGCACGGTCTGGCGGCCGCTCTCCAGATCGGTCATGGTGCTGCGCATGATGGTCCAGTATCCCTGGACCTCCTGAATCTCCTGGACTTCCATGCGCCTGGACGGCTCCTCCCCGCCTTCGAAGAGGTCCATACGCAAGGGGATCAGGGTCT
Organism: Thioalkalivibrio sp. ALJ24; assembly: GCF_000377785.1. Taxonomy (GTDB): domain Bacteria; phylum Pseudomonadota; class Gammaproteobacteria; order Ectothiorhodospirales; family Ectothiorhodospiraceae; genus Thioalkalivibrio. Next base: position 25,060 of record NZ_KB898732.1, on the reverse strand, counting down.
CTTCGTGCACCCAGCTCAGCCGCTTGCTGTACACCGAATTGTCCGGATCCACCGGAGTACTTTCGAGCAGGGTCACTTCAACATCCTCGAAGGTGTCGGTCCCGACGATCCGGTGGTCGTCCTTGTGCGGTTCGCGATCCTCGAGATCTTCGAAGTAGAGCTCGGACTGAACGAAACTTCCGCCACGGTTTTCGCTGCTGATACGGCGCTCGCGCTGGACCGCCGGAAGGAACAGCCACTGATCCACATCGCCGCCGGGATGGTTGTGCACCAGAAGGGCGGTTTCCGCAATATTGCTCGGCGAAGTGAAACGGATCAGGTTCCAGCTTTCCCCCTCGTCGCCGTCAAGCCGGTATTGGTAGCTCTCGCGCACTCGATCGCGTCTGCGCCCCTCGCCGGTCAGGGTCATCTGGCCGCGAGTGACGGCGTCATTCCCGTCCGGACGTTCGTAGATGGCCTCGGCCAGGGCCTCACCGTCGGAGTACCCGCTGGCCATCACGGGGGCTGCAAGCCCGAAGGCCAGCAGTCCGGTGAGAGCGAGCGGCGGGATGGCTCGGATCATGTGTTCACCTCGTGCAGGTCGAAATACCGGTCAAAACTCATGCCCTCGGGGGCAAAATGGAGCAGTCCGGGGCCATGTCGCGAAGTGCTTCGACCCGGGGCTGCCCCGGTCATGGCATGGCCACATCCGCCTGTGGCAGGCACCCCCGCTCCGGGCAGGATGCCGGTCAGGGCCGGCCCCATCAGCGCGAAGGCATGCTCCTTCTCGCGGATTTGGTTACGGATTCGTCTTCGAATGGTCGAAACCCCGGCGGCCTCAAACGTCGTACCGCCTACAAGGACAGTTCCGCCTCTGGATTTTTGCCTGCTGGATGATGGCCGTCGGAGTAGCCGAGCGGACAATGCGCACTACTGCACGAAGTGTAGTGCAATGCGGACGAACTGGCGGACGCGGGCAACCCCAGCCGCGCACGCCAGCGTTCAAGTCCTTCACGCGCCTTTTCGGCGTGGATCCGGTACGGAATACGCACTCCCCGGTGGTCGCAGGCCTCGCCGGCCTGCTCGATGGGCAATCCGTGGCGTTTGAGAATACGGGCAAGTCCCGGTCGAACCAGAAACGAGAGATGCGTGTAAGCCTGCTCCACGGCGTACGCCTGCGCTGCCTGGCACAGAAGATACAGGACCCGGGAACTGCCACGCGCTTCCGGGTCACTCACGATCAGCCGGGACACCTCGATGGTCGAAGCGTCCAATGCCGTCGAGGATCGTTCCTTCCGCGGCGGGATGAGCCGCATGGTCCCGACCCACTGTCCGGGCTTGCTGCATGCGTTGGAGCGCACCAGAAAATGCTCCGCATAGGCATCATGCTCGTCGCGTTCGAGCCCGTCCGGATACGCATCGCGCGGTTCATAATTCTTCTTCACGCAATACGTCTGATAGCGAATCCGAAAGTGGATGCGCTTCAGGGATTCGGAACGCACACGGCAGATCTGAAGCGGAGAGTCTTGGTACATATGCAGGTCTCGACAGAAGATCGACGGCCTCCTCACGCGACGAAACGTGTGAACAACCCGTCTGGCCCTGCCATATTACGACACTCGGATCAAGCCATCCTTACGCCTAGTTTAAGTATGCCTTTGCCGAGCTCGACCAAAGGCAACTACCACCCCTCAAGCGTCGTAGGGTAAACGGTCAGACCGGGCAGGCGTGGCGCAGCTGGTCAGTACGTGCTCCAGCGGCGCGGGCCGCCCGAACAGGAAGCCCTGCAGCACCGGACAGCCCAGACGGCGGAGATAATCGCGCTCGGCCGTGGTTTCGACCCCTTCCGCCACGATATCCATCTGCAGGCCGCGCGCCATGGAAACAATGGCGTTCACGATGCAGGCCTCCCCGTCGTTGCAGACGGCGCGAACGAAACTGCGGTCAATCTTGAGGGTATGCAGCGGGAATTTCTGCAGATAGCTGAGTGACGAGTAGCCGGTCCCGAAGTCATCCACCGCAATCCGGACACCGGCAGCGCTGAGGCGATTCAGCTTGGCAATGGTGTCCTCGGCATCATTCAGCAACAGGCTTTCGGTGATCTCGATTTCCAGCCTCTCGGCCGGGAAACCCTCGCTGTGAAGGAACTCCAGCAGCTCATCAACAAAGCCGTCCCCTTCGAAAAGAGCGGGCGACAGGTTCACGGACAGGCGCAAATCCGGGCATTGCCCGTTCACTTTATTGAGACCGCGTATCGCCTGGCGCAGGGTAAGCCGATCCAGTTCGACAATCAGGCGCGTCTCCTCCGCAAGGGGGATGAACTCCGTGGGGCCCAGCTCGCCCCGCTTCGGGTGGCTCCAGCGGACCAGGGCCTCGACCCCCAGAAGACGCCCGTCCTCGCCACTGACCTGCGGCTGATACAGCACGCAGAATTCGTCGCGCTCCAGCGCCCTGCGCAGGTCCTGCTCGAGTTCCAGCCGATTGGGCGTTGCGCCCTCCATCTCCGGCTCGAAAAGACAGACACCGTTCTTGCCGGTGCTTTTTTCCCGGTACATCGCGATGTCGGCATGCCGGATCAGCGCCTCCAGCGAATCCCCGCCTTCGGGATACACCGCAATCCCGAGGCTGGCGCCCACGTGAAGCTCCTGATCGCCCCCCAGATAAAACGGCGTCTGCAGGCTCTCCACAAGCTTCTCGCCGACCTGGACCGCAGCCTGACTGTCCGCAATCCCCGGGAGCAGAAGGGTGAACTCGTCGCCGCCGAAGCGGCAGAGGGTATCGCTCTCGCGGATACAGCCCTGCAGGCGCTGGGCCACGGCCTGCAGCAGGCGGTCACCGAGCGTATGCCCGAGGGAGTCGTTGATGACCTTGAACCGGTTGAGGTCGATGAAGATCACCGCCAGGCGTGACTGGTAGCGTTCGGCATGGGCGATCGCCACTTCCACGCGGTCACGGAAGAGGGCCCGGTTCGGCAGGCGGGTGAGCAGATCATGATAGGCCTGGAAATTGATGAAGGCCTCGGATTCCTTGCGCTCCGTGACATCGCGGGCGGTGCCGTAGATGAGATTCTCCGTATCGCCCCCCTCCACCGGGGTGGGACACACGGCGACCTCGAAGTAACGCTGGGCCCAGTCGCCCCCCTCCTTCGGTTTCAACACCAGTTCCACCGAGCGCAGATGGGTCCCGCCGTGCCCGGCCTGATTGAAGAAATAGGCCGCCTTGTCCCGGTCCTCGGCGCCGACCAGATCGAGGACGGAGCGCCCCAGCAGATCCTGACGGGCGTAACCCAGCAGTTCGTGAGCCCGTGCATTCACAAAGCGGAAGTGTCCGGCGCTGTCCAGCACGAAGACGATGTCCGGAGAGTTGTTCACGATCAGCCGGTGCAGACGCTCGGACTGCTCCAGGCGCCGGCGCATGTTCCGGTTGGCCGCTTCCAGATCCTTCCTGTGCAGAACATTGCGGACCGTCGCGATCAGCTCCTCGGGCTGGTACGGCTTTTTCAGATAGTCGTCTGCGCCGTCGCGTATCGCACCCGCGACGTCATCCGCTGAAGCGTTGCCGCTGATCACTACGGTCGGCACGACCCGATCGTGTGTCTGCATGAAACGCAGGACCTCGCGACCGCCCAGATCCGGCATGCCCAGATCGAGCAGCAGAAGGTCGTAGTGCGTTTCACGCAGGCGTTCGATCGCAGCCCTTCCGCCGTTCGCCGTATTCACCTCGAAACCCTGCGGCGTCAGGAGGTTTTCCAGACTGCGCAGAAGGGCCGGATCGTCGTCGACCAGCAGCAGACGGCGAGCTCGGTCTGAATCGTCTCGGGTGGCCCCTTCGCTCATTCGGGAATTCTCCCTGCAGCTCGTGCGGCTGCTCGGTCAACCCTGTTCCTGTCGGATCAGGTGTCGGGTGTACAGGGTAGCCAGAGCTCGAAACGCGTTCCTTGCTCGTTGCTTTGCACCTCGATCCTGGCTCCCGCTTCATCGGCCAGGCGTTTCACGATACTCAGGCCGACCCCCGCGTGGCCTCCGCCCTTGGTCGAGGGCACCGGCTCGAAACCTGCGTCGAGCACCTCGGCCGGGATCCCGGGGCCGTCGTCCTCAATGCTGAGCAGCGCCGTACGGCGGCCCTCAAGCCCGTTCGGGACCATGGTCCGGACCCCGATCCTGCCCCCGGACTCGATTGCCTCCACCGCATTCGTCAGCAGATTCGTCAGGATTTGACGCAGGTGGTCCGGAGGCACGTCGACGACCGGCGACTCCGGGGCCAGCTCGAGCTGTAACCGGATGTCGTGCGCCTCGCCAAGCGAACCCTCAAACACCTGCGCAACCCGCTGGACGGTGGCATTCAGATCGGTCGGGGTCGACCGGTCGCCGGATTCGGGGTCACGCAGACGCATCAGGATCCGCCCGACACGATCGATCTCCTCGCGTATCAGACCGAGCTCGTGTTGCGCTTCAGGATCTTCCGAGAGCTTCATTCGAAGGGCACCCAGGTAGTTCTGGATGATGCTGAGGGGGGTGCCGGCCTCATGCAGCGTCTCGCGAATCATCTCGCCGGAAACGCCGGGTTCGGTGGCGGGAGCGGGAGCGCGTGGCGGCTCCGGCTGAATGGCACTCAGCGCGCGGGCGATCTCGCGTGACAGCGCACGGATAAAGCCGCTACGGGCCTCCAGGGCGTCGGCCTGGTTCCGCTCCAGCCCCAGAATCAGCACGCCGACCGGTTCTTCGTTCGCGTCGACCAACGGAAAGGCCCAGAGAACCTCGCTGCCACACACGCGGAAGAGCTGTTGATCCACCACGGGGATCACCCCGTCAGCGGTGCGCTCGTGGCGCCGGCTTTCACGGTCCAGCAGGGTATCGGTAACGAGACTGCGCCCGGGCAGCAGGGGCAGGGTGAACTCGGGGGCTTCATCGTCCTCCATCCATGCGGACAGACTCGCGCCCCCCGCGTCGCGCAAAAAGAGCAGACTCTGCTCCACCCCCAGGGTCAGAAACAGGGAACGCCGGACGGCATCGGAGCACGCCTGCACCGAGTCGCTGCGGGCCAGCACGCCGTTCAGGCGATCGATTTCGGTGAGATCCCGCACGCGCTCGCCCAGAGCGGCCTCGGCCCGGCGTTCCAGGCTGTCTTCAGTGTGCTCATCGCCGCCCAGACCGGGGCCATCGCCGAGTTCGATCCCGAGCGACCCGGCAATGCGCGCCACATCCTTGTCGATCCGCCCACGCAGTTCGCGGGTCAGCCCTTCGTTGAGATCAAACAGGGTGTGCGCCGCAACCAGAGCGGCATCCGTAACGGATGATTCGCTGCCCCCGGGCACCGGGCCGAGGGCGCTGGCGAGGTTCACCAGCTTGACGAGCTGGTGGGCATCGCGAACCTGTTCCGCCGGGGCGAGGTGGTAGCGGACTGCGTCGGCGATCCACGTTCCCAGACCCCAGGATTCCAGATGATCCGCAGCCAGTTCGGCATGACTGCGATCATAATGCGCACGCTCGAGCTCCAGAAGCTCATGATCATCGCCGGCCCCCTGCAAGAGGGGCCAGTAATGCCCCTCGTCCTCGCTCAGGCGAATCAAACGCCCCAGATCGACGAGAAGGCCGGCAAGGTAGGCCTCCTCCGGTCGCGGGTAGCGCGTGAGGGTCGCCAGAACCTGGCCCATGTGGGCGGTCGTCAAGGCCCGTCGCCAGATCTCGCGGAGATACTCCCGATGTCGCGGTCGGTACTGACCAAACAGCTGCTGAATGGCCGCGGTCAGGGCCAGGTCGCGTACGGTATCGAGGCCGAGGGTGAGCAGGGCGCGATCGACGGTGCGGCAGGGCGAGCTGCGGTAGAAGGCCGGCGAATTGGCGGCGGCCACCAGACGAGTCGCCATCCCACCGTCCTGCAGGATGGCGTGTCCCAGAGCCGCGAAATCGGCGTCAGCCGGATCCGATGCATCGAGGATCGCCACCAGCGTCTGAGGCAGGCTGGGAACACTTTCCGTTGATGCACTGACCCTGACCATGCCGCTCCCCGGAGCCCTGAATAACGGCCCCTGCTGATGGTGGCCGGGCGCCCCCGGCGGCGCGCGCGAGACCGCATCCGGAATCTGTCGCGATTCGGCGCCCGATTTCCTACTATACTTCCCGGAATTGTCCTGCGCCAGTGTATCCGGTAATGGGAAACAGAGCGTTGCGTGAACCAGGAATCCCCACGCCGGCCCCTGCCGCGAACGCAGGCACGGAATCGCCCGACCGGCGCGAATCCGTATCGCGTCCGCGCGTGCTGCCTGTCGCCAGCGGCAAGGGAGGTGTGGGCAAGTCCAGCATCGCGGTGAACCTCGGCATCACCCTGGCGCGCCAGGGGCGCCGGGTGTGTGTCCTCGATGCCGATACCGGCCTGGCCAACGTGAACATCCTGCTCGGCTTGCGACCGGAAAAGGGGCTCGCCGAAGTCCTCGCCGAGGAATGCTCGATCGAGGAGATCCTGCTGGAGGGGCCGCACGGCCTGAAGATCATTCCGGGCGCCAGCGGGATCCGCGAATTCGTGGAGCTTTCGCCGGCACGCCAGCGACGCCTGGTAACGGAACTGGCGCGCATCGAGCGCCGGTTCGATGATCTGATCGTGGATACCGCAGCCGGCATCGGAGACACGACCCTGGATTTCCTGGCGGCCGGGGACCGGATCCTGCTGGTCATCACCCCCGAACCCACCTCGCTGACGGATGCCTTTTCCCTGCTCAAGCTCCTGCTGCGACGGCAACAGGTCGACTGCGGGGTGGTCGTGAACATGGTCAGCGGCATCGATGAGGCGCGAACCGTGTTCCAGCGGTTCAGCGCGGCCGTGGAAAAGTACCTGAAGAGCAGGGTCCAGTTTCTCGGATTCATCCAGAGAGACGAAAGCCTGCGTTCCGCGGTGACCCTGCAGCACCCGGTGGCCCTGTTCGGCGAGGAGGATCCGTCGGCGCGACCTTTCCGACGACTGGCCCGCTCCCTGGCGACCGACAGCTTCAATCCGGCCAGGGGCCACAGCCTCAGCCGTTTCTGGATGAGACAGCTGGTCGGAGACGCAGCGGTCTCCCGGGAAGAAGCCGAAGAGCCACCGGATGATGATGTCGAAGCAGACATCCTCCAGACCCGGGAGCCGGAGTCCGAGCCCGTTCCGCCCCCCGGGGACGATGCCCTCGCGGATCTGCGCGAATCGTTCCAGCGGGTGGCGGATTCCGGTGACCCGTGCCGGATCGCCGAATGGATCCAGGCACTGGAGGCGGATTATCGCGAACGTTTCGGGATACCGGCGGTTGATCCCGAGACGACCGTCGAGTGGTTACTGGAGCACCCCGAGACTTCGGCCTCGGCCCTGCGCGGAATCCGCCGCCTTCTCGACACCAGGGAAACAGCGAGCCGGGTCGAAGACACCGACCAGCCCCCTCTGGACCAGCCCCCTCTGCACGAGGAACCGACACCGCCCCCGCTGGGTGCCGGCATCGCCGAGTCGCGCCCGACTGTCGCGCCGCAGGCACCGGTGCACCGTTTTGCCTCGGAGCGATTCGGCTCCCAGCAGGCCCTGGAAGAACACCTGCGCCGCGGCTCCGAGGACCCTCGGCCGCTAGTCGAACAACTGAAGGACTGGCGTCATCTCCGTTGACGGACGCGCCCTTCACGCCGGGCAACCCTGTTGCGGGTACCGTAAAGACCCTCGACAATTCTGGACACCACTGCGAAAAGGCTTTTCAATGGACTTGTCGTCAATCTTGATGACAGGCCGTCTCGCGATGGGACTCCCGATTCGATCGGCCAGAGGCGACGTATCGATGCCGCACACAGGCGGTTGACTGGAATCCGGGCAGTATGGAAAAGATCGTACACGAGCTTCTGCAACACACACGCGCCACCTGGCGTCGGCGCTGGTGGATCCTGCCGATTGCATGGCTGGTCTGCCTGGTTGGCTGGGCTTACGTGCACAGCCTCCCGGATGTCTATGAGTCCGACTCGCGTGTGTTCGTCAATACCCAGTCGGTTCTTGACCCCCTTCTGAGCGGCATGACCGTGCGGCCCGACACCGAGCAGCGCCTGCGCATGGTCACCAGCACCCTGCTCAGCCGCGAAAACCTCGAACAGATCGCGCGCGAGAGCGAGCTCGACGTGCTGACCGGCACCTCCAGCCTGGATGCCCAAGTCTCGATGCTGCGCTCGGGGATCGATCTGTCAGGGGGACAGCGCGACAACATCTACAGCGTAAGCTTCCGCCACAACGATCCCGAGGTTGCCCATCGCGTGGTGCGCGAAACCGTCGACCTCTTCATGGAGAGGGGCATGGGCGATTCCCGCCTGGACCTGACCACCTCCCAGCAGTTCATCGAGCGGCAGCTGGAAAGCTACGAAGAGCAGCTGCAGGAAAAGGAACAGGAGATCGAACAGTTCAGGCGCGAAAACGCCCGCTTCCTCAGCGGGGACGGCAACTTCTACAGCCGGCTGGAGCGCGCCCGCGAGCAGCTGAGGCAAGCGCGGCTGCAGGAACGCGAGGCCCAGAGCCGACTCGAGACCCTGCGGCAAACCGCCCAGGAACGTTCCGCACACGCAGGCTCCGGGTACCAGAACCCGGAGCTGGATCGGCGAATCAACGAGCTTCAGGAAAACATCGACAACCTGCGCCAGCGCTTCACCGACGAGCACCCGGACGTCGTCGCGGCGCAGCGGACGCTGACCGATCTCGAGGAGCGACGTGAACGCGAAGCCGAGGAACACGCTCGCGATCCGCAGACCTTCGCTTCCTTCGACAGCAACGATCCGCTGCAGGCGGCCATCGCCGAAACCGAGAGCGAGCTGGCTTCCCTTCGGACCCGAATCGAGGATTTCGAGGAGCGCGTGGACACGCTCGAGGGCGACGTCGACCGGGCCCCGGCGGTCGAATCCGAACTGACCTCGCTGACCCGGAATTACGACGTATTGCGGGAATCCTTCCGTCAGCTGCAGGATCGCCGCGAACAGGCGGTCATGTCCGGCGAGGTGGAGATGCAGACCGACTCGGTGGACTTCCGCGTGCTGGAGCCGCCGCAACGCCCGACCTCACCGGCCTCGCCGGACCGCCCGATGCTGGCCACCGCCGTGCTGATCCTGGGGCTCGGGGCCGGCACCGGATTCGCCTTCCTGCTGTCTCAGATGCGACGTACGGTCGGCGACAGCCGGCAGCTGGCGGAGATCACCGGGCGTCCGGTGCTGGGCAGCGTTTCGCGGGTGCGGACCCCCATGCACAAGCGTCGCAGGTTCTCGGAACTGGTCTTCTTCGTGCTGGGCCTGGGTACACTGCTGGCGGTCTTCCTCGTCGTCATGGCCCTCTACCTGACCGGCTCCGCCGGGGTACTGGATGAACTGCTCCGGTTGGTGACATGACCGCCATTCCGGGCCAGACAAAACCGTCGTCGCGGCGGGATGCCGAGCAGACGGCGCTCCACTGCCTACATTTCACCGGCTGCGGGGGATACACGCCGCGGCCCGGCCGGAGACGCGGCGAATGAGCATTATCGAGAAGGCCCTCGACAAGAACCGGACACGCAAGCCGGCGCCGCCGGAGACCCAGGAGACGCCGGCCGAGGATGCGGCCGAAGCGACGCCCGCTCCGGCCGCTGCGCAGGCGCCCGTACGCTCACGCGAGGTGCAGATCGACTTCGGCTGGCTGCGCAAGCAGGGCATCGTGGTTCCGGGCGAAGCGCGCTCCTCGGTCGCGGAAGAGTTCCGCATGATGAAGCGCCCGCTGCTGAACAACGCCTTTGGCCGGCACTCCGCGATGCAGGTCCGGCGGGGTCGGCTGATCATGGTGACCAGCTCGCTGCCGAGGGAAGGCAAGACCTTCACCACCACCAACCTCGCCCTCAGCATCGCGATGGAGGTGGATCGAACCGTTCTGCTGGTGGATGCGGATGTGGCGCGGCCGGCGGTTCCGGACACCCTCGGGTTCCAGGCCGACCGCGGCCTGATGGACGTCCTCACCGAGCCGGATCTCGATATCCCCGACGTGCTGCTGCGAACCAACGTCGAAGGGTTGAGCGTGCTTCCGGCGGGTCGGCCGCACGGGCGCTCGACCGAGCTCCTGGCCAGCCAGGCCATGATGCAACTGCTCGACGACCTCTACGAGCGCTATGACGACCGGGTCATCCTGTTCGATTCGCCGCCGCTTCTGGCGACCAGCGAACCGGGCGTGCTGGCGCATCACATGGGGCAGGTGGTGATGGTGGTGGACGCCGACACCACGCCGGCCTCCTCGGTTGAGCGCGCGATGGAGCAGCTGCAGTCCTGTGATGTCGTCCTTTCCATGCTCAACCGCGCGGCGCCGGCCCCCGGTCTGGGTTACGGGGGCGGTTACTACTCCGGGGGGCGAACCTATGGGGAAGACGCGCGTGAACCCTCCTGACGGGACACGTCGAGGATCGCCCGGCCGGGGCAGCCTGCACTGGGGTCTGGCGGGCATAGTCGCGCTGGCCGCCGGCCCGCTTGCGGCAAGCGACTGGGACATCACTCCGCGGGTCTCGACCTCGCTCGAATGGACCGACAACGTCACCCTCGCCCCGCGCGGCGAGGAGACGTCCGATTTCATCGGGACCCTGCGTCCGGGCATCTCCTTCCGTCAGGAAGGGCCGCGCATGGACACGCAGATCGACTACAACCTGAACGCTCGGTTTCACGCCAGCGAATCGCGCGAGGACCGGACCACGCACTCACTGCGGGCCCGCAACGACTGGGAGATCGTCGAGGATACCTTTTTCCTCGAAACCCGGGCGACCCGGACCGAGGAGGCCGCATCGCTGCTCGATCCGATCGGCATCGGCGGCAGCACGCCCCGGGACAATCTGCAGGAAACCACGCGCTACAGCATCTCCCCGGTACTGCGCACGCGGTACGGCAGTTTTGCCAGCCAGGAGATCCGCTACACCTACGACGAGATCCGCTACCACCGCAGCGACCGTCCCAACAACGACGCCCACCGGATCGACTTCACCCTGGACAGCGGCCCTGCGTTCAACCGCCCGTTCTGGCAGATCGCGGCGTTTCACGAACGCGAGAATTTCGAAGATGACGTGGACGGCGAATTCGGCGAAGTCAGCGGAACCCTCGGCTATGAATTCGGACGGTCCGCCCGACTCTTCGGGGTGATCGGACGAGAATTCAACGATTTCGCCACCACCCGCGACGACGATGACGGAAGCTTCTGGGAAGTGGGTGCGGGCTGGGCGCCGACGCGCGTCACCAATATCGAGGCACGCTACGGCGAACGCTTTTTCGGCAAGACCCGCTCGTTGTCGGTGGACCACCGCAGCCGGAACGCAACGTACCGCCTGAGTTTCAGCGAGGGCATCAATTCGACCCGCCAGCGGCGCGGCGCGCAGTTCGACGAACTGGCCACCCAGCTTAACCGCTCGGTCGACGAGCTGTTTGATGAGTTCACGCTGGACCAAATCTCGGTGCTCCTTGCGCTTTCCGGTCTCACCGAGGAGGCGCTGGTCGAGGACTATTTCTTCACGCAGACCTGGCGCGCAGGGTGGAGCTACGACACCGGCCGCAGCGTCTTCAACGTCAACGCCTTCCAGACCGAGCGCGAATCCGAGACCCGGTCCGGCATCGGGCTGTTCGAGGACAACCGCCGCAACACCGGCGTCAACGCCTCCTGGCAGTGGCGATACGGGCCGGGCACCACCACGGAGCTGGCGGTCGGGTATTCCCTGACCGAGTACCTGGACGACGAGCGCGAGGACGACCGCTGGTTCCTGCGCGCAGGCGTCACGCGGGATCTGACACCGGATCTGACGGCCGGGCTGTCCTATCGTCATCAGCGGCGCGGCGCCGATGCTCCGGAGAACGAGTACCGGGAAAACTCGATCATGGGCACCCTGACCAAGGAATTCTGAGTCATGTACGAAGAGTTCTACGGCCTGGAATCGCGCCCCTTCGCGCTGAGTCCGGATCCGCGCTTCTACTACGCGAGCAAGGGCCACAGCCGTGCCATGGCCTACCTCGAATACGGCGTGCAGCTCGAAGAGGGCTTCATCGTCATCACCGGGGAAGTCGGCGCCGGCAAGACCACCCTGGTCCGCAGCCTGTTCCAGATGCTGGACGACAAGCCGCTGGTGGCCGCCCAGCTGGTGAGCACCCAGCTGGACGCTGCGGATCTTCTGCGCTCCGTATGTCTCGCCTTCGGGCTGGAAGACGCCCCCAGCCACAAGGCCGGTCAGCTGCGCCGGCTTGAACGCTTCCTCCACGACACGCGGGCGCGCGGTCAGCGGGCCCTGCTGGTGGTCGACGAAGCCCAGAACCTCGGGCCCCAGGCGGTCGAAGAACTCCGAATGCTCTCGAACTTTCAGGGGGCCGAAGGCCCGCTGCTGCAGAGCTTCCTGCTGGGTCAGCCCGAGTTCCGCAAGCTTCTTCGCAGTGAAAACATGCAGCAGCTGCGCCAGCGGGTGATCGCCACCTACCACCTCGGGCCGATGGATACGGACGACACCCGGGCATACATCGAACACCGCCTGAAACGCGCCGGCTGGCAAGGCCGTCCCCAGTTCTCCGATGACATCTGGGAACGCATTCACTCCTATACCGGGGGTATCCCGCGCCAGGTCAATACGTTCTGCGACCGGCTGCTGCTGATGGGCTATCTGGAAGAACGCACGTGGCTGGATGCCGCCCACGCCCAGGTGGTCATCGACGAGATCACCGAAGACCTCGGGCAGGACTCGACGGAAGAAAGCGCACCGGCCGAGGCGCCGACACTCGCACAAGGCCCCGAGCCGGAATTCGCGGATGATTCAGTCGAGACCGGGCCCGCGAATCACCTGGCCCTGGCGCGTATCGAGCTGGAAATCGAGGGGCTGCACGAGCGCCTGCGGCGGCTCGAACAAAACACCTCGATCAACTTCGGCCTGTCGCAGAAGGTGCTGAAAATCCTGCACGAAGAGTTTGCCTGCGAGCGTTCGACGGAAACCGGCAAGGAGCCACGCTGAACAGGAGCGACCATGGCCAGCCACGGAACACACTCGGTGAGAAATGCCCTGACGGTCGACGTCGAGGATTATTTTCAGGTTGCGGCACTGGCCCCGCAGATCCCGCGCGACACCTGGGACTCGCGCGAGTGCCGGATCGAGCGCAACCTCGACCGGATTCTCGCGCTGTTCGACCGCTTTGGTGTTTCCGCCACGTTCTTTACCCTGGGGTGGATTGCCGAGCGTTACCCGCACGCGGTGCGCCGCATCGTCGAAGCCGGACACGAGCTGGCCAGCCACGGTTACGGACACCAGCGTGTCACCGAGCTGGACGCGAAGGCGTTTCGTGCCGATGTGGAACGCGCCCGTTCCCTGCTGGAAGACCTGTCGGGTCAGCCGATTCGCGGATACCGGGCGCCAAGTTTCTCGATCGGTCGCAGCAACCTTTGGGCCCTGGAGATCCTGGCCGAAACCGGCCACCAGTACAGCTCCAGCATCTACCCCATCCGGCATGACCACTACGGCATGCACGAGGCCCCGCGGGAGCCCCATTACCCGCTGGAAGGCGGGATCCTCGAACTCCCCCCCGCCACTTTGCGGCTGCGGGGCCGGAACCTGCCGGCCGCCGGCGGGGGCTATTTCCGGCTGCTGCCTTACGCCATGTCACGGCGCGCGCTGCGTCGCATCGAACAGGTCGACCGGATGCCCGCCGTGTTCTATTTCCACCCGTGGGAAATCGATCCGGACCAGCCGCGCGTACCCGGCATCAGCGCCAAATCCCGATTCCGTCACTACGTGAACCTGCACCGGATGGAAAGCCGTCTGGAACGCCTGCTGCAGGATTTCTCGTGGGGCCGCATGGACACGGTGTTTGCCGATCATCTGGGTCCGACAGGCATGCCGGCGGCCCGTAGCGGGGAAAGCAGCCGAATCCCGGTGACCTGAGGCATGGAAAACGAACTGCAGGTGCGCGTCCTCGACGGGGACTCGCATGAACGCTGGGACACCTACGTCGACGGACACCCCGAAGCCACGTTCTTCCACCGCGCCGGGTGGAGTACCGTGATGCAGCGCGCGTTCGGGCACCCCACGCATTACCTGCTGGCCGAAGCCGGCGGCACGATTCAGGGCGTGCTGCCACTGGTGCACATCCGGTCCCGGCTGTTCGGCAATGCCCTGATGTCCATCCCGTTCGGGGTTTATGGCGGCATTCTTGCCGACACCCCCGCCGCCCGTGCGGCGCTCGACAACGCGGCCTGCAAACTGGCCGAAGACCTGCAGGTGGACCATCTCGAGTATCGCAATCTGCGGCAACAGCACCCCGGGAGGCCCACCAAGGACCTGTACGTGACCTTCCGCAAGACCCTGGAACCGGAGGTCGAGGCCAACATGAACGCGATCCCCCGCAAGCAGCGCCGGATGGTGCGCAAGGGGATCAAGGCCGGTCTTGCCAGCGAATTCGAGCCGGATATCGAGCGCTTTTATCCGATCTTCGCCGCCAACGTGCGCCGTCTGGGCACCCCCGTCTTCAGCCGTCGCTACTTCGAGACGCTGATCGAGGTCTTCGGGGACGACTGCCGGGTGCTGACGGCCGCGCAGGACGGGCAGCCCGTGGCCAGCGTGGTGACCTTCTACTTCCGCGACGAGGTGCTGCCCTATTACGGTGCCGGCACGCCCGAGGCACGTCAGGTGGCGGGCTACGATTTCCTCTACTGGGAGCTGATGCGCCGCGCCTGCGAGGATGGCTATCGCGTGTTTGACTTCGGCCGCAGCAAGCGCGACACAGGCTCGTTCAGCTTCAAGAAAAACTGGGGCTTCGAGCCTCAGCCGCTGTACTACGAATACCATCTCGTGCGGGCGAGCGAGATCCCCAACGTCAATCCGCTCAACCCGAAATACCGCTATTTCATCGCTGCGTGGCAGCGGCTGCCGCTGCCGGTCGCCAACTGGCTCGGCCCCAAACTTTCGCGTTCACTTGGCTAACGGGTGCAGAGCGATGGAAGACCTTCTTTATCTCGTCCACCGGATCCCATGGCCGCCGAACAAGGGCGACAAGATCCGCTCACACCACATCCTCCGCTACCTGACGCAGCGCTATCGGGTCCACCTGGGGACGTTCATCGATGACCCCGCCGATCACGCGTACGTCGCCGAACTCGAGGAAATATGCACCAGCGTCTGCGCCCGCCCCCTGCCACGGCGCCGGGCGCAGCTGCGCGCCCTGAGCGGCCTGATCACCGGCGAACCCCTGACCCTGCCCTGGTACCGGGACCGCACCCTGCAGCGCTGGGTTGACCACACCCTTCGAAGCCACGACATCTCCCGCGCGCTGGCCTTTTCCTCCGCGATGGCGCAGTACCTGCCGACCAGCGGAGACCTCACGCGCGTCATCGATTTCGTCGACGTCGACTCCGACAAGTGGACCCAGTACGCCCCAACCAGGAACTGGCCGATGAGCGCCGTCTACCGCCGCGAGGGACAGCGCCTTCTGGCCAGCGAGCGCCGCATGGCCGAATCCGCGCATGCCAGTGTGTTCGTCTCGCCCGATGAGGCCCGGGCCTTTCGCGAGCGCGCCCCGGGCGTCGCAAGCCGCGTACATGCCCTGAATAACGGGGTCGACGCCGATTACTTTTCGCCCGCGGCCGTGGCGGGCGCAAGCCCGTACCCCGACGGTTGCCGGCCCATCGTTTTTACCGGGGCCATGGACTACTGGCCGAACGTGGATGCCGTGCTCTGGTTTGCCGATCACGTGCTGCCCTCCCTGCGCGAGTCCTGTCCGGATGTGGAGTTCTTCATCGTGGGCAGTCGACCGGCCGCGGAGGTACTCGCGCTGGCGGAGCGCCCCGGGGTGACCGTGACCGGGTTCGTGGACGACATCCGGGTCTGGATCGCGCATGCCCGCCTCGCGGTGGCACCGCTACGGATTGCCCGGGGTGTACAGAACAAGGTGCTGGAGGCGATGGCCCTGGCCCGGCCGGTTGTCGCCACCCCCCAGGCCCTCGAGGGACTGACGGCCGAGCCGGACACCGAGGTGATCCGCGCGCCCGCAACGCCGGATGCGTTCCTCGCGGCGGTTTCCGGGGAGCTGCACGACCCCACCCCGGAACTGGGCGCCGCCGCCCGGGAAAGGGTCCTCCGGGATTATGACTGGGAGCGCAACCTGTCCCGCCTGGAGGAGATGCTCCAGGCGAAACCCCTGTCCCCCGCGCACGACGCGGGCGTCGTATCGGAGTCAGCCGATGGCCTCTGAATCCCGCACCCAATCCATGCCGGACGCACTGCAGATGCGCTGGTGGCTGGCAGCCGCCGCACTCGGGCTGGGCCTGGTCATCCTGGGCGTCGCGTACTACCCGACGTTCGCCTCCATGGTCGCCATCTGGCAGCGCTCCGATACCTTCGCGCACGGCTTCCTGATCGTCCCGATCGTTCTGTTTCTGCTCTACCTCAAGCGCGACGAGGTCCGGCACCTGGCACCGGAGCCGACCTGGTGGGCCATGGTGCCGCTGCTGGGGCTTTCGCTGGTCTGGGTCGCCGGCGAGCTGGTGGACGTGATCTCGGTGCGCCAGTTCGCGGCGGTGCTGATGATTCCCGCGCTCTTCTGGCTGGTGCTGGGCAGCGCGATCACCTGGCGACTGCAGTTCCCGCTGGCCTACCTGCTGTTCGCGGTCCCCTTCGGCGAATTCATGGTCGAACCCATGATGATCTGGACCGCCGATTTCACGGTTGCGGCGGTGCAGTGGTCGGGCATCCCCATCTATCGCGATGGCCTGAACTTCGAGCTGCCAACGGGCAGATGGTCGGTCGTGGAGGCCTGCTCCGGGGTCCGCTACCTGATGGCCTCGGTAGCGGTGGGAACCCTGTATGCATTCCTGATCTATCGCAGCCCCTGGCGCCGGGTGGCGTTCGTCGGGGTCGCCATCCTGGTGCCCATTGTCGCCAACTGGATGCGCGCCTACGGCATCGTGATGATCGGCCACCTGAGCGACATGCGGCTGGCGGCCGGTGTCGACCATCTGGTGTACGGATGGGTGTTTTTTGGCGTGATCATCTTCCTGATGTTCCTCATTGGAGCGATCTGGCGAGAAGACCACCTCGACGACCAAACGCAACGGAAACCGGCCCGGCCCGCCGCCCGGACGCACCCCGCGATCCGCCGGTTCGTGACCGCCGCGGTATTCGCCGGCGCCCTGGCAAGCGCGGCGCCGCTCTACGCGGCCTGGATGAATCAGCGCGACCTGGGGCCGGTCACCGGACTGGGCGAGGGCCCGCTGGCCCCCGACGGCTGGCATGCCGCCGAGGAGCAGGACCTCGCCTGGACGCCCGGATACCGGTTTGCCAGGGACGGACGCGGCGGCCTCGTACAGCCGGAGGGGGGCAACGACCCGGTGGGCGCGCACGTGCTGTTCTACCGCGGTCAGGCCCGGCACGGGAGCATGGTCGGCTGGGCCAACACCCTGGCCGGTCGCGATCGCGCCGAGGACTGGTCGCAAACCCGGCGGGGCCGCACCGCATTCGACGAGTTCCCCGATGCCCAGCGGTTCCTGCTGGAAGGCCCCGGGCAGCAGCAGCTGGTGGTCTGGCGCTGGTACTGGGTCGATGGCCGCCTGACGACCTCGCCGCATGAGGTCAAGGCGCGCGAGGCCCTCAATCGCCTGCTGGGCCAGCGCGACGACGCCGCGCTGATCGTTCTGTATGCGCCGTACGGCTTTGATCCCGATCCCGCGGAGGAGCGGCTGCGCGACTATGCAGAGGCGGTCCTGCCCGACGTCCTGGACCGGCTTGCCGAAGTGAACCAGAGGTGAGCGAGACGCCGATGGCAACCCGCGATGGCGACCCGCGTCCGCGCATCGCGCACATCATCCACCGCCTGGACGTGGGCGGCATGGAAAACGGCCTGGTCAATCTCATCAACCACATGCCGGCGGAGCGTTTCCGCCACTCGATCATCTGCATGGCCGACTTCACGGACTTCCGCCAGCGCATTCGCCGGTCGGACGTCACGCTGCACGCCCTGAACAAGCGCGAGGGCAAGGACCTCGGCGTCCACGTTCGACTGTGGCGGGAACTGCGCAGACTGCGCCCGGATATCGTCCACACCCGCAACCTGGGCACGCTGGAGGCGCAGGTCACCGCGTGGCTCGCCGGGGTGCGTGCCCGCGTCCACGGAGAACACGGCTGGGATGTCGGTGACCTCGACGGCTCCCGGGTCAAGAACCGCCGGCTGCGCCGGGCCGCCCGTCCGCTGGTCGGCCATTACATCGCCCTGTCCCGGCACCAGCGCGACTATCTGCAACAGGCGATCGGCGTCCCGGAACACCGGCTGTCACATATCTACAACGGGGTGGATACCGGACACTTCGCCCCCGCCACGGGCGAGACCCACTCCCCGCTGCCCCCCGGGTTCGTCGACGCGCAAAGCCTCGTGATCGGCGGCGTCATGCGCATGCAGGCGGTCAAGGCCCCGCTCGATCTGGTCGAGGCCTTCGTGCTGCTGCGCGAACGCATGCCGGAGACCTTCCCGCGCCTGCGTCTGGTACTGGTCGGCGACGGCCCCCTGCTGGAGTCCGCACGTTCGGCCCTCGAACAGGCGGGCGTGGCGGAGCAGGCATGGCTCGCGGGCGCGCGTAACGACGTGGCGGACTGCATGCGGGCGATGGACGTGTTCGTCCTGCCCTCGCTCGCGGAGGGCGTGTGCAACACCGTTCTGGAGGCCATGGCCAGCGGCCTCCCGGTGATTGCCACGGATGTGGGCGGCAATCCCGATCTGGTCGAGCCCGGGAAGAGCGGCATCCTGGTACCGGCAGGGCAGCCACCGGACCTCGCCGACGCCATCGCCGCTTATGCGGAGGACCCGCAGCGACGGGCCCGCGAGGGGGCCGGTGCCCGCGCCCGCGCCGAACAAGCGTTCAGCATGGAGGCGATGGTCGCCGGCTACCTCGATGTCTATGACCGGGTGCTGCAGGACCGGCGCTGAACGAGCCACACCCCCACGTGGCGCGGGGCCATGCAGTTCCGTCACAATGGATCCGCGCAGCGACGCGGCAGCCCCCTAACCTGTCCCCGGACGGAGCCTGGAATCCTGACATGTGCGGCATCACCGGCATCTTCGACCTCAGAGAGCAGCGCCCCATCAACCGCTCGTTGCTGGAAACGATGAACGCAACGCAGTTTCACCGCGGGCCGGATGAAGGGGGAACGCATCTGGAACCGGGTGTGGGGCTCGCCCACCGACGCCTTTCCATCATCGACCTCTCCAGCGGACAGCAGCCGCTGTTCAACGAGGACGAGACCGTCGTCGTCACCTACAACGGCGAGATCTACAACTTCCCGGAGCTCACCACCGAGCTGCAGCGGGCAGGACATCAGTTCCGCACGCACAGCGACACCGAAGTCATCGTGCATGCCTGGGAGGAATGGGGCGA
The DNA here is from genome assembly GCF_000377785.1 of Thioalkalivibrio sp. ALJ24. Taxonomy (GTDB): domain Bacteria; phylum Pseudomonadota; class Gammaproteobacteria; order Ectothiorhodospirales; family Ectothiorhodospiraceae; genus Thioalkalivibrio. The sequence continues at coordinate 5,716 of NZ_KB898732.1, read as the reverse complement.
GGCCTGCGTGGAACGCTTTCGCGGGATGTTCGCGTTCGCCGTCTGGGATCGCAATCGCGACACCCTGTTCATGGCCCGTGACCGGATGGGCATCAAGCCGCTTTATTACAGCACGCTGCCGGACGGCCACCTGATCTTCGGCTCCGAACTCAAGGCCCTGACGGCGCATCCCGACCTGCCGCGGCGCATGGACGCGTTTGCGGTCGAGGACTACTTCGCCTTCGGCTATGTACCCGAACCGCGCAGTATCTTCCAGGGCGTCCACAAGCTGCCCCCCGGGCACACGCTCACCGTCCGACGGGGCCAGGGCACGCCCGGCGAGCCACGGGAGTACTGGGATGTCCCGTTTGCCGACAGCGGGGTCGCGGATGTCGCCACCGCGGCCGAAGAGCTGACCGCGCGTCTGAACGAGGCCGTGGACATTCGCATGGTCGCCGAGGTCCCGCTGGGCGCCTTCCTCTCCGGCGGTGTGGACTCCAGCGCCGTGGTCGCCATGATGGCGGGGCTGTCCGATGACCCGGTGCGGACCTCCGCCATCGGCTTTGCCGACGCCGCGTTCGACGAATCCCGCTATGCGCAAATGGTGGCCGACCGCTACCACACCCGTCACAGCGTGCGCGAGGTCGACCCGAACGACTTCTCGCTGCTGGACCGGCTCGCGGGAATCTACGACGAACCCTTTGCCGACAGCTCCGCCCTGCCGACCTACCGGGTCTGCGAGCAGGCGCGTGAGCAGGTGGTTGTCGCACTGTCGGGCGACGGCGGCGACGAAAACCTCGCCGGCTACCGGCGCTACCGTCATCACCTCTCGGAAGAACGCCTGCGGAGTCCGCTGCCACTGAGCCTGCGGCGCGGGCTGTTCGGGGCCCTGGCACGCCTCTACCCCAAGGCCGACTGGGCCCCGCGCCCGTTGCGCGCCAAGGCCACGTTCCAGGCCCTGGCGCGGGATTCGATCGAAGGCTATTTCCAGGGCGTGTCGATCCTGCGTGACGACCTGCGCGCCCATCTGTTCTCGCCCGAGTTCCGCCGCTCGCTGCAGGGCTACGGTGCGGTCGAGGTGCTGCGCGGGCATGCGGAACGGGCCCCCACCGACCACCCGCTGTCGCTGGTCCAGTACCTCGACATGAAGACCTACCTGCCGGGCGACATCCTGACCAAGGTCGACCGGGCGAGCATGGCGCACGCGCTGGAAGTGCGCGTCCCCATCCTCGACCACAAGCTGGTCGAGTGGATCTCGGGGCTGCCACCGGATCTCAAACTGCGCGGCAGCGAAGGCAAATATGTATTCAAAAAGGCCATGGAGCCCTACCTGCCGGACGAAATCCTGTACCGCCGCAAGAAAGGCTTTTCCATACCGGTGGCCGAATGGTTCCGCGGCCCCCTGCGCGAACGCATGCAAGCCCAGGTCCTCGGTCCCCGCATGGCCGACTCCGGCATCTTCAACATGGACTACCTGAATACCCTGGTGAAGCAGCATGTCAGTGGCGCCCGCGATCACAGCCCGGCGCTGTGGTCTCTCCTGATGTTCGAGGGCTTTCTGGCCCGATCCGCCAACTGATGCGGGAGCGATGATGAAGATCCTGCACATCCTCGACCACTCCATACCGCTGCACAGCGGGTACACCTTCCGCACCGCGGCCATCCTGCGCGAGCAGCACCGCCTGGGCTGGGAGACATTTCACCTGACCAGCCCCAAACAGGGCGAGGTTGAGGGCGACGAAGAGGATGTCGATGGTCTGCATTTCCATCGCACGCGCTACCGACCCCGCAAAAGCCCCGGGCTGGGAGAGTGGGGGCTGATGCAGGCCCTCACGCGGCGCCTGGAGGCAGTTGCGCGGGAGCTGAGGCCGGACGTGCTGCATGCCCACTCCCCGGCCCTGAACGCGCTGCCCGCACTGCGGGTGGGGCGCCGACTGGGGATTCCGGTGGTCTACGAGGTTCGTGCGTTCTGGGAAGACGCGGCGGTGGATCACGGTACGAGCCGTGAGAACGGGCTGCGCTACCGTGCGACACGCGCCTTCGAGTCATACATCCTGCGGCGGGTGGATCACGTCACGACGATCTGCAACGGGCTGCGCGAAGACATCATTGCTCGGGGTATTCCGGGCGACCGTGTCACGGTCATCCCGAATGCGGTCGATGCCGAGGCGTTCCGGCTTGGCGGGGAGCCGGATGCCGATCTCAAGACCGAGCTGGGACTGGACGACGCACGGGTGCTCGGATTCATCGGATCGTTCTACGCCTACGAGGGCCTCGATCTGCTGCTGGAAGCCTTCCCGCACATCCTCGAGCAGGCCCCGAATGTTCGCATCCTGCTCGTGGGAGGCGGCCCTCAGGCCGAACGCCTGGAGGAGCAGGCGCGACGTCTCGGCGTGGCCGGTCGGGTCGTGTTCACCGGTCGGGTTGCGCATGACCGGGTGCAACGCTACTACGATCTGGTCGATCTGCTTGTGTACCCGCGCCATTCAATGCGTCTGACCGAGCTGGTCACGCCGCTCAAACCGCTGGAGGCGATGGCTCAGGGGCGCCTTCTCGTCGCGTCCGACGTTGGTGGTCACCGGGAGCTGATTCGCCATGGCGAAACCGGCTGGCTGTTCCGGGCCGACGATGTGGAATCGCTGGCCCGCACGGTTCTCGACACCCTGGCCCGCGAGTCCGAATGGCCGCAGGTGCGGGCCGCCGGACGCCACTTCGTCGAAGAAGAACGCACCTGGGTCCGCAGCGTCGCCCGTTATCGGCCAATTTACGAGGGACTGAAGGGGATCCCGGAGGTGGCCCGTGCCGGATAGTCACCGCCCACGGCTGGTCGTGTTTACCCGGGTGTACCCGAATGCCGCGCAACCCAATCTCGGGCTGTTCGTGCGTGAACGTATGCGTCGCGTGGCCGAGCATCTGGATCTGGTGGTGGTCGCGCCCGCGCCCTGGTTCCCGTTACAGGGACTTCTGGGGCGTCTGCGCCCTCATTCGCGCCCGATGCCTCCGCGATTCGAGGAACAGGACGGTATCGCGGTCTATCACCCGCGCTTTTTCTGTTTTCCCGGCGTTCTCAAGTGGACCGATGGCTTCTTTCAGGCCCTCGGCAGCCTGCCCCTGCTGCGGCGCCTGAAGCGCGAATTCGGATTCGATCTGATCGATGCCCATTTCATCTACCCGGATGGTGTGGCGGCTCGCTGGCTGTCGCGCTGGCTGGGGCGTCCGTACACGATCACCCTACGCGGAGGGCTGTCCCGGTTTGCGGACAGCCGCCTGCATCGACGACAGATCGACCGGGCGCTGAATGACGCGGCACGGGTGTTTTCGGTCGCGGACGCACTGCGTCAGGAGGCAACGGCGTGGGGGCAGCCACCCGATCATGTTCAGGTAATCGGTAATGGGGCGGATCTCGCGCGCTTTTACCCCGAAGACCGGACGCAGGCGCGCCGCCGTCTGGGGTTGCCCGAACAGGCACGTCTGCTGATCTCGGTGGGGGGGCTGACCGAACGCAAGGGCTTCCATCGCGTGATTGCGACATTGCCGCAGCTATTGCAGCAGCACCCCGACCTGCACTTCGTGATCGCGGGGGGCGCCACACCGGAAGGCAATAACGAACACGAGTTGCGCAAGCAGGTGCAGGAGCTGGGACTGGAAGGAAGGGTCTGGTTTCTGGGGCAAGTCGCACCGGACGAACTGCGCCTCGTCTATTCGGCCGGCGATCTTTTCGTGCTGGCGACAAGCTTCGAAGGGTGGGCAAACGTGTTCCTCGAGGCATCTGCCTGTGGCCTGCCGATCGTCACGACCCGCGTGGGGGGTAATGCGGAAGTGGTCAACTCGGAACAGGTCGGGCTGGTGGTACCGTTCGGGGACCACGACGCGTTGCGCGATGCGCTCCTCGAAGCCCTGCGGCGGGACTGGGACCACGACGCCATTCTGGCCCATGCCCGCGCCAATGCCTGGGAGGCGCGCATTCCCCGGCTCGTCGCGGAATTCGAGGCGATCATGGCCGCACAGTCCGAACCATCGCCCCGCTCCCCTCCTCCGGACTGAGCGGTGAGTCTGTATACGCAGTGGGTGTCGCGCGGTCTGTTTCCCTTGCAGGAGCGGCTCAAGGGACACCCGACCGTGCGGTATCGGCGCGCGCTGGAAACCAGCCAGTGGTGGGCGCCGGAGGCCCTGCGAACGCTGCAGGAGGAACGCCTGAGCCGGCTTCTCGAACGCGTGACCGCTCAGGTGCCCTTTTATCGTGACTGGTTTGCGCAGCACGGATTTCATATCAGCGATTTCTCCCGGATCGAGGATCTACGCCACTTGCCGGTCACCGACAAGTCATTGATCCGCAATCAGGGCACATCCTGGCGTGCGGACGACGCGGCTGGCCTGACCGAACACCGCACCAGTGGGTCGTCTGGCGAGCCGCTGACCTTCTGGCTGGGAGCAGACCGCATTGGCATGGATATCGCTGCCAAGTGGCGTGCGACCCGGTGGTGGAGTGTGGATATCGGGGATCCCGAAGTCGTGCTGTGGGGATCCCCGGTAGAGACCGCGAACCAGAACCGCGCGCGGGCGTGGCGCGATCGCCTGTTCCGGTCGTCGCTGGTCCCGGCCAGTGACCTGAACCCGGAACGGCTGGACCAGATCATCGCGCGCCTGCGTGTGATCCGCCCGAGAATGCTGTTCGGTTACCCGTCCGCGATCGCGCGTCTGGCCTGGCACGCACGGGACAATGGCCAGCGCCTCGATGACCTGGGAATCCGGGTGGCGTTCACCACTTCGGAGGTGTTGCGGCCGGAGTGGCGCGAGGTGATTGGCGAGGTCATGGCGTGCGGGGTATCCAACGAGTATGGAGCCCGCGATGCCGGGTTCATCGCGCGAGAGTGCCCCGAGGGAGGGCTGCACATTACGGCGGAGGAACTCATCGTGGAGATCCTCGACGACAACGACCAGCCGGTGCCGGACGGAACGACTGGCAACATTGTCGTCACCAACCTCGCGGGGCCGGAGTTCCCCTTTCTTCGCTATCGCACCGGCGATCGCGGAGCACTGGATCCCGGGATCTGCCCCTGCGGGCGTGGGCTTCCGCTACTGCGCGACATCGAGGGCCGGGCAAACGACGGGTTGATTGCTGCTGATGGATCCTGGGTTCACGGCAGTCGGTTCAACTACATGTTGCGCGACCTGAACGGCCTGCGTGCCTACAAGATCATCCAGCACGACCGCCAGCGGGTGGAGCTCCTGTTGAGTCTCGCCGCGCCCTTGCCAGCCGATGTTGAACGACACCTGCGCCAGGGCTTCGCCGAGGCACTGGGCGGGGCGGTCGAGATCGATGTGAACGAGGTGGACGTCATATCCCCCGAGCCCAACGGGAAGCACCGCCATGTTATCTGCAAGGTCTCCAGCATTGAAGGTCACTGCTGACCCACCCCGGAAAACCAGTATTAGCAGAAAACGCCAGAGTGTCAGCGCTGAAAACGTAAGCTTCCCATCCACGAGGACCAGTGGTTATTAGAGTGCTCTGGCACAATCGAGGTCGAGCCGCCGGGAGGGGAGCCATGCGGAAGTCACGCTTCAGCGAGAACCAGATCCTGTCGATCCTGAAGGAGGCGGATGCCGGGCAGTCCGTTAAGGAGATCTGCCGCAAGCACGGGATCAGCCAGCCGACGTTCTACAACTGGAAGTCGAAGTACGGCGGCATGGCCGCCTCGGACCTCAAGCGCCTCAAGGAGCTGGAGGAGGAGAACCG
>NZ_KB898731.1 GCF_000377785.1 Thioalkalivibrio sp. ALJ24 | reverse complement strand
GGAGATGGCGGTCACCCGCCGCGCGCAGCCGGCCGAGCTGGAATGGCTGCACACCCGCGAGTACGTGACGGCGATGCAGCGCGCCGAGGCGCTGGGCAAGGTGTTCCAGCGTTACCGCGATCGCCACAACATCGGCAACTTCGAGAACCCGTTCTTCGCCGGCTTCTTCTCCACCCCGGCCACGGCCACCTGGGGTTCCATCCAGGGCGCCGAGGTCGTGCTGGACGGGCGCATGGCCTTCAACCCGGCCGGCGGCATGCACCACGCCGCCCCCGACCAGGCGCGCGGTTTCTGCTACTTCAACGACTGCGCGCTGGCCATCCTGCGCCTGCGCCAGGCCGGAAAACGGGTGCTGTACCTGGATATCGACGCCCATCATGGCGACGGCGTGGAAGCGGCATTCGCCAACGACCCGGACGTGCTTACCGTGTCCCTGCACATGGATACCGAATACGGCTATCCGTTCCAGGGCGGCCGCATCGAGGACACCGGCCGACTGGGCAACGCGGTCAACCTGCCGCTGCCGAAAGAGACCAACGACACGGAATTCCACAGCGCCTTCAGCCGCATCTGGGAGGCGGCGCGTACCCGGTGGCAGCCGGATTACGTGGTCGTGCAGGCCGGCACCGATGCGCTGCTGCCGGACCCGCTGGGCAAGTTCGGCATCTCCACCCAGTGCTTCCTCGCCTGCATCGACGACGTGATCGAGACCAGCCCGCGCCACGCCGACGGCACGCCGAAGCTGCTGGTGCTGGGGGGCGGCGGCTACCACCCGCTGGCCCTGGCCCGCTGCTGGACCGGCGTGTGGGCACAGCTCACCGGCCGCGAGCTGTCGGTCGCGCTGCCCGAGGCCGGGCAGGCCCTGCTGCGCGAGGTCGACTGGGACATGGACGAAGAAGAAGAGTGGTACGACAACCTGTTCGTATCCCGGCTCGATGCCGACCGCAGCGGCCCGGTGCGCGCCGAACTGGAACAGCGCCTGGAGCGGCTGTTCCGCACCCACCCCCTGCTGCGCAGTTCCGCTGGGAGATGATAGCTCGCCGGCGCCGTTGACCGTGGCCTGTCATGGTATAAGCTCGAACCATGGCCCCGCGCAGGCGGGCATTGACCAGGTGCCCCGGATGGAAGACGAATCCGAGTCGCAGCTGCGTGCGGCGCTTCCCTTTGCCGATCTCCCCGAGGGACCGATCCCGGCCGACTGGCGACGGGTGCTCCGGGACGCGGCAGAGCGTATCCGTGGGCTGGAGGCGAGCCGGGACTACTACCGCCAGCTGACGGACGCCGGTCAGGTCCTGATCTGGGTCGCCGGGGCCGACGGAGGCGTGGAACATGTCAACGAGCCCTGGCTGCGTTTCACCGGTCGCAGTCTGGTGCAGGAGCAGGGCGACGGCTGGCTGGAGGGGGTCCACCCCGACGACCGTGCCTCCTGCATGCAGAGCTACCGCACCGCCGTCGCCGCGCGCCGGCCCTTTACCCTGGAATACCGCCTGCGCCGCGCCGACGGCGAGTACCGCTCGATTCTCGACGAGGGCGGGCCGCGCCATGGCCCGCACGGCGAGTTTCTGGGCTACGTCGGCTTCTGCTACGACATCACCGCGCGTCTGGCCGCGGAACAGGACCTCCGCCGTTCCCTGCGCCATATCGAGGTGCTGCACGAGGCGCTGGACCGCCTACCGATTGCGGTCTTCGTGAAGAACCGGGAACGCCGGTACACCTACGGCAACCGTGAGACCCTGCGGGTGTTTGGCTGCACGGCGGGCGAGCTGTACGGACGCGGTGACGAGGATTTCTTCCCTTCGGCCACGGTCGCCCGTCTGCACGAGGTGGACAGCCGGGTGCTGGCCGGCGAGGACAGCCGCGAGGAGATCGAGACGGTCGACGAGGGCGGGGTCCGCCGGTTCTACTGGGAAGTGAAGACCCCGATCTACTCGGACCCGTCCAGGATCCGCCCGGACAGTCTGCTGGGCATCTCCACCGACATCACCTGGCAGAAGGATCTGCTGCGCGAGTTCGAGCACGGTGCCCATTACGATGCCCTGACCGCGCTGCCCAACCGGGTCCTGCTGCTCGATCGCCTGCACCAGGCCATGGTCCGGGCCCGGCGCCGGGGCACGCAGCTGGCGGTGGTGTTCCTCGATCTCGACGGCTTCAAGGCGGTCAACGACGGCTACGGCCACGACGCCGGGGACCGTATGCTGCGGGTGGTCGCCGAACGCATGCGGGCCTGCCTGCGCGAGGGCGATACCTTTGCCCGGCTGGGTGGCGACGAATTCGTCGCGGTCCTCGAGGACGTGGACCCGGGAGTGACCGTCCCGTTGCTGGAACGCCTGCTGGCGGCCGCGGCGGCGCCGGTGGAGGACGGCGAAAACGTGTTCCGGGTCAGCGCCAGCCTGGGGGTCGCATTCTACGGACACGACCCCGAACCGGGCCCGGAACAGCTGCTGCGCGAGGCGGATCAGGCGATGTACCGGGCCAAGGCGGCCGGGCGGAACCGCTATGTAATCTCGCGACCGCCCGGAGGTTAACGCACGTCGACCAGGCGGCTGGCGCGCTGGAAGCGGACGTGCCAGCCCTGCCAGGCGGGCAGTTCCCAGCGCTTCGGGTCGTCGCGGCGGTTGCCGTCGATCTTCTCTGCGGTGACGGTACGGCGGGCGACGTCGTAATGGATGCGCATGTGCAGGCCGGAGAGCCGCACCTCGCGCGGATAGCGGCGATCGAAGCGTTCGCGTTCCCACTCGGGCACGCCGTCGAACACCAGATCCTCCGGTTCCAGCAGGGCCACGTCCTCGTCCGATTCCACGCCCAGGGTCTGCAGGCGGCGGGCCAGCCAGTCGCGGGCGTCCGGGACCTCGCCCTGCTCGAAGCCCAGTGCGAGATACAGCGCCCAGGCGTCCAGGTCGTCGCGCAGGCGCGAGCCGGCGGGGGCGAGCAGCTGGTCATCCAGGATGAGCGCGGCCAGTGCCTCGCGTGCCGCGGCGCCTGCGGGGCGCGTGCGGTCGCTGCGCAGTACGCGCCCGGCATGCCACCAGTCGCGGCGGACCACGAGTCCGTCGGCGGACCATTCGGGATCGGCGATGGCCGGCGTGGCCACCCCCGCGTCGATCAGGGCATCGGGTTCCAGCGGCGCGAGTACGGTGGCGATGGTGCGGGTGTCGCGGGTGCCCTTGCCGGGGAGGCTGTGGCTGTCGAACACCACGGCTGCCTCGGCATCTTCGGCCAGCAGCGAATCCCGGCCGATCTCCGCCTCCTCGCCGCCGTTGCCCAGCGCGAAGCGGCGGCGCTCGCGGCGCACGAACGCCAGTTCGGGGGCGGCCGCGACCGCGGCGGTCAGGGCCCGCGGCGCGGTGACCGCGAGCGGCTCCGGCTCCTGCTGCGATTCCCGGGCGGGCAGGCCGGCCAGTTCGCGCACCTGACGGGCCAGCTGGCGCGCCTCGCGGCGTTCCTCCCGGCGTATGCGGACCCCCGCGGGGGCGTGACCGCGCACCGCGGCGACCCGCAGCGTCGCATCACAGGCCCGGCCGAGGGCGGCGACCGCATCCTGCCGCTCGCGTTCGTCGTCGGCCAGCGTCGCGACCGCCCGGCGGCTGCTCAGGGCGCCGGCGAGGTCGGCCATGAACGCGGCCGTGGCCGCATCCGGCATGGCCAGCACCAGATGGGCCAGCGCGGTGTCCACCGGCAGCGCGAACAGGCGTCGGCCGTGTTCGGTCGCGCGGCCGTCCGCGTCGATCGCGTGCATCGCCCGCAGCCGGTTTTCGGCGCGCTCCAGGGCCTCCTCGCGCGGGGGATCGGGGAATGCGAGTTCGCGCGCCGGGCGGTCGCAGCAGGCGGCCGCCAGCACCGGTTCGGTGAGGTCCTCGCGCTGCAGCTCCGGCGGGGTGTTCGCAGCCAGCGGGGCATTGCGGCCCCACAGGCGCAGGCACAGCCCCGGCGCGGTGCGGCCCGCGCGCCCGCGGCGCTGCTCCGCGCTGTCGGCGGCGATCGCCTGCAGTGCGAGTACGGTGCGGCCGTTGCGCCGTCCGGTACGGCGCTCCAGGCCGCTGTCGACCACGGCGGTGACCCCGGGCACGGTCACCGAGCTCTCGGCGACGTTGGTGGCGAGGACCACCCGGCGTTCCTGCCCCGGCTGCAGGGCATGGCGCTGCGCCTCGGCGCTGGCGCCGGCGTGCAGCTCGATACAGGCCACCGGCTCGTCCTTCAGGGCCCGCGCCGCCGCGGCGATCTCGCCGCGTCCGGGCAGAAAGGCGAGGACATCGCCGTCGGTACGCGCCAGTGCGGTGCGTACGCCTTCGGCCACGCGCGTGGCCAGGTCCTTCGCATGGGGCATCGCCTGCGGCTCTGCGGCGAGGTGCTCCAGCGCGACCGGCCAGGCGCGGCCGGGGCTCTCGAGGTGGGTGCCGCCGAGTTCGCGGGCGAGGCGCGCGCCGTCGATGGTGGCCGAGGTGATTACCAGGCGGTGGCGTCCGGCCCCGTTCAGCAGGGCGTAGAGCAGGTCGGTGTCCCAGCGGCGTTCGTGGAACTCGTCGAGGACCACCACCGCGAAATCCGCGAGGCCGTGGTGCGACAGCCACTGCAGGGCCATCCCGGGGGTGGCGAACACGATCTGCGTGTCGCGGTCGCAGCGCACCTCGCCGCGCACCGCGAAGCCCGCCTCGCGCCCGGGCTTGCCGCCGAGCAGGCCGGCCACCCAGTGCGCCAGGCTGGTGGCCGCCACCCGGCGCGGTTCCACCACCAGCACGCGCCCCCGTTCGCGTGCCCACACCGGCAGGCGCGTCGACTTGCCCGAACCGGTTGCCGCCGATACCACCACCGGACCGGCGGCCAGCGCCGCGGCGAAGTCCCCGCGCAGGGCGTCGATGGGCATCTCTTCGCTCATGCGGGCGAAGTGTCCACACAGCGACGGGCCGATCAAGCCCGGCGGGCGCGCGGCGGCGGGCCTGCCATGGGAGGCGGATTTGCTTATGATGCCCGGGGGCGCTGCGCCGCGGACAGGGGTCCGTATCCGGGCCGCGCAAGGGATCATCGGGACAGGGATTCGAGAGATGGGCAAGGGTATGCCGGATGCCGGGGTGACGGACGCGGGACTGACCCGCTGGGGGCCGCTGCTGGCGCTGATATTGCCGCTGATCGGCGCGCTGGCGGGGTGGGTGCCTTTCGGCGCTGTGCTGCTGGTGGTCTGGCTGGAGACCCTGGTGGTGCTGGTGCTCGCGGTCCGGGCGTTGTGGCACCTGCCGCCGGAGGGACGCCGACCGGACTGGCGTGATTCCGGTCATCGCGGTGCGGTGAAAGTGTTGTGGATCGGTGACCCGGCAGCGAGCGTATCCGACGGGCGGCCCCGCGTTCGGCTCACCGATCTGCCCCGGGCCGAGGCGCTGTTCCGGTTGATCAAGCCGGGGCTGATCATGTCGGGCATCCAGGGTGCTTTCGTCTTCATGTTCATCGGCCTGTGGGAGGGGCTGCAGGAGATGGGGATCGGGGTCCTGTTGCTGGTGCTGGCGACCGCCCTGATCCGCCTGACCGGGCGTATCGATACCGAGAACGCCCCGGCGGTGCTGCTGGCGCGATCGGTGATGATCCCCTTGGTGCTGGTGTTCAGTCTGACGGTGGGCGGGGCGCTGGGCAGCGGTGACGGGGCATGGCTGGTGGCGACCGTGGTGGCGGTGAGCCTGCTGGCCTTCGCTGACCTGTTCATGGAGCGTTATCTGCTGCGGCTGCGCGGGAAACCGGCCGGCTGAGGCATGCCCGCGGACGCCGCGCGGAAACTCGCCGCGGCCGAACGGGTTTTAGCAAGCGCGGCCAAAGCGCGTAGGATTCGCATTCCTGAAGGTGCTGCGCCGGATGCTCGGGGTCCGGCGCCTGCCCCGTTTGCGGCCGTTCGAGGGAGAATGATGGAAGCTTCGCAGAAACTGATTCCCGGCTACGCCAACGCCAAGGCGACACGCAAGTACGCCGATTCTTTCGTCGCCGACGGGCGCGCGGCGGAGGGCCATTACAGCGAGTTCTCGCGCGCGCGGATGCGCCTGTCCAGTCTGGGCATCGGCACCTTTGGCGGGGCGGCCACCGCCGAGGTGGATGCCGCCATCTCCGCGATCGTGGCCCGCGGGCTGACCGAGGGCATCAACGTGGTGGATACCTCCGCGCATTACCGCTACGGCCGCTCGCTGGCGGCGGTGGGCGCGGGCGTGCGCACGGCGCTGGAGGCCGGGGTTCCCCGGGAGGCGATGTTCCTGATCTCAAAGGGTGGTTTCCTGACCCTGCGCGGCGGCCAGCCGGACGACATGGACGCCTGGTTCCAGCGCGAGATCGAGGCCCCGGGCATGGGCACCAAGGAGGACCTGGCCAAGGGCGCGCACCTGCTGACGCCGGAATACATCCACTACCAGATGGAGCTGTCGCGCTCGCTGATGGGCGTGGAAACCCTGGATGCGTTCATCATCGACCAGCCCGAGGTGCACATCCACGAGATCGGCAAGGAGCGCACCAACTGGAAGCTGGAGCCGGTGTTCGAGATGCTGGAGCGCGCCGCGCGCGACAAGAAGATCCGCGCCTACGGGATCTCGACCTTCGAGGGCTTTCGCGAGGAGACCGACGCGGCGGTATTCCAGTCGCTGACCTCGATCCAGGGGCTGGCCCAGCGGGCGGCGCAGACCGTGACCGGCGACGAGTTCGCGCGCGATCATTTCAAGCTGGCGATGCTGCCGTTCAATCAGGTGATGCTTGAGGGCTTCACGCGCTTCAATACGGCCACCGGACAGGGCAACGTGGCCAGTCCGCTGCAGGCGGCGCATCAGCTGGAGATCTATATGATGGCCTCGCATACGATGCTCAAGGGCCACCTCGCGCAGCAGTCGGTAGAGGTGGTCGAACGCGAGATGAGCGGGCTGGCCAACCCGGCCCGGCGCGCGATGCAGTTCAATCGCTCGACGCCGGGTCTGGGAACCTCGCTGGTGGGCATGAGCACGCCGGAGCATCTGGACGACATGCTGGCGGTGATGCGCGAGCCGATGCTGGACAAGAAGGCCTACCTCGGCATGTTCAAGAAGGCCGAGGAATAGGCCCGGTCCTTGCGCCTCCCCCTGCGGGAACCGGAAAAGATTTCATGAACAAGGGGATGTCATGCAGGTCGATCTGAAGGCCCTCGAATTTCCCGCGATCCAGCGTCTGCTGGAACGCCTGACCGCCACGCCCTACGGCGCCGATGCCGCGCGCGGGCTGGAGCCGGCCCCCAACCTGGAGGCCGCGCGCGCGCTGCAGAAGGCGGTGACGGTGGCCCGCCAGCGTCTGGACGCAGGCACGCTGCCGCGTCTGGGGCAACTGCCGGACGTGCGCGCGGCGTTGCGTCAGGCCGGCAACCCGGGTTCGGCGCTGCCGGTGCAGGCGCTGCACAACCTGCAGACCATCATGCGCCAGGCGCGCGAGCTGGCGGATCAGCTGGCGGACACCCCGGAGATCTACCCCGCGGACCTGAACAAGCTGTACCCGCCGGAGGCGCTGGAGCAGCGCCTGTCCGCCTGCCTGAACCCGGGCGGATCGCTGCGCGAGGACGCCAGCGACTCGCTGGTGCAGGCCTTCGGCGAGCGCAACCGGCTGCGCGGCGAGGTCGAGACGGTGGTGCAAAAGCGCCTGACCCAGTCGGACCTGGCCCAGTCGGGCGAAGACGCGCTGAAGGTCCAGTGGCATCAGGAGCGTGCGGTGATGGTGCTGCGCGGCGATGCGGCCGGGGCGGTCAAGGGCGTGCGCCGGGGCACCGCGATGGGCGGGCGCGATCACATCATCGAGCCGATCGAGGCGGTCCCGCTGAACAACCAGCTGGATACCGTGAACGGCCAGATCAACAACGAGCAGCAACGGCTGTTGCGCGAGCTGACCGACACCGTGCGCGAATACGGCGAGCCGCTGGATCTGATGCTGACGGCGCTGACCTGGATCGATCTGGCCTCGGCCGCCGCGCAGCTCTCCGCGCAGATGAACGCCCATGCCCCGGTCCTGGAAGACCGTCCCGGTGTGGAACTGGACGAGGCCTATCATCCGCTGTTGCTGCTGCAGTTCGCCGAGGGCAACGGCCCGCAGCCGGTGCCGCTGTCGATCCGCCTGGACGACGAACAGCCGCTGCTGCTGATCACCGGTCCCAACACCGGCGGCAAGACGGTCGCGCTGAAGACCCTCGGCCTGCTGGTGACCATGGCCTGGTGCGGGCTGCACATCCCCGCGGAGCAGGACTGCCGCATCGGCCGTTTCGACCAGGTGATGGTGGACGTGGGCGACAACCAGAGCCTGCTGCACCACCTGTCGACCTTTGCCGGGCATGTGGCGGTGCTCAAGCGCATCCTGGACAACGCGGGTCCGGAGAGCCTGATCCTCCTGGACGAGCTGGGGACCGGCACCGACCCGGACGAGGGCGCGGCGCTGGCGATGGCGATGCTGGACGAGCTGCGCACGCGCGGCACCCGCGGGATCGTCAATACCCACCTGGCGCCGCTGAAGGACTATGCGGCGCAGCAGGCGGGCATCCTCAACGCCTCCATGCAGTTCGACCCGGATACCCTGTCGCCCACCTATCGCCTGCTGATCGGCGAGCCAGGGGTGTCCTTCGGCCTGACCATCGCGGAGAAGGAAGGGTTACCGGGGGATCTGGTGGCGCGCGCGCGCCGGCATTTCGCCGAGCTGCCCACCGCGCAGGCGGGAGGCAGCGGGCAGGGCTGAGCGCGCGTGTCCCGCCGCTGCGGGGTCCGGGCATGCGCCGCGCGGCGTGAAGCGCGGGCGATTTCATATTAGTATGGTGGGCTATTTTGATCCGGCTGCCTGCTCGGATCACGATCGCCCAACAGCCCCTGGTAAGGAACAACCGCCATGTCCGAGACCTCTGCATCGTCCACCGTCCTCACCGGTGCCGAAATCTTCGTCCGCAGTCTGCAGGCCGAAGGCGTTGACCTGGTTTTCGGCTACCCCGGCGGCGCGGTCCTGCACATCTACGATGCGCTGTACAAGCAGAGCCAGGTCTCGCACGTACTGGTCCGCCACGAGCAGGGCGGGATCCATGCCGCCGAGGGCTACGCCAAATCCTCGGACAAGCCCGGCGTGGCCCTGGTGACCTCCGGTCCGGGGGCGACCAACGCAGTGACCGGCATTGCCGATGCGTACATGGATTCGGTGCCGCTGGTGGTGTTCACCGGCCAGGTGCCGACCAGCATGATCGGCAATGATGCCTTCCAGGAAGTGGATACCGTGGGCATCACGCGCCCGTGCGTGAAGCACAACTTCCTGGTCAAGGACGTGAAGGATCTCGCGACCACCATCAAGAAGGCCTTCTACATCGCCACCACCGGTCGCCCGGGTCCGGTGGTGGTGGATATCCCCAAGGATGTCACCGCCGACAGCTGCGAGTTCGAGTACCCCGAGAGCATCCACATGCGCTCCTACAACCCGAAGACCCGCGGCCACACCGGACAGATCCGGCGCGCGATCGACCTGATCCTGTCGGCGAAACAGCCGATGATCTATACCGGTGGCGGGGTGATCCTCGGTAAGGGCTCCGAGGCGCTGACCGAATTCACCCGCAAGCTGGGCTACCCCATCACCAACACCCTGATGGGGCTGGGCGCCTATCCGGCCTCGGACGAGCAGTTCGTCGGCATGCTGGGGATGCACGGGACCTACGAGGCCAACATGGGGATGCACCACGCGGACGTGCTGATCGCCATCGGCGCGCGCTTTGATGACCGCGTGACGGGCAACATCGAGAAGTTCTGCCCCCACGCAAAGATCGTGCATGTGGACGTCGACCCGGCCTCCATCTCCAAGAACGTGAAGGTGGACGTGCCCATTGTCGGCGAAGTGGAGCCGGTGCTGCGCGAGCTGATCCGTGCGCTGGACGAGAACGGCGGCCAGCCCGACGCCGACGCGCTGAAGGCCTGGTGGGACCAGATCCGCGAATGGCGCGGCCAGGACTGCCTGAAGTACGATCGCGATTCCGAGCTGATCAAGCCGCAGTTTGTGGTGCAGAAGTTCTGGGAGCTGACCGGCGGCGACGCCTTCGTGACCTCCGACGTGGGCCAGCACCAGATGTGGGCGGCGCAGTTCTACGGCTTCGACAAGCCCAACCGCTGGATCAACTCCGGCGGCCTGGGAACCATGGGCGTGGGACTGCCGTTCGCGATGGGCGTGCAGTTGGCACATCCGGATGCGACGGTGGGTTGCATCACCGGCGAGGCCAGCATCCAGATGTGCATGCAGGAGCTGTCGACCTGCTATCAGTACCAGCTGCCGCTGAAGATCCTGAACCTGAACAACCGCTACATGGGGATGGTGCGGCAGTGGCAGGAGTTCTTCTACCAGGGCCGCTATGCGATGTCGTACATGGATGCGCTGCCCGATTTCGTCAAGCTGGCGGAGGCCTACGGCCACGTGGGCATCCAGGTCGACAAGCCGGGCGACGTGGAGGGCGCGCTGAAGGAGGCCCTGGCGCAGAAGGACCGCCTGGTGTTCCTGGACTTCATCACCGATCAGTCCGAGAACGTCTACCCGATGATCCCGGCCGGTGCCGGTCAGAACGAAATGATCCTGGTCTGACAGGGAAGGATTCCGTATGCGTCACATCATCAGTGTCCTGCTGGAGAACGAATCCGGTGCCCTGTCGCGGGTGGCCGGCCTGTTCTCGGCTCGCGGCTACAACATCGAATCGCTGACCGTCGCGCCCACCGACGACCCCACGCTCTCGCGCATGACCATCGTCACCAGCGGCTCGGACGAGATCGTCGAGCAGATCACCAAGCAGCTGAACAAGCTGGTCGACGTGATCAAGCTGCTCGATCTGACCTCCTATCCGCATATCGAGCGCGAGATGGCGATGGTCAAGGTCCGCGTGGACGAGGCCGGTGACCGCGAGGAGGTCAAGCGCCTCGCCGACATCTTCCGCGGTCGCATCATCGACGTCACGCACAAGACGTACGTCATCGAGATCACCGGGGAGGGCTCCAAGCTGGATGCCTTCCTCCAGGCCCTGGAGCCCTTCCCCGTGCAGGAGGTGGTGCGCTCCGGGGTCATGGGGATCGCGCGCGGCGACGTCGCGCTGCAGGTCTGAACGCCTTTTCATCGCTTGCCAAGGAAACTGCAATGAAGCTCTACTACGACAAAGACGCCGACCTTTCGATCATTCAGGGCATGAAGGTGGCCATCATCGGCTACGGCTCGCAGGGGCACGCCCATGCGAACAACCTGAAGGATTCCGGCGTGGACGTCACCGTTGGCCTGCGGGCCGGTTCCGGTTCGCGCGCCAAGGCCGAGGAGGCCGGCCTGAAGGTGGCCGACGTGTCCGACGCGGTGGCCGCCGCCGATCTGGTCATGGTGCTGGCCCCGGATGAATACCAGGCGAAGCTCTACAGCGAGGAGATCAAGCCCAACCTCAAACAGGGCGGCACTCTGGCGTTCGCCCATGGCTTCACTATCCATTACAACCAGATCGAGCCGCGCGGCGACCTCGACGTGATCATGATCGCGCCCAAGGCGCCGGGTCACACCGTGCGCTCGGAATTTGCCCGCGGCGGCGGCATCCCCGACCTGATCGCCATCGAGCAGGACGCCTCCGGCAAGGCGCGCGACATCGCGCTGTCGTATGCCTCGGCCATTGGCGGCGGGCGCACCGGCATCATCGAGACCACCTTCCAGGACGAAACCGAGACCGACCTGTTCGGCGAGCAGGCCGTGTTGTGTGGCGGTGCGGTGGAGCTGGTCAAGGCCGGCTTCGAGACCCTGACCGAGGCGGGCTATGCCCCCGAGATGGCCTACTTCGAGTGCCTGCACGAGCTCAAGCTGATCGTCGACCTGATGTACGAGGGCGGCATCGCCAACATGAATTACTCCATCTCCAACAATGCGGAGTACGGCGAATACGTGACCGGCCCGAAGGTCATCAACGAGCAGTCCCGCGCGGCCATGCGCGAGGCCCTGCACAACATCCAGACCGGCGAGTACGCCAAGCGCTTCATCCAGGAAGGGGACACCAACTACCCCTCCATGACCGCGCATCGCCGCCGCAACGCCGCCCATGAGATCGAGCAGGTGGGGGAACGGCTGCGGGCGATGATGCCCTGGATCCAGGCCAACCAGCTGGTCGACAAGTCGCGCAACTGATCCGCGGCACCACCGGCCCCGGGCGCGGGCCGCGGAGGGGACATGCTGTTTCCGGTTGCAAAGGAAGGCCGACTGTTCGTGATCGTCATCGCCTGGATGGCGGTGATTACGTTGCTGTCCGGGCTGGCCGACATGGGGCTGTTCCTGGTCATCCTGATGCTCGCGCTGATGGCCCTGTTCCGCGACCTGCGCCGGCGTGCGCCGGCCCAGGCGCTGGGGCTGGTGGCCCCGGTGGATGGCGTGGTGGAGTCGGTGGAGACCACCACCGACCCGTTCACCGGGCGCGAGGCCGAAAGGATCCGCATGCGCCAGCGCTATCTTGGCGAGTACAACATCCACGCGCCGCAGGAGGTCGAGGTGCGTGAACGGGTGTGGCCGGGCAAGGAATCGGACCGCGAGCCCGATCCGCAGCTCGCCGGCCGGCTCGCCTTCGCGCTGGCCACCGACGAGGACGAGCGCATGACCCTGGCCCTCGGCGTGAGTCACTGGCCGCGCTTCATCCGCATGGCCGAGGTGCTGCCCGGGAATCGCCTGGGGCGGGGCAAGCGCATCGGTTTCGCCGGTTTCGGCGGGCGCGCGGAGCTGTGGCTTCCGCGGGGTTCGCACGTGATGGTGCGCCCGGGCCAGGTGGTGCTGGCCGGGCATACCCTGCTCGGCGGACTGCCGCCCCGCGAGCACGCCGGTGCCGTGGAGGTGGGCGAATGAAACCGGAAGACGACCCCGACATCATCCGTGGCGAGGACGAACTCGAAGACGAGGCACCGCGCTCGCGACGGCGGCGCGGGGTGTACCTGCTGCCGAACCTGTTCACCACGGGGGTGCTCTTCTCGGGCTTTCTCGCGATCGTCTCCGCGATCGACGGGGAATTCATCACCGCGGCCATCGCGGTCTTCGTGGCCATGGTGCTGGACACCCTGGACGGTCGCGTCGCCCGCATGACCGATACCCAGAGCGAGTTCGGCGCCCAGTTCGATTCGCTCTCCGACCTGGTCTCCTTCGGCCTCGCGCCGGCGCTGGTGGTGTATCTGTGGCAGCTGCAGGACCTGGGCAATTTCGGCTGGGTCGGCGCATTCTTTTTCGCCACCGCCGCGGCGCTGCGCCTGGCGCGTTTCAACAGCCGCCTCGCGGTCACCGACAAGCGCTTCTTCCAGGGCCTGCCGAGCCCCGCCAGCGCGGCGCTGCTGGTGGGCACCGTGTGGGTGGTAGAAGACCTCGGGCTGGCGGCGGAACTGGGTGACACCGGTGCCGTGGCGGTTCTGGTCATCACCGTCCTCGCCGGCGCGGCGATGGTCAGCAACCTGACCTACTTCAGTTTCAAGGACATGGACTTCCGTCACCGCGTGCCGTTCCTGGCCATGCTGGGTGTGGTCGGGGCACTGATGCTGGCGGCCCTGGATCCGCCCAAGATGCTGCTGGCGGGCTTCGTGGCATATGCCCTGTCCGGGCCGCTGTTGACCCTGATCCGCTGGCAGCGTCACCGGCGGCGTGGACGCGGGACGCAGGACTGAGGGCGCGCGTGGAGCTCTCGCAGCGCAAGCGGCGGATCCTCGCCGACATGGGGATCCCGCTGTGGCGGGCCCGGCATGCCCGGGAAACCGGGACCTCGCCGGAGCCGGCCGCGGAACCGATGGCGGATCCCGTCGCACCGGAGCCGCATACCGGGGAACCGGTCGCGAAGCCGGTAGTGGCGCCTTCCGCCACCGACTGGCAGGCCCTGCGCGACGAGGTCGCGGCCTGCACCGCCTGCGGCGAACTGGCGGCCAGCCGGCGGCAGACGGTGTTCGGCGTCGGGGACCCCGCCGCGCGCTGGCTGTTCGTTGGTGAGGCCCCGGGCGCGGAGGAGGACCGCCGCGGCGAACCCTTCGTCGGGCGAGCCGGACAGCTGCTGGACAACATGCTGGGGGCTCTTGGGCTGGACCGGCAAACCGACGTGTTCATCGCCAACATCCTCAAGTGCCGCCCGCCGAACAACCGCGACCCGAAGCCCGACGAGGCGCTGGCCTGCCGCGGGTTCCTGGACCGTCAGATCGAGGCCATCGCGCCCGAGGTGATCGTGGCCCTGGGGCGGGTCCCGGCGCACAACCTGCTGGGGACCGACACGCCGGTCGGCCGTCTGCGCGGGCGCACGCACGAATACCGCGGGATTCCGCTGGTGGTGACCTGGCATCCGGCCTATCTCCTGCGTTCGCCGCGCGAAAAGGCCGGTGCCTGGGAGGACCTCCTGCGGGCGCGCGATTGCCTGGGGGCCGCCACGCCCGAGTGAACCCGCGGCGGGCTGCATGGTCGACTGCGGCATGAGGGAGGACGAGCGATGAGTGCCAAAGCGCGTACGAGACCGGAGATGTCGCGCATGCAGCCGGCCGATCTCGATCGCGTGATGGTGATCGAGCGCCAGGCCTATGACTATCCATGGACCGCGCGGATCTTTCAGGACTGTCTCCAGGTGGGCTACGACGGCTGGGTCCTGCGGGTCGATGGCCGACAGGTTGGGCATGCGATGCTGACGGTGGCCGCCGGCGAGGCGCATCTGCTCAACCTGACCGTGGATCCGCGCTGGCAGGGCTATGGTCTGGGACGGTTCATGCTGCGCGAACTCCTGGCCTGCGCCTGTCACGAGCAGGCCGAAGCCCTGTATCTCGAGGTGCGGCCGTCGAACAGTGCGGCGCTGCAACTCTACCTTTCCGAAGGCTTCGAACATGTCGGCACCCGGCCGCGCTATTACCCGTTGCCCAGCGGTCGCGAGGACGCCTGGGTGCTGCGGCGTGCGTGCGAGGAGCCCGCCGGGGCCTGATGGCGCAGCGGTTTTGCCTTTCGAGCCGGGACCGTCTACTCTCAGCGAATTACGAACGGTTCTGAACTGAGGCTGTCATGAAAAAATCTCTGCTCCTCCTCGCCGCGGCCCTGCCGCTCGTATTCACCACCGGGCCTGCGGCGGCCTCCGTGCCGGTCATGGACGAGGCCGAGCGCCAGCAGGAGCTGCTGGGGGTCTGGTTCGGTATCCGTGAGCGTAATGCGGAGCGTGGCGATCGCGACGCCCAGTTCGATGTTGGCATGGCGCATTACACCGCGCGCGGGACCGAGCAGGATGACGCGGCCGCGGCGGAATGGTTCGAGCGCGCGGCAGAACAGGATCATGCGCGGGCGCATTATTTCCTCGGCTTCCTGCATGCGGCCGGGCGCGGCGTGCCGGAGGACCCGGAGAAGGCCGACGAACACTACCTGCGTGCCGCTGAGCTGGGGGATGCCGATGCCCAGTATCGGGTCGGACGCGATGCCCTCGCGGACGACACCGCCGGGGCGGCTGAATGGATCGCGCGTGCGGCCGATCAGGGACTGGCCTCCGCCCAGTATCATTACGGCTATCTGCTGGAGACCGGGCAGGGTGTCGAGCGTTCGGTGGACGAAGCGGTCGAGTGGTACGTACGTGCGGCCGAGCAGGGCAACGCCCAGGCCCAGCGCGGTCTGGGGCGCCTGCATATGGCCGGCCGCGGCGTGAACCGCGACCGGGTCCAGGCGTGGGTGTGGTACCGCCTGGGCGATGATGCCGAGCACGTGGAGCGCCTGGAGGCACGCATGAGCGAGGCCGAGATGGCCGCCGCGCGCGAGAGCCTGGAAGATCAGCGCGCGGCGATGCAGACCGAGGCTGCCCGCTAGCACGGGCCCGCCCAACCCGGGCCTGCCAACCGCGGGCCGGTGTACCGCAACCGGTCTTGCCTTGAGGCGATGGTCGGAAAACTGGATGCCGGATGGCGCCGGATTTGCGTGCGCCGGCAAGGCCGCGGACGGACGAAAAGACCCGCAAGACGGTATCCTGGTTGACAGAAATTGCCTAGACTGTCGGGTTTTCTCCCGAACGGGCCCGACTGATGTCCTTTGTCGACGAGACCGCCCGCCGCCGGACGTTCGCGATCATCTCGCATCCGGACGCGGGCAAGACCACCATGACCGAGAAGCTCCTGCTGTACGGCGGCGCGATCCAGCTCGCCGGTACGGTCAAGGGCCGCAAGTCCGCGCGTCACGCCACCTCCGACTGGATGGCGATGGAGCAGTCGCGCGGCATCTCGGTGACCTCCTCGGTGATGCAGTACCCCTACAAGGGGCGCATGGTGAACCTGCTGGACACCCCCGGGCATGCGGATTTCTCCGAGGATACCTATCGCACGCTGACCGCGGTGGACTCCGCGCTGATGGTGATTGACGCGGCCAAGGGCGTGGAGGAGCGGACCATCAAGCTGATGGAGGTCTGCCGTCTGCGCGATACCCCGATCATGACCTTCGTCAACAAGATGGACCGCGAGGGACGCGAGCCGATCGAACTGCTGGACGAGGTCGAGGATGTGCTGAAGATCCAGTGCGCCCCGGTCACCTGGCCGATCGGCTCCGGCAAGCGCTTCCGCGGTGTGTACCACATCCGCCGCGACGCGGTGCACCTGTACGACCCGGAGCAGGGCGGGAAGAAATCCACCGGCGAGATCATCGAGGGGCTGGACAACCCGCGGCTCGACGAAGTGCTCGGCAGCCAGGCGGAAGAGCTGCGCGAGGAGATGGAGCTGGTGCAGGGTGCCTCGCACGAGTTCGATCCGGACGCCTACCTGCGCGGCGAGCAGACGCCGGTGTTCTTCGGTTCGGCGATTAACAACTTCGGCATCGAGGAACTGCTGGACGATTTCGTCGAGTTTGCCCCCGGTCCGCTGCCGCGTCCGGCGTATTCGCGGGTGGTCGAGCCCACCGAGGAGAAGTTCACGGGGTTCGTGTTCAAGATCCAGGCGAACATGGATCCCAATCACCGCGACCGCATCGCGTTCATGCGCATTTGCTCCGGCACCTTCGACAAGGGGGCGAAGCTGCGCCACGTGCGCATCGGCCGCGACGTGAAGATCCCCGACGCGCTGACCTTCCTGGCCTCCGATCGCGAGCACGTGGAGACCGCGTATCCCGGTGACATCATCGGCATCCACAACCACGGGACCATCCGCATCGGGGACACCTTTACCCAGGGCGAGGACCTGACGTTCCGGGGTATCCCCAACTTCGCGCCCGAACTGTTCCGCCGCGCGCAGCTGAAGGACCCGCTGAAGATGAAGCAGCTGACCAAGGGGCTGCAGGAGCTGTGCGAGGAGGGGGCGACTCAGCTCTACCGGCCGCTGACCAGCAACGACCTGATCCTGGGGGCGGTGGGCGTGCTCCAGTTCGAAGTCGTCGCCGAACGCCTGCGCACCGAGTACAAGGTGGAGGCGCAGTTCGAGAACGTGAACGTGCAGACCGCCCGCTGGGTCGAAAGTGATGATCCGAAGAAGCTGGCGGAGTTCAGGGACAAGGCAGCGAACAACCTTGCCCTCGATCATGCCGGGGATCTGGTCTATATCGCCCCCACGCGGGTGAACCTGCAGATGGCCGAGGAGAAATGGCCGGAGATCCGCTTCCTGGCCACTCGCGAGCACGGGCAGCCGGGCGACTGACCCGCGCCGATCGCGGCGCGGCGCTGGAGGCAGCGATGATATTTCGACACCGGGCCGTACTGGCGGTCGTGATGGTTCTGGCCGTGGGGGGCTGCTCGCTGGAGACCGAGGAGCGCGGCGGCAACGGCCTCGAGCCGCGGCCGGGCACGGTCGAGGAACTGGAGCCGTTCCATGGCTTCATCGACACCCGCCCGACCCCCGAGGAGTTTCGGCGGGTCTATCCGGATGTCACGCTGGTGCTACCGGGGGACGTCGCGACTCACGAGTACCGCACGGATAACAGCCGGTTCTTCGCCGACCTCGACGACGAGGGTCGCATCGTGGATGGTGAATTCCGCTGACATGCTCCGGATCTCCAGCAACGTGACCATCCCCGACGCGGAGATCGAGCTGACGCCGATCCGCGCCCAGGGTGCCGGCGGGCAGAACGTCAACAAGGTGGCCACCGCCATCCACCTGCGCTTCGATATCCGCGCCTCGACCAGTCTGCCCGAGGTCTACCGTGACCGCCTGCTGCGTCGGCGCGACCGGCGCATCACCCGTGACGGCGTGATCGTGATCAAGGCGCAGCAGTACCGCTCGCAGGAGGCCAACCGCGAGGATGCACTGGAGCGCCTGGCGGAACTGCTGCGCGAGGCCGGTCAGCCGGTGAAGAAGCGGCGGCCGACGCGTCCGCCGCGCGCCGCCAAACTGCGCCGGCTGGACGCCAAGGCCCGCCGTGGGCGCAGGAAGGCCCTGCGCGGCCGCGTCGACCCCGGCGACTGAGCTCGTCAGGGCAGCAGCGCTTCCAGGCCTTGTGCCGGCATGGCGCGGTGGAACAGGAAGCCCTGGAAACGTCTGCAGCCGCGCTGTCTGAGGAAGTCCTGCTGGGCGGGTGTCTCGACCCCTTCGGCCACGACGTCCAGCTCCATGGTGCGGGCAATGGCGAGGATGGTGGTCACGATCCCGGCGTCGCCCGGATCGTGTTCGAGGTCGCGCACGAAGGAGCGGTCGATCTTCAGTTCGGTCACCGGCAACCGCTTGAGGTAGCCGAGCGACGAGTAGCCGGTGCCGAAATCGTCCAGTGCGAGGCCGATGCCCAGCGCCCGCAGCTCCTGCAGGTTGGTCATCAACTGTTCGGATTCCTCGGCCATCACGCTCTCGGTGATCTCGAGTGTCAGCCGCTGCGGTGGGGCGCCGGTCTCATCCAGCAGCTGGCGCACTTCGCCGAGCAGCCGGGCGTCGCGCAGGTGGGCGGCGGAAAGATTGACCGCGAGCTGGAGGGTTTCCGCGCCAGGGAGGTGGCGCCAGCGGGCCAGGTGCTCGCAGGCCTGGCGCAGGGCGACCCGCCCGATCGTGATGATCTGGCCGCTCTGTTCCGCCACGGGGATGAATTCGGCGGGTGAAACCTCCCGGGGGTCGCCCGGGTTCCAGCGCATCAGGCCTTCGGCACCGATCACGTTGCCGTCCGTGTCCACCTGCGGCTGCAGGTGAAGGACCAGTTCCCCGGCATCCAGCGCGTCGCGCAGCGCACGCTCCAGTTCCGCCCGCCGTTGCAGCTGGCGCTGCATCTCGGGGTCTTGGAAACGCATCGTGTCGCCGCCGTGATGCTTGGCCTGATACATCGCAAAATCGACCTGCTTGAACAGTTCCTCGGCGGTGTCCGCGCCCTGCGGGAACACGCTGACGCCGATGCTGGCCTGGATGACGTGCTGGATGCCGTCCAGTGTCAGCGGCTCCCGGATCTGCTCCAGCAGCTTGGTGGCGATCTGGCCGGAATCCGTGACCGCCTGATCCTGATCGGACTTGAGTTCTTCCAGCAGCACCACGAATTCGTCGCCACCGATGCGTGCCACCGTGTCCTGCGGGCGGACCTGCGCCTGCAGACGCTGAGCGACCACGGTCAGCAGCCGGTCACCGACCGAATGCCCGCGGGTGTCGTTGAGGGTCTTGAAGTTGTCGAGGTCGATCAGCAGCAGGGCCGCGTGCCGCCCGGACTGTTCGGAGGCACGAATGGCGTGCTCCAGGCGCAGATGCAGCAGCCGCCGGTTGGCCAGGCCGGTCAGCGGATCGAGAAAGGCGAGTCGCGCGTCTTCTTCGACTTCCAGCATGCGCTGCAGCCGCTCCACCATGTCCAGGGTGGCGCCCTGCAGCGAGGCGACTTCCTGCAGTCGCGAGTCGCGGCGGATGCTGGTGGTGAATCGCCCCTGGCCCACGTCCTCCAGGGTGGCCACCGCCTCGCGCAGCGGTTGCAGCGCACGTCCCAGCCAGAAGTACAGTGCCCAGCCAATCAGGAGCAGGGCGACGATGGCCGCGGCACGCGTGGCGGTGTTGATGAAGCGCTGGGTCGTGACCGAATCGGTGATGTCACGGATGATCACCACATTGCCCGTCACGTCCTCGCCGCCGAACGGCCTCAGCGGCAGGTGTACCGCGAGTTCATGACGCCCGTCCGCGGTCGTGCGCCGCGTCCCTGCCCGGTTCAGTATGGGGCCCGGGTAGGGCCCGTCCGCCGCGGGTGCGGTGTATTCCACCCGGCCTCCAGTGTCCAGCAGCACCGCGCGGGTATCCGTCCGGGCTCCCAGCGTGTCGAGTGCGGTCCTGGTCAGCGACTGCAGTGGCACGACCACGCCGACCAGCTCTCCCTGGTCGTACAGCGGGATGGTCAGGCCGGCGTAATAGCGCCCGTCCGGAGTGCGGTGCAGACCCTGGTGAATGCGGCCGTCCTCCAGCGTGGCGCGAACCAGTGACAGGTCCGTGGAATTCTCGCGAACGGAATCAAAGCGGCGTTCGCCATCGGCGTCATGGATCACCAGGCCGCTCGCGACCCCCGCGGCGGTCAGTCGATTGTGCAGCGGGTCGGCATAGGCCGCCACCGGCTCGCCGCCAGCAAGCGCCTCGCGCAGTGCACCGTTGCGGGTGATCGCGGTGGCCTCGCTGCGCAGGGACTGCAGCTCGGCCTCCAGAACCTGTTGCCAGGCAGCCTCCTGGGTTTCCATGGCAAAGCGATCAAGCCGCTGATCCGCCTGCTGCAGGGCCAGATGGCACCCGGTGGCCAGGGCGGCGGTCAGCAGGGCGAGACCGGCGAAGGTGGCCAGCGCAATGGCCGTGCGCAGCCGGATCAATCGAACCCCCGCCCCGTTCATGACCTCATTCGAAGGGGTAGTTCCGGCGGCTCCATTCGGGGTACCCGCCGGGGAAATAGTGGAGATCGCCGAAGCCCCATTCGAGCGCGCGCTGGATGGCGGCCTCGGTGCGCCAGCAGTCGAAATCGTTGCAGTAGATCACCAGCGGGGCCTCTCTGTCACCGGCGGCCTCGAGCAGGGATT
The DNA here is from genome assembly GCF_000377785.1 of Thioalkalivibrio sp. ALJ24. GTDB lineage: Bacteria > Pseudomonadota > Gammaproteobacteria > Ectothiorhodospirales > Ectothiorhodospiraceae > Thioalkalivibrio. Next base: position 148,909 of record NZ_KB898731.1, on the reverse strand, counting down.
CGCGGGTGAAGCGGTTCCGCGGGTCTTCGGGGTCGCGCATGATGGTCAGGTTGACCGCCCCGGGGATGCGTGCGGCGCGGAAATCGGCCTCGAGGCGGACATCGACGAACGTGACCCCGTCGCGGAACAGGCGCCAGGCCTGGTCCGCATCCACCCGCGTGGTGTCCGGGATCGCCTCCGGTGCCCGATACGAATCGTCGTCGGCCGCGACCAACGCGGGCGTCAGGGCCAGCAGGCACAGGAGCAGCATCGTTCTCATCGCACCGGATTCTTCAGGGATCCCGAAAAAACCCTAGCATTGATCGTTGGTGAGTTCAGTCCCGGCCTCCTGCTGCCGCCAGAGGCGCGCGTAATGGCCGTCGTGGCCCAGCAGTTCATCGTGGGTACCGCTCTCGACCACCTGCCCGTCTTCCAGGACCACGATGCGGTCGGCGTTCCGGACGGTGGACAGCCGATGGGCGATCACCAGCGTGGTGCGCCGCTGCGAGACCTCGTCCAGGGCCTGCAGGATGCCGCGTTCGGTCTGGGCGTCCAGCGACGACGTGGCCTCGTCGAAGACGAGGATCGGCGGATCCTTCAGCAGCATGCGGGCGATCGCGATGCGTTGCTTCTCGCCGCCGGAGACCTTCAGACCGCGTTCGCCCACCACCGTGTCGAGGCCGTCGGGCAGGCGTGCGACGAAGCCCTCCAGATGGGCCAGGCGCACCACCCGTTCGATCGCCGCGTCGCTGGCGGAGGGGTCGCCGTAGGCGATGTTGTAGCGGATGGTGTCGTTGAACAGCACGGTGTCCTGCGGAACCATGCCGATGGCCCGGCGCACGCTGGCCTGGGTCACGTCGCGCAGGTCCTGACCGTCGATGGTGATGCGCCCGCCGGTCACGTCGTAGAAGCGGAACAGCAGGCGTGACAGGGTGGACTTGCCGGCCCCGCTGGGACCGACCACCGCGATGCGCCGGCCCGGCGGGAGGTCGATGGTCACGTCGCGCAGGATCGGGCGTTCCGGCTGGTAGTGGAAGTCCACATGCTCGAACCGCACGTGCCCGGCGCCGACCTCCAGGTCCGGGGCATCGGGGCGGTCCTCGACCTGCACGGGCTTCTCCAGCAGGCCGAACAGGCGCTCGATGTTGGCCAGCGACTGGCGGATCTCGCGATAGACGAAGCCGAGGAAATTCAGCGGGATGAACAGCTGGATCATGTAGGCGTTGACCATCACCAGATCGCCCAGCGACATCGATCCGTCCGCCACCCGCGCGGCCGCCAGCAGCATCATCACGGTGATCGCCGCGGCGATGATCAGGGCCTGCCCGGAGTTCAGCAGCACCAGCGACAGCACGTTCTTGGTGCGGGCCTGTTCCCAGGCGGCGAGGCCGCGGTCGTAGCGCCCGGCCTCGAACTCCTCGTTGCCGAAGTACTTGACCGTCTCGTAGTTCAGCAGACTGTCGACCGCGCGGGTGTTGGATTCGTTGTCACGCTGGTTGGCCTCGCGCACGAAGCGCGTGCGCCATTCGGTGATCCAGATGGAGAAGGCCGCGTACACCGCTACCGCCGCCAGTACGGTGAACATGAACACCGGGCCGACGGCAAACAGAAGGATGCCGGCCACCAGCAGGATCTCGATCAGGGTCGGCAGGATATTGAACACCATGAAGCGCAGCAGGAAGCTCATGCCGCTGGTGCCGCGTTCGATGTCGCGGGCCAGGCCGCCGGTCTCGCGCGCGAGATGGAATCCCAGCTCCAGCCGGTGCAGGTGCTGGAAGACCCGCAGCGAGGCGCGGCGCATCGCGCGTTCGGCCACGCGCACGAAGACCGCGTCGCGCAGTTCGCCGAAGAAGGTCCCGCCAAAGCGCAGCAGGCCGTAGCCCAGCACCAGCGCTACCGGCACGGTCACCAGGGCCTCCGCGCCGGCCTCCTCGAAATGCTCGACGATGTATTTCAGCGCGATCGGCACCGTCACGGTGGCCAGCTTGGCCAGCGCCATCAGCCCCAGCGCCAGGAACATCCGTCCGCGGAACTCGGACAGATAGGGCAGCAGGCTGCGGACGATGCGCCAGTTGACCGCGTTGTCGGGGGCGTCGTGGACCGAAGAGCCGAAGCCGCGCATGGGGAACCCGTCTGCAAGGAACAGCCGCACACACTACTATGCGCACCGCGCGGCTGCCTGTTCTTGCGCCCGGCGCGGGGCCTGGGGCAGGCTGGCAGCCTTCATGGCAAGTCAGGTGGACACTCCGGTGGAAGGGAATCAGACCGCAGCGGTACCGGCGCAGGGAGGCGCCGCCGAGGCGATCCTGCGCGGGACCTTCGGCTACGAAGCCTTTCGCGGGCAGCAACAGGCGGTGGTGGAACACGTCATCGGCGGCGGCGACGCCCTGGTGCTGATGCCCACCGGCGGCGGCAAGTCGCTGTGCTACCAGATCCCGGCGCTGGCGCGGCGCGGCTGCGCCATCGTCATCTCGCCCCTGATCGCGCTGATGCACGACCAGGTGCAGGCCCTGCGCCAGAACGGCGTGGCCGCGGCCGGGCTGGATTCGGGCCAGGACGAGGCCACCGCGCGTGGCGTGTTGGCCGCGCTGCATGCCGGGGAGCTGGATCTGTTGTACCTGTCGCCCGAACGGCTGTTCGCACCCGGCATGCTGGAGCGTCTCGAAGGGCTGGAGCTGGCGCTGTTCGCGATCGACGAGGCGCACTGCGTGTCGCAGTGGGGGCACGACTTCCGCCCGGAATACGGGCGCCTGGCGGTGCTGGCGGAGCGTTTCCCGTCGGTGCCGCGCATCGCCCTGACCGCCACCGCCGACGAACCCACCCGCGAGGAGATCCGCGAGCGCCTGCGCCTGGAGTCGGCGCGGATGTTCGTCAGTTCCTTCGACCGGCCCAACATCCGTTACCGGGTCGCGGCAGCCGACGGCGCCTCCGGGCCGCCGCGCGAACGCCTGCTGCGTTTCCTCCGCGAGGAGCATCCCGGCGAGGCGGGCATCGTGTACTGCCTGTCGCGGCGCAAGGTGGACGAGACCGCCGAATGGCTGGCGGGGCGCGGGGTGACCGCGCTGCCGTATCACGCGGGGCTGTCGGCGGCGACCCGCGCCGAGCACCAGCGCCGTTTCCTGCGCGAGGACGGCGTGGTGATGGTCGCGACCATCGCCTTCGGCATGGGCATCGACAAGCCCGACGTGCGCTTCGTCGCCCACCTGAGCCTGCCGAAGAGCCTCGAGGGCTACTACCAGGAGACCGGCCGCGCCGGACGCGACGGCCTTCCGGCCGATGCCTGGATGCTCTACGGGCTGCAGGACGTGGTCACGCTGCGGCAGATGCTGCAGGACTCGGAGGCCGGCGAGGAGCGCCAGCGCATCGAGCAGCAGAAGCTCGAGGCCATGCTGGGCTTCAGCGAACTGACGACCTGCCGCCGTCAGGCCCTGCTCGCGTGGTTCGGCGAGACCCTGCCGGAGCCCTGCGGCTACTGCGACAACTGCCAGGATCCGCCACCCACCTGGGATGCCACCGTGTCCGCGCAGAAGCTGCTCTCCTGTGTCTACCGCACCGGCGAACGTTTCGGCGCGGGCCACGTGATCGCGGTCCTGCGCGGCAGCCGCAGCGAGCGCCTGACCCGGCTGGGCCATGACCGGCTGAGCACCTTCGGCATCGGCAGCGAACTGGACGAGCGTCAGTGGCGCGGCCTGGTACGTCAGCTGCTCGCGCGCGGCCTGTTGCGGCTGGATCCCGAGGGCTATGGCGGGCTGCGTCTGGATCCCGCGTGTCGTGCCGTGCTGCGCGGCGAACAGTCCCTTTATCTGCGTCACGAACACCCCGGCGGCGCGCGCCCCGCCCGGGCCGCGCGGCGTAACACCGCACGTTCGGTCGCCGGTCTGGATGCGGAAGACCGGGCCTTGTGGGACACTCTGCGCAGGCTGCGCCAGAAACTCGCGACGGATCAGGGGGTACCGCCCTACGTGATCTTCAACGATGCCACCCTGCTGGAGATGGTGGCCGGGACGCCGCGCACCGCGGACGAGCTGCTGGGGATCTCCGGGGTCGGGCAGCACAAGCTGGACCGTTACGGAGAGGCCTTCCTGACGGCGATCCACGAACACCTCGGGCTGGCAGCCCGGGAATAACAGGCAATCAGGACCGGGGAGAGACGAGTGAGCCGCATTTCATTTCTGCAAGACTTCTACCGCTATCAGGACGGGCAGCTCGTGGTGACCCCGGAGCAGGGCAGCCGGTTCGCCAAGACGGTGGCCGGGGATTTCAATCCCATCCACGATGCCGATTCGCGGCGCTTCTGCGTGCCCGGGGACCTGCTGTTCGCGCTGGCCCTCGATACCTGGGGTGCCAGTGCCACGATGAACTTCCGTTTCACCGGCATGGTGGGTGGCGACGCCCCGGTGCAGTTTCCCGCAGACCCCGGGGAGCAGGTCGCGATCACCGATGAAAACGGCAAGAGCGTGGTCGAGATCGAGCGTTCGGGGGAGGTGATCGAAGACCCGGCGGCCCTCGAATCGCTGATCCGCAGTTACGTGTCGTTCTCCGGGCAGAATTTCCCGCACGTGCTGGTGCCGCTGATGCGCGAACACCAGGTGATGGTGAACCCCAAACGGCCGCTGGTGATGTACGAGCGCATGGGATTCGAGCTGCCCGAACCGCTGGCGGCCGCGGACGCGCGACCCGAGCCGCGTCTGAGGGATGCAGTGATGACGGTCAACGGCAAGCGCGGCGAGATCCGGCTCGATTACGAACTGGTGACCGACGGCGCGGTGGTCGCCCGTGGCAGCAAGCACCTGGTCCTCAGCGGCCTGCGGCCGTTCGACGAGGCCGACGTGGAGCAGCTGGTCGAGGACTACGAGGGCTGGAAGGCCGCTTGGGCTCGGGCCGCGCCGGCCACCGTGTGAGTTCGGCGCGGCACGCGCCCGAGGTCAGGCCCGGACCGTCTGGTTGAATTCCTCCGGTTCCATCTGCCGGATCCGGTGTTCCAGTGCGTCGAGGTGGTGTACCACCGTGCGTGAAGCCTCATCCAGCGATTCCATGTTTCGCCGGATCACCGGCTCGTTCTGTTCGTGCTGGCGACGGGCGCGGCCGAGCAGTTTCGAGAACATCGATGCGTTGCCCTCCTCGGTCACCAGCTTGAAGATCTCGGCGTAGGCCTCGTGCAGATGGCGGTGGGCCTCGTCGATCGACTCGAACTCGGGAAAATCGTGCAGGACCTGTCCATCGCCGAAATACCATTGCCCGAACGGACAGTCGGTATGCAGCACCGGGATCTGATCCTTTCCGACCGGCACCCCCCGGGTGAGCAGCTCGGCGCGGCCGACCCAGGCGAGGTGGGCGCGTTTGGCCTGGTGCAGACGGTCCAGGACGTCCTGCTTTTCCATGTCGTTGTCCTCGTCAATCAGCGCGATCTCCGGCAAAGTCCGGCGAGCGATCCCACACTAGCAAAGTCCATTTGTTCATTGAAGGAATCCGCGCGCGTCCCCCGGAACGAAAAAGGCCCGGGTCCCCAAAGGGGAGCCCGGGCCGGAAGCTCGCCAGGACCCGGCCCTCGGCGCCGGATCCGGAGAGGCCTGCCTCAGTAGCGGTAACCGAAGGCCTTCTCGAACTTGTCGGCGAATTCCTCGGCCGAGAAGTGGTGGTTCTGGGTGCCGGAATGGGCGATCTTGATCGAGCCGATCAGCGAGGCGATGCGGCCGGTGGTCTCCCAGTCATAGCCCTTCTCCAGGCCGAACAGCAGGCCGGCACGGTAGGCATCGCCGCAACCGGTCGGATCCTTGATCGCGGCCGGCTCGACCGACGGGATGGTGATCTTCTTGCCGCCGGTGTAGATGTCGGAGCCGTCGCCGCCACGGGTGACGATCATCGCGTCGACCATCTCCGCCAGCTGCTCCATGCTCATGCCGGTGCGATCGGCGGTCAGCTGCGCTTCGTAGTCGTTGAACGCGGCGTAGGTGGCGTTCTCCATGAAGCGCTTCAGGTCGTCGCCGTCGAACATCGGCAGACCCTGGCCCGGGTCGAACATGAACGGGATGCCGGCATCACTGAACTGCTGCGCGTGCTCGATCATGCCGTCACGGCCGTCCGGGGAGACGATGCCGACCTTGATGCCGTCGGCGTCGGTGACCTTCTGCTGGTGCGAGAAGCCCATGGCGCCCGGATGGAAGGCGGTGATCTGGTTGTCGTCCTGGTCGGTGGTGATGAAGGCCTGACCGGTATAGGTGTCCTTCAACTCCTTGACGAACTTGCGCGAGATGCCGTGCTTGTCCATCCAGTCGGCATACGGCGCGAAATCGCCGCCCACGGTGGCCATCACGGTCGGGTCCGCGCCCAGCAGCTTCATGTTGTAGGCGATGTTGCCGGCGCAGCCGCCGAACTCGCGACGCATGTCCGGGACCAGGAAGGACACATTCAGCATGTGCACCTTGTCCGGGAGGATGTGGTTCTTGAAGCGGTCGGGGAACACCATGATGGTGTCGTAGGCCATGGACCCACAGATCAGAGCGGACATGTTGACTCCTTGCGTTGTTGAAGCGGTTCGGATGACGCCGATTTGGCGTCAAAACGGCCCTGCGGCGCGCGATTGCGGGGTGCGCGGCGCGTCTGCGGCGGGCCGGACGGTGCGCACAGGGTAAATATTTGGGCGCAAAACAACAAATCGACGCCGCGTGACCCTCGCTCCCGTACCCGCGGGGCTTCAGTTTCCCGTGTTGCCGGGGACCTCGACCGCCAGGCGGTCCCGGGCATAGCCCCGAAGGCGCTGGTAATCGGTGTGCATTCGGTCGGTGAAATGACAGGCGCGTTGCAGGGCCGGGGCCAGGTCATCGGGGTTCTCGATGTACTCGTGGACCAGCCGGTTGCGCAGATGGCGCATCTGTAACCAGTCATCGGCCTGTTCGATGAGCCCCAGCTTTTCCAGGCGTGCCAGATTGTCGATGGCTGGTCCCGGTTTCTCGCCCGCACTGATGAGAAAGGCCGGGACCAGCTTGTCCATGATCGTGTCCTGCATCCGCCCGAACTTGGCACCGAAGGATTCGAGCCGGTCGATGCCGCTGTCGGCAGCAAGGATGCCTCGCACACGGTCGGGGGAAACCGAACAATCACCCGCGAGGAGCCGTTCCCGTACCCCCAGAAGATGTTCGTCTTCGCGATCGACCAGGTTCAGCAGCCGGGCCAGGCGTGCATGCGAATCGGTGGTCACAGCGGGAGTCCGGTGCGTCGGGCGTGAGTGTCGATGGGCCGCGCGGGAGTACCGCGCCGATGGACGACGAGGTCCACGCGGCGCTCGCCAAGCCGCCGCTGCAGGGCGGCATGCAGCTTCAGTTCGCTTTCGAGTAGTTCGTCCGGCGTGCCCTCGGCCTCGACGTACAGGTCGATGTCACCTCCCCGCGCCGAGTCGTCCGTGCGGGACCCGAAAAGGCAGACCCGGGCGTCCGGGCCGAATGCACGGGCCACTTCCTGACGGATGACGGTTTGCTGTTCCGGGGACAGGCGCATAGGGCCAAGTATATCAGTGCGGCGGGGCTGCTTCTGGCGACGTGGTGCGGGGGCCTTTGTGGCAGCATTGGGGTATTGCTGCGAGCGAGGGCCTGTCCGATGAAACCACGCATCCTGATCCCGATCCTGATCCTCCTGCTGTTGCTGCTGAGCCTGTGGTCGGCGGGCCTGGACGGCAATGGCGGCGGTCTGCTGCCCGGTGCGCCGGACAGTGGGGCGGCCCCGGCGGCCGAACCTCCGGTCCCGGTGGCCCGGGCGGCGTCGATTCCGGTGTGAACGCCATCGTGGCTCCGGCCGCCGGTTCCGGCCGGCGCGAGGTCATCTTCCATGCGAGCGGGGTCACCCGGGTCTATCGCATGGGCGAGGTCACCATCCAGGCGCTGCGCGGGGTGGATCTGGAGGTCTACGCCGGCGAGCTGGTGGTGATGCTCGGTGCGTCGGGCTCCGGCAAGTCGACGCTGCTGAACATCATGGGCGGCCTGGATACCGCGACCGCGGGCGAGGTCCGGTACCGCGACCAGGATCTGGCGCAGGCCTCCGAGCGGGTGCTGACCACCTTTCGCCGCGACCACGTGGGCTTCGTGTTCCAGTTCTACAATCTGATCGCCAGTCTGACCGCGCGCGAGAACGTGGCCATCGTCACCGACATCGCGCGCGATCCGATGCCGCCGGAGGAGGCGCTGGCGCTGGTGGGGCTGGAGGACCGCATGGATCACTTTCCGTCGCAGCTGTCCGGCGGCGAGCAGCAGCGTGTGGCGATTGCCCGCGCGATCGCCAAGCAGCCGGCGGTGCTGCTGTGCGACGAGCCCACCGGCGCGCTGGACTCGCAGACCGGGATCCGCGTGCTGGAGGTGCTGGCGCACATCAACGAGCGGCTGAACACCACGGTCGCGATCATCACCCACAACGCGGTGATCGGCGAGATGGCCGACCGGGTGATCCATCTGCGCGACGGCCGGGTCGATTCCATCGTGGAGAATCCGCAGCGGGCGGACCCGGCCACCCTGCGGTGGTGACGCATACCCGTGCGCACCCTGCATCTCAAGGTCCTGCGCGACCTCGCACGGCTGCGCGGACAGGCGGCGGCGATCGCGCTGGTCATCGCCAGCGGGGTGCTGACCCTGGTGTTCTCGGTGATGGGCCATGACGCACTGAGCCTGACGCAGGAACGTTTCTACGCCGAGCGCCACTTTGCCGATGTCTTCGCCGAGGTGAACCGGGCCCCGCGGCGGATCGCCGATCCGCTGCGCGAGATCCCCGGGGTGGCCGAGGTGGAGCCGCGGGTGCGTGCGCCGGCGCGGCTGGAACTGGACGGCTTCGACGACCCGATCCGTGGCCAGGTGCTGTCGCTGCCGGACGGGCGCCAGCCGGCCCTCAACCAGCTGCACCTGCGCGAGGGCCGCCTGCCGGAACGGGCCCGCTCCGACGAGGTGGTGGTCAGCGACGGCTTCGCCGAGGCCCACGGGCTGGTCGCCGGGGACGCGCTGCGGCTGATCATCGGGGGGCGGCTGGTCGAGGTGCGCGTCAGCGGCATCGCACTGTCACCGGAGTTCATCTACCAGGTCTCGCCGGGGCACCTGATGCCGGATTACGAGCGCTACGCGATCCTGTGGATGAACGAAAGCGCGCTGGCCGCCGCCTACGGCATGGAAGGGGCCTTCAACAGCCTGAGCGTGAGCCTGCAGCGCGATGCCGACCGCGAGGCGGTGATCGACGCGCTGGATGCCGCGCTCGCGCGTTATGGCGGCACCGGGGCCCATGGGCGCGACGAGCTGTTCTCGCACGAGTTCGTCACCCTGGAGATCCAGCAGCTGGGCATGATGGCGGTGGTGGTTCCTGCGATCTTCCTGCTGGTCTCGGCGTTTCTGCTGCACGTGGTGATGGGGCGCATCATCCGCGGGCAGCGCGACCAGATCGCGATCCTCAAGGCGTTCGGTTACGGCAACCTCGCGATCGCGTGGCATTACGTGCTGCTGACGGCGCTGATCGTGCTGGCGGGCAGCATCGCGGGGATCGCCCTGGGGGCATGGACCGCGTTCGCACTGGTCGATCTGTACATGGAGTATTTCCGTTTTCCGGAGCTGAGCTTCCGCCTGCAGGGCTGGCTGGTGCTGCTGGCGCTGGGGGTGGCGATGGTGGCCGCCCTGCTGGGCACCCTGCAGGCGGTGTGGCAGGCGGTGCGCATGCAGCCCGCGGAGGCGATGCGTCCCCCGGCGCCGGAACGCTTCGGTCGCGGCTGGCTGGAGGGTTCGGCGCTGATGCGGGGGCTGGGGCAGTCCTCGCGCATCATCCTGCGCAATCTAGCGCGCCACCGGCTCAAGTCACTGGCGTCGGTGATCGGGATCGGCCTGTCCGGCGGGCTGCTGCTGATCGGGGCCTATCAGCTGCAGGCGGTCAGCCACATGATCGACCAGCAGTACCGCATGACGCTGCAGATGGACGTCGACGTGGCGTTTACCGATCCGGTGCCGCCGCGGGTGGCGGGGGAACTGCGCCACGAGCCGGGCGTGCTGGCGGTGGAGACCTGGCGCAGTGCGCCGGTGCGCCTGCATGCCGGGGCGCGCAGCGAACGCATCGGGCTGCTGGGGATGGACCCGGAGCCGCGCCTGCGCCGTTTGCCCTCCGCGCAGGTCGGTGAGACCGGCCTGCCCACCGCGGGCGTGGTGCTGACCGACTATCTCGCCGACCAGCTGGGGCTGGAGGCCGGCGATGCGCTGGAGATCGAGTTCCTGGAAGGTCGCCGGCGCACGGTCACCACGCAGCTGGCCGGGGTGGTCGACGAACCGATGGGTACCGGGGCCTATATCCGGCGCGATGCGCTGCATCGGCTGAAGGGCGAGGGTCCGGCGGTCACCGGGACCTGGCTGCTGGTCGACTCCGAATATGAGGAGGCGCTGTATGACTCGCTGTTCGACCGCCCCGAGGTGGCCAGCGTGGAACGGGTGCGTGAGGCCGAAGCCAACGTGCGCGAATACATGGAAGAGACGGTGCTGGTGTTCGCGGCGGTATTCGTGCTGCTGGCCGGCTCGATCGCCTTCGCAGTGACCTACAACAATGCCCGCATCGCGTATGCCGAGCGCGAACGCGAGCTGGCCACGCTGGAGGTGCTGGGGTATTCGCGGGCGCAGGTGAGCTGGGTGCTGCTGGGCGAGATCGCACTGGTCAGCCTGGCCGCCATCCCGGTGGCCTGGGCCAGCGGTACCGGGTTCGCCTGGCTGCTGAACCAGGCCCTGACGCTGGAGTTCGTGCGTCTGCCGTTCGTCATCACGCCGCAGCTGTACGGCTTCGCCGCGCTGGGGATCATCATGGCCTCCACGCTGTCCGGCCTGCTGATCCTGCGCCGGCTGCGCGGCCTGGACCGTGTGCAGGCCCTGAAGGCCGCGGAATAACCCGCGGTGTCAGGCACGCTCGCCTGCGGCGCAGGGGCGCGGGATCTGCGAGACTGAGGAAATGGCGTTGAAGAAGCAAATCACGGCGGGACTGGTGGTACTGGCGGGCGCCGCCGCGCTGGTGTGGGCGCTGAGCCCGCGGCCGGTCGCGGTGGAGATCAGCGAGGTGGAGTCCGGGCCATTCACGGAGACCCTGCGCGAGGAGGGGCGCACGCGGCTGCGCGATACCTGGGAGGTGTCGGCGCCGATCGCGGGGTTCCTGCATCGCGTGCACCTGGAAGAGGGCGATGCGGTGGCCGCCGGCGATGAACTGTTCCGCATGGAGCCGCTGCCGGCGCCGGGGCTGGATGCGCGCTCGCGCGAGCAGGCCCGCGAGCACCTGGCCGCGGCACGCTCGCGTCTGCAGGGGGCACGGGCCAGTCTCGAGGACCTGCGGGCCGAGGCGCGGCTGGCGGAATCGGAGTACCGGCGTCACCGCGAACTGTTCGAGGACGGGGCGGTGTCCGCCAGCGATCTGGAGCGGGTGGAGACCCGGCGGGATCGCGCCCGCTCGGCGGTGGAGGCAGGAGAGTCGGCGGTGGAGGTCGCTCGCAGCGAGGTCGAGGCGGCGCGGGTGATCCTGGACATCGCCACCGGCGAACGCAGCGAGGAGGAAGCCGAATCGCTGGCCGTGCGTGCGCCGGCCGGCGGCGTGGTGCTGCACCGGCATCGCTGCTGCGAGGGCTCGGTCGCGGCCGGCGAACCGGTACTGGAGCTCGGGGACCCGGCGGATCTGGAGGTGCAGGTGGACCTGCTGTCGATGGATGCGGTGCGGGTAACGCCGGACATGCGCGTGCGTCTGACCGACTGGGGCGGTGACGAGGCGCTGGAGGCCCGGGTGCGCCGACTGCGGCCGGCGGGCTTCACGCGGACGTCGGCGCTGGGGGTGGACGAGCAGCGCGTGCCGGCCCTGCTCGAAGTGGATGCGGAAGAGGCCCGCGCGGCGGGGCTGGTGGTGGGCTACCACGTGGAAGCCGAGTTCCTGCTGTGGGAAGGCGAGGACGTGCTGCAGATCCCCACCAGTGCCCTGTTCCGCGAGGGCGGGGAATGGGCGGTGTTCGTGGTGGAGGAAGGCCGGGCGCAGCCGCGCCGGGTGGAGGTCGGCCGCCGCAGCGACTTCACCACGCAGATCCGCGAGGGTCTGGAGGCCGGGGAACGGGTGGTGACCCGCCCCGGAGATCATGTGGAGCCGGGGGCCCGGGTGGCCCCCGACTGAATGCGGGCGTGCTGAATCCGGGCGTGGCCGTCAGGCCTTGCCCTGCAGCTGCGGGATGACCGCCTCGTTCTCCAGGGTGGAGGTGTCCGAGGTGATCTCCTCGCCCTTGGCAATGGAGCGCAGCAGGCGCCGCATGATCTTGCCGGAACGGGTCTTGGGCAGACCGTCGGCGAAGCGGATGTCGTCGGGCTTGGCGATCGGGCCGATCTGCTCGCCCACCCATTCGCGCAGCTCCTTGACCTTGCGTTCGGCTTCGTCGCCGGTCAGGCGGTCGTGCTGCAGGATCACGAAGGCGACGATGGCCTCGCCCTTCACGTCGTGCGGACGCCCGACCACCGCGGCCTCGGCCACGTCGGGGTGCGCGACCAGCGCGGATTCGACTTCCATGGTGCCCATGCGGTGCCCGGAGACGTTGAGCACGTCGTCGATGCGGCCCATGATCCAGAAGTTGCCTTCCGCGTCGCGGCGCGCGGAGTCACCGGCGAGGTAGTACTTGCCGCCGAACTTGGGCCAGTAGGTGTCCTTGTAGCGCTGGTCGTCGCCCCACACGGTACGCAGCATCGACGGCCAGGGCTTCTTGATGACCAGGTAGCCGCCCTCGTCGGCACCCAGGCTGTTGCCGTCCTCGTCCACCACGTCGGCGTCGATGCCGGGCAGGGCGCGGGTGCAGGAGCCCGGGACCAGGGTGGTGGCGCCGGGTATCGGGGCGATCATGTTGGCGCCGGTCTCGGTCTGCCACCAGGTGTCCACGATGGGGCAGCGCTCGCCGCCGACCTCGCGGTAGTACCACATCCACGCCTCGGGGTTGATGGGCTCGCCCACGGTGCCCAGCAGGCGCAGTTTCGACAGGTCGTACTGCTCGGGCAGGTCGGGGCCGGCCTTCATCAGCGCACGAATGGCGGTGGGGGCGGTATAGAACACGGTGACGCTGTGGTCCTGGCACATCTTCCACCAGCGTCCGGCATCCGGCACGGTGGGCACGCCTTCGTAGACCACCTGGGTGGCGCCCACCGCCAGCGGGCCATAGGCGACGTAGGTGTGGCCGGTGATCCAGCCGACGTCGGCGGTGCACCAGAAGATGTCGTCGCCCTGCAGGTCGAAGACCCACTCGTTGGTCAGGATCGCGCCCAGCAGGTAGCCGGCACTGGAGTGCTGAATGCCCTTGGGTTTGCCGGTGGAGCCGGAGGTGTAGAGCAGGAACAGCGGGTGTTCGGATTCCACCCACTCGGGTTCGCAGTCGACCGATTCGCCGTCCACCGCGTCTTCCCACCAGACGTCGCGGCCTTCCTGCATGGTCACGTCATTGCCGGCGCGCCGGCAGACGATCACCTTCTCGACCTCGGCGGGGTTGCTGGCCAGCGCCTTGTCCACGCCGGCCTTCAGGCCCACTACCTTGCCGCCGCGCTCGCCGCCGTCGGCGGTGATGATGACGGTGGCGCCGGAGTCCACCACGCGGTCGCGCAGGGCATCGGCGGAGAAACCGCCGAACACCACCGAGTGGATCGCGCCGATGCGGGCGCAGGCCTGCATGGCGATCACGGCCTCGGCGTTCATCGGCATGTAGATGACCACGCGATCGCCCTTCTCCACGCCCATGCCCTTGAGCGCGTTGGCCAGCTTGCCGACCTCGTTGTAGAGCTCGCGGTAGGTGAGGTTGCGGGTGTCGCCGTTCTCGGCCTCGAAGCGGATCGCGGTCTTGTTGCCGCGGGCTTCGAGGTGGCGGTCGATGCAGTTGTAGGAGACGTTCATGCGCCCGTCGGCGAACCAGCGGAAATGCGGCGCGTTCGAGCTGTCCAGCCCTTCGGTGAATTCGCTCTGCCAGTCGATCTTCTCGCGCGCCAGGTCGCACCAGAAGCCTTCGTAGTCGGCCCGGGCCTTGTTGTGCAGGGCCTCCACGTCTTCCGGCTTGAGCCGGGCGTTCGCGGTGAATGCCGCCGGCGGTTCGAAATGGCGGGTCTCGGTGAGGGTGGACTCGATGGTGTCACTCATGCGGGCCTCCATGTTCTGCGTGGTTCCAGCGGATTCGTTGGGGGTATGGGTCTTGTCGGCGCGAGGATAGCATGCCTGCTGGCCGTGTCCGCCCTACCAGAGCCGGGCGGGACGGAACAGTACGCGTCCCAGTGCGAGTGCCCCGGTCGGGTCGCGTTCGGCCACCAGCGCGGCAAACAGCTCGGCCGCGCCGAGGGCGTCCAGCAGGGCGTCGTGGGTGCGCCGGGGCGGCAGGTTGTAGTCGCCGCGCAGGGCGTGCAGGCGCAGGCCACCGGCACTTACCGGACGGCCGGCGCGGCGCCGGGCGGTCTCGGCCAGGCGCAGGGTGTCGACCACCGGCAGGGGCGGGCGGGTGCCGTAGCGCCGTTCGCAGGCTCGGGCCAGAAAGCCCAGTTCGAGGGCCGCGTGGTGGGCGATCAGCACGCGGCCGTCGAGCGCGCGGAACAGGGCGTCCAGGGCCTCCCCGACGTCGACCCCGCGGGCGGCGTGTTCATCGGTGATGTGGTGGATCACCGCGCTTTGTTCCGGGACCTCGCGGTCCGGGCGCACCAGCACATAGTCGGCGGTGGCCAGATCGATGGCCGTGCCCTCCAGCGCCACCCAGCCGATGCTGAGGATCGCGTCCTGCTCCGGTTCGAGGCCGGTGGTCTCGATGTCCACCGCGAGGAAGCGGGTGCGGGCCACCGCCTGCGCGGGCGCCGGCGGCGGGGTCTCCAGGCAGTCGCGCAGCGGGCCCGCCGGGGTCTGCAGCCGCGCGCGGTTGCGGGCTCGGCAGAAGCGCCAGTACCCGGGGGAAAACCAGGCGGCGGCCCGGGCGAACGGGCAGGCCTGGCCGGGCGAGGCCATGGCGGTGCTCATGCCTGCCCCTCGCCCCCCAGCGACGCCCGGGCGGCCTGCGCCACGCGCACGAAGGCGGCCTTCAGTCGGCTGCGTTCCAGCCCCGTGAGCGTGGTCGGATCGACGTGGTTGTCCGCGGACTGGCCGGCGGCGATCCGGCCCGCCTGGTGGCGCGCCCGCACGCCTGCGATGAAGCGGAAGGCCTCCTCCAGCTCGCGCGCCGTGTCGTCCGTGAGGATCCCGGCGTGGGCACTGGCGCGCAGCCGCTCGGGAGTGCTGCGGGCATCCGCCCGGGCGCGCAGGGCACATACCCGGGCCAGCGCCACGATCGGCAGCAGGCCGCGGCGCTTGAGGTCGAGGGCCGGGCTGTGTTCGCCGTCGTGTTCGAGCACGAAACGGCGGAAGAAACCCAGCGGTGGCCGCAGCTCGCGCGCCTGCAGGGCCATCGCGGTGTGGATGCTCTCGTGCCGGTAACCGAGCTCCAGCGCCTGCTGGCGCAGGGGCGTGAACAGGCTGTGGCTGCCGTGGATGACCCGCAGGTCGAGATAGTGCGCGGCCAGCCGGGCGTCCTGCGCATCCGGCCGGGTGAACACCCGCTCGAAGGCCGCATGCCAGTCGCGCTCCGGGCCGCGCCAGGCGGCGTGGGTGGGATCGACCCCGCCGGGGCAGCGCCGGATGCCACAGGCGTCCAGTCCGTCGGTCACCTCGCGGGCGAGGGCGGCGAACCATTCTTCCGCCTCGTCCGGGGCATCGTCCGCCCACACCAGCGCGGTGTCCTGGTCGGTGTGCGCCAGCTGTTCATGGCGGCCCTGGCTGCCGCTGGCCAGCCACGTCCAGGTGGCCGGCGCGGGGCCCAGGCGCTCCTCGGCCAGTTCCAGCAGGCGCCGGGTCAGGGTGTCGATCACCAGGGTCAGCACCTGGGCGCAGCGCAGGGCATCCACCCCGGCCTCGCTCAACTGCTGCTGCAGCCGGGGCAGGGCCTGCATCCGCAGGCTCAGCTCGGCCGGCGAACCCGCGCGGCGCAGGTCGCGGATCAGGTGGATTGCGCTGGTCCCCTGGTGGCGGATCAGGTCGGTGCCGGAGAGGATCCCGGCCAGGCGCTCGCCGTCGGGTTCCATCACCGGCAGGTGATGGATGTCGCGGCGCGCCATCTCCAGCAGGGCCTCGAACGCCGGGGTGTCGCCGGTGACGGTGACCAGTTCGCGCGTCATGCGTTCGCGTACCGGGGTGTCGGGCGGGATGTCCTCCGCAAGGACGTGACGCAGGTCGGTGTCCGTGAGCATGCCGGCCGGTCGGCCGGGGGGCTCCCCGTCCTGCAGGAGCAGCGCGGAGACATCCGCCCCGGTCATGCGGCGGGCGGCCTCGCGCAGCGAGATGCCGGCATCCGCCTGCAGGACCTGGGGGCTCATCAGCGAGGCCACCGGGGTGGTCAGCAGGGTGGTGCGGCCGTCGGCGGTGCCGAGGTTATCCCGCTCGCCCATGTCGCCACAGTCGTCGTTGTCCGGCGCGGACAGTCCGCCGGGGGCGCGCAGGAAGTCGCCCAGAGCGGGGTGGTGGAGGGCGAGGTCCTCGGCCCGCGCCTGCGGCAGGTGATACACCAGTGCGTCCTCGGTCACCCGGGCGTGACCGCCGGAGCCCGTGGCCGCACACTCGCCGCCAGTCACGCGTGCCACGTCGCCCTCGCCGAGACGGTCGCACAGGGTGTCGCCGGCGTCGAACAGCTCGATCGCCCCGGTGTGAACGATCCACAGCCCGTCGCCGTTCTCGGCGGGTGGAAACGCCGCGCCGTGGCGCAGGTAACGCAGGGTCAGGCGCCGCACCATGGCGGCGCGGGCCGGGGCGGGCAGTTCCGCGAGATCCGGCGCCTGATCGAGGAAGTCGCGGATCTCGTCGAGTTCGGCGGTCATCGCGCTGCTCCGTGGTGGACGGGGAGGTTGCGAGGATCGTCCGCAAGCCCACGTCGATGGACTTGGGGACGATCCCCTTGCGGGGATCGCCGCGGGCCCGGCCGTGG
This sequence comes from Thioalkalivibrio sp. ALJ24, assembly GCF_000377785.1. Taxonomy (GTDB): domain Bacteria; phylum Pseudomonadota; class Gammaproteobacteria; order Ectothiorhodospirales; family Ectothiorhodospiraceae; genus Thioalkalivibrio. The sequence continues at coordinate 131,952 of NZ_KB898731.1, read as the reverse complement.
TGGCCGGACCCGCGACGGCCCCGGGATCATCCAGCGATGATCCCGGGGCCAGTTCCGGGCGCACCCGGGAGTGGATCAGTCGGCGCGCGGCACCCGCACGCTTTCCACCAGCTCCTGGATGTCCTTCGGCGGCGGGGCGGTCATCTTCATCACGATGTAGGCGGTGATGAAGTTCAGGGCCGCACCGATGGGGCCGAAGCTGGACGGGTTGATGCCGAGGATCCAGCCATCCTGGTTGTCCGGCAGCATGGCCGTCTCGGGGAAGAAGAACCAGCCCTTGTACAGGAAGATGTACAGCAGGGTGCTCACCAGACCCACCAGCATGCCGGCGATCGCGCCTTCGCGGTTCATCTTCTTCATGAAGATGCCCATCATCAGGGTTGGGAACAGTGAGGCGGCCGCAAGTCCGAAGGCCAGTGCCACCACCTCGGCCGCGAAGCCCGGTGGATTGAGCCCGAGATAGCCGGCGAACAGGATGGCGACGGCCATCGATATGCGTCCGGCCAGCAGCTCGCGCTTCTCGCTGATCTTCGGCGTGAAGACCCCCTTGAGCAGGTCATGCGAGATGGCCGACGAGATCGCCAGCAGCAACCCGGCCGCGGTGGACAGCGCCGCCGCGATCCCCCCGGCCGCCACCAGGGCGATCACCCAGCCCGGCAGACCGGCGATCTCGGGGTTGGCCAGCACCATGATGTCACGGTCCAGCTCGACGATCTCGCTGCCTTCCCAGCCGTATTCCTCCTCGGCGTAGGCGGCGAACTCCTCGTCCTCGTCGTTGTAGTACTGGATCACGCCGTCTTCGTTCTTGTCCTCGAACTCCAGCAGGCCGGTCTGTTCCCAGCGCTCCATCCAGGCCGGCTTGTCCTCGTAGGCCAGGTGGCCTTCCTCGGTGCCGATCTCGCCCGGATGCACGGTGTTGACCAGGTTCCAGATGGCCATCGCGCCCACCGCCGGGGCAGTGGTGTACAGGATGCCGATGAAGACCAGCGCCCAGCCGGCCGACTTGCGCGCATCGCGCACGCGCGGGACGGTGAAGAAGCGGATGATCACGTGCGGCAGGCCCGCGGTCCCGATCATCAGCGCCAGGGTCAGCAGGAACATGTTGAGCATGCTCATGCCACCCTCGGTGGCGGTGTACTGGGTGAAGCCCAGTTCCACCATGGTGTTGTCCAGGGCCTCCAGCAGGTAGGTGTCGGAGCCCTGCAGGGTGGAACCCAGGCCCAGTTGCGGGATGGGGTTGCCGGTCAGGGTGATGGCGATGAACACCGCCGGCACCGTGTAGGCGAAGATCATGATCACGTACTGCGCGATCTGGGTGTAGGTGATGCCCTTCATCCCGCCGAGCACGGCGTAGATGAACACCACCGCCATCCCGGCGACCAGGCCCACCGCCAGCGGCACCTCGAGGATGTTGGAGAAGGCGATCCCGACGCCGCGCATCTGCCCGATCACGTAGGTGATGGACATGGCCAGCAGCGCGATCACCGCGACCACCCGCGCGGTCTTCGAGTAGAACCGGTCACCGATGAATTCCGGCACCGTGAACTTGCCGAACTTGCGCAGGTAGGGGGCCAGCAGCAGGGCCATCAGCACGTAGCCGCCGGTCCAGCCCATCAGATAGGCGCCCCCGGTGAAGCCGAGGAACGCGATCAGGCCCGCCATGGAGATGAAGCTGGCCGCGGACATCCAGTCGGCCGCGGTGGCCATGCCGTTGGCGACCGGGTGGACACCCTTGCCCGCCACGTAGAATTCGCTGGTCGAGCCGGCGCGGGCCCAGATCGCGATGCCGATGTAGATCGCGAAGGTGATGCCGACCACGATCAGGCTGAGAATCTGTTGATCCATGGTCGGTTTACTCCTCGTCGACGTTGAACTTGCGGTCCAGCACGTTCATGCGCCAGGCATAAACGAAGATCAGGACGATGAAGGTGTAGATCGAGCCCTGCTGGGCGAACCAGAAGCCCAGCGGATACCCGCCCAGGTAGAAGTTGTTCAGTGGCGCGGCGAGCAGGATGCCGAGCACGAACGACACGAAGAACCAGATGCCGAGGCAGATCGCCAGAAGGCGAAGGTTCGCCTTCCAGTACGCCTCGCGACTGAGGTCTTGCGACATGGTGTTGCTCCTCTTTTCGTAGGTATGGCGCTGTGGTGGCCTCACAGCTGGTACTGCACCGCGAGCTGCCCCTGCAGCTTGCGGGCCTGGCGGAAGGATTCCTTGAGCACCCGTCCCTCCAGGGCGCCCAGTTCTTCCGGCCGGATGCGGCTGTCGTCCTCGCGGCCCTCGCGCAGGGCCTTCTGCTGCGCGCGCAGGCGCAGCATCTGCAGATAGCGCAGGGCCGCGTGATAGTCGGCGGCGTCGCCGGGGCGCATGGCCTCGGCGCTGACCGCCTGGTCCATGCGCTCGTGGCTGCCGGTGGCCGGCAGTTCGGCGGCGAGTGCGATCACCCGCGCGCCGTCGACGAACGGGGTCAGGCCCTGTTTCTTCACGTCGATGCCCTCGGCCCCGGCGCGGATCTCGCCGAACAGGCCCAGCGGCGGGCGGAAGGCCTGCTGGTTGGCGGCCATCTGCCGGCGAAAGCGCGAGTTGTAGGCGGTCTTCTGCAGCAGGAAGGTGCGCAGCGCCTCCACCGGCGAGGCGTCGCCGTCCACCGCGCGCAGGTCGAAGAAGATGGTGCTCTTGAGCAGGTGTTCCGGGGTGCCCTGTTCGATCCAGCGGGTGAAACGGGCCTCCCATTCCGGGCCGCTGAGGCAGCACTCCGGATTGCCCGCCATGATGTTGCCGGGGCACAGGGTGAAACCGCATTCGGCCAGTGCCCGGTTGACGGCCTGCGCCCAGGGCAGCAGGCGCGCGCGGATCGCATCCTCGTCGCCCGGCTCGGCATCGAACAGGATGCCGTTGTCCTGGTCGGTGATCAGCGCCTGTTCCTCGCGCGCCTGCGAGCCGAACGCCAGCCAGGTGAAATCGATGCCCTCGATGTCGTACTGCGGGCGCAGCAGGGCCAGCACCCGGCGGGTCGCGTGTTCGTTCAGGCGCGTGATCAGACGCAGGACCTGATCGGCCTCGGCGCCCTGGGTGATCACCGCCTCCACCAGCCGCGGGACCTGGCGCAGGCGCGCGGCGATCTCGTCGACCGCGGTCGCCTGGCGGATCTCGCGCACCAGCCCGTCGAGGGTCAGCGGCTGGCGGGTGAGCAGGTCGCGTTCGCCCAGCACCCCGGTCAGGCGGCCGTCGCGGACCACGCACAGATGGGTCATCCCGTGCTCGGTCATCGCCTCGATGCCCTCGAAGCCCGGGGCGTTCTCCTCCAGCGCGACCGGGTCCGGGGTCATCACCGCGCGCACCGGCGTATCCAGCCCGATCCCTTCCAGCGCCACGCGGTTGAGCAGGTCGTGCAGGGTGAAGATGCCCACCGGTGCATGTTCGGCATTCACCGCGACGATCGAGCCCACGCGCTGGTCGCGCATGGTGCTCAGGGCCTCGCGCAGCGAGGTCTCCGGGGTGCAGGTGACCGGTTCGCGCGCCAGGCGCAGTGCCAGCGGCGTGTTCAGCTGTCCGCCGCCGGCGGCATCCTGCGCGCTCAGGCTGTCCAGTCCCTGGTGCAGGCGATCCAGCAGGTTGGCCAGACGCCGCGTGCAGAAGTCGTTGAACACCCGCGAGCGGGCCCGCAGGCGGTCGAAATCCTCCAGGCTCAGTTCCAGGCACAGGGTATCTTCGGCCGCGCGATGCACGGTATGCACCGCGCGGCGGCCGAGCAGGGCCCCGATCGGGAAGCATTCGCCGGGAATCAGCTCCCAGGCGTTGCCGGAGAGCTGTTCGTCCTCGCTCGGGCTCTCCCCGCGGATGCGTCCCTGACGGATGATGTGGAAGCGCTGCGCCGGCCCCGCCTCCGGGTCGGTGATGCGCGCCCCCTGTTCGTAGAAGCGCGTCTGCAGGCGCGGCAGCAGGAATTCCAGCGCGTCGGCCTCGAGCTGGTCGAAGGGCGCGTGGGCGCTGAGAAACTCGCGGGTGCTGTCGAGGGCGTCGGACATCGTGTCGGCTGCGGGAATCGGCGTTCCGCGCCCTTTGCAAGTCGCGGGCCAGTGATTCCGGGCCCTCAAAAACAGTGGCTTGTGAAACGTCAGGGGTGGCCGGTGTTACGTGACGTAACACCCGTCGTTACGCCGCGTAACGGCCCGTAACGCCCCGGCGTAACACCCCGGTTGACCCCCTCGCGGGGGGTATCGATGATGGGAGCCCGTCCCACAGCCACCGGAAGGTCCCCATGCGCCGCTTCGTGCTGGACACCAGCGTCTTCACCAACCCGCACGTCTCGGCGCAGTTCGGCGAGACCCCCGAGGCGGTCCTGCAGCAGTTTCTCCGGCTCGCGCGCGACTGCAGCGCGGAGTTCTACATGCCGCTGTCGGTCTACGAGGAATTCCGCACCATGCGCGATCTCGAGCCGCTGGCCGCGGATTTCGAGACCGTGGTCTGGGTGCGCTCGCCGCGTCGCTTCGCCCTGACCCTGCCCAGCGACATCCTCTACGAGTTCATCGACGAGGTGCGTACCCGGATCGACCGCGGCCTGCGGATCGCCGAGGAGCATACACGGCAGGCCGGTGCGGCCGAGTCCCTGCGCCCGGAGCTGATCACCCAGCTGCGCGAGCGTTTTCGCGAGGCGATGCGCAAGGGTCTGGTGGACTCGCGCGAGGACGTGGACGCGGTGCTGCTGGCAATGGAGCTGGATGCCGAACTGGCGACCGCCGACCAGGGCATGCGCAAGCTGGGCAATCGCATGGGCATCAAGCTGGTCACCGCCGAATACCTCGCCGGGGTCATGGAGAACCTCGCCGGGAACTGATCTGCGACATCGTCCGCTCCCGATGCCCCTTGCAGGCCGCCGGGCCGCTTGCCTGCGAGCGCGCGGCCGCGAATACTGGGCATTCCGCTTTCCGTAAAGAGTGATGGCCGCTTCGATGAACCGTCCAACCCGTGTGCTGTGGGGCGTGCTGTGCCTGCTGCTGATGTCCTCCGTCCCGGCCGCGGCCGAATTCGAACGCCTGCCGGGGGCGCTCAAGTCGGCGATCGAGGAGCAGGGCCTGTCACCACGCTCGGTAGGGCTGTGGGTGGAGCGCGCCGGGGACGATCAGGTGCTCGCCCAGTTGAATGCCGATCGCGTCTTCAATCCGGCCTCGACCATCAAGCTGGCCACCTCGCTGGCGGCGCTGGATCAGCTGGGGCCGGATTACACCTGGAGGACCGAGCTGTGGGCTACCGGCGAGGTGGTGGACGGCGTGCTCCATGGCGATCTGGTGGTGCGCGGAACCGGCGACCCGGGCATGGTCAACGAGGAACACTGGCGGATGCTCGGCAAGCTGCGCCGCGCCGGGGTGAAGCGCATCGCCGGGGACGTGATCCTCGATGCCTCGTTCTTCGACGTTGGCCCGCAGGATCCGTCGGCCTTCAACGGCCAGCCCCTGCGGGCCTACAACCAGGGTGTCTATGCGCTGCACGTCAATTCCAACGCCCAGCGCATCCACGTGCGTCCGGAACGCGGAGGGCGCAGCGTCCGGGTGGAACTCGACCCGCCGCTGCCCAATGTCGAGATCGACAACCGCCTGAGCCCTGCCCGCGGAAGCTGCAGAGGGTTCCAGCGCGGGATCGAGATCGAGGCCGACAAGGACGCCGGGCGGCTGATCCTGAAGGGCGAGTATCCGGCGAACTGCGGGGACTACGAACTGCTGCGTTCGGTGACCGACCCCGAGGCCAACCAGGCCGGGCTTTTTCGCCTGCACTGGGAACAGTGGGGCGGTGAACTGGACGGCGAGATCCGTTCCGGACGTTTCACGCCCCTGCAGGAGGAACCGCTGGTGACGCACCGTTCGCGCCCACTGGCGGATCTCATCCGGGTCTCCAACAAGTGGAGTTCCAACGTGATGACCCGGCACCTGATGCTGACCCTCGGCAGCGAGCGTTTCGGCCCGCCGGCCACTACGGAAAAGGCGCGCGAAGCCCTGGTGCTGGCGCTGCGCGAACTCGACGTGGGCGTGGGTGGCATGGTGGTCGACAACGGTTCCGGGCTGTCGCGTCACGCGCGCATGTCGCCGTACCAGCTGGGCGAGGTGCTCAAAGCGGGCTGGGATCATCCGCTGCGACCGGAATTCCAGTCGTCGCTGGCGCTGGCGGGGATCGACGGCACCCTGCGCAATCGCTTCAACAATGGCGACGAACGCGGCCACATGCACCTGAAGACCGGTCATCTGCGCGAGGTCTCGGCGGTGGCCGGCTACGTGCGTACACAGAGCGGAGACGACGTGCGTGTGGTCCTGATGGTCAACGACGCGCGGGCCCATGTCGGTCCCGGGCGCAGCCTGCAGGAGGCCGTGCTGGGCTGGGTGCGGCAGCTGTAGCTGTAGCCGGGCCCGCAGTGTGCGCGCCGGGTCAGCAGTCCGGGTCCGCAGCCGGTTCCTCGTCCGGCGCGGCCGGGCAGACCTCCCAGCGCGACAGGATCGGCGGGCGGGCCACCCGTACCTCCAGCTCGGCCAGCCACAGCGCGATCATGCGGTTGGAGTTGTGGCGCAGGCTGTAGCCTGTGGGGTGTTCGACGAAGGCCATGTCCCAGGCGGCCATCTCCCGGCGGTCTTCCCGGCCCCGTCGCCAGAGTTCTTCCAGATCCTCGCGCAGCACGGCGGCATCCTCGGCGTTCACGGTGAGGGCGTGGGTCTCGCGCACCGGCACGCGCAGATCACGCCTCAGGGCGGCCTCTGGGTCCTCCCCGGTGAGCACCTGGCGACCGAGGGCCGCGCGGGTCGGCCAGGCCAGCGCGGCCAGCGCGCTGAACGGGCCGGTGCGACGCTCGGCGTAGAAGCGCCAGTCGCCGTAGGAATAGCGCAGCCAGTGTTCGCCGTCGCCGTCGCGCAGCATCAGGCTGGTGTGGCGGCCGTGATCGATCAGCAGGACGCGGGCCGGCGGGTCGGGGTCCGCCGGCGGCTGGATCTGTACCGGGGCGCAGGCGGTCAGTGCCAGCAGCAGGGGCAGCAACAGGAGATACGGGGCGCGCAGGCTGTTGCCGCGCAGGTGCAGCGATGTTCGGATCGCTTGCATGGCCACGTACATCGACGAGCGTTTCCTTAATGCCGTTCCAGCTTGCCCAGCTCGCTGAGGATGGACTGCACCAGGCTCTCCCCCTGCGGACCCATGCCGCGGCACAGCGCCTCCGGATCGCGTTCCCCGTCCACCAGGCGTTTGGTGATCCCGCCCAGCCGGGCCATGTCGCCGCCCGCGCGGGTCATCTGCTCGGCCATCTGCGACAGCCAGTGCAGCGACTGCGGATCCCCGCGCGAGGCCCCGTGGATCATCTGTGCCAGTCCCGGGGCGGCCTGGGCGGCGTCGGCGGTCTGATCGGGGTCGGGCAGCGTCGACGGATCCTGGAGGCCGGCGAGGATGGAAGACAGGATGGCCGTGTCCTCCTCGTCCAGCCCGTTCAGCAGGGACGGGTCCCGCTGGCCGTCCAGCACCTGGCGGATACGCGCGACCAGCTCGGTCCAGCCACCCTGGATGGCCTGTTCCAGCACGGGCTCGAGTTCCTGCCGGCTCTGCGGATTCTGGCAGGCCTGCACCACCAGATGGATCAGGGTGGCGTGGGCCTGCCGGATCTGTTGCGCGCGCGGCGACTCCTGCATCGGGAAAACCTCGGTTTCGGGACGTGTGCCGAGGGTAGCATGTGCTTTCACGCGAAGCGTCGGGCACAATGGCCGGAACCGGATTGCAGGAGGTGAGAGTGGTGGAGGAACAGACGGCAGTCGGGCTGTGGGTGGCCCTGGGTATCCTGGCGATCGTGGTGGCGGCGCTGGTCGGATTCTGGGTCGGCCGGGTGACCAGCGACGAACGCAAGCTGATCCGTCAGCTGGAGGAAGAGCTGGACCAGCGCATGCAGGAACTCACCCGCTACCGCTCGCAGGTGAACGATCATTTCGATCGCACCGCGACGCTGTTCGCCAGCATGGCAGGCACCTATCGCGACCTCTACCATCACCTCGCGCAGAGCGCCGAGGAGCTGGCCGACAAGCCCACCCGCGAACGTCTGGAGGATCGGGCGGGCAAGATGCTGGCGAATACCCATCAGCAGGACTACGAGCCCGGATCCGGCAGTTCGAACGACGAACGGGCGGGGACGGCGGAACGACTTTCCGATGCGTCCGACCCCGAGGAGGCCGGCGAGCGCCCGCGGCCATCCGAGCCGGAGCGCCCGCGCCCCGACTGACCGGGGTGCGGGGCGCCGCGGCTGCAACGGGGACTACAGACGCGACAGTTCGGCGCGGATGCGGTCGTCGAGGTTCTCGATCCACCGGTTGTAGTTCGGATGGATCTGGCCGTTGGCGTGGTCGAGGTTGGTACTGTCCTTGTAATCGATCCGGTACTGCCCGTCGGAATACGGAATCTCCACCACTGCCGTGTGGTCCCGCACGCGGATCGCGCCTTCCAGAACGCCCGGTTCGATCTCTTCCATCTGCCAGCCGAGGTGGGCACCGGCATTGCGGATCGCCTGTGACATCTGTTCGGCATCGGGGCTCTCGCCGCGGGCATCGGTGATGGTGGTGTCGCTGACGTTGTGGACCGGAACGGTGCCGCGGCAGCCGGCGACCAGGACCAGGGCAACGACGAAAATCAGGATCAGGGTCTTGTAGCGCATGGCTCCCTCCGGAGAAGCGGGTACGGACGTCACGAGTGCGGCGTCCCGATTGAGTGTATGGGCGGGCTCACGGGTTTTCCACCGGGTCCGCGACCTGCGGGTGGCGCAGTGAACGCCACAGTCCGAGTGGACGCATCCCGCGGCGCAGCAGGTGACCGGCGACCATGAAGATGATGCGCAGGGTGTCGGCCGCCGGCCGGAAATGGCTGGGGCGGCGATCCTCGGGATAGATGCAGCGTACCGGCACCAGACGCGCCGGAAAGCCGTGCCGTTCGGCCGCGATCAGCGCCTCGCTCTCGAACACGAACGAGCGGCCGCGCCCGTGGGGGATGCGCATCTGCCGCAGCAGGTCGGCGGGGTACAGGCGAAAGCCCGACTGCGAATCGCGCAGTGGCTGCGACGAGGCCCAGCCGATCCAGAAATCCGCGACCCGGTTGCCGAACAGGCGCAGCGGCGGGGTGCGTTCGCGTTCCTTCAGCCGGGCGCCGAGGATCAGGTGTCGGGGTTGTTCCCGCCACGCGGCGATCAGCGCCGGGATCTCCGTGGCGTCGTGCTGGCCGTCGCCGTCCAGGGTGACGACCGCGTCGGCGCCCTCGGCCACCGCCTGCTGCATCCCGGCCCACAGGGCACCGGCCTTGCCGCGATTGGGTTCCAGGCGCAGGACCTCGGCATGGGTGGCCGCCAGGGTGGCGGTGTCGTCGGCGGAGCCGTCGTCCACCACCAGTACCCGGTCGACCTGCTCCCGCGTGGCGGCGGTCACCGCCTCGATGGTCGCGGCCTCGTTGTGGGCCGGGATCACGGCGAACACGACGGGGGCGGTCATCGGCGGGCCCGCTTCAGGCCAGGGCGCCGTTGATGCCGATGACCTGCCCGGACACGTAGCCGGCGGCCTCGGAGGCGAGATAGCCCACCAGCCCGGCGACCTCGGCGGGCTCGCCGGCGCGGCGCATGGGCACCATGCGGCGGATGGTGTCGGCATCGAACGCGGATTCGCTCATCGGGCTCTCGATGATCCCGGGCGCGACCGCGTTGGCGGTGATGCCGCGACTGGCGACCTCCTGGGCGAGCGACTTGATCGCCCCGTGAAGACCGGCCTTGGCCGCGGCGTAGTTGGCCTGGCCGCGGTTCCCGGTGACCCCGGCCACCGAGGTGACCGCGATGACCCGTCCCCAGCGGGTGGTGATCATCGGCAGCAGCGCCGGCTGGATCACGTTATAGAAGCCGTGCAGCGAGACCTCCAGCGGCCGGCGCCACTGTTCCGGCGTCATGCCCGCCAGCGGGGCATCGTCGTGGACCCCGGCGTTGTGCACCAGGATCTGGAACGGGCCGCGGGCGATCTCGGCCTCCAGCGTCGCGCGGGTGGCGTCGGCATCGGTGATGTCGAAGCCCAGCACCTCGGCCCGGCCGCCGTCGGCGCGGATTTCTTCGGCGACGCTCGTGGCGGCCTCGGTGTTGCGGTTGGCATGGACGAAGACCTCGCAGCCGGCAGCGGCGAGATCCCGGGCGATGGCCGCGCCGATGGCGCCGCTGCCGCCGGTGACGAGTGCGCGTCGCGTCATGGGGTCTCTCCGGGTTCCAGGATGACCGTCGCGCGGGCGGCCAGCAGCGGTTCGCCGGCCGCCTCCACGGCGAGATCGTAGATCGAGCTGCGGGCGTCGGCCATCACCTGGCGGGCATGGATCTCCAGCGGCGCGTCCAGGGTGTCCAGGCGCCGTGCGTGGATCTGCAGGTCGCGCACCGCGGCGAGATAGCCCGCGCGGGGTGGTGCGCCGTCGCTGTCCGGGGCGCCCAGACTGCCGTGCACGGCCATCGCCTGGGCACCGTATTCCAGTGCTGCCAGGGCGTGCAGCCCGTGTGCACCACGCAGCGGATTGTCCGGATCGCGGTGCGAACGGGCGCGGCAGTGGATGGCGTCGGCATCGTGGGCGACGACCTCGTCCAGCAGGCTCATCGCGCCGGCATGCGGCAGGCGCTCGCGGATGGCGCTCGCATCCAGCGTCATGGGGTGTCCTCCGCGGACTCTTCCACGTGCACGGCCAGCGAACGTCCGGCGGGTGCCTCCAGCACGACCTCCTGCGCATGCGCGCCGGCCAGGCGCTCCAGCAGGGGCAGACAGCGGGCGGCCGGGTTGGTGTCGCGCAGGGCCTCCAGTGCATCCGCCCGGCAGCGGGTCTCCACGGCCTGCGGTCGGGGTTCCAGGCGCAGGCGCCAGGGGGCACCGGCGACCGGTCCCAGGCGCAGGCCAAAGGCGAAATGCTCGTGCACCGGGCGGACCTCGCGGAACAGCTCCATCGACGGCACGTCATAACAGACCAGGAGGACCTCGCCCCCCTCGGCCAGTTGCAGGGTCACCGCCTCCAGCAGCCCGGCGGCCACCGTGCCGGTAAAGCCGGACAGCGCGGTGGCCGGGGCCGGGTTGCGGGTGGCGATGGACCAGTTGCCGGCCGGGGCATTGTGCACCGAGTTGTGGAACTGCATCGGCGAGACCGCCGGGTCCGGCTGGGTCAGGGTCTCGCAGATGCGGTCGATGATGTCCATGTCGCCGCTGGAGGAGGCGAACACGCTGCGCATGGACGTGCGGTCGCCACCTTCGCTGGCCTCCTCGGCCGCGTGCAGGGCCAGGCGGATGGTCTGCGTGGTACGCCGTCGCTCGTTGGCGGGCAGCAGGCTGGTGGGCGGGATCTGCACCGGTGCGTACAGGTGCTCCTCGCGCCCGGCGAGGATCTCGCGCGCCGACGGGAAATCCGTCAGCCCCGGCCCGATCAGCCCGACCGCGTGGATGCCGACGGGATTCAGCACGGGGCCTCCAGCAGCAGCGAACAGTTGTTGCCCCCGAAACCGAAGGCGTTGAGCATCACCCGGCGCACCGGGCGTGCCTCGCTGGTCGCGCGCGCATCCAGGTCCAGCTCGGGATCCGGGTCGGTCAGTCCGGCGGTGCCGGGCACGAAGTCGCCGGCCAGACTGGCGAGCGCCTGGGCCGCGCCCACCGCCCCGGCCGCGCCCAGGGTGTGTCCGGTCAGGCCCTTGGTGCCGGCGCAGCGCGCCTGCGGGCCGAGGACGTCGGCCAGCGCGCGGGCCTCGGAGCGGTCGTTGGCGGGGGTCGCAGTGGCGTGCATCAGCACGTAGTCCACGTCGGTGCCCGCACATCCGGCGCGCTGCAGGGCCTCGCGCATGGCCCGCGCCGCGCCCGCGCCCTCCGGGTGGGGCGCGGACATGTGATGGGCGTCGCTGGATTCGCCGTGGCCGGTCAGGCGCGGGGCATCCGCCGGGGCGTCCTCCTCGCGTTCCAGCAGGAAGAAGCCGGCGGCCTCGCCGATGGAGATCCCGCGCCGCTGCCGGTCCAGCGGGGTGCAGGGCTCGGGGGCCACCAGCTGCAGGGCGTTGAAGCCGTACAGGGTCATCCCGCACAGCGAGTCGACCCCGCCGACGATGGCCGCGTCGCAGACCCCCGCCCGCAGATGACGCCAGGCATCGGCGAACACCTTGGCGCTGGAGGAGCAGGCGGTCGAGACCACCATCGCCGGCCCGTTCAGACCCAGGCGCGTGGCCACGTAGTCCGCCAGCGAATACATGTTCTGGGTGTGGCGGTAGTCGTAGTCGGGCGGCAGGGCACCGGTGTCCGGATCGCGCCGCCGGTAGGCTGCCTCGGTGGCCGCGATCCCCGAGGTGCTGGTACCCAGCAGTACCGCGACCCGGTCGGCGCCGTGGCGACGCACCGCGCCGGCGACCGCGTCGAGGAAGCCGTCCTGCTGCAGGGCGAGTTCGGCCAGGCGGTTGTTGCGGCAGTCGAACGCCGCCAGCTCGCCCCCCAGCGGGTGGTCCTCCAGGCCATCGACACGGCCGATGAAGGTCTCCAGATCCACGTCGGGCAGGTCGCAGCGCCGCAGGCCACTGCGCCCCTCGCGCAGCGCGGCCGCGCCCGCGGCGTTGCCGGTGCCGGCCGCGCTGGTCTGGGTGTGGGCGGTAATGGCCAGGGCATTCATGGAAACGGTTGGATCCTCGAGCGCAATGACCCCGGCCCGGGGCCGGAGGCCTCGGACGTCGGGGGCGGGTTCACGGGACGGGCCAGCAACAGGGCCGCCATGTAGGAAAATACCACGCCCAGGGCCACGGTGAGACCCAGGGCACGCAGCACCGGCAGGCTGGACAGGGCCAGCAGGGCGAACACCAGACCGGTGGACAGGGCGCACAGGGTCACCGAGCGGCGGGTGCGCCGGGCCTCGTCCGGCTCCATGGCGCCCGGGCGGCCGAGGAATACCGCGTAGTCCAGCCCCAGCCCGATCACCAGCATCAATGCGATCAGGTGGAACAGGGTCAGCTCGATCCCGAGCAGCAGCAGGCTGGCGGTGGTCAGCAGCAGACCGGCGGCGACCGCGGTCACGATGCGCAGGCTGCGCCCGGGATCGCGCGTCAGCAGCCACAGCAGGGCGGTGACCGCCAGCGCGGCCAGGGCCAGGCGAGTCAGGGCCGCCGTGCGGAAATCCGCCACCATGGCCTCGGTGGTGGCGCGCAGGTCGACCAGTTCGACCCGGGTGCCGGCGGCTGCACTGTGGCGGTCGATATGCCCGCTGACGGCGTCGGCGTCGTTCAGCCCGCGCAGCAGCACCTGTCCGATCCAGGCCCGTTCATGCCCCGCCGCCGAATGCTCTCCCGGGGCCAGCAGCAGCGGTTCCAGCGCCTGGCGCAGTGGCCCGTCGGGCAGGCTGGCAGGGGTCACCGGGTCCATCGCGCGACTGCGTTCCACGTCATCGAGAAACGGCGTGAAGGCCTCGGCCTGAAAGCCGTGGTCCCGCACCGCCCGTTCCACGTGTTCGGCCAGGGTGTCGCGCTCGGGCAGGGCTGCCTGACGTTCGCGCTGGGTCGCGGTGTCGGGCAGGATTCGCGCGGGATGCTCGAAGCCGGTGATCGCGCCTTCCTCGCGCAGCGCCTCCAGTGGTTCTTCCAGCGCGCGCGCTTCCTGCAGCACGGCGTCGGCCGATTCCGCCCGGATCAGCAGCAGGTGACGCACATCCGGAAGGCCCAGGGCATCGCGCAGTTCCCGGTCCAGGGCAATGGCCTCCTCGGGGACCGGGTTCAGCGCGGTGAGCTGGTCGTTCCACGGGAAGGGGTCGCGGCTCAAAAGCACGGCCAGCGCAGCGAGCACCGCCACCAGGAGCAGGCCGCGGCCGGCCAGCTGCCCGCGGTATGACGGTGAGGGCAGGGGCAGTCGCGGTTCCGGCAGGCCCTTTTCGCGTGCGCCGCGTGGCAGCAGCGCCGGCAGGACCCAGCGGGTGACTGCGGCGGCGACCAGGATGCCGGTCAGCACGAACAGGCCCAGCTGGGCCATGCCGGGGAACGAGGTCGCGGCCATCAGCGCGTAGACCAGCGCGGTGGAACCGGCACCCAGTACCAGTGCGGGCCACAGTTCCCCGGCGACCCGTGCGGCCCCCCGGCGGCCGGTGTGCGCGAACAGATGCAGGGGGTAGTCCAGCGCGACCCCCAGCACGGTGATGCCGAAGGCCAGCGCGATCCCGTGCAGATGGCCGAAGACCAGCGTGACCACGGCCGCCCCGGCGAGGATCCCGCTGCCCAGCGGGATCGCCGCCAGCCACACCGGATGGGGGTGGCGGAAGACCACCAGCAAGAGCACCGCCAGCGCCAGCGAGGCGGCGAGGCTGAAGGCAGTGACCTCGGCGCGGATGCGCTCGCGCGATGCCACCGCGATCGCGGGCGGCCCGGCCTGCAGCAGGCGCAGGTCGGCGTCCTCCAGGGCCGCGAATTCCTGTTCGACGCGCTGCAGCAGGCCGGTCTGCTCCTCCAGGCCCTCGGCCGCCGGCGCGATGCGCACGACCAGCAGGGCCCGCTCGCCGGCCGGGTCGGTCCATACGCCGTGTTCGCCGCGGGTCGCGTCGCCGAACGGGTCGCGCAGGCGCTCGCCCAGTTCCAGCAGTTCGCCGGTGGGGTCGCGCGGGATCAGCTCGCGCGGCATCGCCGGCACCGCGCTGGAAAGGTCGTCGCGGCGCTCGGCGAATGCGCTGTCCAGGTGTTCCCGGGAGAAGCGCTCGGGGGTGACCGCCGGGCTCAGCAGGTAGCGCAGGTCGAGGATCGCCTCCAGCGCCTCGGGGTCGAAATCGCCGCGTCCGTTATGGACGCCGGCGATCGCCGCATCCCCGCGCAGGGCGTCGGCGAGTCCGTCGGAGGCCGCGGCCCGCTGTGCGGCATCGCCGCCCTCGATGGCCAGCAGCAGCTGGCGGGCGCCCGGCCCGGCGTCGATGTCCAGCGGAAGTCCGGCCTCGGCGCCGGGGTCGGGCATGAAGCGTCCGAGATCGGTGGCCATCTCACCGCGCAGACCGAGGATCAGGGCCGCGATCAGCAGGCCGGCCAGCCACAGCGCGACCGCGGCGCGCGAGGGGAGGGAGGGCATCGGCGGTCAGTCGTGCTCGGCGGGGGGGGCGGGGGACGGGTCCTCGGCGTCTTCGGTCGCGAACTCCATGCGGCTGGTGCGGTTGCCCGCCTCCCAGGTGTCCACGCGCCGGATTACCCCTTCGTGGCCCTGGATGGTGATCTCGATGATCGCCCGGCGCAGCGCGCGGTCACGCGGGCGCAGCTCCAGTTCCCAGGCGTCGAGATCACCGTCCAGTTCAACCTCGAAGCCTGCCTCCAGGGCCTCGCGGTCGCCCTGCAGCAGGCTGCGGAACAGCCCGGCGAAGGCCTCCAGCCCGGGTTGTTCGTCCAGACGGATCTCGCGCACCGAATCGTCCCGGGTCAGGGTCAGCTCACGGCCCTCGATGCGCACGTGCTCGCCACGCCGTCCGTCGGTCTCGCGGATCAGGGTGTCCGGGGGCTCGAACGCGATGCGCCCGCTCTGGCGCTCGCGTGACTCCAGCATCGGTTCCTGGCGGACCTCGCTGAAGTCCATCTGTGACGGCTCGTCGAGGGTCAGGGCCGCGAGGATCGCGTCCAGGTCGTCGGCCGCCGCGGTCGGCAGCGCCAGCCACAGCGGCGCAAGCAGAGCGAGCAGCGCCAGGCGGACGGGTCCGCGCGGGCGAGGGTGGTCAGTCGTCTTGCCAGAAGTCATAGAAGTTGAACCAGTTCCAGGGGGCGTCCCGCACGTGGGCCTCCAGACGCCGGGCATAGTGGCAGGTCCATTCCTGCAGCACCGCGTCGCGCTGCGCGCGCGGGGCCTCGATGCGGTCGGCAAAGCGTTCGAAGACGACATCGTAGCGGTTGCCGCCGCGATACAGCCCGAAGCACAGGATCACCGGCACCTTCAGTACCGCGGCCAGCAGCATCGGCCCCATGGGGAAGACCGCGCGGTCGCCCAGAAATTCGCACTCCATCGTGCGATCGTTTTCCACCACCCGATCGCCCAGCATGCCCACCATCTCGCCGCGTTCCATCGCCTCGCGGGCGCGGATCAGGGTGTCGGTGCGTCCCAATGGGATCACGCTGCGGGCGACCTCGGGGTTGAGCGAATCCAGCAGCCGGGTGATCACCTGGTTGTGGTCGGCATCCATCAGCACCCGTACGGGAAAGTCGTTTTGGCCGACGGCCAGCGCCCGCAGGGCCTCGAAGCTGCCCAGATGGGCCCCCAGCAGGATCGCGCCGTCCCCGGAGTCCAGAGCCTGGTGGAAGATGTCGGTCCCGTGCACCCGGATATCCAGGGCCTGTTCGCGCCCGGCGAGCAGGAACACCCGGTCGAGGATCACCGTGGCGAAGCTGTGCAGGTGGCGGGCCACGTCGCGAATGCCCGGCGGCCGGCCCAGCACCCGGCGCAGATAATGCCGGCTGTGGCGCCGGGCACGCGGCGCCAGCAGCAGGAAATAGGCGGTGATGGGGTACAGCAGCAGGCGTCCGGCCGGGCGCCCCAGATGCAGCGCGATCCACAGGATGATGCGCAGGGCCAGGGGGCTGCCGCGTTCCTCCTGAGCGCGCCAGCCTGCAGTCATGGCCCGGGTGCCGTGGGGTCGGGGCGGTGCACCGGTCCCGGGGCCAGCTGGCCGGCGCACAACAGCGTGTCGGAGCCGTCGTCGCGCAGACAGCGAAAGGCGTGCCCGCCCCGGCGTCCGGGATCATCGATCTCGATCCGGAAGGGCACCTCGGGCGGCAGCGGCGCGATGAACTTCACCTGCGGGAAACGCCCGGGCGCCTCCAGGCCGAGTTCGGTGGCCGCCTGCGCCACCTGTTCCAGGATTACCACGCCGGGCACCACGGGATGACCGGGGAAATGTCCGGGCAGTGCCGGATGGTCGGCGGGGATGCGGTGGGTCCGGCTGGTCAGGGTGGCCATCTCAGGCGCACTCCCCGTGGCGCGCGAGCAGGTCCAGCAGTGCCTGGCGCGGGAGCTTGCCGGTGGCCGAACGCGGCAGGGCCTCCACCCGCACCAGCGGGCGCGGGAGGAAGGCCGGATCCAGACGCCCGGCGAGCCGGCCCTGAATGGTGGCCTCGTCCAGTTCCGGGGCCACGACCAGCGCTGCAAGGCGTTCGATGCCGGCGGCATCGGAGCCGGCGGCGGGCGGGATGAAGACGCCGTCCTCGACCCCGGGGATGGTCTGCAGGTGGCGGTTGAGTTCGACCAGCGAGGCGCGCTTGCCGGCGATGTTGAGCATGTCGGCCAGACGCCCGGTCATGTGGAACGCACCATCCGGATGGACCTCGATGCAGTCCGGCAGCGGGACCGGCTCGGCATGCTGTGGCCCCTGCACCAGCGCCAGTCCGGAGGTGCCGTCATCGGCATTCACCTGCACGCCGGGGTAGGGGGTCCTGTGATGCTCGGCCACGGTTCGCCGCGTGGCGATCGCGCCGGCCTCGGTGCAGCCGTAGATCTCGGTAACCGGCGCGTCGAAATGCCGTTCCAGCTCCCTGGCCGTGCTGGCCTCCAGCGGTGCAGTGGCCGACAGGACCCGGGCGGGCGAGGCGGGCGCCGGCTGTCCGCAGCGCAGGCAGGTGCCCAGATGAAAGGGCGTCGAGATCAGCACCGGCCGCGGTTCCCGGGCCAGCGCCGCGTGCACGTCGGCGGGGTAGAACGGGCGTTCCGCGATCAGGGTGTTGGGGCCCAGCAGGGCCAGCAGCACGGTGGATTCCAGCCCGTACATGTGCTGGGGCGGCACGGTGGCGACCAGTGAATGACCGGGGGCGCGGTCCATCTCCAGACGCTGCAGGGCCTGTCCGGTGGCTGCGACCAGATCGCCCCAGCGTCGCGGGTGGGCGGTGGGCGTGCCGGTGGAGCCGGAGGAGAAGCCGAGGATGGCGGTCTGCTCCAGCGGGATCTCGGGAGGCGGGGTGTCGCCGGCGGCCACGGCTGCCTCGCCGCGGGCGGTGACCGCGATGGTGGGGAGCGGAAAATCGCCCTCGCGGGAGTCCACGACGGCGATCGGGTCGGAATAGCCGCGCGCGATCTCGGCCAGCACGGTGCGCCCGCGCGCCGGCGGCAGCAGGTTCATCTGCCCGCGCAGCAGGATCGCGGCAAACGCGACGGAGAAACGGTAGCGGTCCTCGCACAGGTTGAGGGCCGCCCTGCCTTCCGGCAGGCGTGCGGCCAGTTCGTGCACGTCCGCCAGCCAGGCGGCACGTGATACCGGCCGGCCGTTGATCCGTGCCAGCGGCGTGTCGTGTGTCGCGTACAGCGGGTGGGCGGGGGTCGCCGGCTCGCTCATGGCTGCCTCAGGATGCGTCTGTGGTCGGCGCGCGCCAGTTCCGTCAGATAGGCGAGAAAGCCCGCGCGGGGCTCGTCCGGCAGGAAGCGGGCACGCAGCGGATATTCCAGCATGAACAGCCCTCCCAGCAGAAGATAGTTCACTCCGTTGGCGATCACGGCCCAGACTGCGGGTGATGCGAACAGCGACAGGCCGAGGGAGACCAGCGCGAGCGTCACGCAGGTGGTGGCCCAGATTGTGGTGATGGTGCGCGTGTAACGGTGCACCGCCGGGCTGTCCGAGGCGCCCATCTCCAGCGCGTAGCGCGTGATCAGCGGCGTGGAGCCGGGGCGCAGCGAGCGCGCGAACAGCAGCCCGATCAGGCTTGGCACCAGTACCGGCACCGCGTGGATCACCCAGCCGCCGAGCGGGGTCAGGCCCAGCGTGCCCATGATCGCCAGCAGACCGGCGCCCAGCAGCAGGCGCGGGTACACACCCGGGGACGACGGGGCCAGTGCGAAAAATATCAGTAGTGCCAGCAGGATCAACGGCAGGGGCTGCAGCTCGATCCACTGCCCGGCGATCACCGAGGCCGGGTAGGCGAGCGCCACGGCCACGGCGGCCCCGCCCCTCACGAGGTGCGGTTGGCCTCGATGTGTTCGCTTAGCGCGCGCAGCGACGCGAAGATGCGCAGATTGTCCTCGTCGTCCGAGCGGATCTGCACCCCGTAGGCGCGCCCGACCGCAAGGGCCAGTTCGAGGGCGTCGATGGAATCCAGCCCGAGGCCCTCGCGGAACAGGGGCGCTTCCGGATCGATGTCCTCCGGCGCCGTGTCCTCGAGGTTCAGGCTGTCCACGATCAGTTGGGCCACTTCCTGCTCGAATGCCGTCTGCGCCCCCATTGGGTTCTCCTGGAATCATTGATCGGGGGCGATGATACCGGGACCGTCGCGGGCTTGGTACCCTTCAAACGGAGGTGTTCCGGGGGCGGCGCCCGTGGCAGCCTTCGGGGTGGCCCCGCGCATCTCGATTCAATCGCAGATCCATCTCGATCCGTGGAGGCCGCATTGGTGCAGTATCGCCGGGTAACCCTGGGACGCGTGGGGCTGGACGGTCTGGCGATGTTCGCCCTGTCACAGCTGGTGACCGTCGCGACCCTCGGGCTCAGCCTGCTGGCGGTCTGGTGGCAGGTGCGGCGCGTGGCACGCGGGGCCTGTCGGCCGCAGGTGGTGGAGACCGTGCTGGTGGCCGGGATGCAGCTGGATGCGCAATGCCTGCCACCCGGCTATCGCCTGCGGCTGCTGCGGGCGCTGCGGCTGCTGCGTCGGCATCCGCAGGCGCGGGTGCTGGTGCTGGGCGGACAGACCTCGGCGCAGGGGCCCAGCGAGGCCGCGGCCGGGGCCGAGTTTCTGCGCGAACGGGGCGTCCCGAACGCGCGTATCCGTATCGAGGATCGTTCCACGCACACCCTGGAGAATCTGCGGCATGCGCGGGATCTGCTGCACGAGGAGAACGCCGGCGGCGAGGCCCCTCCGCCGGCGGTGCTGGTGACCAGCCGTTATCATCTCGCCCGGGCGCTGGCAATCGCGCGCGGGCTGGGGCTGCAGCTGCAGCCGTGCCCCGCCGAGCCCGGACGTGGTGGTGCCCGCGGGCCGGTGCTGTGGCGCGAGGCCTGGCTGCTGCACTGGTATCACACCGGGCACGCGTTCGCCCGTGCGTTCCGCCGGCGCGGGATGCTCCGGCGGATTACCTGAGAGGAGGGCGGATCGGTCTCAGCCGCGGGCGGCCAGGGCCTCTTCGTTGTAGGCGGCATCGATGGTGGTGATGGTCTTCTCCACCAGCCGGAAGCCCTCCACCGGGGCATCATCGCCCATGTATTTCAGCCGTAGCGGGCCGATTGCCTTGACCGCCTCGGCGCGCTCCAGCGGGGTATCCGGGCCGTCGGCTCCCGCACCGTCCATCAGTGCGACCAGGATCTCGGCGGCGATCGGGTCCTTGTGTTCGCCGCTGCGGGCCTTTTCCAGCGTGCCGGCGGCATCGCCGTCGAGGAATTCCGTATCCAGGTTGCGGTCGAGATAGTTCAGCAGTTCACTCAGGTTCATCAAAGCCTCCCGGTATTTTCGGCTCGAGTTGCCGGTTCAGCCGCGGGCCGCGGCCGAGTCCATGTTCGCATAGGCCGCGCGGGCGGCCTGCATCGCGCGACCGGGTTCCACCAAGCCGCGATCGGTCAGCACCGCCTCCAGCGCGGACAGGCAGGTCAGCACGTTGCGTTCGTTCGCGCCGTAACCCATCAGGCCGATGCGCCAGACCTTGCCGGCGTACGGGCCCAGGCCGGCGCCGATCTCCAGGCCGTAGCGTTCCAGCAGCTCGCCGCGCACCGCCGCTTCGTCCACGCCCTCGGGGACATGGACGGAATTGAGCTGCGGCAGACGGTGTTCCTGGGCCACCAGGAATTCGAGGCCCATCGCTTCAAGGCCGGCGCGCAGCGCGTCGTGGTGACGGCAGTGCCGCGCCCAGCTGTTCTCCAGGCCTTCTTCCTGCAGGATCACCAGCGACTCGTGCAGGGCATACAGGGCGTTGATCGGGGCGGTGTGGTGATAGGCACGCTTGCCGCCACCGCCCCAGTAGCCCATGACCAGGTTCAGATCGAGGAACCAGCTCTGCACCTTGTGGCTGCGCGCCTGGATACGGTCCACCGCGCGCTGGCTGAAACTGACCGGCGACAGGCCGGGGGTGCAGGACAGGCACTTCTGGCTGCCGGAATAGATGGCATCCACGCCCCATTCATCGACGTACAGGGGGCTGCCGGCCAGGCCGGTCACCGAGTCGACGATGGTCAGGCAGTCGTGCTCACGGGCCAGCCGGCAAAGGGTCTCGACGTCCGAGCGCGCGCCGGTGGAGGTCTCGGCATGCACGAAGGCGAGGACCTTCGCGTCGGGGTTGCCCTTCAGTGCATCCGCGACCTTGTCCGGGGAGACCGGGTTGCCCCAGTCGTCTTCCACCACCACGGCGGTGCCACCACAGCGTTCGACATTCTCCTTCATGCGGGTCCCGAACACCCCGTTGATGCAGACGATCACCTTGTCACCCGGCTCCACCAGGTTGGCAAAGCAGGTCTCCATGCCGGCGGAACCGGGGGCGGAGACCGGCAGGGTCAGCGCGTTTTCGGTCTGGAAGGCGTACTGCAGCAGGCCCTTCATCTCTTCCATCATGCCGACGAACACCGGGTCCAGGTGGCCGATGATCGGGCGACTCATCGCGCTCAGCACGCGCGGGTTCACGTCGGAGGGGCCGGGCCCCATCAGGGTGCGTTGCGGCGGAAGAAAGGAAGAAGCGGTCATCGTTTAACCTTCTGCTGTACTCGGGAAATCGGATGGCGCGAATGTAGGCCCCGGCCGGGGTGCGGGCAAGCGCCCCCACCGCGCGGCGGGAGTTCCCCGCGCCGGATTATGGTCACCCTTCCCGACGGTGGCGGTCCAGCAGGCTCAGCCAGTGTTCCACCCCACGTTCGGTGCCCGACTGCAGGTGGCTCAGGCAGCCGATGTTGGCCGACACGATGCGCGCCGGGGCCGCAGCTTCCAGGTTCCCGAGCTTGCGGTCGCGCAGCTGCCGTGCCATGGCCGGCTGAGTGATGGAATAGGTTCCGGCCGAGCCGCAGCACAGGTGGCCCTCGGCGACCGGCAGGATCTCGCACCCGGCGGCCTGCAGCAGCGGCTCCACGCGTCCGGCCAGGCCCTGGCCGTGCTGCAGGGTGCAGGGGGCGTGCCAGGCGATCCGGCGGTCCTCGCCGGTGACCTCGATCCCCAGCGCACGGATGGTGTCGGCGTCGAACAGCTCGGCCGGGTCGCGCACCAGCGCGGTGAGTTCGCGCGCCCGCTCCTGGTATTCGTCGTCACCCTCCAGCAGGTGGGCGTAGTCGCGCAGCATCGCGCCACAGCCGCTGGCGGTAGAGACTACCGCGTCCACTCCCCGCTCCAGTGCCGGTGCCCAGGCGTCGAGATTGGCGTGCAGGCGGGCGCGCGTGCGTTCCGCATCACTCAGGTGATGTTCCACCGCGCCGCAGCAGCGCGCGGCGGAGACCCGTTCCACCGCGATGCCGCGCGCGGCCATCAGGCGCTCGAACGCCGCGTTGATGCGCGCGTCGATGGCATCGTGCACGCAGCCGGCCAGCAGCAGCACGCGGCCGTGCTCGAAGGATACGGCCCCACCCTGCAGCACCGGATCGCCGGCGGGTTTGGCGGGGCTTGGCGGGGCCCGATGGGCGGCCGGTATCTTGGCCCGCAATTCGCCGCGCAGCAGCGGACGGGCCAGGCGCCCGGCACCCAGGGCGAGGCGGAACGGCCACCCGGCCGGGAGCGTGCGCTTGAGCGTGGCGCGCAGCAGGCGCTCGCGCCAGCCGCGCGGGACGTCGCGTTCCACCGCCTCGCGCCCGAATTCCACCAGGTGTGCGTAGTTGACCCCGGACGGGCAGGTCGTCATGCAGTTGAGGCAGGTCAGGCAGCGATCCAGGTGGCGCCCGGTGGCCGCGTCGGCCTCGCCCTGTTCCAGTACCTGCTTGATCAGGTAGATGCGTCCGCGCGGGCCGTCCAGCTCGTCGCCCAGTTCCTGGTAGGTGGGGCAGGTCGCGTTGCAGAAACCGCAGTGGACGCAGTTGCGCAGGGCCTGTTCGGCGATGCGGGCGGCCGGGTCGTCGGCGTAGCGTTCGTGGATACGAGTGTCCATGGGAGTGCTCGCTTCAGGTGCCGGTGGCGCGGTCCGGGGAGCCGGGCAGCAGCGGACTGTGGAACACGCCTTCGGGATCCATCGCATGGCGCACCCGGGCCTCCAGCGCCTCCAGTGCGGTGCCGCGTGGATGCAGGCGGGGCGCACCGGCCGGGTCCCCGTGCCAGATGCGAGCGTGTCCGCCGGCGGCCTCCACCGCGGCGCGCACCCGTGCCGGGTCGGCCTCGCTGCGTAGCCAGCGCTCCCCGCCGCCCCAGTTCAGCAGCCACTCGCCGGGCAGCTCCAGCGGGGGCGTGGCCGGGGGCACGACGATGCGCCACAGGCGTTCGCCCGGCAGGGGGGCGGGCCCGAACAGGTCCGCGCGATGGTCGCGCAGGCCGCGCCAGAACCCTTCACCTTCAACGGAAGCCGCGTCGCCCAGACGCTCGGCCGCCTCCGCGACTGCCTGTTCCCCGCCGCTCAGGCGCAGCTGCATGCGGCCGCCGCTCCAGGCCAGCCCGGACAGCGGCAGGGCCGTACGACCCAGCTCGCGACAGGCGTCGATGAAGCCGGCGGCATCCAGCTCGCGCTGCAGGTACTGTTCATGCGCCGGGCGCGGCAGGAGCTTGAAGCTGACCTCCAGCAGGACCCCGAGGCCGCCCAGACTGCCGGCCATAAGCCGGGAGACGTCGAAGCCGGCGACGTTCTTCATGACCTCGCCGCCGAAACGCAGGATCTCGCCGGCGCCGTTGATCACGCGCGTGCCCAGCACGGCGTCGCGCAGGCTGGCGGTCCACGGCCGGCGCGGGCCCGACAGTCCGGTCGCGACCATTCCGCCGACGGTGGCGCCCGGCCCTGGATCCCCCGGCTCGAATGGCAGCATCATGCCCACCGCGGCCAGCTCGGTCTGCAGTTCGGCCAGCGGAGTGCCGGCCCGCACGCTGACCACCAGTTCGCTGGGGGCGAGATGGGTAATGCCGCGGTGTGCCGTGACATCGAGGGTCTCGACGTCGCCCGGCAGGGGGTCGGGCCGGGCGATGGTCGACCGGGTCCCGCCCCCGCCGACCCACAGCCGGCGGCCGCCATCGGCGGCCTCGCGGACCGCGCGGGCGATTTCCTGGCTGTGGTCGGCGGTCTCGGACATCGGTCTCCGTGGGTTTCGGGTGGCGGCGCGCGGGTGCGGTCGGCGTCCGGCCGGTCAGGGCCGGACCCGCGCGGTTCAGGCCGGGAGCGTCGGCGCCGCCGTTGCCGGGCCGGGCCCCGCAGGCGGCTCGCGGCGCCGCTGGTTCCACACCACTACCAGCCCCAGGGCCAGCGCCGGCAGATAGAACCAGTACGGGCTCGGCCGGTCGGTCGGAACCAGTACCGCGGTGATCTCCCAGCCGCCTTCCAAGCCTACGCGGGCGGCGGGGCTCTCGAAAGCAACCGTGCGGATGCGCGTTCTTTCCTCCGGGTCCACGTCCAGCCCGGCCTCGGACAGGCGCTCCAGCGGGTCGTCGCGCCGCTCGCCCAGCGGGAACATCACCGTGCGGGTGACCTCGCGCCCTTCGAGGTCGAGCCCGGTCGCCCGCAGGCGCAGGTTGGCGCCATCCGGGGCCGCGTCCACCACCTCGGTCAGGGTTGCCGGGTCCTCGCTGACATGGGCCGGGGCGATACGGTCCATCAGCACGGTCGGCGCGAGCAGGGTGAAGGCCACCACCAGCAGCAGGGCGGACTCCCAGTGACGGCTGCGGGTCAGGAACCAGCCCTGGGTGGCCGCGGTGAACGCCAGGATCCCCGCCAGCGAGCCGAAGAACACCAGCGCCAGCTGGAACACGTTGTCCACGCCGATCAGCAGCAGCTGACTGTTAAAGATGAAGAAGAACGGCAGGGCCACGGTACGCAGGCTGTAGGCGAAGGCCTGTACCCCGGTGCGCACCGGGTCCGCCTTCGCGACGGCCGCGCCGGCGAACGAGGCGAGGCCGACCGGCGGTGTGACGTCCGCCATGATGCCGAAGTAGAACACGAACAGATGGGCCGCGATCAGCGGGATCAGGACGTCGTTCTGGGCGCCCAGCTCGACCACGATCGGGGCCATCAGCGTGGCCACCACGATGTAGTTGGCCGTGGTCGGCAGGCCCAGGCCGAGGATCAGGCTGATCAGCGCGGTCAGCAGCAGGACCAGCAGCAGGTTGCCGCCGGACAGGGTGTCGACCACGTCGGTGAGCACCAGCCCGAGTCCGGTCATCGCTACCGTGCCGACGATGATCCCCGCGGCCGCGGTGGCCACGCCGATGCCGATCATGTTGCGCGCGCCGGTGGCGAAGCCGTGGAACAGCTCCCACACCCCGACCCAGGCGGCCTGCAGCAGGCCGCCCGTGCCGCGCATCAGCGCCACCAGCGGGCGCTGGGTCAGGACGATGAAGATCATGAACGCCACCGCCCAGAATGCGGCCAGCCCCGGCGACAGGCGTTCCACCACCAGCGCCCAGACCAGTACCACTAGCGGCAGCACGAAGTGCATGCCCGACAGCAGCACCGGGCCGATGCGCGGCAGCGGGCGGTCGGTGTCCAGCGGCTCGGGATCGGGTTCGCGCGCGGCGATCCACAGCAGGATCAGGTAGGCCGCGAACAGCAGTCCGGCGATGATCCAGGCGGCGCGTTCGCCCGCCACGTCCTTGATCCAGCCGAGCCCCCAGTACACCGCGGCGGCGAGGATGATCAGGCTGGTCAGGGTCAGGCCGAACGCGATCAGGCGTCCGCGCAGGGTGCCGCCGACCGCGCGCTGCAGGCCCTCCATGCCGCCCTTGCAGGCCTCCAGATGCACGATGTAGAGCAGCGCGATGTAGGCGATCAGGGCCGGGAGGATCGCGTGCTTGAGCACCTCCACGTAGGAGATGCCCACGTATTCGACCATCAGGAACGCGGCCGCGCCCATAACCGGCGGCATCAGCTGGCCGTTGACCGAGCTGGCGACCTCCACCGCCCCGGCCTTGTGCGCGGGGAAGCCGACGCGCTTCATCAGCGGCACGGTGAAGGTCCCGGTGGTCACGGTGTTGGCGATGGAGGAGCCCGAGACCAGCCCGGTCATGCCCGAGGCCACCACCGCGGCCTTGGCCGGGCCGCCGCGCAGATGCCCGAGCAGGGCGAAGGCCACGCGGATGAAGTAGTCGCCGGCGCCGGCGCGTTCCAGCAAGGCACCGAACAGCACGAACAGGAACACGAAGCTGGTGGAGACCCCCAGCGCGATCCCAAAGACCCCCTCGTTGGACAGCCACTGCTGCGCCATCGCGCGCGGGTAGCTGGCGCCGCGGTGGGCGATCAGGTCGGGCATCAGCGGCCCGGCGAAGGTGTAGAACAGGAAGATCGCCGCGATGATGGTAAGCGCCGGCCCCAGCACCCGCCGCGCGGCCTCCAGCAGCAGGATCAGGCCGATCCCGGCGACGATCAGATCGACCTCGGTGGGTGCACCGGCGCGGTCCGCGAGGGTCTCGTGGAACAGGTACAGATACAGTGCGCTGAACGCGGCGACCGCGGCATAGAGCCAGTCGAACGCCGGGACCCGGTTCAGCGGATCGCGCCCGCGCAGCAGCGGCCAGGCCACCAGCAGCAGGGCCGCGCCCAGCGCGGCGTAGACCTCGCCCAGACGTTCCAGGCCGATGAACTGCCAGGCCCCCAGGCCCAGCAGGGCGAGCCCGCCGAGGGCGTAGGCCACGCCGAAGCTGCGGGGCAGCACCGCGCGCCCGCCGCCCGGGCGCAGCGCCGGGAACAGGAGGAAGGCGAGGAACACCGCGAAGGCGAGATGCACCGCGCGGGCATCGGTGTCCGACACCGTAAACCAGTCCAGCGCATCCGGCAGCGGCGAGGCGATCCACAGCTGGAACAGCGACCAGGCGACTGCGACCACGAAGATCAGGACCCGGGTCGCGGTGCCCGGGTGGCGCGCTCCGGTCTCGATCTCCTCGGGCGTGATGTCGGGTGCGGGAGCCGATCGGGAATCAGTCATGGAGCAGCCCTGCCTCGCGGAAGTAGCGTCGTGCCCCGGGGTGCAGCGGCGCGGAGAGCCCTTCGTCCACCATCGCCTCGCGTTCCAGCCCGGCAAACGCCGGGTGCAGCCTGCGGAAGGTGTCGAAATTCTCGAACACCGCACGGGTCAGGGCGTAGGCGGCGTCGCTGCTGGTGCGCTCCGAGGTGACCAGGGTCGCGCCTACCCCGTAGGTGCGGATGGTTTCGTCCTGCCCGGGATAGGTCCCGGCGGGGATCTCGGCGGCCATGTAGTACGGGGTCTCGTCCACCAGGCGGTCGATGGCCTCGCCCTGCAGCGAGACCAGGCGCGCGTCGCAGGTGGCGATGGGTTCCTGGATCGCGGCCGACGGGTGGCCGACGGAAAACACGAAGGCATCCACCCGGTTGTCGCACAGGGCCTGGGCCTGTTCGCGCGAAGGCAGTTCGGCGACCCGGGCGAAGGTGTCGTGGTCCCAGCCGAGTTCGTCCAGCAGTTCTTCCATCATCGCGCGCTGGCCGGAGCCGGGGTTGCCGATGTTCACGCGCTGGCCCTGCAGGTCATCCAGCCCCTCGATGCCGGAGTCCCGGCGCACCACCAAGGTCAGCGGTTCCGGGTGCAGGCTGAACATCGCCCGCAGGTGATGCGCGGCTCCGAAGGCCTCGAACCGCCCGCTGCCGTGGTAGGCGTGGTGCTGCAGATCCGACTGGGCCACGCCGAAGTCCATGTCGCCGGAACGGATCATGTTCAGGTTGAACACCGAACCTCCGGTGCTCTCGGCGGTGCAGCGCATGCCGTGTTCGTCGCGCTCCGCGTTGAACAGCCGGCACAGGTGCTGGCCGGCGGGGTAATACACCCCGGTCACCCCGCCGGTGCCGATATTCACGAAGGCCTGCCCGGCCATGGCCGGCAGGGCCGGCAACAGCACCAGCAGACCGAGCAGCAGGGCCGCGCCCCTGCATCCGCCGTAGCGCTTCATCCGCGTTTCCTCGTGACGCCTGATCGTGCGGAGTGTAGGGCAATGCGGAGCAATGTAAATCGCCGCGGGCAGGCATCCGCGCGGCGAGGCGTTTCAGTACAGCGCGGCCATCATCTTGCGGCGGTACTGGCCAACCAGCGGGTTGTCGTCGCCCAGGGCGCTGAAGGCCGCGAGCATGCCGGCCTTGCCGGCGTTCTCGCCATCGGCATCCTGGTACCCCGGGTGCCGCTTCATCAGTTCCAGATAAAGGCCCAGGGCTTCCTCGTAGCGGCCGTGCAGCATGGAGTACGCGGCCAGCGTCTCGAGGGTCTCGGGCGCCGGATCGCCCTGTTGCATCTCGCGGGCCAGGGCCTCGGGGTCGGCCCCGGCGGCCCGGCGGGAGAACCGCAGGTGGGCGCGCAGGGTCTTCACCGCATCATCCTCTGCGCGGTTCAGCGGCAGCTGGTTGAGCTGGGCCTCCGCGGCATCGGGGTCGCCGGCCTGCGACAGCGTGCGTGCCAGTTCGATGCGCAGGTCGGGATCCTCGGGGAACGTCTCCAGTGCGGCCTCGAGAGTGGTGCGGGCGGCCGAGGTGTCGCCCGCGCGGATCTGCGCGCGGGCCAGCTCGGAGCGTAAATCCTTGTTGCCCGGGTCCACGGCCACGCCCTGTTCCAGCGCCTGTACGGCACCGGCCGCGTCACCGGCCTGCAGGGCACTCAGGGCCTGCTGGCGATGGGTGTCGGAGGGGCGCTCGATGTAGCGGTCGAGCATCTCGCGGATGGCGGATTCGGGCTGCACGCCCATCTTCTGGTCCACCACCTCGCCGTTGCGGAAGCACATGATGGTGGGCAGGCTGCGCACCCCGTACTGCCCGGCCAGCTCCTGGTTCTCGTCGCTGTTGACCTTGGCCAGGCGGAACGCGCCGCCGTAATCCTCGGCGATCTTCTGCAGCAGCGGCATCAGCTGCTTGCAGGGGCCGCACCAGGCGGCCCAGAAGTCGACCAGCACCGGACGCCGGTGCGACTCCTCCAGCACTGCCTGCTGGAACTGGTCCCGGGTGACGTCAAGGATGTTTTCGCCGGTCGTGCCTGCGGCTTCTGCCATGGGGATCCTCCTGAAATGCCGGAATACGGAATCTTCCGTGCATTGTTGGGATCGGCCCCGGGATTGCAAGCCGCGTGCCCGCAGGCTCTGGTACGCTGCGCGAATTCCGGCCGACGGAAACGACACGGGGAACGCCCAAGTGAGCTATTCCGCATCCGACATCGAAGTCCTCGAGGGACTGGACCCGGTGCGCAAGCGTCCGGGGATGTACACCGACACGGCGCGGCCCAATCACCTCGCCCAGGAGGTGATCGACAACTCGGTGGACGAGGCGATCAGCGGCCATGCCAGCCGCATCGACGTGGTCCTGCACAAGGACGACTCGGTCTCGGTCACCGATGACGGACGCGGGATGCCGGTGGACCTGCATCCGCGCGAGAACCGCCCGGGGGTGGAGGTGATCCTGTCCACGCTGCATGCCGGCGGGAAGTTTTCCGACAAGAGCTATCAGTTCTCCGGCGGCCTGCACGGGGTCGGGGTGTCGGTGGTGAATGCGCTGTCCGAGCGCCTGGACGTGGACATCCGCCGTGACGGCCGACGCTGGCGGATGGCCTTCGCCGGCGGCCACAGGCTGCAGGAGCTGGAGGCCGTTGGCGAGGTCGGCAAGCGCAATACCGGCACCACGCTGCATTTCTGGCCCGATGCGCAGTATTTCGATTCGGCGAAGTTCTCGGTGACGAAGCTCAAGCACATCCTGCGCGCCAAGGCCGTGCTGTGCCCCGGCCTGACCGTCACCTTCCGCGACGAGACCACCGGCGAGGCCTGCGAGTGGTGCTATCAGGCGGGGCTGCGCGACTACCTGGTGGAGGCGCTGGACGGCCTGGAGCGGCTGCCGGAGGAGCCGTTCATGGGCTCGATGGCCGGCGCCACCGAGGCGGTGGACTGGGCCGTGACCTGGCTGCCGGAGGGCGGCGAGGTGGTCAGCGAGAGCTACGTGAACCTGATCCCGACCCCCCAGGGCGGCACCCACGTGAACGGCCTGCGCACCGGCCTGACCGATGCGGTGCGCGAGTTCTGCGAATTCCGCAGCCTGCTGCCGCGCGGGATCAAGCTGGCGCCGGAGGATGTCTGGGAACGGGTCGCCAGCGTGCTGTCGTTCAAGATGCAGGACCCGCAGTTCGCCGGGCAGATCAAGGAGCGCCTGTCCTCGCGCCAGGCCGCGCCGTTCATCTCCGGGGTCATCAAGGACGCCTTCAGCCTGTGGCTGAACCAGCACCCGCAGCAGGGCGAGCGAATCGCCGAGCTGGCGATCCAGAACGCGCAGAAGCGCAGCCGCGCGGGGCGCAAGGTGGTGCGCAAGAAGGTGACCCAGGGCCCGACCCTGCCGGGCAAGCTGGCCGACTGCGCCAGCCAGGACCTGGAGCGCACCGAGCTGTTCCTGGTGGAGGGCGACTCCGCCGGCGGCTCCGCCAAGCAGGCGCGCGACCGTGACTTTCAGGCGATCATGCCGCTGCGCGGCAAGATCCTGAACGCCTGGGAGGTCGATCCCGACCAGGTGCTGGGATCCCAGGAGATCCACGACATCTCCGTGGCCCTGGGCGTGGATCCGGGGCAGGCCAGCCTCGACGGGCTGCGCTACGGCAAGGTCTGCATCCTCGCGGATGCCGACTCCGATGGCGCGCACATCGCCACCTTGCTGTGCGCGCTGTTCCTGCGGCACTTCCGCCCGCTGGTGGAGCAGGGGCACGTGTACATCGCGATGCCGCCGCTGTACCGCGTGGACGTCGGCAAGCAGACCTTCTATGCCCTGGACGACGACGAAAAGGCCGGGGTGCTGGAACGCATCGAGGCGGAGAAGCTGAAGGGCAAGGTCGCCGTGACCCGCTTCAAGGGCCTGGGCGAGATGAACCCGCTGCAGCTGCGCGAGACCACCATGAATCCGGACACCCGGCGTCTGGTGCAGCTCACCCTGGATGCCGCCGACGACACGCAACAGCTGATGGACATGCTGCTGGGCAAGAAACGCGCCTCCGAGCGCCGCGCCTGGCTGGAAGACAAGGGCCACCTGGCCGACGTCGAACCCTGATCCGATCCCTGCGGAGGTCCGTGATGTCGCGGCTTTCCATCGACCTGCACGAATGCTTTCGCGATGGCCGGCGCATCGATCAGGCGCTCAACGGCGCGATCGACGAGGCCTGCGAGAAACGCATCAAGACCGTGGAGATCATCCACGGCAAGGGCAGCGGGCAGCTGAAAAAGCGGGTGCTGCGTTTTTTGCAGCAGCCGGAGGTCAAGGCGCGTTACCACCGGGTGGAGAAGGATTCGAAGAATCACGGCCGGCTGTTCGTGCATTTTCGCCACTGAATCCGCGCCGCCGTGTCGGGGCATGCGCGGTACCGGTGGCCGTATGCGATAGGATGCGCGCCATGCCGACCGTTCTGCGCCTGTTCGACCGCCTGCCGCTGTGGCTGTTCGCCCTGATCGTGGCGACCGTGGGCCTGTGGCCCTGGCAGCCCGAGCCGGCGATCGCCGGTCTGGTGCGCGACCTGCTGGCCGGCGAACTCGCCGGCGCGGCGGGCTGGGGCGGTCTGCTGCTGCACGGACTGCCGTGGCTGCTGATGGCGCTGCGTCTGGCCCGCCAGAGCCGGACCGGCGTCTGATCGGGTACGCTGCGGATTGCTGTAACAACAACGGACCCGCCGGGTCCGCCAACCGGCCGCAAGGCCGACACGCGACGACACAGGAGAATCGACCATGCGCTTTATCGTTGCCGTTACCGCCGGAACCGATGACCCCACCCGCGCCACGCTGGGCATGATCGCCGCCAAGGTGGCCAAGGATCAGGGACACGACGTGACCGTATGGCTGCAGGGCGAGGCGGCGAACATCGCCAACCGCAACATCTACGACAAGATCGTCGGCCACAACATGCCGGCAATGAAGGACATCGTCGAGGATCTGGTCGACGCCGGCGTGCCGCTGTGGGTCTGCGAGGCCTGCGGCCGTGGCCGTGACGTGACCCCGGACAACTTCCTGGCCACCGCCGAATACGCGGGCATGGGCCACTACGTGCAGGCGGTGGCCGAGTTTGATCGCTCGATGAGCTTCTGATTCGGGCGGGTTGAACCTCCCGCCCGAACAGTCCGGCCGGCGCTTGCGCGCCGTCCCCGGCGGGGTCCGCGTCCTGCTGACCCTGCTGCTTCTGAACGGACTGCTCCTGGCCCTGGACATCCCGCGCCATGCGGGCCCGGGGCCGGGGTGGCTGGCCTGGGAGGCCGTGGTCCTCGCCGGACTGTTCGCGGTTCTTCCTCTGGCCACCGCCCGCGTACTGGCTCGGGTGGTGGCCGCCATCCTCCTCGCACTGATCGTGCTGGCGCTGTTCGATGCGCTGGCCCGGGTCAGCCTTGCCCGTCCGCTGAATGTCTACGTGGACATCGGCCTGCTGGATGCCGTCTTCCGGCTGCTGACCGGCAACCTCCCCACTGCCGGCGTGATCCTCGCCGTCGCGGCGCTGCTGGCCGTGATCGGGCTGGCGGTGTGGTCGCTGGCGCGTCTGCTGGCGCGCCCGGTCGTGCCCCGGGGCGCGGGTTTCGTGCTGCTGGGCGCGGGCCTCGCCGGGCTCGCGGGCCACGCGACGGGCGTGGAGCCGCCGCGCACGGCGGCCCCGGCGGTGGCGCTGGTAACGGCGCAGGTCGACGGCATGCGCGAGGCGCGGTGCGAGGACCGCGTGCTGGCGCACCGGCTGGACGAGGATCCGCGGCTGGCCGAACCCCGGTCGCTGGAGGGTCTGGCCGGCGTCGATGTGGTGGTGGGCCTGATCGAGTCCTACGGGGTCTCGGCGCTGGAGATCCCGCGCTATGCCGAGGTCATCGAGCCGACCCTGGAGGATCTGCAGGAGGATCTCGCCGCGCGGGATCTGCACGCGGTGACCGGGGTGATGAAGGCCCCGATCGCCGGCGGGCAGTCGTGGCTGGCGCATGCCTCCCTGCTGTCGGGCGTGGCCGTGCGGCATGCCGGGCAGTACCGCCGGCTGCAGGAGCGCGAGCGGGCGACCCTGGTGCAGGACTTCGCGGCCACCGGCCATCACACGGCCATGCTGGCCCCGGCCATCACCCTCGACTGGCCGGAGGGGCGCTGGTTCGGCTGGGACCGGATCCTGGACCGCGACGGCATGGATTACCGCGGCCCCCCGTTCTTCTGGGTCACGATGCCCGACGAATTCACCTGGTGGCGCTTCGAACAGGACGTGCGGCCGGACCCGCAGGGCGGGGAGGCGCCTGTGTTCGCGATGCTCGCGCTGGTCAGCAGCCACGCCCCGTGGACCCCGGTACTGGACGTGCTGGACGACCCGGATGCGATGGACGACGGGCGGGTGTTCCACGAACAGGCCGGGGCCGGGCCCGCCCCCGAGGTCCTGTGGCGGGACTTCGACCGCGTGCGCGACCATTACGCCGAGGCGGTGCGCTACTCGCTGGAGGTCAGCGGCCACTGGGCGCGCGACCACGTAGACGAGGACACCCTGTTTCTGATGCCGGGCGACCACCAGCCGGCGGCCCTGGTGACCGGCCCGGATCCCTCGTGGGCGGTGCCGGTGCACGTGATCTCCGGCGACCCGGAGCTGCTGGAGCCGTTCCGGGCCCGTGGCTTCCACGACGGTTTCGAGCTGCCGCCGGCCACCGGGGACGAGGACATCCCCGGGTTCGAGGACCTGCGCGACTGGTTGCACGAAGATTACGGTGATTCACGCCGATCAACGGCTGACGGGAGGTAGGGGCATGCGCATCGTGGTCGCCCTGGGGGGCAACGCACTGCTGCAGCGGGGGGAGACGCCCTCGGCCACGAATCAGCGGCACAACGCGCGGCGCGCGGCCGCGGCCATCGCCGGTCTGGCGGCGGAGCACGAGGTGATCGTGACCCACGGCAACGGCCCGCAGGTGGGGCTGCTGGCGAACCAGGCGGAATGCGACCGCATCGCCTGGCCGCTGGACGTGGTGGGCGCGGAGAGCCACGGGATGATCGGCTACATCCTCGCGCAGGAGCTGCACAACGCGCTGGGACATGACCGCGTGGCCAGCCTGCTGACGCAGACCGAGGTCGATCCGCATGATCCGGCCTTCGACGAGCCGAGCAAGTTCATCGGACCGACCTACGCCGAGGAGGCCGCGCGGCGTCTGGCACAGGAGCGTGGCTGGCGCATCGCCCGCGACGGCAGGGCCTGGCGTCGGGTGGTGGGGTCGCCGGAGCCGCGCGCGCTGCTGGGCGTGCCGGCGATCCGGACCCTGGCTGCTGCCGGGACCCTGGTGGTGTGTGCCGGCGGGGGCGGGGTTCCGGTGGCGCGCGATGCCGACGGCCGGCTCGCTGGTGTGGAGGCGGTGGTGGACAAGGATCTCGCCGCGGCCCTGCTGACCGTCGAGGTGGAGGCCGATGCCCTGCTGATGCTCACCGATGTCGATGCGGTCTATGCCGACTGGGGTACGGACGCGGCCCGACGGCTGGACCGCCTGAAGGCCAGCGACATTGACCCGGCCGAATGGCCGCCGGGGTCCATGGGACCCAAACTGGATGCGGCGCGGCGGGTGGCCCTGGGCGGCCGCATCGGGGGTATCGGGGCGCTGGAGTCGGCCGCGGCCATCCTTGCCGGGAACGCCGGGACGCGGATCGTTCCGGACTGACCGATCGAGATGCATGGGCGGTTGCGGGCCGGGAGCCGGGAATCCCCTGCACCAACCGGAGTTCTTGGCCGTCTGCGCGCTCGCGTGCAGTCTTGCGGGCTGAAATCGGGGGAGAGAGGTGGATCATGAAGCAGAGAATCACGGGCAGAATCACCGCTATCTCGGTCCTGCTGGCGGGCGGGTTGCTGCTGGCGGGCTGTAACGGAGAGCCGGAGGCCGAAGAGGGCCCGCCGCAGAGCCTGGGCGATCGCCAGATGCAGCCGCAGCCGACCGAGGACGAGGGGGTTCAGCGTCCGCAGCAGCCGGGCATGCCGGCGGCTGACGTCAAGCGCACCGACGACGACTGACGCCGTCGGGCGTCCTCACCACATCAGGTCGTCGGGCACCACGTAATCCGCATACGGGTCGTCGGCGGCCGGTTCGGCGTCCGCGGCTTCCTCGGCCGGGATGACCAGCGGCCACTGCGGATCGCGCTCGCGGATGCGGTCCGCCGTCTCGCGCGGCACCACGCGAAAGCCTGCCTCGGGGCGGTGATCCAGCCCGGCGATCGCCGCGCGCCCGTCCACCAGCTGGCGCCGCAGTGCGGGTGTCACCGGCAGGCTGCGGATTCGCCCTCCCTGCTGGAAATGGTAGTCCTCGGCGTCGTTGCCGGTGGGCACCGGGTACAGGTTGGAGCTGACCAGTTCGCGCAGCTGTGCGGTCAGCGCCTTGCGCGCGGCTCGGGCCTGACGTTCCTCGTTCTTGCGCCGCGAGCGCTCGGCCTGTTCCGCCTGACGCTGCTCGGCGGCGGTGGGCTCGGCCGCGGCCGGCGCGGCCTTCTTCGGCTTTTTGGCCTTTTTCTTGCCCTTGTGCTGCTCGCTGCGAGCCTTCTTGACCTGCTTTTCGTCAACCAGTCCTGCCTTCAGGAGCTGGTCGCGCATTGCGTCGGACATGTTCGATCGCCGTCTGGCTGAGTGGAACCCTTCAGGATAGCCGGAACTGCGAGCCGCGTGCAGGGGGGGCGGCCCGGGCGTGGTCGGTGCTTTTCCGGTCCGTCCGGTCAGGTGGGATCCGGGACCGCCGCGAGTTCGGCGGAGCCGCTGGCGCGTTCGTCCGGCGGGAGTTCGGGCTGGAGATGGCCGAGGCGCGCCTCGATGGTGTCCGCGCACGCGCGTCGGTGCGGGCCTGCAACGGCGATCGGGGGCGGGCATTCCTGCAGCAGGTGCAGCGCGCCAAGCCGCTCCGCGCTCAGTTCCAGATCCAGCAGGGCACGGTAGAGGGCATGGCGTTCGGGGGTGTGCAGGTGGCGACGCAGGCGCCGGATCCGGGTGGTCGCGCGGGCGCTCCAGTCGCGCGCGCGGGTTCGCAGCCGTGCCAGTTCGTCCGATGTCAGTGGCCCGGGGTGCCAGGCGGCGAACAGCACAAGAATGACGTCGGCGTCGTGGTGGTCCTGCCACTGCAGCAGCCGGCGGCGCAGTGGCGGGTGGGCCCAGACGGTTTCGGCAAACGCCCAGAACTCGGGCGCCGGGTGGCCCTCAGGCACTGCTGGCGGCGGAGACGCTCACCCCGGCCGTGGTGCGCAGGGCGTCCAGGTCGGGGATGTGCAGGTCGCGGGTATGCAGTTCGATCAGTCCCTGACGCCGCATCTGCGTGAACAGCCGGCTGATGGTCTCCTGGGTGAGCCCCAGGTGATTGGCGATCTCCGCGCGCGACATCGGCAGGATGAAGCGGTTGGCGGCCAGGCCGCGCGCCTGGTGGCGTTGCGACAGTGACAGCAGGAACGTAGCCAGGCGCTGTTCCGCGCTGCGTTGCCCGATCAGTGCATGCAGGTTCTCCTCGCTCGCCAGGCCGCGGCTCATCACCCCCATCAGGTGTTGCCGGAACGTGGGCAGGCGCCCGGACAGGTCGTCTACCAGTGACCACGGCACCGCACAGACGCTCGTGGATTCCAGCGCGATGGCGGTGACCGGGTGGGATCCCTGGTGGATGGCGTCCAGCCCCAGGAGTTCGCCGGCCAGCGCGAAGCCGGTGATCTGTTCGGTCCCGTCGTCGCCCATCAGCACCGTTTTCATCGCGCCGGTGCGCACTGCGTACAGGTATTCGAACGGCGCGCCCATCGCGAACAGCGTGCTGCCCTTCTCGATCGGACGGCGTTGCTGCACGATTTCGTCGAGCTGCCACAGCTCGGTATCGGGCAGTCCCATCGGCAGGCAGAGCTGACGCAGGGTGCACTTTTCACAGGCTTGGGCCGGGCGCAAGGTCATGGCTCGAGGGTAGCCCGTTTGCGTCAATGTGGAAAGGCGTTGCGGATTTTCGCGGCGCGACTTGCGATGGCGGTGTTTGCTGGATGCACTACGCTTGATGCGTTGGTACAACATGCGTTGTGCAGGCCCGCTGCACTGGACGGCCTTACAGGCAGGATTTAGACTCAGTATAAAAATGGCCGGACACGGATGCGTGCCGGATACCGGGGAATCGGGGGGCAGCAGGTAATGATTGAACGGATGCTGGACGAGCATGTTCGCTACGGCACGCTGTTGCTGCGTCATCCGGACGGGAGCGAACGGCGGTTTGGCCAGGGGGGTCCCGAGGTGGTGCTGCAGGTGCACGAGGCGAATGCCCTGCGGCGCATCGCGCGGGATCCCGGCTTCGAGCTGGGGCAGACCTACATGGAGGGGCTGTGGTCGCCCGGTCCGGAGGGGCTGCGGGTCTTCCTGGACATGACCATGCGCAACTTTGCGCCGATGTTTCGCAAACGGGTCGGATTCCTGACCCGCACCCTGCGGGGGCTGGTGGAGCAGGGCAATCGCGTGGCGCGCAGCTATCGCAACATCTCCCATCACTACGACGTGGACGAGTGGCTGTTCCGGCGCTTCCTCGATGACGGCATGTTCTACAGCTGTGCCTACTTTGCCCGCCCGGACATGAGCCTGGAGGAGGCCCAGAAGGCCAAATGCGAGGTCCTGCGCAGGAAATTGTGCCTGGAGCCGGGCATGCGCGTGCTGGACATCGGCTGCGGCTGGGGCGGGCTGGCGATGCATCTGGCCGAGCATGCGGACGTTCAGGTCGACGGCATCACCCTGTCGCGCGAGCAGCTGCGGGTGGCGCAGGAGGAGGCGAAGCGCCGGGGGCTGGAGGACCGCGTGCGTTTCCTCTATCAGGACTATCGCGAGCACGAAGAACGCTACGACCGCATCGTCAGCGTCGGCATGTTCGAGCACGTCGGCCAGCCCAACTACGGCACGTTCTTTCAGCGGGTCAATGATCTGCTCAATCCGGATGGCATTGCCGTGCTGCATACCATCGGACGTCAGGGGCCGCCGGGCACCTCCAATCCCTGGCTGAAGAAGTACATCTTCCCCGGTGGTTACACGCCGGCGTTGTCCGAGGTGACGGGGGCGCTGGAGCCCACGCCGCTGCATACCACCGACATCGAGGTGTGGCGCCTGCACTACGCGGAGACTCTGGCCGAGTGGTACCGGCGCTTTCAGGCGGTCCGTGACGAGGCGGCCGACTACTTCGACGAGCGCTTCTGTCGCATGTGGGAGTTCTACCTGGCCAGCTGCGAGGGCACGTTCCGCTGGTGGGGGCAGGTGGTGTTCCACATCCAGATGGCGCGCCGGCAGGACGCCGTGCCGTTGACCCGCGACTATCTCTGCGGCCTGGAGGATCCCGGGACTTCCTCGGTCCCGCCTGCGGAAGAAGGAATTTCTTCTCCGCGGTGAAGTGCCGCGCCGAACCTCCCGCGGGCGCTACGGTCCAGACGTGATTCCCGCGTTTGCGCACGGCGGCGCGCGGGGTTTTCGCGCTTTACACTGACCGGCGAGTCCGGGGTCGGGGAGTTGGGGTGTTCCGCCTTTTTCGTCAAAAGAAGTCCGGGGCCTCTGGCGCCGCCGAACCACAGGAGTCGAACCAGGATCAGGTCCTGATCGAGGCCGCCGGTCGCAGCCGCATCACCGAGGTGGCGACCAGCGCGCGCAAGGTGCCGTGGTCGCTGAACCTGTTGCAGCTGCTGTGGGCCGCCGGTCCGGTGACGTTCCTCGCGATGCAGGGGGGGTATTTCCTCGGTTTCGGCCATGCGGCCCCCACCCAGAACTTCGTCTTTTTCGCCGTCTACACCCTGCTGTTCGGGGTGATCGGTCTGGTTGCGCGTTTCGTCGCGGATGCAACCCGCGGTCGTCGCCAGGAGCGTTCGCAGACCCAGCTGCGCAACACCATCGATCTGCTGCCGGATCTGCTGTTCGCGACCCGCGACCTGGCCATGGGCGAGATGACGCCGGACGTACGGCGACGGCAGGCCGCGGGGGTCCTGCTGCACGAGGTCGAGGTCTCGCCGGAGGCGGTGGCCGTGGCGGTGCGCGAGATGACCGGCGATTCGACCCTGGCCTCCACCGCGGAACAGATCGAGATCTTCCGGCGCCTGGGCCTGCATGCCCGGGTGACCGATCTGGTGGATGCCACCGCCGACGCCCGCATGGCCGCGCTGGAACGGCTGCATGCCGAGGATTCCGATCTGGCCGAGCTGCTGCGCGATCGCCTGCGCGGGATCGCGCCCACGCGCGAGGACGGCGTACGGCGCGTGGACCAGTTCCTCGAACGCCTGTTCTCCGCGGCCGATGCCGATGATCTCTCGCGCTGCACCCTGGATGACGTGCAGGCGATCTTCGTGCTCGCCTTCGAGCTGGTGAACGGGCGCCAGATCAAGCGGCTGAGCTTCGAATGGTCCGGCCCCTGGCAGCTGGGGCGGGCGCTGGACCGGCTGGAGTACCAGGGCAATCGTTTCCGCGTGGCCCAGGCCGCCGTGATCAGTCGCCTGCGCTCGCTGGCGATGTTGCTCGCACACAGCGAAACCAGCGGCATTACCCAGCAGCATCTGCGCGAACCGCTCCCGGTGCTGGGGCAGCAGGTGCTGGCCGGATTGCAGGCGCTGCTGGAGGCCGCGCCGGACGTCAAGAGCCCGGACGGGCGCATTCTCGGGGCCGCCATGTCGCAGGTCGAGGAGCTGCGAGAGGCGCGTGACCGGCTGATGCAGGCGCAGAGCCGCTATGCGAACGCCGTGGAACGCTGGGAAAATCTGCGCCGGCGCGAACGCGACCGCAAGGGCGATCGGCGCTGGCAGAAGCGTTCGGCGCGGCGCATCCGCGTGTCGGAGGAGCTGATCGAGCTGGACGACGACCAGAAGATCCGGCTGGCGGATGGCTTCTGCGACTATCTGCAGGAGCTGCAGATCCGACGCGAAGGCGATTTTATCCATTTCGGCAACAAGCCGCTGGACAGTGATACCGCCAAGCGCATCGGCATCCAGCTGGCGCTGCTGCTGGATCCGCTGGTGGATCTCACCAACCCCAGCATCCAGCGCGCGATCTACGCCAGTCCGGCGGCTTATCTCGGCGGGCTGTACGTCGGCATGAGCGCCGATGCCAAGGCCGGGCTGGGCTCCGCCATGGTGCGCATGGTCCGCCAGGACCTCGGGCGTGCGGCCGAGTGGCTGGCCCTGCGTCTGACCCGGGTCTACCACCTGCCGCTGACCGATGGCATGCGCGGCTTTCTCGAGAGTCACTACGGGGCCAATCCCGAGCGTCTGGAGATGCTGGCGCAGAATACCGGCGACGAATCGCAGCCGGTGGCTCTGCGCGCCGAGCGTTCGCCCGAGTTCGACACGATGCTGCAGGACCGGCAGTGGGGTCGGCTGCTGCGGCGGGGCGCCCGTTACCGCCAGGCGGAGGAGGCGCGCCAGAACTGAACGTCGCGCGGCATGCCGGACCTGCCGGGTGGAAAATCAGCCATCCCTCATGTAGTCTTCGCCCCGTTCCTCGGTGCCTCGGCGGTCCCCCGCCGGGTTAAACGGGAAGTCCGGTGAGCGCCCTGGCGCGAATCCGGCGCTGCCCCCGCAACGGTGATCGAGCGCGGATCCGGGCCGGAATCCTTCGGCCATGGATCCCGGAGGCTGGCGGCTCAAGGCCACTGTGTCACGGACACGGGAAGGCGCCGCCGGCCGGGCATGCCCCGCTCGTCAGCCCGGAGACCGGCCGGGGAATGGTCGTGCGGCACGCGGAGGGCGTGCGAGACGGATGGCCGTTCCCTCCCGGGAATGCGTTGTCGTCTTCTCCCTCGCGCCAGCACGATCCCCGTGAACCAGCGGCGTGCGGGCGGCTCGCCGGGAGATCCGAAGACATGAAACGCAGCATTCTTTCCGCCGCCATCGTGATGGCGGCCTCCCCGACTCTGGCCGAAGAGGCACCGGACAGCGGTGCCGTGACCCTGGAGCCCGTGCAGGTCACCGCGACCCGCCTGAGCCAGACCGTGGACGAGGCCCTGGCCTCGGTGACGGTCATCGACCGCGAAGAGATCGAGCGCCTGCAGCCGCGCCAGTTCACCGATCTGGTGGAAGGGCGCGCCGGGGTCTCGGTTTCCAGCGCCGGTCCGTTCGGCAAACAGTCGAGCGTGCGCCTGCGCGGCACCGAATCCGACCACCACCTGATGCTGATCGATGGCGTGCGCATGGGGTCGGCGACCAGCGGAGGCGCCAGCTGGAGGTTCTTGCCACCCGAGGAGGTCGACCGCGTGGAGATCGTGCGCGGGCCGCGCACTTCCATCTACGGGTCCGATGCGATCGGCGGGGTGACCCAGATCTTCAGTCGCGAGGGCGAAGAGGGACCGCCGCGCGTGAACGCCTTCTTCGGGCTGGGCTCCTTCGGTACCCGCGAGGCCGGAGCCGGGATCGCCGGCGGCACCGAACGCACCCGCTACAGCCTGTCCCTGAGCCGCTACGACACCGACGGCATCAACGTCCAGGACGATGTCGGTGATGATGACCCCGACGGCTATGACAACACCTCGCTGGCGGGCAAGCTGTCGCACCGTCTCACCAATGGGCTCGAGTTCTTCGGCAACGTGCTGTATTCGGAGGGCCGCTCGGAATACGACGCAGATGAATCCGATCCTGCCAATCCTGTCGACATTCTGGGACCGTACGATCGGGCGTATACGGATTTCGTGCATGCCGCGTTGCGGGCAGGCGTGCGTATTCCCGTGACCCGCCATTGGGACACGGAAGTCACGCTCGGGCAGTCGCGGGATGAGAGTGACGACGTGACCGAAGGCGGCGTCCTGGGCGGCGGTGTTGACCGTTTCGACACACGGCGGGATCAGGCGGCCTGGCGCAATGATGTCCGCGTCGGGGAGCGCACCGACCTGATCGCCGGGGTGGATGCCTACGAAGACCGGGTTGACGGTTCGACGGATTACGACGAGGACTCGCGCTACAACGTCGGCGTGTATTCGGTCCTGCGCACCGAGATCGGCAACCACGACCTGGAAGGCTCGCTGCGCTACGACGATAACGAAGAGTTCGGCGACAAGACCACCGGGCAGGTCGCCTGGGGTCTTCAGGCGACGGATGCCCTGCGGCTACGGGCCAGCTATGGCACGGCGTTCAAGGCCCCGACATTCAACGACCTGTATTTCCCCGGATTCGGCAATCCGGACCTGGATCCGGAAGAGTCGGAAACTTTTGAACTCGGTGCGAGGTACTCGGCCAGTCTTGCATACGTGGATGTTTCAGTATTTGAAACGAACGTAGATGACTTGATTCAAAGTCGTTGTGTGGTGAATTGCGATGACGGCAACCCGGACACGGATATAAACGAGCCTCGCAACGTCAGGGAAGCGCGCATTCGCGGTCTGGAGCTCGAAGGTGGCCACGATCTGGGCCCGTGGAATTCGCGGGTCTCGCTGACCCTGCTGGATACCGAGGACCGGGATACGGGGAACGAGCTGGCGCGCCGGCCTCCGGTCTCGGCGCGTTTCGACCTGGACCGTCAGTTCGGAGACGCTTCCCTGGGCGGCACAATCCGGGCCCGGAGTCGCAGCTATGACCGCGGCGACAACGAGACGCGCCTCTCGGGCTACGGGACCCTGGATCTGCGCGCGGCTTATGAACTGGATCCGGAATGGACGGTCGAGGGCTCCCTCACCAACGTCTTCGATCGGGATTACGAGACCCAGGGTGGCTACAACAACCCCGGCATGGGCGCGTTCGTGAAACTGCGCTATCAGCAGCAGAGGTAAGGTCATGGGCAATCGACTTTCGAAGATCGCGACCCGCACGGGTGACGAGGGGCGTACCGGTCTGGGTGACGGTTCGCGCGTGGACAAGGACTCGCATCGCGTCGAGGCCTTTGGTGACGTGGACGAGCTGAACAGCGTGATCGGGCGTGTGCTGGTGCACGAGCTGCCCGAAGACGTTCGGGGTTCCCTCGCCCGGGTGCAGCACGAGCTGTTCGATCTGGGCGCGGAGCTGGCGGTGCCGGGGTATCAGGCGCTGCCGGAGGCGTCGGTGGAACGCCTGGATGTCGAGCTCGAAGGCTTCAATGACGAGCTGCCGCCGCTGGAGGAGTTCATCCTCCCGGGCGGCGGCCCGGCCACCGCGGATTGCCACATTGCCCGCACCGTCTGCCGCCGCGCCGAGCGGCGGCTGGTCGCGGTCAACCACCACGAGGCCCTGCGGCCGAGCTCGCTGGCCTACATCAATCGTCTGTCGGACCTGCTGTTCGTGTTCTGCCGCGTGCTGGCGCGCCACGAGAACGGCTCCGAGGTCCTGTGGCAGCCCGCCGCGCGGCGCGAGGCCTCCGGCGGCTGATTCTGCCAGCGGCACCGTGACGGCGGATCCGCGACGGCCCCGATCGACAGTAATGCCGCGACGCTGACGCGACCCGCGGCCGCTCCCCTTTTATCCACGCTCCGTCGGGACGCCTCGCGTGTCCCGGCCGCCGTGTGTGCACGAATCCGGGTGTTGAAGATGAGTACATGGAAAAAACGCTACCCCCTGTTGCTGGCGCTGCTGCTGCCGGGGGTTCCGTCGGCGGACACGGACCCGTCCCCGCATATCCTCGGCATCGTCTCGGACCGCTCCGCCGCCGAGGTCACGGCCGGGGCCCACCGTTTCCTCGAGGCCTTCCCCGAGTCCGAGGTGCGCCTGCGCACCCCGGAGCAGCTGGCCGACAAGGATGACTCCGAGGTCACCGCGTTGTGGGACGACGCGGACGCCGTGCTGGTGGCGGCGGTGCTGGGCGACGAGGTCGGCCGGCTGACGCGGCTGCTGCGCGAGCGCGGCCCGGACGCCGAAGTTCCGCTGCTGGCGATCAACAGCGATCGGGAGCTGACGTCCCTGTCGCGCCTGGATGGCGAGCAGCCGCTGGCCGGTCTGGAAGACGACGAACGGACCGAGCTGGCGGAGAACCCGGATGCCGACGAGGATCCGCGCGAACACCTGCGGGAGCAGCGGCAGGCGTTCCCCGAGCAGGCCGACTGGCTCACCGGCCGGGCGTATTATCAGGGGCGTACGCCGGAGAGCATGGAGGGTCTGATGCGCTGGCTGGCCGCCGAGGCCGGCCACGACATCGACGTGCCGCAGCCGGATCCGCGCGAGACCATCCGTTTCTACCACGACGGCCACGCGGTGGATGACGCCGCCGCAATGGAGCTGGACGAACGCCCGGCGGTCGCCCTGCTGGACCTGGACACCGGCGACCGGCCGGGCGACCGTGCACTGCTGGACGCCGCCTGCGACGCGCTGGAATCGCGCGATCTGCAGTGCTTCGGCGTGCTCGCGCGCTGGGGTGGCGCCAGCCGGCAGGCGGTGGAGGACCTGGCGC
Organism: Thioalkalivibrio sp. ALJ24; assembly: GCF_000377785.1. Classification (GTDB taxonomy): domain Bacteria; phylum Pseudomonadota; class Gammaproteobacteria; order Ectothiorhodospirales; family Ectothiorhodospiraceae; genus Thioalkalivibrio. The sequence goes on along the minus strand of NZ_KB898731.1, from coordinate 87,678 downwards.
AGTCGGCCGCACCCGCCGATCTCGCCGGCATCGTCTCCCTGCAGGACTTCGTGATCGGGGGCGGCGGTAACCGCGAGGCGGTTGCCGGGGCGCTGGGCGAGCTGGACGTGCCGGTGGTCAAGGGGCTGCGCCTGGCCTCGCGCAGCGAGGACGAATGGCGGGTCGCACATGACGGCGTTCCCCGGGACAGCGTCCACTACCAGGTGGCCATGCCCGAACTGCAGGGCGTGAGCCAGCCCACGGTGCTGGCCGCCGCCGGCGAGCCCGAGATCGACGACCGCACCGGCGTGCGCCTGATGCTCTCCGAGCCGATCCGGGAACGGGTCGACGCGGTGGCCGAACGCATGGCCCGCTGGCAGCGCCTGCGCGAGCGCTCCAATGCCGACAAGCGCGTGGCCATCGTCTATTACAACCATCCGCCGGGGCGCCACAACATCGGCGCCGACAAGCTGGATGTCCCCGAGTCGCTGCTGGAGACCCTGGATCTGCTGCGCGACGCGGGCTACGACACCGGGGATCACCCGGAAGATGCCGAGGCCCTGCTGGACGATATCCAGGACCGCGGCGTCAACCTGCCCGAACAGGCCGACGCGGCCGCCGACATCGCCGACCGCGTGGCCAGCCTGGATGCGGAGACCTATCGTTCTTACTTCGAGACCCTGCCGGACACCGTACAGGCCGAGCTGGTGCACGGTCCGGTGGGCTATCTGCACGAGCGGCTGCTCAAGGCCCGCGAGCTGGGCGCGACCGACGCCGCCGAGCGCGCGCTGGAGAACGGCATCGGCGACCTGCGCCACATGGTGCAGAACCACTCGCACGATGCACAGGAGCGTGCGCAGTCACTGATCGATCAACTGGAGCGCGAATGGGAGGCGCTGCTGGACGGCGGCGGGGATCTGGCGCAGGCGGAATCCCTGCGCGATGCCCTGACACGCACCGGCATCCCGGGCCTGAGCGGCTGGGGCGAACCCCCGGGCGAGGCCATGACCCATGACGGGGCGATGCATTTCCCCGGGATCGAATACGGCAACGTGTTCATCGGCCCGCAGCCGCCGCGGGGCTGGGAGGTCAGCGAGCGCCTGCTGCACGCCAACACCACGTTCCCGCCCACCCATCAGTACGTGGGCTTCTACCACTGGCTGCGCGACCATTTCGAGGCGGACGCGCTGGTCTACATGGGGCGCCACTCCACCCGCGAATTCCTGCCGCGGCGCCGCGCCGGGCTGGCCCCGGACGACTATCCGGAACTCCTCGGCGGCCCGTTGCCGGTGCTGTACCCCTACATCGTCGATGGCGTGGGCGAGGGCATCCAGGCCAAGCGTCGCGCCCAGGGCGTGATCATCAGCCATCTGACGCCGGCGCTGGCGACCACCGAGCTCTACGACGACCTGCTGGAACTGCGCCAGCTGGTCGAAAGCTATGAGGCGAGCACCGATCCGGACTCGCCGACTCAGGCCCGGGCCGCGGACACGCTGCTGGAACGCATCGAGGAGCTGGGTCTGAGCGAGACCATCGAAGAGGCGATGGCCGATCATGACCACGACCACGACCATGATCATGGACACGAGGACGATGGTGACCACGGTCATGAGGAGGACCGGGAGCATGGTCATGACCGCGAGCACGACCATGGCGATGATCACGCTCACGGGCATGACCATGACTCGGCTCACGAGGGTGGCCTGGCGGACCTCGACGAGGAGCTGATGGTCCACGACATCGGTCACTGGGTGACCGACATGCAGGAGGAGCACATGCCCCTCGGGCTGCATGTGCTGGCCCGCGACTGGGATGGCGAGGCCGTGGACACCATGCTCGACTCCATGGCCGGCGACGCGGAGCCGGACGCGGCGATGCGCGAAGACCTGGAGGGCTCGCCCGCCAATGAGGGAGCGAACCTGCTGGCCGGGCTCGAGGGCCGCTTCGTGCCGCCGAGCCGCGGCAACGATCCGGTGCGCACCCCGGATGTGCTGCCCACCGGGCGCAATTTCCACGCCCTGTCCTCCGATCTGGTGCCCACTCGCATCGCCTGGAGCCTGGGCCAGGACCTGGCGGCCGATGCCCGCGAGCAGGGCGACCCCGAGGCCGACGGCAGCGAGGCCGTGGTGCTGTGGGCCTCCGACACCGTGCGCGACGAAGGCGTGATGGTGGCCTTCGGACTCGACATGCTGGGGGTCAAGCCCGACTGGAACAGCCGCGGGATCGTCGAGGGCCTGAAGCTGATGGATCTCGACGAGGCCGATCGTGAGCGTCGGCGGGATGCCCTGTTCACCACCTCGGGCCTGTTCCGCGACCTCTACGAGGATCAGCTGGCCTGGCTGGACCAGGCCGCGCGCCTGGCGCTGGACGGCTCGTCGAAGACCATCCGCGCCGAATATCCCCACCTGGACGAAGCGCTGGACGTGGCCCTGAAACCCCTGAGCGAGGACCTGAGGGATCCGGGCCGGGAGCCGCTGGAGCGCAACGACGTGGCGAGCCAGTGGGTAGCCGATACCCGGGCGCTGAAATCCGATGGCGTGGAGGCGGCCGAGGCCGGCCGTCAGGCGGCGCTGCGGGTGTTCGGCACCGCGCCGGGGGCCTATGGCGCCGGGGTGAACCGTCTGGCCGACCGCTCCGGGGCCTGGGAGGATCGGGCCGAGCTGGCCGACGCCTATGCCCGGCGCATGGGGCATGCCTATGGCGCCGGGACCCGCGGCGAGCCCGCCCACGAGGCCTTCGATGCACGTCTGGAAGGCGTGGGCCGCACCTATCTGGGCCGCGCCAGCCATCTCTACGGCCTGCTGGACAACGACGACGGCTTCGACTTCCAGGGCGGTCTGTCGGCCGCGGTGGAACACGCCCGCGGAACCCCGCCGGACAATCGCATCCTGCAGCATGCCGACCCCGACAACCCGCGCGTGGAGAGCCTGCAGCGCGCGCTGATGACCGAGCTGCACGGGCAGAACCTGAACCCGCAGTGGATCGAGCCGCTGATGGACCACGGCTATGCCGGGGCGCGGACCTTCACCGCCGATTTCGTCAACAACCTGTGGGGCTGGCAGGCGACCAGCCCCCACGTGGTCGGTTCCGAGGTATGGGACCACGTACACGACGTCTACCTGCAGGACCGGCACGACCTGGGGCTCGACGAATTCCTGGAAGACGGCCACAAGGTGCACGTGAAGACGCACATGCAGGCCACGCTGCTGGTGGCCGCGAGCCGCGAGTTCTGGGATGCCGACCCCGAGGTCCTGCAGGCGCTGTCCGAGGACTTCGCCGAACTGGTGGCCGAGCACGGCCTGCCCGGCAGCGGTCATACGCGGCCGGATCATCCCGTGCTCGACGAAGTCGCCGAACGTCTGGACGACGCGGAACTGGCCGAGGCCTTCGAGGCCGTGCGCGAGGCCGCGCAGATCGAACGCGAGCCCGCCGAGACCGACCCGGCGCGTATGGCCGAGATCCAGCCGCTGGAACAGCCGGATGCCCGCGAGATGCAGGAGGCCCCGGAGCCGGCCGAGGTCGAGGCGGTGGAGGCCGAGGATGGCCGCGAATCGGGCGAGGCACAGGCCATGCAGTGGATCCCCTGGTTGGTCTCCGGGGTGCTGTTCGTGCTGCTGCTCGGAGGCATCGTTGCCGGCCGGCGCCGTTAAGGAAGCGCTGAACAAAGATTGATGAGGTAACGCGAATGTCGTTCTCGATCACGATGGAACTGATGGACACGGTGGTGAGCTGGCTGCTGGAGCCGGTGATCATCGCCCTGCTGGTGCTGGTCGCGGTGGCCGTCTGGGAGCTGGGACAGGCCATCGGCGAGCGTACCGGCGGCGTGCGGCGCCTGGAGGCCAGCGGCAATGCCGAACGCCTGGCGTTCCTGGCGCGGCGGCGCATCGACCGTGCCGATCTGCTCGCGCGCATCGGCCCGATGCTGGGGCTGATGGGGACGCTGATCCCGCTGGGACCGGGTCTGGCGGCCATGGGCCGGGGCGAACTCGACGTACTGGCGCAGGCGGTGACCGTGGCGTTCAACACCACGGTCCTGGGCCTGCTGATCGGTATCCTCGGTTTCCTGCTCGGCCGCCTGCGCCGGCGCTGGTATGACGGGGCGATGGAACGCATGGAGGCGGCATGAGGGTCCCGCACTACCGTGCCAGCCGGTTCGACGCGCCGGACGAGGAACCCATGGGGCCGCTGGCCAACCTCGCGGACATCATGCTGGTGTTCGCGGTCGGCCTGATCGTGGCCCTGGTGGCCGCCGACGACGGACTGGAACAGCAGGAAGCCGGTGGCGTGGACGTCGAGGCCGGCGAGGAGGTTCCCGAACTGCCCGACGGTGCCGGCGAGGCCGGCTCCGGGTTCGAATCCATGGGCCAGGTCTACCGCGACCCGGAGACCGGCCGCATGCTGCTGATCGAGGGTGGCGACTGAGTACACCCGAGCCGGCCGCCCGATGGCCGCAAACCCAATCGAGGAAAAGGACCATGAGTGAACAGGACGAACGCGCGCGCCGCCACGCCGAGCGCATGGCGCGCAAGAAGGAAGTGGTGGACCGCAAGATCGCCGAGGCGCAGGAGGAACGCGGTGTGTTCCTGGTGCTGACCGGCAACGGCAAGGGCAAGAGCTCCTCCGGTTTCGGCATGGCGGCGCGTGCCCTGGGCCACGACATGCAGGTGGGCATCGTGCAGTTCATCAAGGGCCGTTTCGCCACCGGCGAGGAGGCCTTCTTCAAGCGCCAGGACAACGTGCAGTACTACGTGATGGGCGAGGGCTACACCTGGGAGACCCAGGACCGCGACAAGGACGGCGAGGCGGCGCGCGAGGCCTGGGCCCACGCCCGCGACATGCTGACCGATCCGGCCATCGACCTGGTGCTGCTGGACGAGCTGCACATCGCGCTGAAGTACGGCTATCTGGATGTCGACGAGGTGGTGCGGGACCTTACCGCGCGCCCCGAGATGCAGCACGTGATCACCACCGGCCGCGCGGCCCCGCAGGGCCTGATCGACGCCGCCGACACGGTGACCGAACTGCAGGTCGTCAAGCACGCCTTCCAGGCCGGCATCAAGGCGCAGAAGGGAATCGAACTGTGACACGGCGGACGCTGCGGGCAGCCATGGCGCTGCGCTACTATCAGGGGGACGACGGCCCGAACCGGAGACTCCAGCATGGGCAACCCGCAACCCGCACAGATGGATGCCGACGCCTTTCTGGCGTGGGAGGCCGAACAGCCGGAGAAGCACGAGTTTGTGGCCGGCGAGGTCTTTGCGATGGGCGGGGCCTCGGATCGGCACGTGACGATCTCGCTCAATGTGGCTTCGGCGCTGCGCGAATACCTGCGGGGCGGGCCCTGCCGGACCTTCATCGCGGACATGAAGCTGCGGGTGGAAGCGGCCGATGCCTTCTTCTATCCGGACGTGATGGTCACCTGCGATCCGCAGGACCGGGGGCGCGAGCAGTACAAGCAGGCCCCGCTGCTGGTGGTGGAGGTCCTGTCGCCGTCGACCGAGGCCTTCGACCGCGGGGCGAAGTTCGCCGCCTACCGTTCCCTGGCCTCGCTGCAGGAATACCTGATGATCGACCCGGCCAGCGGCGCGGTGGAGCTCTACCGGCGCGACCCGGAGGGGCACTGGGTGCTGTACACGCACGATCCACGCGATTCCATGGAGGATACTGTGGAGTTGCGCAGCGTCGGCCTGACACTGGAAGGCGGGCGCATCTTCGAGGACGCACCGCCGGATACCGAGCCCCCTATGAGCGAGGCCTGACCGCGCGCGGTCTTTGGCCGGACGGGCACCGGGCCCGGCAGGCGGCCGGCCTGCAGGCGGAGGTGTCGGCATGAGTGCCCCGGTGAGCTGCCCGGCCGCGTTCGTGGCGGCGCCGGCTTCGGGCCAGGGCAAGACCACGGTTACCGCCGCGATCGCGCGTTACCATCGCAACCAGGGGCGCCGGGTGCGGGTGTTCAAGACCGGCCCGGATTTCCTCGACCCGATGATCCTGGAGCAGGCCTCCGGGCATCCGGTGGACCCGCTGCACCTGTGGATGGTGGGCGAGGCGGCCTGCCGGGCGAAGCTGCATGCCGCCGCGCAGGATGCCGACCTGATCCTGGTCGAGGGTTCCATGGGCCTGTTCGACGGCGACCCCTCCGGCGCGGACCTGGCGGTCGCCTTCGGCCTGCCGGTGCTGGCGCTGGTGGATGCCGGCGGCATGGCCCAGACCTTCGGCGCCATCGTGCACGGGCTGGCGACCTACCGCCCGGAGATGCCACTGGCCGGAGTGATCGCCAACCGCACCGGCAGCCCGGGGCACGGGCGCATGCTGCGCGATGCCACCCCGGATGGCGTGCATTTCTTCGGCGCGATCCAGCGCAACGAGGCCCTGAGCGTGCCCGACCGCCACCTCGGGCTGGTGCAGGCCGGCGAGGTCGCCGACCTGGACGCCCGTCTGGAGGCCGCCGCGCAGGCGATCGCCGAGGCCGGGGTGACCGAGTTGCCGGCCCCGGTGGCTTTCGCCCCCGAAGCGGACGCCGGTGCGGAGCCCGACTCGCACTCCGGGACCGAACGGGCCCCGCGGCTGGACGGGCTGCGCATCGGCATTGCCCGCGACGCAGCGTTCGCCTTCACCTATCCGGGCAACCTCGAGTTCCTGCGTGCGCTGGGCGCGCGCCTGGAGTTCTTCTCCCCGGTGGCCGGCGACCGCCTGCCCGAGGTGGATGCGGTGTGGCTGCCGGGCGGCTATCCCGAGCTGCACCTGGGGGCACTGGCGGCCAACACCGGCCTGAAGGCGGACCTGGCCGCGCATCACGCGGCCGGCCGGCCGCTCCTGGCCGAGTGCGGCGGCTTCCTCTACCTGCTGGAAGAGCTGGCGGACCGCGACGGCCACGCCGCGCCGATGGCCGGTCTGCTGCCGGGGCATGCGCGTCTGGAGGACAAGCTGCAGGGCCTCGGGCTGCAGGCGGCGCCGCTGCCGGAGGGCGAGCTGCGCGGTCATACCTTCCACCACACCCGGGCCGAGGTCGGGCTGGAACCTGTCGCGCACTGCACCCGTGCCCGCGGCGCCGGTTCCACCGGCGAGGCGGTCTACCGCGACGGCCGGCTGACCGCCACCTACCTGCACGCCTGGTTCCCCTCCAATCCGGAGGCGGCCGCAGCCCTGTTCGCGTCATGAGCCGGGCGTTCACGGACAGCACGCCGGCCGCCGGCCGCGTGGATCTGGTCGGCGCCGGGCCGGGTGATCCCGGGCTGCTGACGCTGGACGCGGCCGCGGCGCTGCGCGATGCCGAGGTATTGCTGCACGACCGCCTGATCCCCGAGGCGATCCTCGCGATGGCCAGTCCGCAGGCCGAACGCTGCTACGTGGGCAAGGCGCGCGCCAACCACAGCCTGCGCCAGGAGGAGCTGAACGCGCTGATGATCGAACGCGCCCGCGAGGGGCGTTACGTGGTGCGGCTGAAGGGCGGAGATCCGTATGTCTTCGGCCGTGGTGGCGAGGAGGCGGCGGCACTGGCGGCGGCCGGCATCCCGGTGCGGGTCATCCCCGGCATCAGCGCGGCCGGCGGCTGCGCGGCGTTCGCCGGCATCCCGCTGACCCACCGCGATCATGCCCATCGCTGCCAGTTCGTGACCGCGCACCGGCGCAACGGCATTACCGAGCTGGACTGGGAGGCGCTGGCCGCCCCGCGACAGACAGTGGTGATCTACATGGGGCTGAACCCGCTGGCGGAGATCTGTGCCGGGCTGGTCGCCGCCGGCGCCCCGGCCACGCGGCCCGCCGCCATCATCGAGCACGGGACGCGGCCGGGGCAGCGCGTGGTCGCCGGCACCCTGGGAGACCTGCCCGGGCGCACCGCGGCGCTCGCGCTGGAGTCGCCCAGCCTGCTGATCGTGGGCGACGTGGTGGGCGAACGCGCCCGGCTGACGGGCGATGCTTCCGGGGCGCCCGCGATGGACCTCGGCGCGGTTGACGGGATCCATGGTTGAGCCCGTACCCGAGCCGGGCGCGCAACCCGGAGCGATGCGCGCGGAGAGCCGCGACGGCACCGCGCCGCTGCGCACCGGCCTGACCACCGGCACCAGCGCGACCGCGGCGGCCCTGGGGGCGGCGCGGCTGGCGCTGGGCGGCGGCGCGACCACGAGCCAGGAGGTGGTGCTGCCGCGTGGCCAGGTGGTCAGCCTGGCGCTGGCGTCGCTGGAGCGGGTTCCGGGCGGTGCCGAGGCGGCGGTCATCAAGGACGCCGGCGATGATCCCGATGCCACCCACGGCGCCTGGATCCGCGCGCGGGTGGAACCACGGCCGGATGCGGGGGTGACCTTCGTCGCCGGGCCCGGGGTGGGCACGGTGACCCGCAGCGGTCTGGTGCTGCCGCCGGGGGAACCGGCGATCAACCCGGTGCCGCGGCGGATGATCACCGACCACCTCGAACGCCTGGCCCGCGAGCTGGACCATGCGGGCGGGTTCCGGGTCACGCTCGGCGTGGATGGCGGCGAACGCATCGCCCGGCGCACCATGAATCCGCGCCTCGGCATCCTCGGCGGCATCTCCATCCTCGGCACCACCGGCATCGTGCGGCCCTTCTCCTGTTCCGCCTACATCGCCTCCATCCACCAGGCCATCGACGTGGCGCGGGCCAACGGCCTGCGGCAGGTCGCCTGCTGCACCGGCGGCACCAGCGAACGCACCGCGAGCGAGCGCTACGGGCTTGACGAGATGGGGCTGGTGGAGATGGGCGATTTCTTCGGCGCGGCGCTCAAGTACCTGCGGCGCCAGCCGCTGCCGCGCGTCGCGCTGGTGGCGGGCTTCGCCAAGCTGGGCAAGTTCGCCGCCGGGCACCCGGATACCCACAGCCGCAGCAGCGCGATCGACCTGGATTTCATCGCCGCCACCGCCGCGGCCGCCGGGGCGGATGCCGCGCTGGCGCGGCGGATCCGCGGCTGCAACACCAGCATCGAGGCCCTCGCCGCCTGTCAGGAGGCCGGCGTGGCACTGGGGGACCGCATGGCGGCGCTGGCCCTGGAACAGGCGCGCAGCTATCAGCTGCCCGACACCACGCTGGAGGTGGTCGCGGTGGATCGCCAGGGCCGGGTGGTGGGGACGGCCGGCGACCACGACCATGCCACGGGGGTGACGCGATGAGCGCCCCGGCCATCGCCATCGACGACCTCGCCAAGCGCTATCGCGGTGGCCGGGTCGGCCTGGACGGGGTCAGCCTGCACGTCGAGCCGGGGGCGTTCTTCGGCCTGCTGGGGCCCAATGGCGCCGGCAAGACCACCCTGATCGGGCTGCTGACCTCGCTGCTGCGCCTGGAGCGCGGCACGGTACGGATCTTCGGCCACGATGTCGCGCGCGAGCCGGTGGCGGCGCGGCGTCTGGTCGGTCTGGTGCCGCAGGAGGTCAATTTCAACAGCTTCGAGCCGGTGGGCGAGATCATCGAGACCCAGGGCGCCTACTACGGACTGTCGCCGCGCCAGGCGCGCCGCCGCACCGACGAACTGTGCGAGCGCCTGGGGCTGGCCGACCGCCGCCGGCAGACCGCCTGGGGGCTGTCCGGGGGCTTCAAGCGGCGCCTGCTGCTGGCGCGCGCGCTGGTGCACCAGCCGCGCCTGCTGGTGCTGGACGAACCCACCGCCGGCGTCGACCTGGAGGCCCGCCACGACCTCTGGACCCTGCTGCAGGAACTGAACGCGGATGGCGTGACCATCCTGCTGACCACGCATTACCTGGAGGAGGCCGAGCGCCTGTGCCGCGAGCTGGCCATCATCGATGGCGGGCGCATCATCGCCCGCGGCGGCACCGGCGAGCTGCTGCGCGGGCTGCGCTTCCAGACCCTGGTGGTGGAACTGGCAGAGCCGCTGGCGCGGCCCGGGGAGCTCGCGCTGTCCGCCGGCACCCTGCGCCCGGTGGATGCGCACACCCTGGAGGTGGACGTGCCGCGCGGCACCGAGCTGAACCCGGTGTTCGCCGAACTGACCGCCGCCGGGGCGCGTATCGCCGGGCTGCGCGAGAAGGGCAATCGGCTGGAGACCCGCTTTCTCGAACTGCTGCGCGAGCGCGGCGGGGAGGGCGCGGCATGAGCCCGCTGCACAACGCCGCGCTGTACTGGTACGCCTGGCGCGGGCTGGTGGTGAAGCAGGTGCGCCGCTTCCTGCGCGGCTGGGTGCAGAACCTGCTGCCGTCGCTGGTGACCGCGGTGCTGTTTCTCGCGGTGCTGGGGCATCTGGTGGGGCGCGAGATCGGCACCCTGGGCGGCGTGCCCTATGCCGACTTCATCCTGCCGGGCCTGGTGATGCTGGCGGTGGTCACCAACGCCTACGGCAACAGCAGCCTCGCGCTGTTCGGCGCGCGCCTGCAGCGCCACATCGAGGAGATCCTGGTGGCGCCGATGCCGGCGTGGCTGTTGGTGGCCGGGTTTGCCACCGCCGGGGTACTGCGTGGGCTGCTGGCCGGGGCGCTGGTGCTGGCGGTGGCGCTGCCGTTCAGCGATCTGCAGCTGCACCACGCCGGGGCGGTGCTGGGGATCGCGCTGCTGACCGCGGTGCTGTTCTCGCTGGCGGGGCTGATCAACGGCCTGTACGCGCGCAGCTTCGACCACACCTCGGTGATCAGCACCTTTGTGCTTACCCCGCTGATCTATCTCGGCGGGCTGTTCTATCCGGTGGAGCGCCTGGCCGATCCCTGGCAGGGGATCGCGCAGCTGAACCCGCTCTATTACGTGATCGAGGGCTTCCGCCACGGCCTGCTGGGGGTCAGCGCGGTCGCCTGGACCACGACCTTCGCGGTGCTGGCCGCCGCCTGTGTGCTGGTGGCGGGCGGGGCCTGGTATCTGCTGGCCCACAGCCGGAGGCTGCGCTCATGAACCGTCCGGCGGCGCCGCAGCCGCCGCGGGTACGCGGGGCCTGTCCCGGGGTGGCGGCGCCGATGGCCACCGGGGACGGCTATCTGCTGCGCCTGCGCCACCCGATCGGGGGCCTGGGGGCGGCCGCCGCGCGGGTGCTGGCGGACACCGCGCGGCGCCTGGGCAACGGCGAACTGGAACTGACCCTGCGCGGCAACCTGCAGCTGCGCGGCGTGGCGGCCGGCGACCTGGACGCGGCGCGCGCGGCCCTGGCCCCCACCGGGCTGGTGGATGCGCAGGCGGAGCGCGAGGCGCGGCGCAACGTGCTGGCGGCGCCGGTGCCGGACCTCGATCCGGAGGCGGTGGACGTGCTGGCCCTGGCGCGCGCGGTGAGCGCCGCGATCGTCGACGAGCCCGCGCTGCGGGGTCTGCCGGCCAAGGTGGGCGTGGTGGTCGACGGTGGCGGGCGTGCCTCGCTGCGCGGGGTGCCGGCGGATCTGCGTCTGGATCCGCTCGCCGGCGCGGGGCCTCGTTTCCGTCTGGCGGCCGGCGGCACCGCGGCCACGGCGACCCCGCTCGGCGAGGTCTCGGCGCAGCACGCCCCGGAGGCGGTGGTGCGCGCCCTGCGCGCGTTTCTCGAGCAGCGCGTCGTGCTGGATCCGCCGCCGGGACGGCTGCGTGACGCGCTGGGCATGCCCGGGAGCGAGGCGCTGCGCCTGCCGGGTTCGGAGGGGGAGACGCCGGGTGCGGTCGCCCACGCCGACACGCCGGTGCGCGCCGGGGACTGGCTCGGTGCGGCGGCCGGCGGAGCCTGGCTGGGGGCGGTCTTCCCGTTCGGCGTGATCGACGCCGACCGGCTGGAGCGTCTGGCCGCGTGGCTGGAGCCGCACGGCGGCGGTCTGCGCCTGACGCCGTGGCGGGCGCTGCTGGCGACCGGCGTGGCCGCGGAGGCCATTCCGGAGCTGCAGCGCCTGCTGCGGGAACTGGGCGCGGTGACCGAGCCGGCCGACCGGCGCCTGGCGGCGGATGCCTGTGTCGGGCAGCCGGGCTGCGCCTCGGCGCACATCGCCGCGCGCAGCGAGGCCGCCGCGCTGGTGCAGCGCATGCCGACCCTGGCCGCGAGCGGGATGCGGCTGCAGGTATCCGCCTGCGACAAGCGCTGCGCGGCGCCGCCGCGGACGGAAGCCGGGGTGGTCGAGTGGATCGCGCGGCCGGAAGGCCATGCCGTGGTGCTGCGCTCGCGACCCGGTGCGGCCCTTGAATGGAGCGGGCTGGCCCCGGCACAGGCGCGCGCCCGGATCACGGCGCTGGAGCGGGCGTTCGCCCGTCAACGCAATGCTGGAGAGGAGTTGCAGACCATGCTGGAACGGATCGGGCCCGAGGCCTGGAATGCCGCGGTGGACGCGGCGCTGTGCGAGGAGCACGAACGTGACGGAGACTGAGGCCTGGCGCTACGAGCGCGACGGGAAGGCGATCTATGCGGAGTCGTTCGCGATCATCCGCGCCGAGGCGGACCTGGAGCGCTTCCCGGCGGATCTGGTGGCGGCGGTGGAACGCATGATCCACAGCTGCGGCATGCCCGATCTGGCGCAGGACATCCGCTTCTCGCCGGGTGCCGGCAGTGCGCTCCGTCAGGCGCTGGAGGCCGGGGCCCCGGTGCTGTGCGACAGCGAGATGGTGGCCCACGGCATCACCCGCGCGCGCCTGCCGGCGGACAACCCGGTGCGCTGCACCCTGCGCGATGCGCGCGTGCCGGAGCTGGCGCGCGAACTGGACAACACCCGCAGCGCGGCGGCGATGGAGCTGTGGCGCCCCGAGCTGGCCGGGGCGGTGGTGGCCATCGGCAATGCGCCCACCGCCCTGTTCCGCCTGCTGGAGATGCTGCGCGACGGCGCGCCGCGCCCGGCGGCGGTGATCGGCATCCCGGTGGGCTTCGTCGGCGCGGTGGAGAGCAAGCAGGCGCTGGCGGACAACCCGTTCGGGCTGGAATACCTGACCGTGGCCGGGCGCCGCGGCGGCAGCGCGATCACTGCCGGGGCGGTCAACGGCCTGGGGAGGGAGCCGGCATGAGTGCGGCGGAGACGAGCGGGCCCGGAACGGTCGAACCCGGAACGATCGAACCCGGGGTGCTCTGCGGGGTCGGCACCGGCCCCGGGGACCCCGAACTGATGACCTTCCGCGCCGCGCGGCGCATCGCCGAGGCGCCGGTGGTGGCGTATTTCTGCAAGCGCGGGACCACCGGGCAGGCGCGGCGCATCGCGGATGCGCACATCGGTCCCGGGCAGATCGAGGAGGCGCTGGAGTATCCGGTGACCAACGAGATCGCCCACGAAGAGGAGAGCTACCGCAGCCGCATCGAGGCGTTCTTCGACCAGTGCGCCGAACGCCTGGCGGCCCATCTGGAGGCCGGCCGTTCGGTCTGCGTGCTCAACGAGGGCGATCCGTATTTCTACGGTTCGTTCATGCACGTGCACCTGCGCCTGCGCGAGCGCTTTCGCAGCGAGGTGGTGCCCGGGGTGATCTCGCCGATCGCCGCGGCGGCGCAACTGCCGGCGCCGCTGGTGATGCGCGACGACACCCTGAGCGTGGTACCGGGGACGCTGCCGGAGGCGGAACTGGAGGCGGCGCTCGCGCCCGCGCAGGCCGCGGTGATCATGAAGCTCGGCAAGCAGCTGCCGAAGATCCGCCGCGTGCTGGAGCGCCTGGGGCTGACCGCGCGCGCCTGGTACATCGAACGCGCGAGTTTCGACGAGGAACGGGTGCGGCCGCTGGCCGAGGCGCTCGAGGAGACGCCCGGGGAGGCGCCGTATTTCTCCCTGATCGTGATCCATGGCGAGGGGGTGCGGCGATGAGCGGGCGTCTGAGCGTGGTCGGGGTCGGACCGGCCGGCCCCGAATGGATCACGCCGGAGGTGACCGCGCTGCTCGCGGATGCCACCGACCTGGTCGGCTACGGGCCGTACCTGGAGCGCGTGGCCGGGGCGCATCACCGCGTGCATGCCTCCGACAACCGCGAGGAACTGGCGCGCGCGGCGCATGCGCTGGACATGGCCGCCGAGGGGCGCGATGTGGCGGTGGTCTCCGGGGGCGACCCCGGGGTGTTCGCGATGGCCGCGGCGGTGTTCGAGGCCCTGGAGGGCGCGGAGCCGGGCCGCTGGGATGCGGTGGCGGTGGAGGTGCTGCCCGGGGTGTCGGCGATGCAGGCGGCCGCGGCGCGGCTGGGGGCGCCGCTGGGCAACGACTTCTGCGCGATCTCCCTGTCGGACAATCTCAAGCCGTGGTCGCTGATCCGGCGCCGGGTGCGGCTGGCGGCCGAGGCCGACTTCGCCATGGCCTTCTACAACCCGATCTCGCGCGCGCGACCGTGGCAGCTGGGTGCGGCGCTGGACATCGTGCGCGAGGTCCAGGGCCCGGACACCCTGGTGGTGCTGGCCACCGCGGTGGGCCGCGGCGAGCGGGAGGAGCTGCGGGTCTCCACCCTCGGCGAGGTGGATCCGGCGGCGGCCAACATGAGCACGCTGGTGATCGTCGGCGCCGCCTCCACCCGGGTGCTGGAACGCCCCTCCGGCCGGCGCCATGTGTACACCCCGCGCTATGTCGAGTCGGCGGAGTCGCGGTGAACGCGCGGGAGGCCTTCCAGCCACTCCAGGGCCGCCTGCGGGGCGTGGAAGCGGGGCACCCCGGGGGCGTCCGGCGGCCGGTCCACCATCACCACCGGGATGCCGCGTTCGCGCGCGGCCTGCAGCTTGGGGGCGGTGGCCGCGCCGCCGCTGTCCTTGGTGACCAGCACGTCGATGGCGTGGGTCTCCAGCAGCCGGTGCTCATCGGCCAGGCTGAACGGGCCGCGGGCCCGCAGCCAGGTGACCCGGGGCAGCGCCGGCGGCGGTTCCGGCGGGTCGATGGTGCGGATCACGTAGTCCAGCTCGGACGCGGCCGCGAAGGCCTCCAGGTGCTGGCGCCCGGTGGTGATGAGCACGCGCCGGCCGAGGCCGGGGAGCGCGCGGGCGGCGGCCGCGAGATCGGGAGCGCGGATCCAGCGGTCCTCGGGTCCGGCCTCCCACGGCGGCCGGGTCAGCCGGGCCAGGGGTACGCCGGCGCGGCGCGTGGCGGCGACGGCATTGGCCGAGATCTGCCGCGCGAACGGGTGGGTGGCGTCGACCACGGCGTCGATCGCGTGGTCGCGCAGCCAGGCGGCGAGGCCGTCGGCGCCGCCGAACCCACCCGTGCGCCGCGGCAGTCGCGAGGGTGCGGGCCTGCGCGTGCGTCCGGCCAGCGACACGGTGGCGTGCAGCCGCGGGTGGCCGTCCAGCAGCGGTTCCAGTGCCGCGGCCTCGGTGGTGCCGCCCAGCAGCAGGATCTGCCGCGGGCGCGCCGCCCGGGGGCCGGTATCGGTGGATGAACGGGAGCTCATGAGGATGACCAGTCTAGCCACGAACGAGGAGCGAGAGGAGCGAGCGCCATGGCTGAACATCGTCGGCGTGGGCGCGGAGGGGCTCGCCGGGCTGGCCCCCGATGCCCGCATGGCGCTGGACACGGCGGCGACGGTGATCGGCGGCGCACGGCATCTGGAGATGCTGCCGGAGCGGCCGGGGCAGGAGCGCCTGGTGTGGCCGTCGCCGCTGGAGACCGCGCTGGACTGGATCGAGGCGCGCGCCGGGCAGCCGCTGTGCGTGCTCGCCAGCGGCGACCCCTTCTGGTTCGGGGTGGGCGCGACCCTGATGCGGCGTTTTCTGGTCGCGCAGACCTGCGTCTGGCCGGCGCCCTCGGCGTTCAGTCTGGCCGCCGCGCGCATGGGCTGGCCGCTGCAGCAGACCCGCTGCCTGTCGGTGCACGGCCGGCCGATGGAGGCGCTGCGGCCCTGGCTGCATGACGGCGCGCGACTGCTGATCCTGAGCCGCGACGGGGATACCCCGGCGGAACTGGCGCACTGGCTGACCGGACTCGGCTTCGGCGATTCCACCCTGACCGTACTGCAGTCGCTGGGCGCGGACCGCGAGGCGGTCGTCCGCGCGCGCGCCGGGGCATGGCCGGAGGTCGCGATCGAGGCGCTGAACACCGTGGCGCTGGAATGCCGGGCCGATCCGGCGGCGCAGGTGCTGGCGGCCAGTGCCGGCCGGCCGGAGGCGCAGTTCGAGCAGGACGGGCAGATCACCAAGCGCGAGGTGCGGGCGGTGGCGCTGGCCCTGCTGGCGCCCGGTCGCGGCGAGCGGCTGTGGGACGTGGGCGCCGGCTCCGGTGCCATCGGCATCGAGTGGATGCTGGCGGATCCGGCCAACACCGCCGTGGCCATCGAGCCGCGCGCGGAGCGCCTGGAACGCATCGCGCGCAACGCGAGCACGCTGGGAGTGCCGGCGCTGCGTCCCATCCACGGGCGGGCGCCGGAGGTACTGGGAGACCTGCCGCCACCCGACGCGATCTTCATCGGCGGCGGGCTGACCACGCCGGGGCTGGTGGAGCACTGCATCGACCAGCTGCGCCCGGGCGGGCGGCTGGTCGCCAGCAGCGTGACCGTGGAAGGGGACGCGGTGCTGGCGGCGGCGCACGAGCGCCACGGCGGCGAGCTCACGCGGATCAACGTCAGTCGCGCGGAGCCGCTGGGCGGCATGGCCGGCTGGCAGCCGCTGCGGCCGGTGACCCTGTGGTCGCTGCGCCGGGGCTGAGGGAAACGCCGAGCGGGGCACGTGTCCGGGTGACCCCCGGGGTCGGCTTCGCCTCGGCCTGCACGGCCGGCGAGCTGGAGGCACTGGTCCGCGAGATGCTGGCCGAGGCGCATGCCGGGTTGCGGGCGGGGGGCGGCGAGGCGATCGAGATCCGGCAGCTGGCGGCCCCGGCGCACAAGGGCGACAGCCCGGTGCTGTGGACGGCCGCGCGCGACCTGGAGCTGGAGCCGGTGTTCGCGTCGGCGGCCGCGCTGGCCGCGCTGGCCGCGCGCGACGCGGCCCTGTCCACGGAGTCGGCGCGCTCGCGTGCCGCCGCCGGGGTCGGTTCGGTGGCGGAGGCGGCGGCGCTGGCGGTGGCCGGCGACGGGGCGCGCCTGCTGCTGCCGCGGCGGCTCTCGGCACGGGCGAGCTGCGCGGTGGCCGTGCGGACGGTGAACGGGACAGACGGGAATTTCGAGGAGTTTTGATGACGGTTCATTTTGTCGGAGCGGGGCCGGGTGCGGCCGATCTGCTGACCCTGCGCGGGCGCGATCGCATCGCGGCCTGCCCGGTGTGCCTGTACGCGGGTTCGCTGGTGCCGGAGGCGGTGCTGGAACATGCCCCGGAGGGGGCGCGCGTGGTCAACACCGCGCCACTGACGCTGGACGCGATCATGGAGGAGATCGAACGCGCCCACGCGGCGGGCCAGGACGTGGCGCGCCTGCACTCCGGCGATCTTTCGGTCTACAGCGCGCTGGGCGAGCAGATCCGCCGGCTGGAGGCGGCCGGGATCGAGTACAGCATCACGCCCGGCGTGCCGGCATTATCCGCCGCCGCCGCGACCCTGGGGCGGGAACTGACGGTGCCGGAGGTGGCGCAGTCGGTGGTGCTGACGCGTACGCCGGGACGGGCGTCCTCCATGCCGGAGCGCGAACGGCTGGCGAGCTTTGCCGCCACCGGGGCGACGCTCGCGATCCACCTGTCGCTGCACAATATCGAGACCGTGGTCGAGGACCTGCGGCCGCACTATGGCTGCGACTGCCCGGTGGCGATCGTCTTCCGCGCCAGCTGGCCGGACGAGACCGTGGTGCGCGGTTCGCTGGGGAATATCGCGGAACGGGCGCAGGCCCTGACCACGCGGCGCTCGGCGCTGATCCTGGTGGGCCCGGCGCTGGACCCGGGCGATTTCCGCGACAGTGCGCTGTACGACCCGGCGCACGTGCGCCGTTACCGGGGCATGGACGAGGACTGAACGGCGGCGCCCCCGATCTTCCGCAGACAGGGATCACGCCGGTGAGTGTCGTGGGACACGGGGCTTTTCGCCTGCAAGCAGGCTCCTGCAAGTTGGCGACGATGTAGAGCCTGCTTGCAGGCGAAGGTGGTTCCTTCCCGGTCAGGATGAAGGAAAGGGGCCGCCGGGCGGCGGCCCCGGTTTCCGCGTTTTCCCGCGTGGTTCAGCGGCGGCGGAAGTTGTCGTGGCAGGCGAGGCACTGGTGGCGTACGCCGTTCAGGGCCTCGGTGGCGCGTAGCTGAAAGTCCTCGTCCTCCAGGTCGTCGGCCGCCTCGACCTTGCGTTGCAGTTCAGTGGTGGCCTCGCGGTAGGCTGCCTTGTACTCGGCGAACGCCGGATCCTCCCAGGCCGCGGGCAGGGCCCCGGGTTGGCCGTCCCGCGCCGGTGTCTCGCGGGCGAACCAGGTGTCGATGTCGGCGGCCCCGCGCGCGAGTTCGTCGGCCAGCTCGGGCAGACGTTCGGCGAACGGTGCGTCGTAGCGCAGGATCTGCTCGATGCTGCGGTAGGTGGCCGAGGTGCCCTGCATGCTCTGCTGCCGAAAGCGCTGGAAGGCCTCGGTGGCATCGACTCCGGCCGGGTCGTCCAGGGTCTCCGCGTAGTCTTCGCCCCAGGGGCCCGGCATCGGCACGCTGATCTCGTCTTCCGCGCCGGCGGTACCGGTCGCTGCGAGCAGCAGGACCAGCGACAGGCCGGCCGTCAGCGGCCGGCGCGTGGATGGCATCCGTTTCATGGCGATTCTCCCTGTTTGTTCAGAAGCGGAACTGGTGCTGCAGGTGCAGCTGCCAGTTCGAGGTGTCGGTGTCGCGGTCCAGCCACATGAGCTGGGTCTTCTGCCGCTGCCCCCGGTGGTACCAGTTGAGGCCGGCGCCCCATTCGCGCTGCCAGCGCTCGTCGCCGTCCAGGTCGTCGCCGGCGTCGTGGCGCAGTACCGCGTGGCGAGCGGCGAGCTCGAGGCCCTCCAGCGGCAGCGACTGCGCCAGTTCCAGCTCGGCCCCCAGGTCGTGGTAGCTCGCGGTGCGGTCGGGGGAGACATCGCGGCGGTAGGCCGCCAGCGACAGGGAGGTATGGCCGAACTTGACCACCGCATCGGCGGTGGCGGTGACCCAGTCGGCGCGCTGCCGGTCCACCGTGTCTTCCTGCCCGCGGCTCCAGTCACGCAGGTGGTTGCGGCTGGCGGCCTGCAGGCCGGCGCCCAGGGCTACGGTGCGCTCCACGGCCCGGCCCACCGTGGTGTTGTCGCGCGGGACGGACCCCACCGGGGCCCAGGCGCCGCGGGCGCTGAACAGGTGTCCGGAGGTGGAGGGCCGGTCGTCGCGCTGATCGAGACGGCCGCGGCCATCGAATATCCCGACCGCCCAGGCGCGGTCGTCACCCGCGCCACCCAGCAGGGCGAGGCCGGTGTCGCGTCCGGCCGGGATCTCGAACTGGTTGCCGGCGATGCTCAGTTCGGTGAACAGGCGGTTGGGGCCGCCGATGTCCCGCGCCAGACCGAAGGGCACGGTGAACTGGCCCGCCCGCAGGCCCAGGTGTTCGCCCGGGCCGTATTCCAGCCAGACGTCACGCATGGACACCTCGCCGTTGCTGAAATCCGGCTGCAGGCGAAAGCTCAGTTCGGGGTGGAACAGGGTGCCCGAGGTGTCTAGCCAGGCGCGCCGGAAATCGAATTCGCTGCTGGAACCGTCCGGATCATGCTCGTAGCTGTAACGGCCCTGGATCAGCGGATCCAGAGTGACCTGCAGGCCGTCCTCCGCGTCGCCGAAATCGAAACCGGCCTGCGCCGGCGCGATGCCCGTGGCCGTCACCAGGCACAGGGTAGCCAGAGCCGGCACGGCAGGCCGCCCCGGTCGGAGATGGATAGCTTTCATTGTTGTGATGCTCCCTTGGGCGCGCGACCCCGCACGCCGTGGATGAAACGACACCGGCAGTCGGGCAAGGGAGCAGGGGGAAGGGGGCGGACACACCGGCCCAGTCCCGCTCGGCCGCCCGCCGCGGCGTCGGGTTTCCTCCAGGCCGGTCTCCGGACTCGCGAAGGGGGTGCAGGACACCCCGGGCGGATCGCCTTCCCGCGGGCATCCCGTGGATGCGCCGCAGTGGCAGTGGAGCCGCCTGTCTTCGCCTACCGTTGCGGGGGCAGTGCCGGCGTTGCGAACGTCGATTCACGCACCGGCTTCCCGATTATCCCCGGCGTCGTGGGCCGGGGCACCTGAAGGCGAGCGGACTCTAACCGGGCGGAACCGCCGGAGCAAATCGCGGGCGGGATGATCCATGTCAAGTCTGGACGGGATTGCCCTGCAGAAAGCCCCCCAAACAGCAGGAGCTTCTTTTAGACTGAGTCCACGCATTCTCCTCCGCGCCCCGGACGGAAATGTGTCATCAAAAACAAAAAAGGAGCGCACCATGCAGAACAACCGCACCTTCCGTGGCCTGCTGCTGTCGGCCTGCACTGCGGTGGCCCTGGGGCTGTCGGCCCCCGCGTTCGCCGGTGATTACGACCAGTACCGCGACATGTTCGAGCCGCTGCCGGCCCTGCCGCCGATCCCGGCCGACAATTCCCTGACCGACGAGAAAGTGGAGCTGGGCAAGTTCCTGTTCTTCGAGCCGCGCATCTCCAGCTCGGGCGTGATCTCCTGCGCGACCTGCCACAACCCCGCGCTGGGCTGGGCCGACCGCATCCCGCGCGCCGTTGGGCATGCCGGCCAGGTGGGCGAACGCAACAGTCCGACGGTGCTGAACTCCGGGTTCTTCGAGGCCCAGTTCTGGGACGGCCGCGAGGATGACCTGGAAGGTCAGGCCCTGGGTCCGATCCAGGATGCGGTGGAGATGGCGATGCCGCTGGAGGAAGCGATCGAGCGTCTGGAGGAGTTCCCCGAGTACATCGAGATGTTCGACGCGGCGTACCCGGATTATGACGGCGACAACGTCGTGAACACCGATCACGTGGCCAAGGCCCTGGCCTCGTTCCAGCGTACCCTGAACACGCCAAACTCCGATCTGGACCGCTGGCTGGTGGGTGACGAGGACGCGATGACCGAGCAGCAGAAGCGCGGCATGGCCCTGTTCGCGGACAACGGTTGCGTGGCCTGCCACCGCGGCCCGGCGCTGACGGACTCGAATTTCCACCGAATCCAGGTGCCCGGCTCCGAGGACAAGGGGCGCTATCTGGTGACCGGGGAAGAGCGCGACAAGTACGCCTTCAAGACCCCGACGCTGCGCAACGTGGCCCTGACCTACCCCTACATGAACAATGGAGAGACCGAGACCCTCAAGGAAGCCATCGACATCATGGGTCAGGAGATGCTGGACACCGACTTCACGGAAGACGAGCTGGAAGACCTCGAGGCGTTCATGCACGCCCTGACCGGCGAGATGCCGGACATCACCATCCCGGCGCTGCCGTGATGCACGGGGGATCGCGCGGTACCTGAGCGTTGATGCGAATCCCCTTGTCGCGGCCCCCTCCATGAATGGAGGGGGCCTTTTTGATGGGGCTTCTATTCCACCGTGATGGTGATCTGTTCGGACACCACCGGCGGGTCGAAGCTGATGTGGCGATAGTCCATGAAGAGCAGCTGCAGGGTGTGGGTGCCGCGCAGGCCCATGCGCACATGGATCGGACTCACGACGGTGTCTCCATCCTGCGGACTGATGAAATAGAGCTCCGTACCCTCTGCGGGATCCGTGCGATCAGCGAGCGCCGAGACGGGCAGGACCGGGGTGGCGGCAAGGGCCACGGAACAGGCGATGAAGCTCCGGTTTCGGGTCATCGCATAACCCCCTTATCGGGTTGAAGGGGCCGCGGACAGGCTCCTGGCGGCCCCTGAGGACATTGTAGACCGTCCTCTGCGTCCTGCCGGGGCCACGGGCGCGGTCGTCTGCTACCCTGTGCACCCGTTCACCCAAGCAACCGATGGTCCGAGCATGACCCTGCGTACCCGTTTCGCCCCGAGCCCCACCGGCTATCTGCACATCGGCGGTGCCCGCACCGCACTGTTTTCCTGGCTGTACGCCCGCCACCATGGTGGCGAGTTCGTACTGCGTATCGAGGACACCGATCTCGAGCGCAGTACCGCCGAGTCGGTGAATGCGATCCTCGAGGGCATGAACTGGCTGGGCCTGACCTACGACAAGGGCCCGTTCTACCAGACCGAGCATTTCGACCGGTATCGCGAGGTGATCGATCAGCTGCTGGCCTCCGGCCACGCCTATCGCTGCTACTGCACGAAGGAAGAGCTGGACGCGATGCGCGAGGAGCAGAAGGCACGCAAGGAAAAGCCGCGCTACGACGGCCGCTGCCGCGCACGTACCGAACCGCGTGACGGCGTGGAGCCGGTGATCCGGTTCCGCACCCCGGACGAGGGCGCGACCATCGTTGACGACATGGTGCGCGGCAAGGTGGCATTCCAGAACAGCGAGCTGGATGACCTGATCATTGCCCGCTCCGACGGCTCGCCGACCTACAACCTCACCGTGGTGGTGGACGACATGGACATGGGCATCAGCCATGTGGTGCGTGGCGATGACCACCTGAACAATACCCCGCGCCAGATCAACATCCTCAAGGCCCTGGGTGTGGAACCGCCGCGTTACGGGCACCTGCCGATGATCATGGGGCCGGACGGCGCCAAGCTGTCCAAGCGCCACGGGGCGGTGTCGGTGATGCAGTTCCGCGAGGAGGGCTACCTGCCGGAGGCGCTGCTGAACTATCTGGTGCGCCTGGGGTGGGCCCACGGTGATCAGGAGATCTTCTCGCTGGACGAGCTGGTACGCCTGTTCGATATCGAGGACGTGAATCAGTCCGCCTCGGCCATCAACCCCGACAAGCTGCTGTGGCTGAACCAGCACTACATCAAGACCCTGGATCCCGACCATGTGGCGCTGGAGCTGGGATGGCACCTGGGCCAGCTGGGCGTGGATCCCGCCGAGGGGCCGGAACTGCGGCAGGTGGTGCTGGCGCAGCGGGAACGGGCGCGTACGCTGCGCGAGATGGCCGAGAACAGCGTGTATTTTTACCGCGACTTCGACGACTACGATCCGAAGGCCGAGCGCAAGCAGCTGACGCCCGATACGCGCCCGGTGCTGCAGACCCTGCACGATGGCTTCAGTGCCCTGGGGGCCTGGGAACAGGAGGCCCTGCACGAGGTGGTGCAGCACACCGCCGAACGCCTGGACCTGAAACTGGGCAAGGTCGCGCAGCCATTGCGTGTCGCGCTGACCGGGGGTACGGTATCTCCACCGATCGACGACACGCTTGTGCTCATCGGGCGCGAGCGCGCGCTGGAGCGGATCGAACGGGCGATCGCGAGAATTTCCGCGCAGGCGGGTTGACAGGTAAAAGGGGTGTGGCTAAATTACGCACCTCGCCGGTTACGGGGCCATAGCTCAGCTGGGAGAGCGCCTGCATGGCATGCAGGAGGTCGGCGGTTCGATCCCGCCTGGCTCCACCATTACGGCGAAAGGCAGGATCAGCGATGCATCGTTTTGGGATGATCTCCGTTTACGTTGGGCTGGTTTTGTCGATCGTGGGACTGATCGGTGGTTTCGGCCTGATGTTTGCCGGTGAGCAGACATGGTCCAAGATGCTGGTCGCGATGGTCCCGCTGGGCTTTTTGCTGCTTTTCAACGGTGTGGTGACGACCATCCTGCATCCCCCGAAGGTCAGGGGGCGTGTTGAAAGGCCACGGGGCCCGCCCGATTAGGTTTGCAGCAAGGACGTTGCCTCTGCGTCCCCATCGTCTAGAGGCCTAGGACACTGCCCTTTCACGGCAGCGACCGGGGTTCGAATCCCCGTGGGGACGCCATATTCCAAAGGCCCGCAGCCATCCGGTGGTTGCGGGCCTTTTTCGTTGCCGGTTCCATGGGCGTGTCGGCGCGGGGGAGAAGATCGCGGATGAGGAGATGCGAAAAAAGAAGCCCGACCAGGGCCGGGCTTAATCCAGAAACAACCGTGTGACGGAGGGAGTCGGTTGTCTCGATGCCCCGGTCGTAGACCGGGTCCACACCATGCAGTGGCCACGTCGTGGCCCGGGGGCTGAAGCCCCCCGCCGGATCGGCGGCGGGGCTTCCCTCACCCTTCATTGCGTCGGACGAACCGCAGCCTGAGAAGTTCCGATTTGCGTCCGGTGCGTGCGATACAGTTCACGAAAAGGGGCAGTCGGGCACTTCTTCCCGGTCGCCGGGGTCGGAACCGGAGGATCCGGATCAAGGCAGGTGACATGCGCGGACTGGAACAGATTCCCTGGCTTTATGATGGCTTCATGCGGGTGGCCGAGCTGCTCGGTCTGCGCCGCTGGCGGGAGCGCCTGCTGGACGGCGTGCATGGCCGGATCCTGGAGGTGGGTTGCGGCACGGGTCGTAACCTTCCCCTGTATTTATCTCCGGCGCAGGTGGTGGCCATCGAGCCCGACCCGGCGGCCGCGCGCCGGGCACGCTGGCGTGCCCCCGAGGTGCCGCTGGTGATCGCCCGGGCGGAGGCCCTGCCCTTCGACGACGGGCGATTCGACGTGGTGGTTTCAGGGCTGGTGTTCTGTTCGGTGCAGGACCCGCCGCGGGCGCTGGGCGAGGTTCGGCGGGTGCTGGATACCGGGGGCGAGCTGCGCATGCTGGAACACGTGCGGCACACGCGTCCGACCCTGGCGCGCCTGCAGGATCGGGTGCAGCCGGCCTGGACCTGCATCGCGGGCGGCTGCCATCCGAATCGCGACACCGAGGCGGCGGTGGAGGCCGCGGGGTTTGCCATCGACCCGCATGACCGGGTGGCACGGGGCGTGATGCGGCGTTTTACCGCCCGCCCGTCGGTGGTGCGAAAAAATCTTCCCTCGGACCCTAAAGCCTGACTGCAGCCTGCCGTTAGCCCCGGCGCAGACGGTTCATACATTCGGAAGCGTCTGTGAACGTCAAGGAGGTACCCATGGATGTCAACGCAGCGGTTTCTCAATCCGTGCAGATGCAGCAGGCCAGCCTGATGCAGCAGAAGGACATCGCGGTGATGAACCGTGCCATGGAAGCCGAAGGGTCTGCGGTGACGCAGCTGATCGAGGGCGTGGCCGACGTGAACGCGGGGGCCGGTGCCAGCGTGGAGGCGGCGGCCGGTGCGGCCGAGGCGCTGCCCGACAACGTCGGGACGCTGGTCAACACCACGGCCTGAAGGCAGGGCCGGGGGCCCCGGTCCCCGGCTTCCCGGCGCGGCTACTGACGCTGCGCCTCGAATTCGATGATCAGTTCCACCGTGTCCCCCACGATGTCGCGGATCAGCCCGTAGTCCATGCCGAAGTCACTGCGCTGGAATTCCCCGCGCATCGAGGCGCCCAGTACGTAAGGACGCGAGAAGACGCCGCCCAGCGGGAACGGGTAGCGTCCGACCTTGTTGATGGTCACGTCCAGAGTGATTGGCCGGGTTTCGCCCAGCAGTTCGAGATCACCGGTCAGTTGCCCGCTGTCCTCGCCGGTGGGCTCGTAGTCCGTCGCGGTAAAACGCATCTCGGGGTAGTTTTCCACGTCGAGGAAGTCCTCGTTACGCAGATGGTCGTCGCGTTCCTCGTGGTTGGTGAACACGCTGTCGGTCTGCACCACGAAATGGCCCTCCCCCAGCTCGCCGGTATCCGGGTCGAACATGAAGGCGCCTTCGGCCTCGAGAAACATCCCCAGCACTCGCGCGTATCCGGCGTGATCGACCATAAACCCGACCGCGAAGTGCTCGGTGTCGATCTCCCATTCGTCCATGGCCGCGGCGCCGGCTGGCAGCATCCATGCAAGTCCCATAAGGGCGGTGGTGGCCAGGGTGCGGAATCGGTTCTTCATGACGTGTCCTCCGGGAGGGGTGAATCCGACGCGGGTCTTCCCCGATACAGATAGACGATATCCACGGCGAAGGAAACCGTCAGCGCGGCCAGGGCGAGTGTCGGCGCAGCGATGGCCGGCCCCGTGGGCACCGGCGGGGCCAGGGCGATCAGCAGCGCCGGGGTCTGCAGCACGCAGACCGCCTGACGGCGCCGACTGGGCGGCAGTTC
Source organism: Thioalkalivibrio sp. ALJ24 (assembly GCF_000377785.1). GTDB lineage: Bacteria > Pseudomonadota > Gammaproteobacteria > Ectothiorhodospirales > Ectothiorhodospiraceae > Thioalkalivibrio. The sequence goes on along the minus strand of NZ_KB898731.1, from coordinate 61,942 downwards.
CGCGCGCAGCCAGGGCAGCCGCCTGCCGGCCAGCACGAACAGATAGCGCATCGCCCCGATCAGCAGCACCCAGGGGCCGGCCGGCCCCGGCTGCCAGGCGAGCACCGACAGCGCGAGGATCAGGGCCGCATCCAGTTCCATGTCGAAGCGCGCGCCGAAGGCCGAGGTGGTCCCGCTGCGCCGCGCCACCGCCCCGTCCAGTCCGTCCAGCAGCAGCACCAGCAGGGCGAGACCGGTGACCCACAGCGCCAGGCTTTCGTGGGCGAGCGCGCCGGGGACCGGTGCGAGCAGGGCCGCGCTGCCGACCGGGGCGGTCAGGGCCGCGCGCAGCAGGGTGACCCGGTTGCCCGGTCCGGGGATGGACTGCAGTCCTCCCCTGCGGCCGGCACTGCCGGCCACCAGCGCCACCAGCAGTCCCCACAGCGCCAGTGTGGCCAGCGGAAGGACCGGACCCGCCGGGGTCAGCAGCACGATGCCGCCGGCGACAGCCAGCGCCAGCACCCCGCCGAGGATCAGGTCGGCGGGGTGCAGCGGGCGACGCAGAACGGCGGAAAGGGGCATCCGTGGCGGCCTCCGGGGTCGGGATTGCGGTGGACGGTGGCGACTCGGCTACACTGCGGGCCTTGGATAACCCGCGAGCATGAACCCGTGTCCCGAACGTTGCGAGAACCCGCATGAATCAGGCCCGTGCCTTCTGGATCACGGCCCCCGGAGAAGGCGAGATCCGCGCCACCCGGCTGGCGCCGCCGGGCCCCGGCGAATGCCGCGTACGGGCGCGTTATGGCGCGATCTCGCGCGGGACCGAATCGCTGGTGTTCCGCGGTCGGGTACCGCCGGACCAGTACGCCGCGATGCGGGCCCCGCTGCAGGAAGGGGAGTTCCCGGCGCCGGTGAAATACGGCTACATCAGCGTGGGGGTGGTGGAAGGCGGAACGCGCGCCGGGGAACGGGTCTTCTGTCTGCATCCGCATCAGGATCGCTACAACGCCCCCGAGTCCATGCTGGTGCCGATCCCCGACGCGGTGCCCGACACCCGTGCGGTGCTGGCGGCCAACATGGAAACGGCGGTGAACACCGTGTGGGATGCCGGGGTGGGCCCCGGTGACCGGGTCGCGGTGATCGGCGCGGGCGTGGTCGGGTTGCTGTGCGCGTGGCTGGTCCGCGCGATCCCGGGCACGCGGGTAGCACTGATCGACCCCGAACCCGCGCGCGCCGAACCGGCCCGGGCCCTGGGCCTCGCGCTGCATGCCCCGGCCGCCGCGCGCGAGCGGCCGGGGCCGGCTTCGTGCGACGTGGTGATCCACTGCAGCGGCCATGGCGATGGCCTGGTGCAGGCGCTGGAGCTGGCGGGCACCGAGGCGCGGGTGGTGGAGGGCAGCTGGTACGGCGACGGCGCCGTGAGCCTGCCGCTGGGCGAGGGCTTCCATTCGCGGCGCCTGGAGCTGCGCAGCAGCCAGGTTGGCCGTATCCCGCCGTCGCGGGCCGCGCGCTGGGACCATCGCCGGCGCCTGGCGCTGGCCCTGGAGCTGCTGGCCGATCCCGTGCTGGACGTGCTGATCAGTGGCGAGGACGCCTTCGAGGATCTGCCCCGGGTGATGCCGCGGGTGGCCGGGCCGGCCGCCGCGACCACCCTCTGTCATCGCATCCGCTACCCGGATCCCGACCCGGTGTGGGTCTGATCCATCACTGCGAATGGAGAAAGCCGAGCATGTACAGCCTCAATGTCCGTGATCATTTCATGATCGCCCACAGTTTTGCCGGAGAGGTTTTTGGCCCCGCACAGAACCTGCACGGCGCCACCTACGTGGTGGACGCGACCTTCCGGCGGCGCGAGCTGGATGCCGACGGTCTGGTGGTCGACATCGGCCGTGCCGGGGAGGTGCTGCGCGGGATCCTCGGCGAGCTGAACTACCAGAATCTGGACGACCGGCCGGAGTTCGAGGGACACAACACCACTACGGAGTTCCTCGCGCGCGCCATCCATGCACGCATCAGCGATGCCATCCATGACGGCCGCCTGGGTGACTCTGCGCGGGGTCTGGACGCGGTCTGCGTGACCCTGCACGAATCCCACGTCGCCTGGGCCTCCTATGAGGCCGCTCCTTGAATCAGGCCGCGGACCTGCGCCTGCTGGTGCCGGGGTCGCTGGATCAGCCTACGGGCGGGTACCGCTATGACGCGCAGATGGTCGCCGGCCTGCGCGCGCGGGGCTGGTCGCTGGCGGTGGATGAACTGGAAGGGGACTTCCCCGGGCCCTCGGGGGATGCGGAGCATGCGCTGGAAGCGGCGCTCGCAGCCGCGCCGGACGGTCAGCGAGTGCTGGTGGACGGTCTGGCCGGCGGGGCCTTCCCGGAGGTCCTGCAGCGCCATGCCCGGCGCCTGCGCCTGATCGCGCTGGTCCATCACCCGCTCGGCGAGGAGACCGGTCTGGATGCCCGGCGCCGCCGCGAACTGCTGGCGTTGGAACACGCCGGACTGGCGGCCGCCGAGGGCATCGTCACCACCAGTGCGTTCACCTCCGAGGTGCTCGCCGGGTGGGGTGTCGAGTCCGCGCGCCTGCGGGTGGTCCCGCCGGGGGTGGAGCGGCATGCCGTGGCATCCGGGCCGGCCCCGGGTGCGCCGCCCGGGCTGCTCGCGGTGGGGGCATTGATCCCGCGCAAGGGCCAGCAGCATCTGCTCGCGGCGCTGGCGGGGCTCACCGACCGGCCCTGGCATCTGGTGCTCGCGGGGCCGGCGGACCGTGACCCGACGTTCGTGCAGGGCCTGCACCGCCAGGTCGAAGAGGGCAGTCTGCAGGACCGGGTCAGCATCACCGGGGCCTGCTCGGAGGCGCATCTGGCGGTGCTGTACGACGCCGCTTCGCTGTTCGTGCTGCCCAGCGAATACGAGGGCTTCGGCATGGTGTTCACCGAGGCCATGGCGCGCGGCCTGCCGGTGGTCACGACCACCGGCGGGGCGATCCCGTACACCGTTCCGGCCGCCGCCGGGGAGCGGGTTCCGCCGGGTGACATCCGGGCCCTGCGCGAGGCACTGGCGCGTTTCCTGGACGACCCGCAGGCGCGGCGGGCCGCCGGCATGGCCGGCCGCGAGGCCGCGCGGCGCATGTCCGACTGGCCGGCGTCGGTGGAGGCGATGGAGCGCGCGCTGCGCGAACTGGCGCCGTGAGCGAGCACTTCGATGCCGGCTGGCTGAGCCTGCGCGAGCCCGCGGACCATGCGGCGCGTTCGACCGCCCTGGCCGATGCCCTGGACGCCTGGGCGCGGCAGGTGCGGGCGACGCCACAGACGCCCCTGCGCGTGTTCGATCTGGGTGCCGGCCGGGGTTCCGGCCTGCGCTGGCTGGCGCCGCGGCTGCCGGAACCTCAGCACTGGACCCTGGTGGACCACGACGCGGAACTGCTGGAGGCGGCCTGCCGGGGCGCGGGTGGCGAATACGTGCGCGAACGCCGGGTGGAAGACTTCGCCGCAGGGCCGCCGCCGTTGCCGGACCCGCCGCCGGGCGAGCCGCTGGTGGTGACCGGCTCCGCGCTGCTGGACCTGGTCTCGGCGGACTGGCTGGACCGGCTGGTGGCGGCCTGTGCAGAGCGCGGGGCCGCGGTGCTGTTCGCGCTCAGTTACGACGGCCGGATCGAGGCAAGTCCCGCGGACCACGGGGATGCGGCGCTGCGCGCGGCGGTCAATCGCCACCAGCTCACCGACAAGGGGTTCGGCCCGGCCCTGGGCCCGCGGGCCGGCGAATATCTGGCGCGACGCCTGGAAGACCATGGCTACGCCGTCGAGATGGCCGATGCGGTCTGGGATCTCGACGCGTCACGGGCGGGCCTGGCAAGTGCCCTGATGGATGGCTGGGTGGCCGCGGCGTCCGCGATCGAGCCTGGCCGGGCGGCGGCGTTCCGGGAATGGGGCGAGCGGCGCCGCGCCCATATTGATCGGGGCGAGGGCCGCCTGCGGGTCGGGCACCGGGACGTGCTGGGGCTGCCTCAGAAGTTTTCGGTGGAGGTGAACAGGCCGACGCGCAGGTCGGTGGCTTCGTAGATCGTACGACCGTCCACCTGCACTGTGCCGTCACCGATGCCCAGCACCAGCTTGCGCGAGATCACCCGTTTCATTTCCACGTGGTAGGTGACCCGTTCGGCGGTCGGCAGCACCTGGCCGGTGAACTTCACCTCGCCCACGCCCAGCGCGCGCCCGCGGCCGGGGTTGCCCAACCAGGCGAGATAGAAGCCGACCAGCTGCCACATCGCGTCCAGTCCCAGGCAGCCGGGCATCACCGGGTCGCCGGGGAAGTGGCAGGCGAAGAACCACTGGTCCGGGTGGATGTCCAGTTCGGCGAGCATCTCGCCCTTGCCGTACTGGCCGCCATCGCTGTTGATCTCCGTGACCCGGTCCATCATCAACATGTTGGGGACCGGCAGCTGGGCGTTGCCCGGGCCGAACATGTTGCCGTAGCCGCAGGCCAGGAGTTCGTCGCGATCGTACTGATTCTTCTGCATGGGGAGGATGCTCGGGGGAAAAGCCCGGTATTGGACCGAAACCGGCGGGCAAAAGCAATTCCCGCCGCCGGGGCCGGCGGCGGGAAGGGCGGGTCAGGCGTCGGCCGGGTAGCGCAGCAGCTCCGCCAGGGTGAAGAAACGATCCCCGCGCAGGTAACCGGCCTGAACCTGCGGGATCAGCGAATCGGGCCGTCCCCGGTCGTCGCGTTCGGCCACCCAGGCATCCGGAAGGGTGTCCAGGATATGGGCACTGGCGAGGCGGCCGTCTTCCAGGTGGCTGGCATGCACCTCGCCGTTGCCACGGTGACGAAAGGCCGGAATCCAGCCCGCGGTGAAGCCGGTGTCCAGCCACTGCGGTTCGTCGTGAGTGGACACCGACGGACCGGACAGGAGTTCGAGATCAAGCATCGCGGATCCTCCGAAGATTTAATCGGGGTATCGGCGTGCCCGTCCGGAACTTGAGGCCGGTCAGAATCCCGGTCATGGGGATGGCACGGCGAGGCGGCTGCGGGTCGTGCATAATCGGGTCCGACATCCAGACCGCGAGTCCGCGTCTTCGCCCCGGCCTGCCGCCGGTGTGTGGCGCGGTCCGAAAGGGGGAGAAGTGGCGGCCACCGTTCTGTTGTGGATCCTGGCGATCGCGATCGCCATCGGACTGCTCGATCTGGCCCGGCAACCGCTGCGGCGTTTTCTGGTCGCGGTGGCGGCGGCGCTGGCGCGCGGGACCTGTGCCCTGCGCCGCCAGGTCCTGCACCTGCGCGATGCCGTGCAGGGCTGGCACGGGCAACACGTGGAGCGGCTGGAGGCTGAACGCATCCACAGTGCGGTAACCGCGCTGGAACGCCGGTACGCCGAGATGGTGGGGCATGACCTCGCACAGCTGCCGGCCCTGCGCCAGCAGGCACACGACACCCTGCGGCTGATGGAGGAGGCCTACCAGCGCGACGAACGCCGGTTGACCGAGGAGCCGGTCTGGGTCTCGCGCCTGGAGGCGCTGGCGCAGACCCCGGCCGGCGAGACCCCGGAGGCACGGCGCCTGGCGCACGACATGGAAGACACGGTGCTGCGCATTGCCCGCTCGGGGCTGGAGGAGCAGCGTCGCTCGGCCAGCGCCCTGCTGTCGGCGCGGCGCCGGGTCGACAGTCCGCTGCGCGAGATGGTCGCGCGGCTGGAACAGGTGCAGGACGAGCTGGGCCGGCTTGAACGCCAGGGCGAACGCCTGGACCGTTCGCTCAATCGCCGCGGGGAGGATGGGCAGCGGTTGGGCCGGGCCCTGCCGGCGCATGCCCAGGCCGCGACGCAATGGCTGATGGGGGCGGCCGGGCTGGCGCTGGCGGCGCTGGCCGTGGTGGTGCATCAGCATGTGTTCGGCCCCGCCCTGGCCGGCATGTTCCCGGATCCAGCGGAGGGCTCGGGCCTCACCGCGCCGGGGGCCGAGTGGATGCTGTTCCTGTTGCTGGGAATGGCGACGCTGGCCGGCTGGATCCTGGCCGAGACTCGCGGCGTCACCCGCACGCTGCCGCGGGCCCTGATGGAGGGTGGCGGCTGGGCACCGCGGGCCCTGGCGGCGGTTTCCATCGGGGTGCTCGCGTTGGTGGCGGCAGTGTCCGCACTGGCCGGATTCCATCTCGACTGGCTGGTGTATCAGCACGAGCTGGTGACGCTGTTGCTGGAGGGCGAGGAGCGGGCACTGCCGCCGGGTATCCGTCATGCGGAACAGCTGGTCGGCGCGGCCCTGGGACTGTTGATCCCGCTTGTTCTGGCGCTGGTGCCGGTGTGGGTCGTGGGGCTGCTGCAGGCGACCCGTGTGCTACTCGGCGGTCTCCTGAGCACCCTGCTGGGCCTGCTCGCCGGCTTGCTGTACCTGCTGGCCGTGGGGGCATGCCAGCTGCGTCGCCTGCTGCCGGCCGCCTTCGAGGTGGTGATCTTTCTGCCCGGGTGGATCCGTCGCGCCCTGGCGGCGCGCCGGTCAGGGGGTGTTCCTGGTGCGTGACGCGTTTCACCTCATCCGCCAGAGGTATGTGTGCCTGACCGGACGTTCGCCTAGAATGGCGGTCCGATCCGAAACATTGACCGAGGTACGCGGGGTGCGAATGCGAAAGGGGCTGATGACAGTGACGCTGGCGGGGCTTTTGCTCGCCGGAGGTTCGGCCGCGGCGGAGACCCGTTACGTTTCCGACACCCTCGAGACGGGGGTCTGGTCCAGCCCCGAGGGCGGCCGGATCATCAGTTCGCTGGACTCCGGTGACCGGGTCGAGGTGCTGGAGGAAGACAGCGGTTACAGCCGGATCCGGCTCCCCAGCGGCAACGAAGCCTGGATCCTCAGCCGATATCTGCAGGACGAGCCGCATGCGCGCGAGCGCCTGGCCGAGGTGGAAGAGGAACTGGCCGAGATCCGTTCCGGGGCCGACGATCAGGAGGGCCGCATCGCCGAGCTGCTGGACGAGCGTAACGCGCTGCGCCAGGAACGCGACGAGAAGGCCGACCGGATCAACGGCATGCAGGAGGAACTCGAGGAGCTGCGCGACATTGCCGAGCGTCCGGCGGAGATCCAGCGCCGCAACGAGCAGCTGGAAGAGGAACTCCTGGAGACCCGCGAGACGGCCGAGGAATATCGCCGACAGGTCGACGTGATGCGCGCCGACAGCGACCGCCGCTGGTTCATGACCGGGGCTGCGGTGGCAGTGGGCAGCGCGATCCTCGGGGTCATTCTGACGCGGCTGCCGAGCCGTCGTCGGCGCAGCGACTGGCTGAACTGAGTACCCGCTACCGGGGGTGTGCTGTTGCGCGCCCCCGGCTGACCCGGTAGCCTTCGCCATTCTGTGACGGGCGCCCGCCGGGCGTCTTCCCGACCCCTGTCAGGACGTCCATCTGGATGCTGTTCGCGATTCTTTCAATCTTCGTGGTGGCGGCGCTGGCGCCCGTGGTGCATCGGGCCACCGGGCGCCACAGCGGCTGGGTACTGGCCCTGCTGCCGGCGGCCCTGTTCGTCTATTTCGCGAGTTTCCTGCCCGCCGTCGTGGGGGGCGAGAGCGTGCGCCTGGCCTGGCAGTGGATGCCCGGGCTGGATGTCCAGTTCTCGTTCCTGATCGACGGCCTGTCGCTGATGTTCGCGCTGCTGATCGCGGGCATCGGCGTGTTCGTGGTCAGCTACGCCGGGCGCTACCTCGAGGCGCACCGCGACCTCGGGCGCTTCTACGTGCTGATCCTGTCGTTCATGGGCTCCATGCTGGGGCTGGTGCTGGCCGACAACATCATCCTGATGTTCATCTTCTGGGAGCTGACCAGCATCACCTCCTACCTGCTGATCGGCTACAACCATGAGGATCTCAAGGCGCGCAAGGCCGCGCTGCAGGGCCTGATCGTAACGGTGGGCGGCGGTCTGGCCCTGCTCGCCGGACTGGTGTTGCTGGCGATGGCGGCCGGTTCCTGGGAACTCTCGGAGATCCTGGCCGGCGAGGACTCTCTGCACGAGCATGCGCTGTATCTGCCGCTGGTGATCCTGATCCTGCTGGGCACCTTCACCAAGTCGGCCCAGTTCCCGTTCCATTTCTGGCTGCCCAACGCGATGGCCGCGCCCACGCCGGTCTCGGCCTACCTGCACTCGGCCACCATGGTGAAGGCGGGGGTCTATCTGATGGCGCGCCTGAACCCGGAACTGGGAGGCACCGAGCTGTGGACCTGGACGCTGGGCCTGTTCGGGGCGGTGACCATGTTCACCGGGGCCTGGATGGCCATCCAGAGCACCGAGATCAAGAAGCTGCTGGCCTATTCCACGGTGATGGCGCTGGGCACGCTGACCATGCTGATCGGCATCGGCACACCGTATGCCGCGATGGCCGGGGCCGCGTTCCTGTTGGCGCATTCGCTGTACAAGGGTGCGCTGTTCATGCTCGCCGGGTCCATCGACCACGGCACCGGCGAGAAGGAAGTTCCGAACATGGGCGGGCTGCGCCACGCGATGCCGCTGACCGCGGCGTTCTCGGTGATCGCCGCGCTGTCGCTGGCCGGGCTGCCGCCGCTGTTCGGCTTCGTCGGCAAGGAACTGATGCTGGAGGCGGCCCTGGGTGCGCCGGACGCGCTGGCCGTGGTCCTGCCGCTGCTGGCGCTGGGCTCGGCGATCCTGGTGGTGGCGGTGGCCGCGATCGTGGGCCTGCGGCCGTTCTTCGGTGCGCGTCGGGAATTCAAGCGCACGCCGCATGAATCGCCCGGTGCGATGCTGGCTGGCCCGGCGGTGTTGTCGGTGCTGGGTCTGGTCCTCGGTCTGTTCCCGGCCCTGGCGCAGCCGCTGGTGGCAGCCACCGCGATGTCCATCCACGGGGCCGATCCCGGCATGGAGCTCAAGCTGTGGCACGGCATCAATCTGCCGCTGGGCATGTCGCTGCTGAGCCTGGCCGCGGGTCTGGTGATCTATCGCTTCTGGGATTCGGTGCGTGCCGGCATAGGACGGGGCATGGCGCCGGCCATGCGCATCGCGCCGGAGCGCGGCTACGAGCGTTTCATGGACGGACTGGTCTGGTTCTCGGATTTCCAGACCCGCGTCCTGCAGAACGGCCATCTGCGCACCTACGTCATGGTGACCATGCTCACCACCGTCGCCCTGGTGGTCGGGACCTTCGCGGCCCTGGGCGGTTTCGAGGTCTCGGTACGCTTCGACGACATCCTGATCCACGAGTGGGTGATCGTCGCCCTGGTGGCGCTGGCGGCGATGTTCGTGGCCACCACGAATTCGCGGTTGGCCGCGGTGGCCTCGCTGGGCATCGTGGGCTTCGGCGTGGCGCTGATCTACGTGTTCTTCAGCGCGCCGGATCTGGGGATCACCCAGGTCCTGGTCGAGACCCTGACCGTGATCCTGCTGGTTCTGGTGCTGTTCCGCCTGCCGGGCTTCCTGAAATTCTCCAATCCGCTCACGCGGGTGCGTGACGTGATCGCCTCGCTGGCGGTGGGCGTGACGATGACCGCGGTGCTGATGGCCACCCTGGGCGTGCAGTACTTCCCGGCGATCTCCGAATACCACATTGCCGAGTCCGAGCCGTCGGCCTACGGGCGCAACATCGTCAACGTGATCCTGGTCGACTTCCGCGCCCTGGATACCCTTGGCGAGCTGTTCGTGCTCGCGCTGGCCGCGGTAGGCGTGTACGCGATGATCAAGTTCCGCGCGGAGGACCGCAAGTCATGATGGCCGGCTCGCTCATCCTGCAGACGGGGACGCGGCTGCTGCTGCCACTGCTGCTGCTGTTCTCGGTGTTCCTGCTGCTGCGCGGCCATGACGAGCCGGGCGGCGGATTCATCGCCGGTCTGGTGGCGGCGATGGCCTTCGCGCTGTACATGTTCGCCTTCGATGTCTACAAGGCGCGCGCCATCCTGCGCATCGACCCGCGCAACATGCTGGGCATCGGTCTGCTGCTGGCGACTCTGTCCGGGGTGCCCGCGCTGCTGCAGGGGCGTGCCTTTCTGACCTCGCTGTGGTGGGACGTGGAGGTCCCACTGTTCGGCGAGCTCAAGCTCTCCACCCCGCTGGTGTTCGACATCGGCGTGTACCTCGTGGTGATCGGCACCGTGCTGACCATCGTCCTGGCCCTGGCGGAGGCGGAAGAATGACTGCGGAACCCCTGCTCGCGATCCTGGTGGGCGTGCTGTTCGCCACGGCCACCTACCTGATGCTGCGGCGCAGCCTGGTCAAGCTGGTGATCGGCCTGATCCTGCTGTCCAATGCCGCCAACCTGCTGATCTTCGCCACCTCGGGCCTGACCCGTGGCGCGCCCCCCCTGATCCCCGAGGGCATGCTCACGCCCGAGGGTGCGGTGGCCGACCCGCTGCCGCAGGCCCTGATCCTCACCGCGATCGTCATCAGCTTCGGCGTGCTCGCCTTTGCGGTGGTGCTGATCCATCGCGCCTACGAGGTGGTGGGCGCGGATGACCTGGACGAAATGAAGGATACGGACACGTGAGGATCGAGGTCGCCCTTCCGGTCATCATCCCCCTGTTTTTCGGGAGCCTCGCGCTGGCCTTCTGGCAGTGGCGCGGGGTGCAGCGCGTGGTCGGCGTGGTGGGCGGCCTCTCGCTGACCGCCGCCGGGATCTGGCTGCTGGTTTCGGTCTGGAACGACGGCGTGCTGGCCATGCACATGGGGAGCTGGCAGGCGCCGTTCGGCATCGTGCTGGCGGCCGACCTGCTGAGCGCCACCATGGTCCTGCTGACCGGCGTGATGGGGCTGATCGTGGCCGTGTACTCGCTGGTGTCGATGACCCCGGATCACGAGCGCTTCGGCTACCACCCGCTGCTGCAGCTGCTGCTCGCCGGCGTGGCCGGGGCCTTCCTCACCGGGGACATCTTCAACCTGTACGTGTGGATCGAGGTCCTGCTGGTCGCCTCGTTCGCGCTGCTGATCCTCGGCGGCGAGCGCGCGCAGATGGAGGGGGCGATCAAGTACGTCACCCTCAACCTGGTGTCTTCGCTGATCCTGCTGGCCGCGGTGGGGCTGACCTATGGCCTGTTCGGTACCCTGAACATGGCGGAGCTGGCGGCCTACATGGGCGAGGCCGAAAACACCGGACTGGTGACCGTGGTGGGCGTGCTGTTCATGGTGGCCTTCGCGATCAAGGCGGCGGCCTTCCCGCTGTTCTTCTGGCTGCCGGCCTCCTACCACACGCCGCCGGTGGCGATCTCGGCGATCTTCGCCGCGCTGCTGACCAAGGTCGGGGTGTACGCGCTGATCCGCTTCTTCACCCTGATGTTCACCGAGGCCCCGGAAGTCACCCAGAACATCCTGCTGTGGGGTTCCGGCTTCACCATGCTGGTGGGCGTGCTGGGCGCGGCCGCGCAGTTCGAGTTCCGCCGCATCCTGGCCTTCCACAGCGTCAGCCAGATCGGCTACATGCTCATGGGGCTGGCCCTGCATACCCCGCTGGCGCTCGCCGGCTCGCTGCTGTTCATCCTTCATCACAGCATCGTCAAGACCAACCTGTTCCTGATCAGCGGGATCTCGTACTTCGCCCGTGGCACGCACGAGCTGAAGGATCTCGGCGGGTTGTACCGCACCCATCCGGGGCTGTCGGTGCTGTTCCTCATCGCTGCGCTGTCGCTGGCCGGATTGCCGCCGCTGTCCGGGTTCCTGGTCAAGCTGATGCTGGTACGCGCGGGGCTGGAGGTCGAGGCCTACTGGATCGTGGCCGTCGCGCTGATCACCGGCCTGCTCACCTTCTACTCCATGGTGAAGATCTGGGCCGAGGCATTCTGGAAGGCCGATCCGCGTGGCGAACAGGCCCCGGCCGTCGGACCAAGCTGGCCGGATCGGCGAGGGATGTGGCTGCTGTATGCGCCGGTGGCGGTGCTGGCCGCGCTGGCGGTACTGATGGGTGTGGCGGCCGAACCGTTCCTGCAGCTGTCGCTGGCGGCCGGTGAGCAGATGCTGGACGTGGACGCCTATGTCGAGGCGATTCTGGGGGACGACGCGCGATGAACCTGCTCGCACTCAACCTCCTGCTGGCGCTGGCCTGGATGATGCTGACCGGCAGTTTCACCGCGACCAGCCTGCTATCCGGCCTCGTGTTCAGTTACATGGCCCTGTGGATTGCGTTCAACCGCAAGGCGGATCACAGCAGCTTCTTCTGGAAGGTGCCGAAGGTGATCTCCTTCATCGCGTTCTTCATCTATGATCTGATCAAGGCCAACCTGGTGGTTGCCTGGGACGTGCTGACGCCCACGCACCTGATGAAGCCCGGGGTGATCGCGTTCCCGCTGCGCGCCCATACCGACGCGCAGATCACCGTGCTGGCGAACCTGATCTCGGTGACCCCGGGCACCCTCAGCCTGGACGTTTCCACCGATCGCAAGGTGCTGTATATCCATGCGATGTATCTGCAGGACGAAGACAAGCTGCGGCGCGAACTGCAGGATCTGGAAAGCCGCGTGATGGAGCTGATCGACTGATGGCGATTCTCGACTGGGCCGTGACCGCGACCTTCGTGATCCTCAGCCTGGCGCTGGTGATCATCTTCATACGTCTGATCAAGGGTCCCAGCCTGCCCGACCGGGTGGTGGCGCTGGAGCTGATCGCTTCGCTGACCGTGGGGTTCATTGCCACGCATGCGGTGGCAACCGGCATGGCCAACTTCCTCGACGTGGCCGTGGTGCTGGCGCTGACCGCGTTCCTCGCGGCGGTGGGCTTCGCGCGGTACCTGGAAAAGGGAGGGTACCGCAGTGATGATTGAATGGATCACCGCCTTACTCCTGCTGACGGGCTCGCTGCTGATGCTGCTGGCGGCGCTGGGCGCCCTGCGCATGCCCGACCTGCTGACCCGCATGCATGCGACCACCAAGGCCGGTGCGCTGGGTGGTGGCACCATGGTGGTGGCGGCCGCGGTGTTCTTCGATGACGGTGCGGTTACCGCCCGCGCGCTGGCGATCGTGGTGTTCATCATCCTGACCGCCCCGGTGGCCGCGCACCTGATTGGCCGCGCTGGTTATTTCGTCGGCATCCCGCTGTGGGAAGGGACCCTCAAGGACGAACTCAAGGATCGCTACGATCCCGAGACCCACACCCTCGCCTCGGAGGAGGTAAAACCCTCCACCCCCACCGAAGAGCGCAAGCACGACCGCGACTGACCCCTCTCCGGAGCCCCTCGCTCGGGGTGCCGGTTGCGGCCGGCGCGGTTTGCGAATTAATTTCGCTTACACAAAAAAGCCGGGGCCCGCAGGCCCCGGCAATTCCACGCTTCACGTACGAAGGGGTGTCCGGAGAGACGCCCACGATCAAGCGGCGTGCATCTCCTTGGCCTCGCGCGCAGCCTTCGCCTCTTCCGGATCGTAGGCCGCGCCGGACCACAGCATCTCGTAGGCGATTTCCTCGTTGCCGTTTTCGCACAGCTCCAGCACGTTCTGGAAAAGTGGCTGGAAGGTCTCGCTGCGATGGGAGGCCTCATGCTCTTCCATCGAGCGCCAGAAGGTGATGATCAGCGCTTCCTTGTCCTTCAACGGGCTCTCCACGGCCTGGCCGATGGTGGAACCCTCGTTGGAGACTTCACCCGAGTTCATGGCCACGAAGCCGCCGACGAAGCCCGTGTCCGAGTGATAGGTCTTCACGTTCTCGCACAGCACGGCCACGCGTTCCTGCAGGTCGTCGATGGTGTATTCCGGTTTCAGAATGACCCGGTTGAGGGTCACCACACCATCCGGCGGAAAGTTCTGGATCAGATTGCTCATAACGACCTCCTTAGTTTGCGGAAGATGCCCTCGGGCATTGTCGCTTCATTCAGCGAATCAGCATGTGCTGAATGAATTGTTGACCAATCTACTCAGAAATAGCGGACGCGCAACAAAGGCACAAAAGCCGAAGGGCCTGTAGAAACCGGGGTTGTGTCGCCGTCCCGGTCTCAGTATCTTTCATTCCAACGAATATTAGAATGAGAGTCGCACCCGGATGAACGAGCGCGATCTGAAGGACGTGCTGTACGAGCAGGTGGCGCGGATCACGCGCGCCGCGGCCAGCCCCAAGCGCCTGGAGCTGATCGAGGTGCTGGTGCAGGGGGAGAAGACCGTCGAGCAGCTGGCAGCGGACACCGACGTCAGCGTCAAACTGGTCAGTGCCCACCTCAAGGCCCTGCGCGAGGCCCGCCTGGTGGAGGCCCGTCGCGACGGGCGTCATGTCCACTATCGGCTCGCCGACCGCCACGTCGCGGACTTCTGGGTCATGCTGCGCACGCTCGCGGAGGAGCGCCTTCTGGAGCTGCAGGCGGCCACCCGCGAGCTGACCGAGCGTGCCGACGAGCTGGCCCCGGTCGCCGGTCCGGAACTGCTGGAACAGGCCCGGCGCGGCGAAGTGGTGGTGCTGGACGTGCGCCCCGGGGTCGAGTACGCCGCCGGGCATCTCCCCTGCGCGCGTTCCATCCCGCTGCAAGAGCTGAATCAGCGCCTGCAGGAACTGCCGGCCGACCGCCCGGTGGTCGCTTACTGCCGCGGCCCCTACTGCCTGATGGCGAAGGAGGCCGTCGCCCTTCTACGCAAGCACGGGATCGCCGCGCAACGCGTGGAGGAGGGCGTGGCCGAATGGCGCCACGCCGGCCTGCCGCTGGCCGACGAGCAGGACTGACGCGGCCGGCGCTCCGGCCGCGAGACAACGCATTCCCAGAGGAAACCGGAACATGGACAAGCACAGGGCCGCCGAGGCCTACGATCACATCACGCACGGGATCCGCGAGAACCTCGGGCAGTTCAGCCAGCAGCTGATCCAGGTGTTCTTCGTCGGCCTGACCATCGGCATGATGCGCACGGTCATCCCGGCGCTGGCCGAGGACGAGTTCGGCGTGGCCGAGGGCTCGTTCATGCTGCTGACGGCCTTCGTGGTGGCCTTCGGTATCGTGAAGGGCGCGCTCAATTTCGTCGCCGGCCGGCTGTCCGAGCGCATGGGGCGCAAGAATGTCCTGCTGCTGGGCTGGCTGTCCGCCATCCCGATCCCGTTCATGATCCTGTACGCCCCGACCTGGGGCTGGATCGTCGCGGCCACGGTGCTGCTGGGCGTGAACCAGGGTCTGGCCTGGTCGATGACGCAGACCGCCAAGATGGACATCACCCGGGCCGACGAGCGCGGCTTCACCATGGGCATGAACGAGTTCTCCGGCTACGTCGGCGTGGCCGTGGCCGGCATCGTGACCGGGTACATGGCGTCCGCCCTCGGTCCGCGCGTCGGCCTGCTGGTCTTTGGCCTGGTGGTGATCGCGCTGGCGATCGCGATGACCTTCCTGCTGGTGCGCGAGACCATTGACTGGGCGAAGGCCGAGGGGGCCCGCCATGCGGCCGGTCGCAACGACGGCCCGGTGGCGCGCTATCCGCAGAACATCCCCGATGCGCCCACGACCTGGCAGGTGTTTACCCTGATGTCCTGGCGCGACCGGCGCATGGCGGCGTTCAGTCAGGCCGGGCTGGTGGAGAAGTTCGTGGACGCGCTGGTGTGGGTCTTCTATCCGGTGTTCCTGTACCAGCAGGGCCTCGGTCTGGCCGCGATCGGCTGGATCGTCGGCATCTATGGCTTCGTCTGGGGTGGCTCGCAGTTCTTCACCGGCCGTCTGTCCGACCACATCGGCCGCATGAAGCCCATCGTCTGGGGCATGTGGATCTGCGGCGCCGGGGTGGGGCTGACCCTGCTCGGTTCCGGGGTCATCTGGTGGTCGTTCGCCGCGGTGGTCACCGGCTTCGGCATGGCCCTTCTGTATCCCAACCTGAGCGCGGCGGTCGCGGACATCGCGCATCCCAACTGGCGCGGATCGGCGATCGGCACCTACCGCTTCTGGCGCGATCTGGGCTACGGCATCGGGGCGCTGGGGCTGGGCATCGTCGCGCACCTGGGCGGCTCGGTGGAATGGGGCTTCTGGTTCGTGGTGATCGCGATGTTCCTGTCCGGGGCCCTGGTCTGGTGGTGGGGCGAGGAGACCCATCCGCGCCTGAACCCGGCCTGAGCGCAGGGATGTTCGCGACGATTCTCCCGGTCGCTCGTACGGAGTCGTTGGCGCCGGGGGCAGGCCACCCGTACACTGCCTTGGCATGAGCGAATCCGATCCGATGGCCCGGCTGCGTGCGATCATGGCGCAGCTGCGCGACCCCGAGCACGGCTGCGCCTGGGACCGCGCACAGACCGCCGCGAGCATTGTCCCGCACACCCTCGAAGAGGCCTATGAGCTGGCCGACGCCGTGGCGCGGGATGCCGGCGACGCGGCCGCCACCGCCGAGCTGCGGGAAGAACTCGGGGACCTGCTGTTTCAGGTGGTCTTCCAGGCGCGCATCGCCGAGGAAGCCGGGCGCTTCGATCTGGATGACGTCGCCCGCGGGATCGCCGACAAGCTGGTGCGGCGCCATCCGCACGTGTTTGCCGGCCACGCCTTCGGTGACGATGCCGAACGCGAGGCGGCCTGGGAGGCCGACAAGGCCGCCTCCCGCGAGCAGCGGGGCCATGCCAGCGCAATGGACGACATCCCGCTGGCTCTGCCGTCGCTGGCCCGCGCGGTCAAGACCCAGCGGCGGGCCGCGCGTGACGGCTTCGACTGGGACGATGCCGGCCCGGTGGTCGACAAGATCCACGAGGAGATGGCCGAGGTGAACGAAGCGGTCGCCGCCGGTGCCGATCCGGACGCGGTGGCCGAAGAGGTCGGCGACGTGCTGTTCGCGGTGTCCAACTGGGCGCGCCATCTGGGCGTGGATCCGGAGGGCGCGCTGCGCGGCAGTACCCGCAAGTTCGAGGCCCGCTACCGGCGCATGGAGGCCCTGGCCGAAGGCCGGGGGCAGTCGTTGTCCGCGCTCGATTTCGCCCAGCAGGAGACCCTGTATCAGCAGGCCCGTCGCCAGCTGCGCGGCGATCCCGAATCAACCCCCCCGAATAATCCCTGAAAAGCCGGGCATCCGTCCCGAGATAAAGGAACCCGCATGGAACACGGCCTGGATTCGTTGCCCGATCACTTCATGCCCGCGCGCATCGAGCGCATCGAGCAGGTGACCCCGCTGATCCGCAGCTTCACGCTGGCGGCGGACCCGCAGCGCTTCGTGTCGCGGGCCGGCCAGTGGCTGGACCTGGTGATCCCGCAGGGCGATGCCAAGCCCTTCGTCGGCGGCTATTCGGTGGTCTCCGCGCCGCGCGATGACGGCCGCCTGGAGCTGGCCATCAAGTACGCCGATCACCATGCGGCCACCCACCATCTGCACACCGCGGCGCGCGAGGGCGACACCGTCTACATCACGCCGGGGCAGGGGGATTTCTTCTTCGAGCGTGGCATGGCCGACAACGTGGTGCTGCTGGGGGCTGGCATCGGGGTGACCCCGCTGTTCAGCATCCTGCGCTATGTGCACCAGTCGGCGCCCGAGGTGAATGCGCACCTGGTCTACAGCGTGGCGCGTCAGGACGAGGTGCTCTTCCCCGAGGAGCTGGAGCGCCTGGCGCAGGCCGACAACATCGACGTGACCCTGACCGTAACCCGCGAGGCGGAGGACTGGCTGGGGCATACCGGGCGGATCTCGCATTCGTTGCTGGAGTCGCTGGAGCTGCCGCGCGACGCGCTGTTCTATTTCTGCGGCTCGCGCGAGTTCATCGAGGACATGGCCACGCTCCTTGGCGAGTGGGGCATCCCCGAGGCGCAGCTCAAATACGAGAAGTGGTGGTAGGGCGTCAGGCGTCGCTGTCGAGACGCAGCGACAGGTCCACCGCCCGCAGGTGCTTGGTCAGCGCCCCCACCGAGATGTAGTCCACCCCCGAGTCGGCGACTTCCAGCAGGGTTGCGGCAGACACCCCGCCGGAGGCCTCGGAGATCGCACGCCCGCGGATGCGCCGCACTGCCTCGGCGCGATCTGCGGATTCCAGCTCGTCCAGCATGATCACGTCGGCCCCGGCGGCCAGCGCCCGGTCGACCTCCTCCAGATTTTCGGTCTCCACCTCCACCCAGCGCCCGGCGCCCAGCGTGCGCGCCTGCTGCACCGCGGCGGCGATGGAGCCGCAGGCGGCGATGTGGTTTTCCTTGATCAGCACCGCGTCCCACAGGCCCAGGCGGTGGTTGTGGCCGCCGCCGATGCGCACCGCGTACTTCTGCGCGTGGCGCAGGCCGGGCAGGGTCTTGCGGGTATCGAGGATGCGTGCATGGTGGTCCTGCAGGCGCGCCACCCAGCGCGCGGTCTCGGTGGCGGTGCCGGACAGGGTCTGCAGCAGGTTGAGGGCGGCGCGCTCGCCGGCCAGCAGCGCGCGGGCCGGCCCCTCGATGCGGGCGATCCGCGTATCGGCCGCGCAGGTCTCGCCCTCGGCGACGGCCCATTCGATGCGCAGGTCGGGGTCCAGGCGGGCAAACACGCGTTCCGCCCAGGGCTGGCCGCAGATGACGGCGTCCTCGCGCAGCCACAGCGAGGCGCGCGCATGCCGCCCGGCCGGGACCAGCGCCGCGGTCACGTCGGCGGCCAGCCCGCCGGGTCCGAGGTCCTCCTCCAGCGCGGCGCTTACCTCGTGCTCCAGCTTGGCGGGGTCGGGTTCGGCGGGCCCGCGGACGAACGGGTCGCGGGGCTTTTCGGGGTGCGGGCTCATTCCGGGGCTTCCGTTGTGGGGTGGCTGCGGACCACTGTCAGGTCGACGTGGCCACTTGCCAGGCGGGCGGAAACCGCGTCTCCGCGGGTCACGTCGGCGGCATCCCGCAGCAGTCCGCCGTCCTCGGTGGACAGGATGGCGTAGCCGCGGCGCAGTACCGCGGTGGGATCCAGCGCGTGCAGCTGGCGCCGGCTCGCCTCGAACTGGCGCCGGCGTGCATCCAGCTGGCGCTGCGTCGCGCTGCGCAGGCGCTGATCCAGGCGGTGCAGGCGTTCGCGCCGGGTCGCCAGATCGCGGTCGGGGCGTACCTGCTGCAGCCGCTGGCGCAGGTGTTCCAGGCGCAGGCGGGCGTGGTTCAGCCGCGCCCCGGGAGAGGCCCCGGCGAGGCGCAGGCGGGCGCGCTGCAGGCGCTGTTCCGCGCGTTCCAGACGCAGCCGCCCGGCGCGTTGCAGGCGTTCGCGCTGCTCGTCGAGGCGCTGGAGGTTGCGTTCCAGGATCTGCCGCGGATGGCGCCGCTGCAGGCGGCCGGCGAGACCTTCCAGGCGCGCGCGATCCTCGTGGATGCGGCGCGCCAGGCGCTGCTCCAGGCGTGCGCGCAGCTCGTTGAGCTGCTGGCGCAGGGCAGGGCCGTCGGGGCTGACCGCCTCGGCCGCCGCGGTGGGGGTGGATGCGCGCAGGTCGGCGACGAAATCGGCGATGGTCACGTCGCTTTCGTGGCCCACGCCGGTCACCACGGGGATCGGACAGGCGGCGATCGCGCGCGCCACATCCTCCTCGTTGAAGGCCTGCAGGTCTTCCAGAGAACCGCCGCCGCGGGCCAGCAGGAGCACGTCCACCGCGCGTTCCTCGCCCGCACGCTGCAGGGCGGCGACGATCTGCTCGGCCGCCGCGGCGCCCTGGACCGCAACGGGATACAGCGTGATCGGGAGCAGCAGCGGAAACCGGCGCGCCAGCGTGCGTTCGATGTCGTGGCGGACATCGCCCTGGGCCGAGGTGATCACGCCCAGGCGATGGGTCCGGGCCGGCAGCGACTGCTTGCGCGCGGGGTCGAACAGGCCCTCGGCCTCAAGCTGCTTCTTCAGCCGCTGGAAGGCGGCCAGCAGCCGGCCCTCGCCGGCGGGTTCGAGCCGCTCGACCACGATCTGGAACTGGCCGCGGGCAGGGTAGATGCCCGCGCGCCCGCCCACCTGCACCGCGTCGCCGTCCGCGAAGGGCGCCGCGCGTCGGGCGTTGCCGCGAAACAGCACGCAGTTGACGCTGGCGTTCTCGTCCTTCAGCGAGAAGTACTGGTGGCCCGACGGGTAGCGGCGCAGGTTGGACACCTCGCCCTCGACCCGCACCGAGCCCAGGCCGTCGCGCAGCAGTCCGTCCGCGCACTGGTTCAGCTGGGCCACGGTCAGGACCGCGGCGGAATCATTCATTCGCCGCCTCCGAACACACGTTCCAGCAGTTCGGTGCCGCGCCCGACCGGGTCGGCGCGCAGCTGCGCCTCTTCCTCGGCCAGGGTGTCGAACAGACCGGTCATGGCGTAGCCCAGTACATGGTCCACCGGGTCGAAGGCGATGTCGGCGACAAACGGGATATCCTCGGCCTCGGCCAGCAGGTCGTTGTAGGCGCTGATGGCCCCCGATTCGCGCAGGGCCTCGTCGATGACCGGTTCCATGCGCGCGGCCAGCGGGTCGCTCATGCGGGTCTCGAAGTGGCGGGTCGCGGCATCGTCGGGGCCCTGGATGATCTCGCGGGCCTCGTCCAGGGTCAGGTCGTCGATCGCATCCAGAAACAGCTCGCGGGCCTGCGGGGCGGCGTCCTCGGCGGCCCGGTTCATGCGTTCGTGCAGGTCGTCGACCGGGCCCGCTGCACCGAAGCGGTCGAGGGTGTCGCGCGTGGTCTGCACCAGCCCGGGCAAAGGAATGCGCACTTCGGGGTTGCCCCAGAAGCCGTTGTACCGGCCCAGTTCGGCGGTGGCGTTGCGGGTGGCGATGGACAGCGCCTCGCGCAGGGCGTCGATACGCTCGCCCTGGCTGAGGTCGTCACTTTCACCGTTGCCGGTCAGGCCGCCGAAAGCATCGCGCGCGCGGCCCCACCAGTCGGCGCCGGCGGGGGCGGTCGCCAGCAGGGCGCTCGCTGGCAGGATGCGGAGCAGGAACCGGCGGCGGCCGGCAAGACGGGACGTGGATGACATGTCTGGGCCCTTTGGAATGCAGAGATACAAGGGTAACTTCGCAGCGCGCCGGATGCGACGCGCCTGCCCGATCCGCCTTTACCCGTCAAGCCCCGGATCCTATACTGTCCGGCTATTTCCTCCCGGTCCCCGGGCCCTGTCTGGAGTGGTGCATGCGGATACTCGGTGAAGCCCTGACCTTCGATGACGTGCTGCTGATTCCCGGGCACTCGAACGTCATCCCGCGCGACGTCGATATCTCCACCCGGATCAGTCGCGGCATCACCCTCAGCGCGCCGCTGGTCTCCGCGGCCATGGACACCGTCACCGAGGCCAGTCTGGCCATCGCGATGGCGCAGGAGGGCGGTATCGGCATCGTGCACAAGAACATGTCGGTCGCGGCCCAGGCCCGCGAGGTGTGGCAGGTCAAGAAATACGAAAGCGGGGTGATCAGCGAGCCGATCACCGTCGGCCCCGACGCTTCCATCGGCGACGTGGTACGGCTGACCCGGGACAGCCACATCTCCGGCGTGCCGGTGGTGGACGGCAACGACCTGCGCGGCATCGTGACCTCGCGCGACCTGCGCTTCGAGACCCGCATGGAGGCCCCGGTCTCCGAGATCATGACCCCGCGCGACCGCCTGGTCACCGTGCGCGAGGGCGCCAGCCGCGAAGAGGTACTGAGCCTGCTGCACAAGCACCGCATCGAGAAGGTGCTGGTGGTCAACGACGCCTTCGAGCTGCGTGGCATGATCACCGTGAAGGACATCCAGAAGTCCACCGAACACCCGTATGCCAGCAAGGACGAGCGCGGACGCCTGCGTGTGGGCGCGGCCGTGGGCGTGGGCGAGGGCACCGACGAGCGCGTGGCCGCGCTGGTGGAGGCCGGGGTGGACCTGGTCGTGGTGGATACCGCGCATGGCCACTCGCAGGGCGTGCTCGACCGCGTCGCCTGGGTGAAGAAGCACTATCCGGACGTGCAGGTGGTGGGCGGCAACATCGCCACCGCCGATGCGGCGAAGGACCTGGTGGCCGCCGGCGCCGACGGAGTGAAGGTCGGTATCGGCCCGGGCTCGATCTGCACCACCCGCGTGGTGGCCGGGGTTGGCGTACCGCAGATCACCGCGATCTCCGAGGTGGCCGGGGCGCTGGAGGGGACCGATGTCCCGCTGATCGCCGATGGCGGCGTGCGCTTCTCCGGGGATCTCGCCAAGGCGATCGCCGCTGGCGCCCATTGCGTGATGCTGGGCTCGATGTTCGCGGGCACCGAGGAGGCGCCGGGCGAGGTCGAGCTCTACCAGGGGCGCTCCTACAAGATCTACCGCGGCATGGGCTCGCTGGGCGCGATGCAGCAGGGCTCCTCCGACCGCTACTTCCAGGACCCGAACGCCCCGGCCGACAAGTTCGTGCCCGAGGGCATCGAGGGCCGCGTGCCGTACAAGGGTTCGATCGTCGCCATCATCTATCAGCTGATGGGCGGCCTTCGCTCCTCGATGGGCTATGTCGGCGCCCAGGACATCGCCGAGATGCGCAGCAAGCCGCAGTTCGTGCGGGTGACCGCCGCCGGCATGCGCGAGAGTCACGTGCACGACGTGGCGATCACCAAGGAAGCCCCGAACTATCGCATGGACTGATCCGGCCCGCCGGCCGGATCCCCGACACAGACCCCGGCCGCCCGGCCGGGGCAGCGGATGATCTCATGACCCAGGATCTGCACGCTCACCGTATTCTGGTACTGGACTTCGGTTCCCAGTACACCCAGCTGATCGCCCGCCGGGTGCGCGAGGCCGGAGTCTATTCCGAGGTGCATGCCTGGGACATGCCGGCGGAGGACATCCGCGCGTTCAACCCCACCGGCATCATCCTGTCCGGCGGGCCGGAGTCGGTGAACGTCGAGGCACCACCGCGTGCCGAGGACGTGGTGTTCGAGCTGGGCGCGCCGGTGCTGGGCATCTGCTACGGCATGCAGACCATGGCCGCACAGCTGGGCGGCCGGGTCGAGCCGTCCGAACGCCGCGAGTTCGGCTATGCCCAGGTGCGCGCGCGCGGCCACACCCCGCTGCTGCGGGACATCGAGGATCACACCACGCCCGAGGGCTGGGGTCTGCTGGACGTCTGGATGTCGCACGGCGACCACGTGACCGAGCTGCCGGAGGGCTTTCGCCTGATGGCCTCCACCGACTCCGCGCCGATCGCCGGCATGGCCGATCCGGACCGCGGCTTCTACGGCGTGCAGTTTCACCCCGAGGTCACTCACACCACCCAGGGGCAGCGGATCCTCGAACGCTTCATCTACGAGATCTGCGGCTGCGAGGCGCTGTGGACCGCGGACAACATCATCGAGGACATGGCCGCGCGGGTGCGCGAGCAGGTCGGCGACGACCACGTGGTGCTGGGCCTTTCCGGCGGGGTGGACTCCTCGGTGGTGGGCGCGCTGCTGCACAAGGCGATTGGCGACCAGCTGACCTGCGTGTTCGTGGACACCGGACTGCTGCGCGAGGGCGAGGGCGACCAGGTGATGGCGACCTTCGCCCGCCACATGGGCGTGAATGTGATCCGCGTCGATGCCGAGGACCGCTTCATGCGCGCGCTGGCCGGGGTCGAGGATCCGGAGGCCAAGCGCAAGATCATCGGCGGGCTGTTCATCGACGTGTTCGACGAGGAGGCCGGCAAGCTGCAAAACGTGCAGTGGCTGGCCCAGGGCACGATCTACCCCGACGTGATCGAGTCGGCCGACTCCAAGACCGGCAAGGCCCATGTGATCAAGTCGCACCACAACGTGGGCGGCCTGCCGGAGAACATGAAACTCGGCCTGGTCGAGCCGCTGCGCGAACTGTTCAAGGACGAGGTGCGCAAGATCGGCGTGGAACTGGGTCTGCCCACCGAAATGGTCTACCGTCACCCGTTCCCCGGGCCGGGCCTGGGCGTGCGCATCCTCGGCGAGGTGAAGAAGGAATACGCCGATCTGCTGCGCCGGGCGGATGCGATCTTCATCGAAGAACTGCGCAAGGCCGATCTTTATGACCGGACCTCGCAGGCGTTCGCGGTGTTCCTGCCGGTGAAGTCGGTGGGGGTGATGGGCGACGGCCGGCGCTACGACTATGTGGTCGCGCTGCGCGCCGTGGAGACCATCGACTTCATGACCGCGCGCTGGGCGCACCTGCCGTACGAGTTCCTCGACCACGTCTCGCGCCGCATCATCAACGAGATCCCCGGCATTTCGCGCGTCACCTACGACATCTCCGGCAAGCCCCCCGCCACCATCGAGTGGGAGTGATACGCAACGCGCCGTGCGCGCGAAGCGGGCCTACTCGAAGATCTGATTCACGTGCTTCAGGCCGGCCTCGTCGGTGTCCCAGTCCAGGGTCAGCCGCTCGGGGTCGCCGGTGAGACGGCGAAAGGCCGGGACCTCCCTGCGGTCGATCGCGGCCAGGCGATGGCCGGTGCCGCCGTAGGATTCAATGTTCGCGGCCTGCAGGATGTCGGTGTAGGAGACCGGCTCATGGTCGCCGGGGTCCTGGCGGACCTTCTCGTGTTCGCCCACCGCGCGCACGATCTCCGGGTCAAAGTTCCAGCTCTTGAGCATCGCCCGGCCCATTGCCACGTGGGCCGCATCGATCGCCGCCTGGACCGCGCGCGGGTCTTCGTAGATGACCGGGATCTTTTCCGCGCGGCGCAGGATGGGTACCGCGCCGATGTCGTGGACCAGACCGGCGAGCAGCGCGACGTCGGGATCCAGGTGGCGCTGCCGGCGCGCCAGAAGGTAGCAGAGGATCGCGACCTCGAGGCTGTGGTCCCATAGCTGCTCCATGCGCTCGCGGATCGCCTCGTTGCCGGTCTGGAAGACATCCTTCATAGAATGGGTCACCACGACCTGGCGTACCCGCTCCATGCCCAGACGGGTGACCGCGGCATGGATGGTGGAGCAGCGGTGCAGTCCGCGGTAGGCAGGGCTGTTGGCCTGGCGCACCAGGCGCGAGGCCAGTGCGGTGTCACGTGAGATCAGGTTGACCAGATCCGCGATCGTGCTGTTGTCGTCGTGGACGATGAACAGCGCCTGTACGGACACATCCGGCAGGGTGGGGATGTCCATCAGCTGGCGGTCCAGGTCGCTGCGCAGCTTCTCGAGGAATTGTTCGACGTCCGTGCGGGTAGCCAAGAGACGCACTCCGAGCGGCGTGGCTGTGGCGTGGAGTATGCCACAGCCGCACCGTCTGGGGGCTCGCGCGGGGCCGCGCGGCGATTCAGGCGGCTTCGGCGAGCCCCTCCGCACGGCCGGGGCGGCCCTGCTTGAGGGTCACCAGCTCCTCGGCGCTGGTCGGATGCAGCGGGATGGTCAGGTCGAGGTCGCGCTTGGTCGCACCCATGTGCACCGCGACCGCAAAGCCCTGCAGCATCTCGTCCACATGGGGGCCGATCATGTGGATGCCGACCACCTTTTCGTCGTCGCCGGCGCACACCAGCTTCATCACCACCGGCGGCACTTCGCCTTCCGCAAAGGCCCGGTCGAGGCCACCGAAGCTGGTCTCGTAGACCCGCACCGAGTCGCCGTGGCGTTCCATCGCCTGCGGTTCGGTCAGACCGACCATGCCGGCGGTCGGGTGGGTGAAGGTCACCGTGGGGATCTGTTCGTAGTCCACCGGCACCGGGTCGTTTTCGGGGGCGTACCAGTGCTCGGCCAGACGGCGCCCGGCGGCGATCGCCACCGGGGTCAGCGGTGCCTTGCCGATGATGTCGCCCAGCGCGTAGATCCCCTCGACGCCGGTCGCCTGCCATTCATCCACCGGGATGGTGCCGCCGGGACCAATCTCCACACCGGCCTCTTCCAGCCCCATGTCCGCGGTGGCCGGCTTGCGGCCAACGGCCCACAGCACCTGCTCGTAGGGGCCGAGTTCTTCGCCGCCTTCCAGCTTCACGGTGACCGCGCCCGGCTCGCCGCCCAGCCCGGCCACCTTCACCCCGAGATGGCGGTTGATGCCCTGGTGCTCCATGTGCTGGTCCAGGGCCTGGCTGATGGCGGGGTCGAACATCTCCAGCACGCGATCCTCCATCGCGACCACGTCGGTCCTGACGCCCATGGAGCGCAGCATCCCGGCCATCTCCAGGCCGATGTAGCCGGCCCCGATCACCGCGATGGACTCCGGCAGTTCGGTCCACTGGAAGAAGTCGTCCGAGGTCGCGCCCAGTTCGGCGCCCTCCAGCGGCGGCACCACCGGCGCGCCGCCCATGGCCAGCACGATGCGGTCGGCCCGGTATTCGGTGCCGCTTTCACTGATCACCCGATCTCTTCCGTTCAGTCGGGCGCGCTCGGCGATGTGGGTCACGCCCAGCTTTTCCAGGTGCCCGGCCCAGAAGTCGTTCAGGTTGCCGAGCAGCTTTTGCCGGCGCTCGGCCAGCTCGCCATAGCGAATGCCCCGGATGTCCACGTCCACGGCAAATTCGCCGGCCTGGCGGGCCTGGCTCATGTGTTCCGCGGCGTACCAGGTGAGCTTTTTCGGCACGCAGCCCTCGTTCACGCAGGTCCCGCCCAGCGGCTTCGGGTCGAACACGGCGACGCGGGCGCCATGGGGCGCGGCGCGTTCGGCTACCGCCAGGCCGCCGCTGCCGCCGCCGATCACGATGATGTCGTAGTGTTCCATGTTCTTTTCCTGTTCTTTGCAAGTCGGATTTGAAGTCTGGCCCGGCGAGCACTCGCAAGCGGACGCCGGGGTTCGCCATCCGTGTCCGCAGGTCCGCGGGGGGCGCCCTGCGGACACGGATGGCCACCCGTGGTGGCCGGGGCGGGCTATGCCCGCCCCGGATCCCGGATCACGCCGCCTGACGCTCGCGGTGGATCCACTGCTCCAGTTCTTCGGAGCCGCCGATGCGGTGGCCGCCGACGAACACCTGGGGCACGGTCATCGCACCGGTGGCGGCGCGCAGGCTGCGCAGGCTGGCGTCTCGGCCCAGCACGATCTCCTCGTAATCCAGGTCGGCGTCCTCCAGCATCTGCTTGGCGCTCGCGCAGTAGGGGCAGCCCGGCTTGGTGAACACCACCACGTCCTCGGGGCAGGCCGCATCCGGCGCCACGTACGACAGCATGGTGTCGGCGTCGGAGACCACAAAGGGGTCGCCCGGCTCATCCGGCTCGATGAACTGCTTCACGATCACGCCGTCGCGCACCAGCATCGAGTAGCGCCAGGAGCGCTCGCCGAAGCCCAGGTCGCTCTTGTCCACCAGCATGCCCATCTGTTCGGTGAACTCGCCGTTGCCGTCCGCCAGGAAGGTGATGCGGTCGGCCTCCTGATCGGCCTGCCAGGCTTCCATCACGAAGCCGTCATTGACCGAGATGCACACGACCTCGTCGATGCCGTGCTTCTTCAGCACCGGCGCCAGCTCGTTGTAGCGCGGCACATGGGCCGAGGAGCAGGTCGGGGTGAAGGCGCCCGGCAGGGCGAACACCACCACGTTGCGGCCATTGAAGATGTCCGCGCTGCGGACGTCGTTCCAGTCGTTGTCCTTGCGGCAGCGGAAGGTGACTTCCGGGACGCGCTGACCTTCGCGATTCTCGAGTTCCATGGGTTCTCTCTCCTGTTCTGATCCGTGTATTCGTACGGTGATGGAAATGTCCGGCCGGTGTGATCACCGGCGACGCTTGCCAGACTATGGGCGGGCGATAGATAAATCCAGTCTTTGTTTTCTAATATATGGTTAGCTTTAATCTATCGGTCTTCGGGTCGCTACGCGTTCAGGCCGGCAGCGCCAGAGTTACGCGGTTGCGGCCGGCCCGCTTGGCGCGGTACAGGGCCTGGTCGGCGATGGAGGTCAGCTGTGCGGAGCTGTCCGCATCCTCGGGGAAGGACGCCACACCAATGCTGGTGGTGATCCGGTATCCCTCCAGAGGTGCCGGCCAGTGGGCCCGTGCTACCGCGGCGCGCAGGCGCTCCGCTCGCGTCTCCCCGCCCATACGGTCGCAGTCCGGCAGGACCACCACGAATTCCTCGCCACCCCAGCGCATGGTGATCGCATTGCGCGGCAGCACGTCCCGGATGCAGTCGCCGAAGCGTTCCAGCACCAGATCCCCCGCCTGATGGCCGAAGCGGTCATTGATCGTCTTGAAGTGATCGAGGTCCGCCACCAGCGCGGTCAGCGGGCGCCCTTCGCGCTTGCAGCCGCGCAACGCCTCGTCGAAGCGTTCCTGGCCGCGCCGGCGGTTGAGCAGGCCGGTCAGGGGGCAATGGTCGGCCTTCTGCTGCAGGAAAAGTTCCTGAGCCTTGGCATCGGTCACGTCGTGAATCATCCCGCAGACCCGCAGTGGTTCGCCGCCCTCATCGCGCAGGACGATGCGGCCGCGATCCGACACCCACACATAATGACCGTTGCGGTTGCGCAGCCGGTATTCGGCCTGAAACATATGGCGGCGCCCGGCCAGATGGTCCTCCAGCTTGGTCAGGACCAGCGGCCGGTCGTCCGGGTGCACGTTGTCCTTCCAGGTGTCTAGTACCTCGCGCATCTCGTCCGGTCCGTAGCCCAGCAGGGATTTCAGGTTGGGGCTGAACACCAGTCGGCCCTCCTGTGGGTACCAGTCCCAGACCCCCTCGGCGATGTCGTGCAGGACCTGCCAGCGTTCGCGTCCGGCGTCCTCGTCCGCTGAACAGCCGCGTTCGCGGATCTCCCGTGCGACCGAAACGAAATACTCCTGTCCGTCGATGTATTGCACCGAGGTCAGAATCTCAACCGGGACCGCCGACCCGTCCGCATGGCGGTGCTCCCCGATGAAACGATAGGGCGCCTGGCTGCGAATCACCTCGGCGATCTCGCTCCATGCCGGCATGCCCTGCACCCCGGTCTGCAGGGACATCACCGACTGCGCCAGCAGCTGTTCGCGGGACAGCCCGAGACTGGCGTGGGCCTTCTCGTTGCCGTCGACGATACGGGAGGTCGCCGGGTCGATGATGTACACGGCATCGGGAAGGGCGTGGAAGAACTGCGCGAAGGTTGCGGACATGGGCGTCCCGGGACGCTGCTGAGTCGCCCGATTCTACCGCTGCGGACGCGGCGTGGCGAGGCTCCGCGGTGGTGTGCGCCGCCGGCGCGTGGCACAAGACCGGTTCCGGGGCGTGGTTGACGCGCGTGCCCGAAACCCCGATCCTTTCGGGTTCGGTCGCGCGTCGATGGTTCGTGCGGCTCACAGCGTTATGGTGGTCCGTATCAGTCCCCTCGCGACGACAGGTTGTGAACCCCGCCAGGCCCGGAAGGGAGCAACGGTAGCAACTGCGTCGGGCGCCGGGGTGTGGCGGGTGCGGGCCACCTCCCTTCCCGTTTTGCTTTCCGGTGGGGCCGCGGCGACTGCTCCGTACATGGGAGAGGCATGAGTCACCAGGTTCTGGCCCGCAAGTGGCGGCCCGCACGTTTCGAGGATCTCGTCGGTCAGCCGCACGTGGTACGCGCGCTGACCAACGCGCTGTCCGGCGAGCGCCTGCATCATGCCTATCTGTTCGCCGGCACCCGCGGGGTGGGCAAGACCACCGTCGCGCGCATCCTCGCGCGCTGCTTCAACTGCGAGACCGGCATCACCGCCGAACCCTGCGGGGAATGCCGCTCCTGCGTGGAGATCGCCGAGGGGCGGCACCTGGATCTGATCGAGGTGGACGCCGCGTCGCGCACCCGGGTGGACGATACCCGCGAGCTGCTGGACAACGTGTCCTACGCCCCCACCACCGGCCGCTTCAAGGTGTACCTCATCGACGAGGTGCACATGCTGTCGGAAAAGAGCTTCAACGCCCTGCTGAAGACCCTGGAAGAGCCGCCGGAACATGTGAAGTTCCTGCTGGCCACCACCGACCCGCAGAAGCTGCCGGTTACGGTGCTGTCGCGCTGTCTCCAGTTCAACCTCAAGCCGATGCCGGCGCCGCTGATCGCCGAATACCTGACCGGCGTGCTGGAGGCCGAAAACGTGCAGGCCGAGCCGGGCGCGCTGTTGCGTCTGGCCGAGGCCGCAGAGGGTTCGATGCGCGATGCCCTCAGCCTGACCGACCAGGCGATCGCGTTCGGCGGCGACGGTCTGAGCGAGGCGGCCACCTGCGACATGCTCGGGCTGCTGCCGCGCACCCGGCTGACCGGTCTGCTGGATGCGGTGTTCGCCGGGGACGGCGCGGCGCTGGTCCACGGACTGGCCGAACTGGACACCCTGGGGCCGGACTGGTCGCGCCTGCTGGACGAGCTGGCCGCGCTGCTCCATCGCGTTGCGGTATTGCAGGTGGCCGGCGAGATAGCCGATCACGGCGAGGCCGGGCTCGACTGGGCGCGCGAGGCCGCCGGTCGCGAGGACCCGGAAACGATCCAGCTGGCTTACCAGATCCTGGTGCACGGGGTGCGGGACCTGCCGTATGCACCGGAGCCGCGCATGGGCGTGGAGATGACCCTGCTGCGGCTGCTGGCCTTCCGTCCGGACGGGGCGCCGGAACCCGTGTCGGGTACTGCATCTACCGGAACCGCCGGGGACGGGGCGGCCGGGCGACCCGCGAACGCCGCGAATATCGCGAGCCGGGGCCCGGCGGCGCAGGCCGCGCCCGCGTCCCGTGCCGCGCCCGTTGCCGATGCCCCGGAGCCGGATCGGGCGAGTCCGCCTTCCACGCACGGGGCGGATGCCGGAGAGACCGGCGCGGTACGCGAGCCGCGTCCGGGCTCGAACTCCGTGCCCCCGGAGAAGCCCGGCGGACCCGATGCGGCGGACGCGGCCCGCCCGGCCCCCGATCCGGCGCCTGCCGCGCAACCGCGGCGGGAGGCGAAAGCCGGTCCGGTGTCCGAGGGCGAATTCGACTGGCACGCCTTTGCCGCGAGCCTGCCTGCCGGTACCGCGCGCGAGCTGGCGCTGCAGGCCGAGTTCCGCGCGCTGGATGCCGAACGGCTGACCATCGCGGTGCCGGCGGATTACCGCATGATGTGTACCGACCGGGCCCGGGAACGGCTGTCCCGCGCGCTGGAGGAACACCTCGGACGCGGCGTGCGCCTGGAGATCGTGGATCGGACGGAAGCCGGTGGCGACACCCCGGCGGCACGTCTTGCGGCGGATGCCGAGGCGCGTCAGGCTGAGGCCGAATCCGCCATGCGGCAGGATCCGGTGGTGCAGGCGCTGAACGAACGATTCGGGGCCGAACTCGGCCCGGTGCGCCTGCGCGATGATGATTCGACACCCAATCAGGAGCCCGGAGCAGCGGGCCAGGAGAACCGAAAATGATGAAAGGCGGCATGGGCAACATGATGAAGCAGGCCCAGAAGATGCAGGAGGAGATGCAGCGCGTGCAGGCCGAACTGGCCGAGATGGAGGTCGAGGGCCAGGCCGGTGGCGGGCTGGTCAGCGTGACCCTGACCGGCAAGCACGAGGCGCGCAAGGTGCGCATCGACCCGAGCCTTTTCCAGGATGATCCCGACATGATCGAGGATCTGGTGGCCGCGGCCATCAACGACGCCGTGCACAAGGTCGAGTCCACCAGCCAGGAACGCATGAGCGAGCTGACCAGCGGCATGGGCCTGCCGGCGGGCATGAAGCTGCCGTTCTGAGCCGCACCGCGGTGGATACCGAACTCGACGATCTGGTGCAGGCGCTGCGTTGTCTGCCCGGGGTGGGCGGCAAGTCGGCGCGACGCATGGCGTTGCACCTGCTGGAACGCGACCGCGAGGGCGCGCGGCGCCTGGCGCGGGCGGTGGATGCCGCGGTCGAGAACATCGGCCACTGTTCGGTCTGCCGCACGTTGACCTCGGCCGAGACCTGCGAGCGCTGCCTGGACCCCGATCGCGACGATCAGGTGCTGTGCGTGGTCGAGAGTCCCGGCGACGTGATGGCGATCGAGGCGGCGACCGACTTCAACGGCCGCTTTCACGTATTGCTGGGCCGGCTGTCGCCGCTGGACGGGATCGGCCCGGAAGAGCTGGGGCTCGACCGGCTGGAGGAGCGCCTGCGCGAGCAGGGCACCGGCGAGCTGATCCTCGCGACCAACACCTCGGTGGAGGGGGAGGTGACCGCCCATTACCTCGCCGAGATGGCCGGACGGCTGGGGATCCGCGCCACGCGCATCGCCCAGGGCATCCCCAGCGGGGGCGAACTGGAATACACCGACGCGGGAACCCTGGCTCACGCCTTGTCAGGGCGCCGCGATTACTGATATAAATCGCGCCGCCCGGGCGCGGTGGAGGCTCCATGGAAGACTGTATCTTCTGCAAGATCGTGGCCGGCGAGATCCCGGCCACGATCGTCCGCGAGACCGACGACGTGATCGCCTTCGAGGATCTGCATCCGCAGGCACCGCACCATGTGCTGATCATCCCGCGGCGGCATATCGCGACCCTGAACGATCTGACCGCCGAAGATGCGGAAACGGTGGGGAACATGGCGCGGGTGGCGGCGGAGATCGCGGCCGAGCGCGGTTTCGCCGAGGCGGGATATCGAACCGTGATGAACTGCAACCAGCAGGGCGGTCAAACGGTCTACCATATACATATGCACCTGCTTGGAGGTCGGGCCCTCGCCTGGCCTCCGGGCTAACGGGCCCGCCATCGGGCCCGCCATCAGGCTCGACGGCCACGGGAGAACGGGCGTGAAACATCGCGGACACCAGCAATGGGCGACGCAGGCACAGGGAGGCGGGATGGCTTCCGGGGGCGCGTGCGCGCGGGTTAGTCGGCGGCTGGTTCCGGCGCTGGTGCTGGCCGTCTGTGGCTTGCCCGTGACGGCCGCGGCAGGGGACGAGACCACGCGCTACTCCCTGACCCAGACCCTCGAGCTGGGTGGCGGCCCGTCCGCTTCGCCGGGTGACGTAACCCGGCTGGACGGAGTCGATGATCTGTCCGGCAGCACACGGGATCCGCGCTACAGTTTGACCCTTGACGCCGACGCGGTATCGCGGCCGGCCGATGACGTGACCGGTCTGGGCGATCGGTTCGAGGCGGCCGGCGGGTTCCGTCACCGGCTCGGTTCCGGTGGTCTGGGCTACGGCGTGGATCTCGGTTTCGGCATGGAGTCACGCCACGAGCCGGGGCGCATGCGTGAGGACGCCGCCTCCACGTCCTATTTCACCGACTTCAGCTTCGGGCCGACCTTCGAGTCCGGCGGCTTCGACAGCCAGCTGCGCGTCGGCATGCGCCAGCCGCTGGCGGGAACGTCGCGGGATGACGCGGCCGGTGTCAGTCCGCAGCCGCGCGATCGTACCCGCGGGGCCAGTTACCTGAGCCTGGACGGCAGCCTGCGCCTGGGTAACGACAGCGAGCTGTCGATGAGCCTGTTCTACGATGACTACTCGCTGGATTCCACCGACGGCTGGATGGAAGACCGTCTGGAGTTCGAGGGCATGCGCCCCGAGTCCGGTGGTTCCGGATCCTCGTCGGTCTTTGGCGTGGAGATGGGCCTGACGTTCTGATCGCCCGTGGCCCGGGCGCCGGGTCGCGGCGGCCGCGCGTCAGCGGGCGGACTCGATCTCGCGCCCGAGTTCTTCCCAGGCCAGCAGCCGTTCCTGCGGGAGCTCTCCCGCAGCCACCGCTTCGCGCACCGCGCAGCCCGGTTCCGCCGCATGATGGCAGTCGCGAAAGCGGCAGGCATCGGCGTAGCGGGCGATGTCGGGGAAACCCCGGATCAGGTTTTCGGGGTCGTCCAGCTCCGGCGTGAAATCTCTTACCCCCGGCGAATCGATCCATGCGCCGCCTCCGGACAGCGGGTACCAACGGGCCGCGGTCGTGGTATGGCGGCCCTCGCCGCTGTGTCCCAGGCTCGCAGTCTCCAGCGCCCGCTCCGGTGCATGGCCGTCGCGGCGCAGCAGCGCATCGATCAGTGACGACTTGCCGGTGCCGGACTGGCCGACCAGGATGTTGCTGCCCCCCGCGGCGGCCTCCGCCAGCGCATCCAGTCCGATCCCCTCGTGCACGCTGACCGGCAGGGCCTGCAGGCCCAGGTGGCCGTATTGCCGGTCGAGCCGGTGCGGGCCCTCGGGATCGAGCTCGCATTTGTTGAACAGCAGCCGGGGTTCGGCCGGCAGGTTGTGGATCGCGACCAGAAAGCGGTCGATCAGGAAG
Organism: Thioalkalivibrio sp. ALJ24; assembly: GCF_000377785.1. Taxonomy (GTDB): domain Bacteria; phylum Pseudomonadota; class Gammaproteobacteria; order Ectothiorhodospirales; family Ectothiorhodospiraceae; genus Thioalkalivibrio. The sequence goes on along the minus strand of NZ_KB898731.1, from coordinate 28,195 downwards.
CGGGACGGGGCCGGCCGGGCGGCGACCACGATCCATACCCGGTCCACCCCGGCGGCGATGGTCTTGCGCCGGCCGAAGCCGTCGCGCCGAACCAGGGCGTTGCGGCGCGGCTCGCGGCGCAGAATGCGCCGGCCGTCGGTCTCCACCCGGTCGCCGCAGACCAGATCTCCGGTGCGGCGCTGCAACTGGACGCGATGGAGATGACCGTGGTCGTCGAGGAGGTCGGCGCGCTGGTTCAGACGCGCGGCGACCCGCGCGCGGTCCGGCAGGGGCGCTGCGGACAAGGGTTCCGCAGCACCCGGCTTCCGGGCGGGCCCGTTCATGCGGAGACGGACATCGGGATCAGTCGAGCAGGGCATCCACGCGCGCGGCGCAGATGAAATCGTTCTCGGTCAGACCGCCCACCGCATGGGTGGAAAACTGGACCCGGCAACGGTTGAAGCCGACTTCCATGTCCGGGTGGTGATCCTCGACATGGGCGATCCACGCCACGGCGTTCACGAAGGCCATGGTCTCGTGGAAGTTGCGGAAGCGGAATTCGCGCCGGATGTCCTTCGTATCGCCCCCGAGTTCCCAGGATTCGTGCAGCTGGCCGAGGGTGCGGGTCGCGTCCTCGGGCGGCATCGGTTCGGTAAAGCCTTCACAGGCCTGGCAGTGACGGGTCTTCAGATCGCTCATGGGTGCTCGTCAGTCGAAGCCGTAGTATTCATCGTTGAGGAAGGCCACCACGGCCTCCACCTCGTCGTCGAACCATGCAGTTCCGACGTTGGCGTCGCAGCGACGGACCATCTCCACCAGTTCGTCGAGATCGCCCACCAGGCGGTCTTCGCGGGTGTAGATCCCGGAGCCGTCGCCACCGTGCATGTCGGCGTGGCAGCTGACGCAGTTGTTGTCGTGCAGGTCCTGACCCATGCTGATCTCGTCGGCATGGGCGGTGGTGGCCATGCCTCCGGCCAGGGTCAGCGTGGCCAGGGCGGTGGTGATCTGTCGCATGGGAAACTCCTTTGAATGGGTTGCCGGGGCATTCGGGAACCTTGATGGCAACGGGTTCCCCGGGGCCCGTGCCCATGATGATAGACTGCCACGCGCCATCATGCGGTACCACCGGGCGTGGCAGAGGAGAGACGATGACGGCGAACGCGGAAAACCTGATCTGGATCGATCTCGAAATGACCGGCCTCGATCCCCGGACCGACCGGATCATCGAGGTCGCGACCATCGTGACCGACAAGCACCTGGAGATCCTCGCCGAGGGTCCGGTGATCGCGGTGTTTCAGTCGCCGGACGTACTGGACGGCCTGGATGCCTGGAACCAGCGCACCCATGGCGAGTCCGGCCTGCTGGAGCGGGTGCGCCACAGCGACCGCGACGAGGCGGCGGCCGAGCGCGAGACCGTGGAGTTCCTGTCGAGCTGGGTGCCGAAGGGGCAGTCGCCGATGTGCGGCAATTCCATCTGTCAGGACCGCCGTTTCCTCGCCCGCTGCATGCCGGAGCTGGAGGCGTGGTTCCATTACCGCAACCTGGACGTGTCGACGCTCAAGGAGCTGGCGCGGCGCTGGGCGCCGGACGTGCTGCAGGGGCTGTCGAAGAATGCCTCGCACCAGGCCCTGCAGGACATCCGCGATTCCATCGACGAGCTGCGTCACTATCGCGAGCAGTTCATTCAGTTGCCGCCGGCGGCCCGTCCCGCCAGCTGACCGGCGGGCGAGGGCGGCACCAGCACGGTCGGGATGCCGTCCAGCTCCGGATCGCGTTCGGGGTGGTCCAGCAGGTAATGCAGGCCGCGGCTCTCGCGTCGCGTCAGCGCGCTCTGCACGATGATCTCGGCCACGGTGCCGAGGTTGCGCAGCTCGATCAGGTCGGGCGAGATGCGGTAATGGCTGTAATACTCGTGGATCTCCTCCTGCAGGATGCGGATCCGGCGCTGGGCGCGCTGCAGCCGGCTGCGGGTACGCACGATCCCGACGTAGTCCCACATCAGGCGGCGCAGCTCGTCCCAGTCGTGCGCCACCACCACCTCTTCCTCCGACTCGGTCACCCGGGACTCGTCCCAGGCGGCCGGCACCGGCAGTGCCTCGGGGGTGAGCCGGTCGGTCTGCGACAGGATATGTTCGGCCGCCGCGCGGGCATAGACCAGGCATTCCAGCAGCGAGTTGCTGGCCATGCGGTTGGCCCCGTGCAGCCCGGTGCAGGACACCTCGCCGGCGGCGTACAGCCCCGGCAGGTCGGTCTGGCCGAAGGCGTTCACCATCACCCCGCCGCAGGTGTAGTGCGCGGCGGGCACCACCGGCAGCGGCTCGCGGGTCATGTCGAAGCCGTATTCCAGACAGCGCTCGTGGATGGTGGGGAAATGGCTGCGGATGAAGTCCGCCGGCTTGTGACTGATGTCGAGGCAGACATGGTCGATGCCCAGGCGCTTCATCTCGTGGTCCACCGCGCGCGCCACGATGTCGCGCGGGGCCAGCTCGGCGCGTTCGTCGAAACGCGGCATGAAGCGCTCGCCGTCCGGCAGCTTCAGCAGGCCTCCCTCGCCGCGCACCGCCTCGGAGATCAGGAATGACTTGGCCTGCGGGTGATAGAGACAGGTGGGGTGGAACTGCATGAACTCCATGTTCGCGACCCGGCAGCCGGCGCGCCAGGCCATCGCGATGCCGTCACCGGTGGCGCCGTCGGGGTTGGAGCTGTAGAGATAGACGCGGCTGGCGCCGCCGGTGGCCATGATCACCGTGGGCGCCATCACCGTCTGCACCTCGCGGGTCGCGGTGTCCTGCACGTAGGCCCCGATGACCCGGCGCACGCCGTCCACCCGCGAGGTGATCAGGTCCACCGCCACGTGGCGTTCGAGCACGTCGATGCTGGCGGTGTCGCCGGTGCTGCGCACCAGCGCATCTTCGATTGCGCGGCCGGTGGCATCGGCCGCATGCGCCACGCGCCGCGCGCTGTGGCCGCCCTCGCGGGTCAGGTGCAGGCGGCTGCGGCCCTCGAAGGCCTCGCGGGTGAACGGCACCCCCAGGTTGAGCAGCCACTGGATCGCCCCGGGACCGGCGGCCACGCTGCGGCGCACCGCGTCGGCGTCGCACAGCCCGGCGCCGGCATCGATGGTGTCGTCGATGTGGGCATCGAAGGAGTCTTCGCGGTCCAGCACCGCGGAGATGCCGCCCTGCGCGTAGCGCGTCGCCCCCTCGTCCACCGGCCCCTTGCTGAGTACGATGACCCGCAGGCGCGGGGCCAGATGCAGGGCCGCGCTCAGTCCCGCCGCGCCGCTGCCGATCACCAGGATGTCGGCCTGGCGGGGTTGTTGTGCCGTACCCATGCGTCAGGTAACGTTTCGTGCTTGATGCGCAATGGCCGGAAGCACGGGCAGCGGCCCCGTCGCGCGGATTTCGAACTTCATGCATATCAGGCGGTCCATGAACCCTAGAATACTGGAGACGAGTCGCCGAGCGGGAGTCCCCGGATGAGCGAGAAGGCTTCCGATGAGGCCCTGGTCCGGCGTGTCCAGAATGGCGAGAAAGAGGCCTTCGACATCCTGGTCCTGAAGTACCAGCACAAGATCGTGAATCTTGTCGGCCGCTATGTGCACGACCATGCCACGGCCCTGGACATTGCCCAGGAAGCGTTCATCAAGGCCTATCGCGGTCTCGCGAACTTTCGTGGCGAAAGCGCGTTCTACACGTGGCTCTATCGGATCGCGATCAATACCGCCAAGAATCATCTCGTCTCCCAGGGGCGGCGCCGGCCCGAGTCCGAGGTCGATGCCCAGGACGCCGAACAAATGGGGGGCGATTCCGCTCTCAAGGACAATGCAACCCCGGAGGGGGAGGCGTTGTCGCAGGAGATAGAAGGAGCCGTCCAGCGCACCATCGAGGAGCTGCCGGACGATCTGCGGACCGCGATCACCCTGCGCGAGATCGAGGGCCTGAGCTACGAGGAGATCGCGCAGACCATGGGATGCCCGATCGGTACGGTCCGGTCCCGCATCTTCCGGGCGCGCGAGGCCATCGACGAGACCTTGCGACCACTGTTGAACGACTGAATGAGCATGATCGTATGAGCGAACAAGTCAGCAAGACGGAACGTCTCTCGGCCCTGGTGGACGACGAGACCGAAGCCTTCGAAACCCGTCGCCTGGTGGACGAGCTGCTGCAGTCGGAGGAAGATCGCAAGCAATGGGAACGCTATCACCTGATCGGTGACTCGCTGCGCGGCGGGATGCGCATGACCGCGCCGCCGGACCTGCTGGAAGGGGTACGCGAACAGTTGGCCGAGGAAGAGCCGCTGCAGGTGGCACGCGAAGAACCGGCCGCGGCGGTGGCCCGCTCGCGCTGGTTCCGCCCGGTTGCCGGGACCGGGGTCGCGGCTGCCGTGGCCGTGGTGACCCTGGTGGGCATGCAGATGATGGGCGGCGGCCAGCCGGGAGGCGAGGCCGGCCCGGGCATGGCCGAGGGCGAGGTGCCGGCTGCCGAGACGCAGACCGCACGTTCGGACGACGCCGCCGAAGAGGCCTCCGGCAGTGCCGCCGGCATCGCCGACAGCGGCGACGCTCCCGACGAGCTGGACCCGCGCTTCGTCCGTTATGTCGAGAATCATGCCGATCTGACCGGGCCGGGCTCCTCCGCCTTTGGACGGGTCCGCTATACCGTGGGTGACGAGTAATCCATGATGCGAGGCGGTCTGCCCTGGGTGCTGGCGGCCTCGGTCGCCCTGCTCCCACTGCCATCATCGGCCGACGAACTCACGCCCGGTGACTGGCTGGAGCGCATGTCGGCCAGTGTCCATGCCGAGAGCTACCGCGGAACCTTCGTCCTGCAGCGCGAGGATCGCCTGGACACGGTGAGCGTGGTGCATGCCACCGAGGACGGCGGCTATCGCGAGCGTCTGCGCACCCTGAGCGGCAAGGAACGCGAGGTGGTGCGCTCGGTGGACCGCCTCAGCGCGCGTGCCGGCACCGCCGGTTCGGGCGACGGCGGCGGCGCGCCGAACTGGCCGGCCAGCTCGCCGGTGCATCTGCTGGCCGATCACGACAGCTACGCCCTCAAGGATCAGGGCCGCAATCGCGTGGCCGGAATGGAATGCCGGATGCTGCTGGCCCGCGCGTCCGACCTCCTGCGCTACAGCCATCGCTACTGTCTGCACGAAGATACCGGTCTGCCCCTGCTCAGCGAGCTCTATTCCGGCGCGGGCAAGCTCCTTGAACGGCTGGTCTTCACCGAGCTCGACGTGACCGGGTCGATTGCCGAATCCGACCTCGAGCCGGTCAGCGAGGATGCCGAATGGATCGAAGTGCGCGCCGAGCCGGGCCATCTCGACCCGGATCCCGAAGGCGGGGACTGGGGGTTCAGTCAGATGCCTTCGGGGTTCAGCCTGGTGGTGGCACGCGAACGCAGCAGCGACGATCCGGAACGGCCCGGGCGCTATTTCGTGGTCAGCGACGGTCTTGCCTCGGTCTCGGTCTATGTCGAACCGGTCTCCGAGGATCGCCGCCTGGAAGGCGCGACGCGCGCCGGAGCCACGCATGCGGTCGCACGGGTGGAAGGCGACTACCAGATCACCGCGGTGGGCGACGTGCCCGCGGACACCGTCCGCCACCTCGCCACTTCAGTGACGCCGCCGGAGGTCCGCTGACCCCGGGTCGGCACGGGACGGGAAGAAGCCATGAGCGAATGGATCGAGGAACAGGGTGAAGTGGTGGCGGTCGATGGTTATACCGCCCGCGTGCGTGTCCAGCGCCGCTCCACCTGCGGCAGCTGTTCCGCGCGCAGCGGCTGTGGCAGCGGCGTGCTGTCGGACGTCCTGGGACGCAAGCCGATCGAGCTGCAGGTCGGGCACGGCGGTGACCTGCAGGCCGGCGATACGGTGACCCTCGGTATCCGGGACGGGGCCCTGGTCTCGGGCGCCCTGATGATGTACCTGCTGCCGCTGGCCGGGCTGATCGGCGTGCCGGCGCTGGCCATGGTGCTGTTTCCCGCGGCCGGCGAGGGCGTCCTGCTGCTGGTCGGGATCGCCGGCCTGGCGCTGTCGCTGCTCGGCGTTCGCCACTGGATGCGGCGGCAGGATGCCGCGTTCCGCCCGATCGTGCTGGCGCGCCATCCGGCCCGCGGCGTGGTCCGCCCCCCGGTGGCCGACGCCGGCTGACCGCCCCCGCTGCAGGCGGTGCGCATGGAACTTGCGCCCGCCCGCGACGTCCAGATGCATGTCCGTTGAAGATTCCCTTGAGAGGGGTTCCATGATGCTGAAACCGATGCAGTGGGCGCTGGTCGCCCTGGTCTTTCTTGCCTTTTCCCTGCCCGCTTCAGCGCGGCATCTGCCCGATTTCGTGCCGCTGGCGGAGGAACACAGCCCCGCGGTGGTGAACATCTCCGCCACGCGCACCGACGAGGTGCCGGAGCACGGCGGCATGCGCCAGTTCGAGGGTACGCCGTTCGAGGATCTGTTCGAGCGCTTCTTCGGCGAGCCCCCGGGTTCGCGGGAAGGCGGTCCGCAGCAGCGTGAGCGGGATTCGCTGGGCTCGGGCTTCATCTACAGCGATGACGGCTACATCGTGACCGCCAACCACGTGGTGGAAGGCGCCTCCGAGATCGTGGTCCACCTGTCCGACCGGCGGGTGTTCAACGCCGAGATCGTCGGTACCGATCCGCAGAGCGACGTGGCCCTGCTGAAGATCGACGCCGAGGACCTGCCGACGCTGTCGCTGGGCGCCTCCGAGGATCTCCAGGTCGGCGAATGGGTGCTGGCGATCGGCTCGCCGTTCGGTTTCGATCATTCCGTGACTGCCGGCATCGTCAGCGCCAAGGGCCGCAGCCTGCCCACGGAAAACTACGTGCCGTTCATCCAGACCGACGTGGCCATCAACCCGGGCAATTCCGGCGGCCCGCTGCTGAACCTGGATGGCGAGGTTGTCGGAATCAACGCGCAGATCTACAGCCGTACCGGCGGATTCATGGGCGTGTCGTTCGCGGTGCCCATCGAGGTCGTGGGCGACGTGGTGACCCAGCTGCGCGATCACGGCGAGGTTACCCGCGGCTGGCTGGGCGTGCTGATCCAGGAGGTCACCCGCGACCTGGCCGAGTCGTTCGACATGGACAAGCCCTCCGGCGCCCTGGTGGCCCGCGTGCAGTCCGGCAGCCCGGCCGAGGCCGCCGGATTCGAGGCCGGTGACGTGATCCTGCGTTTCAACGGGATCGAGATCCCGGATTCCAGCGCCCTGCCGCCGATCGTCGGCCGGACCCCGGTGGGCAGCGAGGTCGAGGTGGATATCCGCCGCGGTTCCGAGGACAAGACCCTCGAGGTGACCATCGAGAAGCTCCCGGATGACGTGGCCGAAGAACGTGCCCAGCCGCAGCCGGAGCGCGAGGAGGCCCGCCCCGAGCCGCAGAGCCTGCTGGGCATGCGGCTGGAGCCGCTGGACGAGGAAACCCGCGAGGAGCTGGGCGTGAGCAACGGCGTGGTGGTCCTGGAGGTCGAGGACAACCCCGCGCGCAGCGCCGGCGTGCGGCCGGGCGACGTGATCGTGCAGTTCGCGCGCGAGTCGGTGGATTCCATCGAGGACGTCGCGTCGCTGATCGACGCGGCGCAGCCGGGCAGCACCGTGCCGGTGCTGATCCAGCGCGGCGGCAACCCCACCTTCATCGCCCTGCGCATCCCGCAGGACTGAGCGGACGGGAACCGGCCCGGGCTCCGATCTTCGGGGTCCGGGGGCGGGCCATCGCGCATGACGCAGCTCACGATGTACCATAGGGAAGGTTGCGGGCTCTGCGAGCAAATGCTTGCAGAGCTTTTTGCTTTGCAAAGCCGTTATACTTTCGCGCTCGACGTCGTCGACATCGATGAGGATCCGGACCTGCGGGAACGCTTCAACACCAAGGTGCCGGTGCTCGCGGTCGACGGCGACATTCTCTGCTGCCACTTTCTTGACCGAGAGGCACTGCTGGACCTGCTGGGGCCCGCATGAGTGATACCCGTCTGACCCGCAATTTTTCCATCATCGCCCACATCGACCACGGCAAGTCGACTCTGGCGGACCGCCTGATCCAGGGCTGCCGCGGGCTGACCGAACGCGAGATGTCGGAGCAGGTGCTGGACTCCATGGATCTCGAGCGCGAGCGCGGGATCACCATCAAGGCGCAGAGCGTCTCGTTGTTCTACGACGCCAACGACGGGCAGCGCTACCAGCTCAACTTCATCGACACCCCCGGCCACGTGGACTTCTCCTACGAGGTCTCGCGCTCGCTGTATGCCTGCGAGGGCGCGCTGCTGGTGGTCGACGCCTCGCAGGGCGTGGAGGCGCAGAGTGTGGCCAACTGCTACACCGCGATCGACCAGGGCCTGGAGGTTGTGCCGGTCCTGAACAAGATCGACCTGCCGGCGGCCGAACCCGACCGCGTGGCCGACGAGATCGAGGACGTGATCGGGATCGAGGCCACCGACGCCCTGCGGGTGTCGGCCAAGACGGGCGAGGGCATCAGCGAACTGCTGGAGGAGCTGGTGCGGCGCATCCCGCCGCCGCAGGGCGACTCCGAGGCTCCGCTGAAGGCGCTGATCATCGACTCCTGGTACGACAACTACCTTGGGGTAGTCGCGCTGGTGCGGGTCAAGGCCGGGCGCATGTACGCCGGGCAGAAGATCAAGGCGATGGCGGTGGAGCGCGCCCACGAGGTCAACCGCGTGGGGGTGTTCACGCCCAAGCCGCTGGACCGTGACAGCCTGGAAGTCGGCGACGTGGGTTACATGATCGCGACCATCAAGGACATCTCCGGGGCCAAGGTCGGGGATACCGTCACCGACTTCAACAACCCGGCGGACGAGCCGATCCCCGGTTTCCAGGAGATCCAGCCGCGGGTGTTCGCCGGCCTGTTCCCGGTATCGGCGGACGACTTCAACGACCTGCGCGACGCGCTGGACAAGCTGCGCCTGAACGATGCCGCGCTGTCGTTCGAGCCCGAGACCTCGCAGGCCCTGGGCTTCGGGTTCCGCTGCGGCTTCCTCGGCATGCTGCACATGGAGATTGTGCAGGAGCGTCTGGAACGCGAGTACGGCCTCGACCTGATCAACACCGCGCCCACCGTGGTCTACGAGGTGGAAAAGAACGACGGCAGCGTGGTGTCCGTGCACAACCCCTCGGAGCTGCCGCCGAACAACGAGATCGCGGAGATCCGCGAGCCGGTGATCGAGGCCAATATCCTGGTGCCGCAGGAATACGTCGGCGCGGTCATCACCCTGTGCGTGGAGAAGCGCGGGGTGCAGACCCGCATGGCCTATCACGGGCGCCAGGTGCAGCTGTCCTACGAGCTGCCGATGTCCGAGGTGATGCTGGATTTCTTCGACCGGCTGAAGTCGGCGACCCGGGGCTACGCCTCGTTCGATTATCACCCGCTGCGGTTCCAGGCGGCCCCGCTGGTGCGGGTCGACATCCTGATCAATGGCGACCGCGTGGATGCGTTGTCGGCCATCGTGCACCGCGACCACGCCGAGTCCCGCGGGCGCGAGATCATCGAGCGCATGGCGAAGATCATCCCGCGGCAGATGTACGAGGTGGCCATCCAGGCGGCGATCGGCTCAAAGATCATCGCGCGTTCCACGGTCAAGGCGATGCGCAAGAACGTGCTCGCCAAGTGCTACGGCGGGGACGTGAGCCGCAAGCGCAAGCTGCTGGAGAAACAGAAGGAAGGCAAGAAGCGGATGAAGTCCATCGGGAAGGTGGACGTTCCGCAGGAAGCCTTCCTCGCGGTACTCTCCGTGGACGAGAAGTGACAACCATCACCCGGGGCGGACACGCGCGCCGCCGGCGGGACAGGGAAAAGGCATGGCAAATCTGGAACTGATCCTGGTCGTGGCGACCGCGGTGACCGGCCTGATCTGGTTGGTCTGGGCGGTGCTGCGCCGGCGCCTGAGCCCCGAGCGTCAGGCGAAGATGCCCTGGTATGTCGACTACTCGCGCTCGTTCTTCCCGATCCTGCTGATCGTGCTGGTGTTGCGTTCGTTCGTCGCCGAGCCGTTCCGTATCCCCTCGGGTTCCATGATGCCGACCCTGTTGGTGGGCGATTTCATCATGGTGAACAAGTTCTCCTATGCGGTGCGCCTGCCGGTGACCCGTACCAAGATCCTCGACACCGGCGCCCCGGAGCGCGGCGAGGTGGCGGTGTTCAAGTATCCGCGCAACCCGGTCGAGGACTACATCAAGCGGGTGGTGGGCGTGCCCGGTGACGAGATCGAGTTCCGCGACCGCGTCCTGTACGTGAACGGGGAGCCGCAGCCGGCCGAGGAGGTCGGGACCTTCGAGGGCGAGGGCTCCGGTGCCGTTATGTCCGGCGCCACGCTGTTCGAGGAGAGCATGAACGATCGCACCTACAAGACCCTGATGCGCGAGGATCGCCCGGCCGCGGATGGCCGGGTGGTGGTGCCGGAAGGGCACTACTTCATGGTCGGGGACAATCGCGACAACTCCAACGACAGCCGTTCCTGGGGGTTCGTGTCCGAGGATCTGCTGGTCGGGCGCGCACTCTTCATCTGGCTCCATTGGGATTACAATGGCAACCATATGGACTTTTCCCGGATCGGGCAGACCATACGCTGATACATGACAGGGACGGGGATAACGATGCAATCCAAGACGAAAATGCGGGGTGCCGGGGCCACCACGATCATGGCGATGATCTTCCTGGCCCTGCTCGTGCTCACCTTCCTGATCCAGATGGGCACGCAGTACACCCAGTATCTGACGGTCCGCTCGATCCTCCAGGACGTGGCAGAGCAGCCGGGGTCGGCCGACAAGAGCGAGGACGAACTCTGGGGCGATGTCAGCCGGCGCTTCCGGCTGAACACCGTGCCCGACGAAATCGGTGAGGAACACTTCTCCGTGCGCGATGGTGACGATGGCCCCGAGATGAATATCGACTACGAGGTGCGGCGCGGTTTCCTCGGCAACATCGACATCGTCGCCCAGTTCTCGTACTCGGCGACCCTGCAGGACTGAAGCGAAGCCGGCGGAACCGATGGGGGATCGCGATTTTCGACAGCTGCTGCCCGAGGCGGTGCGCGAGGGCGAGGGCATTCGCCAGGCGCTCACCCACCGCAGTGCCGGCGGGCGCAACAACGAGCGTCTGGAGTTTCTTGGTGACGCGGTGCTCGGCCTGGTGATCGCCGACGCCCTGTACGAGCGCCTGCCCGATTCCCCCGAGGGCGACCTCACGCGGCTGCGGGCCGCGCTGGTCAATCGCGAATCGCTGGCCGCGCTGGCGCGCGAGACGGGGCTGGAAGGCACGCTCAACCTCGGGCAGGGGGAGCGCAAGAGCGGTGGCCAGCGACGCGACTCCATCCTCGCCGATGCGGTGGAGGCCCTGATCGGGGCCACCTATCGCGAGGCGGGCTTCGACGCCGCGCGCGACTTCACCCTGGCCCTGTACGCCGAGCGTCTGGACAACCTCCCGACCGCCGAGAGCCTCAAGGACCCCAAGACCCGCCTGCAGGAAAAGCTGCAGGGCCGCAACGCGGAGCTCCCGGTCTACGAGGTACTGGAGGTCTCCGGCCCCGATCACCAGCGCCATTTCACCGTGGCCGTGCACCTGCCCACCCAGGGCTGGGGGCAGCGCGGGCGCGGCTCCAGCCGCCGGCGGGCCGAGCAGGCCGCGGCCGAGGCGGCCCTCCACCGGCTCCAGCAGACCCAGGAACAATGAACGCATCCGAGAACGAGGCAGGCGACGGCACGCGTTGCGGGCTGGTCGCCCTGATCGGCCGTCCGAACGTCGGCAAGACCACCCTGATGAACCGCCTGGTGGGCGAGAAGCTGGCGGCCACCACCCGCCGGCCGCACACCACGCGCAACCGCATCCTCGGCATCGTCACCGAGGGTGACGACCAGATCGTGCTGATGGACACTCCCGGTATCGATCAGGAACGCACCAAACTGGTGAACCAGGTGCTCAACCGCACCGCCAGCCAGGCCCTGTCGGATGCCGATCTGGTCTGTTTCCTGACCGAAGCGGGCCGCTTCGGCGAGGGCGATCAACGCATCGAGGAGGCGGTACGTCAGTCCGGGCGGCCGGCGCTGCTGGTGATCAACAAGGTCGACCGGCAGAAGAACAAGGAAGAGCTGCTGCCGTTCATCGAAGAGCGCATGGCCGCGTTTCCCTATGCCGGGGTGGTGCCCATCGGCGCGCGGCGCGGGACCAACCTGGCGGGGCTGATCGAGGAGATCCGCAACCACCTGCCCGCGGGGCCGTTCCTGTACGACCCGGACCAGCTGTCCGACCGCCCGGAGCGTTTTCGCGCCGAGGAGATGATCCGCGAGGCGATGCTGGAGCAGCTGGGCGAGGAGGTGCCCTATTCGGTCGCCGTGCGCGTCGAGAACTGGGAAGACACCCCGCGCACCGCGCATATCGACGCGGTGATCCTGGTCGAGCGCGACAGCCAGAAGGGCATCGTCATCGGCAAGGGCGGGCGCCGGCTCAAGCAGATCGGTCAGGCCTCGCGCCATCAGCTCGAATCGCTGCTGGAGCGCAAGGTGATGCTCAACCTCACCGTGCGGGTCGAGGCGGACTGGTCGCGCAGCCCGCGGGCGCTGCGCGAGCTCGGGATCGAGGAACCGCGGTAGCCACCGGAATCCGTACATGAGCAGCGCCGCCAGCGAGGTCACCCCGGGCGTGGTCCTGCATGCGCGCCCGCTGCGCGAGAACAGCCGGGTGGTGGAGCTGGTCACCGAACGGGCGGGCCGCGTTGCCGCGGTGGCGCGCGGGCGCGCCGGCAGCGTGCGCCCCTTCGTACTGCTGGATCTGGCCTGGCGCGGGCGCGGCGAACTGCCCAGCCTGAATGTGTCCGAGGAACGCCGGGTGTACCCGCTGACCGGGCGCCGGCTGGTCTGCGGCCTGTATCTGAACGAACTGGTGCTGCGGCTGTTCCCGCGCGACGCCCCGCTGGAGGGCACCCTGCAGACCCTGACCCGGGCCTACACCGAGCTTGCCGGCGAGCGGCCCGCGGACCGCATCCTGCGTCGGGCCGAGTGGCAGCTGCTGGGGGGGCTGGATTCCGGTCTGGCGTTCATCGACCCGGATGATCTCGAGCCGGAAGCCTGGTATCGCTACGAACCGGAACATGGCCTGCACGACGTGCCTGCCCGCACCGCCGGCGCCGTGCCCGGCGCCGCACTGCAGGCACTGGCCAGCGGCCGGGACGTCCCGGATAATCTCGCCCGGGCCAGCCGCGACTTCATGCGCGCGCTGATCGACGCCCATCTCGACGGCCGGCCGCTGCAAACCCGCGGTCTGCTCTGAACAGGAAACCGATACCATGACCGACGCCGCATCCGCTCCCGCGCTCAAGCTGGGGGTCAACCTCGACCACATCGCCACCATCCGCCAGGCGCGGCACACGCCGTACCCGGACCTGATGCAGGCGGTGCGTCTGGCCGAGGCCAGCGGGGCCGACTCCATCACCCTGCATCTGCGCGAGGATCGCCGCCACATCCAGGACGACGACGTGTTCGGCATCAAGCCGCGCCTGACCGTGCCCATGAACCTGGAGATGGCCGCCACCGACGGGATGCAGGCGATCGCCCTGGACCTGCGGCCGGAATACTGCTGCCTGGTCCCCGAGCGCCGCGAGGAGCTGACCACCGAGGGCGGACTGGATGCCGTCGGCCAGCGCGAACGACTGACCGCCTTCGTCGGCCCGCTGCGCGAGGCGGGCATCGCGGTGTCGCTGTTCGTCGAGCCCGACGTGCGTCAGCTGGAGGCCGCGGTCGCCATCGGCGCGCCGGTGGTGGAACTGCACACCGGGGCCTATGCCAACGCCACCGACGCCGGCGAACGCCAGCGGCTGCTGACGCAGGTCAACGAGGCCGCCGAGGCCGGGCGGCAGATGGGGCTGGTGATCAACGCCGGCCACGGCCTGGACTACGACAACGTGCGCGCGATCGCCGCCAACCCGGTGTTCAACGAACTCAACATCGGCCACTCGATCGTCGCCCGCGCGCTGTTCACCGGGCTGCCGGAGGCGGTCAGCCACATGCGCGGCCTGATGGACGCCGCGCGCGAGGGCGCGCCGGTCGGCCAGTACCCGGTGTGACCCGGGCGAGGGCCTCGGCGTGATCCTCGGGATCGGCACCGACCTGGTGCAGGTGGCGCGCATGCAGGCGCTGTGGACGCGCCACGGCGAACGTTTTGCCGAACGTATCCTGCATCCGGTGGAACGCGCCGATCTCCCCCCACAGGATCCGGCGGGCTTCCTCGCGCGTCGCTTCGCTGCCAAGGAGGCCCTGTCCAAGGCGCTGGGCTGCGGCGTCGGCGCCGGCATGGCGCTGGTTGACGCCGGCGTCACCCACGATGCCCGCGGTCGCCCGGAATTCGTGCTGGAAGGCCGCGCCCGCGCCACCGCCGAACGCGTCGGCGCCGGCCCCGTCCACCTCAGCATCTCCGACGAACGCGACTACGCCCAGGCCTTCGTCATCATCGAACGCGCCTGAGCCTGTTCGGCGTTGCACGCTCCTGCGTGGAGCCGGATACTCGAGGCATGATTCCCGAGATGAGCGACAGTCCGCTGGCGACACTCCTGCGCGCCCGGCTTGCGGAGCAGGACGCGGTGATGGCGGCCTATCTGTTTGGCAGCCATGCGCGGGGGGAGGCCGGTCCCGAGAGCGACATCGACCTCGCGGTCCTCACGCCGGAGCCGATGTCCCGCTCGCTGCTCGATCCACTGGCGCGCCTGGAAATGGATCTGTCGGACACGGCGGGCCGCCGGGTCGATCTTGTCGACCTGCATTCCGCTCCGCCGGATCTCGTGCACCGGATCCTGCGCGACGGCCATCTGCTGCTGGACCGCGACCCGGATCGCCGCGCCGTGTTCGAGGTGGCGGCGCGCAACGCCTATTTCGACGTCCTCCCCTATCTGCAGGAATACCGCCGCGGAGCACGGGCCTGATGGATCGGGCGCTGGTCGAGAAGAAGCTGGCGTTCATCCGCACGTGTGTACGCGAGCTGGAGGAGCTGGCGGACCCGACGCGCCTGGACACCGACGTGCGCGAACGGCGGTTCGTGGAGCATACCCTGCAGCTGGCGATCCAGGCGGCCCTGGATGTGGCGTCCCACTGGGTTTCGGCGCGCAGGCTCGGGGAGCCCGAAAGCAACCGCGATCTGTTTCTGCGGTTACAGGGCGAAGGGATGGTCTCCGCCAAACTGGCCGAAACTCTGGCGGCGATGGCGGGGTTCCGCAATATTCTGGTCCATGGTTACCAGAACGTGGACCCCGTCCGGGTCCGGGAAATCCTGGAGCACCACCTGCCGGACCTCGAAGAGTTCGTCGACGCGGTGTTCGTCGCCCTGGAAAACCCCCCGCGCTAGCCGAAGTCGCGGGAGCGGGTGACGAGGTCGCCGAGCCAGGTGCTGCGGTCGGTGAGGCGGCGGGCGACCAGGTGGCCGACGCCGTCGGCCCACTGCCATTCGCCGTCGATCTCCAGCAGCTGGCCGCGCAGGACCTCGGCGCGGAAGCGTTCCACGCGGTCGGGCCAGACGATCACGTTCAGCGTGCCGTGTTCGTCCTCCAAGGTCAGGAACACCGTGCCGTTGGCCGAGCCCGGGCGCTGGCGGGTGATCACCAGACCCGCGTAGCGCGCCGGGCCGGGGCGTCGGCGCGCGGAAAGCGTCGCGGAGTCCGGCAGGCGCCGGCGTTCGAGCTGCGGGCGCAGCAGGGCCAGCGGGTGCGGTCCCAGCGTGAGCCCGGTGGTGGCGTAGTCCTGGATCAGGTCGTCGGCCGCGTCGGGTACCGGCAGCAGGGGCGTGGCGGGGTCCTCGGCGGCGTCGCCCGCCGTGGGCGCCGAGCCCGCCGGATCGGCCGCCTCTGCGGGAGGCGCCGGCGGCAGTCCGTCGAACAAGGGCAGCGGCGCCTCCACTGCATCGGCGGCCCAGCGGGCCTGGTGGCGGTTGCCGGCCAGCGCCTCCAGGGCCCCGGCGCGCGCCAGCCGGCCGGCCTCGGCCCGGCTCAGCCGGGCGCGTGCGACCAGCTCGGGCACGTCGCTGAACGGGCCCTCGGCGCGGGCCGCGTGGATGCGTTCGGCGACCTCCCGACGCAGGCCCTGGACGCGGTTGAAGCCCAGACGCAGGGCCAGCGGGGCATCCGGCGTATCCGGTGACTCGCCGGCGGCCTCGAGGCTGCATTCCGGCTGGCTTTGGTTCACGTCCACCGGGCGCACCTCCACGCCGTGACGGCGGGCATCGGCCACGATCTGTGCCGGGCCGTAGAAGCCCATCGGCTGGCTGTTGAGCAGGGCACAGGCGAAGATCGCCGGCTCGAAGCACTTCAGCCAGGCCGAAACCCAGGTGATCAGCGCGAAGCTGGCGGAGTGCGATTCGGGGAAGCCGTACTCGCCGAAGCCGAGGATCTGGCGATACAGCCGCTCGGCGAATTCGGCGGAATAGCCGCGCTCGCGCATCCCCTCCAGCAGCCGCTCGCGCCAGCGCCCGAGATCCCCGCGGCGGCGCCAGGCACCGATGGAACGGCGCAGCCCGTCGGCCTCGCCGGCGGAGAACCCGGCCGCCACCATCGCCAGCTCGATCACCTGTTCCTGGAAGATCGGCACGCCCAGGGTGCGCCCCAGCACCCGCTCGATCTCCGCGTTGGGGAAGCGCACCCGCTCGGGGTGTGCCCGGCGCTTGAGATAGGGATGCACCATCTCGCCCTGGATGGGGCCGGGACGCACGATGGCGATCTCGATCACCAGGTCGTAGAAGTTCTTCGGCTTCAGCCGCGGCAGCATGCTCATCTGCGCGCGTGACTCGATCTGGAACACCCCCAGGCTGTCGGCCTTCTGCAGCATCGCGTAGACCGCCGGGTCCTCGGCCGGGATGTCGGCCAGGCCCCAGTCGCGGCCGCGGTGCCGGTGCATCAGCTCCAGCGCGCGGCGCACGCAGGAGAGCATCCCCAGCGACAGCACGTCGATCTTCAGCAGGCCGGCGGCATCGAGGTCGTCCTTGTCCCACTGGATCACGCTGCGTTCGGGCATCGCCGCGTTCTCGATCGGCACCAGCTCGTCGAGCCGCCCGGCGGCGATCACGAAGCCCCCGGTGTGCTGCGACAGATGGCGCGGGAAGCCGACCAGCTCGGCGGTCAGGGCCTGCCACTGACGGGCCAGGGCGCCGTCGGGTTCCAGGCCGACCTCGCGCAGGCGCTCGGCCGGGATGCCCTCGTCCCACCAGGCCAGATTGGCGGTCAGGGCATCCAGCCGTGCGCGCGAGAGCCCCAGTGCCCGGCCCACGTCGCGCAGGGCGCTGCGGCGGCGGTAGCGGATCACGGTGCAGGCCAGCGCCGCGCGGTCGCGGCCGTAGCGCCGGTAGATGTACTGGATCACCTCCTCGCGGCGCTCGTGCTCGAAGTCGACGTCGATATCCGGCGGCTCGCCGCGCTCGGCGGAGATGAAGCGCTCGAACAGCATGCTCGAGCGAGACGGGTCCACCGCGGTGATGCCCAGCGCATAGCACACCGCCGAGTTGGCCGCCGAACCCCGTCCCTGGCACAGGATCCCGCGGCGGCGCGCGAAGCGCACGATGTCGTACACGGTGAGGAAGTAGGGCTCGTAGCCCAGCTCGGCGATGATGCCCAGCTCGCGCTCGATCTGTGCCTGCACCGCCTCGGGGATGCCGTCGGGCCAGCGCTTGCGGGCCCCGCGCAGGCTCTCCTCGCGCAGGTACTCGGTGGCGGTGCGCCCGGGCGGCAGCGGGTCGGTGGGGTAGTGGTATTCGAGTTCGTCCAGGGAGAAGCGGCAGTCGGCGGCGATGGCGACCGCATGATGCAGCCAGGCAGCGGGATACAGCGTGGCCAGGTCCGCCCGCGGGCGCAGGCAGCGTTCGCCGTTGGGGAACAGGCGGTCGGCCGCCTGCGCCACGGTACAGCGGTGGCGCAGCGCGGTCAGCACGTCCTGCAGTGCGCGCCGCCCGCGCGCATGCATGTGCACGTCGCTGCAGGCCGTCACCGGCAGGTCGTGTGCCTGCGCGAGCTGCCGTGCCCGGGCGATCTGCGCCGGATCCCCGGGCGTGCGCAGCAGCGCCACCGCCAGATGCCCCTGACCGGGTGCGGCCCATGCCCGCAGCCAGGCCGCCGCGTCGTCGGGATCGGCCGTGTCGGAGTCCGGCCACAGATGCAGCAGCACGTGCCAGCCGGCGCGCTCGGCTTCCGGGACCGCCTCCAGATCCGCCCGGGTCAGGTGATGCCCGCCCTTGTCCGCGGCCCGGCGGGCGGTGCTGATCACCCGGCACAGCGCGGCGTAGCCCGTGCGCTCGCGCACCAGCACGGTCAGCTCGGGGCCGTCGGCCAGCCGCAGGCGGGCGCCGGCGATCAGGTGCACGCCGGTGCGCTGCGCCGCCTCGTGCGCGCGCACCAGGCCCGCCAGCGAGGCGATGTCGGTCAGCGCCAGCGCGCGATAGCCCAGCGCCGCCGCACGCTCCACCAGTTCCTCCGGGTGCGAGGCCCCGCGCAGGAACGAGAAATTGCTCAGCGCCGTCAGCTCGGCAAAGGCCGGGGCGGTGTCGCCTTCGGGTGCGCGTTCGTCCATGTACTGTATATTTGTACAGTATCACGGGCGAAGCAAGCCGCCCCCAGGATTCCGGGGGACGGCGAGGGCTGTCAGGGGGCTTCGGGGTGGCGGGGAATCAGCGCCCCAGGCCGGTCAGGCGCGCGGGCTCCAGGATCTCGATCCAGTAGCCGTCGAGGTCCTTCACGAAGGCGATGTCCTTCAGCCCGCCCTCGTCGGGGCGCTTCACGAACTCCACGTCGTTCTGGTCGAACCAGCGCACCGCGGCGTCCAGGTCGGGTACCGAGAAGCAGATGTGGCCGAAGCCCTGGGGTTCGGCGTTGCCGTCGTGGTAGTGGAAGTCGGGATCCTTCTCGGTGCCGTAGTTGTAGGTCAGCTCGAGGATGCCGCGCTGGCTGAACATCCAGCGGGTGCGTTCGCCCTCGTCCTGCGGCGGGGCGGGTTCGTCGTCGTCCTGACGCGCGAGGAAATACAGCGTGAACTCGAATTCCGGGAAGTCCAGGGTCTTCACCAGCTGCATGCCGAATACGCGCCGGTAGAAATCCAGCGACGCGTCCGGGTCCTTCACGCGCAGCATGGTGTGGTTGAAGCGGAAGCCTGCGGTCGGATCAGCGCTCATCTTCGGGTTCCTTGCGGACGGGGTGTGGGGCGACAGACTGCAATGCACGGGGCCGGGTTCCCGGCCCCGCCGTGTGCGGGGCGCGGCCTACTGCCGGCAGAGCGGGCCCACCTGCCAGAAGCGGCGGCAGCGGAATTCCGATTCGCAGCCCTCCAGCTGGGTGGCATAGCGCCCGGCGCGCTCGCGAACCTGGCGCGCGGCCTGCTGCACGCCGGGCTTGCCGCGGTAGCTGCCCCGGTTATAGCCGCCCTGGCCCTCGTGGTAGGCCAGATACAGGTGCTCCGGGTTGTCCAGCGACACCCCGGTCATGCGCCGCGTGCGGTCGTTGTACCAGCCGATGAAGTCGGTCGCGTGTTTCATGTGGGTCCGCCGGGCGAAGCGGCTGCCAGCGTCCTCGCGGTATTCGCCCCATACCGGGTCCTGGGCCTGGGCGTAGCCGTAGGCCGAGGAGGGCCGGCGCCAGGGGATGATCCCCAGCAGGCGCTCGCGCGGCGGGCGCACGTGGGAACGGAACGAGGATTCCTGCTGGATGATCGCCATCTGGGTGGCGATGGGCGTGCCCCATTCCTGTTCGGAGTCGCGCGCGTAGTCGTACCAGCGGGGCTCTTCGCGGAAGATCTCGCAGATGTTGCTCTGGTCCTCGGGCGGTGACGGCGACAGCATGGCGCAGCCGCTGGTGGTCAGGATCAGGGCCAGTAGCGTCAGGGCCCGCAGTGCCAGTCGTTTCTTCACCCCCGGTCTCCCCCGGTCATGTACGCAACGCCGGCAGTATAGGACAGTTGGCCGTGCCCGGTTACCAGTGCGGGTCCAGCGGGTGCAGGGCCGGGTCGTGCTGCCACTGTCCGGGGGGCGGCACGGCGGGATCGTTCACCAGCGGGCCGATCAGGCGCAGGAAATCGCTGCGCGCCAGCTCCACGGTGCCCAGACTCAGCAGGTGCTCGGTGGCCATCTGGGTGTCGATCAGCGGCCATTCCCAGGCGGCCATGTGGCGCGCCAGCCAGGCCAGGGCGACCTTGGACGCGTCACGCTCGTGGCTGAACATCGACTCGCCGCAGAACAGCCGGCCCGCTGCCACGCCGTACAGCCCGCCGATCAGCCGCGGCCCGTCCCACACTTCCACCGAATGCGCGTGCCCCGAGCGGTGCAGGGCGGTGTAGGCCTCCTGCATGCTCTGGGTGATCCAGGTCCCGGCGGAACGGGCGCGTGGCGCGGCGCAGGCGGCGATCACGCGCTCGAAGGCGCGGTCGAACGTGATCTCGTAGCCGGCGTTGCGCAGGGTCTTGCGCAGCGAGCGGCGGATGCGGAAGGCGCGTGGTTCCAGCACCGCCCGGGGGTCGGGGCTCCACCACAGGATCGGCTGGCCGGCCTCGAACCAGGGGAAGATCCCGCTGCGGTAGGCGTTGATCAGGCGCGGCACGGAGAGATCGCCGCCGGCGGCGAGCAGGCCGTTGGGCTCGTCCAGCGCGGTCTCGGGCGGTGGGAACGGTGCCTCCGGATGATCCGGGTCCAGCCAGGGGAGGGTGATCGGGCTGCGCGGGCTCATGCCGGACCAGCGGGATGAATTGGGGGATCAATCGCGGGCATTGCCGGATTCTCCCTGGCGATAGGGCGAATGCTCGTGCAGGCGCTCGCAGTGGCTGCGCATCATGTCCGCCTCGCGTGCGCAGAAATCGCGCACCGGCCCGTCGAAGCCCGGGGTCAGGACCGCGTGGACCGACCAGGTGGGCGTGGGCAGGAAGCCGCGCGGGATCTTGTGCTCGCCCTGGGCGCCGGGCTCGAAGCGCGTGAGCCCCTCGCGGATGCAGAACTCGATGCCCTGGTAGTAGCAGGTCTCGAAGTGCAGGGCGTCCAGCTCCTCGGTGGCGCCCCAGAAGCGCCCGTACAGGGTGTCGTCGCTGCGGTAGCACAGCGCGGCGGCGATGGTCTCGCCGTCGCCATCCTCACCATCGCCATTCTCCGGGCGGCGGGCCTCGAACAGCACCACCTGATCGCCCAGTGCGGCGGCCGTCTCCACGAAGAACGCCTCCGTGAGCGTGGGGATGCCCATGTGCTTCTCGAAGGTGTCGACGTAGAAGCGATGGAAGCGCGCCCAGTCCTCCGGCGAGCCGGTGGCCCCGGTCAGGGTGCGGAAGGTGATCCCGGCTTCCGCCACGCGCCGGCGTTCGCGCTTGATGTTCTTGCGCTTTTTCGACGACAGCGCAGCGAGAAACGCATCGAAATCCGCGTAGCCGCCGTCCGCGGCGTTGGTCCAGTGGTACTGGCAGCCCATGCGTTCGGGCAGCCCCAGCGGCGCCAGCGCCTCGCGGTCGGCGGATTCGGGGAACAGCACGTGGACCCCGGAGGCCTCCAGTTCGCGCCCGCGGGTCACCAGCGCGCGCAGCAGCTGACGGCGCAGGCGGTCCGCGTCGGGGGCCTCGGGGTGCACCAGCAGGCGGGGACCGGTGGCCGGGGTGTAGGGCACCGCGACCACCAGCTTGGGGTAATACTGCAGGCCCTGGCGCTGCCAGGCGCCTTCCCAGGCGAAGTCGAAGACGAACTCGCCGTAGTTGTTGGTCTTGGCGTAGGCGGGGGCGGCGGCCACCAGCGCGTCGTCGTGGAAGATCAGCACGTGCTGGGGGAACCAGCCATAGGCCCGCCCCAGGCACTCGTGGCGCTCCAGCCCCTCGAGGAAGGCATGGCGCAGGAACGGCTCGCGCCCGCCGGTGAGGGCATCCCACGCGGCGGGGTCGAGCTCGCCCAGCCCGTCGCGCAGCTCGATGCGCTCGTCCACCCCGGCGGGCGGGGCATCGTTTTCGCTGGACGCCGCCTCGTTACTCACCGGCGCCTCACGCCTGTTCGTCGAGGTACTTCTCCGCGTCCAGCGCGGCCATGCAGCCGGTGCCAGCGGAGGTCACGGCCTGGCGGTAGATGTGGTCCATCACGTCGCCCGCGGCGAACACGCCCGGCACGCTGGTGGCAGTGGCGTTGCCGTCCTGCCCGCCGTGGACCTTGATGTAGCCGTTCTCCATGTCCAGCTGGCCCTGGAAGATGTCGGTGTTGGGCTTGTGGCCGATCGCGATGAACACGCCCATCACGTCGAGCTCCTTGGTGTCGCCGCTGTGGGCGTGTTTCAGGCGCGCGCCGGTCACGCCGGTCTCGTCGCCCAGGATCTCGTCGAGGTGGTGGTTCCACTCGATGTTCACGTTGCCGTTCTTTTCCTTCTCGAACAGCTTGTCCTGCAGGATCTTCTCCGCGCGCAGGGCATCGCGCCGGTGGACCAGGGTCACCTCGGAGGCGATGTTGGACAGGTACAGTGCTTCTTCCACGGCGGTGTTGCCGCCGCCGATCACCGCCACCTTCTGGTTGCGGTAGAAGAAGCCGTCGCAGGTCGCGCAGGCGGACACGCCCTTGCCGGCGAAGGTGGACTCCGACTCCAGCCCCAGGTACTGCGCCGAGGCGCCGGTGGAGATGATCAGCGCATCCGCGGTGTAGGTGGCCTGGTCGCCGGTCAGGCGGAACGGGCGCTGGTTAAGGTCCACGGTATGCACGTGGTCGTTGATCACCATGGTGTCGAAGCGCTCGGCGTGGCGCTTCATGCGCTCCATCAGCTCGGGGCCCTGCACGCCCTGGTCGTCGCCCGGCCAGTTGTCCACGTCGGTGGTGGTCATCAGCTGGCCACCCTGTTCCAGGCCGGTCACCACCACGGGATTGAGGTTCGCGCGGGCGGCGTACACCGCGGCCGTCCAGCCGGCCGGGCCGGAGCCCAGGATCAGCAGCGGGCAATGGCGCTCCTCGCCGCCGGACTTGCTGGCGGCGTCATCGGTGGAAACCTGCACCGCACCGGTGGCGGCCATGATGCCTGCGGGCTGCTTCTCGTCGCTCATTCACGCTCTCCTTGAACTCGGTTGTATGGGCGGGATTATTGGGGCGCGTGGCAGGCTTGTCCAACACCCGCGGCGGCATGCGTGACGTCGGCGCAAAATCGTGAACCCTTTTGTCCCCGGCGCGGGCCCGGGGCGTCACTACATGGGCACCCCGGTGGATAAACCAGCGGCCGCCGGAAGTCGCGGCAGGACGCCGAATCGTCGGTTTTGTCCACAGGTTGTTCCCCGCTTGTTATTTCGTCACACCCAACATGTAGTGTCTGGCATGATCTCCATCCCCGATCTATAGTAGTCCACGTCATCGCAGGGCGATGACCCGAGACTTTTCCAGAAGACCGTTGAGCGCGAGGCCTGCCCCCATGTACAGCGACACCCAGACTGCCGAATCCGCACAGGACACGATCCATCCGCCGCAGTCCGAGCCCTCGGCGGAAGTGATGGCCACCACCCCCGGCCAGCACCAGGTGATACGCCGTAACGGCAAGGTCACCAGCTTCGACCCGGCCAAGATCGAGGTCGCCATCACCAAGGCCTTCCTCGCGGTGGAAGGCGGAAACGCCGCGGCCAGCCGGCGGATCCACGACATCGTCAAGGAGCTCTCCGCGCAGGTGAGCGACAACCTGTTCCGCCGCGCCGGCACCCAGGGCACCACCGTCCACATCGAGGACATCCAGGACCAGGTGGAGCTGGCGCTGATGCGCGGCGGCCATCACAAGGTGGCTCGCGCCTACGTGCTCTACCGCGAGCAGCAGGCGCAGAAGCGCGCCGCCGAGGCCGCCGAGCAGGGCCCCGCCGAGGCCGCCGAGGCCGCGGTCATCCACGTGACCCGCGAAGACGGCACCCGCGCCCCGCTGGACGAGGTGCGCCTGAAGGCCGTGGTGGACGAGGCCTGCGACGGCATCGAGCTGGTCGACGGCGAGCGCATCCTGACCGAAGCGCGCCGCAACCTGTTCGACGGCGTGGCCGAGAAGGACGTGGGCACCGCGCTGGTGATGGCCGCCCGCGTGATGATCGAGCAGGAGCCCAACTACTCCCAGGTCACCGCGCGCCTGCTGATGGACAACCTGCGCCGCGAGGCCCTGAGCTTCGTGCACGGTCGCCCGGAAGAGGCCACCCAGGCCCAGCTGGCCGAGCGTTACGGCGAGTACTTCGGCGCCTACATCCGCCGTGCCGCCGAGCTGGAGCTGGTGGACGACGAGCTGACCCGCTACGACCTCGACAAGCTGGGCGCCGCGCTCAAGCCCGAGCGCGACCTGCAGTTCACCTACCTGGGCCTGCAGACCCTGTACGACCGCTACTTCATCCACTCGGAAGGCACCCGCTTCGAGCTGCCGCAGGCGTTCTTCATGCGCGTGGCCATGGGCCTGGCGATCAACGAGATCGACCGCGAGGCGCGTGCGATCGAGTTCTACGACCTGTTGAGCTCGTTCGACTTCATGAGCTCCACGCCGACGCTGTTCAACTCCGGCACCCTGCGCCCGCAGCTCTCCAGCTGCTACCTGACCAGCGTCCCGGACGACCTCGACGGCATCTACAGCGCCATCCGCGACAACGCGCTGCTGTCCAAGTTTGCCGGCGGTCTGGGCAACGACTGGACCCGCGTGCGCGGCATGGGCGCCCACATCAAGGGCACCAACGGCAAGTCGCAGGGCGTGGTCCCGTTCCTCAAGGTGGCCAACGACACCGCCGTGGCCGTGAACCAGGGCGGCAAACGCAAGGGCGCGGTGTGCGCCTACCTCGAGACCTGGCACATCGATGTCGAGGAGTTCATCGAGCTGCGCAAGAACACCGGCGACGACCGCCGCCGCACCCACGACATGAACAGCGCCAACTGGATCCCGGACCTGTTCATGAAGCGCGTGGCCGAAGAGGGCCAGTGGACCCTGTTCTCGCCCAACGAGACCCCCGACCTGCACGACCTGGTGGGCGAGGAGTTCGAGAAGCGCTACTGCGAGTACGAAGAGAAGGCCGCGCGCGGCGAGATCAAGGTGTACAAGACCCTCAACGCGGTCGATCTGTGGCGCAAGATGCTCGGCATGCTGTTCGAGACCGGCCATCCGTGGATGACCTTCAAGGACCCGTGCAACCTGCGCAGCCCGCAGCAGCACGCCGGCGTGGTCCACAGCTCCAACCTGTGCACCGAGATCACCCTCAACACCTCGGACGATGAGATCGCGGTGTGCAACCTGGGCTCGGTCAACCTGGCCGCGCACGTGGACGAGAACGGCGAGTTCGATCACGCCAAGCTCGAGAAGACCGTGAACACGGCCATGCGCATGCTCGACAACGTGATCGACTACAACTACTACTCCGTGCCCCAGGCGCGGCGCTCCAACCTGCGCCATCGCCCGGTGGGCCTGGGCGTGATGGGCTTCCAGGACGCCCTGTACAAGCAGCGCATCCCGTACGCCTCGGAAGAAGCCGTGGAGTTCGCCGACACGTCCATGGAGGCCATCTCCTGGTACTCCATCAAGGCCTCCACCGACCTGGCCGAGGAACGCGGCCGCTATGAGAGCTTCCCCGGCAGTCTGTGGAGCCAGGGCATCCTGCCGATCGACTCGATCGACAAGCTGGCCGAGTCGCGCGGTGACTACCTGCAGATGGACCGCACCCAGCGCATGGACTGGGAGAGCCTGCGCGAGCGCGTGAAGACCACGGGGATGCGCAACTCCAACACCATGGCCATCGCGCCCACCGCGACCATCTCCAACATCTGCGGGGTCAGCCAGTCGATCGAGCCGACATACCAGAACCTGTTCGTCAAATCGAACCTGTCGGGCGAGTTCACCGTCATCAACCCCTACCTGGTCCACGACCTGAAGGACCGCGGCCTGTGGGACGAGGTGATGGTCAACGACCTCAAGTACTACGACGGCTCGGTGCAGCCGCTGGACCGCGTGCCCGAGGACCTCAAGGCGCTGTACGCCACCGCCTTCGAGCTGGACACCCGCTGGCTGGTCGAGGCCGCCTCGCGCCGGCAGAAGTGGATCGACCAGGCGCAGAGCCTCAACCTGTACATGGCCGAGCCCTCCGGGCCCAAGCTGGACGCCCTGTACAAGCTGGCCTGGGTGCGCGGTCTCAAGACCACCTACTACCTGCGCTCCATGGGCGCGACCCACGTGGAGAAGAGCACCGTCGCCGACTCCTCGCGCGCCAACAAGCTCAACGCCGTGAGCGGCGGCCCCGGTGACAGCGCCGCGGGCTCCGAGGTCCCGGCCGCCTGCTCCGTACTCGACCCCGACTGCGAGGCCTGCCAGTAAGGCAGGCCTCCGACCTCAACCGAATACCGAACACGTAACACCGAATCGACAAGGAGAACGCACATGCTGTCCTGGGACGATCCGATCGCCGCGATCAAGGGCGAAAACCAGCAGGAACCCAAGGTCCGTCCGGGCATGGGCTTTCAGGAAAACGAAGACCTGATGACCACCGCCGGCGCCGCCCCCAGCGTCTCGCCCGACCCGGAGAACGCCGGCGGCCCCGCGCCCGACTACGATGAAGAAGCCCTGACCGGCACCGGCCTCGAAGACATCGAGATGGGTGCCGACCGCATCCGCGTGGATGACAAGCAGATCATCAACTGCAACGCCGACCTCAACCAGCTGGTGCCGTTCAAGTACCAGTGGGCGTGGCAGAAGTACCTGGACGGCTGCGCCAACCACTGGATGCCGCAGGAAATCAACATGAACGCGGACATCGCCCTGTGGAAGGACCCGAACGGGCTCACCGAGGACGAGCGCACCATCGTCAAGCGCAACCTCGGCTTCTTCTCCACCGCCGACTCGCTGGTGGCCAACAACCTCGTGCTGGCCGTGTACCGTCACATCACCAACCCCGAGTGCCGCCAGTACCTGCTGCGCCAGGCCTTCGAGGAGGCCCTGCACACCCACGCCTACCAGTACTGCGTGGAAAGCCTGGGCCTGGATGAAGGCGAGATCTTCAACATGTACCGCGAGGTCCCCTCGGTGGCCACCAAGGCGGAGTGGGCCCTGCCGTTCACCAAGCACCTGGCCGACCCGAACTTCCGCACCGGCACGCCCGACGCGGACCAGAAGCTGCTGCGCGAACTGATCGCCTTCTACGTGATCTTCGAGGGCATCTTCTTCTACGTGGGCTTCGTGCAGATCCTCTCCATGGGCCGGCGCAACAAGATGACCGGCGTCGCCGAGCAGTTCCAGTACATCCTGCGCGACGAATCCATGCACATGAACTTCGGCATCGACGTGATCAACCAGATCAAGGTCGAGAACCCGCACCTGTGGACCGAAGACTTCAAGAACGAGATGCGCAACATGATTGCCGAGGCGGTGGAACTGGAAGCCCAGTACGCCCGCGACACCATGCCCCGCGGCGTGCTCGGCATGAACGCGCCCATGTTCGAGGAATACCTGCACTTTATCGCCAACCGCCGCTGCGCCCAGATCGGCCTGGCCGAACTGTACCCCGGCGCCGAGAACCCGTTCCCCTGGATGAGCGAAGTGCTCGACCTGAAGAAGGAGAAGAACTTCTTCGAGACCCGGGTAACGGAATACCAGACCGGGGGCGCGCTGAGCTGGGACTGACCCGGCGAGGCCTAGACCCAACGAAGCCGAGCCAGGGAAATGGCCATGCAGCAACAGAAGAGGGCGCCGCAGGACGGCGCCCTTTTTTATGAACAAAAATTTCTATATGCCGATAGGAAAACGCTGATTAATAGCTCTGCATCCGGCCCCGTGGCCCGCGAACGCGTTGTTGGAAGGACATTGGGCCGGGACGGCCGTTTTGGTGTCCTGTAACCGCCGGTTTTGGTGGTCACCGGTGCTTCTTCGCTCATCATGCCCTCCTGTTGGCCCCACAATAACCTGTGCAGCCGTCGAGGGGGTCACTTCATGCAGGCCCTGGTGGTCCCGCAGGCGCACCAGCAGCTCGTGCCAACTCTGCCGTAAGCTTCCCCGTCAAGAGGACCATTCATTTTTAGAGTCCTCGGCGGTTGAGTGGAGCTGGGCGTAGATGACCGGCGGCAGGTCGCCGAGGGCGTCATGCGCCCGCTCCTCGTTGTAGTCGATCACCCACCAGTGGGTGATCTCGCGGACCTCCTCGAGATCGTTGAACAGGTAGAGATCCAGGACCTCGTTGCGGTAGGTGCGGTTGAAACGCTCGATGAAGGCGTTCTGGTTCGGCTTGCCGGGCTGGATGTACTGAATGAACATCGCGTTCTCCTCC
>NZ_KB898730.1:55097-197926 GCF_000377785.1 Thioalkalivibrio sp. ALJ24 | reverse complement strand
CCGTCCGCCTCAAGCCGGCGCGTCAGATCCCCGTCACCGGAGGCGATGTCGTCCAGGCGCTCGACGGTCTGGCGCAGCGGCCGCACGATGCTGCGCGACAGCCCCCAGGCCAGCAGCAGCCCGAGGCCGATCGCGATCACGCCCACCGCCAGCACGGTGGTGGTCGCGTTGCGGGCCATCGCGACGTAATCGCTGCGGTCCACCATCAATTCCAGCACGCCCACCGGCTCGCCGGAGAAGTCCTCCACCGCACGCCCGACCACCGCCATCGGGCGGCCGTTACGTTCCACATGCCGGACCAGCTCCTCCCCATCGAGGATGCGGCGCATCTCCTCGGAGGAGAACGCCGAATCGCCCTCGATCGTACTGCCGAAAGCCTGGAAGCCGCCCTCGTCGCGCAGATACAGCGCCACCGGGGCATCGGTGTCGGCGGTGAAGTCTTCGAAGAAGGCATCGTCGAAGGCCATGCCGAACTCCACCGAGCCGATATGCTCGCCCTCGAACGCAACCGGCACGATGCCGCGGATGCCCAGACCTGCGACCCCTTCTTCCAGACCCGAGATCGGCCGGCGATCACGGTTGGTCTCGACCACGGTCTGGCGGAAACCCGACAGGTCATCGCCGTAGCGGTCCGGCCGGTGCGCCCGCAGGAAGGAGGTCGCGGGCGGGGTATGGAACTGGTACTGACGGACACCGTATTCCTCGTAGAGATGATCGAAGCCCGGGACCGTCATCTCGTGCAGACGCTCGCGATCACGCTGCGCGAAGGCCTCCTGGATATCGGGAATGGCGGCCACGGCCTGGGCCATCCCCGTACCGCGATCCGCTTCCTGCTCCAGCTGGCGCACCAGCAGGTCACCGAGGTCGTTCAGTTCGCGCTGCTCCGCGCGATCAGCCATGTTGCCGAGGCTGTTCATCACCACCACCAGGGTCAGGACCACCGCGGCCACTACCACCAGGGTCACCCCGGCCATCAGCCGAGCTCCGATCCGGACGTTCTTGAGCATCTCTCTCTCCCTAAATCCCGCTTTCACGCCCGGCCCGATGGGGCGCCAAGGTTCTCCTACCCGCTAGCGGCCGACCCAGTCACAACTTGAGCCCCCGCTACGACGCGACTCAGCCGAGATGCCGCAGCAGCAGCGGCTCCGCCAGCGCGTACACCGCCACGCTCACCAGCAGCACCGCCACGAGCGAAAGAAGGGCCCCGCCATGGATCATGTCCACCACCCGCAGACGGTTGGAGGCGAACACGATCGCGTTGGGCGGGGTCGCGACCGGCAGCATGAAGGCGACCGAGGCCGCGAATGCCACGGGCAGGGTCATCAGCGCCACCGGCACGTCCATGCGCAGGGCGAGCGCCGCCACCAGCGGCAGCAGAGTGGCCGCGGTCGCGGTGTTGCTGGTCACATGGCTGAGGGTCATGGTCACCATCACCACGCCGCCGATCACCAGCAGCAGCGGCCAGTCACGGGCCCCGATCAGGGCCTCGGCACTGAGCTCGGCGAGCCCCGAGGACTCGATCGCCGAACCCAGACTCAGCCCCCCGCCCACCAGCAGCAGCACGCCCCAGGGCAGCTCGCGGGTATTGTCCCAGCTCAGCAGCCGCCGCTGCTCGGTATTCCCCGAAGGGATCAGAAACAGCAGGCCGGCACCCAGGATCGCGATCCCCGCATCGGTCAGTTCCACCGGCAGCCAGGCCTCCAGCAGCGGGCGGAACATCCACGCCAGCGCGACCAGGAGAAATACCCCGGCCACACGCAGCTCCGCGGAGCTCCACGGGCCCAGATCGCCAACCTGCTGCTGGAGCATGCGATCCAGCCCGTTCAGACGGATGCGATGCACCGGGAATACCCAGCGGGTGAGCAGCAGCCAGGCGATCACCAGCAGCGTTACGGACAGCGGCAGCCCCAGCAGCATCCAGTCGATGAAGCCGATCCCGAGGTCGTAGCGGTCATTGAGAAACGCCACCGTCAGCGCATTGGGCGGCGACCCAATGACGGTCGCCATGCCGCCGATATTCGCGGCGAAGGCGATGCCCAGCAGCAGCGCCAGGGCCGGGCGGCGGCTGTCGGGGGCCATGCCGTCCAGCCCCTCGCCACCGTTGCGTTCCATCAGGCCGAGTACCGACAGGGCGATGGGCAGCATCAGGGCCGCCGTCGCGGTATTGCTGACCCACATGGACAGACCCGCGGTGGCCAGCATGAACGCACCCACCAGGGTGTGCAGGCCGTGCCCCGACCGCGACAGGATGGCGAGTGCCAGTCGCTGGTGCAGTCCCCAGCGCTGGACCGCGAGGGCGATCGCGAAACCGCCCATGAACAGGAAGATGGTGGGATTGGCATAGGGCGCGGTGGCCTCGTCCATCGCTACCACGCCGGTCAGAGGCAACAGGGCGATGGGCAGCAGCGCGGTCACCGGGATCGGCAGCGCCTCGCTGATCCACCAGATTGCCATGAACAGGGTCAGGCCCAGGACCCGCCAGGCCTCCGGAGAAAAGGCCTCCGGGGGCGGGACCACCAGGAAGATCAGGAAGACCAGCGGACCGAGAAACAGCCCGATGCGCGCCCGCCACGGACTGTACGCCCCGTCGCCCCGATGATCGCCACCCCCGGTTCCACGCGGCGGCCGCTCGCCCTCACCGGTGGTTTCCTGCATGCGTCAGCCCGCCGCCCGCACCAGGAATTCCATCAGCGCCTTCTGCGCATGCAGGCGGTTTTCCGCCTCGTCCCAGACCACGCTCTGGGGGCCCTCGAGTACCTCGGTGGCCACTTCTTCCTCGCGATGGGCCGGCAGGCAGTGCATGAACAGGGCATCCGGCTGCGCACGATCCATCAGCGCCTGATCGACGAAGAACCCGGCAAACGCCTGGCGCCGGGCACTCTTCTCCTGCTCCTGGCCCATGCTCGCCCACACGTCGGTCACCACCAGGTCCGCTCCGGTCGCCGCCTCGCCGGCATCGCGGGTCACGGTCACGCGATCGCGGGTCGCCTCCAGTACCGAGGCCTCCGGGTCGTAGCCCTCGGGACAGGCCGCCACCAGTTCGAAATCCAGCAGATGCGCGGCATACATGTAGCTGTGGCACATGTTGTTGCCGTCGCCGATCCAGGCCACGCGCTTGCCGCGGATATCACCCCGATGTTCGAAGAAGGTCTGCAGATCGGCCAGCAGCTGCGCGGGATGTTCCAGGTCGGTCAGCCCGTTGATCACGGGCACCGAGGAATAGCGCGCAAAGAGTTCCACCTTTTCATGCTCATAGGTGCGAATCATCACGCAATCCACCATGCGCGAAAGCACCCGCGCGGTATCCTCGATCGGCTCGCCCCGCCCGAGCTGGGTATCCCGCGGCGACAGGAACAGCGCGTTGCCGCCGAGCTGCTGCATCCCCACCTCGAAGGATACGCGGGTACGGGTCGACGACTTCTCGAAGATCATTCCGAGGGTCTTGCCCCGCAGCAGGTCGTCATGGTGCTCGCCCGCCTTCAGCTGGCGTTTCAGCTCGATCGCGCGGTGCAGCACCGCGCGCGTCTCTTCGGCGGGGAGATCGAGAAAGGAAAGGAAATGACGCGGGTTCATGCGGAAACCTCCCGGGTGGAGCCGGATGCCAGCATGGCATCCACCTGTTCGGCCACGGTATGCGCGATCTGCGTGACCTGTTGATCGTCGATGATCAGCGGTGGCAGCAGGCGAATCACCCGCTCCGCCGTCACGTTCAGGATCAGACCGGCCTCCAGCGCCCGGCCCACCAGTTCACCCGCCGGGCGATCCAGCTCGATGCCCAGCATCAGGCCGCGACCGCGGATTTCCACGACTTCCGGGCGGTGACCCAGCCGCTCCTCCAGTTGCCGGCGCAGTGCCTGCCCCTGGCGCTCGGCATGCTCGCACAGGGCCTCCTCCTGCATCACGTCCAGCACCGCCAGCGCCGCGCGCGACACCAGCGGGCTGCCGCCGAAGGTCGTGCCGTGCATCCCGGGCCGGAACAGCTCGCGCGCGGCCCCGGCCACGAGGTTCGCCCCGATCGGGATCCCGTTCCCCAGCCCCTTGGCCAGACTCAGCACGTCCGGGGTAACGCCCTCGTGCTGGCAGGCGAACCAGCGTCCGGTGCGGCCGATGCCGGCCTGTATCTCGTCCAGCATCAGCAGCCAGCCGTTGGCGTCGGCGATCTCGCGCAGGCGGCGCAGATAACCGTCCGGCGGAATGCGGATCCCGCCCTCGCCGGTAATCGGCTCGACCAGGATGGCCACGATATCTTCCTGTCCGGCCAGTGCCGCCACCGCGTCCGCATCGCCATAGGGCACATGTTCGAACCCTTCGACCAGCGGCTCGAACCCGGCCCGGATCTTCGCGTTGCCGGTGGCCGAAAGAGTCGCCATGGTGCGCCCGTGGAAGCTCCCGTCCATCACGATCACGCGCGGGCGCTCGATGCCCTTCGCCCGCCCGTGCAGGCGCGCCAGCTTGATCGCGGCCTCGTTGGCTTCGGCGCCGGAGTTGCAGAAGAACGCGCGATCCATCCCCGCGAGCGAGCACAGCCGGCGCGCCAGCGTCTCCTGCAGCGGAACACGATAGAGGTTGGACGTATGCACCAGGGTCGAGGCCTGGTCGCAGACCGCGCTGGCCACCCGCGGATGCGCATGCCCAAGGCCGCAGACCGCAATCCCGGACAGCGCATCCAGATAGCGGCGGCCCTCGGTGTCCCACAACCAGGCGCCCTCGCCACGCTCGAAGGCGACCGGCAGGCGGTTGTAGGTATGCTGCAGGAAATCGCTCATGTTCCGTTCTCCAAACGCGAAAGCCGGCGGTTGGGCCGCCGGCTTCCGGAATGCGGACTCGAAAATCCGACGGCCCCGCCCGGGGCACGCCGGATCCCGTGATCGCTATTACTGCATCTGCCGGGCGACGAAATCCCAGTTCACCACGTTCCAGAAGTTCTCGAGGTACTTCGGACGCGCGTTGCGGTAATCGATGTAGTAGGCATGTTCCCACACGTCGCAGGTCAGCAGCGGGGTCTGGCCGTCACGCATCGGATTCGCGGCGTTGGAGGTGTTGACGATCTCCAGCGATCCGTCGCCATTTTGCACCAGCCAGGTCCAGCCGGAACCGAAGTTGCCGACCGCCATCTCGTTGAACTTCTCCTTGAAGGCATCGAACGAGCCGAAAGTGCTGTTGATGGCATCCGCCAGCTTGCCGGAAGGTTCGCCACCGGCGTTCGGCCCCATGCAGTTGAAGTAGAAGGTGTGGTTCCAGACCTGAGCGCCGTTGTTGAAGATGCCGCCGGCCGGGGCCTTCTTGATGATGTCCTCCAGCGAGGCATTCTCGAACTCGGAACCCGGCAGCAGGCCGTTGAGCTTGGTCACGTAGGTCGCGTGGTGCTTGTCGTGGTGGTATTCCAGGGTCTCCGCGGAGATGTGCGGTTCCAGCGCGTTCTTTGCATACGGCAGATCGGGCAGTTCGTAGGCCATGGGACCTCCTTATTCGGGTTCGGAATGCGTCGTGGTGTCGCGTGGGGAACGCCCGGCTAGCGGAGCGATCCCGAACCCGGTAACGATAGTCACCTTGGGCGGGCGATGCAATTCCCGAGTGCGGAGGTCGACCTTCTCACCCACCACCGGCGCGCGGTCCCCGAACCCGGGCCCAACGTGGTATTTTTCACTGGATTGCAACACCCCCGTGCTGGACTGCGCGGCCCCGAAGCCGCGCGAGTCCCCGATGCAGGACACCGACTTGGACGCCAACGACCGCTTCCTCAATCGCGAGCTATCGCTGCTGGAATTCAACCGCCGGGTGCTGGAACTCGCGCGGGAGCCCGGTTTTCCCCTGCTGGAACGCCTCCGCTATCTCAGCATCTCCTCGACCAATCTCGACGAGTTCTTCGAGGTCCGTGTCGGTTCGCTGCTGCAGCAGGTCGAGCTGAACGTCAGCGCGCCCGGCCCCGACGGCCTGTCCGCGCAGGAACAGCTGCGGCGCATCAGCCCGGCCGCGCACCAGCTGGTGGACGAGCAGTACGCGATCCTCAACGACGAACTGATCCCGGCACTGGCCGCCGAGGGCATCCACTTCGTGCGCCGTACCCACTGGACGCCGGAGCAGCAGGCGTGGGTGCAGGACTACTTCCGCGAGCAGCTGCAGCCGGTGCTCACGCCCATCGGCCTGGACCCAGCCCATCCGTTCCCGCGCATCCTCAACAAGAGCCTCAACTTCATCGTGACCCTCAAGGGCAAGGATGCCTTTGGCCGCGAATCCGGTCGCGCGGTGGTGCAGGCCCCGCGCTCGCTCCCGCGTCTGGTGCGCCTGCCGCCGGAGGTCGCCTCCGGCGACAACGATTTCGTGCTGCTCTCCTCCATCCTGCACGCCCACGTGGGCGAGCTGTTCCGCGGCATGCAGGCCACCGGCTGCTACCAGTTCCGGCTCACCCGCAATTCCGACCTGTTCGTGCAGGAAGAGGAGATCGACGACCTGCTCAACGCCCTGGAGGGCGAGCTGCCGCAGCGCAATTACGGCGCCGCCGTGCGCCTGGAGGTCGCGGACAACTGCCCCGAGGAAGTCGCCCGTTTCCTGCTGCAGCAGTTCAACCTGCCGGAAGACGCCCTCTACCAGGTCACCGGACTGGTCAACCTCAACCGCCTGATGGCGGTCCACGACCTGGTCGACCGTCCGGATCTCAAGTTCCCGCCGTTCGTGCCCGCGCTGCCGCGACCGCACGTGGGCGCCGAACAGATCTTCCACTGCGTGCGCGAACACGATCTGCTGCTGCACCACCCCTACGAGTCGTTCATGCCGGTGGTGGAGTTCCTGCGCCAGGCCGCCAGCGACCCGGACGTGCTGGCGATCAAGCAGACCCTTTACCGCACCGGCAAGCGCTCGCCCCTGGTCGAGACCCTGATCGAGGCCGCGCGCAACGGCAAGGAAGTGACGGTAGTAATCGAGCTGCGGGCACGCTTCGACGAGGCCGCCAACATCGAGCTGGCCAACCGCATGCAGGACGAGGGCGTGCACGTGACCTATGGCGTGGTCGGCTACAAGACCCACGCCAAGCTGGCGCTGGTGGTACGCCGTGACGAGAACGGCATCAACCGCTATGCCCACCTGGGCACCGGCAACTACCACTCCGGCACCGCCAAGGCGTACACCGACTACGGCCTGATGACCGCCGATCCGGTGATCACCGAGGACGTCCATCGGGTGTTCCAGCAGCTGACCGGGCTGGGCCAGGTGTCCCGCCTGCGGCGACTGATCCAGGCGCCCTTCCGGCTGCACGACGCGATGCTGGAGAAAATCCGCCGCGAGGCCGAACATGCCCGCGCCGGACGCCCGGCACGCATCGTCGCGCGCATGAACTCGCTCAACGAAGCGGCGATCATCGAGGCGCTGTACGACGCCTCGCAGGCCGGCGTGCGCATCGAGCTGATCGTGCGCGGGATCTGCGCCCTGCGCCCCGGGGTGGAAGGACTGTCGGAAAACGTCGAGGTACGCTCGGTGCTGGGACGGTTCCTCGAACACTCGCGGGTGTTCTGGTTCGGCAACGACGGCGAACCGGAGCTGTACCTGTCCAGCGCCGACTGGATGCCACGCAACTTCTTCCGGCGCGTCGAGGTCGCGTTCCCGGTGACCGATCCGGCCATGCGCGATCGGGTGGCGGAGGAGTCGCTGTTCGCCTATCTGCGGGATACCGCCACGGCCTGGCGCCTGCTGCCGGACGGTCGCTACCAGCGCGTGACCCCGGCGGAAGGCGAAACGCCGTGGTCGGTGCAGCAGTGGCTGCTGGACACGCTGTCCGGACCCCAGACCACCAGCGGGTAATCACCCGGCGACGAGGCCCGGGTGCGGGTCAGGCGAACTCCAGGCGGAAACCGACGCGTTTCAGTTCGGTGGCCTCGGCCTCCAGATCGGCGCGGGTCAACGGATGCGCATCCAGCCAGCCCGGCGCGAAACGCAGTTCCAGCGACTTGCCGCCCGCTCGCAGCGTCTCCATCGGCAACAGGTCATCCGTGCGCGGGCGGTGCAGCAGCACCGCCAGCCGCAGCAACACCACCAGATAGCGGAAGCTCCGGTCCTGATCCGGACGCGGCTCCTTGACCAGCGAGGGCTTGAGCTTGCGCCGATGCAGCCGCACCAGACGCGCGAGCTCCTGCTGTTCCGGCCGCGAAAACCCGGGAAGATCCGCCCAGTCGAGGATGTATTCCCCGTGCTTGTGGTACTTCGCGTGCGACAGTGCCAGGCCGATCTCGTGCAGCTCCGCGGCCCAGCTGAGGCGATCGCGGTCGTCCGGCCCCAGGTCCCAGTCGCCGGCCACCCGCTCCGCCAGCCAGTTGGCGGTGGTCTGAACGCGCCGCGCCTGTTCCGCATCCACCGCGAAGCGCTCGCGCAGGTGATGGATGGTGCGTCCGCGCACGTCCTCATGGCGGATCCGGCCCAGCAGGTCATGCACCACGCCCTCGCGCAGCGCGCCGTCCGAGGGATGCAGGCGCTCAATCCCCAGCGCGCGAAAGGCCCCGATCAGGACTGCCAGCCCGCCGGCGATCACCGGCCGACGATCCTCGTTGAGCCCCGGCAGATCCGCCAGTTCGGCGATGCGTTTCGCGCGGATCATGCGTTCGCGCAGCGCCTCCAGCGAAGCCAGCGTGAGCCCCGGTTCGGGATCCAGCTCCAGCCCCTCGACGATCCGGCTGAGGGCCAGGATGGTCCCGGACGATCCCAGGGCCTGCGCCCAGCCGAGCCGGCGATAGGTCCGGACAAGCGGCTGCAGCTCGCGCCCGGCCTGCAGCTCGGCGGCCTCGAACGCACGCCGGGTCAGGCGCCCGCGCGGGAAAAACCGGCGGGTGAAGCTCACACAGCCCATTTCCAGACTCTCGGCCTGCTCGGTCTCGAAGCGTGCACCAATGATGAACTCGGTGCTTCCCCCGCCGATATCGATCACCAGCCGCCGCTCGCCCTCGTCGGCCAGGGTATGCGCCACCCCAAGATAGACCAGGCGCGCCTCCTCACGCCCGCCGATGATCTCGACCGGATGGCCCAGCGCGGCTTCCGCGCGGCGCAGGAAGCGATCGGCATTGCGCAGCTGGCGCAGGGTGTTGGTGCCGACGGCGCGCACGCTGCCGGGTGGCAGCCCGCGCAGGCGCTGGCCGAAGCGTTCCAGACAGGCGATCGCCCGTTCGGCCACCGCCGGATCCAGCCCCCCGCGCGAATCCAGTCCGCTGGCCAGCCGCACCATGTCCTTCAGGCGGTCCTGCATCAGGACCTCGCTGCCCTGGCGGCGGGCCACGATCATGTGAAAGCTGTTGGACCCCAGATCGACCGCCGCGACGGTCTCCGGGCGAGCCTCAGGACTCATGTTTGCCCCCCGCCCATGCGCTCCAGTACCGCCCGTGGCAGGTACCAGACCAGGCGTAGCGGCCCCGGCAGATGGCCGCACAGGCCGCAGGCATCCCCCTTGCCCAGTTCCACCGGGGACGCCCCGCCGGCCGCGCCCAGCAGCCGCCCGGCCAGCCGCGACAGGTCCGGTTCGTGTCCCACCAGTACGATGCTGCCGCCCTTCTTCTCCGCCTGCAGCCGACCCTGCAACTCCAGGCCCGCCAGCTGACCCGGACGCAGCCAGTCCACCGCCTCCGGGGTGCACGCGAGGGCATGCGCCAGCGGTTCGGCCGTCTGCCGCGCCCGCAACCAGGGACTGACCCAGATCCGGGCCGGCTCCCCCAGCAGCGGGACCAGCGCACGCGCCATGGCCGCCGCGCTGGCCTCGCCCTCACGGGTCAGGGGACGGTCGCGATCGGGACCGTCGAAATCAGCGGGATCGCCCGCCTGCGCATGCCGGAGCAACACCAGATCGGGGCACTGCATCATCAGCCTGCCGGATCAGGACGCAGCATCAGGAGGGAATACCAGCCGTCGCCGGCCAGCCACTCGCGTTCACGCCGCAGGCCGCTGGCGGAGAGCAGCCGATCGATCATCTTCGCGTCGAACTTGCGCGAGATCTCGGTACGGATCACCTCGCCGGCCTCCAGCTCCAGCGTGGTCGCGAAGGCCTCCACACGGACCTTCTGGGAGACCTGCGCGACCAGGTGCATCTCGATGCGCGACTCCTCGTGGTTGAAGGGTGCCCGGTGGCGGAAGCCGCGTTCGTCAAAATCCGCCCCCAGCTCGCGGTTGAGTACCGACAGCAGGTTCAGATTGAAGGCCGCGGTTACCCCCGCGGCGTCGTCGTAGGCGGCCTCCAGCACGTCCACCGGCTTCACCCGGTCCAGCCCCAGCAGCAGATG
The DNA here is from genome assembly GCF_000377785.1 of Thioalkalivibrio sp. ALJ24. Taxonomy (GTDB): domain Bacteria; phylum Pseudomonadota; class Gammaproteobacteria; order Ectothiorhodospirales; family Ectothiorhodospiraceae; genus Thioalkalivibrio. The sequence continues at coordinate 187,676 of NZ_KB898730.1, read as the reverse complement.
ATCGTCCGACCCCATGGTGCGACGGATCGCACGCAGCAGCTCGATCGCCTCGGGATCCTCGAAGTTGCCCAGACTGCTGCCGAGGAAGGTGAACAGGCGCGCCCCGTCCTGTCCGGCCGCCCCGTCCGCTCTGAGGGCCTCCAGCGCGGCGCCGTAGTCGCCCGCCAGCGCGTGAATGGTCAGCCCGGGAAAGCGCTCGAGGAGCCGTTCACCGGCCTCGTCGAGGATCTCCGGGCACACGTCGTTGGCTACGTACAGGGACTCCTCGCCCGCGGCCCGCTCGAGCGGCGCCAGCAGGTATTCGGTCTTGCGCGAGGTCCCGCTGCCCAGCTCCACCAGTGTGTCGGCACCCGCCGCCTCGATGATCGCCGCCGCGTTGCGTTCCAGCAGCGAGGCCTCGAGCCGGGTCGGGTAGTATTCCGGGGTGTCACAGATGGCATCGAACAGTGCAGATCCGCGCGCGTCGTAGAAATATTTGGGCGGCAGGCTGCGCGGCGCCTCCAGCATCCCTGCGCGGAAATCCGCGAGGAGCTCGGCGTGGGGATCGCGAACCTCGACCGTGCGGCGGGAATAGCGGCGGGACATGCGCTCGGCGGGAGATGCGGCCATCAGGGGTTCCGTCGTCCTGGGTTTTGCGGCACGCTAGCATGAAAACTGCAACGGCTCCCAGCAGCGGAGTTCTCCGAGCGGACTTTCCCGAGCCACCCCGAACCGCCGACGCCCATGTGCCGCCACCTCGCCTATCTCGGTCCACCCCTGGCCCTGCGCTCCCTGCTGCTGGACCCGCCGCACTCGTTGACCGAGCAGGCCGTCTCGCCACAGGAGCTGGTGTATGCCCGACTCAACGCAGACGGATTCGGCTTCGGCTGGTTCGAACCCGACGGCACCCCGCTGAACTACCGCCGCGCCGACCCGATCTGGCAGGACCCCAACCTGCAGACCCTCGCCGGCCACCTGTATCAGCCGCAGTGGATAGCCGCCATCCGCAGTGCCACGCCCGGCTTCGGCGGCGACACCGCCAATGCCCAGCCGTTTGCCTGCGATGGACTGCTCTACAGTCACAATGGATTGATTCGTGACTTTCTCCCGCGCATCCGCCGCTGCATCCAGCAGCGCCTGGAGCCGGCCATCGAGGAAGGCATCCGCGGCAGCACCGACTCGGAGTATCTGTTTGCCCTGATCCGCCAGCTGCTGGCCGACGACCCCGACACCTCGCTGGAAGGCGCACTGGGCGAGGCCTTCTCGCTGGTGGCCGAATGGCTGGAGGACCAGGGCGCGCTGCTCAACGTGATCATCGGCGACGGCCGGCGCATCGTCGCCAGCCGCCACGCGGTCAACATGGACTGTCCCAGCCTGTACTACACCACCGACGACGAGGCGTTCCCCGACGGCAGCGTGGTGATCGCCTCCGAACCCCTGACCGACCGCGAGGCCTGGCGGGCGGTGCCTCCACATCACCTGCTGTGCGTGGAGCCGGACACGCCCCCGGAACTGCTTGCGCTGTAAACCGTCTCTTCCCGCATGAACCCGCACACGCACCCCGACCTGCGCGACTGCCTGGCAAGCCAGCAGGCACGCCTGAACCGGGCTCTGGACGCCACCCCGGCGGCAACAGGACGCAATCAATACCATCCCGACCTCAGTCCGGTGGACTGGCACTACGCCCACTGCCACTTCATCGAGGCCGTCTGGCTGGACGAACGCCTGCCACAGCGCCCGCCCGCGATCGGGCGCGACTGGCACGACCTGTATCTCCCCGAACTGAGCCCCAAATGGCGACGTGGAGGCCGGCTGCCCCCGCGGGAGCGGCTGCGGGCCTGGGGGCGCGAACGTCAGTCCCTGCACCGCGAATGGCTGGAAGCCCCGGCGATCCGTGAGCATCCGCTGATGGTCGGCGACTACCTCGTGGGGTTTCTTGCCCAGCACCACGCGATGCATCTGGAAACCCTGGAGCAGGTCCGCTGGTTCGCCCGGCTGAACGGTGCGGAGCCCGGACAGGCCCCCGCCGCGCCACGGCCCGGGGCCCCCGCGACAGGGGACAGGGCACCCGGGCACCCGGCCTGGATCCCTTTCCCGCGGGCGACCCACACCGTGGGCCACGACGGCATCGATGCCTTTGACAACGAGCGCGACCCCCACCCGACCACCACCGGGCCATTCGAGATCGCCGCGCGCCCGGTCAGCAACGCCGAACACGTGGCATTCATCGAGCAGGACGGCTATCGCCGCCCCGAGTTCTGGGGTCCCGACGGCCGCGACTGGCTGCAGCGCACGGGCGCCCGAGGACCGCTGGGCTGGTGGCGTGGCGCGGACGGGCGCTGGTGGCAGACCCGGCCGGACGGCGCCCGCCCGCTGGCCGACGCGGCCCCGGCCATGGGCCTGTCGTGGTTTGCAGCGCGGGCCCACGCCCGCTGGGCCGGCGCGCGCCTGCCACACGAACACGAATGGGAACGTGCCGCCCGGGATGGCCGGCTGCAGGGCACCGGGCAGGTGTGGGAATGGTGTGCCAACGCATTCTTCCCCTATCCGGGATTTCGTGCCTATCCTTATGAGGGGTTCTCGATGCCGTGGTTCGATGGCGAGCACCGGGTGCTGCGCGGCGGCAGCGAATGGAGCGACCCGATCCTGTGCCGGCCGAGCCTGCGCAATTTCTTCACCCCGGAGAAACGCCACGTATTCGCGGGAGTGCGCCTGGTGCGCGACCGCATGGCCTGACGCCCACGGACTGAACAAGCCACGCCAAGGAGCCGCCATGTCTGCTGCTACCGTCCGGATCCTGCCCCGCAGCCTCATTCCCGCCGTCGGCGGCCTGATCCTGGCCGTCGCTGCCGCCATGACTCCGGCCTCTGGCGGCGAAGGCGCCACGGTGTTCAAGCTGTCCGGCACCGCCGAGCGTCAGGTGGAGAACGACCGCATGATCGCCACCCTGGTGGCCGAGGCGCGGGAACCCGAGGCACGCGACGCCGCGGCCAGGGTCAACCGGATGATGGAAGGCGCACTCGCGATGCTGGAGGAGTTCGAGGAAATCGACAGCCGCACCATGGACTACAGCACCCGCGCGATCCAGGAACGCAACGACCGTAGCCGGATCACCGCCTGGCAGGTACGCCAGAGTCTGGAACTGCGCGGCGGCGATTTCGACAGTCTCGCTGAACGCGTCGGCGAGCTGCAGCAGGAACACGACCTCACCGTCAGCGGCATCCGTTTCGGGGTATCCGCGGATCTCCGGCGCGAGGTGCGCCGCGAAATGATCGACGAGGCCGTGATCGACATGAAGGACGAGGCCCGGGCGATGGCGCGCAGTATCGGAGCCTCGCACCTGCGGCCACTGGAGATGGAGCTCACGCATGAAGGCAGCCGCGCCCCGCAGCCGATGATGGCACGCGCCGAAGGGGTATCCAGTGCCCCGGCCCTGGAAGCCGGCGAAAGCACCCTGACCGTCCGTGTGGACGGTCGCATTCAGGCCCTGGGAGCGGACACCCTGCGGGTTTCGCCCCGCTGATTTCAGGACCGTTGCCACGCCCATGCGCCAGATGACCGCCTCGCAACTGAACGACTATCTCGCGACCGCGAATCCGCCTCCGCTGCTGCTGGACGTGCGCGAACCCTGGGAGTTCGAGCACTGCCATATCGAAGGCTCGCGACTGCTGCCGATGGGCCAGATTCCGGCGCGCCGCGATGAACTCGACCCTCGAGCCGAGATCGTGGTGATCTGTCACCACGGCGTACGCAGCCAGCAGGTTGCGGGCTTCCTCGAGCGCTCGGGATTCCGCGACGTGATCAACCTGCGCGGCGGGGTGGACGCCTGGGCTCGCGAGGTGGACGTGAACATGCCTGTCTACTGAACACGGCCCCGGCGCCCGCACGGAATACTGGGACCGGCCCGCCGCCTGCCGTATACTGGCGGGTTTTCCGTCCCGTAACGAGCACGCGATGAACCCCGACCTCGACCGGCTCCAGCCCTATCCGTTCGAACGCCTGCGGGCGCTGTTCGCCGATCTGGAGCTGCCCGGGGACGTGGATCCGATCGCGCTGTCCATCGGCGAACCGCGGCACGCGCTGCCCGATTTCGTCGAGCCCACACTGCAGGCGGCGGTCAGCGGCTACAACCACTATCCGACCACGCGTGGCGCCCCTGCCCTGCGCGAGACCATCGCCCTGTGGCTGCAGCAGCGCTTCACCCTGCCCGACGGGATCGACCCGGAGCGCCAGATCCTGCCGGTCGCGGGAACCCGCGAGGCGCTGTTCGCCATCGCCCAGGCGGTGGTCGATCCGCGCGCCGGGGCCCGCGTGCTGATGCCCAACCCGTTCTACCAGATCTACGAAGGCGCGGCGCTGCTGGCCGGGGCCGAACCGGCGTTCTACGACCTGGACGCCGAACACGGCTGCCTGCCGGACTTCTCGCAGGTCCCTGAATCGCTGTGGGCATCGATCCAGCTGGTCTACGTCTGCAACCCCGGCAATCCGGCGGGCACGGTGATCCCCGAGGACCAGCTGCAGACCCTGATCGAGCTGGCCGAACGTCACGACTTCGTGATCGCCGCCGACGAGTGCTATTCCGAGATCTACCATCCGCGCGGCCATCCGCCGCCGGGGCTGCTGGGCGCCGCCGCGCGCATGGGCAACGACACGTTCCGGCGCTGCATCGCGTTCCACAGCCTGTCCAAGCGCTCCAACCTGCCGGGGCTGCGTTCGGGCTTCGTGGCCGGCGACGCCGGGATCCTCGAACGCTTCGCGCTGTACCGCACCTACCACGGCTGCACCCTGCCGACCCCGACTCAGGCGGTCAGCCGCGCGGCCTGGGCGGACGAGGCCCACGTCGAGACCAACCGCGACGTCTACGCCGAGAAGTTCGCCCGCGTGGTGCCGAAGCTCCAGGAGGTAATGGAGGTCAGCACGCCCGAGGCCGGTTTCTACCTGTGGCCGCGGGTGCCGGACGGCGACGACGAAGCCTTCGCCCGCCGCCTGTATGCCGAGGCCGGGGTCACCGTGCTGCCCGGGCGCTATCTCGGCCGCAGCCACCCCGACAGCGGCTACAACCCGGGCGCCGGCCATGTACGCATGGCGCTGGTCGCCGAACCCGAGGCCTGTGTCGAGGCCGCCGAGCGCATCGTCGCGCTGTATCGTTGAGGCGGTTCGCCGAGCCCGTCACGGCCCCCCTTTCAAACGAGAATTTTCGCATCACGATTTTCCGTCCTACGATCGACCACAAGGAAACGTCACCATGTCGGATCTGCAGAGCACCATCGAAACCGCCTTCGAGCGCCGCACCGAGATCAGCCCGCGCAACGTCGAGACCAGTGTGCGCGACGCCGTGAACGAGGCGCTGGACATGCTCGACAGCGGCCGCGCCCGCGTCGCCGAGAAGAGCAACGGCGAGTGGGTGGTCAACGAATGGCTGAAGAAGGCGGTCCTGCTGTCCTTCCGCATCTCGGAGAACGAGTTCATCAAGGGCGGCTTCACCAACTACTATGACAAGGTCGCCTCCAAGTACGCCGACACCTCCAGCCGCGACTTCCGCGAAGGCGGCGTGCGCGTGGTGCCGCCGGCGACCGCCCGTCACGGCAGCTACATCGGCCCCAACGTGGTGCTGATGCCCTCCTACGTGAACATCGGCGCCTACGTGGACGAAGGCACCATGGTGGATACCTGGGCCACGGTCGGCTCCTGCGCGCAGATCGGCAAGAACGTGCACCTGTCCGGCGGCGTCGGCATCGGCGGCGTGCTGGAACCGCTGCAGGCCAACCCGACCATCATCGAGGACAACTGCTTCATCGGCGCCCGCTCCGAGGTGGTCGAAGGCATGATCGTCGAGGAAGGCGCGGTGATCTCCATGGGTGTCTACCTCGGCCAGTCGACCCGCATCTACGACCGCGAGAACGACGAAATCATCCGCGGCCGCGTGCCGGCCGGCGCGGTGGTCGTGCCCGGAACCCTGCCGGCGGAAAACGGCAAGTACTCGCTGTACTGCGCGGTGATCGTCAAGCGCGTCGACGAGCAGACCAAGGCCAAGGTCGGTATCAACGAACTGCTGCGCGATGTCTGAGGTCGTTCTCCACGGCATCTCCAACTGCGACACCGTGCGGCGGGCACGCCGGGCACTGGAGGCGGCCGGCGTGGAACATCGCTTCGTGGATTTCCGCAAGGACGGACTGGATCCCGAACGGCTGCGCGAATGGGCGATGGAGCTGGGCTGGGAGACCCTGATCAACCGCCGCGGCGCGACCTGGCGTCAGCTGCCGAAGGAACAGCGCGAGTCCCTCGACGAGGACAGCGCACTGGCCCTGATGCTGGAGAAGCCGACCCTGATCCGCCGTCCGGTGATCGAACACGCCGGCCGCGTGCGGCTCGGCTGGGGCCCGGAGAACGCCCGGGCCCTCGGTGCGGAATAGCCCTCAAACCTGCTGTCGGTAGCCGGCGACCTCCTGCTGCAGCTGCTGGGCGAGGGCCTCCAGAGCCTCCACCGCCTGCTGCATGTCGGAGGCCCCGTCGGCACTCTGCGCCGCCAGATCGTTGATGTGGTGCACGTTGCGGTTGATCTCCTCGGCGACCTGGCTCTGCTGCTCGGTGGCACTGGCCACCTGCCGGGTCATGTCGTCGATGGTGCTGACCGACCGGTCGATGGCGTCCAGTGAATTGCGGGCCTCGTCGGCCTTGCTGACGCTGGACTCGGCCTGCCGCTGACTGGCATCCATCGCCTCCACCGCGCGCCCGGCCGCGCCCTGCAACTTCTCGATAATCCCGCGGATCTCGCCGGTGGAGTCGTTGGTGCGCTGCGCCAGATGCCGGACCTCGTCCGCCACCACGGCAAAGCCCCGCCCGGCCTCTCCGGCCCGCGCCGCCTCGATCGCCGCGTTCAGCGCCAGCAGGTTGGTCTTGTCGGCGATCTCCTCGATCACCTGCAGGATGGTGCCAATGTTGTCGCTGTCACCCTTGAGCTCGTCGATCACGTCGCGCGAGCGGTTGATCTCCCCGGCCAGCGCATTGATCGTCTCCTGCGTGACAGTCACCACTTCACGCCCGCCATGCACCGCCTGTGTCGCCTGATCGGCCTGCTCCGCGGTGCTCTGGGTATTGTTCGCGACCTCCTGCACGGTGGCCGACATCTGATTCATCGCGGTGACCACCTGCTCGACATCGCTGCGCTGCTCGCCGGTCGCCCGGCTCAGTTCCGCGCTGCGTCCTTCCAGCTGGCGCGCCGAGGCGGCGATCCCGTCGGCGGCATCCGCCACCTGGCCGATCAGGCCGGACAGCCGCTCCATCACCTGGTTGAACGCGCGCCCGGTACGGCCGATCTCGTCATCCGTGCCGATGTTCACGCGGTACCCGAGGTCGGCGGAGCCCTGACCGACCGCCTCCAGACCGTTCGCCAGGCGTTCCAGCGGTCGCGTGAGCACACCGGCGTAGATCCATCCGATCACCAGCGCGACCAGGAAGGCGACCACCCACAGTGCCCATAGCAGCCACCACAGCATGTTCACCGGGGCGTACAGCTCGGACAGGGCCTGATCCACGATCAGACCCCAGTGGACGCCATACTCCTGCGCCATCTCCGGCAGCATCAGCGTGAGACCCCATTTGCGCTCCCCGTCGCCACTGAGGAACTCCCCGCCCGGGTCCCCCTCGCGATGGCGCACCGGCGCCTCCATGATGGCGTAGTCGCTCATGTCATAGCCGAACCGGCCCATGTCGCGGTGTCCGATCAGGCGGCCGTCACCATTGAACAGCGTGACCCGGCCGGTCTCGCCGATCGTCACCCGATCGGACACCGCGCGGATCACGTCCATCGGCAGTTGGGCCGCCAGCACGCGGCCGTCGTCCAGGGATTCGAGGTAGGTAATGAAGCGCCCGTCGGCGGAATCGGCCTCCAAGTCTACATCCAGCAGGCGTTCGCCGGCCCTGGCCGCAGCCAGCATCGCGTCGCGGGTACCCTCGCTGCCGGCGCCCGTCCGTTCACCCGCATCACCGGTTCCCGCCAGGACCTCGCCGTCTTCATCCAGCAGGCCGGCCCAACGGAAGCCGGAATATTCCTCGCGCATGCCCTCCAGCGCGGCCTGCGCGTCGGCCGGGTCGTCGAGATCGGCGCGGGCCAGGCTGCGCAGGGCCCGACCATGGTCCAGCACCTGCCGATCCACCGCCGCCTGCACCTGCTCGCCGACGTTGACCAGGGTCTGTTCCAGGCTGGACTGCAGCTGACCCTTCATGCTGTGGAAGGTCACCCCGCCCATGATCGAGAGCGGGATGGTGCTGACGGCGATCACCAGCAGGATCAGTTTGAGGCGCAGGCCCTTTATCTTCATCTTCATCCTCCGTTTCCGCCCCCTGTGACGGCCGACATGCCCCCGGCTTGAGCTCCACAAAAAAACGCACCCCGGGGGTGCGCTTCGCATACTGCATCCATTTTCCCGCTGAGCGGACGGACGTCACCCGCGGCTCATTCCCCGGTGCCGCGCAGCGGCACCGGGGAGCCGATGTCAGCGGCGCCCGGAGGCAGCCTGGCCGCGGCCCCGGCCTTCGGCGCCCCGACCCTGCCCCTGACGCGGACCACCGCCACGCCCGGAACGGTTGCCGTTGCCCTTGCCCCGGGGTGCGCCGGCACCCTTGCCACGGCCGCGGCGGGGCCGGTCCTCCTGGACCGGTCGCGGTGCAGCGTAGCCCTCGGTCTCGATGCGCTCGATCGGCCGGCGGATCAGCTTCTCGATCCCGGCGAGCAGCTTCAGCTCGTCGCCGCCCACCAGCGACAGCGCCGAACCTTCACAGCCGGCACGGCCGGTGCGGCCGATGCGGTGGACGTAGTCCTCCGGCACGTTGGGCAGCTCGAAATTCACCACCTGCGGCAGCTGGTCGATGTCCAGCCCGCGCGCGGCGATGTCGGTGGCGACCAGCACCGGCACGCGGCCCGACTTGAACTGCTCCAGCGCACGGGTGCGGGCGTTCTGGCTCTTGTTGCCATGGATCGCCGCCGACTGCACACCGTCCCTGGTGAGCTTGTCCGCGAGCCGGTCGGCGCCGTGCTTGGTGCGGGTGAACACCAGCACCTGTTCCCAGTCGTTGCTGCGGATCAGATGGCTCAGCAGATCCCGCTTCTGGTGCCTTTCCACCAGATGCACCTTCTGCTCCACGCTCTCCGAAGCGGTGTTGCGCGCCGCGACTTCCACGCTGGCCGGGTCGGTCAGCAGGCTGTCGGCCAATTTGCGGATGTCGCTGGAAAAGGTGGCCGAGAACATCAGGTTCTGGCGCTTCTTCGGCAGCATCGCGATCAGCTTGCGGATGTCGCGGATGAAGCCCATGTCGAGCATGCGATCCGCCTCGTCCAGCACCAGGATTTCCACCCCGGACAGATCGATGGTCTTCTGGTTCGCGTGATCCAGCAGGCGCCCGGGCGTGGCCACCACGATGTCCATGCGCCCACGCAACGCGCGCACCTGCGGGTTCATGCCGACCCCGCCGAAGATGGTCATGGAACGCTGATCCAGGTGCTGACCATAGGTCTTTACTGAATCATGGACCTGGGAGGCCAGCTCGCGGGTCGGGGTCAGTACCAGGGCGCGCGGACGGCCGTTGCCGCTGCGCGCCGGTGCGTTTTCCGTCAGTCGCTGCAGGATCGGCAGGGTGAAGCCGGCGGTCTTGCCGGTGCCGGTCTGGGCTGCGGCCAGCAGGTCGCGACCGGCCAGCACTTCGGGGATGGCACCGGCCTGGATCGGCGTGGGACGGGTATAGCCGGCGGCGGAAAGCGCACGCAGCAGGGGTTCGGCCAGATTCAGGCCGGCAAAAGTCGGTTCGGAAGACATGAGTGCTCCAACGCAACCCGCCGCTCAAGGCTCGGCCAAGGGGCACCCATCGGGGAAGACAATATCGGGGGGATCGAAATGATCAGATGAACGGACGCTGACGGGCAAGGCGTTCAGTAATCCGGCACCATACGCGTTTAACGACCCCGCCACAAGCTGCGCGATGCAGTCACGGCGGGGACGCTCCTGATCCGGTTGCTGAGGTGGTGCCCATGACGATCAGCTCCAGATTCAGCATCTGTGCCATTGCCAGGATCGCGCAGCCGCATTTCCTCGGCATGGTCCGAGTTCGGTTGGCTTCCAGTCGTACCTGCTGTTCCGAATCCGCCAGCACGCGATGCGTGAAGAAGCGGGGCTCGCGCGGGCCCGGTCCGGAAGTCAGGCGCCCGATCGGTTTTCACCGACCGAACCGGCACAAGACTTCAGTGCTTCAGACGGAGTCGGCCCCCCGACCCTGCAACGCCGGTCCCAGACGGGCGAGCACACGGTCGATCAATTCAAGGTCGGCCAGCATCGCGCGCACCCCGGCATCCAGCCGGGACTGGCCGTGCAGGACGTGACCTACATCCAGGAAGGGGGCCCCCTGCATGGCCCGCAGCGGGCCCAGCACCCGGCGCTCCTCGCTGAGTGACAGGGCCAGATAGAGCGCGTCGTACTTGAGTCCGGCGCTGACCGCAGACACTGTCTCATGTACGTCCCGCAGGGTGAGCAGGGCCTCCCGCAATTCCGGGGTCAGTGTGCGGCGCACGTGTTCGGAGTCCACGCTGGCGCCCTCCTCCGGCCCTGCCAGAAAGGCCTCGTCAAAACGTTCGTCCCCGGTAGGGACCGTCCGCCCGCTCAGCGCACGCGCCAGCACGGACGAGTTGGGATTCACCGCCACTCCCGGTTTGACGTCACCGTCGGTGCGCACGCGGAACAGCAGCCCGCTGAAGACCTGTTCCGTGCTGCTGTTCTTCCCGCCACTGCGGTACTGCAGATCGGCGTGAACCGCCTCGAACTGGAGGCCCTCACGGACCCCCGAGAACCAATGCTGGGCTCTGCCCGAATTCCAGTGCCGAATCAGGCCCAGGGTCACCCACGGGCGCACCCATTCGCGACCGTTGACGTCGGTGCGGTAATCCAGCCCCCGCCCGGTGGCCTCCGCAACCCGGGGAACCAGTGCCGTACAGGCCTCGCGTTCCCATTTCTGCTGCGCCCGGCGGAACAGGACGAAGCTCAGGACGACCAGAACCATCACCGCAGCGGTGCTGGCGAAGGCCAGAAACGGCTGCACGGCCTCCAGCCCTTCCTCCAGCCCCCCACCCAGCAGATAGATCGCGGCATTCACGCCCACCAGGAGCACCAGCACGATCGCGACCAGGCGCAGGATGGCGCCCCGTCGCAGTGAGCGCCGCGTCTGTTCCAGCTCCTCCAGCTGCGGCCGGAGCTCCGCGACAAGGTCCTCCGCATCGTGGGGCGCCGGGCGCGCTGCGGTTTCCGCACCCTTGACCGGACTCTCCCACAGGCGGAATACGTCGCTGTCGGGCCGGCCGGTCTCCCGCTCGCGGCGTTCAGCGGCGCGCTTTCTGCGGTGTTCGCGCACATGCGTGAACACGTCGATCGCGGTCTTGAGCACCACCAGCAGGGCCAGCGCCGCCATGGGCGACCCCAGATACGTAACCAGTCCGCCGCCGGCAAGGATGGTGATATGCAGGATGACGATCCGCTTGTACGGCGCGACCATCACCTCGTTGGCGGTCACGCTCTCGTACTCGCGCCGGCCGATGAAGTTCAGCACGTAGGACGTGCCGTGGCTCAGCAAAAGCGCCAGAAACGGGATCATCAGGCCGAAGTCGGACGCGGCATGGTCATCGGGCCGGAACATGCTCACCACGAACATGCCGTGGACCATGGTGAACATGCCGTAGTGGAACAGGAAGAACGGCGCCATGAACCATGCGCGGTTCTCGCCCTTGCGGCGCGCCAGGGTCACGAACCGGGTCACGGTGAACAGCCCGATCACGAGGTTCTCCGCCCAGAACAGCAACAGGACCTCGTAGACCGTCCACTCGAAGAACACCACCCCGGCCAGTGGAAGGCCGTTGACGGCGATCAGCAGAAGCGTCGACACCAGCAACCGATCACGCATGCATGCACTCCGGCAGACAGTTTCGTGGCCAATGACGGCCCCAGTCGATCGGAAGCTTAAAGCTTCGCCTTACCTGGCGCCCCCTCCATATGAAGGGTCCGCGCCCCCACCCCCGATCCGGTATCCTGCGCGCATGTTCCGCAGCCTGGTCTATGACAGTCTGATCCTGCGCATGACCGCGCGGTGGTATGCCGCGGTCCTTGAGCGTCTGCCACCGGGGGCGCACCTGCTCGATGTCGGCATCGGTACCGGCGGCGCGCTGCTGGCCAATGCCGACACCGTTGCGAAGAAGGACCTCACCGTCACCGGCGTCGACATCGACGCCGATTACATCGACCGTGCCCGCCGTCAGCTGGCGGCATCGGCGCTGTCCAGCCGGGTCACGGTGCATTTGCGTTCGGTGTACGACCACACCGGCGAGCCCTGCGACGCGGTATATTTCTCCGGGAGCTTCATGCTCCTGCCTGACCCGGTAGGGGCCCTGCGCCACTGTGCCGGCCTGCTGCGTCCCGGCGGGCGGATCTATTTCACCCAGACCATCCAGCTGCGCCCTTCGCCGGTGCTGGAGCGGCTCAAGCCCGCCCTGCGCCGGGTCACCAGCATCGACTTCGGCCACGTCACCTATGAGGACGATTTCCGCGCCCAGCTGGATACCGCCGGTCTGCGTCTGGAGGAATGGGCCGTACTCGAACTCCACGGGTCACGCGCCGCCTGCCTGGCCGTCGCATCGCCGAAGTAGTGTTAGCCTGTGTCCATGCTGAACGCACGACTGTTCCGGATCCCGCTTCTGGTGTGCGGGCTGCTGCCCGGTCTGGCCTTCGCCGAGACCCTGCGGTTTGCCCCGCTGCCGATGCAGGAACCGGAGACGGTGATGCGCGAGACCCAGCCGATGCTCGAGTACCTGAGCCAGGAGCTGGAGGTGGATTTCGAGATCCGTTACGCCACGGACTACGACGATATCCTCGAACGCTTCCGCAACGGCACGGTGGACCTGGCGTATCTGGGCCCGCTGCCTTATGTCCTGCTGCGCGACCGCTGTCCATCGGCCACTCCGGTGGTGGCCTTCCGCGAACCCGGAGGCGAGGCCCGCTACACCTGCTCGGTGGTGATGTTTGCCGACAAGCTCCGCCCGCTCGACGATCTGACCGACCAGCCGGTCGCACTGACCCAGCCCCTGTCCACCTGCGGCTACCTGGCCACCGCCCGGTTGCTGCGTGACGGCGGCACCCGGCTGGCGGCGACCGATTACCGCTATTTCGGCCATCACGACGACGTGGCCCTGGCCGTGGTGCGCGGCGAGGCCGTGGCTGGCGGAGTGAAGACCCACATCGCGCGGAAATACGCACACCTGGGCCTGGACACGGTGGCCGAGAGCGAACCGCTGCCCGGCTTCGCGCTGGTCGCCAATCGCCAGACGGTCAGCGACGCCCGGCTGCAGGAACTGCGTCAGGCGCTGGTTCATCTGCGGCCCGAGGAATCGGAGGAAGACGCCGCACGCATGGCCGAATGGGGCGAAAGCCTTCGCCATGGCGCGCAGGCGGTGGATGATGAAGATTACGCCCCGATACGCCGGCTGCGAGGCGAGGTCACGATTCCGGAGCTCGTGATCCCGGACCTGACGGTGCCCGCACCGTGATCCCGGATCGCCGCGTAATCTGGCTTCTGGCCGCGCTGGCGTGGCTGCTCGTACTGCTGTTCCTGTATCTGAACTGGCAGGACAAGGCAGGCATGCACGAACAGCGCCAGAACGTGGCACTGGACACCGCCTACCGCGCTGCGGTCAACAGCTTTGACCTCGCCGCACAGGCGTACTTCCGCGAAGCCGTCCATCGCGCCGAGGTACTGGATCTGCTGCGCGCGGGACAGCAGGCCGAAGGCGAGGCGGAGCAGGCCCGCCTGCGCGGGCGGCTGTATCGAACCCTGTGGCCGACCTATGACCGCCTGCGCGACGGGGAACTGCGGCAACTGCACTTCCACACCGCCGAGGGGACCAGCTTTCTGCGCTTTTTCTCGCCGGAGTACCACGGCGATGATCTGCGCGCGACCCGACCACTGATCCGCGAGGTACACCGCACCAGGAAACCCGCGGCCGGGTTCGAGACCGGGCGCTCGCTGTCGGGGTTTCGCTACGTCTATCCGCTCCACGACGGCGACGAATTCGTGGGCAGCGTGGAGTTCAGTATCCCGTTTCGCCACGTCCGCGAGATGATGAACGAGCTGGACGATACCCGGCAGTTCCAGCTGATCCTGCGACGCGACGCGGTGGAGGACAAGGTACCCCCGGGCTTTCTCTCGCTTTACGAGACCTCCCGGCTGCACAAGGATTACGTCCTGGAAGACACCAGCCTGGTGTTCCCCGATTCGCCACGGCCGCCGTCGGAAGAAATCCGCGCGATCAACCAGCGACTGGCTGCCGACCCGCGCACTGCGGAGGCGATCGAAGCGGGCGCGCAGGGGGCCCTCTCCGTCGGCCTGGACGGCGAGACCTGGGTGGTCAACCTGCTGCCGGTCACCGATCCGGCCGGGGAACGCGTGGCCTATGTGCTCGCCTACGCCCCGGACCCGCTGACCGGCGTGTTCCGGCGCGAATTCGCTGCGGCCGCGATGGGCGCCACGCTGCTGATCGGGCTGGCCCTGCTCCTGCTGCTGCGCCTGATAACCTCCCGGGAACGCCTGCGCAACCAGCGCGCATACCAGCAGGCCGTCACCAACACCATGGCCGAAGGCCTGTACGCCCAGGACGAGGCCGGGCGCATCACCTTCATCAACCCCGCGGCCAGCGAGATCCTGGGCTACCGGCCGGAGGACCTGCTGGGCAAGGACGCCCACACCCAGTTCCATCGTCACGCCGGCAACCAGTACCCCGATGAGCGCGACTGCCCCATCCGCCAGCGCGTGACCACCGGGCGGGTCTTCGAGGGCGAGGAAACATTCCGCCATCAGGACGGCCGGCTGATCCCGGTGGAGGTGTCCAGCCGGCCGCTGTACCAGGAAGGGGTCCGGACCGGCGCGGTCACCCTGTTCCGCGACATCAGCGAACACAAGCGAGCCCGGGAACGACAGAAACTGGCCGCCAGCGTGTTCACCAGCGCCAACGAAGCAATCATTATCACCGACCCGCAGTCCCGCATCCTGATGGTCAACGAGGCCTTCACCCGGCTGACCGGCTACACGCCCGAAGAGGCCGAGGGCCACAACCCGTCGATCCTCGGTTCCGGGCGCCAGGAACCCGCCTTCTATCGCCGGATGTGGCAGGACCTGCGGGAGAACGACTACTGGCACGGCGAAATGTGGAACCGCCGCAAGAACGGCGAGCTCTACCTGCAACTGGGCACCATCAGCGCGGTACGCGACGAGCACGGAGAACTGCTGCACTACGTGGGCCTGTTCTCCGACATCACCGAACGCCGGGAATACCAGGAGAAGCTCGAATTCCTCGCGCATTACGACCCGCTGACCGAACTCCCGAACCGCGTCCTGCTGCTCGACCGTCTGCGCCAGGCCATGCAGCTCGCCACGCGCGAAGGCCGCCGGGTGTGCGTGGCGTACCTGGACCTGGACGACTTCAAGGACATCAACGAGCAATGGGGACACGCGACCGGTGACCGGATGCTGCTGGAACTCGCCCGGCGACTGGAGGCCGGTCGCCGCGAGGGAGACACCGTGGCCCGCCTGGCCGGCGACGAATTCGTCCTGGTCCTGGTCAACCTCGAAAGCGACGAACAGTGTCGCGCCATGATCGACGAACTGCTGCAAACGCTGCACCGCCCGATCCCGATCGACGGGCAGCACCTGAGCTGCAACGCCAGCATCGGCGTGACCACCTATCCTCAGACCGACGCACTCGAGGACGGCGAACAGCTGCTGCGTCAGGCCGACCAGGCCCTTTATCAGGCAAAGCTGCAGGGCAAGAACCGGCCGTACTTCTTCGATGCCGCCGGGGATCGCCGCCTGCGCGATCGCCACGAGACCCTCGAACGGCTGAAGCTTGCGCTCGAACGCGAGGAGTTCGTGCTGTTCTACCAGCCCAAGGTGAACCTGCGTACCCGCGAGGTCATCGGCGCGGAGGCCCTGATCCGCTGGCAACATCCCGAACGCGGACTGCTGCCCCCGGGCGCCTTCCTCGACGATCTGCTGGAGCAGCCGCTGGAGGCCAACCTCAGCCGGTGGGTCATGGAACGGGCCCTCGCGCAGGTCAGTGCCTGGCGGGCAGGAGGCATCCACCTGCCGGTCAGCGTGAACGTTCCCGCACAGCACCTGCAGGAACCCGATTTCGCCGAGCAGATGGCCGGGCTGCTCGCACGCTTTCCCCATCTGCCCGCCAACAGCCTGGAACTGGAGATCCTGGAATCCAGCGCCCTCGCCAGCCTCGCCCACGTTTCCCGCGTGATCGAACGCTGCGCCGCGCTGGGCGTGCAATTCTCGCTGGATGACTTCGGCACTGGCTACTCTTCACTTGCCTACCTCAAGAGGATTCCGGTGCAGATCGTCAAGATCGACCGCAGCTTTGTCGGTGACATGCTCGAGGACCCCGACGACCTCGCCCTGCTGGAAGGCATCATCCAGCTCGCTCAGGTGTTCCAGCGCCAGATCATCGCCGAAGGCATGGAGACCCCCGAGCAGGGCGAGCGCCTGCGGGAACTCGGCTGCGAGGTCGTCCAGGGGTACGGCATTGCACGTCCGATGCCCGCGGAAGAGATCCCGGGATGGCTGCACCGCTGGCAGAACGCATGAACAACGTTTGCGCGATTCGTATTCGGGTACGCGAATCCGTGCTAGTTTTCAGGGACACACCCCGGGACGAAAAGGACCCTCGCATGCACTGGACACGACTGCTCGGCATTGCCCTGCTGGTGGGAGGCATCATCCTGCTGGTCATGGGCTTTCAGGCGACCGACAGCCTGGGTGAGGAGCTGCACCAGCAGTTCACCGGAGGCTATACCGATGAGACCCGCATGTATCTGATCGCAGGCGGGGTAATGGCGGTGGTCGGTCTGGCACTGACCATCTTCGGCGTCAAACGCTGAGGCTGTGCTCGCGAGCACGGTGGATGACAGCGCGGCGATTGCTGTATCCCGATACCGACGGGGGCATCCCGGGACCGACTCTCGTGGTGAACCCGATGGTCTAGAAAGGGAACCAGAGGGACCTTCCCGGGATCGGCCATGGCGCAACACTACACCAACATGCTCGATTTCTTTGAACGCGGGCAAGAAGCGCCGTTCGTCAAAGAGGCCCGTACGCCAGACGAGCCGCCGGCCCCCATGATCGAGAACGCCCATCCGCCCGGGCGCCTGAGCACGCCGCCCGTGCCCGAGCTGATGATCAGCCAGTGCAGGGGCACCCCCTTCCGCTTTCGCTGCGATATCGGCGCGGGCGCCTTCTCCGGCTGGGGACTGCCGCGCAATTTCGTGGTGATCGCGCCCCGAACGCCCGCCTACTGCGAGATGCGTGATCCGGCGCGGCTGCAGTTCATTGGCATCCCGCCGGGACTGGCCCGGGCCTGCCTGGAACGCGACCGTAACGATCCCCTCGACTTCGGTCGCGTGCACAGCGCCCCACAGAGCGACCCCCTGATCGGGCAGGCCCTGACCGCCCTGTGGCAGGAAATGGGTCGTGACGATGCCGCGGCCCAGGTGTTTGTGGAAAGCATGATTGCGGCGCTGGTGGTACGGCTGGCCCGCCTGGACGGGCAGGCCGGAGACATGGAGCACCGCAAGGGCGGCCTGGCACCTCATCACTCCAAGCGTGTGATCGAATACATGCAGGCCCATCTGGCGCATCGCATCACCCTGTCCGACCTCGCCGCGCAATGCGACCTGTCGCCCTGGCACTTTGCACGCGCCTTCCGCGTGACCCACGGACAGGCCCCGCACCGTTTTCTTACCGGACTGCGCATCCAGCACGCCCGCGAACTCCTGGAGCATACCTCCCTCCCGGTCACGGCCGTTGCCGCCGCAACCGGTTATTCCGCCCCCCAGCTGACACGGCACTTTCGCCAGGCGGCGGGTATTACCCCCAGCGAATACCGGCGCCAGCACAGCTCCCGACCGTAGCTGGCCGTTCAGCGCGCTCTCGCAGGATTCGACACGCCATTGCCGGAGCCCTCGTCCAGCGAGACGCCGATCAACGGACCCGTATCCGGTCAGGTCTCACCGCAAAGTGTCTAATAAAGAGCACTGGCGCCCCCCCCCTGCGGCCGGCCCCGGAACCATGGAAAACCGCAGGATCCGAAACACCACAGCAAGAAGATGGAAGCCGCCCCGCCTCCGGCGGCCTAGCCTCCAGGGAAAGCCACGGCAACGGCCGGCGCGCCGCTGCCCATCCACCAGGAGGCCATCACCATGAACCTGCCCACTCGAACCACCCTGCCCGTTCTGCTGCTGCTCCTGCTGGCGCCTGCCGTCAGCGCGGAACCGGACGATCACTTCATCATCCGCGACACCGACCAGGACCGCGAAGACGTGGTACAGGCCATCCTCGAGTTCGTCGAACACGAGGACGACTGGATCCATCTCGCCGACTTCCCCCTGCTTGGAGGCCAGCTCAGTGCGGTGAAGATCTGCTACCTGCCCATCGCGGAAGACATCTTCGCGGCCGGCATGCACGTCGGTGCCTTCATGCCCTGCGCTCACATCGCGCTGTACGAGGAAGACGGCATGACACGGGTCTCCACACTGCACCCGAAATTCATGACCACCCTGCAACCCGATCCGAACCTGGAGCGCGCGGTAGAAAAGGGCGTGCCCGCGTTCGAGACCATGCTGGACACGGTCCTCGAGTGACCGGTTCGGTCACGGCGAGCGGTTCGATTCACACCAGCGGAGGTGTCATCATGAACAGAAGCGAACAAGCAGGCGTGCTGAACGGCGTCAACGTGACCCAGCTGCACGAGACCGTCGGCGCCATCCGGCAAAACCCGGAGCTCGCGCAGTTCCAGTTCCGTGCAACCACGCAGTGGAAGGGCGGCGGCCGTAGCGAGACCGGCATCCAGGGCTTCCACGGCGCCGGCGGCGAGGACACCAGCCGCGACCGGCCGATCATGCTGGTCGGCGACGAACCGCCGGTGCTGCTGGGCGAAAACGCCGGGGCCAACGCGGTGGAGGTGCTCCTGCACGCCCTCACCTCGTGCCTGACGGTGGGCTTCGTCTACAACGCCGCGGCCCGCGGCATCCGGGTGGATGCACTGGATTTCGAGGTGGAAGGCGACCTGGATCTCCATGCGTTCCTCGGCCTTTCGGAACAGAAACGGCCCGGCTACGAGAGCAGCCGCGTCACCTACCGTGCGATCACGGATGCCTCGCGGGAGCAGGTGGTGGAACTGTGCGAATACGTGCAGAAGACCAGCCCGGTGCTGGACATGCTGCGTAACCCCGTGCCGGTGGAGGTGCGGCTGGCGCCGGCGTGATGCACTACCGGTCGGAGCATAGTCGCGGGCCGTAAGAGGTCCTGATGCCTGCCCAAGAAATGAAGGACATGCCCGATGAGCCACAAGCGATCGAGGTGCCGGCCGGGTGAGGCAGGAAGAACAGGGAACGGTTTTCCTCCGGGCGCAGGCCCCAGGTGATGCTGCTTTCCCTGCTGGAAAATCCGCTGCTTGCGCCCTGCCAATCCCGGCGCGACACCGGCCCCCGGGTCCATCGAAGGCCCCGGGGGCACGCAGGGACGACCGTCACCGAGGCAGCGCAGGTACGGGCCACGCCATGAACGCGCTGTTCGCCTTCCTCGCGCCGTTTCGCGGCCTCGCGCGCGTGTTCGATCCCGGCCTGCGCGGCCTGGTCATCGGGCCCTTGCTGATCAATATCGGGGTCATCGTCGGGATCGGTATCGCCGCCGGATTCGGCTTCGAAATCCTGCTGGACGCCTGGTTGCCGGCCGGCTGGGACTGGCTCGCCTGGCTGCTCTGGCCGCTGTTCGTGTTGACCCTGCTGGTGGGCTTCGGGGTCTCCGCGGTGGCCCTGGCCGCGATCATCGCCAGTCCGTTCTCGGGACCACTGGCCTACCGCACCGCCCGGGGCCTCGGCCACGAACCGGGCCAGCCCGCGCGTTCGCTGGCGGGCGAGATGGGGCACGCCACGGCCACCGCCCTGCGCAAGTTCGGCTACTACGCGCTGCTGTTCATCCCGGTGCTGCTGGTCACCGTGATCCCCGGCCTCAACCTGCTGGCCTCGCTCGCCTGGTTCGTGTTCGGCAGCTGGGTTCTGGCGGTGGAGTTCCAGGAGCCTCCGCTGGCCAACGACGGGCTCACCTTTGCCGAGATCCGCAAGGGCCTGGGCAGGCGCCGCCCGGAGACCCTGGCGTTCGGGGCCGGAACGACGGTCCTGGCGATGGTGCCGGTGGTCAACCTGCTGCTGGTTCCGGCGGCCGTCATCGGCGCGACCCACCTGTGGGTGCGCCAGCAATCGCAGGCCTGAAGGGATGGCCGTATTGCCCTAAGGCGCATTGCGCGCCAGCCAGCGATCCAGCGCGTTGCCGAACGCCTGACGGTCGCGCGGCCCCAGGGCCGCCGGCCCGCCGGTCTCGACCCCGCTGGAGCGCAGGGTGTCCATGAAATCGCGCATGCTCAGCCGCTCGTGGATGTTGTCGCGGGTATAGAGCTCACCGCGCGGGTTGAGCGCCTCGCCGCCCTTCTCGATCACCTCGGCCGCCAGCGGGATATCCGCGGTGATCACCAGATCACCCGCCTCCAGTCGGCGAACGATCTCGTTGTCCGCCACGTCGAAGCCGCTGCCCACGCGGATCGAGTCGATCAGCTTCGACGGCGGCGTGCGCAGCGGCTGGTTGGCGACCAGGGTCAGCGGCACCCCGGTGCGTTTCGAAGCGCGGAACAGGATCTCCTTGACCGCCCCCGGACAGGCGTCGGCATCCACCCAGATCTTCATGCCGGTCACCGTTCCAGCCGTTCGGTCAGACGGCGGAATTCCTCGCGGATCTCGTCGTTGCGGAATTCCGCGGTCTCCGGGACCTGCAGCTCGGACAGGGTCTCGAAGGTGTCCAGTCCGTCGCGGATCAGATCCGCCACGTTGGCGCTGAGCTGCACGGTCCGGTAGGTGTTGACCGCCACCTGCTTCTCGTAGCGGCTGATCTCCAGGGCCTCGGCCACCTGGTCGCGCTGGCCGGTCACCACCTCCAGATACAGGTCGATCGCCTGACGGGTCAGCTCGTTGGCCGCGATGTTGGACTCCAGACTGTCGCGGTGTCCGCCCTCGCGGATCAGTTCCCGCGATTCGGCGATGATCTCCTCGGCCTCTTCGCGGTAGGCCTCCAGGCGGGGGACGATCTCCTCGTCCACCCGTTCGACAAAGCGCTCCTGCATGGTCACCACCAGCCGATGCAGGATCACCACCATGCCGTAGTAACGACCGGCCACATTGAGGTTTTCTCCGCTCTCGCGGGTGAGCTCCTCAAGACGCTGCGTCAGCGTGCGGATGCTGCGGAACACCACCGCCATGGATACCACGTCGTCGCCGATCGCCGAGCTCATCCACAGCTCCAGCTGATCCGGCGGCATGGACAGCCCCACGCCCTCCAGCGCCGCGGCCATCTCGCCCTTGAGCGTCTCCAGTTCCTCCTCGTACGCCGCGATGTTGCGCTCGCGCGCCTCGATCAGGCGGTCGAAGTCGCCGCGCGTACGGGCGGTCATCTCGCGCAGGGTCTCGGTGGGCGTGAAGCGGGCCAGGGTACTGGCGTCGGTATCCGGCGCGAACATGCGGTCCTCGCGCAGATCGGCCCGACGCTCCTGCTCGGTCATGATCCGGTTTTCCAGCTCCCGGTACTGGCGTCGCATGGACACGATCTCGGGCACGTCCATGACCTCCAGCGCGTCATCGATCAGGTCGTCGATGTCCGCCCGGGCGCTCTGCTGATCACGACGCAGCCAGCGGCTTTCCGGCAACTCGGTCAGCTCGTCGAAGTGCCGGCTCGCATCGCCCAGCAGTTCCACCGCGCGACGCTGGTCGAACGACAGCGCCTCCTCCTCGCCGTCATCCCCGTCCACCACCTCGTCGACGGCAGCCTCGTCGAGCTCCGCCGGCTCCTCGACATCCGCGGCCACCACCGGCGCACAGACCAGCACCAGGCTCGCGAGCACCGTCAGTACTTGCCACTTCATCGCATGCCCTCCCACACTCGGGCTCCATCATGCCACAGGCCTGCGCGCTGCCGGGCAAGGCCCGCACCCCCTCCCGGAGACCGGATCCATGGCACTGTTCAAGATCGGCGAGAAGGACCGCGACGGTCGCCAGAAGCGCATCGAGCACAGCGGGCGCTACCTGCGTGCCAGCCGCACCGGCGGCGTCTCCCTGCGGGCGCAGACCCGCGCCGCCGGCATCAATCTCACCGGCAACACCCGCCACGGGGTACGGGTCTCCACGCGCCTGGCCCGGAACACCCAGGTCGCGCTGCAGAACGGCCGCTTCGTGCTGCGCGGACGCTACGGCAGCGACGCCGCCCGTCTCAACCTGTCGAAATCCGGTGTCACGGTCTCCTCGAAGACCCCGATCGGCTCGTTCAACTGGGTGCGCCCCGGGCGCTCGTCGGTCAAGTTCGGCGGGATCCACATGCGCGGCCACAAGGCCGCCGGCATCCAGGGCATCTTCGCCCTCGTCTTCGGTGTCGTCTGGCTGCTGGGAGCAGTGCTGGCCCTGATTACCAGGCTGCTGAACGGCCTGGTGCGCCTGATCGGCGCCGTGTGCCGACGCCGCCGGATCGCCGAGGAAGAGGCCGCGCGACCGTACTTCGACCTCGCCACCGTGCGCCGCCAGGGCGAAGCCGTGCTCGGCACCCACTCGGCCGATCCCGCCGCGTGGCCCGCCCGCGATCGCCTGGCGGCCATCGCCTTCGCCCTGCTCGTGCTGGGCCGCGGGACCGCCGGCGCCCCCCGGCCTCCGGCCCGCGACGGCATCCCCGACGCCGCCACCGCCGCACTGCTCGAAGACCTCGCCCACGCAGGCGAACACTGGCAGGTCTGGCTGGGCACCCTACCCCCGGACGACCTGCAACCCGCGGCGGGCATCCTCGCGCTGCTGGCCGAGAGCCTGGCGCGGGACGAACCGCCCGAATGGGCTGCCGAGACCCTGCTGGCCCTGGATGACGCCAGCCTGCGCGATGGCCCGAAGACCCTGCTCCAGGAAGCGCTGATCGACCTGACCGCCGAGGCCATGGGCGTGGAACTGCTGCTGGAGGGCGAACGATGACCGACCCCGCACCCGACGCGCTGGACGCCCTGGTGGGCGTGCACCAGTACCTGATCCGTCACCCCGACCCGGACGAAACCTGTGCCGCCTGGCGCCGGTTCTGCCGGGAGCACGGCTGCGAGTGGGTCACCACCTGGGACACGCATGCCTATCACGAGACGGACGAACAATCGCTTGCGCTGGACGGACACCCGCGCTTCGACGACATCCCGCAGGAGGACCTGGACGCGGCCATCCTGCGCATCGTCGACACCGAAGGCCCGGTGCACCTCGTCCCGCTGACCCGCCGCCTGCTGCAGGCGGCCGGCTTCGCCCGCGCGGGATCCCGGATCCAGGCCCGCATCCACCAGCGCCGTGCCACCCTGGGTGCCGCCGGACGATTCCGCCTGCAGGGCGAGTTCACCGGCCGGCCGGAACAGTTCGCCGTGCCCTGCCTGCGCGACTGGAGCGCCCTGCCCGACCCGCTGCGCCAGCTCGATCACGTGCCGGACTGCGAACTCATGCTCTCACTGGTGCGCACGGTCGCCGAGGCCGGCCGGCTCGATGCCGACACCGCCATGAACGACGCGCTGCACCGCATGGGTTTCATCCGGCTCACTGAAAACGCTCGCGAACGGCTGCAGGCGCCGCTGACCCGCACGCTGGAACTCGGCCTGCTGCGCGAGCGGGCCGGGCACCTGGAACCCGGGGTCGCCGCGTTTCGTCGCCCCCGCCCGGCCGACACCGCACCGTCCTGACCGAATGGCCCCCCTGCAAATGGAGGGGTCACAGTCCCCGCCCGTCATGGTTAGTCTGGAAGGGTGGCACACCTGAACCGAGGGAGGTCGATCATGTCTCGAAGCGCATTTTTCCCGTTCGCCACGTTTGCCATCGTGGGCATGCTCGGCATTGCCGGCACCGCCGCCGCCACGGATGACTGGCAGGCCGAACTGAGCACGGAACGCGTGTCCGTACTGCACTGGGAACGTCTGGACGAGGCCTTCCGCTACCACATCGAGGTGGATGGCGAAGAAATCGCGACCGCAGTGGGTGACAGCGCGGCCATTGCCCTGGACCCCGATACCGACCCCGACGACATCCGCATCGACAGTTCCACGATGCAGGACGAACCCACCGGTGAAACGGAACTCCGGCAGGTAGAAGGGCGCGATGCCCTGGTGCTACGCTGGAACGAGGACGCCCTGGAAAAGCCGTATCTCGGCGTCCACATCAAACGGGTCGATGGCAACCGCACCAGCCAGTCCCGCTCGGTGTCCGAACTGACCAACCATCCGCACGTGATCACCGCCGACCCGGACGACATCCAGGTCATGCTGTTCGGCGACGCGGTGGACCGTGACGACCGTCACCGGCCCGGGGCACCCTTCGAGTTCGACGACGACGAGATCCTTGAACACGGATCGCACATCGAGCTGGAGCTGCCCTGACGCGGGAGTCGGGCCGACGGCCCGCTCCCTCACATAGAAGGAACATACGCATGGGCATCGAAATCTCCGGCATCCTCGGGCTTGTCTGGCTGCTGATCATCATCTGGGCCATTGTCCGCACCGCCCAGAGCCCCGCCGGGCCCGTCGCCAAGGTCCTGTGGATCCTCATACTGCTGTTCCTGCCGCTGCTCGGACTGATCGCCTGGCTGCTGCTGGGGCCCAAGTAGCCCGAAGACTCGCCGAAACACACTGGCGAAGTCCCACACATCACCCGGCCCGAGGCCGGCCACTGCTCCTTGCGTCAGTTCAGGCATTCACGCTCCATACGACCCCTCGGAGCTGGACGGACCACAGCATGAACTGGCTCAAGATCAGGGGGGAAGTCACAAGCTGCCCCGGAACGGTTCGTCCGTCCGGGGCAGGCAATACTCAGGGCCGACTGTAACTAAAGCCTTTATGCTGGAGATGGGATATGTGAGCCACGCCGCTGGGAATAACATCCGAATCCGCGGCATCGTGCAGGTCGTTGTTGAGATCGATCCCGCGTCCTTCCAGAGTATTTGCACACACCAGAAAATCAACATCCTGCAGTTTCAGATTGTCGATGCGACTCCGCAGATCGTCATGCTCTCTGGCCGTGCTAAGAAGTCCCAGTCCATCACCATGCATGACAACCTTTATCTGCATGTTGTCTGCACCTACCGCATTGATATGGTTCTGGATGTTCCCCATTGCAGCCATGTATCGGCTGGTATCGTCGTAGTTAACGTGATACACGACTTTCTGGGTACCATAATCATCGCTGGCGACCGCGCCTCCGGTCATTCCAAACGCAACCAGGACCGGAAGGGCAAACCCCGTCAAGAGCCTCTTCTTCATAGTAACGCTCTCCCATTCTGAGACCATGTCTACCAACCCTGACTATCCGGTCGGATTGCGAACTTCGACTGGTAGTCCAGTGCCGGCCTAATCCTGACGGCGCTACTTGGTAATTTATTCCCCAATAACCGGTAACATCATTTTTTTAATGTTTCCTAATTTTATTATCCGCTAAAGGCAGCTTGAAATCTGGGTCTCATGGTTGCAGAGCGACCGAGGAGAATCATCCTCCGCAGGATGCATCCGGCGGCACAAGAAACGGTTTATCGAGGCCACTACACACGGCACTCCGAAGGAGGGCACGGCTGCGATCGAGGCGGGCGCCGACGTCAATGCGAGGGACCATAACGGCTCCACTCCCCTCCTGAGCCGATGGTGCATACCCGGCCCGAGACAGCCGGCGACTGCGTCAGGCGATCGCTTCGATCAGCGCCGGGTCGTCTTCTGCCGGCCGGTTCACTCGCGTGGAGACCGGGTGATATCGGAGGGCTTCCGGATTCAGGAGCTGCGTCCGCGCCCGGATCGTTCCCCTTTCGGTAATACCCGGATCCAGCCAGTTCCAGCGACAGGCCGCATCGAGCACCAGGGGCTTGCGCTCATGGATGTGCGCCAGACGGTCGGACGCGGGTTCGGTGATGATCGCGCAGCAGGCACCACCGTCCGC
Source organism: Thioalkalivibrio sp. ALJ24 (assembly GCF_000377785.1). Lineage (GTDB taxonomy): Bacteria > Pseudomonadota > Gammaproteobacteria > Ectothiorhodospirales > Ectothiorhodospiraceae > Thioalkalivibrio. Next base: position 161,592 of record NZ_KB898730.1, on the reverse strand, counting down.
GGTGGGCTCCCAGATCCCCGCCATCATCAGGATGTCCTGCGGCGCATCCTCGGCCAGGGTGATGTAGTACGGCTGCTTCCCCTGCTCCGTCCGGCGCCATTCGTACCAGCCATCGGCCAGAACAATGCAGCGGCGATGGGCGAACGCCGAGCGGAAATACGGACTGGTGGCCACTTTCTCGGCCCGCGCATTGATGGGCCGGGGCCCTTCCTCGACGCGTTGGGGACGAAAGCCCCAGAACATCGGCTGGAAGGCGGCCCGTCCATCGTCGCGCGCCCGGAACGCTTCCAGCTCCGTCCCCGGCGCAACGTTGTACCGCGGTGCGTCGAAAGCCTTATCGACCGGCACCTGGAAATAGCGCATGGCCAGCTCGCTGGTCGCGCTGTAGCGCGTCATTCGTCCGCACATGTGGCCAGCATGCCACGGCGCCGGGAATGATGGGACCCTTCGGTATCCGCTGCGGTATCCGAGACTGCATGAGGGATTGCGAGGCACCCTCGCCGCTGCGCCTAGACTGCACCGAGGTCCCAAACCGGAGTCAGTCCCCAATGGAAAACATTCATCTGCCGATTCGCGTCGACAACCGCGAGAAGGGCAAGATCATCCAGCGCATCGAAGAACTGAAGGGCGTGGAACTGGAATTCACCGACCTGGACGTTGGCGATTATGTACTGCCCAACGGCGTCGTGATCGAACGCAAGACCGCGGCCGACATGGTCCTGAGCGTGGTCGACCAGAGCCTGTGGGAGAACGCCGCGAAGCTGAAGGCCAACTACCGCCAGGTGGTCTACATCGTCGAGGGCGACCTGTACGAACCGCGTTTCTACCAGCAGGCGCTGGACATCCACCGCGCCCTGGCCCACCTGACCGTCGCCCTCGGCGTCAGCGTGCTGCCCAGTCCCGATCCTGACAACAGCGGCATGCTCATCTACCTGACCGGGCTGAACGCACAGATCGAGCCGGACCCGATCGATCGTGAAGCGAAGTCCGACAACCGGCGCAAGGTCGCCGAATTCATCGTGAGCGGTCTGCCCGGCGTCGCGGCGGACGACGCCCGTGACCTGCTGCGCCACCTCGGCAGTGTGCGCGACGTGATCAACGCGGACGCCGAGACCCTGGCCCAGACCGATGTCGTCGACCAGGAACGCGCCGAACGCATCGAGTCCGTGGTCACCTACGGCAGCCGCAGTAGCTGAGTCCGTCTCGCCCGCCCCTGACGGACCGATTCAGGCCTGAAGGGTTCGGGGGCACTCCCGGGAAGAGACCCCAGTGCGACTTGACAGGACCCTGGGGCATGGTGAAATTCGGTGGCAGACAGGGGGGTATTGCGCGCCACACGGGAGGGAAATGGCGGGGAAGCCGCTCCGGGCCAACGCGTGAGCGTTTCCCGGAGCGCCGGACGAGACCAAACGGACGCGCCGTGATGCCCCGATCCGTATCAACCAGAGGGGGGTTACCGCAGCCGCTGCGAAGTGGACCGCTCGTGGCCGACCTCGCTTGATGTGAAACGCGGCCGCTGAGACCGGACCCGAGCGCGATGCGGCTCCTGCGCCATCAGGCGAACGACAACGGCGGCCACGGCCAACGCGGCGACGACGCCAATCAGGGTAATCTGGTCGAAATGCATGGTGATACCTCCTGTAATGGGTTAACCGGTTCGCACCGAACCTTGCACAGCCTCGACAATACGTGGCCCCCGTTACATAAGGATTTCCTGATTCACCAAATTTGTAACAAGGTGTTTCACCGCCCCTTCCATCAGGTCTGCAGAAGAGCCCCATGGAGACAACAGCCCCCTCACGGATACTTGTCGTTGACGACGATCCCGGTCTGCGGGATCTGCTGCAGCGCTATCTTGAGGAGCAGGGGTACCAGGTGACGGCGGTTCAGGACGGCGTCGCTATGGACGAGGTCCTGGAGGAAACCGCGTTTGATCTGTTGATCCTGGACGTGATGCTGCCCGGTGAGGACGGTCTCTCGCTCCTGCGCCGCATCGTGAACAAGACCCGCCTGCCGGTCATCATGGTCTCGGCACGCGGCGAGGACGTCGACCGCATCGTGGGGCTGGAAGTGGGGGCAGACGATTACATCGCCAAGCCCTTCAATCCGCGGGAAATGCTGGCACGGGTGCGGGCAGTCCTGCGACGACGCGGTGGCGACAGTGAAGCCGATTCAACGTCCGAAGAACCCGATGTCGGCCGTTTCGGGCCCTTTGAACTGCACACCAGCTCGCAACGTCTGCTTCGGAATGACGAGGAAGTGGCCCTCACCACCGGCGAATTCACGCTATTACGGGTGCTGGTGGAGCATCCCCGCCGCGTCCTCGACCGGAACACGCTGCTGGATTTGATCAAGGGCTATGAACACCAGCCGTACGATCGCAGCATCGATGTGCGCATCGCGCGCCTGCGCCGCAAGATCGAGGACGACCCGAGCCAGCCCCGCTACATCCGCACCGTCTGGGGTCGCGGTTACCTGTTCGCCCCGGACGGAGCCGAGGCCGGCACATGAGGTGGCTGACCTCACTTGCGCCGAGCTCGATCCTGATACGGACAACGAGCATTCTGCTGGTTGCGTTCCTGACTTTCGCGATCCTGACGCTCGGTGTCGTCGCGCATTTCACCGTCCTCCCCCTCGCCCGCAGTGCAGCCGACGACACGGCCGCATTGATGCTGCTGTCAGGCCGGAGCTGGGCCGAGATCCCCCCGCCCGCACGCAGGGACTTCAACGAGCGCCTGGAACGTGAACACGGGCTCCGGATCACGGAAGCCAGCGGACCGCTGCCGCCGGCGGAGACTCTGCGCCTGCCGTATCTCAGGTTCGTACAGGAATCACTGTCGCGACGGGTGGGTTTCGAAGTCCCGCTTCGGCCGCAGGTCCGAAACGGGGAACGCTGGTACTGGGCCGATCTAGCGCTGGCCAACCAGAATCTGCGCATCGGCCTGGCTGCGGACCGGGTGGCGACTCAACGTGTCGAGGGCGCTGTGTCGGTCGCGCTCATCACCTTCCTCCTCGTGCTGCTGACGGCCCTTTTCATGGCGGGTGGAACCACGCGCCGCATCCGGCGCCTTTACGCTGCCGTCTCTCGCGTGGGTCAAGGCCAGATCCCCGACCCCATACCGGAGAAAGGCCCACGTGAAGTCCGCCACCTGGCGCGCAATTTCAACAATATGGCCCTTAAAGTCCATCAATTGCTTGCGAATCGAACCACCCTGCTGGCCGGCATCTCGCATGACCTGAGGACTCCCCTCACCCGGATCCGTCTCTCCCTCGAGATCCTTCGCGAACGCCATGATCCCAAACTCATTGACGGCATCTGTGACGATCTTGCGGCGATGGACCGGATCATCCACCAGTCGCTGGCCCTGAGCCGGGACCTCGAGACCCGGGAAGAAAAAACGGTCGACATCAGCGCCCTGCTGGAACAGGTCATTGCCGACGCCGGCGGCGAAGAGGTCCGAATCCTGCACGGTGACATCCCCGAGTCCTGCCCCCGCCACCTCAATCCTGTCGCCTTGCAGCGCATCCTGTCGAACCTGGTGGAAAACGCGGTGCGCTACGCGGGCGAAAAACCGATCGAAGTCAAGATGGAATGCGGCCCCACCGTCACCATTCGCATCCTTGACCGCGGGCCCGGGATCCCCGAAGAGGAGCTCGAGAACGTGTTCCAGCCATTCCACAGGCTCGAGACCTCGCGAAACATGCAGACTGGTGGCAGCGGCCTTGGCCTTGCCATCACCCGCCAGCTGGCCGAGGGCAACGGCTGGACCGTCTCCCTGCTTCCGCGTGCCGGCGGCGGGATCGAGGCCCGCGTGCTGTTACCCCTGGACCAACCGGAACACCACTGCGACAACTAACACGATTCAAGGCGACCTATGCCCCGGTGCCTTCCGGGCCCGCAGCGGACGGTGGCTCGGACATCTGGCGCAACGCGTCGAGTGAGGCAAGTGCCATGGGGTGTGCGGGAGCGGTCAGACGCGGGTGGCTGCCGAACTGAAACCCCACGAGATCGTGCAGGGTTAGCCGCGCCTGAATTGCGACCCCGATGGCATTCAGGACCTCGGCTGTGGTGGGGCCGCCAACCACCTGAGCGCCGAGCAAAAGCCCGCTGCGGCTGAAGACCATGCGGCAGGTCATGGTGCGGGTCCCGGGCATGGTCGGTGGGTGATGATCGGGGACCTCAGTGCTGCCGACCACCACGTCGAAGCCCTCGTTGCGGGCGGCATGGGCGGTCATGCCCGCACAGCCGAAGGCCAGATCACCGATCTGACTGGCATAGATCGCGATACTGCCGGCGTTGTAGCGCTCATTGCGCAGTCCGAACAGGTTCATCCCGGCGGTTCGGCCCTCGGCGGCGGCCGTTGAGGCAAGCAGGGAGGTCGCTGAACGCCGCAGCAGCAAGTCCTGCTTGAAGGCGCAGTCCCCAACCGCGAAGATGGCGTAATCCTCGCGGCTGCGCTGGAAGGCATCGACCCAGATTCCACCGCCGCGCGCCATCGTCAGCCCCATCTCGTGGGCCAGGCGCACCTCGCGCTCATCGCCGATCGCGACCAGTACCGCGTCCGCCGGCAGCACCTCGCCGTCAGCCAAACGCACACCGGTGACGGCACCATCGGCTCCAGTGCCGGTCAGTTCCGTCACACCCTGGCCGGTCCGGATCTGGATGCCGTGTTCCCGTAACCTGGCCTCGACCCGGGTGGCCACCTCGACATCAAAATTGCGCAGCAGCAGATGTGGTAACTGTTCGACAATGGCCACATCAGTACCACTCTTGCGCACCTCATCAGCGAACTCCACCCCGATGAAGCCACCACCAACGACAACCAGACGCCGAGCGTCCGGCAGCAAGTCCTCGAACAGGGTCTCCAGGACGTCGTAGTCCTTGTGTATTGCGAATACCCCGGGTCGATCGCCGCCCGGCACCGGGGGCTGATGCGGATGGGTGCCGGTGGCAAGTACAAGCCGTTGCCAGCGGATGCGGGTGCCACTGTCCAGCGTCGCAATCCGGGTCTCGCGATCGACATGCTGGACCCGATCACAGAGAATCTCGCCGCCCAGCTGGCGAAACGGGGCACTGCTCAGAAGATCGTCGTCCACACCGTGCAGTGTTCCAAAGATGTAGGGAATGCCGCAGGGGACGACCGGTGTCTCCTCCGGCCGTACCAGCAGGATACGGCGCCCCGGCCACACCCGGGCGGCCGTGATAGCGGTGCTCATGCCGCCGGGCCCTCCGCCAACGATGAGGGCATCCACGGTGAAGTCGGCTGGCGCGGCACGGTGGGAAGGCATCACGGGTCTCCAGATCAAGGAGAATGAAGGTCGGGCGGGCCTCGGCACGAGGTCGCGGCATTTGACCTCCTATGCTGCCCGAGGTCGATACCCGCTACCAGCCAGCCAGGGCGGGCAGTGCAAAAGATTTGGGTCCCGAATTCACAGACTCAGGGTCACGCCTTGATCAACGAGGGGTCGGCCCCGCCCGGCCGGAGATACGCAATCGTTCTGCATCCTCATGTAACTGTCCCAGGAACGCCACCGCACAGACTTGCCGCAAGCGCACACAGACCCGTGATTTTGTCGGTGGAATGCTCGGCTTTCAGGGCGGGATCGTTGCAGGGGAGCCGCAGGCTCGCTTCAACCCGCCCTCGGGCGCCTGGCCATTCCGGGACCCGGATGTCGTGGATCTCACCCGTGAGGGGCTGCCGGGTCTTCAGTTCGCGCGCCACTTCCTTTCCCTCTGGCAACTCCGACGCCGGCGGTTCGAGGAGACATCGAAGGCGTTTCCCGGTAATCCGCGCCTGGTCGATGGCGTCATCACCCGAGGGACCGCGCACACGGTCAAGCGAGGACGGAAGTTGATCGGCGGTACCCGAATACGTGCCGCGACTTGAATTCGAGCGGCTGGTGGCGAAGCTCGCGCGGGAGCCAGTTCCTGACCCCGGTGACCTGGCATGTGGGCCAGCGCAACAGCCTGAGTGCTATCGCACTCGGCCCTCATGAACGCGCCCGGGCTGAGAACCCCCCGGGCACACGTTCGGTCAGCCGTGCGGTACCAAGTTCAGTTTCTCGTGCTCAGCAACCGATTCACTAACCCAACGCTCGCCGTCCTGAAGCATTTTTGAGGAGCCAGAGACGCTCCGGGTCGCCCATTGCCCCGAAAAAAAAGGCCCCTGTGACCGCCAAAACCGGCGGTCACAGGGCACCCAACAGGCCATCCCGGCCCATTGTCCTTCCAACAATGCGTTGGCGGGCCACGGAGCCGGATGCAGGGGTCTTCATCAACGCTTCCTTAACGCAGTCCTCCCAGCCCCGGTTCACGCTCCCTTCATGCCGTACTGATCAGGTCACGGTAACCATGCCACATCGCGAAGCCCAGCCAGGGGAAGATCACGGTAAGTGCCAACAGGGCAGTGGCAACAGACACCGCAAACAAGGCGGTGATGATCAGACCCCAAAGCAGGAGTGTGCCACGGTTATGGTTGAAAGCCTTCAGGCTCATCCCGATCGCATCGAAAAGCGTGGTCTGTGAGGCCTCATCACGGGCCCGTTGATCAATCATTGCAGGCACGGTGATGAGACTCAGCATGAACACAATGAGGCCGAAGATTACGGCTGCCACAACCACGCCGATCAAGGATATGATTCCCGGGCCCGTACTGAGCATCGCGCCGAACAGGTGATGCAGCTGCCCGGTCACCCCGAGTTCGCCGATGTTCAGCACGGCGATCCACATCCAGACGAAGCTCGCCCAGATCGCGAAGATCAGAGCCAGAAGCAGCGCAAACACCCAGACCGAACCTCCCAGGTGACTGACCCAGCCAAGACCCGTCCCGGTCGCGTGGCCCCTATCTCTTTGCATTGCCAGAAAGTTTACGCCGACGGCCAGTATCGGGCCCAGAAACAGCAAACCGGCAAGAAAGGCAAAGGCCATCCAGGGTTCGTTCCATGACAAGCCCAGAGCCACCAGGCCAACAATGGCGATGACCAGGCCGTGAATCAGGGCGACCGGAGTTTTCCATAGATCGCGCCACCCCTTGCCCAGCCATGTTCCGAGATGATCGGGTTCAATGGTCCGGATGGTCGGGCTTTCGGTTTCGGGGGTGTGTTCGCACTCAACCTCATTCAGATCTTCAGGATAGGCGCGCTTTTCAACAGGGATGTCGTCCTTTTCCTCACTCATCGATCAGATCCTCCCGATCTTGTGGTAGATTTATCCAGTTCGGCAGTCTGGATTCACCGTGAGTTCCTGGAGTCTTCTGCAGCCCGTCTGGACGGTCTTGTTCCACGTTTGCAGAGAATCGGTCCGGAAACCAATCGAGGCGCGGCAAACCAGCCGATCACCCGGTGGCAGGTTGCGCGTCATTTTGATCTCCTGAATTCGTTCATCGCTGACGTGAGCGAAGTCCGTATCCTTGGGGCGTTACCCCCGGGTCGGTCCGCTGGTCGTCTCGTACGAACGGCTTTCCCAGCTTTGATACAGCCGGGTGCGGGACGCGGGGCGTGGAGCTTGGCCCTCACCTGCTCATGGGCCGGAAACGCTTCGCCGACATGTGGGGATGCTCTGTACGCGCCTAATACCGATGCGATCGGCCAAAGCGAACCGTGGAACGCTCCGGGGAACCGCTCGGGGCCCGTTCAGGGCGGTGTTCACTTCGGTGAGATGCCTTTGAATAAGCGGCCGGACCAGACAGGCGCCTGGCTCAGTTGGTTACTGCAGACGATATTCGGTCAGCCGCTCGTGCCGCCTTTCCCGGATCCGGTGCGCATCCGGAACGGCGCATGTCCCGTATCACGGATCACGTCCGTAATGACGGGCTTCCGGCGTTTCTGCAGCCGAACACGACAGGACTCGACAGCGGCGTTATGGGCGCGCAGGTGACGGCCACGGCACTCATTACCGTGATCCGGACCGTCCCCGGCGAAGGAGATCGAGTGCGTCGCGAGCCCCTGCAGCGCTGGCAGGTGCGCAAGCGACGTCAAGGATCCCGCCCCCGGGCGAAGAACTGATTCCCATAATTTTGCCCGAAGCACGCGCCCCGACCGCGGTCTCTGGGGATGGAGTACCACTGATCGAGAATCGACCCACCCTTCGCCCAGGGAGACGCAATATTCCTTGACAACGTACCCGGTCTCCTGAAACATCCAAGAGCAATCATGTAGCACCTCATACTCGAACTCAGGACTCCGGTCATATGCCTTTCAAAAACATGTTGGCCTGCATCGCAGGTGCCGCCCTGGTGCTTGCGGCACCCGTTGGCCTGTTGGCTGAGGAGCCCGAGGAGTGGGGTGATCATCGGCTGGTGCCGCGTGTCGACGGCAGCGAAATCACCTCCTACCAGTTCGTCGAGTTCGACCGGGTGAGCCTGACTTTCGGTCCACGCGAGGACGGTGAATACCCGCACGCACGTGAGTTCGAAGGTGAGCATACTCAGCTGATCTACCTGTTGCGCAACCCGGATGTCAGCACCCTGCAGGTCAAGCGTGCCTATCGCCAGGGACTGGAACAGGCCGGTTTCGAAATCGATTTCGCCGGCAGTGGTCGCGACGGCCTGGGCCGGCGCTTTCACCGTTTCGACACGTTTGATCGCGATCGCCCCAGGGGTGTTTCACTGGGGACGATAAACTGGCCGGGAAACCGGGAAGACCGTGACATGCGCTTTCTGGCCGCCAGTCACGCGGAAGAAGCCGTATACGTCAACGTGCTGATCTACAACAACCGTAGCGACGGCTCGCCGGCCATGCGCGTCGATGTGGTGGAAAAGCCGGAAGACGAGCATGCCCTGGGTATGACCGCGCCCGAGCCGCCCGAGCAGCAGCCGACCGAGCGCGACGAAATCGTCGCCGCCCACGATCGCGAGGATCTCAGTGCCGACGAGATCGAGGCCGGGATCATCTCCGAGGGCCGCGTGGCCGTGCGCGACATACTGTTCGAGTTCGACAGTGCCGAGATCATCGACGAGTCGGCCGAAGCCCTGGCCACCATCGCCGATGTGCTCGAGGACAACGCCGAGCTGGAGCTGCTGATCGTAGGCCACACCGACAACGTCGGCGACTTCGAATACAACCTGAACCTCTCGATGGAGCGCGCCCGGGCGGTTGCGGCCTGGCTAAAAGACGAGCACGGAATCGACAAAGACCGCTTGCAGTCGGCGGGAGCCGGCATGATGGCGCCGGTGGCGACCAATCGTAACGAGGACGGCCGCCAGCAGAACCGTCGCGTGGAGCTAGTCGAGCTCTGAAGAACGAAGGGCGGTTGTCAATCGCGCTGGTTATCCGGTGCGAGTGGCGGTCGGATCGCGCTTCTTTGCCGTTTGCGGCTTCAGCAGGTACATCACGCCGGACATCCGGATGTTCCGCGTCTACCCTTCGATGCTGGAAGACCACCCGCATACGCTGCTGCGACTCCACTCGCGGGCGCTTCTGCAGCGGAACTTCGAGGTAATGGAGGTGTGGCCTTATGGCCGAGCCGGACAGCGAGCTTGAGGCCTTTGCACAGCGCCTCAACGAGGCCTGTGACGCCATCGGCATACCGCCCAAGGGCAAAGGCCGCCAGCAGGCGGTCGCCCACCTGTTTCAGGTGACCCACAAGGGCGCCCGCAAATGGCTGGAGGGGGAATCGTTTCCGAAGCACGGCCGGCTCCTTGAGATCGCGGAAAAACTCGGCGTGAACTTCGAATGGCTGGCCAGCGGAACCGGGAAGCGGATGCCGTCCCGGGAGATCGTGTCCCGAGAGAACGGAGAACCGGAAGCACCCGGCGAAATCCTCGCATACGCCTATGGGGACCGATTCACCCCGATGAACGCCAACGTGCCGGCTGCGAGCTTCACGCCGATCTTCTGGTCCCCGCTACTGGAAAACGGGGATCGGATCGGGATTGGAACCTACCTGGTCGATGCCTGGCAGCGCAGGCGACTGCTGGCACTGGCCCTGAGCCCTGAGGATCTGGACCGCATCACGGGCGGGAATGCCGCGCGTGTCCGGGATGAACTGATCGGCGTGTTCCGGTCGCCCTACCCCTTCCCGCTCCCGCCCAGGGTCACCCTGGGCTATTCGGTGATGACCAAGGAAAAGACCTACGAAGAAGCCGCCGCCTCGGCGCTGCGGCGCACCGCGGCGCTGTGTCGTCCTGAGGGACCGGAGATCATCTGGCTGCCCTGGAGTGCGGAGACGGCGGAAGCGCGAGGTTGCCTGGGGTTCGATCCCGAGTGATCCGGTCTCCTGCCTCAGCCACTCAAGGCAATCAGGGGCAAAAAACCCGGGCAGGCGCGTTAAGGTAAGGAAATCGACACCACTCAGGCGCGCACTGCCCGGGTGTTTCGGCTCTCGCGTGCCGAGATCGTGGCTGCCACCAGCTCTGGGCATCCCCACTGTCGCTGGCCCGCCTGTCGGACACGCAGACAGCCGAGGACCTGATACCTACCCGCAACTCAGACCGCAGTTTTTTCCAGCGTTGTGAGGGTTACGACACCGGCCTAAACCCACGCCCGGACTCGTTCCAGGTCGGCCTCCAGGTCGCGGGCCCGGGCACCGGTCATCGCATGAGCCTGCAGCCCCACCCCTCGTTCGTTCGCGTCAAAAACGACTCCCGGGTCGTCCTGCTGCCCGAAGGCGAGTTCAAGCAGATCCTTGGGGTACTGCGCGAATAGAAGGCGTTGCACGAACACCTCGGAGGCGATCCTCTGGTAGAGGGACACTGATCGCAATTTACGCTTCAGGACAGGATCGTCGGCTGCGACATTCCGAGCTGCCCGTTACCGGGATATGCCTGCGGACCGCGTGGAACTCCGAATTGGGGCCGACGTTCTCGAGGTCCGCCCGCAATGCCAATCGACGCTCGATCAGGAGCAAATGCAGGATCAGGTCTGATTCACCGGCCCGCAGTCCGCGCAATCCTTCACGACCCACCAAAGATCCGGAATGAACCGGTGTCCGTCGAAACCCGCGAATGCTCCCCCACCTGCTCGCCCCATGCATCGAGAACGGCATCCAGATATCCATCCATTGACTCACTTGCCCGGCATTTCACGGCCTCCCGTTCCGCGAGCAACGCCCATTCCAGTTCCCGGGTGAGTTCCGCTGCCCTCACCTGCTCCTGCCGGTATGCCTGGACACCCTCGGCGCCGGTCGCGAGCACGAAGACCGTACCCCCCACTACACCCGCCATCGGCCCGGTTTTGACAGTGGCAAGGGTCGCCGCGCCCGTTTGCGCGGCAATGCGCGCAGCCGGGGCTCTCATCCCACGTGCAGCCGCCTTGATGCCGCCGGCACGCAAAGCCTGTACCGTCGATGAACGCCGCAGCACGCGCTGCCTCAGGGGCATGGCACCCGCCGCGGACGTGGCTACGAGGGTTTTCCCCGATACCCAAGCACCACTCTGCGAAAGCCGTTCGAGGTCCTCACTGACCCACTGCTCAAGCTGCGCCGACAGTCCCGACAACTCAACGTCTGCTTCGACCTGTTCATCGACGCGGGTGGCCGACGGCTCCCGATCCAGTACGTCCGCAAGGTGATCCGTGAGGCGTGCTCCCGATTTCGCGATTTCTGCGGGCAGCACCTGTTCTCGGAGGTGACGGTCCGCCCGATCCAGGTGTTCCTGGATCCGGGATTCTTCCTCCAACAAGGTCTGCGCCTGTTCATCCAGATACTCGTCGAGATCACCAAAGAAAGGCAGTGACATTCGTGTGGCCCAGCCGCCGAACGAGTGGTATTCATCAACGAACGCCGGAACTTGATCGATCGCGGCCTCGAAGGCCCGGTCCACGCCGGTGTGGTACTCATGCTGCAGGACCCGTCGAATCCGGGCCTGCTCGGATTCAAGGCTCGCGCCGGCTTTCGCACGCACCCGATCGACCGCTTCTTCGCCTTCGATTTCCCATGCGGCCCCACCGACGACCACCGTCAGGGTCTTCGATTCCAGGGCCTCGTCGATTCCCGGCACCACGAGGGCCAGAAGACCAACGGCGATCACCGCAAAGAAGGCCCCCAGGATGAGACTGATTCTCCGGCTTCGAGCATCGTGCTCCGTCGGCGCCGTCGGTTCCTCGGGGGATTCCGACTCGGTTTCGGCGCCGGCGGAGTCCTGCTCCTCCGTCGTGCCGCATTCTTCCCATGCCCGCTCATCCATCCTCTACCTTCCTTCTGCGAAGTAACACAGTCCCATCAACAGCCGCGACCACGTCCAGGCCGCACCCAGGCTGGCCAGGAAGAGCAGGATCCAGGCCACCACCACCCATGACCCTCCGGTCTCGACGCTGCCCACCAGGTTCTGCATGGCCCAGTAGCTCAGTTCCGTTACGTAGACGATGGCCCGCAGGACGGGGTCCAGTAGATGACAGTTCCAGCCGGGCGAAGCCGCCACCGTTTCCAGAACGCGTTCGTATGGCTGCCCGCGGTAGTCCGTCTGCTCGGCAAAGAGATCCAGAATCACCAGGAAAGGCGTCAGGATCGCGACGTTCAGACGCACGGCCAGAACCCTCGAGAGCGGCTCGAGCCATTGGGGACGAACCTCGGGTTCCAGCCGTCGCCGCGCCCATACGGCCAGAAACAGGAACACCGGGATATTGAGCGCGAGGAGGCCCCATTGAGGGATCGCCCAGCGATGAAGCTGGACCAGCAACAGAATCGCGAGGAAGAACCCACCCCCGGCACTGACAAAGCGCATGAGCAACCCGGGCCGAACCCACCGGGCGAGGGCTCCATCCTCTCGCAGGTACTGCCGCGCCCAGGCCCGCCGACGCGTCTTTCGGAACTCGAACAGCCCGTGCCCGATCACACCGGCCACCACGGCCATCGGCAGGATCACCAGCCAGCACGGCAGGACCGGAAGGAGCCGAACACTCCCGCCGAGCACACCTGCAGCCGCGAGAATCAGCAGCAGAGATCGCATGGTGTTCGGGCGCGTCCCCGTCATTCCGCCGCTCCCGGCACTGGCGACCTCGTGGTGTTGCGAAATGACCATCGTCCGCCATGGCCCGAATCTCGGCAAGGCCGCGCGGAATGACGGCATACCCGACTACCACGAAAGCCGTGACGGGCGCGGCTTGCCGGGGCCTTCGCCCGAAGCGCGCCCGGTGACGAGGGGTGCAGCTGTGCCAGCGCCCGAGCCGGCAGATGCCAACGGGAAGACGAACCGGACCCCGGCCGCTGAGGCCTCCCTTGGCCAACCCGTCGGGATGTCCCGTCGTCTGCCCCCTACAGAATTGACCCGCTTCGACTATATTCCCCCGGTGGATCCGGGCAGCTCTGGCGCCTTCTCGCCGCCCTCGGTTTCGCACAAGCAGGCGGGTTGTGACACCCAGCGAGGCACATGTAGCAGGAGGCGGACCGGCCATGTCGGACAAGATCACTTCATTGAGCAAGCTGGCCGGAATCAAGATGGCCGAAACCTTCCAGCTAGGACTGCTTTTCCTGGCCAGCTTCGGCGTCCTGTGGGCGACGATCATCGAAGTGGGCGAGGTAATCGACAAGGGCGGCCCGGATCTCGGCGATGTACTGATGCTGTTCCTGCTGATCGAGGTCGCCGCGATGGTGGCGATCTACTTCAAGACCAACCGGTTGTCGGTGCGTTTTCTGGTCTACATCGGGATCACCGCGCTGACGCGGGTGCTCGTGGTGGACGCCAAATACATGGAGAACCCGCAGATCCTGACTCTGGTTGGTGCGATCTTCGTACTCACGCTCGGGGTCTTCATCCTGCGCATGTGCGAAGGCTGGTTTGGTTTGGACGAAGAAGGGCGTGACTGATCGCGGGGTCCGGCACGCGCCGGTGAGCCTGGACGCCCCGGAAGCGCCGCTCAGAGGAATTTCTGGAGCGGCGTGGCAGAGATGGCCACCCGCCCTCGGAGTCATCGAACGACCGTTAAGGCCCAACACGGTGGTACTCACTTCTGCTCTTCCACCTCGGCACCGGCACCACCTTGACATGGTCCGTGGAAGCCCCTGACTCCCCCGCCCCACAAGCCCCAAAACGCTCGCCATAATCGACTTTATTGGAATTTAGGGTCATCCTGCGTCACACAGAAACCCACAATTCTGTTTTCGTAAAGGCTCTAGGGCCATCGCGTTGCTAGCCGCATTCTGACCTGACAGACTGAGCACCACCTGATCGCTACGAGGGCGCTATGCCAAGCCCCCTGCCACGATGGATCCGAGTGCCTGTAGGCGAGCTGCTGGACGACCCGGTGACGATGCGCCTTCCCATACCTGTTGCGCCCAGCCTCACGGCCGACGCGGTGAAGGAACTCCTCATTCAGCGCCCCATCATCGCCGTGCCGGACACCGCCCACGGGAAGAGTGTCTACCGTCCGGTCGCCGGCATACCAAGCCTCAGCGTCGCGAAAGCGTGCCTGTCGGCGGACGAGCAAATCCCTGTCCTGAGTGCTCCCGACTCCGATAGCGATCTGAGGCATGCGGTCGACGATCTACTCGTCCCGACCGTCGAACATTCAGGTAGTGCGGAGCTACCGAAACGGTGGCAGACCGCACATACGGATGGAGTACTCCCGATCATGTTGGGTAGGCAGCCGACCCAACCTGAGATCGCGCGCTTCCTCGGTGTATCGCTGTCCACATACAAAACCCACTGCAGAGATCGGTACCGCCATGGCGGGAAGTAAAAGGGTCCGCCTCTCCGACCGGCAGGACCACCATCTCCTGGAGGCCCTGCGACGGAACCATTCTCCTGACCCGGAAAGCCTGATCGAGCGCGTCCGGCCCCTTATACAGATCCCCAATTCACTGGTCGGCTTACGTCCAATCGCGCAAAACCTCGGCGACCTGCTTCCCCACGTTCAGGAACTCCTTCCTAGAAACGAAGGAAGCGGCGCAATACGCGATATGCGCGAGTGGCACGAGGCCATCGGAGCAATTCCTGACGAAGATCCCCTGTGGTCGGTTGCTACGCACCTGAAGCACGGGATCGTTTCTGAAGGAAAAGTGCGAGCTCCAGTCAATGGGCATGTCACAAGCAATCCGATCTGGTGCGCACTTTGGTTCGTCCATCACGAAGAAGCAGGGGACGAGATCGAGACCTATCGGTGGACCCAGGCCCATCTGCTGGCTGCCCACATCCTGCTGCACTTGAGAGGGGTGCGCCCCCGACGACAGGACCATCTGTCTAATGCAAGCAGGGCGGTGCGTCGGTCCCATCAAGCTGAGGCCCGCTGGCTGATGCTCAAGGTCCGTCACGTGCGGGAGAATCCCCAGGCATTCGCGGAAACGCTTCTCGAGATCAAGGAAGAGGCTCCGCCCCGAAAACGCGGGCAGCGCACCGACGAGCCCCACACCCGACTGGCGCGCGACTGCGGCTACCTGGCCGAAATCATGGCCGTGGCGCACGACCTGCCCTTCCGAGCCATCTCAGAAAGGACCCGGACCGGCGGATCAGGAGGGCGCGGAACAGGCTCAAAACGCCCGTGGGACGTCATGGGGCCGGACCATCATGGTTTCTGGTATCACAGCGATCCACGGTTTCTCCAGTCAAGCTGGGGTACCGACGAATACCGGACAAACCGCCACGTTCCAAGCGAGGATCATCAGAACGAGCTGCTCGCCAGCGGACTCGCGCCGGAAGAGTATGAGGTTGATGAAGGCGCCGAGATCACGTTCGAGGCCATACTCGGCCATGAACCGGGTAAGGATCGGGCATCGCTCGATCTGAAGGATCTTCCGCCTCTGGGATCGGTCTATGCCCGGGCGCGGAGCATAGGCCGGCGCATCGCGATGGAAAGCCAGCGCTTTCGTGTTGAGCTCCGACGGATCCGGCTTACCCAGCTCCACCGGATTCTTCAAACCCTCGAAGCAGTTTTTTCCGAGGTCTCCGTTGATGGGCCGCACGACGAGCCGACAAGCCGCCGCGAGGAGCGGAACAAACGTCGCGAAACGGTGTTGCTCGCGGCGATCGCCCTCGTCACCGGGTCCCCGCCCGATACCGTCAGGAGAACCCGGTGCGTCGCCGGCATAAGCCAACTGCCGGCGGAGTTCGAGCTGGCGTACAACCCCGGTTACCGGATGTGGATGCGGCCCTACAACCCTCCGCCCCGACATCCACTCGCCCAGGAAGAGCGAAAGCAGGCGATCGAACACTGGCCCCGCGTTGTCTTCGAGGACATCCTCGGGGTTGGCCAGCACCTCAACCGCATGCCCTACGATCGAAAGACCCAACGGCACTTCACCCACAACGAAAGCACGTACGAGAAACTGTGGGACAGTCACATCGTCCCGCGTCTGAAACAGGCCGGGGTGGAACCACGATGGCGTCAGTTCAAAAATCTGGCCACCATCATGCCAAGCTGGTTCGCCTGGACCGAGGAAGGTCAGCATCTTGCGCCGGCCCTGCTATTCGGGACCGATGACCCGCTCGCCCGGACCCACCATTTCTACACGGCGTGGGAACGTGGTGAGCTGGCGCGTATCTACCATGAGCATCTGGAAACGGCGCTCGCCGGTAGCGGACTGGATGAAGAACGCGACCACTCGTACGAAAGACTCTGGAACTACCGCGCGCCAGGCACCGCCATCCCGGAGAGCTGGACAGGGAATGATCGGTTACCTCGGGCCGAATCCATTTCGGATCTGATTGCTGAACTCAGCGGCAGACTCCACAGCCAAAGCCCGCCCCACCGTCGCGATGCGGCGGGTTGGTTGAACGCGCACAACCTGATGACGGCGTACACCGCCCTCGGACTGACCCTGGCGGTGGGCGGTCGCGCCATCCGGACGCCGGTCCCGGACCTTTCGGCCCGGCACCACGCCACCGGGACCATCGCCCTGCAGGAGAAGGACCGGTCGGATGGGTCCCATGCCCGACTCGTGGTGCTACCGCCCGAGGTGATCCAGCAGATCGAGGCCTACATGGAGCACCTGGTCGTCCTTTTCACCACGTTTCCAGGGCTGCCCACGAGCCTCACCTGCCCCGCCACCAAGCACCGGGATCGGAGCGCATATCAGAGCGATCAGTATGAACTGGCGCTTCGCTCCACCTGTTTTTTTCTGGACGCCGGGGATCCCGAGGATCCGACGACCTGGGTCCCCGTGGAACTGACGGGCAGACGTCTGCGTGAGGAATGCAATCGCGTGCTCCCCGCCGCCTGGCCACTCGACAACGCCGGCCGTCACCTTTTGCGCAGCTATCTCACCGCTCAGGGCTGTCCCGCCACGATCATCAACACGCATCTCGGCCACTGGAGCTACGGCGAGGAGCCCTGGGGTGCTCCCTCCGCGTTCGATCCCGTCCGTTACCGAAAGGCGATCCGTCCGTATCTCGACAGACTCATGCAGGACATCGGCTACAGGGTTGTGGCGCCATGAGCGATATGTCTGGCGAACCGGGCGACGGCGGGCTCGACGACGATCCTCGCGCGATCTGGGCCGGCTGGAGGCACCTCTGGAACCCGATCGGGGAACGCCAGCCCGATCCAACCGAAGCGACCCGGGAGGAACCACAGGATGGTGACGAGTTCCTGTCCGTCTGGCGCATCCTCAAAGAGCAATACCCGAGGCTCACCTCGGTCGAGCCGCCCGAAGACCTCGAGTGGACGAAAAGCGACACGCGCACACTGATGTTAAAGGTCCGCGCCGAGGCGCCAGCGGGCCGCAGCTTCGTTGCCCAGCGACGGGTCGCCGAAATCCTCGATACCGGCAACCGCGTCGGTCGGTGGCGGATCGTCATTCCGGACCTGCCCGTCCCTTTACCGCCGGCGCCTTCCTCGCCGTTCCAGCACCATGACTTTCTCGACATGGTCCGCCATCAGGGCCTGGTGGACACCTTTCTGAACCACCTTGCCTCACCGATCGACCCGGAACGGATTCAGGCCCGGTGGGGCCGGATTTTCCTGAGCGCCCTGCTCTTCGGCGGCCTTCTGCGCCCGCGGTGGCTCTGGGCTCTCGGCCACTCTCTCCATCAGGCTCCCGCACACCACCACTGGATGGAGCTGTATCACCAGGTCAAGGACGAAACGATGCCACTGCACCTGCGCTGGTATCCGGATCCGATCACGCGCCATCTGCTCGTCCGCGATGGAAACAAAGGCCTGCCTCCCGGCCTTCCGGCGACGCGGGCGGACGGCCCGCTCCTCTACCGTTGGATCAGGGACTGTGCCGAGACGCTGGGCTTCTCCGACCAGCTCCCGCGCAACTGGAGTCAACTGCAGAAGGTCGCCCGCCTTCATCTGGCGCTTTACGTCCCGCCGTATCTCCTCGCCCACGCCGCGGGTGAGCGGGTGGCCACGTCACTACCGGTCAGCGTGCATGAACGACTGATCTTTCCACCGGATCGGATCCGGACTTCATTGCCCCCACGGGCCACGGAGCCGGGCCATCGGTCCGAAGTCTCGGAGAACGGCTCTGCTCCTGCACAAAGCGCCACGACGGAGGAAGACGCCGACCCGCACGGCCATGAAGCCTGGCCCGCGCAACTGCACGATCTCACCCGTCTGATCCGAAAAAACGATCCCCCGGATCCACAGCCCATTCGCGACTGGATCGAGGCGCACCCAACCGCCAACCCGACAGGGGGCCGGACTCCCCTACCCTTGCTCCCGAGTGTCCGGCGGCTCGCCGACTGGGTCGCAAACCGGCTGTGCACACCCGCACGAGCGGGCCGAAAGCCGCGGCGCCGCACCGTCTATGAACTCTACAACGCCGTAGCCGGCCGCATCGCCGGTCAGCTTGGCGATACGGATCCGGCAGACCTCACGGCGGACGACCTCATCGAACTCTACACCAGCGCCCTTGAGGACACGCCGAACGCGCGCAGCCGCAAACGCGTGGCCCGAGGCCTTCGCAGCTTCCATCAATTCCTGATGGAAGCGCACTCCCGGTCGCCGCTCCCGCTGGAGACGCTGGAGTCGCCGCAGCATGTTGTGACCCACGGCCCGCCCGACGCCAACTACTTGGACGAGGCCCTGTTTCAGCGCACCCTCGACTGGGTGGACGAGCTGTACCGTGACAATCCCGCGGTCGGCAGCGTGCTCACCCTGATCATGGCTTTGGGATTTTACGGCGGTCTACGTCGCAGTGAGGCCGCGGGCATCCTGATTGGCGACCTCGAAGGCCCACCGGAATACTCGCTGCTGGTGCGGCCGAACGGCCTGCGTCTGCTCAAGAGCGGCAACGCGCAGCGCGTCCTACCCCTTCACGCCATGTTGCCGGAGGCGTTACTGGAACGGCTGATGAGATGGCAGGAGCATCGACGGGCCGAGCCGGATGGGTCCGAAGATGCGCCACTGTTCGCGCTGCCGGACCGCGGGCCGATACGCCCCAACGATCAGCTTCTGGATGCGGCAACCCGGGCCATGACCCAGGTGACGGGCGATCCCGATATCCGCTTTCACCATCTGCGCCACTCGTTCGCATCCCGAACGCTGCTGCACTTCTGGGAACTGGAAGGCGAAGGCGAGGAACCGCTTCCTCCCTGGTCACAGGCCCGTTCGATGACGGCCCCGACCGATCCCCGAAAGCTTCGCCGCGAACTCATTGGCGACCAAAGCCCCACGCAGCGTCGGACGCTGCGTCTGGTCTCGCGGCTTATGGGCCATTCCGACACCCAGATCACCATCGAGCATTACGTCCACACTCTGGACGATCTTCTCGGACGTGCTGTCCGGCGCATGATCGACGGACTCGACACCCGACAGATCGAGGCGATCACCGGGCGGAGCGCGCCGCGGATCCGTGGGGTTCGTCGGGCGTGGAACTTCTGCGCCCCGGCGGGGGCGCTGTCGTGCGTTTCGGGCGGTCTACTGGACTCGGGCTCGTGCCTGACGAACGTGCGGGCGCGGGCCGTTTCGGGCCCTCGCTGCGGGCCCCCCGTCCCGCTGGAGGGCGCGGCGGCCCCCGTGGTTTGGGGCTTGCTCCTGATGCGCGCCGTCCCCCTGACTGGGTACTCGGCGGAGGCCATTTCGCGCCGGTTCGCTTTTCCGTGGGCCCGGCTTACCCTTGAGCGTTCCGCGGCTATTTTTCGCCCGCTTCCCCAGCCGGTGGGCCTGCTTCGCGGCGGCCCGTCTGAGGGCTGTTTGTTGCTCGCGCCGCGGGCTGTCGCTGGGTTTGCCACGTTTTGGTGGACCTGTTGGTGCTTGTCTGGTGGGGGGTGTCCACCTGCCATGTCGTCGCGTGCCTGCGGGGATGTGTTTGGCCCGCTGATTCTGGCGTTGGTGCGGCCCGGGTGCTTGTTGGCGGTGCTGTTCCCGGGGTTCGCGTCCCTTGCCCGCTGGGTCCGTCTGTTGGTGCCTCTGGCGATTCGTGATGTGTTCGTGGGTTATGACGCGGCGACGACCGGGTCGCTGGCTGCACTTCCGTGGCTGCGTTTGGAGCGTTGTCGTGTTGGGGCGGCTCTGGCGTTTCTGCCCATGGCCGCCGCCTGGTTCGCTGATGCGGCCTACCCGCCCCCTGACGGTTTTTCGGGTTGGTGGTAGTTCACCGTGCCTTTTCTTGGTGCGGCTCGGTCTGTCGTTTCGTTTGCTTTTTCTCGCGTCGGGTCGGCTGTTTTCTTCGGATGGGCGGCCTACAGTTCGTCCCTCGGTGTGGCTGTTGGCTTTGGTGCATCCGGGTGTGGGTTGCCGTGGGCCCGCGGGATCGGGTGGGGGGTTACTTCGCCGCGGCAGCCGCTGGTCAGCTTTACTCTTTGTCCCTTGCCTGCCTCCCCCGGTTGGGTGCTGTATCTGGCCGTTGTTTTCGACTTTTTCTTGCGGGGTGTTGGTGGCTATTTCCTTGTTGTTCACGTCTTGCCCCCGCTCGTTCTGGACGCGCTGGTGATGGGGTTTTGGGATCCCTTGTGGCCGTGAGCTGTGTCGCACTCCCGTTAGCGGGGTCTCTTTAGTCTTTCTTTTGTTGTTTTGTGTGTCCGTTTTTTCCCGCCTTTGCGGGGACATCTCCCATGCTCGGTTCGTTCAAGGCCTTCCCAGGGCGCCTCTTGTCAGGCCGCTCGCTTGCTTTACTGTTCGTGTTGGTCGCCTTCTCTGTTCCGATGCTCCGACCGACCTGTCGTTGGTCCGATCTGTCATTGTTTCGGCCCTCCCTAACCGCTCATCTGTCCGCGCGCTGTTTGAGATGCACCTCCATGGGCACCGTCGCCTCTTTGAATGCGCGGGGCCGGGTGTCTTTTGCGGTGGGCTGTTTCTTGTTCAGGTCTGTTCCGGGCGTTTGGTCTTTGATCTGTTGTAAAACGCTTTTGTCCGTTTGGGTGCGTGCGTCGTCGTTGTCTGGTCCGCTGTCCTCTGTTGCTTTTAGGTTGTGGCGGGTGGCGCTCCGGTAAGGGCCTTTGCTGTTGAGTCTCCGTTTCGGAGCTACTTTGCTTTTTTGCTGTGTTTGCGTTCCTCTTCGACGCGCGCTCTGGGCTGTGTTGGGCTGGTGGGTGTGGGGTTGGGTTGGGTCTTCGCTGCTTGCCGCGTGGTTTCGGTTTGGTTTGGGGTTGGTGTCGGTGGCTGGTGGGGTTTGCGCGTGCGTCATGCCAGCCGGTTGCGCTCCGGCGGCGCTGTGTTCTGGGTGCGGCCGGTGGTCTCCGGGTTTTCGGTGCGAGAGCTGCTTGGGCCGTGCGAGGAGTGCTTCTTCTCGGGCTTGCTCCCGGTCGTCTGGGTGGTTGGTGTTCGGCGCTTGGGGGTTTGCGTGCTGTGCTTGGGCGTTCGGGTCGTAGTGCGGGTTCGCCTTCGGTTTGTTGGGTGTGGGTCTGGGCTTGCGCTTGTCTTTTCGCTTGGGGTGTTGTTTGGTGGTGAGTTGGTGGCGTTCGGTGTGGTGGGTGGCCCGGGCGTTGTTGTGGTTTTCGAGTTTGGGCGGGTTGCTGTGGTTGTTGCGGTTTCGTGGGCGGGGGGTCTTGGGCTGTTTTCCGCCTGTTTGCTGGTTTTGGCGTTCCTGGTGTCTTGGTTGGGTTGCTCTTTGCGTCGCTTTTGCTGGGTGTCGTTGTCGTCTCTTCTGCTGGCGCTTTTGTTCTGTTTGGGGGTAGCTTTTCTTGGGTGGTTTTGGTTTTTCTGTTGCCTTTGGGGTGTCGCGCTGCGCGCTGTGATTGGGGTCGGGGAGTTGTGTGCCTGGGTCCCGGTTGTCTGGCTTGGTCAGCTTGTCGGGCGGGCGGTTGCCTTGCTGGTTCCTGCTTTATGGGGTGGTTTTGGGGTTGTGCTGGGCGTGGGCTTCTTTGTTTTTTTTCCTCTCTTCGGCTGTCTGTTTTATCGCCTGTCGTTCGTGTTCGTCGGTGTTTTGTTGAATTCGGGGGTCTTGCTTGGCTTTCTGGTTTGGCGCCTGTTTTCCTGGGCTTCGTGCTGGGGTCTGAGTGGTTCTTCCTTGTTGTTGTGGTCCGTTGGGGGGTTGGCTTCCTGGTGGTACTGGAGTCGCTCTTGCGCGGGTTTTCGGGTGTTTTCTTGGTGGCGCGCTGCTTTGCTGGGTTGGGTCTCGCGTTCGGGTGTTGTGGTAGTGCCTCTTGTGCGGTGATCCCGTGTTTCGGCAGCCGGTGTTGGTGTTGGTTTTGTTTGGCGCTTGGTGTGTGGCCAGGTCTTGGCGCACCGGGTGGCGGGCGTGCGAGTCTTTTTGCGGTTTGACTTGGCTGGTCCGCAGGGGGTGGGGTGTTTGCCGGCCGTGTTGGCGATGGCGGGGGCATCCGTGCCGTCGTTCTTTCTGCTCTTCATGTACGGCTTTGCGTCCTGGTTTGGGCTGATGGGCTTGGTTCGCCCGGGGGTCTTCGGTCTGCTGCGTCCCTGCTGTGCTGAGGGGGACGCTTGTGTGGTTCTTTGCGTCTGTTTGTCGCTGGGGTTCGAGGGGTCGTCCCCGGGTGGTTTTGGGTTGGGCGTGACGCGGGCTTTGATCTCCCCGGGCGGTTCCGCGTGGTGGCTCAGGCTGGCGTTCTTCGCCAGGTTGGGTCGGGCTGTGGCTACGGTTCTCTGTTTGTTTCTCTTGGTGGGCCGCTTGTGTTCGCTGTCTGGGCGCGTGTGCGTGGGTGCTGTCGGCTTGTTTCCTCGTCTTGCCTCCGCTTGTCTGGGGTTGCTTTTTGGCGCGCTGAGCGGTGCGCTGTTGGGCGAGTTTTTGTTCTTTTTGGTCGTGGAGCTCGGCTGTCGGTTGTTTGGTGTCGGTGTGTTTGGGTTGGGTGGGGGTGGCGGGATCCTGAATTGGCCCGTTTTTCGATGCGTGCTGCTCTGCTGTTCTTTCATTTAGGTTTTTTTGCTTGCGCTGTGTTTGGTTTTCGTGGCCGGCTTGGGGGTCGTTGCATGTGGCCAGTTGTTGGGTTTTCGTTTGGTTCCCGCCTGGACCCCCGGGGGCTCTCTGGTTCGGTTAGAGGTTGTTGTCGTTGGCGGTGCGCCGTCTTCCTCGTTCGTTGTTTGGGTCGCGCCACCGTTTGGGTTTCGCGGTTTGTTGTTTTTTGTGCTGTTTGTGGTTCGCTATTGTTGTATCCTGGTGTTGGTTTTTGCCCTGGGGCTCGGTCGTTCTTCGGAATCCTCTTCCGCTGACGGGGTGCTTTTTGTGCTCGGGCGCCTGCGTTGGTTCTTCGTGGCGCTTTATTAGTGCTGCAGCTTGTTTGACTTGTTTCGTTGGCTTGTGGTGGGTTTCTTTTGTATTGCGGGGTCGCCTGTGCTTCCGCTTCTTTTTTGTTCTGTGGCCCTGGCTTTGGGCATTGGCTGTTTGGTATGGGTTGTGCCCGACTGCAGCATCTTGCGCGATGGTGGTGGCGTCTGTTCCTGCGTGCTGTCTGCGTTTCGCGTTGTGGTGCTCTTTAGGTTTCGTGGTGCTTTCAGGAGGGCGGCGGCGGTGCTGGTCTTGGTGCTGTTGGCTTGGTGCCCGCTTGCAGTTAAGTGGGTTGGGGATCCTCTGAGTTGGTTGGGTGGGCATTTCCTGTCTCGCCTCTGTGTTTTGCTTCCCGCTTCGGTCGTCGTTGCATCTACGGTTTTTTTAGAATTCGTCTGGGATGGGTTTATTCTCGACGGTGGTGTCCTTGGGGTTTCGGGCTGTGGGCGTGTTTGGGTGGGCTGGTCGTTTGCCGGACCGTCGGGCGAGCGGGGTTGGGCTGCTCTTGGTTACGTTTTTCTCGTCGTCCTGCCCTGTGGACGGGACTCGTTGTGCTTTGTGGTTCGCTGCGCGCGTTTTGTTGAATTCTGGTGTTTGCTCGGTGGTGTGTTCTGTGGGCGCTGGGGTTTTTTTTGGTTGTTTCGTGGTGGTTTGTCTGTTTGGTGTGTTCGCCGCCTTCGGTGGCCGTCCGCCCGTTCTCTCGCTTGTTTTGGCCTTGGTTACCCCGTCGTTGGGGCGGGCGTTTCTGCGTGGTGTGGCCGCTTTTGGGCGTCGGGCTTCGGCGGGTGTTGCGGGTCGTTGTGGGCGGGGTGTTTTCTGTGTGTTGTCGGGCGGTGTGGAGGGTTGATTCGCTGGGTTTTTTGGTCCGGATTGACGGTCAGTGCGGGGCTGTGGGGTCGTCTTACGTCAGCTGGTCTTGCGGGTGTTTGTGCTGTGTCTGGGGGGCTTTTGGGTCGTTGTCTTGGTAGTGGGTTCGGTGGTGGTTGCGGGTTTGTTCGGCTTGTGCGCGTGTTTGGTTTCTCTAGATCGCCTGGCGGGCTGTTTTTGCCTTGGGCTGGGTCGGTTTGTGTCGCCGGTTCCGCCGGTTGGCGGTGTTGTGGCTCGTGGAGCGCTGGCGTGGTGTGTGCGTTTAGGCCTTTGGGAGGGGGTTTCAGGAGTCCGGCGGGCGGTGGCTTCTTGCGGGTCTGGTCCGCTGTGGATGGCGCTGTTGGTTTCGGGTTCGGGCTGGCCTTTGATGGCGGCTTTGCTCGTTCTCGCGCGTCCCTTGGTTTTGGGCATGGTCCTCTTTGGTTCCGTTCTTTGGGCCGGGGATGCTGTGCAGCTCGCGTGCTGGTTCCTTTTGGTGCCCGCGCCGGTTGAGGTGGTTCTCGTGCGGCGATCTGTGATTGTGGCTGTGTGGGCTGGGGTCGCGGTCGGGTGTGTGGGGGTGGTCGGTCCGCCGCTGCTGTTTTGGACTTGGGCGTTTCGCCGGCTACCGCCTGTGGGCCTGTTGGTCCAGGGGGTTTCTCCGTTGCTCTTGGAATTGTCCTGCGTTTACTCGTTTGGGCTGGGGCCGGGGGGGCTGCTCCTCTCGTTGGGGCGGGGGGCGTAGGTGCGTTGGTAGCCGTCTGGGCGTGCCTTGGCGGTCTCGGCTTTGCTGTTCTCGTGTCTTCTGCACCTGCGCCGGGCGTTTTGCTGTTCGGGTTTGGGCGCGTCGCTCCGGTTGGTGGGGATTGGGCTGTTTTGCTCTGCGCCCGTGCGGGTCGCGGTGCTCTTGGTTGCGGTGCTTGGACGTCTGCTTGTCGGCTTTGGCTTGTTTCTGGCTCAGGTGCCGCGCTCGGCGGCTCCGTGTTTGTGTCGATGTTTCGTGTGGTTGGTTCTGCTTTTCTGTCGTTTCTTGAGGCTTGGTTGCGTCTGTGCTTTTGGTGGCTGGTTGTTCGGCCTTCGATTCCTTCCTTCTAGTGCGCGTTCCTCCCTCCCCGGTGTAGTCCTTTCTGCATTCAGTGGCTTCTCGCTCGGTCTCAGCGCTTTCGGTTGCTGAGGTTCTTGATGGGTGTGTTTTTGGGTTACTGCTTGGGGTGCTTCTGCTTGAGCTGGTGTTTCTCCTCGTCGAGCTGTTTGTTGCGGTTTGGGTCCGCGGTCTTTGTGCTTGCGTGTTTTTTCTTTCTGTTTTTTTTCTTTGTTTGGCTGGTGGTTTTTTTGGGTTCGTTTCCTTCCGGGTTTGGCTGGCGTTCGTCTCCTTCCGGCTCGACCGGTTCGGGTTTTTGGTGGTTTGTGTTTTCTGCATGGCTTGTCTCTTGGGTGCTTGGCTTCGATTCTGTCGGTGGACTCTAGTCAGCTTTGTTTTTCTTGGCGGTGGGCTTCTGCCGCGTGGTGTACTGCCGGACCAACTTTCGGATCTTCTGTAGATTGTTCTCAGGGCTTAATCCGACATTGGGGGCTTTAGCCGGCCGCTTGATTTGTCTTCGTGTGCTGCTCCCACTTGCTGCCGGGCGCTTATTGTTCCGGCTTCCGGGGCGACAGGCGGTTCGGAGGTTTTGTGACGGGGTTTGTGACATGTGGGGGGCTGTACAATCGGCGGCTTCGGCTCCATCCCGGGTGAACGCCATGACCGACTCGCCCACGCTCTCGATGTATTCGGCCCTTCAGCAGGCCTTCGATCACTTCAACGAACGGCTGTTCGACAACGCGCTGCCGTCCTGCCTGATCACGCTGCGCAGTTCCCGACGCCAGCGGGGTTACCACCATGCGGAGCGGTTCATCTCCGCGGACGGCACCATCATCCACGAGCTGGGCGTGCATCCGGGGTACTTCACCCTGAACCCGCTGGAGGTCGCGCTCTCCACGCTGGTGCACGAGATGGTTCACCACTGGCAGGAATGCTTCGGCAAGCCGAGCCGCTCAAACCATCACAACCGCGAGTGGGCGCAGAAGATGGAGGCCATCGGGCTGGTGCCCAGTGACACGGGACTGCCGGACGGCAAGCAGACCGGGCGCCGGGTCACCCACTACATCCGGCCCGACGGGCCGTTCGCCGTTGCCTGCGCGGATCTGCTGGCCACCGGCTTCGCCCTGCCTTGGTTCGACCGCCATGCGCCAACCTCGCCCGAATCGGTCGCGCAGGTGCAGGACGCGCTGGCCGAACAGGGCCTGGCGGTGGCCAGCACACCCGCCCCGGCCGAGACCCTCGCCCATCCGGAGGATCCCGAAAAACCGGCGGTCTTCGGCCCGCCGCAGCCGCGCCCGGATCCCCGCGTGCGGCTCACCTGCCCGAGCTGCGGCGCCCGCGTCTGGGCGCGCCCCGACACCGCCGTGAACTGCGGGGTGTGCCTGGACCCGATGGAGGATTTGTCCGGAGAAGCGCCGTAACGGGTGGCGCCTTCCGGGGAGATGTGCCTCGGCAACCGCTATGGCCGCCGGTCAGGCCGGCCAGACAAGCCAGGCTGGATTCACTCAACTCCTCCCTGGCGAGAAGCCCTGGCCACTCCATCGGCTTATTGCCCCGGCGGCACCATTTGCAGATAGCGCTCCTGCTCGCTCGACTCGATGGCGCCTCGCCGAGCCTGGCGGACAGCAGCCACCGCCGCATCCGGGGCCATGCCTCGATCGATCAGGAGACGGGCGGCCACCGTACCCGCCCGTCCCAGCCCACCCTTGCAGTGCACGAGGAGGCGCCCGCCTGCATAAAGAACTCGATGCATCTCCGGGGCCACCGCCTGCCAGCGGTCATCCCACTGACGGTCGGGAGCGGCCATGTCGGGGATGGGCAGGTGGTACCAGGTCACTCCGGTCTCGCTGACGGCCTCCCCGAGCCGGGGTACGCCCAGCTCGTGCAGTTCTTCCAGCGTTGTCAGGGTCACGACTCCGGCCGCGCCCCACGCTCGGATTCGGTTCAGATCGGCCTCCAGGTCGCGGGCCCAGGCGCCCGTCATCGCATGAGCCTGCTGCTTGCCCGGGCAGAGGGTGATACCGATGGTGCCGCCCTCCGGCAACGTGATCTCGGCGATTTCCAGCGGATGACTGGTACTGGTCCGAACGGCGTTCATTCAGTGCGCTCCGGTGATTCCATGACAGGGACATCCGACGGGCCGGCAATCGAGATCTGAAGAAGCGCATCGCCGAGCCCCCCGATTCGGTCGTACTGGCTGAGTTGGTCGCGCCACTGCGCCGGGATCCCTGCCTCCCCGTAGTACGCCCCCGCCAATTGCCCGTAGATCGCGGCGGTGGTGTCGGCGTCGTGGCCCAGATTGGCCGCCAGCAGCGCCCCTTCCGGGAAATCCCCACTGCGGTCGAAGGCCCACAGGGCCGCCTCCAGACTCTCGACCACATAACCCGTCCCTCGGATCTGCGGTGGATCCCGGTGGCGGAAGGAGCCCTCGGCGATGGCCAGGACGGCCGGTTCCAGCTCATCGCCCGGCCCGAAGCCGGGGAGCGCCTGCCAGGATCGCTCCAGCACTTCGGCTCGTTCCGCCCCTTCCAGAACGGCAAGGATATAAGCCGTCCACAAACGACAGGCATCGAGACATTCCGCGGCCGCGTGCGTGGTCCGGGAACTCACACGGGCGGCTTCATGGGCCCGGGCCGGGGTACGGCGGTAGGCCAGCGGGACCGGAACCAGGCGCATGAGGGAGCCGTTACCCGCCGCTCCGGGATCCTCCGAACCACTCAACGGATTGCCGGAGTCTTCGTACCGCGCAAGCGCTGCGCTCACCGTATTCCCGATGTCGAAGCACCGCCCCGTACTGCTGGCATAGCCTTCGCGCCACCAGCGTACATAGCGGTCCATCTGGTCGGCCGCATCGAACCCGTCGCTCCCCACCAGGCTCTCGGCGAGCGCAATCGCCATAGAGGTATCGTCTGTCCACTGCCCCGATTTCAGATCGAACGGGCCGCCCCCCACCATGTCCGTGATCGGGGCAAAGCTGCCGGGTGGCCGGAACTCAAGGGTGGTGCCCAGCGCATCACCGCAGGCCAGCCCCAGCATCGCACCCCGGTAACGATCTTCGAGTGTCGGCATGCACGCCTCCCACCAGATGCCATGATCCAATACCGACTGTACCCACTCTGAATACGGCCGCGGATCAACAGTCGACCCGCCCATGGATACCACACTCGGGCGTCAGAACATGTCGCCATCTGCTGCGCGCGGCCTTGTCCGTATCGTAGTCTCGATACCCGACGCCACCGAAAGGGTCTGCGCACTGCGATCACGGGCGCACCGGACCGTCACGGCAAAAACGCTGAGGCGCATTCACAGTGCGTGACGCCAGACCGCCCATTTCAAACACAATCGCGACCGCCAAAGACAGGAGAACTCCATGGCCCGGGAAGACGAAGGACGAGGCGAACCGCCCAGCGAAGAGGAACTGCAAAAGCGCCGGGAGGCTCTGCAGCGACGCATGGACAGCGAGGCCGCCGGGTTCGAGGTCCTGTACGAACCCCAGAACACCGAACGGAAGAAAGACGAGCACGAGTAACTCTCTTTCGCCACAGCCAGGACACGGGCCGCACCGAGCACCCGCGGCCCTCAATGACGCCTGCAATCCGAAGCCGCCTCGCCACCCTTCGCGTTCGCCGCGTCACACTTCCGAACGTCGGCCGGTGTCGCTACAGACATCCAGGGGCCGATCATGGAACCGGATCCCCATACACCCGCAGATTACCTGGAACCGCTGGAGCGAGTCACCCTGCGCCCCGAGTTCGTGCGGATCGACGACGGCTCCCGCGTCGTCCTGCTGCACGAAATCGAGTTCGTCCAGGTGCTCGCGGCGCTGCGCTAGTACGAGGCCCTGCGGGACCATTTGGGCGGCGATCCGCTGGTGGATCAGGAGCGCGACCGTCAGACAATCGCTTTCCTTAATACCGGAACATCCTCGGCCAGTCGGCTCACCCTCGTTTATTCCCAATAACATTGCAGCCCATTTTGGTTCAGGCGATGCCGTTATTCTGTAAATTCAGGACCTTTGACAGCGAAGCGAGGTGCGGTGTGGATCCATATCAGACGGTCAGGAGGGGTGGCCTGCGGAATGCTCATGAAATCAGGGACGCCGTCGACCGTGGTTGCAGGGTTTTCTGGAAGACCCTTCGATATCCGGTCCACAGGGATGGATCCGGTCAGTATTTCATCGGGGAAGGACCGGGCATGATCGCACTTACCTGGTCGGACGGCGTGACGCTCAACGGGAAACCGGAGGATTTTTTTGTGCTGTCGGAGGCCGAATACCTGAAGACGCACCCCGGCACCCTGCAGTAGGCGGGGGCACAAGCTTCCCCTCCGCCAGGATCGGGAATCGGCAGCCGGCCATGCTGGACAGGCGGGAATCATTCCGGGCATGATGTCCGGAACGTCTCCCCGAGGATCCGCCATGCACGCTTCCAATGCCGCCACCGCCCTGCTCCACTCCGCCCTGGAGCTGACCACCGGGGCGGACGTGGCCCGCGAACTTGGGGTGGATGAACGCACGGTCCGACGCTGGACGAAAGGCGAGATCCCCATGCCCGCTCGCTGGGAACCGGCGCTGAGCCAGCTCCTGCGCCAACGGGCTCCCCTGCGGGCTGACTCTGGCGGGCAGTTCAACTTCATCGACCTGTTCGCCGGCGTCGGGGGCATCCGACAGGGCTTCGAAAGCGTCGGCGGCCACTGCGTCTTCTCATCCGAATGGGACCGGTTCGCCCTCCAGACCTATCGCGCCAATTTCGGAAACGAAGACGAGGAAATCCAGACGGACATCCGTCAGATCACGGCGGTTTCGGATGACGCCGAGGAGAACAGCCGCTCCATCGACGAACGCATCCCCGAGCACGACGTCCTGCTGGCCGGGTTCCCCTGCCAGCCCTTTTCACTGGCCGGCGTCTCCAAGAAAAACAGCCTCGGACGCGAGCACGGGTTCCTCTGCGAAGCACAGGGAACCCTGTTCTTCGACGTGGCGCGGATCATCGAAGTGAAGCGTCCACGGGCATTCCTGCTCGAGAACGTGAAAAACCTGCGCAGCCATGATGGCGGCCGTACCTACGAGGTGATCCGTCGCGTGCTGGAAGAACTCGGCTATCAGGTGCATGACCGGGTCATCGACGGCAAGGGGTTCGTACCCCAGCACCGTGAGCGGATCTATATGGTCGGCTTCCGGAAGGATACGCCCTTCACCTGGAACCAACTGGACTTTCCCCCACCGGACGCCCGCACCCTCCGGGAGGTGCTGCACCGGGAGGACGGATCGGAAACGCCCGAGCCCCCTTACACCGAGGGTGACCTGGGCACCGTGGGCGAGAAGTACATCCTGAGCGACAAGCTCTGGAAGTACCTGCAGGACTATCGGGCCAAGCACGAGCGCGCGGGCAACGGATTCGGCTACAGCAAGGTCGGCCCGGAAGACACCGCACGGACACTGTCCGCCCGGTACCACAAGGACGGTTCAGAGATCCTGGTTGACCGGGGAGCCGGCGAGCGGCCGCGTCGGCTAACGCCACGCGAGTGCGCCCGGCTGATGGGCTTCGACGACAGCTTCCGTATCCCGGTGAGCGACACGCAGGCCTATCGCCAGTTCGGCAACTCCGTGGTGGTCCCGGTCATCCGCGAGATCGCCTCCGCGATGGTGCCCCACGTCCTCGCGGACATCCGATCCGAACAGGAGGACCGTCAGGTGGAGCTGCCGATGGAGTTCAGGGATACGGCGTGACCGACCGGCTCTCCCCGGAAGACCGCAGCCGGGTGATGAGCCGGGTACGCGGGCAAAACACGAAGCCTGAGCTCGTCCTGCGCCGCGCGCTCCATGCGCGGGGCTTCCGGTACCGTCTTAATGTCCGTGATCTTCCGGGACGCCCCGACCTCGTTTTCCCCCGGTATTCGGCGGTGGTGTTCGTGCACGGATGCTTCTGGCACGGTCATGACTGCCATCTTTTCCGGATGCCCTCGACCCGGGAAGAGTTCTGGAAGGACAAGATCGGACGCAATCGCGAACGAGACCGAAAAAACCGGACTGAGCTACTTGCCCGGGGATGGCGCGTCCTGGAGGTCTGGGAATGCGCGATGAGAGGGAAGGAACGCCTGCCGCCCGGGGAAATGCTCGAAAGCGTGGAGGCATGGCTGACCGGCCATTCTTCCACTCATGAGATCCGCGGCCTTGGCAGCCGGCAGCTGGGCGCGGCCGACGCCAATGTCCCAAGGGGAGGAAGCACCGTGATCGACTCGATTTCGGAACTGTTTGAAGGAGCGGCGGCGAAATGGCTCAGCGACGTGGACGCCGAACCGAACAAATCCAACCAGCATGAAATCGGAGGCCTTCCAAGCGCCGGCTTCAAGCACCATCTAGGCACTCCCTCCAAGAGCGACGCCCACAGGTTCCCAGCCACCATGGCTTATCTGCGTGACGATGAACCTCCAGAAATCGTTCGCGATACGGTGTCCTGGTATGACAGCCGATGGCGCAAGCCGCACCGCTCCCCAGAGTACCGGCTGTATTACCGGGACAATTCGGTCACTCTGCAGATCGGGGCCGGGGACCTGATGGTGATCGCGAAGGCCCGCGACGGCAGTCTGCTCATCGTTTTCGCGCCGGCGGATTCGGATGTCGAGGCCCAAGTCCGGCACGTATTCGGGTTCGGCGAGATGGGGGAGCGCTTCCAGGCCGCCGGAATGCCATCCTCCACTCTAACCCTGCCGCTGAAACTCCTGCTGGAAGACATCGGCGTGGAAACGATCGCCCCGGACGATGCCGGCGGCGATCTCGAACTTGTCCTCAACCGTTTTCCCGACCGTTTTCCCACAACCGCGGAATTTTCCGCGCTCGCCCGGGAGGTCAGTCAGGCCGACCCGCTCGGCGATCCGGACCGGACCCTCCTGGCATGGATGGAACGGGAGGAAGCTCTCTTCCGGGCCTATGAACGCGAAATCGTCCATGAGCGTCTTGAACGGGGGTTCGCCGGCGATGTCGATGAATTCATCCAGTTCTCGCTGAGCGTCCACAACCGGCGGAAATCCCGGGTCGGCCACGCCTTCGAGAACCACCTGACCGAACTGTTCCAGCGACACGGCCTGCGTTTCGAGAAAGGAGGCCCGAACCGTGTCACCGAAAACAAATCGAAACCCGACTTCCTGTTTCCCGGCTTCGCCGAGTATCACGACCCGCAGTTCCCGACATCCCGCATGTTCCTCCTGGGTGCAAAGACCACCTGCAAGGAACGGTGGCGACAGGTCCTCGCCGAAGGCGAACGCCTGAAACGGAAATACCTCGCCACCCTTGAGCCCGGGATCAGCCAGACCCACACCGACGAAATGCTGGCCCATGGCCTCCAGCTCGTAGTCCCGCTGCCCATCCACGCCACGTATTCGAAGTCTCAGCAGATGTGGCTGATGGAGATCGGAGAATTTATCCAGAAGGTCCAGACTACCTGATCTGGGCCACTATCAGATGGCTGCACGCCTTTTGTGTGGTGCCGCATAGCCCAGTGCCTGATGCGGCCGTTGCTCGTTGTAGTACCCGATCCAGTTGCCGATCACCGCACGAGCGTGGCCTAGGGACTCGAAGCGGTGTTGCCAGACGCACCCCTGCCGACGGGGAACCTACGTGGTGAACGGCTTCTCGCGCTTCGGGATAGCTACATATCCGTGTTGGTCCGCCCATGCGGCACGTCAGATATGAGGTACAAAGGCCACCAGGCGCTCACGCCTCTCAATCTTTGCTCATAGGAGGCAAGAGCGAGATCTGCCAATCCTCCGGCGCGTCCTCTGGCAGCGCCTGATCGAGATAGGCGATCAGGTCTTCCTGGCGAGGCTGCCCGAACACCATCCGATAGAGGGCAAGCTGGCGTTTCATCTGCTGAAGTCTCCCGACATCGCGGCTTAGCGGGAGCAGCAACACGCGCCGGAGGATTCGGGCATCTCCCGCCTCGTAGATCCACCAGGGCGCCAGGTCGGACTGTTGGCCGAAGTCGGTGGTTTCGGCGCACGCGAACAGCCGCTCCCACGGATCCCCCTCGCCCTGCCAACCGGACAGCCCGTCCAGTCCAATATCCTGAGCGACGTTTCGGCGAACCG
Organism: Thioalkalivibrio sp. ALJ24; assembly: GCF_000377785.1. GTDB lineage: Bacteria > Pseudomonadota > Gammaproteobacteria > Ectothiorhodospirales > Ectothiorhodospiraceae > Thioalkalivibrio. Next base: position 128,104 of record NZ_KB898730.1, on the reverse strand, counting down.
CGTGCCCCTTGTAGCGGTGCACGCGCCCCTCGCGTTGCTCCATGTCGACCGGGTTCGACGGCAGGTTCCAGTGCACCACGGAATGGCACCAGGTGTGGAAGTCCAGACCTTCCTGGCCGGCCGACGTACTGGACAGCACAAACGGCCGGAAGGGTGAGTTGAACGCCGCGCGCACAGCATCGGCGCGCGCGATGGGACCACTGCTGTCATCGCGCATATCCCCGAAGCGCAGCGCGAAACGACAACGGATGGAGAAGTCATCCACCGCGACCTGGTGCCCCCTCATCTGGACCTCATCCACCTTGAGCTGCGCCGAACGCATCGACAGCGATTCCGCGATCGCCCGCGCCACGCCGTCGATGCGCTCGGCCGGGGCCGCGTCCACCAGGCCGAGCTGTTCCGGCAACACATGCACATGCTCGTCCAGCACCGCCTGCAGGTTGCCTTCGACCGCATAGTCGAGCGCCTGGCGCCAGTACGGCAGATCGTCCCGATTCTGGATCAGAACCACGCTCTCGGGGAGGTTGAACAGGGTACGGAAGCCATTCGCGACCTGCGCGGCGCCTGAAAGCAACGCCGGGTCGTTCCAGTCCACATCCGGTGCTACCCGCCGTAGCGCACGCACACCGCAGGCCCCCGGTCCGCCCAGTGCGAACCGGGCCACCACGTCGGCCAGATCCGGCGGTCGCCGCCCCAGGTCGAGGCCGCCCTGCATCGCCTCGATCATGTGATCGACGTGGGCATGGAAGTGGTCGCCGCTTTCGCGTTCGGGAATGGCCTCGGACCAGCCGCTCGCCGACCGCATCCACTCCACCAGGTGATCGTCGTGTTCCAGCATGGCGATGGTGGCCCAGTACCAACGCTCATCCACTCTTCCATGAGCTTCGCCCTCGGGAAGCTCAGCGAGCAGTTCGCGACATCGCCTGGCAGCGGCTGCAAGAAGCGTGTCCAAACTCGGCGGATCGCCATTCGAGAGATCCATGGACAAGCGAAGCGGATCCAGCTCGCGCGCCAAACGAGGGGCCGGCATGATCCGCGCCAGTGCCGGCATCCCGGTCAGTCGACCGTCCGCATCCGTATGGAACCGCAGGAGGGGCCGAACGCGCTCATAGGTATTGCTGTAGGTGACGTCTTCGCCGTCCTGACCAAACGCCCGGGCCTGGGCCTCGTACGAGCACAGGGTTGCGATCGCATCCGGCACCGCGTTCCAGGCCGAAAACACCAGTTGTTTGGTGACCTGCCCGGCGCGTGCCCAGGGCCCCGCGAGCTGCGTGTACGGCAATGAAGGCGGAAGCCACAAGAGCTCCCAGAGACCGGAATCCACGGTTTCGTTGACGAACGCGCGCATCCGCGCGTGAGGGATTTCCAGCGACTGATAGTTCTCGACACGCTGGCGGTCGATCGTGCTTACCCCATTCGCATCCCTAATTGCGCGCTTCAGCTCCGTCGGCGGCGCCTCGCCGATCGCGTCCAGCTCCCGACGCAACTGGTAGTCGCGCATGTAACTGAGCATGTACGGAATCGACTTCCAGTACTCGATCACATCCGGCAGACCGGCCGCACGCGCCGTCGCGTCGATGTTCCGCGCGTACTCGAGATCCGAAGGCGACAAAGTGACCACCCGCTCATCCCCGTCCAGCATGGCATCCCGCCGCCGCGTCAGGCCCACCCGCTCGGTCCGGCACATCACCTTCATCAAATGGGATTGCAGGCGTTCGCGCGCCTCATGGAGCCCCTCGTGATGTCCCTCCGCGAGTTGTCGGCAGCCGCGTCGATACGCCTCGAGATGGTCTCCCAGGCGATCGCTTTCATCCGGGTCGCCGTACAGGAACCCCACCGTGTTCCGAAACTCCTCGTGGTGATCCTCGTCCGACTCGCCGTGCATGCTCAGCATCCGGTACGGGGTCGCCGACAACAGGAGCAGTCGCACCCCGTCCAGCGAGAAAAGGTCGTTGGCCAGTGCCGCCTCTTCCGTCTCCCCGTTCAACAGGTCGGAAAACCGCTGAAACTCGTCCAGGATCACCAACGAGGGACGCAGGGCCGCCAGGCAGACCCGGGCAAGCTGGCGGCGTAGCTCACCCACCACGGCATTGCGCTCGGTGTTCGCCTCCGGGCCGCGCTCGGCTTCAGGGGCTTCGTAGACCTCGCAGATATGCTGAAGCCGTTCGCGCAGATGCACCTGCTGGCGCAGATGTTCGACGAACGCCTCCGCCAGGTCCGGATCGATCGCCTCCGGGCGTTTCTCCAGCCACTGGGGCCAGGTTTCGCCGACGCTGCACTGGAGAGCCTTGCTCAGCCCCACCGAACTGAGCCCCTCCAGCCCGTCGAGCAGATGGAACAGCAACACCCGCTCCTGCACCTTCCCCGTGCTGGAGCGCAGATTGAACGTCGTCCCGGGTGTCAGGCTGATGAAATTGACCGGGTTGCGGTTGAGATGATGCACCGTCTGCGGCAGCAGCGTCAGTCGACTGGCAAGGGCAAACCCGCCCTCTTCCATCACGTTCATCCGACGCACGTTCTGCTCGGCAATCGCCGCATTCGAGCACACGTAGATGATGTCGATGCGCTCCCCTCGTCCGCTTAACGCCTCCAGGGTGCGTGCGATGACGCCGCGAGCGACCAGGGTCTTGCCGAGCCCCACCTCGTCGGCCACCAGGAAACGCCCGCTGCCCGCCGGGTCGAACAGCCGCTGGAAGGCGTAATCCACGGTGCGTCGCTGAAACGGCTTGAGCCCGTCCAGCACCGGCCCGGCATCGAAGCTTTCGATCTTATCCATCGCGGCGCTCCATCGCTTCCTGGTACGTACGCCAAAGAGCCTCGAACTCCGGCGGCACCAACTCGGAGCCACCGACGCGTCTTTGCAAGCGCTCGATCATCTCCGCAATATCCTGCAGGCGTTCCGGTTCGCGGCTGTAACAGCGGGTCATCTCCTCCAGCAGCGGCAGCTCATCCAGCGCAGCCTTGTGCCAGTGTCCATGGCCGCTTCCCGCGATCGGCATGAAGGCCGCTGCGGAGGCATCATCGCCGGCCAGCAGCAGCATCAAATAGCGCAGGAACCCGTCGCGGTTCTCCACCACGGCACGCAGAATCGCCGCCTCGCGGTCCTCCGCGGGCAAACCCTCGATCGGCAGGTTCAGTGCAAAACGCAGCGGCTCCGCGGCCGGATCCGTCAGCTCGAAGGCAATCACACCGGTCAGGTACGCGGGTCCACCATGGGCCAGCTCCGTCCGATGTTCTTCCTGAGCCGCCTCAAGCGTCACCGCCTCATTCGGCCGCCGGCTCACCGGCCACGCGCGGCAGGCCACCGATTCCGGCACCTCGACGCCCCCGGCCAGCCACAAACGCCACATACCCTGGGCACTGCCGGGCTCGCACACAACCTTCAACCCGCCACGGGCCAGCGCCGTACGGACTTGCTCCAGCCGCTCGCGCGCCCGGACCTTTTCCACGTCCTCGTCAGAGACATCCTCCCCGGGTGCCCAGTGCTGAAGCACACTCCCGAGACCCTTTTCGCCCAGCAGGTCGTCGATACCGCCCAGCTTGCGGCGCGGCCCGGTCAAAGTCGCCATCACCTCGAGGTTGTGCTGCGCCAGCAATGCGGCATCCGTCACGTTCGCCGAGCCCAGGGTGATCGACGTGCGTGTGCCCTGCTCGCGGATCCACGCCTTGGCATGCAGACCGTGAGTGTCGTGGTCGATCTCGCCCTCGTTGTCTTCTGTCTCGGCCGCTTCATGCAGCACATAACAAGCATCGAACGCACCGCAGACTTCCGGCGATACCTGCTCCAGCTCCTCCGGCCGCGAAATCAACGCCACCGGTTCGGAACTGGCATCGGCCAGCCGACGCAGCGCCGCATCCTTCAGAAACGGCGAGATCACCGCCAGGCGGCCGCCCGGCTCGGATTCCCAGCGCTTCCCCGGCAGTCCCGGAACCACAAACTCCAGGGTTTCGGCGCCATCGGGCAACGCGAAGTCGCAAGTCATCAGATCGCGGGCCAGATCCCGGGCCTGCGCGTGCCGATCCGCATCCAATTCCCGCGTCGCCAGCCCCGGCAGACTCTCCACCAACCGCGCCAGGGGCCGGTTCGACTCAATGCTTTCCTCGCCCAGCACGCCATCAAGCTGCAGCGAGAGATCCCAGGAGCGATCATCGGTGACATTGCGCGACAGGATCGCCACCCGCAGCAGCGGCGGTTCCTGTACCCCCGGGTCCGGCTGGAAGCGCAGCACCCAGACCTTGGGGTGAAACACCCCGTCGCCGGGCGGGTCCACCTCCACCATGCACGGCTCCAGCAGCCCGAAAAGATGGTTGCCGTCCTTCGGCGCGCGCATCTGGCCGCGCTGGAGATAGAGCGTCACCCGATCCATCGTGCGCCGGACCGATTCGTACACCGCGATTCCGTCATCGCTCCGCCCGGCTCCGAGCAGCGACAGATGGACCGGGATGGTCAGCAGCGTGGGAATGTCGAGCGAGAAAGTGGTGCCCAGCGCCTGGTCCAGCGAGTAACCGGGCGGTGGCGTAAGCAGGCTGGTGTACAGGTTGCGCCCGTTGGGGTCCAGCATTACCCCTCCTCGCCGTACAACGCCGTGTGCAGATCCCGGTGGAAACGCATCACCGTCGGCCACCGATAGTTGTAGCGATGGGCTCCCGACTGGCCGCTCCACTGCGTCAGCGCCTGTGGGTTGGTAAAGCGCGAGCGCGCCTTTTTCAGCAGTGTTTCGCGCCGCCGTACCAGATCACGCGCCGCCTCATCGGCCCGCAACCGCGCCCCGTCGCTGCCGCAAGCCACGACGCGTTCCCGCCAGTCCCGCAAAAAGCGCCTTGCGCCTTCGGGCACCCGCAGCGCCCCCACCTCGGTCAGCGCGAAGAGTTCGTCGAGGTTCCATTCCGCGAATGGCAATGCGTGAGCCGACTCGGTCCAGTCGTCCAGCCACTGCTGGTAGTACTCCACCCACTCCTCGCGTTCGCGACGTTCCGACAATGCCAGGTTGTAGAGCAGGAACGCCCCCTGGGCGAGCACCGCAAGTTTCTCCGCCTGATCCAGCAGTGCCTGCTGCCGCTCACTGAAACTCGCCCGATCGGGATGCTCCCAGGGATAAGTCACGTCCGCCGGGGCGCAACCTTCGAACAGGTGAGCCAGCAGACTGGTGGGGTGGCTCTCGCGCACCCGGTCCAGCAGAAACTCCGCTTCCCCAACCTCGAGCGCCAGGGACACCCCGCCCGGGAAGCCGTCGGGTGGCTTCGGCAAGCCCGGGTGCCAGGTACGGTACTCCGAATCCCCGGAACCGGAGCCACCCTGACCCTCCAGGCGACCATACTCTCGCCGCTGCTCCACCAGGCCAGCCACACTCCGGTGGTAACGCTCCTGCGACAGCGGCACCTTGCGAATGCCCCACGAAGCCAGCCCCGCCCAATACACCGAACTGGGTAATCGCTGCAGCGTACGGCCGGATCCGATGCCGAACACTCCGGCCCGGTCGTCCGACTCACGCAGCACATCCACAATGCGAAACTCCAGATCCGCCGCCCGGGCCGGCACCTTCTCCGCCGCAAGCGCCCCCTGCGCCAACTCCGCCTCTACCTGCTGATACACCCACGCCACCAGCAGCATGTAGCGCAAGCGCGTCTGGATCGTACTCGTGCCCGGAAAAAGCAGATCCGCCAGGTTGTCCCGAATCGCACCGAGACCCAGCTCGTCACGCGTATCGCGCTCCTCGAACATCGCCAGGACGCGCATACTGCGCTCACGCGCATCCGCGTCGTGGTCAAGCCAAGCGAGTTTCGACTGGAGCATTCGCTTTCCCTCTCTCCTCCGACCGTCTTGCTTCTTATCCGAAAGCCACCCTAATCCATTTTATATATAAAACATAAGGACTAGCCTAAAAAACGAACACCACCAAGACACTTCTCAGGGTCCAAAACACCCCGAAATAATTCAATATATCCAGGGTATCCCTCTACCGCGGACGCAACATCCACATTCTCTATCTCCGAATGAACAATCGGGGTCCGACCCACCGGACTACGACGGAGGCGCTCCCCAAACGTGTATCCGTACTTCAAAGCACCATCGTTCATCGAATGGTATTGCTTTATCTCGCCGTCAACCGCGGATGCCGCGATAGCCCACTCCACGACCCCATCCGCTTCTTGCGCCACCGCTTTCCATCGAAAACCCTGACTACTCGCAGCAAGGGAAGCCCACCTGTTGATCCCACCCTCAAGTAAACTGCGTGCGAAGCTCCCCTAGAAGCCGTCATAACGGCGCCTCCGGTGTTTTGGCACAGGGCCCCGGTATCGATTGTATCGGCTCGGAAGGCCGCCACATTCCAGCACCCGAAAGGAAAGATTTGACTTCATCGCGGAAGCTAACACTTCGCGTAACCGGCAGCCGAACACAGCTGAGCAAGGCGGCGCCGTTCTTGATCATCCGCATTCACGCCATTATTAGGATTGTTCATGGGCAGGTCGCTGGTCGTAGATTAGAAACTTGTAATAATAAAGAGACTTAATGACGTGATGTAGATTATGCATTTCTCGGAATGAGATGAGCAGCAAACGCATGAAATCAAGAAACGCAAGGTCTTCCCCTTGAGCGTTATCAAGTCGGCCACCATCTGGAAAATAGGTAATAACCTGTGTTGATTGGTTGTACAGAACGTTATTGTGGGCGACGGCATTGCGCAGCCCAAGGTTAAAAACGTGTTGGGAGAAGTCGTACCAGCAGTCATCTAGGTACTTGAACTTGTCGGAAAGAGTCTTTTCGGAGAATTTTTGCAGACTACTCAATGCGCCCCCATCAATAGTCCTAAACGAGTTTGCATCTCCTCTATGTAAAAGATTATTTATCCCGGAGACAAGCACGAGTTGCCTACCGATAACTTCTAGAATATCTTTGTAGAGGTCCTTGAAGCTATAAAAGTCGCTTGACGAAACGCGCCCAGCCACAATTTCTGACTCTTCTCCCTTGATAAGGTCTAGAAATAGTGCAGGCCGCAATGGTAGCTCCGCATCAAATATCTTTGGGTATATCTTCAGACAATCTCTCTGAAGGGCATCTATGAATCCTGAACTAAATATCTCATCAATAAACGAATCCAAGGCCGCTCTGTCGAGTGCGAAGAGCATCCTCGGCAATTTTTCCGAAATCTCCCTCCCATGTTCATGCACGACAAATGGGAAGAAGGCTTTGGCTATAACCCGATAAAGGGTAGCATTCAGATCTTGTGGAAGAAGGGATTGCTCTTCATCTTCCTCAAGATATTCTGCCGCCCTTCGCTGGAAAAGTTGCTTATTCTTTCCATGATAAAGATTGATTATCCGCTTCAGCTCTTCGGACTTTGGATAGAGCTGATTCAGAGCATGCAACCTATCCGAATGAAACTGGGACATCTCAAAAGCTTTCCTTCGGTCCCCGCCCGTCGCTTCCTCCACTTGCGCAAGTGAAGAAAACCATGGTGTGCCGCCTTGCACATACTCGCCGAATTTAACCGGGAAATCCAAATGAAGGTCGACAAAAGGGTTTGCCCCGGAGAAAGGGCCATTGGCTTGGTGCATAGATGGTTCACACCCATTAAAACTGAATTTGGCACGAGGGGCGTCGGAGATGTCTAATATGATTTCCAGTTGCGAATGACAATGTGGGCATGAAAACTCGATTGGCTGAATGAGTCGATTCGAATATCCAATCCTGCAGTCGGTATCTTGCTCACACGTACCACAGGTAATTGTCATGCACGTGTTCATGAATCCTTCACCTGGCTGCTGTCAATCCTAACGTTAGCGCTGAGTGGCGCGCCAACGCGTCCGCTCGAGCGTATTGCTGGCATCCTACATTAGAACTAATCGTTGGGGTGGCTCTCCATTTCATCAAGCTTATTCTCAACGCCGCATGCAATGCTATCAAGGAATGGTATAATCTGGTTCATACATTGCTGCAGATGGTCAAAGTTGATATGCGTGATTCCCGGAAGTGAGGGGGACCCATCCTTCTTATCTGGATAGCGAAAAGCCATGGATTCGGGGTCAACCGTGGAAAACTGTTCTATGAAGTGATCCGCAGCCGCGAACTCCGGTGGGTCACCATGATCTGCCCAGACGTCCCTGGCCAAGCCTTTGGCTAGTGACCACAAACAGTTAAGTTTGTGATGGGTTGGATGCCCTTCTTCGGGTCTTTGTAGAAGCCTGCGCGCGAGGAGAATGATCCCCTTTAGCTGCAACTCCAAGTGCTGCCGGTACATAAAAACAATGGGATATACAAAATAGTCTTGGTCTTGCCGCTCTTCGCCAACATGGGCGATGAGCACCTCCGCCGCTCGCTTGTATCCCTCAACGTAGCCATGGCGTTGGTCTAACGAGAAGTTCAGACATGCGGTCAACTGCCAATCATGAGACCCATCGCCTGATGAGAACAGATCTGGGTATTCGCCTGTTTTCACACGGGTACTCCAAGCATGCCAACCCTACCGTAACCGGCTAGCTTACCCGTAGCGAAGACGAAGGTTAAGCCAGTCCAAGTTGACGCCTTTGTTAGCATTCTCCTTTTTTCGGTCTACGCGCCATGAATTTCCTGATTATCAATGAGACTCCGCCGACCGTAGGGAGCAGAGGGGTGCGGGCCCATAGCCCACGGCAGCGACTAGCAGCCGCTTGGGCAATGCCGCCAGATCGAAACGGCGGTTGAAGCGATAGGCAAAGGCCGCGAGGTATCGCTCGGCGTACCTGACGAACGCAAACGCATGGTGCGCTCCGCTCAGGCGGGTCTTCAGGTTGCCAAGCACCGTGTTGACCCACTGGAACTCGGGCAGATCCCGGGACTTGCGGCCGCCCCCGACCGTGGGCTCATGCCGGCAATCGGCCTGCGTGACCGCCCGGAAGCAGCCCAGACCGTCGGAGCGGACGGTGCTGCCCGGCGCCAGCCAGGTGCGGGCCCACTGGCCCATGACTTCGGCGCTGGAGGTTTTCACCGGCGTCAGCTTGGCTCGTCGCGGATGCCCAGCGTCGTCGAGCGAGACCGCCGCCACGAACGCCACCTTGTTCTCCGACCCGCGTCCCACTTTGCCCCCGGTCCGTTCGCCGCCCAGATAGGCATCATCCACCTGCACGATGCCGTCGAGCGTATAGTGTGCCTCCCGCTCGGCCATCGCCTTCATCAGCTTGTGGTGCAGTGCCCAGGCAGTGGGGTAGCTGACTCCCGGCTGACGCTTCAGCTCCAGGGCCGAAAGCCCGGTCTTGTCCTGACCGATCAGATAGATGGCCAGAAACCACGTGGTCAGCGGCAGCTTGGTCCCCTGCATCACGGTGCCGGCGGTCAGCGAGGCCTGGTGCCGGCAGACCTGGCACTGAAACCACTTGCGCGGCCTGTGCAGTACGCAGTGGGCCCCGCCCCCGCAGCGTGGACAGCGAAAGCCGTCCGGCCAGCGGGCCTCCTCGAGCGCCGATTCGCACTGAGCCTCCGTGCCGTAACGCGCCAGGAACGCCGGCAACGACAGGCCCTGCTGAAACTGAATCCGGTTCTGCGCCATGATGCCGCTCTCCGCTGGATGTGGACCTCCAGCGTACGCCCGGGGGTGGCTCACTCAGTGAGCCTGGATGAGCTTCATTGATAATCAGGATGAATTTAGACAGTGCGGCCACAATTCCTGTCCACTCTGTATCGTACAAAGCGGCTTCTTATATTGAGAGTCACCGATCACGAAGGGCTCCGCACAAGATTTACCTAATGTAGTCTCGAATCTCACGACACCACTCCATTGATACCCCAAGGCCCGCTCCTTATCCACAACCGAACCCAGATACCCCGCAATTGATTGGCCAGCCCCAAGGGCGGGCATATAGCTCCCCCCATCGTCTCGAGAAAACGGCGCTGCGCCATCGTTATGCTTTGGGTAGTCTTCGTTATCCCATTTAATAAAAATATTCTTGGCTGCGCTGATTCCGTAGTTTTTACGCGAAACAGGTATAGAACTGGCCTGCTCCGAAGGTCAATTTCAGGCAGCGGAAACGGGTATCGATCTCTTTCAGCTTGTTTTGAAACCCTAAACGAGATCGATCCGCTCCAGACCGCTATGATGAGACCGAAAGAAGCTGCGACTAGAGTATACAAGTGCGGCGGGTCCACTCCGATCGAGGCTTGCGCGAGCCACACGACAGCAACCACAGCAGTCAATATCGATGCGAGTAGCGCGCACCCGATAAGCCAGCCGGTTCTCCCCCACCAAGTCATCATGATCCGTCGGTCTTATTGATAACGCCAGCGCACAACGGCGCCCTTGTAGTGGATGCGCAGACTCAACGAAAAGGGCGTCCGGCGCCCGTCAGCCCCTTATTGATGCGCTTTGTTAGGCTTGAATGCTTGGAGCATAGCATTTAACCCAGGCAATAAGCTTAAGACTGGCTTGCTGCATGACCGATGCTGGGAAGTGCTCTAGCGTACGACCATAGCGAATTTCGTTGGGAAATTTAGATGCGCCAAACTCCTCTGCCTCAAGCAAATTACCGAGCGTGGCATCACTATAATTGTCGCTGGCGGAGACACCCCGTATGCGACTCGCCGGGACGCGCTTGATAGCCCCGTTTGAATCCACGTCCTCAATGGAGCAATCTGACACGAGACCCATGAGCTTTGAAAGATCGTGCGTCTTGGGTACCGTTACCCCTGCCTCAGATAGTGCATATTTAAGCGCTATCTCGCACGCAACCAAAGCTGTATACAAAGCGGCTCGCTGTCCTTCCTCGTGCAAGGATTCGCTATGAAGAATTAGATTGCTGGCCTCAGCCATAGCTTCCGCAAATTCTAGGTTATATTCACCCATGGCTTCCGACGCTTTTTCTACCTAACACTCCGGTTCAGGTACGCGAGGTACGAGTGTCACCTGCAACCGATGGTTAGCGGTTATCACTTTCTTGCCGGCTTGCTTCATCCATGACCTCTTTACCAGACACTTTAACTGGCTTTAAGTCCGGATCACGTTTTTCCGCTTCAGCAATCAACAGCCCAGTGTATTCTTCTCCTTCGGTTGCAGCCTTCCTTACAAATGCGGCCACACGAAGGAAATTCGCGGACTTACTCCCTCTGCTTTGATCAGCAATTAGCTCCTCTTTGCTTCCATTGTAGTGCTTAATTAATCGTTCCGAATGTTCTCTAACAATTCGGTACCTCGCCATTGCACCGGAATACACGCCGGAAAGCTTCGTCGGCAGCCGGGAAACCACTTCCATTCGACTTTCCACAACGACCACTGGGAGATCTGGATCAAGCTGATTCTCGGGATCCGCCACTGTGAGCAGGATATCTACAGCCGCAGAATCGCTGAGATCGTGTAAATTCAGCTTCACGAGACCGAAGTAGGTATCTAACGCTCTAATCTCTGAATAAGCTGCTTGGAGTGCAACGGTAGCGTTTTTATCAGCTTGCGCTGTTGCGTCCTGGCGATCCCGGTAAAGCCTATGGAAATGTAATCCAAGGGCGACTATTACCGCTGTTGTAGTAGCAAAGGCAGTGATAATTCCCGTCCATCCCGATGTCACTACAATTTGCAGCTCACTTTCCAAGGGCATACCCCCTAAAAGTGTATTAGACAGAATCTGGCTAACACAGATATAGCCGTGATATTCCGCGATCTAGGTTCCATCCGATTCGGTTGGCTATGCGCACATGCGAGACTCCGTGCGAAAACGAATGACGGCATGGCAGCATTGTGGCTTTCGCTTTCCTGTTAACGGGGGCCACGATGTACTGAAGCACTTATTCATTGTCCGGGCCAGGTGGTCGCAGTTCGTTGTTCCCTTGGCGCGCCGGTCAGCAGGCGCAGGATCACGAGGGCAAAGTCCCGCTGCCGCTCCGGGTCGTCTAGGACCTGCATGGACAATTTCTCGTGTTCGGTCATGGCGTCGAGGACGGTGTCGGTGACGCGTTTGGGGAACAGCCCGTGCATCACTTGGTCGGGGCTGTGGTTCTCGACCTGGGCCATCACGGCATCGTCGCGGCGGATGCGGTCGGCGATGCCGTTGGCGAACTGGAGCTTGTCTTCGTCGCTCACCTCGGCGCCAAAGAGTTCGTTGAGCTGGTCGATGATCTCGGAGAGGCGTTTCTTCTCCGGGTCGTGCGGTTTGCCCGACCCGACGTCGGAGACGGGCTTGAGGCCTTCGTAATCGGCGCCCTCCTCTTCCAGGCTCAGGCGCTGTTCGGCGCGCTTGTTCAGGCGGTAGTGGGTCAGCTCCAGTTCGTCGACGTCGATTTGCTCTTCTTCGAGGTTCTCGATGCGCAGCAGCGGATGCAGGGCGCGGGCGTAGACGTTGAGCTGTTCCAGCTCGTGGTCCTCGAAGTCGACGATCTGTGACAGGAACTCGTAGCTGCGCACGAAGCTCTGCAGGTTCTTGCGGAACAGGTCGAGCTCGTCGCGGGTGGTGTGGGCGTCCTTCAGCTCCTGCTCGGCGCGGTGCAGACCCGGCTTGTCGCCATTGCGTTCGGCCTCGTCGTAGGCGGCCTTCCAGGTCTGGATCTGCTCCAGCACCGCCTTGTAGCGGGCGTGGTAGCGCTCCTTCGCGGGCTGGCAGTAGTAGCTGAGCTGGCTGGCGCCGGCCTTCGGATCAAAGAACGCGCGGGCGAAGTTCTCGACCTCGTCCCAGTGGTAGATGCCGGTGGCGTCCAGGCTTTTCTGCAGGTCGTAGACGATCTGCGGGTCGGAGACGTCGGCCAGTTCGGCCTTGTTGTAGTACGGGCGGAAGGCCTCAAGGATGTCTTCGGCGTCGTTGAAGAAGTCGAGGACGAAGGTGTCCTCCTTGCCCGGGAAGGTGCGGTTCAGCCGCGAGAGGGTCTGCACGCACTCCACGCCCTGCAGCTTCTTGTCCACGTACATGGCGCAGAGCCGGGGCTGGTCGAACCCGGTCTGGAACTTGTTGGCAACGATCATCACGTTGTATTCGTCGGTGTCGAAGGCCTCGGCCAGGTCGCGGCCCTTCAGCCCCGGGTTCAACAGCGAGCTGGTCTCGGTTACCTCCTCGGGGATCACCTCGTCCGGCGGAACGGAGCCGGAGAAGGCGACCAGCGCGTGTACGTCGGGGTAGCCCTTCCCCTGAATGTACTCGCGCATGGCCAACGCGTAGCGCACGGCTTCCTGGCGGCTGCCAGTCACCACCATGGCCTTCGCCTGGCCATCCAGCAGGTGGCGCACGTTGGCACGGAAGTGCTCGACGATCACCTCGACCTTCTGCGTGATGTTGTAGGGGTGCAGGCGCACCCAGCGGGCGATCTTCGTCGAGGCCTTGCGCGACTCCACCTCCTGGTCGTCGGCGTGCGGGTGCGCCAGCTTCCAGGCGGTGGAGTACGTGGTGTAGTTCTTCAGCACGTCGAGGATGAAGCCTTCCTCGATGGCCTGGCGCATGGAGTACAGGTGGAAGGGCTCGGGCTTGTTATCCGTCGAGGGTGGCAGCTCCGGATCCGGCGGGCGGCCGAACAGCTCCAGGGTCTTCGCCTTGGGGGTGGCGGTGAAGGCGTAGTAGCTGATGCGCTCGGCCGGCTTGCGCGCGGCCACGGCCGCGTCCAGCAGTTCCTCGGCGCTGATCTCCTCGTCCTCCGGCTTGTCCGTTCCGAGAATCGCCTTCAGCTTGGTGGCGGAGGACCCGGTCTGCGAGGAATGCGCCTCGTCGGCGATCACCGCGTAGCGCCCGGCGGCCAGGTCCGGGCGCTTGTCCAGCGCGTCGAACAGCGCCGGGAAGGTCTGGATGGTCACGATGATGATGCGGGTCTGCTCGGCCAGCGCCTCGGCCAGTTGCTCCGATTTGCTCTGGCTGCCGACATCGCGGGTGATCGGCCGCACCACACCGTGCGCATGGTCGAACTGGTAGATGGTGTCCTGGAGCTGGCTGTCCAGCACCGTGCGGTCGGTGACCACCACCACGGAGTTGAACAGCTTGCCGCCCGCCTCGTCGTACAGCGCGGCGAGCTGGTGCGCGATCCAGGCGATGGAGTTGGATTTGCCGGAGCCGGCACTGTGCTGGATCAGGTAGCGCTGCCCGGCGCCTTCCTCGCGCGTGGCTTCGATCAGGCGGTTCACCACGTCCCACTGGTGGAAGCGCGGGAAGATCAACGCTTCCTTCTTGCGGCGCTTGCCGTGGAAGTCCTCCTCGGTCTTCTGCTCCAGGTGCAGGAAGCGGCCGATGATCCGGAGCCAGGCATCAGGCTGGAACACGCGCTGCCACAGGTAGCCGGTGGCGTAGCTGTTCGGGTCCGGGGGTGCGGGGTTGCCGGCGCCGCCGTCTTCGGTGCCCCGATTGAAGGGCAGGAACACAGTGTCCTTGCCGTTCAGGCGCGTGGTCATCGCCACCTGGTCCTGGCTGACCGCGAAATGCACCAGCGCCCCGCGCTTGAAGGTCAGTAGCGGCTCGGGCTTGCGGGTGACCGGATCCTTCAGCGGGCGGTCGCGCCGGTATTGGCGCTTGGCGTTCTCCACCGACTGCTTGAACTCGCTCTTCAGCTCCAGCGTGGCGGTGGGGATGCCGTTGACGAACAGCACCAGATCCAGCCGCGGGTTGTACTCGCCGCTGCGCGCGTGCGGCGAGTACGAGACCTCCGGCACCACCCGGAGGCGGTTGGCGCGGTAACGCGCCAGAGACTCGGGGTTCATCTCGTGGTCGGGCCTGAAGCTGCAGAGCTCCAGCTTCACCCCCGGGGTCTTCACCCCGTGGCGCAGCACGTCCAGCGTGCCGCCGCGCTCCAGCTCGCGGGTGACCGCGCGCACCAGGGCCTTCTGCGGGTCCTGCGGGTTCTTGGCGGCGAACTTCTCCCACCGTTCCGGCCAAGCTTCCTGCAGATAGGCCACCAGATCCTCGGTGTACAGCGCATGGGCGGCGTCATAGCCGCTGGCCGGACCGGTCAGCCAGCCATCGGCGGTCATCGCGTCGATGATGTCCTGCTGAAACTGGGCTTCCCTGCTGTCCGCCATAATGCTCCCCGAAATTAAGACTCGTCGGCGTCGGCCCCGGCCGCCTCGCTGACCAACTCGTCCTGCCACTCCCCGTAGGACTGGCCGGTGTCTTCGCGCTTCCATTCCGCACGGCCGTTGGCTGTCCTTCCGCTCACCATAGCAGCCGCCGCACTGGGGCTGGAAAACGCATAGTCTCGCGTGAACCGGAGCAGGCCATCCCCGCCTTCCGCAACGACCCCTTCTTCACACAGTTGCTGGTGCAGGCGCTGATAGCCGTGGGCTGGCCCTACCC
Source organism: Thioalkalivibrio sp. ALJ24 (assembly GCF_000377785.1). GTDB lineage: Bacteria > Pseudomonadota > Gammaproteobacteria > Ectothiorhodospirales > Ectothiorhodospiraceae > Thioalkalivibrio. The sequence continues at coordinate 112,885 of NZ_KB898730.1, read as the reverse complement.
ACGCGGATCGCGCCTGAGAGCCCTCCAGCACAAAGAACTCCCCCTCTGTCTCCTGGCCATACGCAGTAATGCCGTGCTTGGGCAGGGTCATGCGGAACCGGGGCGATTCCCGCACCTCGGAGGTGTCACCAGCCAGACCCTCCACGGTATCGCGGGAAGGCGGCCGGCTGGCGTCGCGCAGGAACTCGAAGCCGAGTACGGGCAGGACGGTGCGGATCTGCTCCAGGAAGAAGGCCATGTCGGCCTGATCGGCCTCGGGCAGGCCAATGTAGTCGTGGCGGGTGTTGTTGTTCAGGGTACACCGGCCCACCTTCTGGGCCTGTTGGATCAGCAGGCTCTCCAGGTATTTCACATGGGCCTTGGTCAGGTTCTGGTCCTTGCTGGTGATCAGGCAGACCTTCTCCCAGAAGTCCTTGCCGCCCTGCTCCTCGGTGCGGTTGTGCTGCTTGAGCCGCTTGCCGACATCATCCGACTCCCCGATGTACACCTGCGGGCGGGCACTGTTCTCCGCGTCCGGCCCGACCAGAAAGTACACGCCAGTGCGCCCGCACTCCGGGCGTTGCACCAGCTCGCTCAACTTGCCCCGTGGCCCGGTAAGCACATGCCCGGTCCAGTTCATGATCTCCGCCGTCAGCAGCCCGTGCGGCGTGCCGTCCACCAGGAACAGGCGGATGCTGCGGCCCTGGGTCATTGGGCACCGCCTAGTGCCGAATATCCGGCCGACTCCTCAGCGACCATCGCCAGCTCCGGCTCGTCCGTCTCGGCCCCGCCCCCCCAGTCGCGCACGTCGATCTTGCCGGTGACAGCGGCAGAGATCAGCGCTGAACGTCGTTCGTCTAGGATTCGCACCGCCGATTCCCCTTCCTGGAGCAGCCTGTCTATTGTCTGTATCTCCTTGTCTATCTGTGCCACGATCTCCCTTTGTTCCTCCGGTGGGGGCAGAAGAAGGTGAAGCTCATTCAGAGATTCTCGGTTGATTTTTGGCATCGCCACCCGTTGCGATTCCATGACGGCGAATCGAGAAAATGGTTCCGATAAGATCGTCCACAACAAAAAACAGTTGTCCAGGCTGTGTCGGGCTCTCAACGGGTACATATCTGCACTACAAAGGCACGGCTTGTCTGCCAGGCAAGCCTTGCGCAAAGCCGGCCGGATCTTGCTGTAAACAACGTCTCCTGGGCAACATAGGTACTTTCCGCTCTCGGCGCCCTGGCTTTCTGCGCTTTCTTGCGCGATCAAACGACCAGTATTGGATTCAACATGGTTCGGTGCCACGAGAACCATTTCCCGATACGGTTCTTGTTTGGGGTCTACTTGACCTTCCGAAATCTGGACAACTCTGGAAAACTTCACGACCTCCCAATGCGCCGGCACCTCGCCCAGCCATTCGACGCCGGAGTCCTTCATGGGCACGTTGGGGTCGAGGCCCTTGGTGACGGCGTGGGAGATCACCGCCTGCCGCTTCTCCTTCAGCAGCTCGATCAGCCGCCGCTGCTCCTCGATCAGCGCATCGATCTTCCCGGTCTCGTGGTCGAGGAAGGCGGCGATAACAACCTGTTCGTGAAGACATGGCACATATACCCGTTGCGCCAAACTTTCTCTCTTAATGTGCTTCATGGTGCTGCCATGAGCATCGAAGTCGGCCAACCTAGGTGCGACGTGCTTGATTACATAATAGAGGAATTTTTTCACCGCCTCCCGCGAGGGGGTTACTTTGAATATGTGCTGATTCAGCCATGCGTCGCCCCCGTACCAAATAAATGCATCGATGGTCGCTGACCACGAGAACAAAAGATCCCCATCATTGACTTTGTTTCTTTCATCGATATGTCCGAAAAACAAAGCGGGTTCGCTTTCGCCGGTCAGCTGAGCAATCCGAATAATAGGCAGCCCTTCTTCACCACGATCTTCGGGCTTAAATGGGTACCCATTGAAATAATCGCCGAGGAACTTCAGAGCTGTCTTATTCCAATGCGCCGGCACCTCGCCCAGCCATTCGACGCCGGAGTCCTTGTACTCGGGATACTTGGGGAAGCTCACGCCGACAGCTCCTCGATCATCTGCTTGATGCGGGTGGTGACAGCCTTCAGGTCGGCGTCGATCTCTTCCAGCGGGCGCGGGGGCTGGAACACGTAGAAGTGGCGGTTGAAGGGGATCTCGAAGCCGACGATGCCGATCTCGCCGTCCTGTTCGTCGCGCTTGTCCTCGTCGATCCAGGCGTCGGGGACGTGCGGCTTCACCTCGCGCTCGAAGTACTCGAAAACGTCCTCGCCCAGCGGGACGTTCTCGGTGTCGCGAAGGTCGCTGTCCGGTTCCGGGTTGCCCTTCTTGTCGGTGCAGATGTCGGCTTCCGGGTCGCGTTCGCTCAGGCCGTTCCATACGGCCTTCAGCGCGGCGGCGGGCAGCTTCACGTCCAGCGCCTTCAACTGGGCCTTCAGGTCATTCAGGAAGGTCTCGCGGTTGGTGTATACGCGCTCGGCGTCCAGCCGCTCGCAGGCGGCCTGCACACCCAGGCGGGTGGTCTCGTCCAGTTTCTGGATCGGCTTTTCGGCCAGCATGCGTTCGATGCGCTCGGGGCTGGCCTGGAAGTTCAGGCGCAGCGGGCGTTCGACCGTGATACGGCGGTAGCCGAAGGCCTCGTTCGGGAAGATCTTGCTCTTGGCGCTCTCTTGGAAGGCGCCGTAGCTGCGCACGATGGCGTCGATGTTGGCGTCGTCGATGTACTGGCGCTTGGAGCCGAGCGACTTGCGCATCTTGGCGTAGCGCTCGGTGGCGTCGATGAGCTGCACATGGCCGCGGCGTTCGGCCGGCTTGCGGTTGTTCAGCACCCAGATGTAGGTGGCGATGCCGGTGTTGTAGAACATGTCGGTGGGCAGGCCGATGATGGCCTCCACCATGTCGTGCTGCAGCAGGTAGCGGCGGATCTCGGACTCGCCACTGCCGGCCCCGCCGGTGAACAGCGGCGAGCCGTTGAGGATGATGCCGATGCGCGAGCCACCCTCCCGCGGGTCGCGCATCTTGCTGACCAGGTGCAGCAGGAACAGCAGCGAGCCGTCGGACACGCGCGGCAGGCCGGGGCCGAAACGCCCGTTGAAGCCCTTGTGCTTGTGCTCGTCGGTCACCTGCTTCTGGACCTTCTTCCACTCCACGCCGAACGGCGGGTTGGCGAGCATGTAGTCGAAGTGCTCGTCCGCGTGCTGGTCGTCGGACAGGGTGTTGCCGAGCTTGATGTTCTCGACATCCTGGCCCTTGATCAGCATGTCCGCCTTGCAGATGGCGTAGGACTCGGGGTTCAGCTCCTGCCCGTGCAAGGACACGCTCACATCCTGGCTGATCTGCTGGATGTACTCCTCGCTCTCGGACAGGAAGCCGCCGGTACCGCAGGTCGGGTCGTACACGGTGACGATGCCGTGCGGCTGGAGCTTGTGGTCCTGCCCCGTGAGCACCAGCGAGGTGGTCAGGTGGACCACGTCACGCGGGGTGAAGTGCTCCCCGGCGGTCTCGTTGGAGCTCTCCGCGAACTTGCGGATCAGCTCCTCGAACACGAGCCCCATGCCGAAGTTCGAGATGCGCGCCGGGCGCAGGTCGATGGCGGCGAAACGCTGCACCACCTGGTACAGGAGGTTGTGAGCGGAAAGCTGCTCGACATAGTCCTCGAAGTGGAAGTGATCGAAGATCTCGCGGGCGTCCTTACTGAAGGACTGGATGTAGCTCATCAGGTCCTCGGCCGGCTGCGTATCCGAGAGGCTGACCAGCGACAGGGGCGAGGTATTGAAAAACGGCTGCTCCGATGCGCGCAGCAGCAGCTTCTCCCGCACGGCATCCGGCTTCTGCTCGTGCTCCCTGGCGGCTGCAAGCACCGTGTCCTTGGTTGGCTCCAGCACGCACTCCAGCCGCCGCAGCAGCGTGAACGGCAGGATCACCCGCCCGTACTGCGACTGCTTGAAGTCCCCGCGCAGCAGATCCGCCACCGACCAGATCCACGCCGCCGTCTCCGAATGGTTCTCCGTGTTCAACTGCTGCTCTCCTGCTCGCGATGTCACTTCCCGAGGAAGATCATGGGATTTTAGGCATTGTCCAGCAAATCCAGACCGCTCGCGACCTTTGCGGGCGCTAGTTCGGGGCCCGGCGCGTCCTCAGCGCAACGCCCGTGAGGAGACCGGCGCCCCCGAGCAACGCCATCATTGCCAGATCGCCGGGATCGAACGTTCCGGGCATCAGGCCGAACCGCTGCAGCACTTCGAGGCCCCAGGTCAGCAGAATGCCGATCGAAAGGTAGAAGCCACCCGCCAGGCTGCGCAGCGGCCAGACGACGGCAATCACCGCGATCACGGCAAACGCCCACAGCCCGTTCGGCAGGTTGTAGATGGCCCAGTCCGGCATGAGACCCGCCGCCGGACCGAGCAACGCCCGGAGGAACCGGTACAGCTCGCCCAGCCCGGACGATTCCAGCCAGGACACGAAGATCAGCGTCTCCGGCCGGAAGCCAATATAGATCAAGGCGCCCGGAAGCAGCGGCACCAGCCCCAGCAGGACGGGCACCGTGTACCCCGGCCCGTCACTCCGCCTGACAGCCGCGGATGACCACATTGCCGAGTTTTCCACTGACCCGCCCCTTGAGGGTTATTCGATCACCGGAATCCACGCTGGCCGCCAGACCCGCATCCGACTCCGCCAGCATGCACTGGATGCCCACGATCGGGTTGTCCGTCTCGAACGTGATGTAGGGCGTGTCCGCAATATCGCGCCCGATGTTTTCGACGATCCCGGTGACGGCCACTACGGTATCGGCATAAGCCTCGTCGGCCCTGACTTCGTTGGCGTCATATTCCGCAAACAGCTCCTGCGCCGACACCCGGTGCTCGACCTCCATATCCTCGACTTCGCGTGCGGTTCCCTCTTCGTCGTAACTGCCCAGCGCCAGCGCCACCATCGGCGCCAGTGGGCCGACGGTCAGCAGATGCCTTTTTGTTTGAGGTTTCATGTAAATCCCTTTTTCAGTGATCCGGGTGCAAGGTCATGCTGAACCTTCCGGGCGACAGCCATTGTCGCCCGGAATCTCCGACTCTTCTGGGTGGACGAACGGGGGGTCAGGAATCGGCGCCACCATAATGGTCCCGTGCCGTCTTCAATTCCTCGGCGATGGCCTCACGCAGATTCGTCGGGCCAAGCACTTCGACCCCCGCGCCCAGGCCCAGCAGCCACCATTTCAGGTGCGCGGTGTCGCGGACGGTGGCCGTGACGCGGGAGCGCTCGCCGTTCCCTTCGGGCTCGATGGTCTGGTCGTCGGACAGGCGCGCTTCGTGCAGGTGGTAAGCCAGCGCCGGACTCACCCGAAGTTCGATGCGAATGGTCTCGCCCTCGGGGTAATCGAATGCGCCTTCCTGGATGAGCTGGTCAAGATCGAAGCCGGCGTCCGGATCGCGCGCCGTCACTTCGGTCAGCGCCGCGGCCTCGATCCGGTGTGCGGCGAGATGCAGCACGTCCTGGTGCGGCTCGATGGTGGCCAGGAGGTAGGTGACCGGCTCGCGGAACACCAGCGCCAGAGGGTGGATGCGGTGGTCTCGCACCCGCTCCTTCGAGCGAGAGCGGTAGGTGATGTCGAGGCAACGGCGTTCCAGCAGGCCCTGTTGCACGGTCGCGAACACGCCTTCCGGGATCGGCGGCGGATCCAGTGGCGGACCGTTGGGGAGGATGCGCACCCGCTCGGGCCACAGACTCAGGCCGGACGACTGACCCGTGGCGTCCAGCACCTCCCGCGCACGGGCGACCTGCGGTGCCAGCCGTTCCCGGGCTGACGGCGGCAGCAGGCGCGCTGCGTGAGCATCCAGGATCTGCAGGGTGAGCGCCGTCTCGGGATCCAGGGCAGGCATATCCTGCAACGGGGCGTCGGCCAGCCAGTACCAGCCATACGGACGGTCCCGCTCGTCGCGTCCGAGCGGTAGAAATGCCGAAAGCGATTCCAGGTCCCGTTCGATGGTCCGCAGGGTCGTATCCAGACCCCGCGCCTGCAGGCGTTCAACCAGTTCCGGTGCACTCACCCGGCGGGGCTGCCTTGGCACCATGCCCAGCAGCAGCATCCGCCGCTGCAGCGTCGCGCGCATTCCGTTGCCCGGGGTCATCTCCCGTCCATCCCCTGTCCGTCGGTTGTCACGCTCACGGTGGAGCCTGCCAGCCGGTCATCACCGGCGCAAAGACGCGACGCCAGTACTGCGCAGCGGGGGCATGACCAGACCAGCGATTAGCGAGGCAGATCGATTTCATGCCGAATGCGCCCGTCCGTATCGCGAATCCGCGTCGGCGCGGAGCCCGGCCCCTCCTCCACGGTGCCACGGATCCGGCCGTCCGCACCGCGGATGTAGGTCGGCCCCGGCGGCTGCTCGTCGATGTAGCCGGTGATGCGGCCGTCAGCGCAACGAGCAGGAAGGCAAAAAAGGCTTTGAGAACGTCCATGGCAACCCCGGCGAATGGATTTCCGCTTCAGGATGGCCCATCCGGACGTCCGTTTCTGTCGCCCGGCCGCGGGAACATGGCCTGCAACGCACGGGCCGAACATGCATACCCGTCCGAATGACCCCGGAAGCGAGTGCCCCCATGTCCAGCGAAATCGCCTTCAAAGAATTGGTTCTGCACCCCGAGTTCGTTCGCATCCGGGATGGCTCGCGCGTGGTCCTGCTGCACGAAAGCGAGTTTGTGCAGATGCTTGCGGCGCTGCGCCAGTACGAGGCCCTGCGGGACCACTTGGGCGGCGATCCGCTGGTGGACGCGGACCAGGAACGGGACGAGGATCGCGAATAAAGGCTCTGGAGCCCATCAGGGAATCGCTTCGATCAGCGACGGGTCGTCCTCAGCGGGCCGGTTCACCCGGGTGGACACCGGGTGATACCGGAGGGCGTCGGGGGTCAGGCGCTGCGTCCGTGTTCGGATCGCTTCCCGTTCGGTGAGTGCCGGGTCCAGCCAGTCCCAGCGGCAGGACGCATCGAGCAACAGGGGCTTGCGGTCGTGGATATGCGCCAGGCGGCCGGATGCGGGTTCGGTAATGATGGCGCAGCAGGCGCCGCCGTCGGCGGTGGGCTCCCAGATCCCCGCCATCATCAGCACGCCCTGCGGCGCGTCTTCAGCCAGGGTGATGTAATACGGCTGCTTGCCCTGCTCCGTCCGCCGCCACTCGTACCAGCCGTCGGCCAGCACGATGCAACGGCGATGCGCGAACGCCGCGCGGAAATACGGGCTGGTGGCCACTTTCTCGGCCCGCGCGTTGATGGGCCGGGGGCCCTCCTCGACGCGTTGGGGACGAAAGCCCCAGAACATCGGCTGGAAGGCGGCCCGTCCATCGTCGCCCGCACGGAACCCTTCCAGCTCCGTCCCCGGCGCGACGTTGTACCGCGGTGCGTCGAAACCCGCATCGACCGGCACCTGGAAATAGCGCATGGCCAGCTCGCTGGTCGCGCTGTAACGCGTCATTCGCCCGCACATGGAGCCAGCATGCCACGAGAGCCGGGCGAGCCGTAGGAATCGCCCTCGCATCGCCCTACGCCGGGATGCTCATGCGAAGCCGCATCTCCGAAGTTTTCGGTTGACCAAAAGAAAAGGCGGGGACTCGCCCCGCCTTTTCCTCCATCCCCTTAAGTACTCCCCAGCCAGCCGGCCGGGCGTTCGGGATCCCTCGGGGGCATCCATACCGCGCGCCCTCCGCAGAACCGATGCCAGTAGCCCTTACGGCCCGCACGAAGTGCCCGCTGCGCAACATCCGCCTGAGCGCTGCACTGGTCGACCCCCTGCACCAGGGCCGCCATCGGGGCGCCATAGGTCTCGCCGCTGCGGTAGGCGGCGATGGTGAGCCAGAGCGCGTCATGCGCATCCCGGTCCCGCTTCCGCAGCGCGGCCATGGGTTCCTGCAGGTGATATTCGATCAGCCGCTCGTGGCGCTTTTCCGGAATACGGTGCGCATCCGGGACGGCGCACTTCCCCACATCGTGAAAGAGCGCCAGCAGGATCCCGGCTTCCCGCATGCAGGTGGCCACGCTCATGCGCTCGGTGGCCACGGAGACCGCTTCGGCCACTTCCAGGCTGTGATTCAGCAGACCGCCCCGCTCCGCATGATGGCAGCGGCCCGAGGCCGTGCCGGTCACGAAGCTGATGGCGAAGTTGGGGTCGGAAAAGACGTCCCGAACGAACGCTCGATAGCCTTCGGTCTCCAGGCCTTCAACCAACTCGATCAGGCGGCCCAGGTCCTCCGGATGCGGCGCGCGGTGCGCCGGCAGAAGGTCCAGCGCATCCCGTTCGCACGGCGGTTGACCGTAATCCGGGTGCGCGACCAGCACCCGTTGCCCTTTGGGCGTGTCCGCCGTGTGCAGCGAGAGGTCCCGGAGCTGGCCGTCCACCAGACCGTGGCCGGCCCAGTCACCGCACCGGGCAAACGCCCCGACCCATCCGGAAGAGTCATACAGGCGCAGCCTCAGGTACGGCTCACCGCTCGGTGCCGTCCCTTTTTCGAAGATCTCCACTCGTGCCGACAGGTCCACCGGTTCGTGGCAGGCGATGTCGTCGAGCTCCACGAACATCTTGAGGTCTTCCACGGTTTCAGCCTTCATGTTCCACCTCCCTGCTGCTGTCGACCGTCCCGCCCTGCAGGCGCATACGCAGGAGCTGGTCGATGGCGGACCCGTCCTGGCGCGTCAGGTTGGGCACATAACGCGAATACACCGTGAACAGCATCTTGGTGTTGGAATGCCCCATCTGCCGGGCAATCCATTCCGGGCTCTCGCCGGCCGCCAGCCACAGGGTCGCGGCCGTGTGCCGCGTCTGGTAGGGATTGCGGCGCTTGAGTCCGGCCTTCTTCAGCGTCGGGTACCAGACCCGGTTGTTCACGTTGCGGTACGCAATCGGATACCCGTACCGGGTGGAGAACACGTAGCGGCTGCGGTGGGTCTCCGGGCGCTGACGCATGGCCTCGCGTTCCTCCATCAGCGCTCGGTACACCACGTCGGACATCTGGATCGTCCGCGTCGAACCGTCGGTCTTGGTCGTGGTCTCCTCGCCCTGCACCCGGGCCGACTGCACCAGGATCTCCCGACGGTCGAAGTCGACGCAGTCCCACTTCAGCCCGTCGATCTCGGACGTCCGCATGCCGGTGAAGAAGCGGACCAGGAAATACCCGCGCCATTCCGGCGGCGCGGCATCCAGAAACCGCTGGACCTCCTCAAGCGAGAACGGATCCACCTGCGAACGCCCGATCCGCATGGGCTTGATGCCCTGAAACGGCGTGTTAAAGTCAAAGCGGTCGGCGGCTTCCTCCAGAATCTGCTTCGTTACGTTCAGAATCTGGTTGATCCGAGACGCGGAGAGCGCCTTCCCGGTATCGCGGTTCACTTTGGCGAGTTGTGCGCGATACTGGAGAATTTCGGATTTCTGGATGTCGCCGACCTTTCGGTCCCCGAACTGCGGGACCACGTGCTTCGACAGGATGTCGGTCACCTTCGTCTGGTACGAGGGCTTCCACAGCGGAGCATTTTCCGCGAACCAGGTGTCACTGAACTCCCGCATCGTGGGCTGATCCGCGGACGCCTCGGGACCGCTCTCCTGCGAAACGACTGCATCCGGCTGCGCGAAGCGCTGCGCATTGCGGCTGTTCGGGAAGGTCTTGGCGTAATCGAAGACTCCCAGCTCGATTTCCGCCTCAATCTTCTTGAGCGCCCGTTCCATGGCGCGCCGGTTCTTCGGCGTATCCTGCAGTTGGGAATACTCCCGGCACCGCTGGCCCCGATACCGAAAATCGAAGAACAGCTTGCCGTTGTGGTGTACGCGAACACTAGGCATGGCACACCCCTCCCCGGGCCATCGGGATTCCGAGGCCCTGCTCGGTCTGGGTCACGGGCTGGTTCTCCAGCAGCGTTTCTTCGACCTTCTCCCAGATAATGAGGTACTTGCGGCGGTCAAAGGCACGGACGAAGTGCACGCCTTCGACCAGATGCTCTTTCATGATCACGTTCCGGAAATACCGGGTATTGAACTGCAGTCGCGCTGCAGCCTGCTCTGGCGTAAGATACGTGTTCTGATTCACAGAAGTCTCCTTTTGTTGACGTATGTTAACCATACGTAACGAATACTACAGAACACGAACGTTCCTGTCAAGAACGTTTGTTAGCCAAGAGGCACGAACAATGATCCGATTTCGTCTGAAGGAACGAATAGCGGACAAGGCGTTTCAGGAGGGTCGGCGCATCACGCTGGAGGAGATCTCCAAAGCGACTGGCGTGAACCGGACCAGTCTCTCCAAGATGGCGAATCAGCGGGGTTACAACGCGACCACGGACAGTCTTGACGCTCTCTGCGCCTATTTCGACTGCCAGGTGGGGGACCTCGCCGAATACGTCCCGGACAGCGATGCGAGTGGCGAGGGTGAATCGTGAGATGCTCCGAAGAGCGGCTCTTGGGCCCGTTCCGGGTGGTGCTCACTTTGGCGAGCCGTTTCCAAGACCTGTCGAAGGGCGTGGGCCACAAAATGGGCTACATGTGGGCTACAGATGGGCCAAAGCCGTTCGAGAGGCTTCGCGCTGGACGCCCGTTCTTCACTTCTGCCGTCCCTGACATCGACTGACGGACTCCGCGAGAGCGTTGCGTCTGCCCGAAAAACCTCGTAGAGACAACATCTTGAAGATCCCTTTGACACACCTGAAAGACGCTGTAGAATACGCGGCTCGGACACGACAGGCGCGTAGCTCAGTTGGTTAGAGCACCACCTTGACATGGTGGGGGTCGGTGGTTCGAGTCCACTCGCGCCTACCAGATATCTGAAAGGCGAGCCTGACATGTTCCGGCTCGCCTTTTTTACGCCCGGATTCCCCGGATCGGGACCGGGCCGCCGAAGATCGGGGCGGTCGGCATGGGGTCGAGGATCAGACTCAGGGCTTCAATTACGGGTCTGGCGGTACTGTTGCTGGCCTCCGCCTGTGCGCCACTGGAGCCGCGCGGCGAACGTCCGTCGAATCCTCCTCCCGTCGAACCGGCCGCCGAAGGCCCCCTCGCAGAATGGCTCGCCCCCCGTCTCGCCGATGCCCCGGATGAATCCGGCTTGCGCCTGCTCGATGACGCGGTGGAGGCCTTCCAGTGGCGGGCCTTCAGCGCCCGCAAGGCCCGGGAAACCCTGCATGTCCAGTACTACATCTGGCGCAACGACGCGGCCGGGCGGGCCCTGCTGGGCGAGCTGCTGCGCGCGGCCGATCGCGGGGTAGAGGTATCGGTCCTGCTGGATGACATCGACGCGCGCGGGCGCGACGACGTCCTGAGCGCGGTCGACGAGCATCCCAACATCGACATCCGCCTGTTCAACCCCTTCCGCACCCGGGGCGGCCTGTTCGGTCAGAGCGCGGAATTCCTCGTCCGGGGCGTGCTGCTCAACCGTCGCATGCATAACAAGGCCTGGGTAGCGGACGGCCATCTGGCCATCATCGGCGGGCGGAACATCGGCGACGAATACTTTGACGCCAGCCCGGAATACAACTTCGCAGACCTCGATGTGGCGATCGCCGGACCCATGGCCGTCGAGGTCGATGCCTCCTTCCAGACGTACTGGAACAGCCGCGGAGCCATCGACATCGCGCAGGTCACCTCCCGCAGCCCCGACCCCGAACGCCTCCAGAAACACCGCGAGGCGCTGCAGGACTGGCTGTCCACGCAGAATGACCATCCCCTGCTGCAGAAGACCCCGGCGGGCCGCCTGCCCCCTGGGCACATCGACGCCGACGATGCCTACGTCTGGACCCGGGCCGCCGATTTCGTGGTCGATCCGCCGGCCAAGGCGCTGGATGGCCGCGAATTCGACGCCGAGCGCGACGACGGGGTCACCTCCGCACTGCGGGCCCGCTTGGCCGGGGTCAGCGACGAGCTGCGCATCATCTCGCCGTATTTCGTGCCCCGTCGTCAGGGTACGCGGGAGCTGGTGGAACTGGCCGAGAGCGGCGCGCGCGTCAGCGTGCTGACCAATTCGCTGGCGTCCAACGACGTGGTGTTCACCCACAGCGGGTACTCGCGTCGCCGGTCGGCGCTGCTGCGGGGCGGCGTGGAGCTGCACGAGCTGCGCCCCACCGCGCTGCCCAATGGCGAGGAACGGGCGCAGCGCTGGGGAGTGGGTTCGTCACAGACCAGCCTGCACACCAAGGCCTTCGTGATGGATGGCCATGAGGCGTTCGTTGGCTCCTACAACCTGGACCCGCGTTCGGCCTACAGCAACACCGAATCGGGCGTATTCCTGCGCGACCCGGCCCTGGTGGGCCAGGTGGTGGAGATGCACGAGCGGATTATCCAGCCCGAATTCTCCTACCAGGTCGAACTGGACAGCGAGGGTAACCTGCTCTGGCGGGACGACGCGGGGCGCACCTGGAATCGCGACCCGAAAGCCGGGCCCATGCGTCAGATCCTGTCGGACTTCACCATCCTGTTCCCGGTGGAGCGGCTGTTGTAGCGCGCACGGGCCCGGGGTCCGGCTCGCGCCAGGGGCTCAGGCCGGGCGCCGGCCGACCACCTGGACCACCGCGCCGCGTCCGGTGTGGTAGACCCCTTCCAGCACGTCGCGCTCCAGCTCGTGGGCATAATCGAACTCGAGCCCGTCCAGCTCGTCGGTCAGGGCGTTCAGATCCATCATCATCTCCTCCACCGGCGGCCCGCCCGTACCGTGGGCCAGCTGCGCCGGGGTATAGGCCTCGAGGATGAAGGTCCCGCCGGGACGCAGTCCTTGCACCACGTCGGCATGGACCCGGCGGCGGATCTCCGGCGGCACGTGGCAGAAGATGGACACGATCAGGTCCCAGCCATCCGGCTCGATGCGGTAGTCGGCCAGATCGGCCACCTCCGTCCGGATCTCCACCCCACGCTCGACGGCCAGGCGTTCGGCCTTGTGCAGCCCCACCAGCGAGCTGTCGACTGCCATCACGTCGAAGCCCTGCTCGGCCAGATAGACGGCGTTGCGTCCCTCGCCTTCGCCCAAACACAGCGCATCGCCCGGCGGCAGCGTGGCGACCGCTTCGCGCAGGAAGTCGTTCGGCTCGGTGCCATAGGCGAACTCCTCGCCGGCATAACGTTCATCCCACATCCTTTAACTCCTTGCCTTGCCTGTCCCGTCGTTCGTTGCCGCTGGCGCGGGTTTGCCCTACTCTTTGGCCGCTTCACGCCAACGGATACCGCGGCCTCAGCCGACACCGGACCACCATGACCGAAACCGCCACCCTGCGCAGCCGCCTCACGACCCTGATCGAAGCGAACTATACCCAGCGCTTCATCATCGGGCTGATCCTGCTGAATGCCGTGACCCTGGGCCTCGAGACCTCGCACACGGTGATGCAGTGGATCGGGCCGGTCATCACCAGCGCCGACGCGATCATCCTGTCGATCTTCACCGCCGAGGTGCTGACGAAGATGTTCGTCTATCGCCTGCGGTTCTGGCGCAATCCCTGGAACGTGTTCGATTTCTTCGTCGTCGGCATCGCGCTGATCCCGGCCACCGGCCCGTTCTCGGTGCTGCGCGTGTTGCGTCTGCTGCGCCTGGTCTCGCTGGTACCCAAGCTGCGCTTCATCGTCGAGGCGCTGCTGCGCGCGATCCCGGGGATCATCTCCATCATCGGTCTGTTGCTGTTGATCTTCTACGTGTTCGCGATCATCGCCACCGGGCTGTTCCGCGAAACGCATCCCGAGATGTTCGGCACGCTGGGCGCGACCATGTACAGCCTGTTTCAGGTGATGACGCTGGAAGGCTGGTCGGAAGACGTGGCTCGCCCCGTCATGGAGGAACACCCCTGGGCCTGGGCGTTCTTCGTGCCGTTCATCCTGATCGCCACGTTCACCGTGCTCAACCTGTTCATCGCCATCATCGTGGATGCGATGCAGCGCATGCACGATCGTGCGGTCGAGATCGAAAAGCAGGCCATCCACGATAGTGTGCACGAGGAAAACAAGGCTCTGCACAATGAACTGCAGGCACTGCATGAGGAAACGACGGCGCTGCAGGAACGCCTGACCCGGATGCAGAACCTGCTGGAACAGCGATCACGCGAAGGACGTTAGCCGGCCTCCCCGGCCCCCGCCAGCGGCACGCATTCGGACCGGATGCGGGCCGCGAACTCCTCCGATATCCGGTGCGCATCCACCACATCCACCGGAAACGGCAGATCCGATTCGGCAAGATCGGCCTCCAGCTCCCCGAGGATCGCAAAATCCAGGACCTCGCCGGCTTCCACCAGCAGGTCCAGGTCCGACTCGGGCGCGCTGTCCCCGGTGGCGCGCGACCCGAACATCCACACCCGCGTCCCCGCGGGCAGATGCCGGTGCACGAGACGCTCCACCACCTCCCGCTGAGCGGGCGTAAGATCAACCATCCGGATGCTCCAGTTTCTCGATCAGGGACTGCACGGCGGGAAGAAGGTTTCGGGCCGTCTGGTACACCTCTTCCGCCACGGCTTCGTAATCGGTGCGGGAAGTCATGTTGCGGGCTCCGAGAAAGGCAAACCCCTGCGCGCTTCCGGGGCTTCGGACTCGGCCAGCAGATCCTCGCCTTCCAGCAACCTGGCCAGTTCCTCCGGGCCCAGCACCGGGACACCCAGTGATTCGGCCTTCGTGACCTTGGAGCCGGGGTCGGCGCCCGCGATGACCGCGCTGGTCTTCTTCGAGACCGAGCCGGTGATCTTCGCGCCCATCGCCTCCAGACGCGCCCGCGCCTCGTCGCGGTTCATCGCCTCCAGGGTACCGGTCAGGACGAAGGTGCGCCCGGCCAGCGGGGCCTGCGCGGCCTCGTCCCCGGCGTCACCGGGCGGGGCCGGCGCCGGCTCCGGGTCCGGCCAGTGCACGCCGGCCGCACGCAGGGCTTCGACCACCTCGCGATTATGCGGCTCGGCGAAGAAATGCACGATGTGTTCGGCCACCACCGGCCCCACGTCCGGGATCGACTGCAGGGTCTCCGCGTCCGCCGCCATCAGGGCATCCAGGTCGCGGAAATGCGCAGCCAGGGCCTGCGCGGTGACTTCGCCGACCTCGCGGATGCCGAGGGCGAAGATGAAACGCGCCAGCGTGGTCTCGCGCGCGTTCTCCAGTGAGCGCACCAGGTTGTCGGCCAGCTTCGGCCCTACCCGTTCCAGCTGCTGCAGGGTCTCCGCGTCCAGCGCGAACAGCTCCGCCGGGGTGCGCACCCGCCCGCTGTCGACCAGCTGTTCGATCAGCTTCTCGCCGAAGCCCTCGATGTCCATCGCGCGGCGCGACACGAAGTGCTTGAGCGCCTCGCGCCGCTGCGCGGGACACACCAGCCCGCCGGTGCAGCGCGCCACCACCTCGCCTTCCGGGCGCTCCACGTGCGAGCCACATTCCGGGCAGGTGGCCGGGAGCTCGATCGCGCGGGTCTCCGCCGGCCGTTCGCCACCGGCGCGGCCAACCACCTCCGGGATCACATCCCCGGCGCGGCGCACGATCACGCGGTCGCCGATGCGGATATCCTTGCGCTCCACCTCGTCCATGTTGTGCAGGCCGGCGTTGGACACCATGACCCCGCCCACCAGCACCGGCTCCAGCCGCGCCACCGGCGTCAGGGCCCCCGTGCGCCCCACGTTGAACTCGACATCGCGCAGCGTGGTGGTGCGTTCCTCGGCCGGGAACTTGTGCGCGATCGCCCAGCGCGGGGCCCGCGACACATACCCCAGCACCTGCTGGTCCGCCAGATCGTCGACCTTGTACACGATGCCGTCGATCTCGTAATCCAGATCGCGCCGCCGCGCGGCCAGCTCGTCGTAATAGCCCAGGCAGCCCTCCACCCCGGTCACCACCCGGCGCTCCGGGCACACCGGCAGGCCAAGCTCGCGCAGGGCGTTCAGCACCGCCGACTGACGCCCGGGCAGCACACCGCCCTCGACATGGCCCACGGAATAGGCAAAGAAACTGAGTGGCCGTCTCGCGGTGACCTTGGGGTCCAGCTGGCGGAGGCTGCCCGCCGCCGCATTGCGCGGATTCATGAAGCCGCGTTGCCCCTCGGCCTCCAGCCCCTCGTTCAGGCGGAGAAAATCCGCCCGGCGCATGAACACCTCGCCACGCACCTCCAGCACGGCGGGAATCGTCCCGCCAACGGCCTGCGCCCCGGCCGGATCCAGACGCAGCGGAACCGGGCGTACGGTGCGCATGTTGGCGGTCACGTCCTCGCCGGTCTCGCCGTCGCCGCGGGTGGCGGCGCGCACCAGTACCCCGTCCTCGAACAGCAGCGAGATCGCCAGCCCGTCCAGTTTGGGTTCGGCCATGTAGGTGACGGCCTGCTCGGCACGTGCCGGATCACCGCTCTCGCGCGCCAGGCGTTCGCGTACCCGGCGGTCGAAGTCGTGGATTTCGTCCGCCTCGAAGCCATTCGCCAGAGACAGCATCGGCAGGCGGTGACGCACCGTCGCGAAGCCCTCGGCCGGCTGCGCGCCCACGCGCTGGGTCGGCGAGTCCGGAGAGATCCATTCGGGGTGCGCGGCCTCCAGCGCCTCCAGCTCGCGCAGGAGTTCGTCATATTCCGCGTCGGAGATCTCGGGGTCGTCGTGGACGTAGTAGCGCCGGTTGTGGTGTTCGATCTCCCGGCGCAGCGCCTCCAGGCGCTCGCGCTCGAGACTCATCGCGCCCCACCACGGCGCAGGATGTCGGGCCGGTTACGCAGCAGCCACTGGTTGAGCTCCTCGCGCATGTGCGACAGCGTCTGGTTGGTGGCGGTGGACTGCTGCGCATCGAGGATGGTGCCGCCCAGGTCGCGTGCCAGCGCGTGGGCATTCTCCAGCAGCGCCTCGAACGCGCGCTGTGGGTCGGCGCTGTAATGCACCTGGGTGAACAGGGTCACCCCGGGAGTCATCATGTCCGCGAGGTCCTCGTCGCGCAGGGTCCCCGGAGCCACCATATTGGCTACCGAGAACAGCGGCTGCCGGCTGTCGCTGGCCGGCTCGTGATAGTGGTAGATATCCATGGCACCGGGCTGCAGGCCCGCGCGCTCCAGCGCCGCCCCCAGGGCCACCCCGGTGAACGGCTTGTTGCGCGGCGCCACCACGTGCAGCAGCAGGATCTTCTCCTGCAGCGAGGCCGAGGCGGCCCGCGGGTTCGGACCGACCTTCCGGGGCTCGGAGACGTACTCGCCCAGACTCTCCGGATCGGGCGGTTCCGGCCCCTCGATCAGATCGGGATCCAGCTCATGATCGGGATCCAGTTGATCGCCACCTTGCGTCTTCTTCGCGCGCATTCCGTCCAGGGCATCCGCGCCCCGGCGTGCGGCCCCGCGCAGCCGCCCCATCAACCCGGCACCCCGGCGCCGGTGCTCCTCTTCCTGTCGAGGACCCTTCTCCGGTGCCGGCCGGGCCTCCGGTGCCGGGGCCGGTTCGTCCTCGCGCGTCGCGCGCAGGTCGCCGCGGTAATCGGTCTCGAACGCCACGTCATCGCCGGCATCGGCCTCGGGGCCGCGAGGCTCCTCATCCTCCAGCACCCCGTAGATGTCACTCACCGGATCCCGGGCTTCATTCCGCCTCCCGGCCTGCGTCGTCGGTTCGAACGGGTCATCCAGTTCCGGATCCATATCCGGTCCCGGGGAGGTCACGCCCAGATGCGGCTCGCGCCGTCCGCCCGTCACCCTCGGCCCGGCATCGGTGGCATCCGAACCGCCCGCGCGGATGTGCACGGCATCCTCGTCCCAGTCACCCAGGTCCTCGCCCTCGCCGCGTCCGCGCGAGCGCGTGCGCAAGCGATGGGTGATCCAGATCCCGGCGATCAGGACGATGCCCAGCAGCAGCAGACTCAACCGCATCCAGTCCACGATATCCCTCGTTCGTTGCGCGCCGGGGCGGTCAGGCCCCGGCCAGTTCCACGGCTTCGTCGACATCCACGCTCACCAGACGGGACACGCCCGGTTCGTGCATGGTAACGCCGATCAGCTGTTCCGCCATGGACATGGTCGACTTGTTGTGGGTGATGAAGATGAACTGGATCCGCTCCGACATCTCCCGCAGGAGCTCGCCGAAGCGGCCCACGTTGGCCTCGTCCAGCGGGGCATCCACTTCGTCCAGCATGCAGAAGGGTGCCGGATTCAGCTCGAAGATGGCGAATACCAGCGCCGAAGCCGTGAGCGCTTTCTCACCCCCGGACATCAGATGGATGGTGGACAACCGCTTGCCCGGCGGGCGGGCCATGATCGCCACGCCGGTGTCCAGCAGGTCGTCGCCGGTCATCTCCAGGCGCGCCTCGCCCCCGCCGAACAGGCGCTGGAACTTCTCGCCCAGGCCGGCGTTGACCTTGTCGAAGGTCTCGCGGAACAGCGTGCGGGTTTCGCGGTCGATGCGCTGCATCGCCGCCTCCAGGGTCTCCAGCGCCTCGATCAGATCGGCGTGCTGTTCCTCCAGGTAGCGCTGGCGCTCTTCCAGCTCGCGGGCCTCGTCGATCGCCGCCAGGTTGATCGGGCCGAGTTTTTCGATCGCCCGGTCCAGCTCGGCGATCGCCCGGTCCCAGCTCGCGACGTCCGCATCCTCCGGCAAGCCGGACGCCAGCTCGCGCGCGTCAAAGCCGGATTCCTGCAGCTGTTCGCGCAGCTGTTCCAGCTGCGTGGCCCGTGAACGCTGATCGAGCCGGTACTCCTCACAGGTCGAGCGCTGCTGTTCCACCCGCTGTTCCAGCTGCGTCAGCTCGCCGGCCACCTCGCGCAGGGCGTGGTCGCACTCGTCCATCCGCGCACGCGCCTCGTTCAGCGCGGACTCCGCGGTCTGCCGCGCCTCGGCGGCCGCCTGCAGGTCCGCCCGCCACCGTTCCAGCGGACCGCGCCGACCCTCCAAACCCTCGCGCAGGCGCTGCTGGCGCTCGCGATCCTCGCTCAGCTGGCGCTCCAGGCGTTCACGCTCGCTCTGTTCGCGCTCCAGCCGATGGCGCGCCTCCTGCTCGGCCAGGCGTGCCCTGCCCGCGGCATCGCGTGCCGAACGGGCCTGTTCACGCGCCTGCTGGCGAGCCTCGCGGGTCGCGGCCACGCGGCCCTCCACCGCCTCGCGGTCGGCCTCCAGGCCCTCCAGACGCTCCAGCGCGCGGTTGCGCTCGGCTTCGGCCTCCTCGAACTGGGCCCGCGCGCGTTCGTCCTCCTCGACCACCTCCTCCAGCTCGCGGTCGATGCGCGCCTGCTGCTGTTCCAGCTGGCGTGCCTGATCGCGCAGTCGCTGGACCCGATTCTCGCCGTCCTGCAGCTGCTTGCGCAGCTCCGCGATGCGCGCATCGACCGCTTCACGCGCCGCACGCGCCTCGCCGATGCGCTGCTTGCGCTGCGCCAGGGATCCCGCCAGGGCCTCGCTGCGCGCCTGCAGTTCGTCGCGCTGCTGCTCCAGCTCGCGCGCCAGACGCACCCGCGCCACGGCCCCGCTGACCTCGGCCTCCAGCGTGCCGTGGGCCAGCCAGCCCGGGCCCAGCCAGGTCCCGGCGCGAGTGATCACGCTCTCACCGGGACCGCACTGGCGAGCACGTTCCCGTGCCGCCTGCGCATCCTCGGCGCAGTAGATGCCGGCCAGCCAGCGCCGGACCGCCACCGGACCGCGCAGCTTCGCGGCCAGGCTATCCGCGGGCACCGCTTCGTCCGGCGCCGCCGTCCCGTCCAGCCGCCGCAGCGGTGCCTCCGGCAGTTCCGCCAGCGCCGCGGCCTCGAGGGTCAGCGGATCGCCGGCCCCTTCGGGGACCTCGGCCTCCAGCCAGCTCCCCAGCACCGCCTCCACCGCGGTGTCCCAGCCGTCCTCGACCTCCAGCGCCTGGACCAGCGGGCGACCGGCTTCGATGCCGTGGCGGCGCGCCCATTCCTCGCGCCGCTTGCGGGTGGCCTCGGGATCGGCCTCGCCGCCGAAGGATTCCAGTCCGGCCAGGCGCCCCGCCACCTCGCGGTGCTCGCGCTCCACCGCATGGGCGCGATCCTGCTCCTCGGCCTGTTCCGCCTCCAGGCGCTCGAGCTCGGTGCGGGCCTCGGTACTGCGCGCCTGCTCGCCCTCGAGGCTCTCGCGCAGTTCGGCCAGCTCGCCCTCCACGCGCTCGGCCTGTTCGCCGGGATGGGTCTGCGGCAGCGCGGCCTTTTCGGACTCCAGCTTCTCGCGCCGGCGCGCGAGGCGCTGGCGGGTCTGTTCGGCGCTGTCCATGCGCGAGCGGGCGACCTGCGCGGCCTGGCGCGGCTCGGCCAGGTTGCGCTCCCACTGCTGCTGCGCCTCGCGCGCCGCCTGGTCCGCCTGTTCGGCCTCTTCGGCGGCGGTCTCCAGGCGCTGCTGTTCGGCTTCGGCGCTTTCCAGCTCCCCGCGAAGACGCTCGCATTCGTGCTGCGCCGCGTCGATGCGCCCGGCCACCGCGGTCTGCTGCTCGCCCGCCGTGCGGATGCGCGCGTCGAGATCCTCCAGTTCGCGGGTCTCGCGCTCCAGTTCGGCCTCGGCGTGACGGATGGACTGCTCCAGGCGCGAGACCTCGGCGGCACGGTCGTAGTACGCGCTCTGGGCCGCGGAGACCTCGGCCTCGCGTTCCGCGCGCTGCGCCCGCAGGGTCTCCGAACGGGTACGGGCGTTCTGCGCTTCGGCCTGCAGGCGGGCCAGCTCGGTCTCGGCGGCGGCAAGCTCGGCGCGGCGGGCCTCCAGCGCGGCCTCCTCGGCCTGCAGCCGCAGCAGGATGACCTCGGCCCGCTTGCGCCGGCGTTCGGCGGCCAGTTCCTGATAGCGTTCCGCGGTGGCCGCCTGACGATTGAGACGCTCCGCCTGCTTGCCGACCTCCTCGCGCAGGTCCTCCAAGCGTTCCAGGTTCTCGCGGGTGTGGCGCACGCGATTCTCGGTCTCGCGCCGGCGCTCCTTGTATTTCGAGATCCCGGCGGCCTCTTCGAGATAGGTGCGCAGTTCTTCCGGGCGCGCCTCGATCAGCCGCGCGATCATGCCCTGCTCGATGATGGCGTAGCTGCGTGGCCCCAGGCCGGTGCCCAGGAACAGATCCACGATATCGCGCTTGCGCGCGCGATGGCCGTTCAGATAGTACTTCGACTGCCCGTCGCGGGTGAGCGCGCGCTTGACTGCGATCTCGGTGTAGGCGCTGTATTCGCCACCCAGCCGCCCTTCGGAATTGTCGAACACCAGTTCGATACTGGCCTGCCCCACCGGCTTGCGGCTGGAAGAGCCGTTGAAGATGACATCCTCGGAGGAATCCCCGCGCAGGTGCTTGGCGGAAGACTCGCCCATCACCCAGCGCACGGCGTCGATGGTGTTCGACTTGCCGCAGCCGTTCGGGCCGACCACGCCCACGCGGTTGCCCGGCAGCACCAGCGTGGTGGGATCCACGAAGGACTTGAATCCGGCCAGTTTGATTCGGGCGAGGCGCACGTGGGGATCCTGGGTGTTCCGCAGCCTGAGGTTTACGGGCGTAGAATGGTACACGCTTGAGCGCCCGAGGTGACCCCGACGCGGTCCCGCATGCGGCGCATCCCCGCCATTCCCGAACCGCAACCAGCCGAGACGAGAACGCATTCATGCCCAGCCAGCCGAGCAAGACCCTGGATACCTTCGACAATCCCGCGCCGGACAACAACTTCGCGATCTATATCCGGATCCCGGAGTTCACCTGCCTGTGCCCGGCGACCGGGCAGCCGGACTTCGCCGAGCTGCACCTGCAGTACGTGGCCGACCAGCGCTGCGTGGAGCTGAAGTCGCTGAAGAACTACATGTGGTCCTTCCGCAATGAGGGGGCCTTCCACGAGGCCGTCACCAACCAGATCCTCAACGACCTGGTCGCGGCCACCGATCCGCGGTTCATGCGCCTGACCGCCAACTTCTACGTGCGCGGCGGGATCTACACCACGGTGGTGGCCGAACATCGTCAGGACGGCTGGACCCCGCCGCAGAGCGTGACCCTGCCCCCGCCGACCCGCAGTCCGCAGGGCTCCGAGTACTGACCGCCGGCATGTACCCGCACGCGATCGGTCTGGATCTCGGGACCTCCGGGGTGCGCGGCGTGCTGCTGGATCCCGAGGGTCACACGCAGGCCAGTGCCCGCCGCACGCCGGCCCCCGATGCCATCCGCCGGGAGGGCGGGATGCACGAGCAGGATCCGGCGGCCTGGTGGGCCGCACTGACCGAGGTGCTGGAGGAGCTGGTCCCCGCGCTGGATGGCGAACCCGCCCGTATCGCGGTCGACGGCACCTCCGGGACCCTGGTGGCAACCGACGAGACCGGCCACCCGGTCCTGCCCGCGCTGATGTACGACGATCGCCGTGCGGCCACGGTGGTCCCCCGCCTCGAGAGCCTGGCGCCGCCGGAGGCCGCGGTGCATTCGGCCTCGTCCTCGGCCGCGAAACTGCTGTGGCTGCGCGAGACGCGCGGCCTGTCGGGCGTGCGCCGGGTGCTGCATCCCGCCGACTGGGTGGCCGGGCGCCTGCGCGGGCTGTACGACCGCATGGACGAGAACAACGCCCTCAAGCTGGGTTTCGACGTAATCGAGCGGGAATGGCCGCAGTGGCTCAAACACGCGCTCGGACCCGATGCCGCCTTGCTTCCGGAAGTGGTACCGGCAGGGACGCCGCTGGGCCCGGTGGATCCGCATCTGGCGGCCCGGCTGCAGCTCAACCCGGCCTCGCGCGTGGTTGCCGGTACCACCGACTCGATCGCCGGCTTCCTCGCCACCGGGGTGCGCGATACCGCCACCGGCGTGACCAGCCTGGGCTCCACGCTGGCGCTCAAGCAGCTGTCCCCGCAGCCGCTGTTCGCGCCGCAGCTGGGGGTCTACAGCCACCGGCTGGGGGATCGCTGGCTGGCCGGCGGCGCCTCGCACAGTGGCGGGGCCGTGCTGCGCCGGTTCTTCGACGACGCGACCCTGCAACGCCTGAGCGAGGCGATGGACCCGGACAGCGACAGCGGCCTGGACTACCTCCCTCTGCCCGCGCCCGGCGAGCGGTTCCCGGTCAACGATCCGGACCTGCTGCCCCGCATGGAGCCCCGCCCGACGGACGATGCGCGTTTCCTGCAGGGTCTGCTGGAGGGCATCGCGCGCATCGAACGGGACGGCTACGCCCGCCTGCGGGAACTGGGGGCCCCGCCGCTGGAACGGGTACTGAGCCTGGGCGGTGGCGCGCGCAATCCCGCCTGGCAGCGGATCCGGGCACGCATCCTCGGGGTTGCGGTGGAGGCCGCCGATACCGACGAGGCCGCGCTCGGCAGCGCGCGCCTGGCTCAGGGCCGCGCCCTGGCCGATCTGCACGACCGCGCCCCGCGCGCCTGAGCCCGACCTGGCCTCCCGGCCTCAGGCCAGCACGCCGCGCAGGCGCTCAACCGCCTCGCGCAGCCGCTCCTCGCCATGGGTGTAGGCAATCCGCAGGTGACGCGCGCCATCCGCCGGGCTGAAGTCGGTGCCGGGGGTCAGCGCGACCCCCGCCTGATCGAGGATCCGGGCACACAGCGCCTCGGAGTCCTCGCCATGGGCACTGCAGTCGGCGTAGATGTAGAACGCCCCCTGCGGTCGTGCGCGCACCACCAGACCCAGATCCGGCAGGGCCTCGAGCAGGACATCGCGGCGGCGTTCCAGCTCGCGCACCCGCTGCTGCAGCTCGGCCTCGGTATCCGGCCGGAATGCGAACATCGCCGCTGCCTGTGCCACGGAGGACGGTGCCACGAACAGGTTCTGCGCCAGCCGCCGTACCGGGTCGATCCATGACGGCGGCACCACCATCCAGCCCAGCCGCCACCCGGTCATGGCGAAATACTTGGAGAAGCTGTTGATCACCACCACATTCGGATGCAGTGCAACCGCGCTGCGCTCCGGCTCGCCGAACACCAGCTGACCATAGATCTCGTCCATGATCACCAGCCCTCCGCGGGCCTCCACCACCGCCACGATCTCCGCAAGGGTCTCGCGCGGCAGGCAGGTGCCGGTAGGGTTGGCGGGCGAGGCGAGCAGCACCGCCCGGGTCTGTTCGCTCCAGGCCGCGGCGACCGCCTCGGGCGTCGGCTGCCAGCCGTCCTCGGGCGACACCACCAGGGGCTTCGGCCGCGCGCCGCGGGCGGCCACGAACTGGCGGTTGCAGGCATACCCGGGATCCGGCAGCAGGACCTCTTCGCCGGGATTCACGCCCGCGGCCAGCGCAAGCAGGATGCCGGCGCTGGCCCCGGAGGTGACGACGACCCGATCGGGATCGACCTCGGCGCCATGGCGCTCGCGGTAGTCATCCGCGATGACGCGGCGCAGGTTCTCGCGTCCGTGAGCCGGGGTATAGCGGGTCTCCCCCGCGGCCAGCGCCACCTCGCCGGCGGCCACCACCTCGCGCGGGGTCACGAAATCGGGTTCGCCCACCTCGAGGTGGATGATGTCACGGCCGGCGCGCTCGGCCGCCTGGGCGCGGTCGAGGATGTCCATCACGCGGAACGGTTCGACCACCCGCGCGAAATCGGACAGCGCGGGCTCAGCGTTTGCGGACATGGCGCATCAGTCGCTTGCGTTTCTGTTGCTGGCGCGGCGTCAGCTTGTTGCGCCGACCGGCATAGGGGTTCTTCCCGGACCGGAATTCCAGACGCAGCGGAGTACCCACCAGCTTCAGCTGACGGCGGAAGAAGTTCTCCAGATAGCGCTTGTAGGCACCCGGCAGACGGTCGGTCTGGTTCCCGTGGATCACGATCACCGGCGGGTTCTGCCCGCCCTGGTGCGCATAGCGCAGCTTGATCCGCCGCCCGCTGACCAGCGGCGGGGCATGCTCGGCCACCGCGGCCTCCAGCAACCGGGTCAGCTCCGGGGTGGAGATGTCCACGAACGCACTGGCGTGGGCCTCGCGGACGTCGTCCAGCAGGTGGCCGACATTGGTCCCGTGCAACGCCGAGATCAGCCGCATCCGCGCGTAATCGACAAACCCGAGGCGGCGCTCCATCTCGGACCGGACCCACTCGCGATCATCCGGGTCCATGCCATCCCATTTGTTCACCGCCAGCACCAGCGCCCG
Source organism: Thioalkalivibrio sp. ALJ24 (assembly GCF_000377785.1). Taxonomy (GTDB): domain Bacteria; phylum Pseudomonadota; class Gammaproteobacteria; order Ectothiorhodospirales; family Ectothiorhodospiraceae; genus Thioalkalivibrio. The sequence goes on along the minus strand of NZ_KB898730.1, from coordinate 87,936 downwards.
TCCCGCATCGATCACCAGACCCAGCAGGTGCGCATCCTGATCCGAAAGCCCGGCTCGGGCATCAATCACCATGATCACCACGTGCGCGGCCTCGATCGCCTGCAGGGTCTTGACCACGCTGAACTTCTCCACGGTCTCGTGGACCCGCGCGCGGCGCCGCACCCCGGCGGTATCGATCAGGGTGTAGTCCTGGTCCTCGCGCGAGAACGGCACGAAGATGCTGTCGCGCGTGGTCCCGGCGACCTCGGTGGCCACCACGCGTTCGTCCCCGAGGATGCGGTTGACCAGGGTGGACTTGCCGGCATTGGGCCGCCCGACCACCGCCACGCGGATCCCGGGCCAGTCGTCCAGGGCCGCCTGCTGGGCGGCGGCGTCCAGCCCGTCACTGGCCGCGTTTTCATCACCGGACGCGTCATCCCCGGCGTCCGGCTCGCGCGCCCGTCCCCGGGCCACGTCGTCGCGCACCGCCTGCATCAGGGCACGCACGCCGCGACCATGCGCGGCGGCGATGGGGGTCACCTCGCCCAGCGCCAGGGCATGGAATTCGGCGCTGACCACGTCGGCATCCAGGCCGTCGGTCTTGTTCACCACCACCCGCGTCTGCGCGCCGCTGGCCCGCAGCTGCTCCGCGATGGCCTCGTCCTGCGGCGTCAGGCCGTCGCGGGCGTCCACCAGCAACAGCACGTGATCGGCCTCGGCCACCGCGCGGCGGGTCTGTTCGGCCATGGCGCGGTCGACCCCTTCTTCCTCGCCGGAGAGGCCGCCAGTATCCACCACCATGTAGGGAAATTCGCCCACGCGCCCGATGCCGTACTGACGATCGCGCGTCAGTCCGGGCATGTCCGCCACCAGGGCGTCGCGCGAACGGGTCAGCTGATTGAACAGGGTCGATTTGCCCACATTGGGGCGCCCGACCAGCGCAACGACGGGGATCATGAGTGAATCAGTCGTCCCCGTCGGCGCCGATGCGCACGTCCACCGCGGTCAGACGACCGTTATCGGTGATCACGTACAGGGTGTCGTCCTCCAGCACCGGACGTGCCACTACCGCACCGCGGGCCACCCGGGTACGCGCGGCGAAGTCGCCGTCTTCCAGATCCAGCCAGTGCAGGTAGCCCTCGAAGTCGCCGACGATGGCGAAGTCGTCATGGATCACCGGCGCGGTCACGCTGCGCAGGCGCAGGCCCGAGTTCTCCCACTGGTCCGCACCGCTGCGCGGGTCGATGCCGTGAACATGGCTCTCGGCATCGCTGACCACCAGCCTGTCGCGGCCGATGGAGACATCCCCGCCCTGATACGACGAAAACTCCCGATCCCAGTACATCTCGCCGGAGTTCAGGTCTACCGCGGCCATGCGTCCCTGGTAACTGACGCCCAGGGCCGCGCCGCGGTAGATCGGGATATGGCCGTCCACGTCCACCATGCGCTCGACCTCCGAGCGCCCGGCGGGGATCCCGAGGGTGGTCTCCCACAGGGTATTGCCGCGATTGATCCCGAGCATCATCAGGCGGCCGTCGTCGAAGCCGGCCAGCACCCGGCCGCCCACGATCTGCGGCACGTGGCCCCCGCGCAGGCTCAGCGCGGGCGTGGTGCGCAGCGCGGTCCACTGCACCGCACCGGTAGCGATATCCAGTGCGTGCAGGCGCCCGTCGTTGGTCCGCGCGATCACCACGCCCGAGGCCACCTCGGAAATCGCGATCACCTCGCTGGACAGTCGGGTGCGCCAGCGCTCGCCCTCGCCATCATCGCTCACCGCGATCGCCATCCCCTCGAGGGTGCCAACGACGGCCACACCGTCGCCCACGGCCACACCGGAGGCGATCCGCACGTCATCCAGCTGTGTGCGCCATTCACGCGAGCCCGAGTCGCGGTCGAACGCCATCACCCGCCCGTCCGCGCCGGCGGCGAACACGCGATCCTCGGTCACGGCCGGATACACCTCCCACAGGAAACGCTCGCCGCCCCGCCCCAGCGAGGCCGACCAGCGCTCGCTCGGTTCGCCACGGACGTCAAAGTCGACCAGCTCCGCCGGGGGCTCGGTCTCGTCCCGCGAAAACAGGCCGCAGGCACTCACGGACATGGCCAGGCCCGCGACGGCGAACAGCCGCAGGACGGGGCGAAGTTGCAGCAAGTGATGCATGTTGACGGATTTCCTCAGGCGGACAGGTCTTCGTATTTCAGTTCGAGATATTCCGGCGTATGGCCGGCATCCAGCGCCTCGCGATAGTGGTCGCGCGCGGTGTCGTTGTCGCCACGGGCGCGGGCGAGATCACCGCTCAGTTCGAGCCGCAGGCCGCGGAACGCATCATCCTCGACCGAAGCCAGCACGGATTCCGCCTCCTCCAGTTCCTCGCTCTGGATCAGCTGGCGCGCCAGACGCAGACGGAACAGCTCCCGGTGCCCCGCATCCGGTGCCGCATCCACGGCCTCGCGCAGCGCCGCCACCGCGGCTTCACGGTCTTCGCCGGCCAGCGCCACTTCGGCGCGATGGGCCCAGGCGAGCGCGACATAGGGCGTGCGGCCGCCATGTTCGATCAGCTGCTGCGCCATCTCGTCGGCCTGTTCATACTGCCCCGCGCGCATGCTGAACTGCAGCACCTGATACATCTCGGAGGCCTGTTCGGCGCGCTCCGCCTGCTGACCGGTCCACCAGTTGTAGCCGAACAGGCCGGCGATCCCGAGCACCAGCCCGGCAATGACCGCCATGCCATTGTCGGACCACCACTGCTTGATTCGTTCCGCCTTTTCTTCGTCGGTGAGATAGCTCATGTTGCCTCTTCCTTCAGGATTGCAGGGCGGTGTTCAGTTCGGCGGCCAGATCCGCGCGGTTCACGCTGCGCTGCTCCGCCCCCGGTTCGCGCAGCGGTTTCACCGTCACGGTGTCCGCCGCAACCTCGTCGGGTCCCAGCACCAGGGCCAGGCGTGCGCCCAGGCGATCCGCCCGTTTCATCTGCGATTTCATGCTGCCACCGCCACAATGCTGCACCAGCTGCAGATCCGGGCGGCGATCGCGAAGTTCCTCGGCCAGCCGCAGGGCCTCGCCGGTATGGTCGGGCTCCGGCACGATCAGATAGACATCCGGCGTCCCGGGCGCGGGCGCGTCCTCGCGCGCTTCCAGCAAGGCAACCAGGCGTTCCAGCCCCATCGCCATGCCGATCGCGGGCGTCCCGCGCCCGCCCAGCTGTTCGACCAGACCGTCGTAACGGCCGCCGGCACACACCGTGCCCTGGGCCCCGAGCTCGTCGGTGATCCACTCGAACACGGTATGGGTGTAGTAGTCGAGCCCGCGTACCAGCCGCGGGTTGTGCTCCCAGGCGATGCCCAGCGCATCCAGGTGGCCGCACAGGGCATCGAAATGGGCGCGCGACTCGGCATCGAGATGGTCCATCAGCGACGGCGCGCCGGCGACCACCTCGCGCGTGCCGGGGTCCTTGCTGTCGAGGATGCGCATCGGGTTCTCGTACAGCCGGTTGCGCGCCTCGTCGTCCAGCGCGTCGCGATTCGCCTCGAAATGGGCGATCAGGTGCTCGCGGTACTGCGCGCGGCACTCCGGCGTGCCCAGGGTATTCAGTTCCAGGCGTACGTTCTCCAGCCCCAGCATGCGCCACAGCCGCGCGGTCATCGCCAGCACCTCGGCATCGATGTCCGGGCCCGGCAGGCCGAACACCTCCACGCCGACCTGGTGGAACTGGCGGTAGCGCCCCTTCTGTGGCCGTTCATGGCGGAACATCGGCCCCATGTACCACAGCCGTTGCACCTGATTGTGCAGCAGCCCGTGCTGGATCCCGGCGCGCACGCAGCTCGCCGTGGCCTCCGGCCGCAGACTCAGGCTGTCGCCGTTGCGATCCTGGAAGGTGTACATCTCCTTCTCGACGATGTCGGTGACATCGCCGATCGAACGCGCGAACAGCTCGGTGGCCTCCACCAGGGGCATGCGGATCTCGTGGTAACCATAGCGCGCGAGCAGTTCGCGCAGCCGGTCTTCCAGGTGCTGCCACAGGTGGATGCTGTCGGGCAGGATGTCGTGCATCCCGCGAATGGATCGAATGGCTTTCATCGGGTTTATTCGGGCAGGTTCCGGTTCGGGGCGCGGCCGTTCGGGCGCACCGTCATTCATCCAGATCGAATCGGGCCGTACGGTCTCCGCGGACGTGTTCTTCAAAGTCCACGGATTCGCCGTTCAGTGTCAGCTCGACGCCCGGGGCATTGCCGAGCACCGCGCGCCCGGGCAGCTCCAGTTCCAGTTCCTCGCGGGTATCCGCCGACAGCACGCCGGTCAGTACAACGGCGTCCGACGCGTCCCGGATCTCGACCCAGGAGGTCTCGCTGATCTCCAGCTCCAGCCGCGCCATGCCTTCGGCCGGCGCGGGGTCGTCGATCTCTGCCTCTTCGGTGTCAGCGGCCGCCTCCGGCGCGTCCCGCGTGACCGCCAGCGGGCGTGGCAACACCCCTTCATCCATGCCGTGGGTCAGACCGGCCGGCGCGGCGGCCACGCCCGGCTCCGCGGCCGACGGGTCCTCGGCATCGACGACGTCTGCGTCCTCGCTCCGATCCTCATCCTCCCGCGCGGCCTCTTCCTCTTCCGGCGGCGCCAGCGGCTCGGGCGGACCGATGGTCGGGGCCTCTGCCTCGACCGTGGGATCCTCGTCCGGCGCGGTAGCGGCCGGTTCTTCGTGTTCGCCCTCGGGCTCCAGCGCCCCGGCCAGCTCGCCGTTTTCACCGACCGAGAACGGCAGGGCGTCCATCGACAGCTCCTCGGTCCACAACGCGACGGCCAGGGCCAGCACGCCCGCAATCAGCAGTGCCCCCAGCCACCACGGCCACAGCCGCCGCCGGCCGCGCGGACGATGCCTGCGGGTCGCGACCGGTCGCGGGTCGGGCTCGGCCGGAGCACGCCGGTCGTAGGCCCGAATCCAGGGGTCCGGATCCACACCCAGTTCGCGCGCGCAGGAACGCAGGTAGCCACGCACGTACGCCGGGGTGATGTGATCGAAACGGTTGGCCTCGAGGTCCGCCAGCAACGAACGCCCCAGATGGGTTCGCCGCGAGAGCTCGGCGAGCTCCAGCCCGGCCGCTTCGCGCGCCACCCGCAGACCGCGTCCCGGCTGGGCTTCGCCATCGTCGTCGCCGGGAGACTCGGGGCCTTCCTCGGAAAAGGGCCGGTCCCGTATCGTCAGGCCACTGGTGACCGGCGGCTCTTCCTCATGGCCCGGCCCCCCGGAGGCGCTCAGTGGCGGACGGCCAGCGGCCGTGTCGTCCACGTCCTCCACACGGCCCAGATCCGGTTCGCGCGAGCCGCGATCAGCCACCTTCCCGCTCCAGCCGTTGCAGCTTCGCGGCCTGGCTGCTGTCCGGGTATTCCTCCTGCAGCCGCTCGGCACAGGCCGCCGCGTCGCGGTCACGGCCGAGGTCCGTCTCGGCCTGATAGCACAGCAGCAGGGTCTCGGCATTTTCGATGCCGCGCCCTGACAGCCGCTGGAGGAAGGCACGCGTCTGCATCGGTTCGCCCCGCTGATAGCTCACCGAGGCCAGTTCCAGCAGGGCCCGCGGGCTTTCCGGATTGCGCTCCAGCGAATCGCGCAGGCGCTGCTCCGCGCGTTCGTATTCGCCCTCGTCGGCGTAGCAGGCGCCCGAATTGAGCAAGGCCAGGTCGCGCCGGTCGTAGTCGACGTTGTCGATTGCCTTGCCGAAAAGATCCTGGGCGCGCTCGAAGTCACCCTGGCGGCAGAGCATCGCACCGGTACTCACCTGGATATGCGGATCATCCGGGTCCTGGGCCAGGGCACGCTCGTAGTGCTCCACCGCTTCGTCCACCGCGTCCCGCCGTTCGTACAGCGTGGCCATGCCGAGATTCGCCATGGCGTGATTGCGATCATATTCCAGCGCCCGCTTCAGGCTGACCTCCGCCTGGTCGAATTCACCCTCGCGGATGTACCCGATGCCCAGTTCGGCATTCACGTCGGCGGCTTCGTTGCTCTCGCCAGCGCGCTGTTCCATTGCCCCACAGCCATGCAGGAGACCGGCCAGCGCAAGGACCGCAGCCGCACGCCCCAGCGACTTGCCACTCCCCATCAGGAAGCCCTCCGCTGGTTAGCCGGGATCTCCGCGTGCAGCCGGATCATGCGCAGGCCCCGATTGGTGCGATCCTCCACCTGTCCCACCAGCTGGCCGCAGGCGGCATCGATGTCATCCCCCCGCGTGCGCCGCACCGTCGTCACGTACCCGGCCTTCTGCAGCAACCGTTCGAAGCGCTCGATATCCGCCTCGCCGGGGCGCTCGAACGGTGCCCCGGGGAACGGATTGAACGGGATCAGGTTGAGCTTGCAGGGCAGGCCGCGCAGCAGTGCCGCCAGTTCGCGCGCATGCTCGGGCCGATCATTGACCCCTGCCAGCAGGACATATTCGACGGTCACCCCGCTGTGCGACCCGGTCGCCTCCACGTAGCGCCGGCAGGCATCGATCAGGGGTGCAATGGGGTATTTGCGATTGATCGGGACCAGGCGGTCGCGCAGTTCATCGTTGGGGGCATGCAGGCTCAGGGCCAGCGCCACGTCGGTGTGCTCCGCAAGCCGATCCAGCGCCGGCACCAGACCCGAGGTCGACACCGTGACCCGCCGCCGGCTGAGCCCGTAGGCGTTGTCATCGGTCATCAGCTGCAGCGCCGGCACCACCGCGTCGAAGTTCGCCAGCGGCTCGCCCATGCCCATCAGCACCACGTTGGTGACGGCGCGCGGACGACCTTCGGGTGCCGGCAGACGCTGCATCGCCAGCCAGACCTGGCCGATGATCTCGCTGCTGGTCAGGTTGCGGTTGAAACCCTGCTGGGCGGTGGAGCAGAAAGTGCAGTCGAGCGCGCAGCCGACCTGCGAGGACACACAAAGGGTGCCGCGGCCGCCGTCAGGGATATAGACGGTCTCGATCGCGTTGCCATCGGGGAGACGCAGCACCCATTTGACGGTGCCGTCATCGGAGGTCTTTTCCAGGGCGACCTCGGGCGTGCGGATCTCCGCCTCGGAGGCCAGGCGTTCGCGCAGTTTGCGCGAGACATCGGTCATCGCATCGAAGTCCGTTACCCCGCGTTGATGGATCCACTTGACCAGCTGGGTGGCGCGGAAACGGGGCTCACCCCACTGCGCGAAGAGCTCGACCAGCTGATCGCGGCTGTAACCCAGCAGGTTGACGGGGGCGTGATTGGACACGGACATTCCTACGACCGATTGGAGCGGATCCCACAGTGTACTTCGCCCGGGACCCGCCTGCCTACAGGCAATGCACCGGGACCGAGCACGTCAGGTGCCCGGCCCCGGTTCCTGCGCGGCAGATCTCAGCGCGTACGCGGGCAGACGCCGTCGTCACCGAAGAAGAACGCGATCTCGCGCTCGGCGGTATCCGCGGCATCGGAGCCGTGCACCGCGTTCTCGTCGATGGACACCGCATAGTCGGCACGGATGGTACCGGGGGCCGCCTCGGCGGGGTTGGTCGCGCCCATGATGTCGCGGTTCTTCGCGATGGCGTCCTCGCCTTCCAGCACCTGGACCATCACCGGACCGGAGATCATGAATTCGACCAGATCGTTGAAAAACGGGCGTTCCTTGTGCACTTCGTAGAAGGCTTCGGCCTGGGCGCGGTCGAGGTGCATCATGCGTGCGCCCACGATCTGCAGGCCGGCGTTCTCGAAACGGCTGTAGATCTCGCCGATCACGTTCTTCGCGACGGCGTCGGGCTTGATGATGGAAAGGGTACGTTCAACGGCCATGGGGCTCTCCTGAGTCTGGACAAAATCGTCTGGGCAAGGGGGATGGCTCCGTGACCGCAAACACGAAACCCGCCGGATGGCGGGTTCCCGATGCGAACGCGGTCACGGGCGCAACACGCGGCGCGCAGTGTAGCGGCCGGGCCGGCGCGCGGCAACGGCCGCACCGATTCGTCCGGCACCACCAACGCTCTTACCCCGCCTTGCAGCAGGCGCCCCCTCGACGATCAGTCGTCGAGGTCGGCCTCCTCCATCCAGGCCAGCTGGATCGCCTCAAGGATCCGTTCGCCGGAACGGTCGGGGTCATCATCGAACTCGGGAAGCTCGATCACCCAGTTACGCAGGTCGACGAAGTTCACCGTACGCGGATCCACGTCCGGATGCTCGTCCGCAAGCTGCATCGCAATTTCGCTGGTATCGGTCCACTTCATGACCGCACTCCCCCGCTGATCAGTGGTTTTCGGACACCTGATTGATGGTGTACTTGGGCAGTTCCACGACCAGATCGGCATCGCCGACCACGGCCTGGCAGGACAGTCGCGAATCGGGCTCCAGGCCCCACGCCTTGTCCAGCATGTCTTCCTCGTCCTCGGTGGGCTCCTCCAGACTGTCCATCCCTTCACGCACGTACACGTGACAGGTGGTGCAGGCGCAGGACTTCTCGCAGGCGTGTTCGATCTCGATCCCGTTCTTCAGGGCGAGATCGCAGATGCTGATGCCCGGCTCGGCCTCGATGGAGGCCCCCTCCGGACAGATTTCCTCGTGCGGCAGAAAGATCACCTGTGGCATGGGGTCAGTTCCCTGAGTCGTCGTATTCGGAGACATTGTGGCCGGCCAGTGCGCGGCGAATGCTGTCGTTCATGCGGCGCGCGACGAAGGCCTCGGAGGCCTGTTCGACGCGCTTGCGCGCGGCCTCGATGGCGTCCGGATCCTCGCCGCGGCCGCGTTCTTCGGCCAGGGCGTCGCGGGCGGCCTCGATGTTCGCGCGTTCGTCGGCGTCCAGGTAGCGGTCGCCATCGGTTTCCAGCGCGGCGTTCAGCGCCTCCAGCACGCGGTCGGCCTCGACCTGCTCCTCGCGCAGCCGGCGGGCCTCCATGTCGTCGCGCGCCGCGGAGGCGGAATCACGCAGCATCTGTTCGATCTCGGCGTCGGTCAGTCCGTAACTGGGCTTGACCTCCACGTGCGCCTCTACGCCCTGGGTCTGCTCGCGCGCGGTCACGCTCAAAAGGCCGTCGGCGTCCACCTGGAAGGTGACCCGGATGCGCGCCGCCCCGGCGACCATCGGCGGGATCCCGGACAGGGTGAAGCGCGCCAGCGAACGGTTGGCGTCCACCACGTCGCGCTCGCCCTGCACCACGTGCAGCGACATCGCGGTCTGGCCGTCCTTGAAGGTGGTGAATTCCTGCGCCCGACTGACCGGGATGGTGGTGTTGCGCGGGACGATGAATTCGACCAGCCCGCCCATGGTTTCCAGGCCCAGCGACAGCGGGATCACGTCCAGCAGCACCAGCTCGGTGTCCGGCTTGTTGCCGGCGAGGATGTCCGCCTGCTGCGCGGCGCCGATCGCGACCACGCGATCCGGATCGATCCCGGCACGCGGTTCACGATCAAAAAATTCCTGCACCGCCTCGCGCACCGCCGGCATCCGGGTAGAGCCGCCCACCAGCACTACCTCGTCGATGGCGTCGCGCGCAAGACCGGCATCGGTCAGCACCTGGCCGCAGGCCTCGAGGGTGCGGTCCAGCAGCGGGCGCGCCAGTTCCAGCAGGCCGGCGCGATCCAGCTGCCCCCGCCATTCGCTGCCATCGGCGCGGGTCACACGCACCTCGGTGGTGTCCGCCTCGGTCAGCGCCTCCTTGGCGCGGCGCGCCTCCAGGGTCACGCGGCGCAGGCGCTGCGGATCGTTTTCGCCCTGCATGCCCGCCTGCTGCAGCAGCCATTCGGCCACGCTGCGGTCCACGTCGTCGCCGCCCAGCGCGGAGTCCCCGCCGGTCGCCAGCACCTCGAACACGCCGCGACGCAGCTGCAGGATGGAGATATCGAAGGTGCCACCGCCGAGGTCGTACACCGCAATGGTGCTCTCCTCTCCCTGGTCCAGGCCGTAGGCGACGGCCGCGGCGGTCGGTTCGGAGATCAGCCGCAGGACATTGAGGCCGGCGAGCTGGGCCGCATCCCGGGTGGCCTGGCGCTGGGCGTCGTCGAAATAGGCCGGCACCGTGATCACCACGCCCTCCAGCTCGTCGCCCAGGGTCGCCTCGGCCCGTGCCCGCAGGGTCCCGAGGATATCCGCAGAGACCTCCACGGCGGTCTTGTCGCCGGCCGCAGTCTCGATGCGCGGAACGCCGGATTCGTCCGCGGTCTTCAACCGGAACGGCAGCTCGCCCGAGAGCGTGGCGACATCGGCCGCAGCGCGCCCGATCAGGCGCTTCACCGACGCGATGGTGTTGTGTGGATCGTCCGCGGCGTGATCGGCCGCTTCGTGCCCCACCTGCGCGCCCTCCGCGGAATAATGCACCACCGACGGCAGGATGTGGCGCCCCTGTTCGTCGGGCAGGGTATCGGCCTCGCCGCTGCGGACGGTCGCCACCAGCGAGTGGGTCGTCCCCAGGTCGATCCCCGCCGCCAGATGACGCTGGTGCGGGGCGGAATCGACGCCGGGTTCGGTAATCTGCAATAACGCCATCGCGTTCGGCTCCTGAACAGGCTTGAGGTAGTGCGGATGCGGCGGACGGGGTCAGGCGCCCAGCGATTGCCGGGTACGCTGCAGCTCTTCCAGCAGGCGGTCGAAGAACCGCAGCTCCAGCACGCGATCCCGCGCGTCATCGGCGGGATTTTCGGGGTCATCCAGCGCGCGGGCAACCTTCGCCCGCGCCTCGGCACGGGCATTGCCGAGTTCTTTGGCCAGGGCCTCCAGTGCCGCGGCGTCTGCGGCGCGTTCGGCTTCCTCCAGCCGCTCACGCCACTCGATCTGCGCCTCGATGAAGCCCATGTCGCGGCTGGTATCCCGTTCCGGGTCGAATTCGAAGCCCGCGCGCTCGAGGATCCGCACGGCGCGCCGATAGTCATTCGCCAGGATATCGTGGGCCTCGTTCACGTCCGCCGCCATCGCCGCGGCCATGCGCCGGGCCTGGTCGCCCTGACGCACGAAACGGTCGGGGTGGAGCTCCGCCTGCAGCCGCCGGAAACGTTCTTCCAGCGCCTCGCGGTCCACTTCGAAAGTCACCGGGAGATCAAACTGCTCAAACGGATCGTTCATCGGCCGACTGCCCCTTCCCTGTCCGTAACGAAAAACCGGGCCCCGCCGGCCCGACAAAGAAAAGGGGTGAGCCGGCCGTCCGTACCGGACCGCCCCGACACACCCCGCGCACCTCCGGTGCGGTCAGATACTGAAGCTTTCACCGCAGCCGCAGCGGGCCTTCTCGTTCGGGTTGTTGAAACGGAAACCCTCGTTCAGGCCTTCCTTGCCGAAGTCGAGTTCGGTGCCGTCGAGATACACCAGAGACTTGGGGCTCACAACGAGCTTCACCCCGTCGACCTCGAACACCGTGTCGCTCTCCTCGATCTCGTCGGCAAACTCGACCACATAGGCCATGCCGGAGCAGCCGGTGGTTCTCACCCCCAGCCGCACCCCGACACCCTTGCCCCGCTGTTCGAGGAAGTGCCGGATGCGGTCAGCCGCGCTGTCGGTCAGTGTGATCGCCATGTCGTCCTTCAGGCCGTCTTCTGTTCCGGTTCTTCGGCGCCGTGCTTCTCCTGATAATCGGAGATCGCCGCCTTGATCGCGTCCTCGGCCAGCACCGAGCAGTGGATCTTCACCGGCGGCAGCGCCAGTTCTTCCGCGATCTGCGTGTTCTTGATCTGGCTCGCTTCTTCCAGGCTCTTGCCGCGGACCCATTCGGTCAGCAGCGAGCTGGAGGCGATCGCCGACCCGCAGCCGTAGGTCTTGAACTTGGCGTCCTCGATCACGCCGTCGTCATTGACCTTGATCTGCAGTTTCATCACGTCACCGCAGGCCGGCGCACCGACCATGCCGGTACCGACCGCATCGTCGCTCTTGTCGAAGCTGCCGACATTGCGCGGATTTTCGTAATGATCCATCACCTTGTCACTGTAAGCCATGGTGTTTCTCCTGTTCGCGTACCCGTGGGTGGTTGTCCCGGGACGGCCTCAGTGGGCCGCCCATTCGATGCTCTTGAGGTCGATGCCTTCCTGGTACATCTCCCAGAGAGGCGACAGTTCGCGCAGCTTGCCGACGGCCTTGTGCACGATGTCGATGGTGTGGTCGACCTCTTCGACCGTGGTGTGGCGGCCGATGGAGAAGCGGATCGAGCTGTGCGCCAGCTCGTCGTCGCGACCCAGGGCGCGCAGCACGTAGGAGGGCTCCAGGCTCGCCGAGGTACAGGCGGAACCGGAAGACACCGCGATGTCGCGCAGCGACATGATCAGGCTCTCGCCCTCCACGAAGTTGAACGAAACGTTGAGGTTGTGGGCCACGCGGCGTTCCTTGTCGCCGTTGAGGTAGACCTCTTCCATGTCGTTGAGGCCCTCCCACAGCCGGTCACGCAGCATGCGGATGCGCTCCAGCTCGGTGCCCATCTCCGCGCCGGCGATCCGGAAGGCCTCGCCCATGCCGACGATCTGGTGCGGCGCCAGCGTGCCCGAACGCATGCCGCGTTCGTGGCCGCCGCCATGGATCTGCGCCTCGATGCGCACGCGCGGCTTGCGGCGTACGTACAGCGCGCCGATCCCCTTGGGACCGTATGTCTTGTGTGCCGAGAAGCTCATCAGGTCCACCGGGAGCTTCGACAGGTCGATGCCCACCTTGCCGGTCGACTGGGCCGCGTCCACATGGAACACGATGCCGCGCTCGCGGCACAGATTGCCGATCGCCTCGATGTCCTGGATCACCCCGATCTCGTTGTTCACGTGCATCACCGAGACCAGGATGGTGTCGTCGCGCATGGTGTCCTGCAGCTCCTGCAGGTCGACCAGGCCGTTCTCGTCGACGCCGAGGTAGGTGACTTCGTACCCCTCGCGCTCGAGCTGGCGCGCGGTATCCAGCACGGCCTTGTGCTCGGTCTTCACCGTGATGATGTGCTTGCCCTTGCGCTGGTAGAAATGCGCGGCACCCTTGATCGCCAGGTTGTCGGCCTCGGTCGCGCCGCTGGTCCAGATGATCTCCCGCGGATCCGCGCCGACCAGGCCCGCGACCTGCTCGCGCGCCTTCTCCACCGCCTTCTCGGCATCCCAGCCAAAGCTGTGGCTGCGCGACGCCGGGTTGCCGAACAGCCCGTCACGCGTCAGGCACTTCTTCATCTCCTCGGCAACGCGCTCGTCCACCGGGGTGGTCGAGGAATAGTCGAGATAGATTGGCAGTTTAAGGTCACTCATCACGCATTGCTCCTGTCCGCGGCCGCCATCGCGCCCGCCTTATCGATTTTGTCGTCGCTCTTTCCGTGCAGCGTTACCGGTCGCTCGCCCTGCTCGCGGGCCTCGCGACTCGCCTCATGGCGCTCCAGCACCTCGGCCAGCGAGCGGTTGCTCAGGAAGTCATACACCTGGTCGCTCAGATCCGCCCACAGGTCGTGGGTCAGACAGCGCGAGTTCTTGTTGCAGTTCGCCTTCCCGCCACAGCGGGTCACGTCCACCGGTTCGTCCACCGCCATGATGATCTCGGCCACGTTGATCTCACCGGCATCGCGGCTGAGGGCGTAACCGCCGCCCGGACCGCGGCTTGAGACCACCAGACCCTGCTTGCGCAGCCGGGAGAACAGCTGCTCCAGGTAGGACAGCGAGAGCTTCTGGCGTCCCGCGACCTCGGCCAGCGACACCGGCCCCTCGCGGGTATGGGTTGCCACATCGAGCATGGCGGTCACGGCGTAACGTCCTTTGGTCGTCAGTTTCATTGCTGGATGCGCCCCGTTGATCAGCTTGCAGCCAAGACTAGCAATACCTGATCAAAATAGTCAACTACTGCCCTGCTGTTTGCGGGGCGGGATTTCGCAGGTATCCGGCTCCAGCCCTTCCAGGTCACACGGGTCCAGCGGATGCCCGGTGTCTTCGCCCAGCGCCTCGCCCGGATCGATACCGGCACGCTTGAGGGCCTGACAGGCCTTCTCCATGCGGTCGTCCAGCTCGTGCACCCGATCCACGATCCGGTGCAGCGCATTCGCCACCGGGTCGGGCATGTCGCGGGTCACGCCGTAGGCATCGAAACCCATGCGACTGGCCGCCTGCTGGAACCTCGGATCCGGCTCCGGGCGCGGCCCCAGCACGCGGGCCGGGATGCCCACCGCGGTCGCATCGGCGGGCACGTCCTTGAGCACCACCGCGTTCGAGCCGATACGCGCTCGGTCACCGACGTGGATCGGTCCCAGCAACTTGGCCCCGGCACCGATCACCACCTCGTCGCCCAGCGTCGGGTGGCGCTTGCCCCCCTCCCAGCTGGTCCCGCCGAGGGTCACCTGATGGTAGATGGTGCAGTCGTCACCGATCTGGGCGGTCTCGCCGATCACCACACCCATGCCGTGGTCGATGAAGAAGCGCCGACCGATGCGCGCTCCCGGATGGATCTCGATACCGGTCAGCAGCCGCGCGATGTTGCCAAGAATCCGGCCCAGCCAGCGCAGACGGTGATTCCACATCCAGTGGGCGACCCGATGGAACCACAGCGCATGCAGACCCGGGTACGCCGTCAGCACCTCGAAGGCGTTGCGGGCAGCGGGATCGCGTGCAAACACGCAGCGGATATCCTCGCGCAGGGTCCTGAACATGGCGGCTACGATCTCAAACCTGACTTGTCCGCTAGGGTATCACAGCCGCCCGCCGCACTCACCGTCCACGCAGGGTACGGGTGAGGATGCCACGGAGCAGGCGGACCTCCGAGGCACTGGGCTCCGCGCGCAGATAGAGATGACGCAGCCGCCGCATCAGATGCCGCGGGTTCTCCGGGTCCAGCATGCCGATCGCCTCCAGGGCCTCCTCGTAGTGGGCGAACAGGCCCTCCAGCTCGGCATGAGTGGCCGCCGGATCCTGCGCACTCGCCGACCCGCGCGCAGTGGCGGGGTCTGCATCCTCCGGCGACGTAGCGAGCGCGGCGCGGCGCACCGCCCAGGTCATGATCTGCACGCTGCCGGCGAGATTGAGCGAGGAAAACTCCGGGTCGGTCGGGATGCGCACGAAGGCGTGACAGTGATCCAGCTCGTCGTTGGTCAGGCCGCTGTGTTCGCGCCCGAACACCAGCGCGACCGGCCCGGCGCCCGCACCATCCAGCACCCGCCCGGCCGCTCCGTCGGGCTCCAGCACCGGCACCGAGTGGGTCCGGGTCCGGGCGCTGGTGCCCACCACCTGATGGCAGTCGGCCACCGCCGCGGCCAGCGAATCCGTCACCGTCGCACGCGCCAGGACATCGTCGGCGCCCGAGGCCAGCGCGGTGGCGTCGGCGTGCGGGAAACGCTCCGGTGCGACCAGCGCGAGATCACGCATGCCCATGGCCTTCATCGCGCGCGCGGCCGACCCGATATTGCCCGGATGGGTCGTTCCCACGAGGACGATGCGGACCCGTTCACACAGGGTGCGCGCCGCGTCTGCCTGTTCCCGTTCTCCTGCCACTGGCCCCTTGCCCTCCCCGGCCCGCTCGCATGCGGGCGCGATTGTACACTGCCGCGCGCGGCACGGGCGCGACCCTTCCAAACCCCCCGTGCCTTGTGTATCGTTCGCCACCTTCGGGGGCGTCCGTTTGCCGCGCCCGGTTCCTTCCCAAGCGATGTTCGGAGAGCCCTCATGCACCCCATGCTGAATACGGCGGTATCGGCGGCCCGCGCGGCCGGACGCATCACCACCCGCGCCTGGGGCCGGCCGGACCGGGTCAACACCCGCGAGAAGGCCCGCAACGACTGGGTCAGCGATGTCGACGTGAACGCCGAGCAGGCGATCGTTCAGACCCTGAAGAAGGCCTACCCGGACCATGCGATCCTCGCCGAGGAAGGGGGCAACCAGCCGGGGGCCACCGGCGCCGACCACGAATGGATCATCGACCCGCTGGACGGCACCACCAACTACCTGCGCGAGATCCCGCAGTACGCGGTGTCCATCGCCCTGCGGCAGAAAGGCCGGCTGGAACACGCGGTGGTCTACGACCCGCTCAAGGAAGAACTGTTCACCGCCACCCGCGGAGCCGGCGCCTTTCTCAACAACCGGCGCATCCGCGTCGCACAGCGCAAGGACCTCTCCGGCGCGCTGCTGGGGACCGGGATCCCGTTCCGCGAGGGACAGGACCTGGAGCGCTACCTGCGCACCCTGCGCCACCTGATCCCGGGCACGGCCGGCATCCGGCGCCCGGGATCCGCGGCACTGGACCTGGCGTGGGTCGCCTGCGGCCGGTTCGACGGGTTCTGGGAGATGGGTCTGCAACCCTGGGACATGGCGGCCGGCCTGCTGCTGGTGCAGGAAGCCGGCGGGCTCACCAGCGACTGGCAGGGCGGCAACGACATCTTCCGCAAGGGGGACGTCGTGGCCGGCAACCCCAAGGTCCTAAAGGCCATGCTGCAGCGGCTGCACGCCGCCGAGAACGAGGGACGCAGCGCCGGCGACGGGACCTGAGCGCCCGCGCTCGCCACACAAGGCAACGGCGCGCCGGGCGGCGATCGATCGCCGCCCGGCATCACCGCACCCCGATCAGGGCGTGGAATCCTCCTCGTCCGCCCCTTCCCGCTTCACCGGAAGCAGGACCTGACGGTCCACGCCCAGCATCAGCGCCGCGGTGGCCGCGATGAAGATCGAGGAGTAGGTCCCCACCAGCACACCGATGATCAGCGCCACCGAGAAGTTCTGCAGCGCCGCACCGCCCAGGAAGAACAGCGCGAACAGCACCAGCAGGGTCGTCATACTGGTCACGATGGTGCGCGCCAGGGTCTTGTTGACCGCGTTGTTCATCACGAACTCGGTCCCCTGCTTGCGCAATATGCGGAAGTTCTCGCGTATTCGGTCGTAGACCACGATGGTGTCATTGAGCGAATACCCGATCACCGCCAGGATCGCTGCCAGCACGCCCAGATCGAACTCCAACTGCAGCAGGGAAAAGATCCCAAGAGTGATCACCACGTCGTGGACCAGCGCCAGCACCGACCCCGCCGCGAAACGCCACTCGAAGCGCACCGCGACATAGATCAGGATGCCCGCCAGGGCGTACAGCATCGCCAGGCCGCCCTGCTCCCGCAGTTCCTCGCCCACCGACGGGCCGACAAAGTCCACCCGTCGCAGGTCGGCACCCTCGGGGCCACCGGCCTCCAGCAGCTGCATCACCTGATTCGACAGCGCGGCCTCGTCGACATCCTCGTCTTCGCTCGGCGGCAGACGGATCAGCACGTCGCGGGCGGTACCGAAGGTCTGCACCTGGGCCCCTTCGAACCCGCCCTCGGTGATGACCTCGCGGATCGGATCCAGCTCCACGGCCTCGGGGTAACCGACCTCGACCAGGGTGCCCCCGGTGAAGTCGATCCCGAAGTTGATGCCGCGCGTGGCCAGCATCACCAGCGACAGGATGATCAGCACCGCCGAGATCACCAGCGTGACCCGGCGCTTGCCCAGGAAGTCGATGTTGGACTCGGCGAAATTGAGATGCGGCAGCATTCCGCGGCTCCCGGACTTAGATGGAAATACGGGCCAGCCGCGGCTGGCGTCCGTACGTCAGATTGACAATGGCGCGCGTCACCACGATCGCGGTGAACATCGAGGCGATGATCCCGATCGACAGGGTGATGGCGAAGCCCTTGATCGGGCCGGTACCGAAGATGAACAGCACCACGGCGGCGATCAGGGTCGTCACGTTGGCGTCGGCGATGGTGGTCAGCGCGCGGTCGTAGCCCGAGGCGATCGCCGCCTGCGGTGACATGCCGTTGCGCAGCTCCTCGCGTATGCGCTCGAAGATCAGCACGTTCGCATCGACGGCCATGCCCACCGTCAGCACGATCCCGGCGATACCCGGCAACGTCAGCGTCGCCTGCAGCATCGACAGCACCGAAACGATGAACACCAGGTTGAGGGCCAGTGCGACGTTGGCGACCACACCGAACACCCGGTAGTACAGGATCATGAACAGCATCACAAGGATGAAGCCGATGATCACCGACTGGATCCCGCGATCGATGTTCTCCTGACCCAGGCTCGGGCCAACGGTGCGCTCCTCGACGATGGACATCGGAGCGGCCAGCGCCCCGGCCCGCAGCAGCAGCGCGAGGTTGCGCGCCTCGGTCGTGCTCTCCAGGCCGCTGATCTGGAAGCGGCCGCCCAGCGGCTCGTTGATGCGCGCGACGTTGATGACCTCCTCGCTCTGCGAGGTCCGCATCACCGTCTCGCCCTCCTCTTCCTCGGTCTCGATGATGGTCTCGATGAAGACCGTCGCCATCAGCCGGCCGACGTTGTCGGAAGTAACACGCGAGAACATCCGCGCGCCCTGGCCGTCGAGATTGATGAACACGGCCGGACCGCCGGTGTCGTCGGCGATCCCGGACGAGGCATCGGTGATGAACTCGCCGGTCAGCATGACCTGACGCTGCAGCAGCACGGGCGTGCCGTCACGTTCCTCGTAGAGCCGCGTCCCGGACGGGATATCGCCGGTCTCGCGGGCCTCCATCGGGTCGCCACTCTCGGACACCAGGCGGAACTCGAGGGTCGCGGTAGCCCCGAGGATCTCCTTCGCACGTGCGGTGTCCTGCACGCCGGGCAGCTGCACCACGATGCGATGCTCGCCCTGCTGGGCAATCAGCGGCTCGGCTACGCCCAGCTCATCCACCCGGGTCCGCAGCGTGGAGATGTTCTGCTGCAGGGCCTGGCGGCGCAGTTCCGTCAGATGGTCTTCTTCGAGGGTCGCCACCAGCAGCCAGACATCGTCCTCCTGCCGAGCATCCCACTCCAGCTCGCCGCGATACTCGCGACCCAGAAAGCCCTCGGCCGCGTCCCGGTCGTCCGCACTGGCGAACTGGATGCGCAGCTCGTCGCCGCCGTCCTCGACCGACGAGAACGCGTAGCCCTCCTCGCGCAGGCGCGGCCGCAGCTCGTTGCTGTAGCGTTCGATGGCCGTGCCGATCACGGCGTCGAGATCGACTTCAAACAGGAAATGCACCCCGCCGCGCAGATCCAGACCCAGCGCCATCGGCTGCCCGTTGATGGCGCGCAGCCAATTGGGGGTGGCCGGGGCCATGTTCAGGGCCACGGTGTGATCGTCATCCAGCGCCCCACGCAGAACCTCGGCGGCCTGCTCCTGGTCTTCCGCCGATTCGAAGCGCAGCAGGAGCTGCCCCTCACGCCGCTCGGCGAGCATGGGGGACAGTCCCTGAGCGCCCAGCACGGTGCCGATGACACCCTCCATCTCCTCGTCGACCTCGCCCGCCATCGGGTTGTCGATCTGCACGGAAGGATCTTCGGGGAACAGGTTGGGGGCCGCGTACAGAAGCCCGACGGCGATGACCACGACGATCAGGGCGTACACCCACAGCGGAAAGGAGTTGCGCATCGGCTACGGACCTTCAGAGGTCTTTCAGGGAACCCTTGGGCATCACGGACTGCACCGACTGCTTCTGCACGGCGATGTTGACGCCGTCCGCCACGTCGACGCGGATGAAGTTCTCGCCCACTTCGGTGATCTTGCCGGCAATGCCGCCGTTGGTGACCACCTCGTCACCCTTCGACAGCGCCTCGACCATCGCGCGGTGTTCCTTGGCCCGCTTGCTCTGCGGCCGGATGATCAGGAAGTACATGATCGCAAAGAAGATGACGATCATGATCAGGAATTCGATCAGGCCACCACCGGCGGCCTGGCCTTCCTGCGCGTGGGCGGCGGAAATCAGGAAATCCATGCGGGTTCTCCGTTCAGCGATTCGATTCGGTTCAACAAGCGGCGCGAATTATGGCACAGCAGGCACGTCCATGCCGCGCCGGCCATAGAAATCCGCCACGAAGGCGTCCAGTGCCCCTTCGGCGATCGCCTCGCGCATCCCGCGCATCAGGTCCTGGTAGAAATGCAGGTTGTGCGTGGTCGCCAGCCGCGAGCCGAGGATCTCGTTGCATTTGTCGAGATGCTTGAGATAGGCCCGCGAGTAATTGCGGCAGGTGTAGCACCCGCATTCGGGGTCGATCGGCCCGGTATCGTCGCGGAACCGCGCGTTGCGGATCCGCAGCACGCCCTCGCGTGTGTAGAGAAAGCCGTTGCGCGCGTTGCGGGTTGGCATCACGCAGTCGAACATGTCCACCCCGCGGCGCACCGCCTCCACGATATCTTCCGGCCGCCCCACCCCCATCAGATAACGCGGCTGCTCCACCGGCAGTTCCGGCAGGGTCACGTCCAGGGTGGTCAGGCGTTCGTCCTCCGGTTCGCCCACCGACAGCCCGCCGATGGCGTAGCCGTCGAAGCCGATCGAGCGCAGTCCGGCCGCCGACTCCCGGCGCAGCTCGGGGATCATGCCCCCCTGCACGATCCCGAACAGCGCTGCCGGGTTGTCGCCGTGGGCCTGACGCGAGCGGTCCGCCCAGCGCAGCGAGAGCTCCATGGAGCGGCGCGCCTCGTCATATGTGGCCGGGTACGGCGTGCATTCGTCGAAGATCATCACGATGTCCGAGCCCAGCTCACGCTGGACCTGCATCGACGACTCGGGCGTCATCAGCACCTTCGAGCCGTCCACCGGCGACTGGAAGCGCACGCCCTCCTCCGTGATCTTGCGCATCTCGGCCAGGGAGAAGACCTGAAAACCGCCCGAATCCGTGAGGATCGGCCCCTCCCAGTGCATGAAATCATGCAGATCGCCATGCGCCCGAATGATCTCCGTCCCCGGACGCAGCATCAGATGGAAGGTGTTGCCGAGGATGATCTGCGCCCCCAGCCCGGTGAGCTCCTCCGGGGTCATCGCCTTGACCGTCCCGTAGGTGCCCACCGGCATGAAAGCCGGCGTCTCGACCTCTCCGCGCGGGAAGGTCAGCCGGCCGCGCCGGGCCGCCCCGTCGCTGCCCAGATGTTCAAACTGCATCGGAAGCCTCCGCGCTCGGCGGCCGATCGTCCGGATCGCCGGGTGCCAGCCACATCGCGTCCCCGTAACTGAAGAAACGGTAGCGCTGCGACACCGCGTGTGCGTAGGCCGCAAACAGACGGCGATATCCGGCAAACGCCGAGACCAGCATCAGCAGCGTGCTCTGCGGCAGATGAAAATTGGTGATCATGCGATCGACCACGCGGAAGCGATAGCCCGGCTGGATGAACAGCCGGGTATCGCCCGTGAAGGGCGCCAGCTCGCCACCCGCCGCGGCCGATTCCAGCGCACGCACGCAGGTCGTGCCCACCGCCACCACCCGGCCGCCACGCTCGCGGCAGCGCGCGACCGCCGCACACAGCTCAGGCGACACCTCCAGCCATTCGGCATGCATCTCGTGGTCGGCCGTGTCTTCGACTTTCACCGGCTGAAAAGTTCCCGCCCCGACATGCAGCGTGACCGACGCGGTTTCCACACCGCTCTCGCGCAGCCCCCGCAGCAGCGCATCGTCAAAATGCAGCCCGGCGGTCGGCGCCGCCACCGCCCCTTCTCGCCGCGCGAACACCGTCTGGTACCGCGTGGCGTCCTCCTGCTCCGGCGCGCGTTCGATATACGGCGGCAGCGGCACCTGACCATGGACATGCAGCAGGGCCGGCAGATCCTGCTCGCCTGCCTTTCCTTCGCCGCACAGCGCCAGGCGGAAGAACGCCCCCTCGCGCCCGGTCACCTCCACCTCGAAGGCCCCGTCCGCCAGCTGCAGCCGGGTTCCGGCAGCGGGTGCCCGGCTCGCCCGCACCATCGCCAGCGCTTCGCGCCCGCCTTCCAGCACGCGCTCGAACAGGACCTCCACCCGGCCGCCGCTCGCCTTCTGCCCGAACACCCGCGCCGGGATCACCCGCGTGTCATTGAGGACCAGCAGATCGCCCGGACGCAGCCAGCGCCCGATGTCCGAGAACACGGCATCCTCGGGCTCCTCGCCCTCCAGGACCAGCAGGCGGGACCCGGTGCGCTCCGGCAACGGATCCTGCGCGATCAGCTCGGACGGGAGCTCGTAATCAAAATCGGCAACTCGCATGGCGCGCGATCCTACCATGCCCCGGCTCGCGGGATACCGCTCGGCCGTATTGCCACATCCCCTGCGTGCGCTACACTACGGGCGCTGCACGCCGGGATGGTGGAATTGGTATACACGGCGCACTCAAAATGCGCTGGCTTCGGCCTTGTGGGTTCGAGTCCCACTCCCGGCACCAGGCCGGTGTAGCTCAGCTGGTAGAGCGTCTGATTTGTAATCAGAGGGTCGCAGGTTCGACTCCTGTCACCGGCTCCATTTTTTCAACGACTTACAGGGAACAGGCAGCCAGCGCTCAGGACCGTTCACGGGTTGGTGACATCCGCCGCAATCAGGCTCCAGCGGCGTCACCTCAACCGGCGGATGCAATGGCTACATTGCGGCCGCGCCGAGCTCTCAGCGCATTGCCTCGACCGCCTCGGCCGGGCACACCCCTTCGATCGACACTTCACCATTACGCATCCCCAGATCCTCCGGATCCGGCATGTCGGAACGCGCGATGTCGAGATATTCCAGCAGATCGCCCATGGTCGACAGGGCGCGCGCCTTTGCGATCTCCAGATCGTGCTGCGCGTTGACCAGCGCACGACTCGCATCGAAGAATTCGTTTTCCGTATCCAGCACGTCCAACAGGCTGCGTTCGCCGATCTCGAACTGCTGACGATAAGCGACCCGAACCTCTTCCGAAGAATCCCGATGCTGGCGCAGGTGTTCCACCTGATCCGACAGCGCTTCGATGTTGTTATAGGCCACGGTGATGTCCTGCCGAACGTTGCGGCAGGCCGTGCCCTGTTCTTCCACCGAGCGGTGGAACTCTTCGGTGAACTGCCCCAGACGCGCACGGTCGCTCCCACCGCGATACAGATTGAAATTGAGGACCAGCCGCGCGCTGGTGTCGCTCACGGTGCTATCCGCGAAATCCATCGTGTCGTTCGCCCACGACTGGCTGGCCTGAAACTCCAGATTCGGATGGAAGGCGGAGCGCCCGACACGTCGCTGTTCCTGTGCCGCATCCACGTTGTGGCGGGCGGCAAACATGGCCGGGCTGGTCATCAGGGCCTCTTCCAGCGCCCTCTCGCGCCCCTGCGGCAGTACGTCCTCATCAAAGATCCCTGCCAGCGGCACCTCACCTGGATCCGGAGCCTGCCCCACCACGCGCTGATAGCGCGCACTCACGTCGTGCAGGTTGGCCCGTTCCGTCGTCAGATTCGAGCGAGCTAGAGCCAGGCGACCGGCCGCCTGCTCCAGATCGGCACCGCGCCCAACGCCCGTTTCGCGCTGTTCCAGCAACCGTTCATGGATCGCCTCGTGTGCCTCGAAGTTGCGTTCCGCCAGATCCACCAGCTTGCGCTGACGCTGCACATCAGCGAACGCCCGCAGCGCCTCCAGCGCCGTTTCTTCCGCACTCTCGCGGAACTCGAAATAGCGAACCAGCTTGATCTCGCCCATGCGATCCGTCCGGCCACGGGTTTCCAGCCCGTCCCAGAGCATCTGTGTCAGCGTGATGCTGGCCCCATGCGGATTGCGGCTGAACCGGTCCCGATCGCTTGAATTCTGCGTCTCGTACCCGGTATAGGCGTTCAGATCCACCCGCGGGCGAAACCCGCCGCGCTCCACGTCCTGTTCGCGCTCCGTAGCCAGAAAGTTGTGCCACTCGGTCTGCACCTCCGGGTTCTCCGACACGGCCTCGACAATTGCCGCGCGCAGCGGTTGTGGGATATCCGTCGAGCCTGCAACCGCCCGGTCCCCCGCCTGCAGGCCGCCTGTTCCGCCTGCCAGGACCAAAGCCGTCGCTGACGCCAGCAGCGTGGGGCCGGCGATTACGTTCCGGAGTTTTTGCTTCGAAAGCACTGGTTTTCTCCCTTGATGATTCAACAATTCGCAAACGACCGGGAACCGCCCGGCAGTCGGGCGGTTCACTCTGGGTCGGGGGTTATTGGTCGATGGTGACGTCTTGGAGTTTGACGTCGATCTCAGACTGGATGTGCACAGTGGCGGAGTATTCGCCCCAAGTGGCCTCGTACACTTTGAACCCATCCTTGTCGGCACCGCTGTCCTTTTTCCAGTTCACTGCCTTTTCTTCAGGCTCGCCGTTTTCGGGGTCATCAACCTCCTCACTCTGGCCTTTGAGCGCGACCTTGTCCTGGTCGGTGCCTAGAATCTCCAGCAGGTTCTTGTCATCGGTCATTTCGAGCACATCTTCCGGGCGCAATGCATCCAGCTTATTGCTGCCGCTGTTCGTCAGGTCGAAGATCTCGATGTTGTCGAATTTGGCGTAGTCATCCTTTTCCAGGTCGTTGTTGAACTGCAACAGGATGGTGTCCTTCCCCCCAAGAGCATCGATGGCCTCCCCGCTGTAGAGCAGGGTGTCGTCACCTTCCGAAGGTGTAACCGGGCTGATCTCCAGACGCAGATCCTTGGAGGCGGTGAATTCCGGTTCTTCGTTCGGCTCGACTTCGTCATCGAAGTTATTCGGCTCCACCGTCTTGCCGCGCACCTCGCCACCATCCGTGACCGCACTGTCGGCTTGCAGCACGTGCAGCCGGTTGATCATGTCCGAGGGCACGCCCTCGACGGTGTAGGTGTCTTCGTCCGAGTCGTATGCCCAGCTCGTATCCGCGCCGGGCGCCAGCTTCAGCTCAGCAGTGTCAGAGTCTGGCAGATAGAACGCCGCACCCTTGCCCAGCTCCCTGAACTCGAAGGTGGCCGTCTCGGACCCGGAGAAATCCTTCATGTCGGCGTTGAGATTGAGCCGCACCGGTTCGCCTTCGTCACCGAAGCTGGGGTTGGGGGAAATATCGATCCCGTCGGCCACGCCCTCCACGATCAGGTCAAATTCGGCACTCGTTTCTTTCGGTTCCAGACCTTCTTCACCGGAGAGCACCGTGAACCGTATGTCCTCGACCTTCTCCGATTTGTAGCGAGGCGGCTTGATGGCAATGTAGGTCGGCAACGCGCCCTCCTGGCTTACCGGGATGGACCACTTGTTGGTGCCTTCGCCGTCGGAGCCCGCGTTACTGGCCGAACTTGCGCTTTCCGCGTCCTCTCCGTGCACTACGGTGTAGCCGTTGGGGACCTTCTCGAAGAAGGCGGCCTGGACCCGTTCCGATTCATCGTTCAGCTCGAGATTTTCCACGTCGATCTCGATCGGATCGTCTCGGTCTTCGCCGTCGCGTTCCAGCCCAGAGGTATCACCGACGATGAAATCATCGGCCAGCCCGCTGTTAACCGGAGCGATGTCGAAACTTTCACTGCTGGACGTGGTTTCGATGTTCTCGGCGTTCTCTTCACGACCGGCGACGGTCACGTGCACGTCGACGCTGCCGGAGGCGTACTGAGCCGAGCGATAGGTCAAGCCCTCGAGGCTGGCCTTGCCGTCATCGTTCAGCTCTACACCGTCGAGAACGAAGTAGGTCTCGTCATCCTCCAGCCACTCGGCATCTTCACCAAAGACTGTTTCCGTAATCTCCGAACCGTTCCAGAGCAGGGCGCCTTCGTCGTCCATCCCGCCGTCATCGAGACGCACGAACACGGTGTCCGCAGGCTGTTCGTCCGCATTCAGCAGCTGCGCAAAGGCGCCATCGGCTGGATTGCTCAGGGAAACCTCGAGCTCCACGTCCCCGTCACGGCCGTCCGCTTCCTGTGCCTCCTCCGCATCACTCGGTACGGACACCGTCAACTCGAAGGCATCGGTGACTGGCTCAATGGTCACGTCCGGACCGATAGTGGTGGTGGCGATGTCCTCGTCCCCGCCAGGGGCGTAGGTGGTCAGCGTGGCATCGAATTCGAACTCACCCGGCTCAAGATTATTCTTGTTGGCGTCTTTCTGGGCCTGTACCCGAATCTCACCCAGAAGGTTCTCAAGCTCCTGCCGCCCGCCGGAGCGATGAGCGTAGTACACATCCTCGCCATCCACGGTGGTCTCGGTCATGCCCGAGATCGTGACGCCATCCGGCACATCGGTCAGGGTGATCGAAAAACTGCCATCCTCCTCCGGCTCGAAAAAGGCACCAGACACCAGTTCACCAAGCGCGATGGACTCGTCTTCGGTCATCTCCGCTTCCTGCGCCTCCCAGGAATCCTCCTCGATGGTCAACGGCGTCTGTTTATTGGCCTCGTCATCATTGAAGTCCTCGGCCACCTCAAGCTGCCACCCCACCGTGTCCCGTTCCCAGCCAGGCTGATCCTGCCCATTTACGGCCGCGTCCCGAGTCCATGCTGTAATCGCGATCTCTTCATCAAGGCCGGCCAGGCGATCTGCGTTCCCCTCCACTTTAAAGATGATGGTCTGTTCCACCGGCCACTCGTCCTGTCCTCCTTCGAACGTCTCCTCGACATTCAGCCGCCACTGACCGGTGGTGAGATCGGGATCATCGGCCGTGCCGGTGGTCTCGCCAATGAACTCGCCACCCTCGACAGTCACGCCCAACGGCACGTTGTCGATGACGAAGAACTCCAGCTTTTCGCTGCCATCGTGGTCGCGCTGATTATCCGCGTTTTCATCCTCCTCTTTCCGGAGCCGGACTGACACGTCTACGGAGCGGTTTTCCTCCACCTCGACACTCGTTGCCTCGGAGTCGTTATCCACCGAGGTCAGTTCCATTTCGACCGGATCCGTCACGGCTTCGATCGTGACGCTGTAATCATCCGCGAAGGTGTCAGTCACCGGATCCACATCGCCGTCGTACTCGTCCCAGGGCGACGCCTTGATGTCGTATTCCACATCGAAGGACAGACCATCGGCGGAGACGTTGGGCGCCCCCTTCACATACGTTTTGGTCAGGGCATCGCCGGTCAGCTCCAGCCAGCCGTCATCGCGCGTGACACCGTTGTCCCCATTATTGGCAGCCTCGCCAAGCGTCACCGCATCGCTGCCACTATCCAGATAAAGCTGGAAATTGTCCTCATCGATATCCTTCTCCCTGATCCGCACGGCCAGCAGTTCCTCGTTCTTCACCTCCGGACTGTTGCGCAGATCGAAGTTGAGCTTCTGGTATTCGTCCTCGTTGGCCGTCACGCTGGTGCGGATATCTGCCGTAGGCACGGGGGTCACATCCAGCTGCACGTCAGTGCTGTCATGGGTCTTCGAGTCACCGTCATCCTCGGTGGTGATAGGCGCTAGCTTGAAGCGCACCTCACCGCTGAAGTGCTCGGGTATCGAGAGTTCGACCTTCTCCAGCTTGCCCTCCAACTTGTCTCGAAGGCTCTCGATGGACTTCTCATCATTGAACTCCAGATCGAGCAGCCACTGCCGATCCGTCCCGGTTCCACCCAGTGAGGAAAGCCCCTCGCCGGCAAGACGGAAGTCACTCTCCAGCCCCTCCAGTCGAAGGGTAAGCTTCTCGGACCCGTCAGTGTCCTCCATCTCGAGACTTTGCGCGTCGATCAGCTTATTCAGCGAGACGGATTGGGCATCTGATTCCTCAGTAACCTGGTAATCCTCGATCGCGTCAACGGATGCCGGGTCGGCCACGCCTTCCACATTGACGCGAATACCCCGAGTCACGAGATCTTCTATACTCTTGAAAGAACCCGCGAAGCCCTCGAATTTGTCCACGACATCACCCGCCAACTTCAGGCTGAAATCGCGGTTGTCGTTGGGCGCGGTCTCCACCCGCAGGTCCTTCGAGGGATTAAAGTCTTCTATACTTACCGAGTTCTGGCCGCGCGCAAGGCCGCCATCTCCATCATCTTCCTTTTCAGCGTCGTCAAGATCGAGTTCATCCCCATCATAGAAGATCTTTGCGCCTTCCGGCACGCGCTCCAGCGTGATATTAAACGTCTCGTACGGATCAGCGGAGCCCAGGTCAATATCCAGATCAATCTTGCGTGTCTCTTCCTGCGAGCTTTCTTTCCCTGAAGTGCTGGAGATATTCAATGTAACATTGTCACTGGCATTGGGTTCGAACACGATCCCGGTCAGCAGGTATTTCCCATCCTCGCTGACGGCTTCCGATTCGGTGTCATCGTCTTCTTCACCCGGATCGACCGTTTTGGCCCGCACCTCGACTTCGAACTCGCCTGCCTGGAAGGCGCCAGCACGCATTTCAAGGGTGTCCAGGAACTCAACCGGCACGTCCACTGGTGTGCCGTTGTACGCCACCTCCCGGGTTTCACCATCTTCCTCCCAACGGAACCGCACGCCATCGGCGTTCTCACCTTGCCCCTTGACCAGATTCGGGGTCAGCTGGGCGTAGGTCGTTTCGCTCGGTTCATCCCCGTCGTCCCGGTTCAGGTAAGAACCATCCTCATTGCCCCAGCCTGTTTTGAGCGTGTCGTCGCCACTCAGGTCGTCCGTCTTTGACGTATCGTTCAGGTTGTACCATTCATCCTGCTTGACACCGACAGTTCCCGCCCCGTCTTCGTCCACGCTGTTGTCATACGCAATATCTTCTGGCGTCTCCACATCGCCGTCTTCCACCGTTCCGGCCACCGGCTGGACCTTGATGGGCAGTTTTACATCGAATGTGCCCTCGACAGAATCATCGACGGTACTGCCTTCAGGCGGGGTATCCTCCACCGTAACCTTCAGGTTCAGGTCAACATCCTCGCTGCGATACTCCGGTGCACGGATCGTGTACTCTCCCAGATCCTCTATGCCGTCTTCATCCTCAATCGTCAGGCTGAAGGGGCCGCCATTGTCTCCCTCGAGATCCTGCTCCTCTCGGTCTCCACCTTTACCCTTGAAGATTTTCCAGTCTTTGGGAATATCCTCAATAACGACTTTGGTAATCTTCTCTGTCTCTTGTACGTCACCGGGTTCCAGACCGTCGAGGAAGACCCGACCGTCCTGATCTGCGCCTTCCTCTCCGGGGCGATATTCGTCAATCTCGACCTGATCAAGGTCGTCGATTTCATTGGGAACAGGGGTCACCTGGAGGTCCAGATTCACCGAGTCTTCCTCAACATCCCCATCCGGGTCGTCCTCGTCCGGGTCGATGTCCTGTGCCTTCAGGGTGATGGTCGTGCCGGAAATATCACCGCTGAAATCGTCCGGCGGGGTGAGTTCCAGCGTCGGCAGGTCACGGGACTTACCGTCACCGAAGTCGCCCAGTGCACTGGAGGGAATCTCGATGTCACCATCGCTGCCGGCCGTATAGGTATTGTCGTTGACAGTGACGAAGGTTCCCTCCGCGGCACCCGAGATCTCGATCCAGCGGGTCTCGCTGCCGGTGAGATCGTCGAAATCGGCGGTCAGTAGGCGCGACAGGTCCAGCGGGCTATCTTCTTTCAGAGTGACTGTGGCTTTGCCCTCTTCGGGCTCCAGATCAACCTCTTCGATGTTCTCTTTCTGGTCGAGCTTGTTATCGTCGTTCAGCTCCAGCGTTACCGGATCCGTAACAGCCAATACAGTCACATTGACTGAGTCCTCGGAAGAACTCTTGAGCTTCTGTCCCTCTGGGTAATCATCGGGATCCAACGGATTGCCACTCCCATCTACTTCGTAGGAGGTTACGCTTCCGGTCACCTTGAAATTGGTCGCGTCGTGATCCGGACCACGGAGTTCCAGATTCTCGAAGTTTTCCTTGCTGATCCGGATGGCATCTGGGTACTTATTTTCCCAATTTTCGATATGGATATGGGTGTGGTCTTCCAGATATTCTTTGATCACGAACTGGACTGCACCGCTCTCATCAATTTCAACGTTACCGCCTTCGATTTCACCGTTCGTTACACCATCACCAGCAATGAGATCTCCGTCTTCATCCACTAACACCAGCTTGGCACCCTCACGGATGTCGCTCAGTTCGATGGCACCCAGGCGCTCGGCGCTGGCCTTGTCCTGGTCGCTTGGCACCGGCGCGTCGAAACCCAACGCCACCCGGGATTTGTCCTCGCCCCGACCCTTTACCGGGTCTTCGTCGACCGTGATTTCGGTTTCGGCCGCATTGAAATCGGGTTCGTCAGAGACCGGGTTAACGGTGACGGTAACAGCGATTTCTCGAGCCTCGCCGTCACCAGGGTCAAATCTGTAAATGAAGAAATCCTCGCCGCTGAAGTCCGGCCGCGGGGTGTAGGTGATCTTGCCGGTCTCGGCATCAATGGCAATGCCATCGGGGAGGTCGCCCTCTTCCTCCTCTTCGGATTGGCCGAATTCTGGCCCGTCCTTGATCTTGATGGTATCGTCGTTAGCCTTGGCTGGGGTCCGGAAGGAAAACTCCTTGTCCTCGTCCAGCTCGATGTCCCGGGTCTTGTCTACTACGTCATCCTCAACCGAGACGGTGAAGCTCCCGGAAACCGAATCCTTGCCTTCGTCGTACCCCTCTTCGTCCTCGCCGGCCTGTTCCTGAACCGTGAAGTCGAAAGGCAAGTCGGCTTTCTCTTCACCGATCGCCTGATCCAGAGGTCGCTTGAGGGTGAACTCGTAACCCGGCTCCGGGGCCTTGCCCTTCCGTGCATCGTCCAGGGACTGCTTGCGGTCGGTCAGTGAAACGGTGAAGACCTCGGCACCGTCTTCCTCGAAGTCTTGATCCGTGCTGGCGGTAAGCGTGCCGCCATCGTCACTGACCCGGAAATGGACGGTCTCGCCGCCGGCGGTGAAGCCTTCACCGTAGAGCGAGTCGCTGTCCTCGTCTGAGATATCATCAAAGCTGACCAGGAAGGGGTCATTGCCGGAGACATCGAGCTTTCCGGTTACCCTGGGGTCATTGCCTTCGGGATCGGGATCGGTACCGCTGGGGAGGTTGGCCTCGGCCACGGTGGCATCGTCAGTATCGCCGACCTCCGGTTCGGTGTCGGCAATTTGGATGTCCTTGGACGCGTGGTTTTCACTGACGCTGCCGTCGCCGTCGATCAGGTCGTATTCGAACGACTCGATGACCTCGTCCTCTCCGGCGTGATCGACGGTCTTCAGGACGCTGTAAGACCAGGTGCCGTCACTGCTTACGGTCAGCTCGCCGTACCTGGTATCAACCGTTTCCGTCTGAACGTAACCATCGACGTCAGCGGCATTGCCGACCTTAACGTCGGCCTCGTCGCCATCACGGTTGGTGTAATAGACTGTATGCACCACGGCCCCGTCGGCACCCGGGTTATCGTTGTTGAGCAGGTTGGTTCCTTCGAAGGCATCGTCTCCCTCGGTGACCTCCTGCTTGTCCTCAAGGTCCCTCGCGCTCGGTGCATCGTCCTCGATCGCGATTTCCAGTACGCCGGTGCGCACATCGTCCGCCGTGTCGGTCAGGCGCAGGTCAAGTGAATCAACGAACGGCTCGTCGTCGTCCACTTCCGAATGGTCTGCGGCTCGGGTCAGCTCAAAACGGTAATCCAGCGTGGCCGTGTCGCCGCTGTCGTCGTACCCGGTGATTTCCAGCGTGCCGTAATCGGTATCAAAATCGATCGGGTTATCTTTAGCGGCCTTTTTCAGCTGATCGTGATCGAAGCTCTCGCCATTCTCGCCGATCTGCAGCGTCTTCAGGTCTTCATTTTCGGCAAAGGTAAACGTCAGATTGCCGGAATCGGTACGAGCAACCTTGTCCGGGTTCGTACCGGCCGGCTGGTCGTCGCCATCTCCGGCGATACCGCTTTCCTCGACGGTGATGCGATCACCAAGCTCAAGAACGGGCACGAAACGGGTATCCGAATCGGTATTCCCCCAGGGATCGGTGGCCTTGGCCTTGATCTCGAAAAGTTCCTCTTCCAGTGGTTGGCCCGGCTCGAATGACCACTTCCCGCCTTCGTCTTCGTCTTCAACGACCTGGATGCTGTCGGCACCCGGGATGCGGGTCTCCTTGCCATCCGCTGCGACCTGATACAGCGAGATGGTTGCACCCGGTTCTCCGGTGCCGCTGATCACGTCTACCTTATCCGCGGTATCCGCCTCGATCGCCGTGATCTCCACCTCGGTCACGGTATCTTTCTGGATTTTGTTTTCGGTGGTGGCCGAATTTTCTGCGCTGTCCTTGGCTTCCAGCCTGACAGTCAGGGTGCCATCGTCCAAGCCTTCAAGGTTCGCGGTGGCGCTGAAAGTCCAATCGTCCTCGTCAATGGAGATATCGTCTTCCTGAACCTCTACTTCACCCCCTGCATCATCAGTAACTTCCAGCCTTACCACCGAACCACCGGCCGGAATCTGGCCACTGATCCGGACGTTTTCCAGATCGTCAATGGAGGCGAGGACGCCGTCGCCGCCGTCGCCATCGGGTTGGGCGTCATCGGTGATGGAGACATCAATCACACCCACGGTGACGGTGGCGGTGTCCGTGCCGCCCTGGCCGTCGCTGACGGTGTAGTCGAAGGTGACCTGGCCGTTACTGTCGGCAAAATTGAACTGGTCAGGGTCGGTCTCTGGGGTGAACTCCAGCTTGCCTTTGTTTTCACCCTCTTCAATCAGCTTGACCGTGCCGCCTTCGACCGGGATCTCGTCATCGGTCGGGATTTTTTCCCCGTCGACTTTGGCAACATGCAGGTCATCGCCGTCCGGGTCGCTGTCATTGTCCAGTACGTCGAGAATGATCGGCTTGTCCACCGACGTGATATCGGTGACGTTTTCTGCCACCGGCGCGGCGTTAATGGTGTGGTCGTCACCAGAACCCTTGTTGCCCGCCTTGTCGGTGTAGTCGTCGTCTTCTACCTTGACTCGGATGGACTCGCCGCCCGCAGCGGTAAACTCGGCTGTCCAGGTTTCGTCATCGTCGGTGCTGAGGCTATCCCCAACCAGATCGCCGCCTTCGACTTGGATGTCGCCCTCGGTGAAACCAGTGACGGGTTCACTGAACTTGAAGGTCAGTGTGGTGGTTTCATCACCAGCCAGCGTGTCTTTATCGGAAGTAATTTCGAGTGTGGGCGCCGTGGTGTCCACCTTGATGCTGTCTTCACCTTCACTGCCCCGGTTGCCCGCCTCGTCGGCGTAGCTCTCACCCGGAATGCTCGCACTGGCCTCGCCATTGAACTCCTCGGCGGGCACCACCGTGCCCGTCCAGCGCGTCGGATCGCCACCGTCCTGCTCCAGATCTCCGACCCGCTCCAGACCTTCCAGCTGCAGAAGCTCGGCGACATCCT
>NZ_KB898730.1:0-54647 GCF_000377785.1 Thioalkalivibrio sp. ALJ24 | reverse complement strand
GTCAGCGCCTCTCCACTGTCGACGTCAAACGCCTTTTCACTGAAGTCGATCGTGATCGAGGTCTCTTCGCCTGCAGCCAGCGGCGCACCCTCATCGTCCAGCATCACCTCGACGGTGGGTGGTGTGGTGTCCAGGATCGAGGAGTCCGTCGCGGTCTGATCGTTACCCGCCTGATCTTCAACGGTCGCGGTGACCGTCAAATCCCCTTCTTGCAGACCGCTCAGATCCGCGTTGGTGCTGTAGGTGCCGTCCTCTCCAACGGTCGCCGTCGCGAGCACATCGTCGGTATTCGGGTTGCCGTCACTGATGACGAGGCTTACGGACTGTCCCTCGTTTACTCCCGTCGTGGTGCCGGATATGGGCGCATCCGCAATGTTGCTTGCATTCACGGCTGCAAGGCTGACGGTGATCGAGCCATCGGGCAGGGAGCTTCTTTCGCCCTCTTCGCCCCCGCGGGCTTCCCACTCGCGATCGTCTGTTTCATAGCCGTCGTAGGCGTAGAACTGCTCGGTCTCATCGGCCACACGACCCACTCGGTAGACATAGCTCTGCTCGGTTTCGTCCCCGACGCGATCAAGGCGCACCCAATTGTGGCCGTCCTCATCCGGATCCGATTCCACTTCCGGTTCTTCGGGACCGGCGTCGTCCGGCTCCCCGGTGTCGCTCAGCTCGAGCTCGGCGGCTGGCGTACCCTCCAGTTCGACTCGCCTGTCGATCATCCGCTCGACGTCTTCAGGGTCGAGTTCATCCGTCTCTTCTGCGGAGCCGGTTGCCTGCTCCGAATCCGCCATCATGTCGGGTGTAAGCGTCAGCTCATCCGCCCCGCCCACGACCACCACCGCAGTGTGCGTTTCAGTATCCAGAACCACCCGGCCACCATCGGCCGTGACGACGGTCTCCCCTTCCTGAAGGGTCTGCCCGGGGCGCAACTCGTGCAGGTTACCTTCCGCATCCCGCACCCAGGCGTCGCCTACCATCGAAATCACTTTGGCCGTCATCATGGTTCCTCTCCATCGCCGGCCTTATGCCAGCGCAAAAACGTGATACGCATCACAGAATACTCTGAAACGCACAATCAGCGTTCCCCGAGCGAGTCGGACCACGCCCGCAACAACGGTTTGAGCAGGAACTGCATGACCGTACGTTCCCCGGTTCGGACATCCACGTCGGCGGTCATCCCGGGAATGACCTCCATCCGTCCATCCACTTCCTCGCGGGTTCGAAAACGCACGAGATAAAAGCTCTCACCGTCATCGTCGGTGATGGTGTCGGCACTGATATGCTCGATCTCGGCGTCGAGACCGCCGAAGATGTTGAAGTCGTAGGCGGTCAGCTTGATCGTCGCTTCCTGCCCCGGATGCAGGAACGCGATGTCCTGCGGGGCAATGCGCGCCTCCACCAGCAACTGGTCGTCCACGGGGACGATCTCGACCAGATCATGGCCGGCCTGGGCCACCCCACCGATGGTCGTGACATGCAGGCGCTGCACGATGCCATCCACCGGCGCGCGCACCTCCGTCAGGTGGACCCGGTCCGCGAGGCCGGCGCCGGACTCGTCCAGTGCCTGCTTGTCCGAGGTCACCTGGACGAGATCATCGCGCCACTGCGCGCGGCGCTCGGCACCCAGCTCGCGCAGACGCGTCTCCGCCTCCTCCACCGCGGCTTCCAGCCGCGATACGGCGGCTCCCGCCTGCTCGCGCTCGCCCCGCGCCACGGAGACCTCCCGCTCCAGGCGCAGGATTTCCATCTCCGAAACCGCCCCGCTCTCCAGCAGCGGGCGGGTCAGCTCGAGTTCCTGGCTGGCCATACTCACTTCGCGTCCGGCCGTCGAGTGCCGGGACTCGGCCTCGCGCAGTTCCTCGCGCCGCTGCATCAGCTGTTCCTGCAGGGCCTGGCGCTGCTCGCGCAGCTCTTCCCTTCGACTGTCATAGGCATCGCGTTCTTCGGCAACAATGCCCGGCGCTTCCCGCAGGAGTTCTTCCGAAGGCTGGAAGGGCTCCTCCCGAATCAGTGCGCGCAGACGGGCCGCGCGGGCCTCCAGCGCCAGGGACTGCGTGCGGTTTTCACGAAAATCCGCCACAAAACGGGTCGGGTCGATGCGCATCAGGACCTCGCCCGCCTCCACCCGCTGGCCCTCGCGCACCATGATCTCCTGGACCACCCCGCCATCCGGGTTCTGGATCCTTTGCAGTTGACTGGAGGGGATCACCTGACCGGTCCCGCGCGTCACCTCGTCGATCATCGCGAAGTACGACCACACCGCCAGCGCCGCGAAGACCGCCAGCACCAGATACAGGAACCGCCGCGCACGCACGGGCTCCTGCTGCACCCGGGCCCACTCGGCGTCGTTTTCCCAGTCGCGTTCCAGCGAGACCTGCCGTGCATGTCCCCCGAACAGGCGTTCCACGAGCGGGCGCAGGGGACGACTACCCCGGCCGGACGCGCGACCGACGGCCTCGAACCCCTTCTGCTCCGCGCTGCGCCTGTCCGAGCCGGCCATCTCAGCTCCCCCTCCGGATCCGGCCTTCGCGCAGCGCGGTCAGCACTTCGTCGCGCGGACCATCCGCCACCACCCGACCGGCGTCCAGAACCACGACGCGATCGACCAGGGCCAGCAGCGACTGGCGGTGGGTGGCCACCAGGACAGTGCAGTCGGCCGTTGCGTCCTTCAGCCGCCGAATCAACGCTTCCTCGGCGGACTGATCCAGCGCGCTGGTCGGCTCGTCCAGCATCAGGATGCGCGGCTCGTGCACCAGGGCCCGCGCGATGGCCACGGCCTGGCGCTGCCCACCCGACAGACGATGCCCGCCTTCTCCGACATGCAGCTCCACGCCTTCGGGATGGGCGTTGACCAGATCTCCAAGGCCGGCAAGCTCGATCGCGCGCAGCAGCGCCGCGTCGCTCACGGCGGCCCCGTTGGCCGGTACGATGTTCTCGCGCAGCGTGCCGTAGAACAGCCCGGGCTCCTGCGGCACGTAGCCGATATGGCTGCGCAGCCGCACCGGATCGATCTGCCGGATGTCGACGTCATCCACGCGTACCGCCCCGGCCGCG
Organism: Thioalkalivibrio sp. ALJ24; assembly: GCF_000377785.1. Taxonomy (GTDB): domain Bacteria; phylum Pseudomonadota; class Gammaproteobacteria; order Ectothiorhodospirales; family Ectothiorhodospiraceae; genus Thioalkalivibrio. The sequence goes on along the minus strand of NZ_KB898730.1, from coordinate 51,593 downwards.
GGGACATACAGACCGAGAAGCAGCCGCGCCAGCGTGGATTTGCCGCATCCGACGCGCCCCAGCAGGGCCACCTTCTCACCGGCGTCGAAACTCAGATCCACGTCGCGCAGCGCCTCGCGCCCCGCGTCCGGATAGCTGAACCCCACCCCTTCGAACCGGATCCGCCCTTCGACCACCGGGCGGTCCACGAAGGACTTGCCTTGCGGGCGTTCCAGCGGCGACTCCATCACCGAGTTGAGCGACTCCAGCGCGGTGGAGGACTGGTGGTACTGGGCCAGCAGACCGGCGGCCTGGCTGATCGGGGCCATCGCCCGCGAAGACAGCAGATACGCAGCGATCAGCCCGCCCTGAGTGAGGGCGCCATCCATGATCAGGTACACGCCCACCACCACCACGCTGACCGCCACCGTATGCTGCGCCCACAGTGCAACGCTGGACACCGAGGCACTCAGCACCCGCAGCTCCGCCGAGATACGCGCCAGATAAGTGGATGCCTGCTCCCAGATACTCTGGACCCGGGATTCACCGCGTGTGGCCTTGAGGGTTTCCAGCTGGGAGACCGACTCCACCAGCGTGGCGTTGCGCTGCGCGCCCACCCGCCAGGTGGTCTCCGAAAGTTCGTGCAGCTTGCGCTGGGTCGCCATCGCATAAAGCAGCACGAACACGATCCCGACGATGACGGGGATCGCCATTGGCGGGCCGATCAGCGCGATGATCGCCACGAACATCAGCACGAAAGGCAGATCCACCAGGGCCACCACAGTCCCCGAGCCGATGAACGAACGCACCGACTCGAAGGATTGCAGAACCGCCGAAAAAGACCCGGTCGTTGCCGGTCGCGCCTCCATGCGCATGCCCAGCACATGGCCCATCAGTCGGGAGGACAGCTTCACGTCGGCCCGGGTGGCGGCCCGATCCACGAACCGGCTGCGCAGCAGCCGCAGCGCCAGGTCGAACACCAGCACCATCAGGATCCCGCTGGTGAGCACCCACAGGGTCTCGGTCGCGTGGTGCGGTACCACCCGGTCATAGACATTGAGCACGAACAGCGGCATCGCCACCGCGAACAGGTTGATCGCGACGGATCCGGCGATCACATCCCGATACAGCCGACGGTTCTCGCGGATGACGTCCCAGAACCAGTGGTGGCGATGCCGCGGCTCCACTTCCGTGCCCCGGGCGTCCAGCTGAAAGCGGGGCCGGATGTAGATCGCATGGCCACCGTACCGGGCCTCAAGCTCGCTCAGTGGGACCTCGGATTCGGCATCGCCCCACTCCGGCCAGAGCACCGTGGCGCGATCATTGTGAAAATCCAGGCGCAGAAGCACACAGACCCGACCCGGCTCCAGCAGGATCAGGGCCGGGAGCCAGGCGGGTTCCATCTGCGCCAGCGGGGCACGGGTGTGGCGGGCCGAGAGTTCCGCGTGTTCCGCGGCACGCTCCACCAGCGAGGGGGTCAGTTGCCCCCCGTCCAGCGGGAGACCGGCGACCAGTGCCTCGGGCGTTACACGACGCCCGTGAAAGGACGCCACAAGCCCCAGTGCGGTCAGGAGTTCATCATTCGCGCGAGGCTCGGCATTTTCGGTCACCTCGGTCAATCCTCAAGGCTTGGTCGCTTATTAATCTGATTCACAGGGCGAATACCGAGAATGCCGAGCTTGCAGATCATGGTACTCGCAGAAAACAGTACTAACTAGCTGTCGGATCCAGTGTGCCCCAACCGAAATCCTTCGGTCGAGCACCGCACAGCCCCGCTGGTCTCGAGGATCGAGGGTGATGCACATTATGACGCACCGCACTCGCGACAGCGCTTCCCGCGTAGCGGCAACGGAGAGAGGATAAAACGTGAGCGATACTTCCGAAACCATCGTGATCCGGCCCGCCGTCCGTGCGTTTTACGGCCGACTGATCGTGCTGTTCCTGTTACTGGCGGGCGGACTCGCCGCGCCCGCGGGCGTTTCGTGGCTGGCCGATCAGGACGCGGAATTCCTGCAGCGGATCGCGGCCACCAGCCTGGAGCTCCCGCTGCTGGGAGAGACCGGCGTCGGCGTACTGGGGATGGCGACGGGGATCCTGGGGGCGCTGATCGTCGCGCTGTGGATCACCCTGTCCCGTTACTACTTCACCTGGACCCTGCATGCGGACTACATGCACGCCTCCATTGGTCTCGTGGCCAACAAGGAGCGCGCGATGTACTACGAGAACGCGCGGATTCCGACCATCCGGCGCGGCATCGTCGACCGGCTGCTGCTGGTGGGGTCACTGGAGGTGTCATCCAGCGGCGGGGGCGACGAAGGCGAGTTCCACATGCAGCATGTCTCCAACCCCAAACGCCTCAAGCGGCTGCTGATGGAACGCATCGAGGCCGCCCGCGCCCGGAATTGATCAGCCGGGGCTCTACAGATCGCTTCGCAAGCGTGATCTATCACCTGACCCGAGATTCGGGGCCTCTTTACTCCCGACAAGCTCCCGGTCAGGCTTCGCTCCGGCGCCCGGGACCCCGGATATCCGCTCTTTTTTCCGGGGCGGGTACCCTGTGCACGAGCGGATGCGATCAAAACCGTCGTCATATGGTCAGACAGAGACCTTGATGCCGATGGCGAGCAACGCAGCCTATGACCTCCCCCCATCCCGAACACGACCGAACCGTTGATCCCGCCGAGGTGGAACGCTACCGCGCTCTGGCCCAGATGTGGTGGCAACCGGACGGAAAACTCTGGCCGCTCCACGTGCTGAATGGCCTGCGCAGCGATTACATCCGTGACCAGCTCTGCCGCTCGCTCGGACGGGACGCGAAGGCCGAGCGTCCGCTGACCGGCCTGCGCATGCTCGACATCGGCTGTGGCGGCGGGCTGCTGAGCGAGGCCATGAGCCGCCTGGGCGCGGACGTGCTGGGCGTGGACGTGGTCGACCGCAACATCGCCGCGGCGAGGCTGCATGCCGACGAGCAGGGCCTGGATATCCGCTACGAGGTCAATACGGCGGAGGCCCTCGCCGAGCGCGGGGAGGACTTCGACGTGATCCTGAACATGGAGGTGGTCGAGCATGTAGCGGATCTGCCCGCATTCATGGCGAGCGTCAACCGCATGCTGCGTCCCGGCGGCCACACCTTCCTGGCCACCATCAATCGCAATCCGGTGTCGTTCGTGGTCGCGATCGTCGGTGCCGAGTACCTGTTCCGCATCCTGCCCCGAGGCACGCATCAGTGGAAGCGTTTTGTCACGCCCCGCGAAACACGCGATCTGCTGGCGCGGGACGGCCTGGAGCCCGTGGCGCAGACGGGGGTGAAGGTGAATCCGCTCACCCGCCGGATGTGGCTGTCGCGATCCATGAGCGTCAACTACATGCTGCTGGCACGAAAGCCCGCCGACTGAAGGCCCGGTTCGCTGTATGCCGCTCAAGCTGATCCATCATCCGGGGTACACGATCGAACTGCCCGATGGGCATCCGTTTCCGATGGCCAAGTTCCGGGTCCTGCGGGAGCGGCTGGAAACCGGGCTGTCCGACACGGCGTTCGAATGGGTGCAGCCGGATATCGTCTCCTGGGACGCCCTGTCCCGCGTGCATACACCGGCCTACCTGGATGCCTTCCTCGCCGGCCAGACCAGCAGGGCTGCCCAGAGGCGCAGCGGATTTCAGTGGTCGGAGGCGCTGGTGGAGCGGGTACGGCTGGAGACGGGCGGCACCCTGCTGACCGTGGAGGCCGCGCTGAGCGACGGACTGGCCCTGAACACCGCCGGCGGCACTCACCATGCCCACGCGGGATTCGCGAGCGGCTACTGCCTGATCAACGACATCGCGGTGGCGGCAGCGCACGCCCGGGCCAGGGGTTGGGTCCGACGCGTCCTGATCATCGACCTCGACGTGCATCAGGGCGACGGCACCGCCGCCATCTTCGCGGACACCCCCGAGGTGGTGACCTTCTCCATGCATGCGGGGAGCAATTTCCCGGCGCGCAAGACGCCCGGCGACCACGACATCGAACTCGCCCGGGGCACTGGCGATGATGCCTATCTGGCCACCCTGCGGGATACCCTGGCGACCCTGATCGACGACGTGCGCCCGGATCTCGTGGTCTACGACGCCGGCGTCGACGTGCACCAGGCGGACCGGCTGGGGCATCTGGAGCTGACCGATGCGGGCCTCGAGGCGCGGGACCGGCATGTGCTGCAGGTCTGTCGCGAGAGGGCCGTGCCCGTGGCAGCGGTGATCGGCGGCGGTTACGACCGCGACATCACGGCCCTGGCGGATCGCCATGCGATTCTTCATCGAACCGCCGCCTACCTGTGACAAGCTTGCGTCCGGAACCCGAGCCCAGTCGGGAATCCCGGGATCAAGAAATCATGGATCGTGCTGCGCGCGGCATGCCTGGACCGACATCGGTGACGATTGCCGCAGCGAACCGGCCCTGATCGGCCGAACCTGACGCCCCGCCCCGCCGCATTCAGGCGGGACGATTGCACTGCGCGACGAGCACCAAAGACCCCGGTTGAACTCGCCCGTCGGAACCGGGACGAACGCTGTGTATCGACCCGGAAAAAACCCCGAAGGACCCACGCGAGATGAGCAAACGAACAGTACTGGTGACCGGCGCAACCGGCGGGGTGGCGAGCGCGCTTGTGCGATCGCTCGATCCCGCCCATGACCGGGTTGCTCTCGTCTCGCGCAATGCCGAGGGACTGGACGCCCTTCGCGGGCAGCTTCCGGATGACCTCGAGGCATGCACCATCGTCGCGGATGTCAGCACCGCGGAAGGCGCGGATCAGGCCGTGGTCCGGGCGGCCGCACATTTCGGCGAGCCCCCTGCGCGACTCGCTCACTGTGCCGGCAGCGCGCTGCTGGCCCCGTTGCACCGAACCACACAGGCGCAGTATCGCGACTGCATGGCGGCCAACCAGGACAGCGCCTTCTACACCCTGCGCGCCTGGGTGAAGGCCCGACTCCAGACGGACGAACCCCGGGGCAGCGCCGTTCTGTTCAGCTCGGTCGTCGCCCAGATCGGCGTCGCCAATCACGAGGCGATTGCGATGGCCAAGGGCGCGATCGCCAGCCTGGTCCCGGCCGCTGCGGCGACCTACGCGGGCCACGGCATCCGGGTCAACGGGATCGCCCCCCGGGCTGACACGGACGGGCGCCACCGAACGGCTGTTTGCCTCCCCGCGTGCCGAGGCGCAGATCGAAGCGCAGTATCCGCTGCAGCGTTACGGGCAGGCGGAAGACCTCGCGCGGGCCGTCACATGGCTGTTGTCCGACGAGGCCGAATGGGTCACCGGCCAGGTCCTGTCGGTGGACGGCGGGTTCTCCCGCGTGCGCCCCATGGTCCCGACGGGCGGCTGAGGGGTGGTGGCACGCATCGCCATCATAGGCGCCGGGATCTCCGGGCTCGCAGCCGCCCGACGGCTGCACGATGCCGGCCATGACTGTCTCGTGCTGGAGAAGAGCCGGGGCCTCGGCGGACGCATGGCCACGCGGCACACGGATGGCCTGAGCTTCGATCACGGGGCCCAGTATTTCACCGCTCGTGGCACAGACTTTCGCCACCAGGTGCACGCCTGGCAGGACCAGGGTGCGGTGGCGGCGTGGGGAACCGACCGGTACGTCGGCCGTCCCGACATGACGGCCCCGGCCGGCGCGCTGGCTGCGCCCCTGGAGGTGCGGCGCAACTCCCGGGTCGAGCGGCTTCGACGTTCCGACGGTGCCTGGCATCTGCAGCTCGAGTCGACGCCTGAACATGCGGGGCTCGAGGGCCCGTTCGATGCAGTCCTGCTCGCCCTGCCCGCACCGCAGGCCGCCGAACTGTCGGCCACCGCCGGAACGGGCTTTGCGGCGCTCGCGGGCGTTCGTTATGCCCCCTGCATTGCGTTGATGGCCGCCGTCGAAGGCTCCACCGACCTGCACGAAACATCGTGCGAATTGTCCGGTCAGCCACTTTCATGGGTTGCCCGGAACGGCACCAAACCCGGCCGTAACGCGGAATCCGAGACCCTCGTGGCCCACGCCGGTCCCGACTGGTCACGCGAGCACATCCAGCAAGACCCGGATCAACTGGCGCATCCGCTACTGACCGCTCTGCGGCCCCTGCTCGGCTCCGCCCGCCTGCTCCACCATCAGGTCCACCGATGGCTGTACGCGCGGGTCGAGCAGGCCGCCGGGCGGCCGTGCCTCTGGGACGCCGGGCAGCGTCTGGGTGCCTGTGGCGACTGGGCCCTGGGACCACGCGTAGAGGCGGCATTCGACAGTGGTCGGGCCCTCGCAGACGCGGTCCTGGAAACCCTTCCCGACCCGCGAACGGGTGGCTCGTGAACGGCGTCGTCGACGCCGACGGCGAAGCCCCGGACGGTCGCGCCGCCCTTTTCCCGCCGTCGCGGGCAGCCGCCCTGGAGCGGCTGTCGGATTTTGCCCCGCGTGCGGGCCATCACTACGCGGCCCGGCGCAACCACGATCCCGGACGCGGTGAACGCGACAACGTGTCGCTGCTTTCGCCCTACATCCGTCACCGGGCCATCAGCGAACACGAGGTGATCGCGCGGGTGCTGGCCCGGCATGCACCCGAGGCGGCCGAGAAGTTCGTTCAGGAGGTCTTCTGGCGGACCTACTGGAAGGGTTGGCTGCAGATGCGCCCCGGGGTCTGGCGGGCCTTCCTGGCGGAACGTGACATCGAACGGTCACGCCTTGCCGAAGACGATGGCCTGCGCGAGCGCGTTGCCGCGGCCGAGGCCGGACGCAGCGGAGTCGAAGGATTCGACCACTGGGCCCGCGAACTGGTCGCAACCGGGTATCTGCACAACCACGCGCGCATGTGGTTCGCCTCGATCTGGATCTTCACCCTGAGGCTGCCGTGGACACTGGGGGCGGACTTCTTCCTGCGCCATCTGCTCGACGCCGATCCCGCCTCCAACACCCTGGGCTGGCGCTGGGTCGCCGGCATCCAGACGCCGGGCAAGACCTACCTCGCGACGACCGACAATATTGCCCGCTTTACCGACCATCGGTTCGGCCCGCAGGGTCTGGCGTCCGAAGCGCCCGCGATCCGCGACGAGACAGCGCCTCCCGCCAGCGCCCTCCCGGGCCCGCGAACCCTGCCGCGCGGACGGCGCGTGCTCCTGTTGTTGCATGGCGACGACTTCAGCGGTCAGGAAGTATTGCCGGCGGGAACCGACGTGGCGGCAATCGCCGTCGCCCGACGCGGCCACCCCGACATCCCCTGGCCCTTTGGTGCCACGACCGCCCACTGGGTCGACACACTGGCCGAGGATGCGGCGCGCCACGCGGGCGAGGCCCTGCAGCAGCCCGCAACCGTTCTCCCGCAAATCCATGCAGAGCAACTCCGGGTGCAGTGCGCCGCCGCGGGCGTGACCACCATCGCGACACCCGAGGCGCCCGTCGGCCCCCTGGCCGAGGCCCTGGATATCGTCGCCCGGGAGCTGGCGAAAGAAGGGATCGATGTCATTCCACTGCGCCGGACCTGGGACGAACTCGCCTGGCCACATGCCACCCACGGCTTCTTCCGCTTCAAGCGCCGGATCCCGGAACTGCTCGCCCGGAACGGCCTGTAGCGCGAGGCAACCCGACAGCGCGGTTGTTCGATGCCTTCACATCGCGTCAGCACCGTCGCGGTGGCATGTTGTCAGTCGTCCATATCCTTCAGGCGGGCCTCTTCGATCAGGACCGGGTAGACATAACCGGCTCCGAAGTCCCTTTCGAGCACGTAGACCCCTTCAACCCGCACCCGATCACCCGGCTCGGCGGTCTGTTGGCTGGTGAGGGTGATGAAGTCACCGGACTCGCCGGTGCCATCCACCAGCCGCAGGAAATTGCGGCCCATGATGTCCTCGCTGACCTGCGCGATGATACCTTCCAGACGCACCGTCTCGCCCTCAAGCTCTTCCGGTGCCTGGTTCAGGGCTTCCACGCTATGGATCTCGTTTGCGGCAACGGCCGTGACCAGCAGGCCCGCAGCCAGCGGCAGGGCCAGCAGCATGTGGCGGATTCGGATCATGAAGTTTTCCTTTGCGGATCGGGTTCGGGCTGTGCCTTATCGTCGTCCCCGACGGCCGGCGTGTTGCGCCGACGGGCGCGGAAGAAGTCACGCAGTTGGGTCGCGGCGCATTCGGCCAGCACGCCGCCGGTGACCTCCACGTGGTGATTGTGGGCCGGATGATGGATCAGGTCGATGGCACTGCCGGTGGCCCCGGTGCGTGGATCGGCCGCGGCGTACACCAGCCGCGCCACGCGGGCGTGGATGATGGCGCCGGTACACATCGAACAGGGTTCCAGGGTCACATAGAGCGTGGTGCCGGGCAGACGGTAGTTGCCCAGGCGTTCCCCCGCCTCGCGCAGGACGCGGACCTCGGCGTGCGCGGTGGCATCACAGCTGGCGATGGGCGCGTTGTGGGCCGCGGCCAGCAGCTGACCATCCGCGTCCACCAGCACCGCGCCCACGGGTACCTCGCCGGCTGCGGCTGCGGCCTCGGCCTGTGCGAGCGCCTGCTCCATCCAGTGCAGGTCATCCCGATCGCTCATTCGGCACGGGCCGGCGCGGGCTCGTCCAGCGCCTGTTCGATGGCGGCGCGCAGCTCCTCCGGGCGCCGCATGGGCGCGAAGCGGCGGATCACCCGGCCGTCCCGCCCCACCAGGAATTTGGTGAAATTCCACTTGATGCGCTGGGTGCCCAGGGCTCCGGGACACGCCGACCGCAGGTGCGCGAACAGGGGATCGGCACCCCGACCGTTGACCTCGATGCGGGCCAGCACCGGAAAGCTCACGCCATAGCGCAGCCCGCAGACGCGAATCGAATCGGCATCGCCGGGCTCCTGCCGGCCGAACTGATTGCAGGGGAACCCAAGCACCCGGAAACCCCGCTCGCCATACGCCTCCTGCAGGGCCTGCAAGCCTTCATACTGCGGGGTGAAACCGCATTGCGAGGCGACATTGACGATCAGCAACACCTCGCCCCGGTACTCGGCCAGCGACTGGCGGGCGCCGTCGGCCCGGGTCACCTCGAAGTCGTGGACCGTGACCGCCGCCGTCATGACGCTTCTGCCTCGGCCCGGGCGAAGGCTTCCAGCTTCGCTTCCAGCCCCTGCAGCGTATCCCCCATCCCGCGCGACAACGCCGCCACCAGCGCCTGCGGCAAGCGGCGATCAAGGGGTTCGCCCGCCTCGAAGTGCGCCAGTTCGGCTCGCTCGGCACCCCCCAGCCGGGCTCGCAGGCCCACCCGCGCGATGTCCTCTTCGCCCCCCGCGTCCAGATCCCCGTACAGCGCGGTGACCAGCACGTGCAGTTCGATCACCGGCTGCCCGGCCGCACGTTCGGCCCGGGCATCATCCACCAGCCGCACGTCGCCGTCCTCGCGCGTCCAGCGCTCGCGCAGCAGCTGCTCCACCTGCTCGGCCGGGCGCAGGAACCACTCGTTGTAGTAGTCCGACTCATATTCGTGCGGCCCCAGGCGGTAGACCAGCCCCTTGTCGGCGTAGGCCGGCGCCACCCGTACCGATCCCAGTTCGACCGCCACTGGCGCCGCTGCGTCGTCGGCGAGCTGCGCATCGGATTCCTCCGGCAATTCCAGCAGGAACCAAGCCCGGTCCACCGGTTCGCGTTCGGCGAGCAGCCCGCAGCCGCCCAGCAGGAAGGCGGCCAGCACCGCCAGCAATACCACGCGCATCATCAGCGTTCCTCGTCCCGGTTGTCTCGATCCATGGTACTGCGCGGCGGCGGTGCGCCGAACAGCGTCCCCGCCGGGTTGCGGCGCACGTCATCCGACAGGCTGCGCAGGCTGCGCGTGGTGTTCTGGAGTTCTTCCAGGGTCTCGGTGAGTTTGGCCTCGTTCACCTCGACGCCGCGATCCAGCCGATCCACCATCCCCTCGATCTTCTCCACCAGCTCGCCGATCTCGGCCTGCTCCGCGGTGCGCCGCAGCTGACGCATGGTCTCGAGGGTCTCGCCCGGCAGGGCCTGCGTATCCGGATGGTCCAGGAGATTCTCGACGGACTCCATGATGCGCTCGGCGCTGGTCGCCGTGGTCTCCAGCTCGCCAATCAGGTCGTCCGTTCGCCCGGCAATGCCCTCCACGTCAATGCTCGACACGGTCTCGTCGAGATTGACCAGCAGGCTGTTGAGATTCCCGATCACGCCCTCGATGTCGATCTCGTCGATGCGCTCCAGCAGGTTCTCGGCATATTCAATGAACTGCATGGCAATGCTGGGGGCCGACGGGAGGTAGGTGTACTCGGGGTCCCAGGGGTGGTCCAGCGGCGGGTGTTCCTCCGGATCGCTGAAATCCGCCTCCAGATAGTTCATCCCGGTGATCCCCTGGGCCGCCATGCGCACCCGCAGCCCGGCGTCCACCAGCTGTTCCAGCACGTCGTCCTCGAACAGGGCCTCCTGCGGCGTGGTGGCGAAGCGGTCGGGCCACAGCCGGGCCCGCACCAGCACGTAGCGCTTGCGCTCGGCCGGCGGCACGTCCTGCTCGTACTCCACCGAGGTGAACCCCAGCTGGGTGATCTCGCCAATCTGCACCCCGCGGAACTTCACCGGCGCACCCACTTCGAGACCCTGCACCGAAGAATCCATGTAGGTCTCGATCATCATCGACGGCCGGAAGAAAGTGCCCGCCGTCGCGATCAGCAGGATGATCACCAGCGAGGCCAGCCCGCCCAGAATGAACAGGCCCAGGCGGAAATGCTGCAGGGAACTCATGCGGACACCTCTTGATTATCCACTTCGGCTCCCCCGGTCTCGCCGCCGAGAAAGCGCCGTACCCAGGGATGCGCGGACTCCTCGCGCAGACGCCGTGGATCGCCGTCCGCCACGATACCGCGGCTCTCCTTGTCGAGCATGATCACCCGGTCGGCGATGGCGAAGATACTGGCCAGCTCATGGCTGACGATCACGATGGTCATGCCCAGGCTGCGGGCCAGCCGCAGGATCAGCCGATCCAGCTCGCGCGAGGTGATCGGGTCGAGACCCGCCGAGGGCTCGTCCAGGAACAGCACCGACGGGTCCAGGGCCATCGCCCGGGCAATGGCCGCGCGCTTCTGCATGCCGCCCGAGATCTCCGAGGGCACGAAATCGGCGAACGCCCCCAGGCCGACCAGCTGCAGCCTTGCGCGGGCCACCGCGTCCATCGCCGCGCGCGGCAGCGAGGTGTGCTCCTCCAGCGGCAGGCGCACGTTCTCCAGCAGGGTCATCGAGCCGAACAGCGCGCCCATCTGATACATCACCCCCATGCCCCGCAGCATCGTCTCCAGGCGGGCCCCGTCGGCGTGAGCGATGTCCTCGCCGCCGATCCAGATCCGCCCGGCCTGCGGCGCATACAGGCCGATCATGTGCTTGAGCAGCGTACTCTTGCCGCTGCCCGAGCCACCCAGGATCACGAAGATCTCGCCGCGCCGGACCTCGAAGTTCAGATCGCGCATCAGCACGAAATCATCGAAGCCCATGGTCAGGCCCTCGACCCGGATCACCGGTTCCGCCTCCGCAGCCGTCATCGGTCAGACCCCCAAGTGATAGAAAAGGACCGCGAACAGCCCGTCGAACACCACGATCAGGATGATCGCCGTGACCACCGCACTGGTGGTCGAGCTGCCAACCGCGGCCGCCCCGTTGCCGGTCTGCAGACCGCGCAGGCAGCCCACGCTGGCCACCAGCAGACCGAACACCCCCGCCTTGAACAGCCCCGAAAACAGGTCCGACAGCGACACCGCCCCGGTGACCTGATTGAAGAACGCCACCCACGGGATGCCGAATCCCTGCAGCACCAGCCCCGCGCCCAGCAGCCCGATCAGGTTCGCGTACAGTGCCAGCAGCGGGGCCACCAGGATCCCGGCCAGGACCTTGGGCACCACCAGGAAACGCACCGGATCCAGGGCCATGGTCTGCAGCGCATTGACCTCCTCGTTGACCTTCATGGTGCCGATCTCGGCGGCGAACGCCGCCCCCGAGCGTCCCGCCAGCAGGATCGCCATCATCAGCGGGCCCAGCTCACGGAACAGCGACACCGCCACCAGATTGGCCACGAAGATCTCCCCGCCGAACTGACGCATCGCGATCGCCGACTGGAACGCGAGGATCACCCCCATCAGGAAGGCGATCAGCGACACGATGGGAAGAGCCCGGAATCCGGCCGCCTCGGCCACCCGCAGGGTGTCGCTCCAGCGTACCTGGCGCGGATGCCACAACGCCCGCATGAGAGCGCGCCCCAGCTCGCCGATGAAGGCCATCTGTTCCCAGCCGGCGCGCCCCACCTTCCCCACCGCCTGCACCGTGCGGTGGCGCCAGCCGGCCCGGCGGTCACCGCGCACCGGGGTCACCTCCTCCAGCTCGCGGTAGGGAACCAGCTGTTCCTCGATCATGTGGCCGGCACCGTCGAGTTCCAGCGAGACCCCGCAGGCGGCGGCATCCCGCTGCAGGGCATGCAGCAGCGCCGCGCCCGCTCCGTCACAGAATTCCAGTGCCGAAACATCGACCCGCAGGACGCCGTCACCCGCCTCCCGCGCGAGTGCGCGCACACGCTCACGCAGCGGGCCCCAGGCCCGCTCCACGGCGGCGATGTCGAGGGTGCCCGACAACCTCAGACCGGGTGGGTCCCCGTCTGTGGCATCATGCTGGAAGGGTGCGCGCTGCCCCCCTGCGGCTGGATTCATGGCGTATTTCCGGCGGATGTCGGCCCATGGTATCCGTGCAACCGGGGCGGGGACACTCCATAAATGAACGGGAACCTTCCGCCCGCCACATACTCTGCAGACCCAACACGAAACCCGAGAACGCCATGACAACGGGAACGGATGCCCTGCAAAGGGTAGAACAGGCCCTCAACCGGATCCTACTCGGCAAGCCGCGGGCGATCCGCCTGGCGCTGACCTGCCTGCTGGCCAACGGCCACCTGCTGATCGAGGATCTGCCGGGGGTCGGCAAGACCACGCTGGCGCATGCCCTGGCGCGGGCGATGAACCTCGACTACCGGCGCGTGCAGTTCACCAGCGACCTGCTCCCCGGCGACGTACTGGGGGTGTCCGTGTTCGAACAGGGCAGCGGCGAGTTCCGTTTCCACCCCGGGCCGATCTTCACCCAGGTACTGCTGGCCGACGAGGTCAACCGCGCCCCTCCGAAGACCCAGAGCGCGCTGCTGGAGGCCATGGAGGAGCGCCAGGCCAGCGTGGAAGGCGCGACCCGTGACCTGCCGGAGCCGTTCTTCGTGATCGCCACGCAGAACCCCGAGGAACAGGTGGGCACCCACCCGCTGCCGGAATCGCAGATGGACCGCTTCCTGATGCGCATCGAACTGGGTTACCCCGACCCGCGGGCCGAACGCGACCTGCTGGAACGCCGCGGCGACACCGGGCACCCGGCGCCGGAGACGATGGCAACCCCGGAACAGCTGGCCGAGTGGCAGGCCGCGGTGGACGCGGTGCATGCCGACCCCAAGGTCCTCGACTATCTCCAGGAACTGATCAGTGCCAGCCGCGACACCGCGCGCTTCGCCCACGGCCTGTCGCCACGCGCCGGCATGGGCCTGCTGCGCGCGGCGCGGGCGCACGCGTTTCTCGATGGCCGCGACTACATCACCCCCGACGACATCGCCCGGATCCTGCCGGCGGTGGCCGGCCACCGCGTCCGCGCGCGCGACCCGCAGGATCCCGCCCGCACCGTGGAGGCCCTGCTGGAATGCGTACCCAGTCGCTGAACCGGCGCGACCGCCTGCGCGGCGCCTGGCAGCGCCTGCGGGACGACGCGATCCGCTGGATCAACCGCCGCCACGCCCATGATGGCGATCACGCACGCCTCGGCCGCGACCGCATCTACATCCTGCCGACCCGGGCCGGCTACACCCTGCTGGGCATCATCCTGATCATGCTGCTGGGGTCGATCAATTACGCCAACAACATGGCGTTCCTGCTGACCTTCCTGCTGGCCGGCATCGGCCACAACGCGATCTGGTACACCCATCGCAACCTGCTGGGACTGGAGATACGCCCGTTGCCGGTGGACCCGATGTTCGCCGGGACGCCGGGGGAGGCCCGGCTGCGCATTGCGGAAACCGACGGTCGTGCGCGCGAAGCGGTCTACGCGCGGATCGGCGGACATGCCGGTGCCCCCGTAGCAATCCCGGCCGGCGGCCACGCCGATGCGCGCATCCCGCTGCCGGCCCTGCCGCGCGGGGTCTACCACCTGCCGCGCCAGCGCGTGGACACCCGCTTCCCGCTGGGCGTACTGGAGGCCTGGAGCTGGCTCAATCTGGACACCGAGATCCTGGTCTACCCGCGACCGCTGGACCCGGGGCACACGGCCAGCGGCCAGGACGACGGGGACCAGGAGACCGGGGCCCGCGGACGTTCCGAGGAACCACCCGACCACATCCGTCCCTACCGGCCCGGCGACCCGCCCGGGCGCATCATCTGGAAGGCCTTCGCCCGCAGCGGCAAGCTGCACGTGCGCGAGAGCCCCGGCGGCGTGCAGAACGATGTCTGGCTGGATTACGACGCCCTGCCCCATGGCGACACCGAAACCCGCCTGTCGATGCTCTGCCACCAGGTCCTGGAGGCCCATGCGCAGGAACGCACCTGGGGCCTGCGTCTGCCGGGCCGGCACATCGACCCGGCTCAGGGGCCGGAACACCGCGATCACTGCCTGCAGACGCTGGCCCGCTTCCGCACGCAACCGGTACCGCTGCCGTCGGAGGTCACGGCGTGACGGACGGCTGGCTCACCCGCCCCGCGCCGCCGCCCGGCGAACTGCGCGGGCTGGGCATCGCGCTGATCGCGCTGCCGGTGGCCGCGCTGCCGCATGCCTGGTACCAGCCCGCCTGGGTCACGCTGCTGATGGCGCTGGCAGTGCTGCTGCGCGCCTGGGTGCACTGGCGCGGGACGCGCGCGCCCTCGCTGTGGGTGATGAGCGTGCTGGCCGTTGGAGCGGGTGCTCTGACTCTGGGGCACTACGGCACGCTGTTCGGTCAGGAGGCCGGCAGCGCCCTGCTGCTGGTGATGATCGCCCTGAAACTGCTGGAGGCCCGCAACCGGCGCGACGTAGTCATCGCACTGTTCCTCGGCTATTTCGTGATCGTCACCACGTATTTCTTCGACCAGGCCTTCTGGATCGGACTGTGGTCGCTGCTGGGGGCGCTGCTGCTGACGGCGGCCCTGGTGCAGCTGCACGCCGCCCGCCCGCTGTCGCCGCAGTTTCTCGCCCGCCGCGCCGGAGCCATGCTGGTGCATGCCCTGCCGTTCATGATCATCCTGTTCATCGTGTTCCCGCGCATCGAAGGGCCGCTGTGGGGCGATCGCGAGGACCGGGACGACACCGCGCGGACCGGGCTGTCCGACGAGATGAACCCCGGCGACATCGCCGAACTGCTGCAGGACGAATCGGTCTCCGCGCGGGTCGAGTTCGACGGCGACGTCCCGCCGCCGCGCCAGCAGTACTGGCGCAGCATGGTGATGACGGATTTCGACGGGCGCCAGTGGCGGGCCGACCGCGACGGTTCCGCCATCGACGTGCCGGAGACCGACGGCGACACCGTGGCCTACACCGTGACCCTCGAGCCGACCCGGGCACGCTACCTGCCGGTGCTGGATTACCCGGCCGAACTGCCCGACGACGCCGTGCTGCGGGACAACCATCAGGTGATTCGCGAAGAGCGTGTGACCTCGCGCATCCAGTACTCCGCCGCGGCGGATCTGTCGGCCCATCCGGGCAGCGAGGAAAACACCCCGGAACTGGATTCCGAGACCCGCGAGCGTGCGCTGGCGCTGCCCCCGGACACCGCGCCAGAGGCACGTACCCAGGCACAGCTCTGGGCGGCCTCCCACGACGATCCGCGCGCCATCGTCGAAGCCGCGCTGACGCGCTTCTCCGGCGAGCCCTATCGCTACACCCTGCAGCCACCGGTTCCCGACGGTGACCCCACCGATGCCTTCCTGTTCGAGACCCATGCCGGGTACTGCGAGCACTACGCCTCGGCCTTCGCGGTGCTGATGCGCGCGGCGGGCATCCCCGCCCGCGTGGTGGTGGGGTATCTCGGCGGCGAATGGCGCGACCGCGGCGACTACCTGCGTCTGCGCAACGCCGATGCGCACGCCTGGAACGAGGTCTGGATCGAGGGTCATGGCTGGATGCGGGTCGACCCAACCGGCGCGATCGCTCCGGAACGCATCGAACAGGGCCTGCAGGGCCTGTCGCCCTCGGAGGGCGAACAACGCCCGGCGTTTCTCGACCGCGAAGGGCTGCCCTGGCTGCAGCAGTTACGCTTCGAACTGCAGGACTGGCGGGAATTCATCGGGTTCCGCTGGGAGACCTGGGTGCTGGCCTTTACCCCGGAACGCCAGCGGGAGCTGTTCGAGCGCTTCGGCCTCGATCCGCGGGACTGGCGCAGCGTGCTGATCGCGCTGGGGGTCAGCTTCGGCACCCTGGCCGCCGGGGTCGCGCTGTGGATGCTGCTGCGCGGCCGCGAACGCCGCGATCCGGCACAGCGCGCCCTGCTGCGCCTGTCGCGCCGCCTGCGTCGCGCGGGCCTGGCGCATGCTGCGCACGAGAGCGTGGATGCCTGGGTACGGCGCGTGGCCGCGGCACGGCCGCAGGACCAGGAGGCCCTGGAGGACTTTGCCCGGCACTACAACGCCCTGCGCTTCGCGCCGCTGGACGAGACCGGCCGGCGCCACCACCGCCAGGCGCTGAAAGCCGCCGTTGCGCGCATCCCGCGCCGCCCGGATACCGGCACGGGCGCTGCGCCCGCTGCAGCTGCATCCGCCGCAGCCGGCGACCGCTGACGGTCTTCAGAAGGTGTTGGCGACCGACGCCACGCCCGGGGCGCGCGAGCGCACCAGGCGTTCGACCACGTTCTTCAGGTCCAGGGTGGAACGCGGGCAGCCAACGCAGGCGCCCTTCAGACGCACGCGCACCGTGCGCCCGTCCAGTTCGACGAACTCGATATCGCCGCCGTCCTGCATCAGGATGCGCCGCGCCTCCTCGATGGCCGCGCGCACCGCGTCCTCGTCGATCGGGCCGTCGGCCGGCACGTCGGCCTGTTCCCGCTCCGCGTGGGTCTGGGCCCGGTCGAGCCGCAGCGCCAGCTCGGGGTCGAGCTCCTCGATCGCGTCCAGTTCCTCCTCGCTGTAGACGTGATCGGGGTCGTCGCTCAGCAGGTGCGACACGTCCACCATGACCTGTGCGTTGTCGGGACGCGTTGGGTCTCCCGCCATGATCCGGCCTCCGCTTGCTCGCAGTGCGCCAAGTATAGCAACGCCGCGCGCGATCACGTCGCGAGGCCTCACCGGCTCCCCGGATTCCGCCGGACCCGGCGCGGGCCAGCGCAGCCGCATGCGCAGACGCCGCAGGTCTTCCGCATCCATCCGCCCCGGGTACAGCCATAGGGTCAGCGGCCGCCCGCCAGCCGCAGGACGGCAGCGCAGCAGCACCCGGCACGCGAACACCCGGGTGTCCGGCAGGATCTCGATATCGTGGATGCGTTCCTGGCGCAGTCCGTCGGCGGTAGCCAGCCACCAGCGCCCGTGTGCGGTGCAGCCCAGCCAGTCGAAGCGCGGTTGCGGCCGGTAACGGCCCCAACCGAGCGCGATGGCGATCAGCAGCAACACCAACGGC
Source organism: Thioalkalivibrio sp. ALJ24 (assembly GCF_000377785.1). Lineage (GTDB taxonomy): Bacteria > Pseudomonadota > Gammaproteobacteria > Ectothiorhodospirales > Ectothiorhodospiraceae > Thioalkalivibrio. Next base: position 33,998 of record NZ_KB898730.1, on the reverse strand, counting down.
CCGGTCCACCACTCGGCATGGATCAGCGCATACGCCAGCACGGCCCCGCCCAGCAGGTACTGCCCGGCCGCGATCGCCCGTTCGAGCCGTGGATCAGGGTGCAGGCGCAGCCGCAGCGGCGGCGCGGATGAGCGGCACAAGCCGGGCTATCCCGGCATCCGCGGTTGTCTGGCGACCCATGACCACCGCGAACAGGACGTTGTCCGGATAATCCAGCAGCCGATCAAAGGCATCACGACCCTCCTGGTCCAGTTGCGCATATCCGTGCGCGAGGAACTGCCCGAGCAGCCAGTCGTTCTCCAGCATGCCCCGACGGCAGCGCCAGCGAATGCGGCTGTCGGGTTCCGTCACAGCGAACGCTTGAGCATGGTGCGGCGAATGTCGCTGATCGCCTTCGCCGGGTTGAGGCCCTTCGGGCACACCTGCGTGCAGTTCATGATGGTGTGGCAGCGGTACAGCTTCCAGGCATCGTCCAGCCGGTCCAGCCGGTGCTCGGTGGCCTCGTCGCGGGTGTCCTTGATGAAGCGCGCCGCCTGCAGCAGCGCGGCGGGGCCTAGGAACTTGTCCGGGTTCCACCAGTACGACGGGCAGGCCGCCGAACAGCAGCCGCACAGGATGCACTCGTACAGCCCGTCCAGCTCGTCGCGGTCGGCCGGGTCCTGCTTGCGCTCCACCTCGGGCTCGGGGCTGTCGTTCACCAGCCAGGGCTCGGCGGCACGGTACTGGTCCCAGAAATTGGTCATGTCCACGATCAGGTCGCGGACCACCGGCATCCCCGGGAACGGACGCAGGGTCACCGGGGTGTCCAGCTCCTCCAGCGGGGTCACGCAGGCCAGCCCGTTGGTGCCGTTGATGTTCATGCCGTCCGAACCGCAGACCCCGTGCTGGCAGGAACGCCGGAAACCCAGCGAATCATCCTGCTCCTTCAGCAGCAGCAGGGCATCCAGCAGCATCATCCCCGGCTCCACCTGGTCGTCGGGCAGGGTGAAGGGCTGCATCTTCGGCAGCGTGTCGGTCTCCGGATTGAAGCGGTAGATCGAGAATTCCATCAGTACACGCGCTCCTTCGGCGGGAACGAGGCCACGGTATTGGGCTGAGTCCGCACCGGCTTGTAGTCGAGGCTGTCGTCCTCCAGCGAGTACAGGCTGTGACGCAGCCAGCGCTGATCGTCGCGTTCCGGGAAGTCGACGCGCGAATGCGCGCCGCGGCTTTCCTCGCGCCCCAGCGCGGAACGGATGGTGGCGATCGCGCAGTCCATCAGGTTCTCCAGCTCCATCGCCTCCACCCGCGCGGTGTTGAAGGTGGGCGTATGGTCATGGATCACCGCATGCTCCAGGCGCCGGCGCAGCTCGCGCACCTTCTCCACGCCCTCGCGCATCACCTCGTCGGTGCGGAACACCGAACAGTGGTCCTCCATCACCTTGCGCAGTTCGCGCTTGAGCCCGTCCACCGACTCGGTTTCGCCGGTGCCCGAATCCCGCCGGTCCCAGCGGGTCAGCCGCGCCATGGCCTGCTCCACTGCGGATTCGTACAGCGGACGGTGATAGCGGTTCTCCTCGAGGTATTCGAGGATGTGATTGGCCGCCGCGCGGCCGAACACCAGGATGTCCAGCAGCGAGTTGCCGCCCAGCCGGTTCGCCCCGTGGACCGACACGCAGGCCGCCTCGCCGGCCGCATACAGCCCCGGCACCGGGTCCTCGGGCGAGTCCTTGACCGGCGCGACCACCTGCCCGACGCGGTTGGTGGGGATCCCGCCCATGCTGTAGTGACAGGTCGGGAACACCGGGATCGGCGCGTCGATCGGGTCCACGTTGAGAAAGGTCTGGCTGGCCTCGCGGATGCCCGGCAGGCGCTGCATGATGGTGTCCGCGCCCAGATGACGCAGGTCGAGGAACACGTGATCGGCGTTGCGCCCGCAGCCGCGGCCCTCGCGCACCTCGGTGGCGATCGCGCGCGAGACCACGTCGCGCGAGGCCAGATCCTTCGCGTTCGGCGCATAGCGCTCCATGAAGCGCTCGCCGTCGGAATTGATCAGATAGCCGCCCTCGCCGCGCGCGCCCTCGGTGATCAGCATCCCGCGCCCGGCGATCCCGGTGGGATGGAACTGCACGAACTCCATGTCCTCCAGCGGGATCCCCGCGCGCAGGGCCATCGCCATGCCGTCGCCGGTGTTGATCAGCGCGTTGGTGGTGGTGCGGAACAGCTGTCCCGCCCCGCCGGTGGCGATCAGCGTGGTCTTGGCCTCGATCACGATCGGCTCGCCACTGAGGATCTCGAACGCCAGCACCCCCAGCACGTGGCCCTCGGCATCGCGCAGCAGGTCCACCGCGAAATATTCGTCGAAGAAATGGGTGCTCGCGCGCAGGTTCTGCTGGTACAGCGAGTGCAGGATCGCGTGGCCGGTGCGGTCGGCGGCGGCGCAGGTGCGCGCGGCCTGGTCCTGACCGAAGTTCTGGCTCTGCCCGCCGAACGCACGCTGGTAGATGTTGCCGTTGTCCAGGCGCGAGAACGGCACGCCGAAGTGGTCCAGCTCGTAGACCACCTTGGAGGCGGCGCGGCACATGTATTCGATCGCGTCCTGATCGCCGAGGTAGTCGGAGCCCTTCACCGTATCGAACATGTGCCAGTGCCAGGAATCCGGCAGCACGTTGGCCAGCGCGGCGTTCACCCCGCCCTGGGCCGCCACGGTGTGCGAGCGCGTGGGGAACACCTTGGACACCACGGCCACCTTGGCCTCGGCGTTGGACAGCTGCAGGGCCGCCCGCAGGCCGGCCCCGCCGGCCCCGATGATGAGGGCGTCGAACTTGCGCCGGGTCACGTTCATGAAAGCCATGCCTTGAACAGTATTGCGAAGGCCCACAGGCCGAGGATCAGCAGGCCGGTGGCCGACAGGATCAGCACCGTCAGGCGGATGCCGAAGGGATGGACGTAGTCCATGATCACGTCGCGCAGGCCGATCCAGGCGTGCAGCAGCAGGGCCACCACACCCAGTGCCGTCAGCAGGCCCACCAGCGGATGCCCGACAAAGGCCACCCAGCGGGCGTGATCGGCCGGCGCGAAGAAGATGAAGTAGCCCAGCATCAGCACGCTGTACACACCCAGATACACCGCGGTGATCCGCTGCAGCAGCCAGGCGCGCTGTCCGCTCAGGAGTCTCACAGCCACAGTCCTCCCCAGACGATCAGGGTGGCGACGATCCCCGCGATCAGAGCCTGGCGCGCGGTGCGCAGCGAGCCCTCGCGGTCCTCGCCGATCCCGAATTCCATCGCCAGATAGCGGATGCCGGCGAACAGGTGATGCAGCAGCCACCACAGGACCCCCAGCAGCACCAGCAGGCCCAGCGGATGGCCGACCCAGCCGGCCACGCGGGCGAAGCCGTCGGGACCCGAGAGCGAGAGCTGCAGCAGCCAGAGCAGGACCGGCAGGGCCAGGATCAGCAGTACGCCGGTGATGCGGTGCAGGATGGACACCACCGCGTTGAGCGGGAAGCGGATCCTGCGCAGATCCAGGAAGACGGGTCGAGCCGGCGGCCGGGCCATGGAACCTCTCGCGCGGATGGGCAATATAAGGGATCCTGACACCCGACACGCCGTTCGTCTACTATCTTGCCGCCAGTGAAATGCCGCCACCGTGGCCACAGGAGATGCGTGATGCGCGAAGACTGGAAGAAACACCTCGTCGATTCCGGCGCCGAATTCGAAGGCGACGACCTCGTCCACTACGGCAATCCGGAGCGCGAGCGGCGGGTCGCCGTCAATGGTGACGTGATCTGCGACCTGTCCCATCGCGGACTGCTGGAAGTCCGCGGGGCCGACGCCACCGAATTCCTGCAGGGACAGTTCGGCAACGACATCGCGCAGGTGGACGCCACCCACGCCCAGCTGTCCAGCTATTCCAGCCCCAAGGGCCGCGCCTACGCGGTGTTCCGGGTGCTGCCCACCCAGGACGGCTATCTGCTGGAGATGCCGGCGGACCGCGTGGAGCCGGTCGCCAAACGGCTGCAGATGTTCGTGCTGCGCTCCGACGTGATCATCGAACAGGCCGGCGACAGCCGCATCCACTTCGGCCTGTCCGGCCCGGATGCCGAACAGGAGCTGAAAAACGCCCTGGGCGCCTGCCCCGCGCAGATCCACGAGGTGCTGGAGAAGGACGGGGTCACCGCCATGCGCGTGCACGGCATGCACCCGCGGTTCGAGCTGTTCGGCGGGCTGGATGCGATGCGCCGGTTGTGGGACGCCCTCAACGTGCGCGGCGCCCCGGTGGGCCCGCACGAATGGCAGCTGCTGGACATCCTCGCCGGGATCCCGAGCGTGGTCGAGGCCACCACCGAGATGTTCGTGCCGCAGATGCTGAACCTGCACGCGCTGGGCGCGATCAGCTTCGAAAAGGGCTGCTATCCGGGACAGGAGGTGGTGGCGCGCATGCACTACCTGGGCAAGCTCAAGCGCCGCATGTTCCGCATCGCGATCCGGGCCGGCGAACGCCCGACCCCGGGCACGCCGCTGTTCCGCGCCGATGGCAGCCCGGACCAGTCCGACGGCGAACTGGTGGCCGCCGAACTGCATCCCGACGGCCAGTATTCCGCCCTGGCGGTGCTCAAGGTGGACGCAGCCGAGGCCGAACTGCGCTGCGGCGCCCCGGACGGCGCGCCGGTCACGCTGTGCGATCTCCCCTACGACGTTCCCGAAGGGGCCTGACGCATGCGCTTTCTGTTCTTCTTCTTCGTCCTGATCCTGCTCGCGCTGTGGGCGGCGTTCTTCAGCCGCCCCAACAACCCCACCCTGTCCAACTGGCTGTACGCCCTGGCCGGGGTGCTGGCAGTCCTGTTCCTGATCGGCTACCTGCGGCTCGACGGGGTGATATGACGACGGGGTGACTGACTGACGCCGCCCCGCCGGCGTCCGGGCCGGCTCAGCCGGCCTCCGGGCGCATGTGCGGAAACAGCAGGACGTCGCGGATGGAGCTGGAATCCGTCAGCAGCATCACCAGACGGTCGATGCCGATGCCCTCCCCGGCGGTGGGCGGCAGGCCGTGCTCCAGGGCGCGGATGAAGTCGGCGTCGAAGTGCATCGCCTCGTCGTCACCCGCTTCCTTCTCCGCGACCTGCTCGCGGAACCGCTCGGCCTGATCCTCGGCATCGTTGAGCTCGGAGAACCCGTTGGCGATCTCGCGCCCGCCGACGAACAGCTCGAAGCGGTCGGTGACGAACGGGTTGTCGTCGTTGCGCCGGGCCAGCGGCGAGACCTCGGTGGGATAGGCGGTGATGAACGTCGGATCGTGCAGCTGATTCTCGGCGGTCGCCTCGAACAGCTCGGTCCACAGCTTGCCAAGCCCGACCCCCGGCTTCACCTCGATACCCTTGCGCTCGCAGTGCGCGCGCACGCGTTCGATGTCGTCGAGGTCGGCATCCGCGATGTCGTCGTTATGGGCGAGGATCGCCTCGCGCACGGTCATGCGCGCAAACGGCCGGCCGAACTCGTAGGTCACGCCCTGGTATTCCACGGTGGTGGTCCCCAGCACGTGTTCGCACAGCCCGCGCAGCAGCGCCTCGGTGCGATCCATCAGCGCGTGGTGATCCACGAAGGCCTCGTAGAACTCCAGCATGGTGAACTCGGGGTTGTGCCGGGTGGACAGCCCCTCGTTGCGGAAATTGCGGTTGATCTCGAAGACCTTCTCGAACCCGCCCACCACCAGGCGCTTGAGGAACAGCTCCGGCGCCACGCGCAGGTACAGCGGCATGTCCAGCGCGTTGTGGTGGGTGACGAACGGGCGCGCCGCGGCCCCGCCCGGGATCACCTGCATCATCGGGGTCTCCACCTCGAGAAAGCCCGCATCCTCGAAGTAGTCGCGGATGAAGCGGAGGATCCGCGAGCGCCGCCGGAACAGCTCGCGCGATTCCGGGCTGGTGATCAGGTCCACGTAGCGCTGGCGATAGCGCGCCTCCTGGTCGGTCAGGCCGTGGAACTTCTCCGGCAGCGGCCGCAGGGCCTTGGTCAGCAGCCGGAACTCGCTCAGGTTGACGGTCAGCTCGCCGGTCTTCGTGCGGAACAGCGTGCCGCGCGCGCCGACGATGTCGCCCAGGTCCCACTGCTTGAACGCCGTGTACACCCCTTCCGGCAGGGCATCGCGCTGCACGAACAGCTGGATGTCGCCGCTCATGTCGCGCAGGCGCACGAAGCTGGCCTTGCCCATCACGCGCTTGCCGATCATGCGCCCGGCCACACGGACCTCGATGCCCTCGGCCTCCAGCGCCTCGCCGTCGGTCTCGCCGTGGGCCGCGTGCAGCTCCCCGGCCAGCGCGTCGCGGCGGAAATCATTGGGGAACGCCTGGCCATCGGCGCGCAGCGCGTCCAGCTTGGCGCGGCGCTGCGCGATCAGCTTGTTCTCGTCGGTGGTTTCGGTCATCGAGGGTTTCCCGGGGGTTACAGCCCACTCTTCAGGCTGGCTTCAATGAAGGGATCGAGGTTGCCGTCGAGCACGCCCTGGGTGTTGCCGATCTCCACGCTGGTGCGCAGATCCTTGATCCGCGACTGGTCGAGCACATAGGAACGGATCTGGCTGCCCCAGCCGATGTCGGCCTTGGTCTCTTCCGCCGCCTGTTTGGCCGCGTTCTGCTCCTGGATCTTCTGCTCGTACAGCTTGGCCCGCAGCTGATTCATCGCCATCTCGCGGTTCTTGTGCTGCGAGCGCCCGGCCTGACAGGCGGCCACGATGCCGGTGGGCTCGTGGGTGATGCGCACCGCCGAGTCGGTGGTGTTGACGTGCTGCCCGCCGGCCCCGGAGGAACGGTAGGTATCCACACGCAGATCCGAGGGATCGATCTCGATCTCGATGTTCTCGTCCACCTCGGGCGAGACGAACACCGACGCGAACGAGGTGTGGCGGCGGTTGCCGGAGTCGAACGGCGACTTGCGCACCAGGCGGTGCACGCCGGTCTCGGTGCGCAGCCAGCCGAAGGCGTAATCGCCTTCCACGCGCACCGTCGCACTCTTGATCCCCGCGGTCTCGCCCTCGGAGAGTTCGGTCACCTCGGTGCGAAAGCCCTTGCTCTCGGCCCAGCGCAGGTACATGCGCAGCAGCATGTTGGCCCAGTCCTGCGCCTCGGTGCCGCCGGAGCCGGCCTGGATGTCGACGTAGGCGTTGGCCTCGTCCATCTCGCCGGAGAACATGCGGCGGAATTCCAGCGCCTCGACCCGCGCGGTCAGACCGGCCACATCGGCCTCCACCGACGACACGGTCTCCGCGTCCTCGTCGGCCTCGGCCATCTCCAGCAGCTCGTAGCTGTCGTTCAGCGCATCCGTAATCTCGCGGATGTTGAGGACCACGCCCTCCAGCTGGGCGCGCTCCTTGTTCAGCGCCTGGGCCTTCTCGGGGTCGTTCCAGATGTCGGGGTTTTCTTCCAGCTCGCGCTGGACTTCTTCCAGCCGTTCTTCCTTGCCGGCATAGTCAAAGGTACCCCCTCAGGCCGTCGATGCGGCCTTGCAGGTCTTCGATCCGGCTGTACAGCGGACTCAGTTCCATGGTTCTTCCCCTGCGGAAAAAGCGAAGGAGTATATCAATCCGGGGCCGGCCGGTGGTATCCGGCCGCGACGCTCACAGTCCCGGCCAGGGCGCGCGACGGCGCCACAGCGCCCAGGTGTCACGTCCGCGCAGTACCCGGCGCGGTGCCTCGGACGGCGGCAGCAGCGGGTCCTCGATCTCCAGCCGGCGCATGCGGCCGAAGCGCAGGCCGGCGGCGCGCGGCGCCATCACCTCCAGCACCAGCGAGGTCAGCAGCTCCAGCATGCGCTCCGGCGTCGCCGGCCCCTGCAGCGCATCCATCACGATCACGTCGCCGCCGGCCGCCGGATCCGGCTCCCACTGCGCGCCGGCGCTTTCCGCCAGCCAGCGGCCGTGAATCCCGCCGCCGGCCACCCGCAGCGCCGGTGCGGTGGCCGGCGCCTCGCCCGGCGACCAGAACCACAGGCCCTGCACCGGCGCCTGCCCGTGTTCCGCGCGACGCTGGTTGACCGGGTGATCGAACCAGGCCATCTGGATGGCGTTGCCCAGCACCTGCAGGCTGCGGGCGGCCTCGCTGTCGAGCGATGAGGCCGGCATCGGCCGGCCCCAGCCGGCGGAAGGGCTGGCCGTGCCATCCGGGCCGGCCGCGGTCATGGTCAGCAGCCACAGTCCCTGCGGCGAGCGTTCCAGCCGCGCCCCGTGGGCCTCCAGCTCGGGCTCGGCCGCAGCCCAGAGGGCCTCGCGGTCCGCGTCATCGATGCCGTCCACCGGCTGCGCGGTCAGATCCTGCATCCCGGCATTCAGCGCCACCGGGCTGGCGAGCCACGTACGCGCGGAGGCCGCCGCATCCGGCGCAGGCGGACGATATCCAAGGGCCTGCGCCAGCACAGGCTCCCAGCCCGATGGCCGGTCGGAGGCGGTACCCTCGGGCGCCGGCCCGGGCTGCGAACGCGCCAGCAGCTGGCGCAGCAGGCGCAGGGCCAGCCCGCCGCCGGTAGCCGCGCGCGCGGCTACCAGTGCATCACGCAGTCCCGGGACCAGGATCCGCACCTCGCTCATGCCGGCCACCCCGGAACACCGCCGGGCCCGATTTCGTCAAACATGGAAAGACCTCCGTGACGGGAAACCGCATGGTAGCAGCTGCTCCGCCGTCGATGGAGAGACCATCCCGGCCCTGTCAGCGAGGCCTGTACGCGGGGTCTATATTCGAAGAAAACGTGCGCGCCCACGCGACAGGAAGGCATCATGTTCCGCATCTCAGGCCACCGCTGCGTTCACCGTCACCCGGGGGGGCTGCTGGCCACCCTGATCACCGCGGCGCTGTGGCTGCTGACCGCACCCGCGATGTCCGAGGACTATCCCGAGGGGTCGCAGATCGACTGGAACGAGTTCGATTCCGAGCTGTTCGAGGAGGCCGAGGAGCAGGGCCGGCCGCTGTTCTTCTACTTCCACGGCCAGTGGTGCACCTGGTGCATCGATTTCCAGAACGAATCGCTGGAAAACCCGATGGTGGTGGAACAGCTCAACGAGGAGTACGTCCCGATACTGGTGGATCTGGACCGCCGCGCCGATCTGTTCACCCGCTATGGCGGCCGCGGGCTGCCGTTCGTGGTCATCACCACCCCGGAAGACGACGTGATCTCCCGCTTCACCGGCCACATCCGCGCCGATTCCCTCTACCGGATCCTGGAAGAGCGTCAGCGGGTCGTGTCGGTCACCGGGCGCGAGGAGACCCCGGACGAGGAGCCCATCGACTCGATCGACGGCTTCCTCGACATGCTTGATCAGGTCTACGTCGCCGACGATGACCGGCTCAGCGGCAGCGGGCTGTTCGGGACCCTGAGCAAGCGCCCGCAGCCCTGGACCTACCATTTCCTGCTCACGCAGGAGGAATGGCAGGAACGCATGCCCGGCATGCTCGATCAGGTCGCCGATGACCTGTTCGACCCGGTGGACGGCGGTTTCTTCTTCTTCTTCGATTTCGACCAGCGCGACCCCGACCGGGCACTGGAGACCTCCAAGCGCCTGGACCAGAACGCGGCCTTCCTGTGGATGTTCGCCCGCGCCTGGGAAACCACCGGCAAGGAGCGCTACCGCGACATCGCCGAGGACATCGCCCGCTGGATGCGCGAGCAGATGTGGGACCCCGACCAGCGCCGCTTCGGCAACTCGCAGTACGCCGACAACGAGTACTACCGACTGGATCCCGAGGAGCGCGAAGCGACCGACCCGCCGCGGGTCGACCGTACGACCTTCGCCCACACCTCGGGCCAGGCGATCGCGGCACTGGCCGCCGGGGCGCGCATCTTCGAGGACGAGGATTGGCTGGAGCTGGCCAACACCGCACTGCGCGGGGTGGACGCCTATCTGGGCCTCCCTGCCGGCTTCCTGCACGCGGTGGATGCGGACGGCCGTCAGGAGATGGAGGGCTATCTGCCCGCGCAGATCTGGCCGGAGATCGCTCGCCAGGAGCTGCACAAGGCCGCCCGTGCGCTGGACCGCGACCCGGCCGACACCGCCGCCGCGAACCTCGACCCTCAGGGCCGGCTCGACCGTCTGGAAGCGTTCTTCGACGAGGACCTGAACGCCCACGCCGAACGGCTGGACGATGAACTCGATCCGTGGACCGAGGTCCCGACTCAGGCGGCGCTCGCCTGGTGGCTGCACTACCTGCCGGCGGAGGACGTCGCGGCCAGCCACGTCGACCCCGAAGCCGTCCGGACCCAGCTGCAGATACGGCCCGGCGCGGACCCGGACGATGTCGCGCTGGGCTTCTTCGCCCTGCAACGCGGCCTCCCCGGGGAGGAATGAGCCGTTCCGGATCCGGGCCTGTTCCGCCCGATCCTACTCCGGAACCGGCTCGGCGGGATCCGCCTCGTGTTCGCGCAGCCGTTCACGCAGTTCCTGCGCATCGGCACCGGTACGCACCTCCAGCACCTCGATCGAGCCGCCGCCCGCCTCGGGTGGCGGGGCATCCGCCCAGGGATCGGGATTGAGCTGCCCGTCCTGCCAGGCCCAGGCCAGATAGCCCAGGTTGGCCAGCAGCAGCGCGTAGATGGTCCAGCGCATCATGGATCGGTGTCCTCCCCCTCCCCGGTCTCCGGCAGCGCCAGACCGGCCAGCACCGCCAGCCCGTCCAGCACCGCTCCCCGGTCGTCCGTCACCGGGGCATCAAGATACGCCCGCAGCGCCGCGGCGTCGCCCCCTGCCAGGCGGCAGGCTACCGGCCCGGCCGTGTGCGCAGCCGCGCGCGCCTGCGTCACCACCGCGGCCACCCCGCCGGCCCAGGCCGTCGCCCAGCCCCGGTCGAGGGCCTCGGTGGTGTTGCGTCCGGGATCCGTGACCGGCCAGGGGTCGAAACCCTCGCCCGGCGCCAGCGGGGCCACACGGTCGCTCAACAGCCGCTGCATCCGCTCCCGGGCCATGTACAGCCCCGGCAGGATATAGCCGCCGGCATGCACGCCGTCGGCCCGCAGCACGTCCACCGTCACCGCGGTTCCCGCGTCCACCAGCACCACCGGCCGCCCCGGGCAGCGTGCGCGCGCCGCCAGCAGGGCACAGTAGCGGTCCACGCCGAGCTGCCCGTCGGCATAGGCCGAACGCAACGCGCCGCTCTCCGGCCCGAACGTCCCCTCGGCGTCCGTACCGTCCGGCGCCGGCACCAGCTGCGGCGCGACCTCGCGCACCTCCAGTCCGGGCCAGGCGGTAGCCAGCGCCTCGCGCAACCGCTGCGAACGCTCCGGCGCCCCGACCCGCGCCAGCCACGCGCCGGCCGGCACACGGGGCACGTCCTGGACCATGCGCGCGACCCCGGTCGCGATCCCGGCCTCGGCCCCGCGCGCACGTTCATGTCCGTCGGCATCGCGCAGCGACCATTTCAGGCGACTGCTGCCGAGATCCAGCAGCAAGTACAGGTCCGGCGTCCTCTCAGCCATCGTCTCGTCCACGCAGCCGGACCTCGCCCGAATGCAGCGCGCGCTCCGGCCCGCCGTCCTCCGGACGCACCCGCAGGGTCCCGGACACGGGATCGATGCCCAGGGCGTGAAAACCCTGGCCGCTCTCCATGCATTCCACCGCCCGCCCCGCCAGCCGGTCCACCGCTGGCAGGCGGGCGGCGAGATCGGACGGCCCGCCTGCCATCACCCGGACATGCACCCGCATCAGGCGGGCCGCCACCAGGGCGGCCAGCTCCAGCCAGTCCGGCGGGGGCTCCGGGCGCAGTGCGGAGAGATCGGTGACCGCACGCTCCAGCCCCAGCCGTGCCGCACCGGCCCGATTGATTCCGACACCGACTACCAGGCGCCCGCGCGGACCGCCCGGGCCACCCGGCGCACGCTGCTCAACCAGGATCCCGCCCAGCTTGGCGCCGTCGGCGACCAGATCGTTGGGCCACTTGAGCCCCACCTGCCGGTAGCCCAGCTCGCGGAGCGCCTCGCTCAGCTCGAGGCCCGCCACCACCGGCCAGCGTGGCGGCACCCGCTGCCCCGGTTTCAGGGGCCATGCCACGGACAGCGCCAGACCGTCCCCGGGACGCAGCCGCCAGCTGCGCCCGCGCCTGCCGTGCCCGGCGGTCTGCTCGTGCGCCACGCAGACCCGCCCCGGGGCCGGCAAATCGTCGTCGGCGACGGCTTCCAGCAGGTGACGGCTGGTCGAGGCCAGACGCGCGAACACCTCGACGCGTGGCCCGGTATCGGGCCCGGCCGGGTCGGCTGCGAGCCGATCCCGCAACAGGCCTTCCAGCAGCGGGGTTTCCGGCGCCATAATGTCGGCAGTCGAGGGAAGCGCGGTCATGGGAAACACTGCTCAATCTACACGTTCGCGCTCGAGTCGCTTTTGCGTGCGAACAAGGCGCGGTGACCACGGTGCAGTCATTCTGCACAAGGGAGCCGCAACGCCGGGCACGCTCAAAAGCGGCCGAGCCCCTTCGGGGTTGGCGCCCCGGGTTCCCCGATCCGGCGTTGCGCCGCTTGCGGGTAGAACCACTACCCGCTGCACGACGCGCGTTGTCTCGGAAAACCCGGGGCACCAACGCGAACGTGTATATTGAACAGTGTTTCCCATAGGGATCGTCGCATCGACGGGAGAGTCGTCTTGAACACGGGCCATCATGTTACGAGGTTCCGGCCGGGCCTGTCCGCCCTGCTCGCCGCCGCAGGCATGCTGGCCCTCGGCCTGGCACCGACCGTCCAGGCCGATTACTACACCTGGATCGGTGCCGACGGCTCCCGCGTGATCAGTGACGAACCCCCGGAACACGGCGACTACGAGGCCGTTCCCAACCCCTCGGGTTCCTCCGGCGGCTCGGGTTCGGCCTCCGCCGGCGGTCACGACGATGGCTGGTCCCCGACCGAGATCTTCGTATTCGAGGGCCCCGACGGCGAACGCCTGGTCACCAACCTGCGCAACCAGGGTCCGGGCATGGAACTCGTCGCGCAGTACGGCCGGCCACCGGCGCGCGCCCGCTGCGGCCGCCATGCGGAACGAGCGCTGGCCAGCGGCGGCGGAGAATACGCCGACATCATCCGCGATGCGGCCGCCCGCGAGGGCGTGGACCGCGATCTGGTGCTGTCGGTGATCCATGTCGAGTCGTGCTTCGATGCCGAGGCGGTATCACGCGTGGGCGCCCGGGGCCTGATGCAGCTGATGCCCGGCACCGCCGAGGAGCTGGGGGTCAGCGACCGCTTCGACCCGGTGCAGAACATCCGCGGCGGCGTGCGCTACCTCGCCGCCATGCTCGACCTGTTCGACGGGGATCTGGACCTGGCGCTGGCCGCCTACAACGCCGGACCGGGTGCAGTGGAACAGCACGGGGGCGTACCGCCGTACCCGGAGACGCAGGAATACCTGCGCCGCATCGGCAACCTGTACAACGGCTCCGATCCGCGCACGGCGATCGACGGGGGCTGAGGCCGCGATCGGCGGGTCAGCGCCGCTCGCGGCCGCAGTTCCAGCACTGGGTGAACTGCGGCTCGATCCGCTCGCCGCAGCTCGGGCAGGTCCATTCGGTGGCATCGCCCACCGGGTCACCCTCGAGGTATTCCTTCACCATTTCCCGCGCCTCGGTGGCCTGCTCCTCGTGGACCACCACGATACGCGCCCAGCACTCGTTGGGCGGGATTTCTCCGGAGGCGCCGTAGAGCCCGGCCTGATGCACATGGGCAGGGATACCCGCATCGTTGAGCATGCCGCCGATGAACTCGGCCATCACCGGATCGGCGTTGTGATAGACGGTCTTCATGCCAGTCCGGCGCTACTGGACCGTCCCCTCGTTGGCAGCCTGGAAATACTCCATGGCCTTCTGGATAGCATACATCGGGCCGTCCTCCATCGCCTCGCGGGTATGCGGCAGCTGGATGTCCGCGTGGTACTTGCGCAGCGCCAGCACATGGATCGGCAGTTCGCGGCCGAACTTGTCGTTGGCATAGTTGAAGTGCTGCGCCAGTCCCAGGACCAGATTCACCCGATCGGTCGCCTCCAGCGACTCGGGCGACACGGAAACCTCCGGCATCTGCCCGACCTGCCCGGTGACCTGCACCTCGATCACACGGTCGCCGTCCGCCGGCGCCGGGCGCTCCGCCTCGTCGGTCACGAGCTTCAGGTTCTCGGAGAGATCCAGATAACCCTTGTTCAGGATGTGCTGGTGCGGCTGGAACACCTTGCTGGACATGTTCACCGCCCACAGCTCGAGGATCTCCTTGAGTTCCTGTGCCGACCCGGTATCACCCAGCGCGAACAGCTGCTGAGCGTAAAGGATGTCCCACACCCAGACCTGCCCGTATTCGGGCAGCTCGTCGCCGGATTCGTCCACCGAGACCGTCTGCAGTTCGGGCTGCTCGGCGTCGGGGGCATGCAGGGTGAGGGTAAAGGTGGCCAAGGGGCTGCTCCAAATAAGGTTCTGATGCAGATTATAGCCAGCACGCACGCGGCGCGTGGAGATCTTTCATCCCGCCCGGGGCCTTCGCACCGGCTGCAGGGCCCGCCACAGCCGCCAGCCGAGCAGCACCGCCAGCACGCCGGCATAGATCCCGACCTCGATGTAGTCCGCGCCGCGGGTGAGCCACAGCACGTGCAGGATGGCCAGCACGCCCGCCGCGTAGGCCAGGCGGTGCAGACGCGGCCACCAGTGCCGCAGCCGCCGCTGCGCACCCCGCGTGGAGGTCAGCGCCAGCGCCAGCAGGATCAGCCAGGCGGCGAACCCGACCGTGACATAGGGCCGGTGGCGGATGTCGTCCAGGATCAGTACCCAGTCGAAGAACAGATCCAGTCCGACCCAGACCAGCAGGTGCGCGCTGACCCAGGCGAAGGCCACCAGCCCGAGCATCCGCCGCAGCGCACTGATCCAGGCAAGACCCGTCCACTGGCGCAACGGCGTGACCGCCAGCGCCACCAGCAGCGCGATCATCGCGTGGGTGCCGGTATCCTCCAGCAGCCGCTCGATCGGATTGACCCCAAGCCCGCCGAACCACCCGGCCGCGCGCAACGCGATCCACACCCCCGGCGCCAGCGAGGCCGCCAGCACCAGGGTCCACACCCCGCGCGGCGGGCGGGCCGATGCGCGCCGGCGTCCTGCCATTCAGTACTTCTCGGTCAGGTCCATGCCCTCGTACATCGAGGCGACCTCTTCGCCGTAGCCGTTGAACATCTCGGTGCGACGGCGGCGGAACTCGCCGATGCGCCGCTCGGTGGCCTGCGACCAGCGCGGGTGGTCCACATCGGGGTTCACGTTGCTGTAGAAACCGTATTCGTTCGGTTGCATGCGATTCCACGAGGTCGGCGGCTCGTCCTCGACGAAGCGGATGCGCACGATCGACTTGATGCTCTTGAAACCGTATTTCCACGGCACCACCAGCCGGATCGGCGCCCCGTTCTGATTCGGCAGCACATGGTCGTACATCCCCACCGAGACGATCGTCAGCGGGTGCCGCGCCTCGTCCATGCGCAGCCCTTCCACGTACGGCCATTCCAGGACGCTGCGGCGCTGCCCCGGCAGGTTGTCCGGGTCGTGGATGCTCTCGAAGGCGACGTAGCGGGCGCTGCCGGTCGGCTCGGCACGGTCGATGATGCGGTTGAGCTCGAAACCGATCCACGGGATCACCATCGACCAGCCTTCCACGCAGCGCAGGCGGTAGATCCGCTCCTCCAGCGACCAGGGATCGATGAAGTCTTCCAGCGCATACTCCCCGGGGTTGTCGCAGAGCCCCTCCACGCGGATGCTCCAGGGATCGGTCTGCAGCCGGTCGGCCAGACGATGCGGATCCTCCTTGCCGGTCCCCAGCTCGTAGAAATTGTTGTAGGTGGTCGCGTCCTCGAACGGGGTCAGGGTCTCGTCGGTGGAGAACTCGCCCGGCTCCGCCTCCAGCGGCTCCAGTTCGTCGCGCAGGTCGGCGGCCGCCGGTCCGGCCAGCCCCAGGGCCCCCAGGCCGAACCCCGCCCCCAGCGCCAGGCCGCCCTTCATGAACTCGCGGCGGCGCCGGTAGACCGCCTCGGGGGTCACCTCGCTGCGCGGGATGTCACTGCGCCGGCGAACACGAATCAGCATGGGGCACTCCTCGTCCGGGGATCTGAACCAATCGACCCCGCAGCGGCGACGGAGTTCGGGCGCCCGGGTGCGACCCGTCCCGAACCAGCATGCATCGGGGATCGGCAGCCACCCCTGTTATCATGTATCACTGTCGCACCACGGAGACCGCCATGAGCCGCGCAGAACCCGCCCACCGGGACATCCCGGTCAACCTCGTCACCGGCTTCCTCGGGGTCGGCAAGACCACGACCATCCGCGCGCTGCTGGCGCAGCGTCCGCAGGACGAACGCTGGGCGGTACTGGTCAACGAGTTCGGCGAGATCGGCGTGGACGGCGGCCTGCTGGCCGACACCGGCGTGCGCACCGAGGAGATCCCCGGCGGCTGCCTGTGCTGCGTCTCCGCGCAGATGTTCACCGTGGGCCTGAACCGCCTGATCCGCCAGCAGCGCCCCGACCGCATCCTGATCGAGCCCACCGGCCTCGGGCATCCGGCCGAGATCATCCGTACGCTGACCGCCCCGCCCTACGACACCGCGCTGGATCTGCGCGCGACGGTCACGGTGATGGACGCGCGCCACCTGGCCTCGCCGCGCCACCGCGAGCACCCCAACTGGAACGACCAGATCGCGGTGGCCGACGTGCTGATCGCGAACAAGGCCGACGCCTGGAGCGAGGCCGACCGCGAGGCCCTGCATGCGTTCGTGGCCAGTCTTCCCGCCCCGCGCCCGCAGGTGATCGAGACCCGCAAGGGGCACATCGACGTGGCGCTGCTGGATGCCGCGCGGCTGGAGCACGGCGGCGCCCTGTTCCCGGAAGCCCGGGCGTACCTGTCCGCGAACGCGGACGATGGCGATGACCACGGCCACGAACACGAGCATGAGCACGAACACGGCCATGCGCCCGCATCCGACGCGAGTGACTGGGTCGTGATCGACAACCGCGGCGACGGATTCGTCGGCCGTTCATGGCGCTTCCCGGCCTCCACCGTGTTCGATCACGCGGCGCTGGAGGCCCTGATCCGGGACCAGGACGCGGACCGCCTCAAGGGGGTGCTGCAGACCGAACGCGGCTGGCAGCAGATCAACCGGGTGGAGCGCGATGGCGGCCTCGAAGCCCTGGCGGCGCCCCCGGACACCACCCCGCCCCGCCTGGAACTGATTCGTGCCGAGAGCGGCGACCGTGGCGGCCGTAACGAGCTCGAGGCGCTCAACGCCATGGACCGCGCCCTGCAGCGCGCCGCCGGACTGCCCGCGGGCGACTGAGCCGCTCCGGGGCCCGCTGCAGCCTCGGGGCCTACTGCGGACCGGGCGGCACCTCGCGGTCGCTGAACTCCGCGCGGTAGAACCACTCGTTCCCCGGCAGACTGTTGGGGTTGGGGAAGACGATGAAACCGTCCTCCGGTGCGCGCACCTCGGTGCCATCGGCGCGCACACCGATCAGGTCACCGCGGGTCAGCGGATCGAAGCTCTTCCACTCGCGGGCGAAGGCATCGTCCGGATGATCCCGGTCGATCACCTCCACCAGGCGCAGCACCTCCGGTTCGGCCTGCCCGGGCGTGGCGCGCTGCGGCAGCATGTCCAGCTGGGCCAGCGCGTTGATGATGGCGTTGTAGGCCACCTCCGGCGCCTGCGGGTCGTCGTGCTGGCCGCATTCCAGGGTCACCCCGTAGCCGCCCTGGCTGCGTATGTACTCGGTGGTGCCGATACCGTAGCTCGGATCGGTGGACAGGATCTGCGCCCGGTGGCTCGCGTTGGGGTTCTTCATGCGCTTCTCCACCCCGCGCGCATAGGTGTCCAGCCAGCCCTCCACCATGCGCCGCGGCCCCAGGCAGGCCGCCAGCGCCTGCTCCTCGGCGGCCTGCGCAAACGGCTCCAGGTCGCCATTGTTGTCGCGCGGGCCGAGCATGATGAACGGCTGCCCCCCGGTGTGGAACGAGTGCAGGTCCAGCAGCACGTCGTGCGCGGCCAGTAGCGGGCACAGCCGGTTGGCGATGCGGTCCTCGAAGTCCTGCGGATCCTCGGTCACCCGCAGGTTGCGGTTGAGATTGCGCTCGCCCATGCGCTGGTTGCGCTGCACCGCCAGCGGGTTTGTGCGCGGCACCAGCGTCAGCGTACCGCGCAGCAGCTCGCGCTCGCCGGCCTCCAGTTCCGCCTGCAGCCGCTCGGTCGCCTCGGTGCCGCACAGTTCGTTGCCGTGCACCGCGCCCAGCACGATCAGGCGCGGCCCGGGCTCCAGGCCGTGGAAGGTGACGGATTTCAGCGCAGTGGGCTGGGCGGACATGCGCGCACTCCTGCTTGCGTGGAAAACGCGCAGTCTAGCCTTCGTCCCGGCGTTCCTCCAGCCACAGGATCAGGCCCGCGTGATGCAGGGGATTGCTCTCGATGCCCTGTCCCGGCTCCAGCGCATAGTCCGCCAGCGCCGTCTCCAGATCCGCATCCGCGGCGGCGTGTTCGGCCGTCAGCTGCAGCACGGCGGTGGTACCCGACGGGCGGTGCACGGCCGGATGGAAACGCTCGGCGATCATGCCCGGCAGCGGCGGGTCCTCGGTGGTGCGGAAGCCGTCTTCGCCGGCGAAGCGCTCCCAGGCGGCACGCAGCAGGGCGCGCACCCGCTCGCCGTCACCGCTGTCGGTGGCGGCGTCCCAGTCGTGCAGGCCGCGGGCCACGTACGCATAATCCGGCAGCGTGGCCGGGCCGGCCTCCTCGGCCGGCAGGCCCAGCAGCGCCGGCAGATCCTCCGGCGCGTCGGCGCGTGCCGCCAGCCAGTCGCGCACGTCACGGCCCATGGCCTCGTATTCCTCGCCCAGGTCCTGGCGCACCGCCTCGGCCAGCGCCGACAGCAGCAGGCCGTGGGCGCCGGTCAGCACCTTCTCGTCGCGCGGCAGGCCGCGTTCCTGACGCGCCTCGATCAGCGCCTCGCGGCCCCGATCGACGTACTCGCGCACCCGCTCCTGGTCGAGGTCGAAACGCTCGGCCAGCGCCGCGGTATCCGTGCCATCGGCCGGCAGGTGACCGTCGCTGAACGACGGCGAGCCGTCCATGCCGAAGCGTGCTCGCACCAGGTCCGGCTCCGGATGATCCTCCAGCGCGGCCTCCAGCTCCGAGCCCGGCCACAGATAGGCACCGCCCTCGCGGCCCTCGTCATCCAGCGCCGACAGGCTGGAGGCAAACCCACGGAAATCGCCTTCCGGGGCCTCGACCGTGCCCGGGTCGGATTCGCGCAGTGCCATCTCGCGACCGACGAAATCCAGGGTCTCCAGACCCAGGCGCGTCCAGTCCCCGCGTCCGAACTGCTCGCCGGCCCGCAGGTACACGCGCGCCAGCTGCGCCTGGTCCTCCAGCATGATCTCGAAGTGCGGGGTGCCCCAGTCCGGGGTCTCGGAGTAGCGGAAGAAGCCGCCGCCCAGCACGTCCCGCAGCCCGGAACCGGCCATCTCCTCGAGCGTCACCGCGAGGAATTCTTCCGTCCACGCCGGCGCGCGGTCGGTCGCGTGCGCGTCCAGCAGCGCTTCGAGATACGGGGAGTGCGGGAACTTGGTCTCCTGCCCGAAACCGCCGCCCAGATCATCGGCCTCGCGCTCCATGCGGTTCCACAGCACATCCGGCAGGCGCCCGGCGCGCTCCGTCGACAGCGGTTCCTCGTCGGCGCGCAGCCGCTCCTGCAGCTCGCGCGAGCCCGCCGCAGCCAGCTCCGCGAGGCGCTCCTCGTCCGCCCGCACGCGCTCGACCACCCCATCCAGGAAGTCGGCAAAGCCATCCCGCGGCGCATAGACGATCCCGGTCAGTGCATGGCCCTCGGGCATCACCACCACGTTCAGCGGCCAGCCGGCGCTGCCCCCGGTGGCGCGCTGGAACTCCAGCAGATAGGTATCCAGCGCGGTGTGCACCTCGCGATCCAGCTTGACCGGGATGAAGTGCTCGTTGAGCCGCTCGGCGATGCCCTCGTCGAGGAAGCTCTCCTCGTGCATCACGTGGCAGTAATGGCAGGAAAAATAGCCGCTGGAGATCAGCAGAGGCTGGCCGCTCTCGCGGGCCTGGTCCAGCAGATCCCGGTCCCAGGCGCGCCACTGCACCGGGTCCTCCGCGTGCAGGCGCAGATACGGGGAGATGCTGTCGGCCATCTCCGGATTTTTCGGCTCCGCGGCCAGCGGACCGGCCGCGGCCAGACCCAGGATCAGACCGGGAATCAGGCCCGCCAGCAGCCCGGACCGCATCCGGTTGCCAATGCGCAGGCCCATGTGCAGGCCGGAGTGCGGGGAATCGCCGTAAATCATGGGCACCTCTGCACCAGAACGAGTCGTATCTGTGAGACCATTAACGCGACCCAACCATTCCATGACGAAAGCCCCGGGCCGATCTGCCGCCTTTTCGTACATGATTTGTACAGTTCCTGTATAGTCCGGAGCATGGCTAACGCGACCGAGAACGACGCCACTACCCATCCGCAGGCGGGGCTTTATCCCATCCGTCATGTCTGTGCGGAGACCGGCATCAACGATGTCACCCTGCGCGCCTGGGAACGTCGGTACGGGCTGATCCGCCCGATGCGCACGCCCAAGGGGCATCGTCTCTATAGCGAGGAAGACATCCAGCGGATCCAGCGGATCATGGAACTGCTGGATCAGGGCATCCCCGTCTCGCAGGTCCATCGCGTACTCCAGCGCGAAGACGAGGACGCGACCGCGGAGGCCGACGACACCCCCGCCGACGACGGTTCCTCCCCTGCCCCCGGTCGCCGCCCGGCGGTCAGCGGACCGGGCGTCGCTCCGCACACCGCCGACCCGATCGCCAACGCCCTCTGCCACGCGGTGGATGCGCTGGACGTCGAACAGCTGGACCGCGCCTACACGCGGCTGGTGATGCGCCACGGCTGGGAGGGGGTACACGAACGTGCGTTCCTCGAGGTCTACCGCCAGCTGCGCGAGGAGTCCCGCCACACGCCGGAAGGCGAGGTGCGCCTGGCGGTATTCTCGGCCTGGGCGACCGCGGCCCTGGCCGACCAGCTGCGCACCGCCCTGCGCGCCTGCGAAGGCCCGGCAGCGCCCTGCCTGGTCCTGGGCGGCGGCCATCAGCAGGTCGGTGGAATGCTGCTGCAGGTCAGCTGCGCGCGGCGCGGACTGTCCACCCTGCCGCTGTTCGACGCGACCAGCGCGAAGGCACTGGAATCCCTGGTACAGACCCGTTCCGCACGCGGGGTCATCCTGCACGGCTCCTCGCAGCTGCTGCGCAGCCCCGAACTCAACCAGGTCGAGGCGATCCTGAAGAGCCCCGGCGTGCCGGTCTATATCGCCGGCTCCGCCGCACCGAAACTCGCTCAGGTCGAGAGCCAGCGCCCGGTGGAGGTCCTGCCCGGCGCGCCGCTGGAAGCCGCCGACCTGCTGTGGCAACGGCTCGGCCGCGGCTGAGGCCGCGGTGTCCCCGCGCTCCCGTCACCGCCGATGACGCCCTGCCACGACGAGGCGACCGCCGCGCACCGGCCACGCACCCTGCTGATCGTCCTCGGCGATCAGCTCTCCCCCGAACACCCGGTCCTCGCAACCCTCGACCCGGCACAGGATGCCCTGTGGATGGCCGAGGTCACCGCGGAATCCACGCATGTCCCCTCACACCGGGCCCGCAGCGCGCTGTTCCTGGCGGCCATGCGCCAGTTCGCCGAGCGCCGCCGCGCGGCCGGGCTGACCGTGCACTACCGTACGTTCGACTCCGCTCAGGGCCCGGAACAGGAACACCTCGGCGGCGCGCTGGAACACGACCTCGCGTACCTGCAGCCACAGAACCTGTGCGTACTGCAGCCCGGCGAACGGCGCGTGCAGCGGGGCCTGGAAAACGCCGCCGCTCGTCACGGGCTGCGTCTGAAGATCCGCGAGGACCCGCATTTCATCGACACCCCCGAGGCCTTCGGCCGCTGGGCCGGGTCGCGCCGCGAGCTGCGCCTGGAGCACTACTACCGCAAGCTGCGCCGCGAGCACGACGTCCTGATGGACGGCGAAGCGCCCGCCGGCGGCGCGTGGAACTTCGACGCCAGCAACCGGGGCAGCTTCGGCCGTCAGGGACCCGGCCTGATCCCGGAGCCGATGGGCTTCACGCCCGATGCCATCACCCGGGGGGCGATCGACGACGTGCGCACCCACCTGCCGCACCTGCCGGGCGAGCTGGAGGCCTTCGACTGGCCGGTCACCCCGGAGCACGCGCAGGCGGCGCTGGAGGATTTCATCCGGAACCGCCTGCCCGCCTTCGGCACCTGGCAGGACGCGATGTGGACCGATGCGCCGTGGCTCTACCACGCGCGGATCTCCGCCGCGCTCAACCTGCACCTGCTGGATCCACGCGCGGCCATCCGCGAGGCCGAGGCCGCATGGCACGACGGACACGCGCCCATCGAGGCGGTGGAGGGCTTCATCCGCCAGATCCTCGGCTGGCGCGAGTACGTGCGCGGTCTGTATTTCCACTTCGGCGACGACTGGCACGCCTGGAACGCGCTGGACGCCCACGAACCGCTGCCACGGCTGTACTGGGACACCGACACCGACATGACCTGCCTGGCGCAGGCGGTGGGCCAGACCCTGCGGCTGGGCTACGCCCATCACATCCAGCGCCTGATGGTGACCGGGCTGTTCGCCCAGCTGCTGGGCGTGGAACCGCGCGCGATCCACGCTTGGTATCTCGGCATCTACGTGGACGCGGTGGAATGGGTGGAGCTGCCCAACGTGCTCGGCATGTCGCAGTACGCCGATGGCGGGCGCATGGCCTCCAAACCCTACGTGGCCACCGGGCGATACATCCAGCGCATGAGCAACTACTGCCGCCACTGCCGCTTCGACCCGGGCGAGGCCACCGGCGAGCGTGCCTGCCCGTTCACCACCCTGTACTGGGATTTCCTCGACCGCCACCGCGAGCGCTTCGCCCGCCACCCGCGCACCGCGCTGCAGTGGAAGCACGTCGAACGCATGGACCCCGAGCGCCTGCAGCAGATCCGCGACCGCGCGGGCGAGCTGCGCCGGCGCCTGCGCGAAGGAGACCGCCTGTGAGTACCCCGTCGTCCCCCGCCCTCGTCTGGCTGCGCCGCGACCTCCGCCTGGCCGACCAGCCCGCGCTGCACGCCGCCCTCAGCCGCGGCGGCCCGGTAATCCCGGTGTACATCCACGCCCCGCACGAAGAAGCGCCCTGGGCCCCCGGCGCAGCGTCACGCTGGTGGCTGCATCACAGCCTGCAGGCGCTGGGGGACGAGCTCGAAGCCCTGGGGGCCAGGCTGACCCTGCGCCGGGGCTCCAGCCTCGAACAGCTCCGCGCGCTGGTGCGCGAGACCGGCGCCGGCGCGGTCTACTGGAACCGCCTGTACGAACCGGTGATCACCGCGCGCGACGCCACCATCAAGGCCGCGCTGCGCGAGGACGGCCTGGAGGTGCACAGCTTCGCCGCCGCCCTGCTGCACGAACCCTGGGAACTGGCCACCGGCCAGGGCACGCCCTACCGGGTCTTCACCCCGTACTGGCGCGCCGCCTGCAAGCGCGGGGTGGAACGCGACCCGCTGCCGGCCCCGAGCCGCATCCCCGCGCCACCGTCGCCCCCGGCCTCGGAACCGCTGGAGGCCCTCGACCTGCTGCCGCGCATCCGCTGGGACAGTGGGCTGGCCGCGGCCTGGGACCCCGGCGAGCGCGCCGCTCTGGAACGTCTGCAGGGCTTCATCCAACGCGGCCTGGGCGCCTACACCGAACGCCGCGAACGCCCCGACACCGACGGCACCTCACGGCTGTCACCGCATCTGCATTTCGGCGAGATCAGCCCGACGCAGATCCTGCGCGCCCTGCGCCAGGCCGGGCACGAGCCAACCGACGGCCCGGCCGAGCCCTTCGTGCGCGAACTCGGCTGGCGCGACTTCGCCCACCACGTGCTCTACCACTTCCCCCACACCCCGGAGCAGCCCCTGAACCCGCGCTTCGAGGCCTTCCCCTGGCGCGAGTCGGCGGAAGACCTGGAGCGCTGGCAGCAGGGTCGTACCGGCATCCCGGTGATCGACGCCGCCATGCGCCAGCTGTGGGAGACCGGCTGGATGCACAACCGCATGCGCATGGCCGTCGGCTCCTTCCTGACCAAGAACCTGCGGCTGCACTGGCACGCGGGCGCCAGCTGGTTCTGGGACACCCTGGTCGACGCCGACCTCGCCGCCAACACCCTCGGCTGGCAATGGGCCGGCGGCTGTGGCGCCGATGCCGCGCCCTACTTCCGCATCTTCAACCCGCAGCGCCAGGGCGAACGCTTCGACCCCGACGCGGCCTACATCCGGCGCTTCGTCCCCGAACTCGCCCGCGCCCCCGCCCGCGACATCCACCAGCTGCGCCCCGGCCTCGCCGTCGACTACCCCGCCCCCATGGTCGACCTGAAACAGAGCCGCCAGGCCGCCCTCGATGCCTTCGCCACCATCAAGAACCCGCCGAGGCCCGACCATGGTTGAGGCACCGTCCTCGTCATGGCAGACCGGGCGAAACGCACGGTGCTACACTGAACCGTTAGAGAGTGTTTCTGGATTGAGAATGGAAATGAAGCCGATCAAGAGACCGCGCCTTAGCTTGCAGCCCCTCGGGCCACACGACCCGGTTGAGCGCGTGCGGCGATCCCGCGCCAACATCCGCCTTGAGGGACTGCAAGCCGACCCGCGGACCGAAGCCCTGGTCGCCGCCATGGCTCGCGGGGAGATCAATGCCGACAAGGCCGTTGGCGAGATCCGTTCCTGGTATGCCGGTCGAACCTGAAACCTGGCCCGGCACCAACGTCTACATCAACCACCTCGGCCTGAAAGACCGCCGGGAACTTGCCGAAGCCGAAGCATCCCTCACCTGGGTCCGCATCGAAGAGTACCGGGATCGACCCCACCGCCCCGCCACATTCGACCTCGAACAGAACCGGCCCCATGGCGCCTTCAGGCCCTGACAACACCGCTCTTGCCGGGTAAAGTAGCGCCATCTCACTCACCCAACAGCGAGAATCCGGCGATGAGCACCTTTTCGGAAGGCAACCTGCAGTACCCGCGCGAAGTCACCTACAACTTCAGCCAGTACGAAGACACCACCCCGGTGCGCGTGGAGGCCGAAGGCAAGCGCTACGTGGGCCAGCTGCTCAACCACGAGCCGCCCTATCGCGTGCGCGTGACCGAAGAGATCGTGACCCCCGGCAGCAACCGTTTCATCCCGGTGCGCGAGATCCAGCTGCAGAGCCTCGACGGCGTGGAATACCTGCACCAGGGCCACCACGCGCACTGAGCCGGACACCGCGACCGCGGCCCGATGGAGCCCACGCCCCTGATCGACCCCGGAACGCTTGACGCCGGGACCCTCGAACGGCTCGCCGACGACGACCCGCGGGTCGATATCCTCTGGCTGTACGGGTCCCGCGCCCGATGCGAGGCGCGCCCGGACAGCGACTACGACCTTGCGGTCGCCTTCAACCAGTTTCCGGAGGATGCCTGGGAGCGTCGTCTGCAGCCGGAACTGCTGGCGATGGACTGGGCGGAGGCGCTGGAGCTGCCATCCGACCGGCTCTCCGTGGTGGACATCAACCAGGCCCCCCTGCCGCTGGCGCGTGCCATCGTGACCGGCGGTCAGGTCCTGTTCTGTCGCGACCCGCTGCGCCTGGCCCGCGAAGAAAACCGGATCGCATCCATGTGGGAACTCGACCACCAATACCAGCAACAACAGCGCCATGGATGACCCCTATCGCGACGCCATGCGCGAACATCTCGCGCAGCTGGCCGAAGAACTCGAGGAGATCGCGGGGCAGCTGCAGGAGGGGAAACGTTCGGCCATCCTCTACCGCGCTACGGAACGCAATCTGCAGCTGCTGATCGAGGCCTGCATCGGGATCGCACGCAGGGCGCTCAAGGATCACGGGGCCGAAGTGCCCACCGAAGCCCGGCGGGTCTTTTCGCGCCTGCGCACCCATGATCTGGACCCCACTGACGCGGACTGGAACCGCATCGTCGGCATGCGCAATGCGCTGATCCACGACTACCTCGACCTGAACCCGGAACGGATCGCCGAAGTCGTGACCACCGGCAAATACCGCGTGCTGCTGGAATTCGGCCGGCGGATGATCGATCCGTCTTGAGGCCCCTCGCCCCGCAGTGCTTTACACGCCGGCGATGTGGTCGGGTGTGCGCACCGGGGCAGACGCAATCAGGGCGATCACGAACAGCACCAGGCAGAACAGGATGGCGTTGGCCAGCCCCAGCCAGGTCTGCAGCAGGCCCAGCCCCAGCAGGCCGAAGATCGCCGCCGCCTTGGCCGCCAGCCCCCAGAACCCGAACCAGCGCCCGGCCTCGCGCGGCGGGGACATGATCGCCACCAGCGCGCGGCCGGCCGACTGCGCCGCCCCCAGGCTCAGCCCGGCGACCGCCCCCACCACCAGGAACACCTCCTGCGCCTCCACCGGGCGGCCGAGCAGCGCGGCCAGGGCGTCCGCCACCGTCGGCGTGGCGTAGATCGCCAGCACCGCCAGGCACCACATGATCAGCGTCAGACGGTAGATCCGCACCGGCCCCGCTCGGTCCTGCAGCCAGCCGAACCCCATCGCCCCGACGATCGCCGTGATCTGGGTGATCACGAACATCGTGACTCGCGTGGATTCATCCCACTCGATCACCTGCGAGCCGTAGATGAAGGTGAAGGCGATGATGATGTAGATCCCCGCCATCAGGAAGAAGATCGACACGAACAGGCTGCGCAGCGCGCGGTCCTCGCCCAGGCGTTTCAGGGCCAGCACCACCCGGCGCCAGCCCAGCCCCAGCTGCACCCGACGCGCGAGCTCGCGGCGGGTGCCGCGCTCCTTCAGGAACAGGAAGGTCGGCAACGCCGAGACCAGGAAGAACGCCGCGGCGAACGGCCCCACCCAGCGGATGCGGTCGAAGTTCTCCTCGCTCACCTCGCCCAGCAGCCCCAGCGCAAACGCCGTGGCCACCAGCCCGCCCAGATAGCCCAGACCCCAGCCCAGCCCCGAGATCCAGCCCAGCCGCTCCGGCGGGCCCAGATCCGGCAGGAAACTGGCAATGAACGATTCGCCGATGGCGTAACCGAAATTGGACGCGATGATCAGCGCCATGCCGAACCAGATCAGCCCCGGCTCGACGAAATACAGCAGCGCCGTGGTCACCACGGTCAGGGCCCAGGAAGCCAGCAGGAAGCGCTTGCGCGTGGCCGTGGCATCCATGATCGACCCCGCCAGCGGCGCCAGCACCACCACCATCCCGTAGCTCACCGCCAGCGCCACACTCCACAGGAGGTTGCCCAGGCGGTAATCCGGCCCGTCCCCCACGATCACGCGGGTGAACAGATCGCCGAAGATCACGGTGATGATCAGCAGGGTGTACGCCTGATTGGCGAAGTCGAACATCGCCCAGCCGAAGATCTCCCGGCGGGGCGCCGGAGCCTTCGGCGGATAGCGCCGGATCAGCGCCACGGAAACACCCGACGCGCCGGCGCGGGGGCTTCATCGCCGCCGGCCACCGCAACGCGGCCCGACGCTCGGGCTGCAATCAACGCCTGCATGGGTTGCATGGACATCCACTCGGGCCGGCAACACCCCCGGATCCTAACAAATCGCCGCCGTCATGAATGCCAGCCCACGCCCAATCGGCCGAAGCGCCGGCCCTACCCCCCGCAGGAGGCCGGCCCCCGGCCGATCCGCCTCGCCGGACGCCCCCAGCGCCACCCATCCTGACCTACAATCCCCCTTGATGACACACACCGCATGAGGGTTTCCATGGAACGGAACATCGTCTTCTGCTGCGACGGCACCGCCAACCAGAAGGGCAAGGTCAACACCAACGTGGTGCACCTGATCCGGCGCATCCCCACCACCGCCTGTCAGGTCTCGGCCTACGAGCCCGGCGTGGGCACCTTCTCCCCGTTCGGCATGCGGCGCGAGAACATCATCGGCACCAGCCTGGGCAAGCTGTTCGGCCACGGACTCACCGCCAACATCGAGAACGGCTACCGCTTCCTGATGCAGCAGGTGCGGGAAGGGGACCGGGTGTACCTGTTCGGCTTCTCGCGCGGCGCGTATGCCGTGCGCGCGCTCTCCGGCATGCTGCGCAAATGCGGGCTGCTGCATCCCGGGCGGGAAGATCTCATCGCCGAGGCCTCGAAGCTGTACACCGGGCACGACAACGAAGACGCGGCCGCACGCTTTCGCAAGCAGCACACCCGACCCTGCCCGGTGCACTTCATCGGCGCCTGGGACACCGTCGGCTCACTCGGCTACCTCTACCGCAACCGCCGCTTCTTCGACACCCGGCTCAGCCCCGAAGTCACCCACGCCCGCCACGCCCTGGCCATCGACGAACGCCGCCCCAAGTTCGAGGCGCTGCTGTGGGACGAATCCCGCGCCGAGCCCGGGCAGACCCTCAAGCAACTCTGGTTCCCCGGCGCCCACGCCGACGTCGGCGGCGGCTACGAACAGCGCCAGCTCGCCGAGATCGCCCTGCAATGGATGCTCGAAGAAGCCGCCGAGGCCGGCCTGATCGTCAAAGACGCCCATGAACCCCCCGTCGCCCCCGACCCCGCCGGCCCCATCCACGAACCCTGGAACACCTGGGCCGGCCGCACCCTGCGCCTGCTGCACCTCGGCGACCGCCCGCGCGACGTACCGCCCGACGCCCTGCACCCCTCCGCCAAAGCCCGCCACCAGGCCCTCGACTACCGCCCCGAGCTCTTCACCCAGCACACCCCGCCGTAGGAGGCCCGCCCCCTGGCGAATCGGCCCGAACCTGGTACCGGATCGGGATGCAGAAGCGGCCTCCGCCGCAACCCCGGAGCAGGATCAATAGCCGGCTTCGGGGTCGACCGGCGTGACCGGCGACTCCCCTGCCTGCAGGGCGCGGGCATTGCGGGCGAAGACTTGGAGTGCCCGTTCCATGTAGTGCGGCGAGGTCCCCGAGACATGGGGCGTCAGCAGCACGTCCGGCCGCGCCCACAGGGGCGACTCCGGGGGCAGGGGCTGCTCCTCGAACACATCCAGTGCGGCGCCGCGCAGCCGCCCGGCATCCAGGGCCTCGACCACGGCACCGTCATCCACTACCCCGCCCCGCGAGATGTCGATGAGCACCGTGTGGGCCGGCAGCCGGGCGAGGAAGCCAGCATCCACGAGATGACGGGTTGCCCCCGTGAACGGCAGGCAGACCACCAGGTAGTCCACCTCCCCGAGCCAGTCACCCGCTTCGTCGAGCGCAACCACCCGCTCCGCCGCCTCCGACGCGCGAGGGCG
Source organism: Thioalkalivibrio sp. ALJ24 (assembly GCF_000377785.1). Lineage (GTDB taxonomy): Bacteria > Pseudomonadota > Gammaproteobacteria > Ectothiorhodospirales > Ectothiorhodospiraceae > Thioalkalivibrio. The sequence goes on along the minus strand of NZ_KB898730.1, from coordinate 4,724 downwards.
GCGCTGCACCCCGATGATCCGCATATCGAAGGCACCGGCGCGGCGGGCCACCATTTCCCCGATATGGCCCATCCCCAGGATCATCACCGTGCGGCCGGTCAGCTCGTCCAGCCAGGCGCGCTCCCAGCGATGCTCCCGGGACTGCTCCACAAAGCGATCGAAGCCCTTGGCGAAGTGCAGCATCGCCCCCAGCGCGTATTCGCTCATGGGCGCGCCATGGACGCCGCTGCTGCGGGTCAGGATCACGCCTTGCCGGTCGAAGGGCATGTCCCAGATCTTCTCCACCCCCGCCGAGAGAAAATGGATCCACCGATACCCTCCCAGGCGATTCAGTGCCGGTGCCAGCCACGGCAGCGTGGGCGCGATCACCGCATCAAAGGATTCCCCCTGCGGCACGTCCTCCGGACGCCCGGCCATCACGGCCTGCGCATCCGGCAGGGCATGCTCCAGGTGCCGGCGAATCGATTCCGCCTGCCCCTCCAGCACCTCGGCCTTCTGCAACACCAGGATCCGCCGGATATTCATGCCGCCGCCAGTGCAAAGACCCGGTCGCGCAGGCGGGTCCGGTTCTGTTCGAAGAAGTCGGGACCTTCGCGGCGCAGGGCAGCCTCGCAGTCACGCAGCCGCTGCAGCTCTTCGCGCAGTCGTTCCGGTTCTGGCCGACGGTCTCCTTCTCCATCGGCCCCGCGGAAGCTCCGCGACAGGATCACCCAGCTCGAACCCAGGCGCAGGTGTTCACCGAGGATCCACTCCGCCGGCACGTCGCCATTGCCGATGCGCCCCACCCCGCCAAAACCGAACACGACCCCGGCCTCACGACACAGGCGCGCCGGCTCTTCCAGCATGCCCCCCGCCAGCGGCTCGAACAGGAAATCGAGTCCGGCCGCCAGGCTGAGATCGTTGAGCCCGATATGCACGTGATCGCGCGGGCCCAGGCGATCCAGATAAAGCGGCAGCCGCGCCAGTGCCGCCGGCGTCTCCACCAGGAATGTGACCGGAACCCGACCATCCACCTGCTCCAGGAACGCATCGACCTCGCCGACAGAAACAAACATCGGCAGCATCAGACGTTGCGCACCTGCTTCGATCGCCGCCTCGACCTCATTCGGGGTCCCCGGGCCGGGCGGATTCACGCGCACCATGACTTCGGCCCGCTCCACGCTCGCGGCCACCCGTTCCACGTCTTCCAGCGTATGACTGGCCCGATGGGTGTTCAGGTGACCCTGGCGTTCCTGCTTCCCTCGGGTTTCCATGTCCACGAACACCCGGTCCACTCCGGCAAGCTCCGCGGCCCGCCCGGTTTCCGGTTCACCGGTGATCAGCATGAAACGCAACGGATCGCCCTTCATTGGTCGTCCCGCCCCCCGTCCTGTCGCAGCGAGTCGCGATAGGCCCGCCAGTTCTGCCCGGGCGTGCCATACACCCCGCGGCCGGTCGCGACCACATGGATCGTACGCAGGATCAACCACAGGTCGTACAGCACTCCGCGTCGCGACACGTATTCCGCATCCGCCTCGAGCTGCTGCAGCCACCCCAGCGTGCGGCGCCCGCGAACCTGCGCCAGCCCCGTCAGGCCGGGCCGCACTTCAAACCGCGCCATGAATTCGCTCGGCACCACCTCCACCTGTTCCGGCAACACCGGCCGTGGCCCCACCACGCTCATGTCGCCGCGGAAGATGTTCCACAGCTGCGGCAGCTCATCCAGACTGGTGGCCCGCAAAAAGCGCCCCATCCGCGTGATCCGGGGATCCTCGCCCTCGCTCACCACCCGCTCGCTGTGCTGATCGATCGCATCGGGATCGCGATCCACCATGGTCCGGAACTTCAACACCCGAAAGGGCCGCTGACTCTGTCCGACCCGCTGCTGCCGGAACAGCACCGGGCCGCGCGAATCCAGCTTGATGGCGACCGCGATCCCCAGCAGCAAGGGCGATAGCAGCACCAGCGCCAGACCACTGGACAGCAGATCAAACAGACGTTTGCCGGCATCACCCATCAATCCATCTCTCCCAGGCCCGCTCAGGACTCCCCGGCCTTGCCGGCCCGCCCCAGAGTGGCGGTGACGGACCCATCTGCCGCCGGCTCACCATCCAGGTGGACGTACAGCCGTCCACGCCGGGGACGCAGCATCGCTTTCACGCCGGTATGGCCTCTCAGGTAGAACTGAAAACGGACCGCCGGTGTTTCAACGGGCGCAAATCCATGGACGTTGCACACGTCATCGGTCGTGATGAACCCGTTCACCGCACCCACAACGGCATCCGTTCGCTGTCGGAGTCGCGTCGGGTTTGCGTCCAGAGAGCCCTCAAGATCGAACTCCTGAACATGCAGAGAACCACTGGCCACCACCTGTGTCGACAGCACGTTCCGGTGAGCATGCAATCCGTGGACATTGTCCTTCGCCATATAGTGCACCTTGAGGTACCACCATCTCAGCGGCGCATAGCCCAGGCAACGGGCCAGAACGATGTCGCGGTTTTCGTCGGGCCCGACCGGCTGCTTCAGCCACGCATCCAGTTCACCGTTCTCCACGGCAGCGCACATACGCTGATTCACCCTGGTGATGAAGGCCTCGTGCGACAGCTCGCCTCGTTCGTATTCATAGACCACGTCCTGGATGTCCCAAACGACCGCTCCCTGGTACGGACCAGTCAACAACGGCCGCATCAGCTTCCGGTGTAGTCCCTGCCTGTGACGGACACTCCAGGCCAGCGCCGGAAGCATCGCTCCCGCGTACAGCAGTGTTCCAAGATCCTTGAGTCTCCCCATCGCCAAAATCCTTCTCACCCCTCGGCCGACTCCACTCCCATCCGGCGGAGCATGACCTGATTGACCTTGTGTACGTCGTACTTCTCAACCGCCATCTGCAGGGATTTTTGCCCCATGTGCCTGGCCAGACCCGGATCCAGAACGAACCGTTCCATCGCCGCCTCAAGGGCATCGACATCCTTGACGGGAACCAGGAAACCGTTTTCACCATGCTCGACCGTCTCTCTGCACCCCGGGGCATCGGTCGTGATCACCGGTCGGCCAGTCGCCATGGCCTCAAGAACCGTACGCGGAGTGCCTTCTCGGTAGTAGCTGGGAAGCACGAAAACAGTGGCCGCCTCCAGTTCGGGGCGCACGTCGGACACTCGACCCAGATACGTTAGCGTCCCATTCGTTACCCACTCATCCAGCTCGGCTTGGGACACTGCATTGGGATTCGCGTCCAGATCACCCGCCAACCGAAACTCGACATCCGGGAACCGTTCCCTGATTCGGGCAGCTGCGCCCGCGAACTCCCGAACCCCCTTCTCGCCCAGGAGCCGGGCAAGCATCAAAAAGCGGATCTTCCCGGTTCCGGGTGGTCTGGGGGTGAAGTGCGCCAAATCGACCCCGGAGCCATTGACCAGACACGTCTGCGCCGGCCGATCAAGAATCCTCCAGTTCAGAAACGCATCCCTATCATCAGGATTCTGAAAGAACATGGTCGAGATACGTGCACCGGCCAACCTATACAACGCCAGAGCCGCTTTCTGAATCACCAACCGCTTACCGCGAGGGTTCTCGGAGAAGGCATAACCAAGCCCCGTAATCAGGCCATAACGACGCGGCACCCGCGCCATACTCCCGGCCAACGTCCCGTAGATCACCGGCTTGATGTTGTAGCTGAAGACCGCGTCAGGGGCGATCGACCGAAGTTTTCGGCGCAAGTTGAACAGGGCCCGAACATCTTCAAGCGGGCTCAACCCCGTACGGCTCAGAGGAACCTCGTGGAGGTGAACACCCCACGATTCCAGCTCGGCGCGTACCCCCTCGTTCCCAGTCACCTCCGGCGCCAGAGCGTGGACCTCAACCCCGGCGTCACGGAGTGCCCGAATCAACGGCCCCCGAAAATTCGTAAGAGAGCGCGCATGGGCCGAGACCACGGCCATGCGCCCAACGCACCGTGAGGGCTGGCTTCCATCCATATGTTTGTTATCGCTCACGCCCCCTCCCTGGCCGATTTCGGGGTCGAACCCAGTGATCCGCCCTTGACGACCGCAAAAGCAACTAGTCTTGTCGACACGGTCCTGTCCATTGCACTCGTCTTTGGGCCGACCCTAACCCGGCATCCGCACTGATGACACATAACGTTCGGGGGGGCGGGCATGCTCACAAAACCCCCTTCTACGGCGGCACCGTGTGGAAGCGGCCTTGGGCGCGAACGGCGCGATGACGCGGGTTTTGCGTGCAAGCACGTTCCTACAGGCGTGGATCCGTCCCTTCGGGCGGCAAAGCCGACTTCACGTCGAACACCACCGCATTCTCGCGTCCCAGGCGACGCACGCCCTCGCCGCCCAGCGCCAAGAACTCCCGGTGCGGCACGACCGGCTCCATTGTATCCTACGCGCCGTCATCCGGCTCGCCTTCCAGCAGTTCCAGGGCATATCGCTCGAGCGCCTCCGCCGTATCCGTAAGCTTCCCATCCACGAGGACCAGTGGTTATTAGAGTGCTCTGGCACAATCGAGGTCGAGCCGCCGGGAGGGGAGCCATGCGGAAGTCACGCTTCAGCGAGAACCAGATCCTGTCGATCCTGAAGGAGGCGGATGCCGGGCAGTCCGTTAAGGAGATCTGCCGCAAGCACGGGATCAGCCAGCCGACGTTCTACAACTGGAAGTCGAAGTACGGCGGCATGGCCGCCTCGGACCTCAAGCGCCTCAAGGAGCTGGAGGAGGAGAACCGCCGGCTCAAGCAGATG
>NZ_KB898729.1 GCF_000377785.1 Thioalkalivibrio sp. ALJ24 | reverse complement strand
GCCAACAATGTCCGCTCGGCCTCCTCCGAGATCGCCCAGGGCAATACCGACCTCTCCCAGCGCACCGAGGAACAGGCCTCCTCGCTGGAGGAAACCGCCTCTTCCATGGAAGAGATGACCTCCACCGTGAAGTCCAACGCCGACAACTCCAAACAAGCCAACCAGCTCGCCATCGCCGCGCGCGACAAGGCCACCGAAGGCGGCGAAGTCGTCAGCAAGGCCGTCGGCGCCATGGGCGAGATCAACCAGTCCTCCAAGAAGATCGCCGACATCATCGGCGTCATCGACGAGATCGCCTTCCAGACCAACCTGCTCGCCCTCAACGCCGCGGTCGAGGCCGCCCGCGCCGGCGAACAGGGCCGCGGCTTCGCCGTCGTCGCCACCGAGGTCCGCAACCTCGCCCAGCGCAGCGCCCAGGCCGCCAAGGAGATCAAGTCCCTGATCTCCGACTCCGTCGAAAAGGTTCAGGAGGGCAGCAAGCTCGTCGACGAATCCGGACAGGCCCTCGAACAGATCGTCGAGTCGGTCAAGAAGGTCTCCGACATCATCGCCGAGATCGCCGCGGCCTCCGAGCAGCAGTCCACCGGACTCGACGAGATCAACAAGGCCGTCTCCCAGCTCGACGAAGTCACCCAGCAGAACGCCGCCCTGGTCGAGGAGGCCGCCTCCGCTTCCGAGTCCCTCGACGATCAGGCCCGCGAACTGCTCGAACTGATGGCCTTCTTCCAGCGCTCGCAGGGGGCCGCCGGCACGCCGCCGAAGGTTGCCCCCGAACGCAAGCCGCAACCGGCACCGGCGCGGGCCGAGGCCCGCAAGCCCGCACCCGCGCGCAAGCCGGCCGCGGCGACCAGCAATGAAGAATGGGAAGAGTTCTGAGACCTTGTGGAACCCTTGCTGAATGGCCCGCTACGAGAACCTGAGCGATCGCGACTTCCGGCGCGTCGCCCGCCTGATCGGCGAACGCACCGGGATCATGCTCAACGAGAGCAAGCGGGAACTGGTCTACAGCCGCCTGGCACGGCGGCTGCGGGCGCTGGGCCTGGATCGCTTCGAGCAGTATCTCGACCGGGTCGAGGGCGGGGACGAGGCCGAGCTCGAGGAGTTCGTCAATGCCCTCACCACCAACCTGACGGCGTTCTTTCGCGAGCCGCACCACTTCGAGATGCTGGCCGGGCCGGTCCTCGAGGAGATGCGCCGCGCCAACCCGGACGGGCCGCTGAAGATCTGGTCGGCCGGCTGTTCCACCGGCGAAGAGCCCTGGTCGATCGCGATGACCCTGGCCGACGCGACCGGTTCCACCGATGCGGCCCGCATCCTGGCCACCGACGTGGACTCGCGCGTGGTCGCCCACGCCGATGCCGGCATCTACGACGCCAGCCGCATCACCGGCATCGCCCGCGAACGCCAGCGGCGCTGGCTGCTGCGCGGCAAGGGGGCACAGCAGGACAAGGTGCGGATCCGCGACGAGCTGCAGGCCATGGTGCGTTTCGGCCAGCTCAACCTGTTCGATGAATGGCCGATCCGCGGGCCGCTGGACGCGATCTTCTGTCGCAACACGCTGATCTATTTCGATAAGCCGACCCAGAAGGAGCTGGTGGAACGGTTCGCGACCATCCTGCGCCCGGGCGGCTACCTGTTCATTGGCCACTCCGAGTCGCTGTACCGGGTGACCGACGCGTTCCGCCTGCTGGAACAGACGCTGTACCGGAGGGTTTCGCCATGAGCGCGCTGCCCGAGCTGCATGATGGCGCCTTCGCGCACATCAACCGCTACTGGGATCGCATGAATAATGCCCCGGCGGCCAAACTGCTGCCCGGGGAATGTTACGTTTCGGTGTCCTCCGCGGAACTGATCACCACGGTCCTGGGCTCCTGCGTGTCGGCCTGCGTATGGTCGCCGAAGGCGGGGGTGGGCGGCATGAACCATTTCATGCTCCCGGAGGGCGAACGCAACAGCGGCTGGGGCCCGGCCATTTCCAATGCCACGCGCTACGGCACCCACGCGATGGAGTTCCTGGTGAACGAGCTGCTCAAGCTGGGCGCCGAACGCGACGACCTGCGTATCAAGATGTTCGGGGGCGGGCGCGTAATGGCGGGCATGAGTGACGTCGGCGCGCGGAACATCGCGTTTCTGCGGCGTTACGCGCGCGAAGAAGGGTTCGAGATTCTGGCAGAGGACGTGGGCGGCCCGTGGCCGCGCAAGGTGGTGTTCTTTCCGGCCAGCGGCCGGGTACGACTGAAAAAGCTCGTGTCCCTGCACAACAACACCCTGCTCGAACGCGAGCAGGATTACCGCCGCCGCCTCGAAGGCGAGGACATGAGCGGTGACGTGGAGCTGTTCGAATGACGCAAAACCAGACCCGGCCGATCCGCGTGATCGTGGTCGATGACTCCGCGCTGATCCGCAAGCTGCTGGCGCGCATCCTCGACCAGGCACCGGACATCGAGGTGGTGGACACCGCGACCGACCCCTACGACGCGCGCGACAAGATCAAGCGGCACGACCCGGACGTGCTGACCCTCGACGTGGAGATGCCGAAGATGGACGGCATCACCTTCCTGCGCAATCTGATGCGCCTGCATCCGATGCCGGTGGTCATGGTGTCGTCGCTGACCGAAGCCGGCGCGGAGGTGACCCTGGAGGCGCTGGAACTGGGGGCCGTGGATTTCGTGACCAAGCCCGGCTCCGACGTGGCCCACGCGCTGGAGGCCTATGCCGACGACCTGATCCAGAAGATTCGCACCGCTTCGCGCATCCGCGTGCAGGCCCGCAGCGCGCCCGCGGCCCGGCCGTCGCCGGCAGCGTCCTCGGGTACCGCCAGCGGCACGCGGCGCTTTCGCACCACCGACCGGATCATCGCCCTGGGCGCGTCCACCGGCGGGACCGAGGCGCTCAAGGAGGTGCTGATGGGCCTGCCGCCGGATGCGCCGGGGATCGTGATCACCCAGCACATCCCGGCCGGCTTCAGCCAGGCCTTCGCCGAACGCATGGACCGCAGCACCGCGCTGCGGGTGAAGGAGGCCGAGGACGGCGATATCGTGATGCCCGGACACGTGTTCGTCGCACCCGGCACGGACTATCACCTGCGTCTGGACCGCGACGGCGCACGCTATGTCTGCCGGCTGGACGCCCAGGGGCCGGTGAACCGCCACCGGCCCAGCGTGGACGTACTGTTCGAATCCGCCGCGCAGTCCGCCGGCGCCAATACCGTGGCCGCGCTGCTGACCGGGATGGGGGACGACGGCGCCCGCGGGCTGCTGGCGCTGCGCGAGGCCGGCGCCCATACCATCGCCCAGGACGAGGCCACCAGTCTGGTCTGGGGGATGCCCGGCGAGGCCGTGCAGCGTGACGCCGCCGTGCAGGTCCTGCCCCTGGGGCGGATCGCTGGGGCCCTGCTGGAGGATCATCGCAACGCGGCCGCGGCCCGCGCGGACGAAGGAGGCACGCCATGAACCAGCCGATGCAGTACCTGACGCAGCCGGCCCTGCAGCGGGGCCTGGCGATCGCCCTGCTGGTGACCCTGCTGGCCGGTATCGCCGGTGCGGCGTTCGCGGGGGGAGGCATGGCAGCCGCCCTGCTGGTGGTGCCGCTGCTGCTGGCGGCGGTCCTCGTGACCGGGCTGTTCCTCGACCGGGACCGCCCGGATACGGACACCGAGGCGGAGAAGACCCCGGCCATGGCGGGGGGCGCGGAGCTGTCCGACGAGATCGATCAGGCGATGCGCTTCGAGCTGGATCAGATCGACCAGGAGATCACCCGGCAAAAGGGGCTGATCGAGAACGCGGTGAAGGAGCTGGGCGACAGCTTCAGCGACATGCACCAGATCGCCGAGCGCCAGCAGGAACTGATGAGCTCCGACCTCGCTCCCGGTAACAGCGAGGGGGAAGATGCCCGGACCCAGCCGGAGATGCTGCGTGATCTGACCCGACAGTCGGACGCGACCCTGCAGCTGTTCATCGACACCCTGGTGGAGATCAGCCGCCAGAGCGTGGAAAGCGCCCACCACATGGAAGACATGAACCAGCACATGAACGGGGTGTTCAAGCTGCTGGACAGCGCCGGCGAGATCGCCGACCAGACCAACCTGCTGGCCCTGAACGCCAGCATCGAGGCCGCCCGGGCCGGCGAGGCGGGGCGCGGCTTTGCGGTGGTGGCCGACGAGGTGCGCAACCTGTCGAAACGCTCGGCCACCTTCCACGAGGACATCCGCAAACAGATCGAACAGGCCCGCCAGGCCATCCGGCAGGTGCACGATACGGTGCACGCCATGGCCTCGCGCGACATGAGCGGGAGCATGGAAGAAAAGGAGCGGATCGGCTCGCTGTTCGACTATGCCCGCGAGGCCACCGAGGAAATGGAAAACCGGCTGCGCGAGGAGGCCGAGCTGACCGATCGCATGAATCGCGCGGTGGCCACCGCGGTACGCTCGCTGCAGTTCGAGGACATCGCACGCCAGTCACTGGGCACCGCAGAGGACGCCCTTGCCCATCTGCACGAACTTCAGGGCATCCTGCACGAGGCGCGTTCCACCGACGACGCCCGGGCCATGGCGGAGCGGGTCCGCGCCTGGCGGGAAGATCGCCAGAACCGCCATCATCGTGCCGTGCACCAGGAAAACCTGGACACCGGCGACGTGGAACTTTTCTGATCAGCCCCCGGGCAACGGAGAGCGCATGAGCATACAGACCAGGACATCCACCGACGGCAAGGAGCTGCGGATCACCATCGACGGACGCTTCGATTTCGAGATGCATCAGGAATTCCGCGGGGCCTACCGCGATACCCGAGGCGCGGGCATGCGCTACGTGGTCGACCTGTCCCGTACCGAATACATGGACAGCTCCGCGCTGGGCATGCTGTTGCTGTTGCGCGAGCATGCGGGCGGCGAATCCGCGAACGTGCACATCACCGGCGCCTCGGAAGGCGTGCGCAAGGTCCTCGACATCGCCAACTTCGGCCGCCTGTTCACCATCGACTGACGCGGAGCCTGCCATGACGCCGTCCACCGCCGCGGAACTCGCCTCCGGCGAGGGCCGGGTGCTGATCGTCGACGACGACAAGCACAACCGCCGCCTGCTGAAGATGATGCTGACCGGCGCCGGCTATGACACCGAGGAGGCCACCGACGGGGCGCAGGCGGTGGAACGGGTCCGCAGCGACCCGCCGGACCTCATCCTGATGGACGTGATGATGCCCGGGATGAACGGCTTCGAGGCCACGGCCGCGATCAAGCGCGAGTGCGGCGAACGCTTCATCCCGGTGATCTTCCTTACCGCGCTGGATGACGAGGATTCCCTGTTGCGCGGCATCGAGGCGGGCGGCGACGACTTCCTCAACAAGCCACTCAACCTTTCGGTGCTGCGCGCCAAGATCCATGCGATGGAGCGCCTGCGCGACCTGCACCACGGGCTGCGCGAACGCAACGAAGCCCTGGACCGTGCCCGGGCGCGGCAGGCGTGGGAGGAGGAAACCGCGGAGAGCGTGTTCTCGCGCGCCATCACCGGGCGCAACGTGGCCGATGAACGGCTGCGCGTGCACCAGTGGTCCGCGGCCACCTTCAGCGGCGACGTGGTGCTTTCGGACTTCACCCCGGACGGCGGCCTGCGCGTGCTGGTGGGGGACTTCACCGGTCATGGCCTGGCCGCGGCCATCGGCACCTATCCGGTCTCGGAGACCTTCCACACCCTGACTCGCGAGGGCGTGGGCGACACCGAGCTGGTCTTTGAACTCAACCAGGTGCTGCATGGCTTTCTGCCACCATCGATGTTCATGGGCGCGCTGCTGGTCACCTTCGAGCCCGACGGCCAGGCCGCCACGATCTGGAACGGGGGCCTGCCGGAGGCCCTGCTGTGCAGCAGCGATGGCAGCCTGCGCAGCCTGGCCTCGCAGGCGATGCCGCTGGGGATCCTGCCGCGCATGGAACTGGACAGCCTGCCGGTGCGCTATCCGGTCCGGGAGAACGACACCCTGCTGATCGTCACCGACGGGATCCTGGAAGCGGAGGACGCATCCGGCGAGGCCTTCGGTGAGGACCGGCTGCGCACGCAGCTCTGTTACGGGGACCCCGCGCCCGGCCCCGTCGACCGCCTGGCCGCGGCGCTTTCCGCGCATCTGGGAACGGGTGAACCGGCGGACGACATGACCGCGGTCGCGATCCGCTGCAGCCCCGAGGTCGTGCTGGAGGGCGGCCAGACGTCGCCACCGGATACGACCGGTACCCGGCGCTGGTCCCTGGAGGTGGCCGGGGCCGAACTGGCGCGCGTCGACCTGGCGGACGAGGCCCGCCAGCAGCTGCGGCACTGGTTCCCGCAACCCAACGAGCACATTCAGGCGATGCAGACGGTCATCGCCGAGCTCTGCAACAATGCGTTCGAACATGGCGTGCTGGGCCTGTCCTCGGAGATGAAGGCCACGGCCGAGGGTTTTGCCGAGTACTACCGTCTGCGCCAGCAGGGGCTGGAGGAGCTCGACGGGCGTATCGGGATCAGCCTGCGCTACCGGCGCACCGACAACTGGCACTGCGTGCGCATCCGCGTACGCGACAGCGGTGCCGGCTTCGACCACGAACGGGTGCGGAGGGCTCTCGAGGGCGAGAGCGACGAACGTCTGTGGGGCCGCGGGCTCACCCTGGTACACCGGCTTTGTCGGCACATGCGGCACCTCGGCAGCGGCAACGTGGTGGAGGCCGAGTACGCCTGGATGGAACAAACCCGAAAGGAGCAGCAGCCATGAGCGCGAACACCCCGCAATCCGCCCTGATCACCGGCAATTCCAGCGGCCTGGGGCTCGGGTTCACCGAGGTCCTGGCCACGGCCGGCGCCCGGGTCTACGGCATGAGCCGGCGCGGCTGCCCGGAGCCCCGGATCGCCGGCGACGAACGCGTGGACCTGGGCGAGTTCGACACCATCGCGCCGGCCATGGACCGGCTGCTGGAGGGCGTCACCCGGCTGGACCTGGTGATCCTGAACGCGGGCCTGCTCGGACACATCCAGCGGATGCCGGATGCCCCGATGGAAGAACTGCGCCTGCTGATGGACGTGAACACCTTTGCCAACAAGGTCATCCTCGATCGCCTGCTGGCGCGCGAAATCGAAGTCGGCCAGATCGTCGCCATTTCGTCGGGGGCGGCGGTGTTCGGCAACGCCGGCTGGAGCGGGTATTCGCTGTCCAAGGCCGCGCTGAACATGCTGATGCAGCTCTACTCGCACGAATTCCCGGGCGTACCGGTACACTCGCTCGCCCCCGGCCTGATCGACACCGCGATGCAGGACTACCTGTGCGAGGAGGCCGACAGCGAGACCTTTACCGCTCTGCAACGGATCAAGGCTGCGCGCGGTACGCGCACCATGCCGGATCCGCAGACCGCGGCGCAGGACGTGCTCGATATCCTGCCGCGCCTGCGCGAACAGCCATCCGGGAGCTTCGTGGATATCCGCGCCCTCAACGACCCGGAAGAATATGCACGCCTGACCGGGCGGCGCTGAAAAAAGAAAAATTGGAGCTACCCATTGGCTTTTGCCGCCACAGGAGCGTATAGTCGAAAACGTGATTCGCGGTTAGCAGCAACTCCAAGGAAGTTCCCAGTTTTCTGGACCAGTGCTCCCGTTGATCTGTTGGTAGCGTTCCGCAATCACGTTTCTTTAGTTACATGATGAGGTAAGTAGTTGTGAATACCGGTGTTGTTAAGTGGTTCAACGAGAGCAAGGGTTTCGGTTTCATCACCCCCGATGATGGCGGCAAGGACGTGTTCGTGCACTTCTCCGCGATCAACGGTTCGGGCTTCAAGACCCTGGCCGAGGGCCAGAAGGTTTCCTTCGAGATTCAGGAAACCGCCAAGGGTCTGGCCGCGGGTGACGTGACCGCGCTGTAAGACTGCCCGCACGGCGCGCCTTCGGGCGTGCGTCGGGAAGCAGAGGGCCGCCTTCGGGCGGCCCTTTTTTGTGCGCGCTCTCCGCGCAGGTTCGCCCGGGGCAGAACGAAAAAAGGCCCCGGCGCGAACGCCGGGGCCCGATGACGGCCGGAAAGCCCGCGGGGCTTACAGGCTGTAGTACATGTCGAACTCGACCGGATGGGTGGTCATGCGCATGCGCGTCACGTCTTCCATCTTCAGATCGATGTAGGCATCGATCATGTCGTCGGTGAACACCCCGCCCTGGGTCAGGAACGCGCGGTCGGCGTCCAGCGCCTCCAGGGCCTGATCCAGCGAATGGCAGACCTGCGGGATGCCCTTCTCTTCTTCCGGCGGCAGGTCGTAGAGGTTCTTGTCCATCGCTTCGCCCGGGTGGATCTTGTTCTGGATCCCGTCGATGCCGGCCATCAGCATCGCGGCGAACGCCAGATAGGGGTTCGCGGTGGAGTCGGGGAAGCGCAGCTCGATGCGGCGGGCCTTCGGGCTCATCACGAACGGGATGCGGATGGACGCCGAACGGTTGCGCGCGGAGTAGGCCAGCATGACCGGCGCCTCGAAGCCCGGCACCAGACGCTTGTAGCTGTTGGTGGACGGATTGGTGAAGGCGTTCAGGGCACGCGCGTGCTTGATGATGCCGCCGATGTAGTACAGCGCGGTCTCGGACAGGCCGCCGTACAGATCACCGGAGAACAGGTTCTTGCCGTCCTTCGACAGCGACTGGTGGACGTGCATGCCGGAGCCATTGTCGCCGACGATCGGCTTGGGCATGAAGGTCGCGGTCTTGCCCTGCATGTGGGCGACGTTCTGCACCACGTACTTGAGCGCCTGCACCTCATCGGCCTTCTGCGTCAGGGTCGCCGCACCCACGCCGATCTCGCACTGGCCGGCGGTCGCCACCTCGTGATGGTGGACCTCGGTGGTCAGCCCCATCTCGGTCATCACTTCGCACATGGTCGAACGGATGTCGTGCAGGCTGTCGACCGGCGGAACCGGGAAGTAGCCGCCCTTCACGCCCGGGCGATGACCGATGTTGCCATCGTCATAAACGCGTTCGGAGTTCCAGGAAGCCTCCTGGGAGTCCACGCGGCAGTAGGAACCGGAGAGGTCGGAGCCCCACTTCACGTCGTCGAACACGAAGAACTCGTTCTCCGGGCCGAACAGCGCGGTATCGGCGATGCCGCTGCTCTGCAGATAGGCCTCGGCGCGGCGCGCCAGCGAGCGCGGGCAGCGATCGTAGCCCTGCATGGTAGCGGGTTCCACGACATCACAGCGGATGTTCATGGTCATGTCCTCGAAGAACGGGTCGATCACCGCGGAGGAGGGATCCGGCATCAGGATCATGTCGGATTCGTTGATACCCTTCCAGCCCGAGATGGAGGACCCGTCGAACATCTTGCCTTCTTCGAAGGCGTCTTCGTCGAGGTCGTGGGCCGGCAGGGTCACATGCTGTTCCTTGCCCTTGGAATCGGTAAAACGAAGGTCAACGAAACGGACTTCCTGTTCCTTGATCTGCTTCAGCACTTCGGCTGCGGACATAGTGAGGACTCCTCTGGTCTTCAGTTTGAGACGATGGATGCCGGCGCGGTCATCACGACCGATCGGCGTCTGCATCAGGGTTATGCAGGCCGCGTGCCAAATCGCAACCCCCTGCCGCGGGGCGCGCTGAGGCCGCCCCTCGCTCGGAGAGACGGCACAACGCACCTCCGCAGTGCACTTCATGCACCATTATAGGGCTACATCGGAAAAGTCGCCCTCATTCGGTGCACGGGCGGTAGAGTACGGTCACCTGCCCCAGCACCGGCCCCAGTGCCGGGTGCTCGTGCAGCTGCCGGGTCAGCTGGTCCGCCCGCCGCTGCAGATCGGCCCCGCTCTGTTCCGGATCCAGCCGCAGGGTGAGCGTCGCATGCACACGCCCGCCCAGATAATGCAGGGAGAGGTGTTCCAGGGCCTCCAGCTCGGGGAAGCCGGCCCAGGCCTCGCGCAGACCGGCCACCAGATCGGGGCGCAGGGGCAGCCGCGAGCTGGCCACCTGCTCCTCGTCGTTCTCGGGGTCCACGTGCACCGTGATGTCGCTGACCTCGCCCGCATCCTCGGTCACCGCGCGATGCACGGCATCGGCGATGCGGTGCCCTTCGGAGACCGAGATCATCGGCGCGACCTGCACGTGCACGTCGGCCACCGCGTCATCACCGGAGCGGCGCGTGCGCAACATGTGGGCATCCTTCACCCCGGGCACGTCCAGGATGGTGCGATGGATGCGCGCGACCTGCTCCGGTTCCAGCGCGGTGTCGATCAGTTCGGCCACGCTGCGACGGATCAGGCGTCCGGCGATGTGCAGGATGAACAGGGCCACCAGCAGGGCCGCCAGCGCGTCCAGCCACGGCCAGCCGGCAACCGCGCCGGCCACCCCCAGCAGCACGATCACCGAAGAGATCGCATCGGTGCGGTGATGCCAGGCGTTCGCCTCCAGCATGCGCGAACCCAGCCGGCGCGCGACCCGGCGGGTGTACTGGTACAGGCCCTCCTTGGCGACCAGCGTCACCAGGGCGAAGGCGATCGCCAGTGGTGCCGGCCCCGCGGCATCGGGCCCCTCCAGCAGGCGCCCTCCGGCACCCCAGGCAATGGCCAGCCCCGCCAGCGCGAGGAACAGACCCACGACCACCGTCGCAAGCGTCTCGATGCGTCCGTGACCGTAGGGATGGTCCCGATCGGGGGAAGCGGCGGCCTGCCCGGCCGCGACCAGGACCACGGCATCGGTCACCAGATCGGAGACGGTGTGCACGCCATCGGCGATCAGGGCCTGGGAGTTGAGCAGCCAGCCGCTGAGCAGCTGGGTCACCGCCAGCCCGGAATTCACCGCGGCGCCGGTGAGGGTGACCCGGCGAGTGTCGCGGTAGCGCCGGTCGTCGGTGCCCGACTCGAGCGGATCGGGCGGCTCGGCGGACGCCCTGTCCGGCTGCTGCTGGTGATCCGCCGCCATCGTGCCCCCCGGGGATGCCTCGATTCGGGGCATTATGGACCGCGCAGCGACCTCCGGCCAGCGCAGCCGAACCGGGCGGTGGCCGCACCCGGGCGCGGGCCGATATACTGCCGCCACTGATCCGCTCCGGACCCCCAGCCATGGCGAACGCAAGCGACCGAACCGAGACCGCGAGTCCCACCTTCCAGGACCTGATCCGCCGACTGCAGGATTACTGGAACGACCACGGCTGCGTGGTGATGCAGCCCTACGACATGGAGATGGGTGCCGGGACCTTCCATCCGGCGACCTTCCTGCGCTCGATCGGGCCGGAACCGTGGCGCGCCGCCTACGTGCAGCCCAGCCGGCGCCCGACCGACGGCCGCTACGGCGACAACCCCAACCGCCTGCAGCACTACTACCAGTTCCAGGTGCTGCTGAAGCCCTCTCCGGCCGACATCCAGGATCTGTATCTCGGCTCGCTGGAGGCACTGGGCTTCGACACGCTGACCCACGACGTCCGTTTCGTCGAGGACAACTGGGAATCGCCGACGCTGGGCGCCTGGGGGCTGGGCTGGGAGGTCTGGCTGAACGGCATGGAGGTGACCCAGTTCACCTACTTCCAGCAGGTGGGCGGGATCGACTGCCACCCGGTCTCCGGCGAGATCACCTACGGGCTGGAGCGCCTGGCGATGTACCTGCAGGGCGTGGAGAGCGTCTACGACCTGGTCTGGACCGTCGGCCCGGACGGGCGCGCGGTCACCTACGGCGACGTCTACCACCAGAACGAGGTCGAGCAGTCGAAGTACAACTTCGAGCACGCCGACCGCGATGCCCTGTTCGCCGCCTTCGACCACCATGCGGCGGAGAGCGACCGCATGATCGAGCTGGGCCTGCCGCTGCCGGCCTACGAGCAGATGCTGCGCGCCTCGCACAGCTTCAACCTGCTGGACGCGCGCGGCGCGATCTCGGTCACCGAGCGCCAGCGCTACATCCTGCGAGTGCGCGAGCTCTCCAGGAACGTGGCGCAGAAATACTATGAATCGCGCGAGGCGCTGGGCTTTCCGCTGTGCGCCCCGGGCGACACCGGCAAGTCCGACGCCGCCTGACGCCACCCGATACCGGGGCATACCCCGAACCCGTGCCCGCCGCCGCCCCGAACGGGCGCGCGGGCCCACCGGAACCCGACTGGACCGAACATGGACGAAGCCCGCGAACTTCTGATCGAACTCGGCACCGAAGAACTGCCGCCCACCGCGCTGGCGCGCCTGCGCGACGCCCTCGCCGAGGGCCTGACCACCCGCCTGCGCGACGCCGGGCTGGAAACCGGCGAGCCCGAGGCCTTCGCCACACCCCGGCGCCTGGCCGTGCGCTTCCCCGCGGTACCCGGCCGTCAGCCCGACCAGCTGCAGGAACGCCGCGGCCCGGCCGTGGCCGCCGCCTTCGACGACCAGGGCCGGCCGACCCGTGCGGCGCAGGGCTTCGCCTCCTCCTGCGGGGTGGAGGTGGACCAGCTCGAGCGCGAGGACACCGGCAAGGGCGAATACCTGATCTTCCGCCGCATGCAGCCGGGGCAGGCCCTCGGAGAGCTGCTGCCGGAGATGCTGGCGGGGGCGCTGGAGCATCTGCCCACGCCCAAGCGCATGCGCTGGGGCGAGAGCACCACGGAATTCGTCCGCCCGGTGCACTGGCTGGTGGTGCTGCACGGACCCGACGTCCTGCCGATGACGGTGCTGGAACAGGGGGCCGGCCGCCACACGCGTGGCCACCGCTTCCACCACCCGGCCCCGCTGGAGCTCCCCAGCCCCGCGGACTACGCCGAAAGGCTGCGCGCCGAGGGCCGCGTGGATCCCTCGTTCGAGTCCCGTCGCGAACGCATCCTGGAGCAGGTCCACGCGACCGCCCGCGAGCTGGGCGGGCGCGCGCTGGTCGACCCGGACATGCTGGACGAGGTCACCGCGCTGGTGGAGTGGCCGGTGGCCCTGGGCGGCAGCTTCGACCGGCGTTTCCTCGAGGTCCCGCAGGAGGCGCTGATCTCCACCATGCAGGACAACCAGAAATACTTCCCGGTGGTGGACGAGGCCGGCCGCCTGCAACCGAATTTCATCGTCGTCAGCAACATCGAGTCACGTGATCCCGCGGCGGTGCGCGACGGCAACGAACGCGTGCTGCGCCCGCGCTTCGCGGATGCCGAATTCTTCTGGGAGCAGGACCGCAAGCACCGCCTGGAAGAACGCCTGGACGAACTCGGCTCGGTGGTGTTCGAGAAGCGTCTGGGCACCCTGCGCGACAAGTCGCAGCGCCTGGAGACGCTGATGCAGGGTCTGGCGGATCCCATGGGACTGGATGCCGGCCTGGCCGCCCGCGCCGCGCGGCTGTGCAAATGCGATCTGCTGACCCGCATGGTGTTCGAGTTCACCGAACTGCAGGGCACCATGGGGCGCTATTACGCGCTGCACGACCGCGAGGACGAGGCGGTCGCCGACGCGATCGAGCAGCACTACTGGCCGCGCCAGTCGGGCTCCGAGCTGCCGGACGGCCCGCTGGCACAGGCCCTGGCGCTGGCCGACCGCCTCGACACCCTGGTCGGGATCTTCGCCATCGGCAAGCAGCCCAGCGGCACCAAGGACCCGTTCGCCCTGCGCCGGGCCGCGCTGGGGCTGGTGCGCATCCTGGTCGAACGCGAACTCCCGCTGGCCCTGACCCCGCTGCTCGCCGCAGCCGCCGAGCCGATCCGCGAACGCGTGGCCGAGGCCGACCAGGCGGTCGAGCCGGTCCGCGAATACATCGTCGAGCGCCTGCGCGGCTACCTGCTAGAGCAGGGCCACGCCCACGAGACCATCGAGGCCGTGGGCGCGGTCGCCCCCGACCAGCCGCTGGATTTCGCCCGCCGGGTGCGCGCGGTGTCGCAGTTCCGTGAACGTCCCGAGGCCGAGGCCCTGGCCGCGGCCAACAAGCGCATCCACAACCTGCTGCGCAAAGCCGGCGACGAGGCCGCCGGCACGCTGGAGCCCGAGGCCCTGGTGGCCGACGAGGAACGCCAGCTGCATCAGGGTCTGCTGGCAGTGCGTCCGGCCGTGGATACGGCGGTGGCCGACGGCGACTACGTGCTGGCGCTGGGCGAACTCGCCGGGCTGCGCGAGCGCGTGGACCGCTTCTTCGACGGGGTGATGGTGATGGCCGAGGACCCGGCCGAACGGCGCAACCGCCTCGCCCTGCTGCGCGAGCTGCGCCAGGCCTTCGAGACCGTGGCCGACATCGGGCGGCTGGCCACCGGCTGAGGGCAGGCAAGCATGCTGTACCTGCGCTCACTGCTGTTTCACGTCGGGCTGATCAGCTCGTCGCTGATCTACGGCCTGATCGTGCCGTTGCTGATCTGGCCGCTGTCCCATGAGCAGCGCTACCGCATCCTGATCCAGTGGGGCCGCTTCAATATCTGGTGGCTGCGGGTCACCTGCGGGGTGCGCTACCGGGTACGTGGCCTGGAACATGTGGACACCTCGCGCCCCCACGTGGTGATGTCCAAGCATCAGTCGGCGTGGGAGACCCTCGCGTTCGTGTCGATCTTCCCGCGCCAGACCTGGGTGTTCAAACGCGAGCTGATGCGCATCCCGCTGTTCGGCTGGACCCTGGCCATGCTCAACCCGGTACCCATCGACCGCGGTGCCGGGCGCCAGGCCCTGGAGGGCCTGCTGCGGGAAGGCAAGAAGCGCCTGGACCAGGGGCTGTGGGTGATCGTGTTCCCCGAGGGCACGCGCGTGAATCCCGGGGAAAAGGGCCGTTATCGTCAGGGCGGCGCGCAGCTGGCCGCGCGCGGCGGATACCCGGTGCTGCCGGTGGCGCTGAACTCCGGTACCTACTGGCCACGGCGCGGGTTCCTGCGCTACCCCGGGACCATCGAGGTGTCGGTGGGGCCGCCGATCGAGACCCAGGGCCGTTCGGCCGCCGAGGTGCTGGCGCAGACCGAGGACTGGATCGAAAGCGAGATGAGGCAACTGGAAGCCCGCGACGAGGCCTCCCCGCGGAAGCCGTGATCCCGTGATCCGGCGGCCCGGCGATCCCCCGCCAGATTCCCGCCCAAATTGCGCACGGGGCCGGAAGCCCGCAACCTTCCCGACTACACCCCAGAGGAACCCGGAGACGCCCGCATGTCCGCTTCCCCCGGAACGATCGGTCCGGCACTGGTCGAACTGCGCGAACGCAACATCCACCGCGTCGGCCACAACGAGCCGGCGGTCTGGCTGATCGACGACCGCGAGATGGGCGGGATCCTGGTGAACGCCCCGCCGTTTTCGGATGCCCTGCTGCAGGAGCTGCGAGCGCTCACCGAGCCGCGCTGGCTGTTCCTGCCCAGCCACCGCGGCGCGCGCGACCTGGACGCCTGGCGCGAGGCCGGACTGGAGGTGCTGGCCTACGAGGCCGAGGCACCCGCGATCCGCGCCGCCGGCGGCACCGTGGATACCCCGTTCAACCGCAAGCAGCGCCTGTCGCGCACCATCGACTTCCTGCCGATGGGCGGCGTCACCGAGGGCACCTGCGCCCTGCGGATCAAGAACCTGCCGGGGGCGATCTTCTTCGGCCCCGCGCTGACCCCGGGCGAGGACGGTTGGCCGACCGTGATCCCGGAAGCCACCGACCATTCGGCCGAGGCGCGGCTGTTCGGCTCGCTGGGGATCAAGGACCTGAAATTCGCCTGGGCGTTCTGCGACCGTCACGATCCGGAGACCACGCAGATCGGCCCGGATGCGGACCAGCACATCCACGCGCGGGTGGAGGCCCTGTTCGAGGACTGACGCCGCGCCGAGCGGCGTACCCGGGTCAGTCGGCGCGCGGGCCCGCCGGGCAGTCCGGGACGGGGTCGCATGCCCCGCCGGACGGGGCCGCACGCTCCAGCGTCCGCAGCGTCGGGATGTACGGGGATTCCTCCTCGCCCCCTGTCAGCGCCACCGCGCAGGCGGCCGCCGCGCGGGCGGGTTCCGTGCAGTCACGCGCCAGGAGGACATGGGCGAGGTTATTCCAGGCCGCGTCCACCCCGGGGTCACGCTCGATCAGCTTGCGCAGCGCAGATTCGGCCGCCTCGGGATCATCCTGCGCCATGGCGACGTTGGCCAGACCGACATAGCCCACCGGCTGATCGGGCCATTGGTCGATCGCCGTGCGATAACCCGTGGCCGCGGTCTCCAGTGCGCCGATGACCTCGAGTTCGTTGACCGCGCGCAGCCAGTTCAGCGGCTCGGCGGTGGCCGGCAACTCGTCCGGCGCCACCGGGATGAAGGCCCAGCGCTCGCCGCGCGCCCAGGTCCGCTCGAAGCGGGCGAACTCGTTCACATGACGCTCGTGAGTACCGCTGCGCAGGATGATCTCGCCGGCGTCGAGGTCGTAGCCGATGACCACCGCGAAATGCCATTCCGGGAACATGGCGAGCCCGAGGTTCTGGAACACCACCACCGGGTGCCCGGCGGCCACCTCGCGCAGGATCGCCTCCAGATCCGGTTCCAGGCGATACGCCACCAGATCGCGCGCCCGCACCGCCGCGCGCATCTCGGCCTGCAGCGTGCCCTCCCGGGCGGGGATGTAGACCTCGTCGATCAGCCCTTCCAGCGACACGTCCAGGCCACGCCCCTCGAGCACCGTGGCCAGCGCAGCCGGGCCGCACTGGTACTCCTCCTGCGGATGGAACGGGGTGTCGCTCAGCTCGACGCGCGGTGGCAGATCCGGCAGGGCCCCGGGGTCACCCGCCAGGTCCCGGCTCTGAGGCGCGGTCGCACAGCCTGCCAGCAACGCCGCCAGCAGCAGTGCCGCGAGGCCCCGGAGGATCACGCCGGGATCACCGCTCGCCCGGCGGATGGACAAACGCGAAGATGTCGGTCACGCCCAGGGCGTCGGTGATGACGAACACCAGGAACACGATGGCGACCACGCCCAGGGCACCGCCGGCGGCCCCGGCCGGCTCGCTGTCCATGCGCGCCTCCAGCTCCGCCAGTTCCTCGTCGGTCAGCCGGGCCACACGCTCGCGCGCCTGCTCCGGATCCACGCCCATGGCGATCAGCTGTTCCTGCACCGAGGCCTCCTCGAGACGCTCCAGCAGCTCGGCCCGGGTGTCCTCGGCCTGCGCCTGGTCGATCATGGCGCGGGTACCCACCATCTGTCCCCCATCGTTACCGGACGCGGACGCCCCGTGGGCGGTTTCACCGGTTTCGGCCAGCGCGGAGGTCGCCGGCGACATCGCCAGACCCAGGGCACAACAACCGGCCAGCACACCGGATACGGAGGGGGTGCGACGGAAATGCAAAACGCTCGAAAACGACATGGCTGGCCTCCTCGAAGGCTCGGGCTGGGGATGGGTCTCTCTATCTTACGCCGGTGACGGTGCACGCCAAGCCCCGGATCCGACCCGCAGGACTCAGTCGTGATCCACGTCGAACGGCGGACAGCGTTTCGGCAGCAGTTCGCCCCGGATGCGCGGATATGCGGGCAGGCCATGCTCGAACGGCGGCTGGTCCTCGCCCTGGATCAGCGGGCGCAGGTAGTCACGCGCCTCCTGCGTGATCCCGTAGCCGTCCGGGGTGATCAGTTCGCGCGGCATGCCCTGCTCGATATCGGCCACGCTCTCCAGCGAGGTGCGCCCGATGCTCCAGCGATAGGGCTGGGTGGAATCGCGCCGGATGATCGGCATGAAGCTGTGCTCGCCGGCCACCACACCCTCCACCGCGGCGCGCCCGCAGGCGTAGGCCTGCTCCACGTCCACCTTCGACGCGATGTGGCGCGCGGCCCGCTGGATGTAGTCGACCACCGCCCAGTGCAGCTTGTGCCCGGTCTTTTCACGGATCAGTTCGGAAAGCCGCGGCGCGGCGCCACCCAGCTGGGTGTAGGCGTACACGTCGTGGCTCTGGGCCACCGAGAACAGGCTCCCGTCGGGGTTCTTCAGGCCCTCGGAAACCACCACCACGCAGTACCCGTGGCGCTCGATGGTGCGGTTGAGGTGATCCATGAAGTCCGCCTCGTCGAACGGCGTCTCGGCGAACAGGATCAGCATCGGCGGCTGGCCGTCGAACTCCTGGGCCAGCGCGGCGGCGGCCGCCAGCCAGCCAGCATGCCGCCCCATCACCTCGAGAATGAAGACCTTGGTCGAGCTGGTGTGCATGGACTCCACGTCCAGGCTGGCCTCGCGCACGGTGGTGGCGATGAACTTGGCTGCCGAACCGAAACCCGGACTGGAATCGGTGATCGCCAGGTCGTTGTCGATGGTCTTGGGCACGCCCACCGCGGTGATCGGGTAGCCCATGCGGTCACCCATCTTCGCGACCTTGAGGGCGGTATCCATGGAGCCGCCGCCCCCGTTGTAGAAGAAGTAGCCGATGTCGTGGGCGCGAAAGACCTCCACCAGGCGCTCGTACTGCTCGGGGTGGGTGTCCGGATCGCCCAGGTCGAAGCGGCAGGACCCGAACGCACCACCGGGGGTATGCTTCAGGGCCTGCAGCGTCAAAGGATCTTCGTGATCGAGATCGATCAGCTCCTCGCGCAGCGCGCCCAGGATCCCGTCGCGCGCGGCATAGATGCGCCCGAAATGGGCCGGGTGGCCACGCACGGCCTCGATCACCCCCCAGGCGCTGGCATTGATGACGGCGGTGACCCCGCCGGACTGGGCATACAAAGCGTTCTGCGGCATGCTTTTCTCCCCGGAATTCGCTGCATTCGGACGCGCATCGGCCCCCGCGTCGGCTTTTGCTACACTGTGCCGGTTAAGACACGGGCCGGGGTGGCGGGTTCGGCCACCCCCGCGGCGACCTTCGCCCCAAGAGTGCCCCGATGTCGCACGGACTCACAACCATCAGGATCGGCAATATGCATATCGGCACGACACTGACCAACTACATCATCGAAACCCAGCGCGGGATCCAGGGCGCCACCGGCGAGTTCACCGGCCTGCTCAACGACATCGCCACCGCCTGCAAGAAGATCTCGGCGCTGGTCGACAAGGGCGACCTGGTCGGCGTCCTCGGCTCGGCCGGCTCGGAGAACGTGCAGGGCGAGACCCAGAAGAAGCTGGACGTGATCACCAACGAGGTGTTCATCGAGGCGCTGTCGCACAACGGTCATGTCGCCGGCCTGGCCTCCGAGGAACTGGACGAGATCCTCGAACTGCCCAAGGACGCCCCACGCGGCCACTACCTGGTGCTGTTCGACCCGCTGGACGGCTCCTCCAACATCGACGTGAACGTCTCCGTCGGCACCATCTTCTCGATCCTGAAGGCACCGGAAGGCGTCGAGAACCCGAAGGCCGAGGATTTCCTGCAGCCCGGCACCACCCAGGTGGCCGCCGGTTACTGCCTGTACGGCCCGTCCACCATGATGGTGCTGACCACCGGCCAGGGCGTGAACATGTTCACCCTGGACAAGGACTTCGGCGAGTTCCTGCTGACCAAGGAAAAGGTCCACATCCCCGAGGACACCCAGGAGTTCGCCATCAACATGTCGAACATGCGCTTCTGGGAGGCCCCGATCAAGCGCTATGTCGACGAGTGCCTGGCCGGCAAGGAAGGCGCCCTGGGCAAGGACTACAACATGCGCTGGGTCGCCTCCATGGTCGCCGAGGTGCATCGCATCCTGTCGCGTGGCGGCATCTTCATGTACCCGCTGGACTCCAAGACCACCGCCAAGGGCCAGGAAGGCAAGCTGCGCCTGATGTACGAGGCCAACCCGATGAGCTACATCGTCGAGCAGGCCGGCGGTGCCTCCACCACCGGGCGCCAGCGCATCATGGAGGTCCCGCCGAAGGACATCCATCAGCGCGTGCCGGTGGTGCTGGGCGCGAAGAACGACGTGGAACGCGTAACCCGCTACCACAACGAGGGCTGATCGCGCCCCGGCGGGCCGCGACGGACTTCGCGGCCCGCCGACCCGACATTGCAGGGCCCGGCCCCTTCGGGGGACCGGGCCTTTTTCATGCGCCCCGCACGACCCCATGGTCGCGTCAGGTGATGACCGCCTCGGTGTCCTTCTCGATGTCGAACTGCAGAACCGCCAGGGCCTCGTCGTACTTGTCCAGCAGATCGACCCGGTCGCGCCCGCCGATGAACACGTTGGCGATCTCGAAGCTGTACATGTCCTGGCCCTGCAGGTCCTTGAGGTGCTGCCCCGGCTTCACCGGGATCTTGACCTCGGTGCCGGGCTGGCGGGTCTTCAGCCGGGTGATCGCCTCGGCGCTGGGGACGCGCCGCACCCACCCGCTCTCATGGGTACGGAACATGAAATGCGCGGCCACGTTGAACTGGCCGCGCCGTTCCATGGGCGCGGGCTTGCGCCCCAGAGCGAGGTCCACCATCACCGAGTGGTGGGAGACCCCGTGGACCTTCTCGAAGATGTCGGTGTGGGCCTGAGAGATGCGCGGATTGATCTCCAGCAGCCACACCTGATCGCCGGTCTGGTCGTAGAAGAACTCGGCGTTGAACGGCGAGTTGTCCAGGCCGATTTGCTGCACCGCCAGCCGCGCGAGGTCCATCATCCGGTGCTGGATCTCCAGCGGCAGGGACGAGGGGTACTCGTAGCGCGAGAACGAGGAGCTGTCCTGCTCGCGCACCGAGTCGACCACGCCATAGATATGCACGCGGCCGTTGTGACTGTAGCCCTCCAGGGTGCACTGCCATCCGCCGATCGGCGACTCGGCGACGAAGCTCTCGGGCATCTCGGCGATCTCCGGCGGCGCGCCGGAGCGCTGCATCAGCCAGGCGAAGGGTCCGCCGATGAAGCTGCCTTTCTCGCGGCAGATCGACATCACCGAGCGGAACTGGCGCTCGTCGTTGATCTGGAAGGCGAGGAACGAGCGGAACGATTTGATCGGCTTGATCCAGAACGGCGGCAGCATGTCGAGCTTCGACCAGGCCTCATCGTCGTGCGGGTCGAAGGCCTGGAAGCGCGGGATGTGCTCGGGGATCACCTTGCGCTGCTCGAGCCGGCTCCAGTACTTGTTCTCGCACTTGAGCACCGCCTCCAGCGAGGGGCCGGGCACGCCGAAGCGCTCGGCCAGCAGCGGCACCATCACCGTCCCGGGGAAATCGTAGAAGCTCACGATGGCGTCCACCCCCACCCCGGCCTGTTCGATGCGCGAGGCCGCGCGCTCGATCAGCTCCTCCAGGTCGAAGGCATCGACATTGCGGATGTCCTCGAAATCCAGGGCCGCGTGGAACTCGCATTCGGCCGCCTGGGGCAGGCGTTCCAGCTTGGCCCGGTTGAAGGCATCCATGCCCACTACGAAGACGTGTTTCTTGTCGCTCATGCCGCTCCTCCCGGTGTCCCGGTTCAGCAGGTTTCAGGTTCAGACGTGGTCGCGCGGGATGCTTTCGTCCCAGCTGTGCGCGTAGATCCGCACGTCGCCGTCGTAGGCATCCAGGGTGGCCCGGATCTGAAAGGTGTCGCGGGTGGAGGTCAGCACCGTGCGGGTGACCGTGCGCGCCGACCAGTCGCCGCGGCGGAAATGCCGGGTCTGCACCACCTCGCCCCGCACGGTGTCGTAGGACTCGCTGCGGTAGCTGTAGCGTTCGTGCACCTCCCGGCCAAAGGTCAGGTCATTGTCATGCAGCTGCAGCACGGGGTCGTTGTTGATCACGTTCAGGGCGACCTCATTGGTCGCCAGGTTATGCTCGGTCTTCCATTCCCGGTGGGCCGGGGCCAGCAGGGTATGCCCCGGGGTGGGGGCATGCCGCGGCTCGCCAAGATCCCTCGGGACGGGGGTGTCGGCGCCAACCCGGCGTTCCGGCAGATGCAGGCAGCAACCTTCCAGATGCAGGGTCAGACGTGCGGGTTCCGGTGCCGGCCACGCCAGCGGCCAGTAGGAACTGGAGATTGACAGGCGAATCCGATGACCGCGGCGAAACCGCTGGGCCACCTCGTTCAGCCGGAAGCGGACACGGTAGCGCCGCCCGGGCTCCAGCGGCTGCGGCTCCTCGTGCCCGTCGCGATGCGTCAGATTGCGGATGCCGAAGGTGACGCGGGTGGCCCGGTCCTCGGGGTCCACATCGGACAGGCGCGCGGCGACCTGCGCCACCGGACGATCGGCCTCGATCTCCAGTTCGAGTTCGGTATCGCCCAGCAGGTCGAAGTCTTCGTCCAGCGGATCGGTCTCGAACACCAGTGCGCCGCCATCTTCCAGGCGCTGATCCGAAGGCAGGTCGGTGGTCTCGGCGTAGGAACACCACTTGCCGGCGAACAGTCCCACGCTCAGCGGACTGCGGATGGTCAGGGTTTCCGCTTCGTCGGTGCGTTCGCCGCCGGCGACCAGGCGCCCCCGGGCCAGACCGAATTCGTGGTAGTGGATGTTGGGGCTGGGCCAGCACTGCTCGGCGATCCACTCACCGGTGATCTCCGGGACCAGCGGGCTGCGCGCGTCGTGCAGCCACAGCCGTGCCATCGGATCGGCGTCCACGCCGCGGTCGATGCCCTTGAGCCAATGGTCCCACCAGCGCACGCATTCACCGAGGAAGTCGATGGTCGGCCCGGGCCCGCCCATGTGCGGATACTTGTGGCCCCAGGGCCCCACCAGCCCGGCGCGCGGCACCTGCAGGTGCTCGAGCAGGCGGAACACCGTATTGGAGTAGCCGTCGGCCCAGCCGCTGACCGCCATCACCGGGACCTGGATCGCGCTGTAGTCCTCGCACACCGAGGCATGGCGCCAGTAGTCGTCGCGGCGCTGGTGCTCCAGCCAGTTGCGGATCCACAGGCCGGACCCCTCCAGCCGCTCGAGCCACATCTCGCGCCAGCGATCCTCCCCGACCACCCGCGGGTCCGGCGGGCAGGAGTTGAAACCGAACATGGTCGAGGCCCATGAGAGGTTGTCGGTCAGCAGGCAGCCGCCCATGTAGTGCACGTCGTCGGCATAGCGGTCATCCGACGAACATACCGAGATCACCGCCCCCAGCTCCGGCGGCTGCAGGGCCGCCAGCTGCAGCCCGTTGAAACCGCCCCAGGACAGCCCGAACAGCCCGACCCTGCCGGAACACCAGGGTTGCTGCGCGATCCAGCGGATCACCTCGAGGCCGTCCTCGAGTTCCTGCTGCAGGTATTCGTCGCGCAGCACGCCCTCCGAGTCGCCGCTGCCGCGCAGATCCACGCGCACCCCGGCGTATCCATGCGCGGCGAAGAACCCGTGCACCTCCGCATCACGCAGGGCCTTGTGGTCGTTCTTGCGGTAGGGGATGTACTCGAGGATCGCCGGCACCGGGTTGTGCTCGGCGTCCTCCGGCAGCCAGATGCGGGCGGCCAGACGGCAGCCGTCGCTCAGGGTGATCCAGGTGTTCTCGATAACCCGAACGCCCGAGGTCGCAGTGGTAGTCATGGGTCGCCGATTACTCCCTTGCCGGTTGTCTGCCATTCGCTGGCGGAGCCACTGAAAGGCCGGATACATCTGCCCTTATGGCGATTCCGGCCGGCGTTTTCAAGTACGGACGTGAACCGGAGACAAGGACAAGAAACGAGCCCCAAGTGGGGCATTTTGCCCCTGTGGTGTCGGGCACAACAGGGCAAAATGCCCCACATTCACCTTCAAGTATCTGTTTTTACGTTGGTGCGATCCTTGCATCCCGACTGGATGAAGCTCCGCGCTTCAACCACCCGAGAAAAAAGCAGGACGGAGGTCCAACACAATGCGCAAGAATCCGATCAATCAAGCGGTGACCGGCATGCTCGCCGGAGCCGCGGCACTCGCCATGGTCCCCCTCGCCAGTGCCAGCGCCGACCCGGTGTGGCCGGACGAGGTCATCCACCTGCACGCCGAGGGCGAAGCCAACATCGTGGATACCCGAAGCGACGAACTCGTGGCCAGCCTGAACACCTGCGCCGGGGGCACCCTGGGCAGCACCACGCCGGACGCCAGCCAGGTGTATGTCAGCTGCGCCGGTGAAGGCGAAACGGACGTGGTGGCGATCGACCTCGAAAACTACGAGGTGACCGACCGGATCGCCACGGGGAACCGGCCCAAACACGGCCTGGTGAGCCCCGACGGGGAAATGGTGGGCGTCGACCACTGGGCCCTCAGCGACGGCAAGCTGCGGGTCACCTTCATCGACACCGCGAGCAACGAGATCACCCAAAAGCTCGACATCGACGTCCGCGGCGAGCCGGATGGAGTGACCTCGATGCATAACGCCTGGACCGACGACAGCCGCTACTTCTTCACCATGGACCGGGTGGACAACCGGATGGTCGTGGTCGATACGCAGGACTGGAGCACCGAGAAGGTCGATTCGCCCACCTCACCCCATTACGCCGTACCGAGCCCGAATGGTGACGAACTCTGGCTGGTACACGAAGGGGATGACCACAAAGGCCCCGGCGTGGTGGTCCTGGACATGACCCGGGATGGCTTCCCGGAAATCGACCGGCTCACCATGCCGCTGACCGGTGAGGAGGTCGAAGAGGCCCATCACGGCAACTTCACCCAGGATGGCAGCATGTTCATGGTCCTGAACCGTGGACCGGGCGGGGATGCCCGCGGCCGCGAGGTGGCGTTCTTCGACGCCGAGAGCAAGGAACTCGTGGACCGGATCACCACCGCCAGCAACGGGGTCGGGCATTCCTACAACAGTCCGGATGGCCAGCACGTGGTGGTGACCAACTACGGCAACAACGTGATCACCATCATCGATCTGGAGAAGATGAAGCCGGTGGCCGACCTGACCATCGGTGAAGGGCGCATGGGCCATGTGGCCTTCACCGAGGACGGCCGCTACGGCTACGTCTCCAACGCCGGCGACGGCAATCTGCACAAGGTCGACATGGAAAGCTACGAAGTGGTCGACGAGATCGAGACCGGCGGCCGCGAGGGCGGTGGACAGGTCCTGAACGTCTGGACCAACGTCTTCGAGGAACTGCCGCGGTAAGCTGCCGGACACCGGTCACGCTTACCAGGGTCAGGGCGTCGAAACCCCGGTTTCGGCGCCCTTTTTCATTGTCCGGAGCAGGCCACTCCCACCGCAAGCCGGTCAGCCGGTACCGTCAGGCTCCTCCGCTATCCCCCTCGCCTGGCGCAGGGGCAGCCGGATCCGCACCCGGCCACCGGGGCCCTGCCCCAGCTCGATATCGCCGTCGTGCGCCCGTACCACCCGAAGCACGCTGGCCAGGCCCAGCCCGGTCCCGTCCCGCCTGGTCGTGAAGAACGGCTCGAAGACCTGCCCCAGTTCACTTGCGGCAAATCCCGGTCCGTCGTCGAGGATCTCGATGTGGCAATCCCCGCCCACCACACCGAGCCGCACCTCCACCGAACCCTCCGGGGCCGCCTGGGCGGCGTTGTCGATCAGATTGTCCAGCATCTGCTCGACCAGAATCGGGTCGAGCTCCGGTTCGGGGAGATCCTCGCCCGTCGCGGGCTCGAGCCGGATCGGGATCTGCCAGCGCCGGGACTGCCGGCTCACCACGCCGGCGAGCAGGGCATGCAGATCAACCCGCTGGATCCGCGGGGTCACCGGCCGACCGTACTCCAGGAGTTCCTGCACGGTCCGGGAACAGCGTTGGCAGTGATGGTCGATCATGTTCACCATCTCGCGCTGCTGATCGGCCAGGGTGGCGTCCCGCTGCAGGTTGGCGGCCACGCTGCTGATCACGGTCAGCGGATTGTTGATGTCATGCGCCACCCGCGCCGCCACGCGTCCGATCGCGGAGAGCTGCTCCTCGTGCTGCAACCGGCGCTCCACGTCACGCAGCCGCGCCAGGTCGCGGGACATGTCGTTGAAGGCCTGAACCAGGCGGGAGAGCTCGCCGGCCCCGGAAGGCTGCGGCGCCTGGTAGCCGAATTCACCACGCGCGATATGCCCCAGGTGCTCCACCACTGTATCCACCGGGCGCAGCTGGATGCGCAGCACCACAACCAGCGCGATGGCCAGCAACAGGGCCGCAACCGCCAGGGTGATCGTCAGCAGGGCCTTCACGTCATCCAGCGCCCGCGCCACCGTATCCGGCGCCATCACATCCAGCGCGGCCCGCGAGGGATCGGAGTCGTCGGTGAGAGGAATGCGCCGGACCCCGGCGCCGGCCTGCTCGCCGTCGGCACGTTCGATACGGGCAGAATGCGTGTCGCGCAACGACGCCACCAGTTCATCCAGCGGGGTGGCCGTGACCAGCCAGGCGATGTCCACGTTGTTGTGCTCGATCGCCTGACGGGCCACCAGCCAGAAGCCCCCGTCCTCGAAGGTCACGAAGGCCTCCCGTCCGTCGCCCGCCGGGTTGAAGGCCATGGTATCCCCCGACGAGCGGCTGGAAGCCACCTTGCGTTCGTCGCTGGCGGCCCACAGGGACACCTGCTCCAGCTCGAACGCCTCGGCCTGGCGACGCACGGCCGCCTCGGGATGATGCTGCTCGCCCTCGAGGTAGAGGTGGTAATAGGTACTGTTGATCAGGTCGGCATCGCGGACCAGGAGTTCGGTCAGACGGGACTGGCGCCGGAGCTCCTCGCGGATGCGTTCATCCACCTGCTCGGCCAGTCGGTCCATGCGTTCGTGGTGCAGGTCGTCGAACTGCCGGCTGACCACCTGATCGATCCCCAGAAACAGGGCGCTGTGGATGATCACGGTGACCGCGACCACACCGAGGATTACACGGATCAGCAGGGATCGGCCGCCGGAGGCAATCGGTTCAGCCATGGTATCGCTCGTTGTCCGGGTACGGTCGAATCCGCCCGTCCGGGGTGGCGCGCGGAGCCGCGTGGCCCCGCACGTGGCCCCGATTCCTCGACCCGTCAGATCGTGCGCGGATGCCGATATCCGGCCTCTTCTGCGGAAACGGGGACCAGCCGCCGCGCGATGACCGCCTGCCCGGCGGGGCTGTAGAGATAATCGAAAAACGGCCGCATCACCGCTTCCTGCCACCGGTCGGTGACCAGCAGGAGAGGACCGTGAAGGGGGTACTCGCCCGACCGGACCGCCTCCGCGGTTGGCTGCACGCCGTCAATCTCCAGGGTACGCAGTTCCCCCCGTTTGACCCGTTCGGCGGCGAACACCCAGCTCACCACACCGATCGAGGACTCGAACCGCGCCAGCGAATCGGTCAGACGCTCATCGGTGTCGATGCTCATGCCTCGGGGCGACCAGTCCTGCGCATTGTCGAACAGGACATCGCGGACCGGCTCGCGGTAGTCCGGACAGTGATCCCGGTAGAGCACCGCGATCGGCCGATCCGGCCCGCCCACGTCCGACCAGCGACGGATGCGGCCCGCCATCACCGCCTGCAACTCGTCCATCGACAGGCCGTCGACGCCTACCTCGGGATGGGTCACCACGACTTTGATGTCGCGGGCCACCGGCATCTGGTGGAAGTCCCGCGCCCGGGTCTCCTCGGGCGGGCAGCAGAGCCCGCCCAGATGCGCGGTGCGCTGCTGCACCGCACCGATACCGTCATCGCATCCGCCGCCATAGACCACGAAAGGCCGGCCGGTGTCCTCCTCGTAACTCGCGGCCAGATCACGGAAGGCGCCGTAGGTCAGCAGGTGCGTGCCTTGATAGACCAGTTTCTGGTCGGTCCGGTGGTCGACCGGACGGGCCGCGCCCTCCGACCCGGCACAGTTGCAGCCGCCCTGCGCCACGTCTGCCTGCCAGTCCGCGGACCCGCCATTCAGCGCCCGCGCGGCCCCGTGCCCCAGCAGCGACCCCAGCGCCGCCGTGGCCACGGCATTGCGGATGAACATGCGACGGTTCATGCATACACTCTCGTGAACACGCATGATCGTTTTACACCGCCCGCCGGCCGTGCGTCCAACCCGAACCGGGACCCCCGATGTCCGAAAACCGCGCATTGCAACCCGCTACGGAACGACCGATCCAGCTGCCGGTCGGCGGCCCCGAAGACGCGGAAAGACCGGTTCGCGTCCTGGTACTCGAGGACGAGCCGGATGTAGCACGCATGCTGAGCTGGGCCATCAAGGCCTGCGGGAGCTACGAGGTGACGCAGACCACCGACGCGTCCGCCCTCGAATCTTCGCTGGACGAGGTGCAGCCGGACCTGGTCCTGACCGACCTGATGATGCCGGGACGCGACGGTTTCGACGTCATTCAGACCGTCAAGCAGCGCGACCCGGACCTCCCGGTGGTGGTGATCAGCGCCTACGCGAGCCTCGAGAATGCAGTCGAGGCGGTGCGCATGGGCGCCTTCGATTTTCTGCCCAAGCCTTTCCGCCCCGAGAACATCGAGCTGATGCTGGCCAAGGTCCAGCGGACCCACGACCTGCGACTGCGCGCCGATCGCGCCACCCGGTCCGCCCAGTCCTGCGATCCCTGTCTGAACGCCCTGCGTGGGTCCAGCCCGATCATGCAGCGTCTGCGCGAATGGATCCTCAAGGTTCGTGACACCCGGGCCAGCGTCGTGATCGAAGGCGAGAGCGGGACCGGCAAGGAACTGGTGGCGCAGGCCCTGCACGCCGGGCAGGGGCCCTTTGTCGCGATCAATGTCGCTGCGATCCCCGCGGAGCTCGCCGAGGCGGAGCTGTTCGGGTATCGCCGCGGAGCGTTTACCGGGGCCGACCACGACCATCCGGGGCTGCTGGTCGAGGCCTCCGGAGGCGTCCTGTTCCTGGACGAGATCAACGCCATGCCGCTCGGCCTGCAGGCCAAGCTGCTGCGCACCCTGCAGAACCGCAGCGTGCGCGCGCTCGGATCCACCGAAGACCGGCCGCTGGATTTCCGTCTGGTGACCGCCACCAACCAGCCGCTGGAACAGGCAGTCGAAGAAGGCACGTTCCGGCGAGACCTGTTCCACCGGATCAACGTCCTGAGCGTCGAGCTGCCTCCGCTGCGTGACCGCAAGGAAGACATCCCGGAACTCGCCGAATCCTTCGTCCGGCACTATGCCCGCACGCACGGGCGGTCGCTGGTCCGGCGGCTGGAGCCGGAGGCGATCAGCGCGCTGCTGGGCTACGCGTGGCCGGGCAACGTGCGGGAGCTGGAGAACTTCATCGAGCAGGCCGTGATCCTCTGTCCGGACGGCGTGTCCAGCCTGCCCCTGGATGTCTTTCCCGACGCCGTCGGCGGCGGAGGCTGGCGCGCCAGTGCCGAAGAGGACCTGTCCGCTCCCGGGGCCGGCGGTGCCACCCTGGCCGCGGTTGAGCGACGCTACATCGAAGCCGTCCTGCAGGACACCGGCAACAACAAGGCCCGGGCTGCGCGAATCCTCGGGATCGACTACAAGACGCTGCTACGCAAGCTCGCTGCCTGGAAGGAGGACCCGCCCGCATCCCCCCAGGGTGACCCGACCCGATAACCCCCTGTCGCCGACCAGAACCGTCACGCCAGGCGGCCGGGCAGTTCCTCGTTGCCCTCCGGGTCGCGCGCCAGCACCTGCAGGTTGTGCACGGTGGTCTCGGCGATGCCGGTCAGCCCCTCGTGGGTCAGAAATGCCTGGTGACCGGTCACCAGCACGTTGTCGCGACGGGTCAGACGTACCAGGCGGGCATCGGGCACACCGCCCGGGGTGCCGGTCCAGTCGCGGAAGAACACCGGGCCTTCGTCTTCGTAGACATCCAGGCCCGCCGCCCCGAGCTGGCCGGAATCCAGCGCGGCCTCCACCGCGTCGGTGTCCACCAGCGCCCCGCGGGCGGTGTTGATCAGGATGGCCCCGCGCGGCATGCGTGCCAGCGTGTCGGCGTTGATCATGTGGCGGTTGTCGCGTGTCAGAGGGCACATCAGGCAGACCACGTCGGAGGCCGCCAGCAGTTCGTCCAGCTCGGTGTAGGTGACCCCGGCGGCCTGCAGTTCCGGATTCGGGTACGGATCCATCGCGCGTACCCGTGCCCCGAAGCCGAGCATGATGCGGGCGAAGGCCACGCCGATCTTGCCGGTGCCGACGACCCCCACGTTGCGTTGCGCCACGTCGAAGCCAACCAGGTTGTTCAGCCGGAAATCGCCCCGCCGGGTACGCTTCCAGGCGAAGTGGGTGTGTCGGTTCAGGGTCATCAGCAGCGCGACCGCGTGCTCGGCGATGGCATGGGGCGAATACGCCGGGACCCGGGCCACGCGCATGCCGATGCGGCGCGCGTGTTCGTCATCCAGGTTGTTGTGGCCCGAGCAGCGCAGGGTCACCACGTGGATGCCATGGCGTTGCAGCCCGTCCAGAGTGGCCGCACACAGGTCGTCGTTGGTGAAGGCGCAGACCGCATCCGCACCGGCCGCGTCGCCCACCGTCTCCGGGGTCAGGCGGCGCTCGTCCAGTACCGGCTCCATGCCGGCCTCGCGCAGCATCGGCACCAGATGCTCCTGATCGTGTTGCTGGGCACTGAATACCGCGACCTTCATCCATTTCCTCCGGTGGCTGGCCCGGGTCGGGCCCTGGCTGATGACCTACAGCTTCGCACGACCGGGGCCCCGGATGCGCGTCGGGGCTGCCGGGGGTTGGCCCCGCAGGGGATTCTGGCGCAATATGGAAACCATCCCATCGGGAACGGGAGCACCCCGTGGAAGTGATCACACCCCAGGCCGTGGATACGCTGATCCGCCTGCTGGCCTCTGATGGCTACGAGGTGGTGGGTCCGACACGGCGCGACGGCGCGATCGTCTACGACCGGGTGCACGGTCTCGACGACCTGCCGGCGGGCTGGACCGACGAACACGCCCCCGGCCACTACCGCCTGCGCGAGCGTGACGACGCGGCCCTGTTCGGCTACGTGGTCGGGCCGCACTCCTGGAAGAAATACCTGTTTCCCCCGCAGGAGACCCTGTTCCGGCTGACCCGCCAGGCGGACGGCAGCTTCACCACCGAACCGGGTGAATCCGACGCCCCGCCGCGCGCGTTCATTGGCATGCGTTCCTGCGAGCTGGCGGCGATCGGCGTGCAGGACCGGGTGTTCCTGGGCCAGGCGGTGCAGGACCGCGGCTATGCGGCGCGGCGCCGGGACGTGTTCATGGTGGCGGCCCACTGCGCCGAGCCCGGCGGCACCTGCTTCTGTGCCTCGATGGATACCGGACCGCGCGCCCGCGGGGGCTTCGACCTGGCCCTGACCGAGGTGATCGATGCCACGCAGCACTTCCTGGTCGCCGAGGCCGGGAGCGACGCCGGGCGCGCGATGCTGGACCGGCTGAAGCCGCGCCCGGCCACGGACGCCGAGCAGGCCGCCGCCGAACGCGTATGGGCCGAGGCCCCGGAAAAGATGGGGCGACAGATGCCCGCCGACGCCCGCGAGGTGCTGAACCGGGCCTTCGAGCACCCGCACTGGGAGGAGACCGCCGAGCGCTGCCTGTCCTGCTCCAACTGCACGCTGGTCTGCCCCACCTGCTTCTGCTCGCAGGTCGAAGAGGTCCCGGATCTGGAAGGCCAGCGCACCGAGCGCGTGCGGCGCTGGGACTCCTGCTTCAACCAGGAACACTCGCATCTGGTCGGCGGTGCCCACCGCGACTCGGTGGCCGCACGCTACCGCCAGTGGATCACCCACAAGCTGGCCACCTGGCACGACCAGTTCGGCACCTCCGGCTGTGTCGGCTGCGGACGCTGCATCACCTGGTGTCCGGTGGGGATCGACATCACCGAGGAGGTCACCGCGGTGCGCCGCGATCCGGAGGGCCGGGCATGAACGAACTCCTGGCGATCCTCGAAGACCAGCCGTTCTTCGCCGACATGGAGCCGGAGCACCGGCGCCTGCTGGCGGCCTGCGCCGCGAAGAACGGTTACCCGGCCGGCACGCGGCTGATGCGCGACCACGAGCCGGCGGAAACCTTCTGGCTGATCCGCGAGGGCCAGGTCGCGCTGGAGAGCCCGCTGCGTGAAGGCTGCGTGACCTTCCAGACCCTGGGGCCCGGCGACATCCTCGGCTGGTCGTGGCTGCTGCCGCCGTATCGTGCCAGTTACGACGCCCGCGCCCTGACCGATCTGCACACCCTGCGCTTCGACGCCGGCGTGCTGCGCGAACACATGGAGGCCGACCCGGCGTTCGGCTACATGCTGATGAAACACTTCTCCGCGCTGATCGTGCAGCGGCTGCAGGCCGCGCGATTGCAGGCGCTGGACATCTACAGCCACGGAGGGCCCGGGCATGGCACCTGAGACCCTGCAGCCCCGCGCCGACAGCGCCCTGCCGGAACAGGCGATGGCGCCGCAGCCCTGGCGTATCCATTCGGTGCGCCCGGACGTCGCCAGCAACGAGGTGTTCAGCTGGACGCTGTATCCCGAGCCGGGCGTGGAGCCGGGGCCACCGCCGGCGCCCGGGCAGTTCAACATGCTCTACCTGTTCGGCGTGGGCGAGGTACCGATCTCGGTGTCCGCGATCACCGCGGATGGCGGCATCGTGCACACCACCCGCGCGGTGGGCAGCGTCACCCGCACGATGCAGGACCTGGGACCCGGCGCGGTGGTCGGCCTGCGCGGCCCGTTCGGTACCGCCTGGCCGGTGGAGCAGGCCCGGGGCCGCGATCTGGTGCTGGTCGCCGGCGGCATCGGTCTGGCCCCGCTGCGGCCGGTGATCCATGCGGCGCTGGAACGGCGCGACGACTTCGGCCATGTGGTGGTCTGTTACGGCGCGCGCTCGCCCGGTGACATGATCTTTCGTGACGAGCTGGAGGCCTGGGGCGCGCGCGACGATCTCGATCTGCGCATCACCGTAGACCGCGGCACGGCCGCATGGCGCGGCGATGTCGGCGTGGTCACCCAGCTGATCGACCGCGGCGGCTTCGACCGGCGCAACACGCTGGCGATGGTCTGCGGCCCGGAGGTGATGATGCGCTTCGCCGCCTCCTCGCTGGAGCGGCGCGGGCTGAAGCCGGAAGACATCTTTGTTTCCATGGAGCGCAACATGCGCTGCGCGGTGGGCTTTTGCGGGCACTGCCAGATCGGGGCGCATTTCGTCTGCCGCGACGGCCCGGTCTTCCCCTACCCGGTGATGGAGCCGGCCTTCCGGATACGCGAACTATGAGTACCGAACGTCCGACCCTCGCCGTATTCAAGTTCGCCTCCTGCGACGGCTGCCAGCTCTCGCTGCTCGACTGCGAGGACGAGCTGCTGGCGGTAACCGACCGGGTGCAGATCGCGCACTTCCCCGAGGCCACCCGCAACCGCATCGAGGGACCCTGGGACCTGACGCTGGTGGAGGGCTCGATCACCACGCCGGAGGCGGCCGAAGAGATCCGCGAGATCCGCCGCGCGTCGAAGTTCCTGGTGACCATCGGCGCCTGCGCCACCACCGGCGGCATCCAGGCCCTGCGTAATTTCGCGGACGTCGAGGAATTCACCCGCCAGGTCTACGCCCACCCGGAATACATCGAGACCCTGGCCACCTCGGATGCGATCAGCCAGCACGTGCCGGTGGACTTCGAACTGCGCGGCTGCCCGATCGACAAATACCAGCTGATCGAGGTCATCAGTGCCTTCCTCTACGGTCGGCGTCCGCAGGTCTCCAGCGCCAGCGTCTGCGAGGAGTGCAAACGGGCGGGACAGGTCTGCGTGATGGTCGCCCACGGCACGCCCTGCCTGGGCCCGGTCACCCACGCCGGCTGCGGCGCGCTGTGCCCCGGCTGCCACCGCGGCTGCTACGGCTGCTTCGGCCCCAAGGAGACCCCCAACGCGCCCGGTCTGTCCGGGCAGCTGGAGGCCCTCGGCATGGAGCGCGCCACCCGCGTGCGCTTCTACCGCACCTTCAATGCCGGCGCCGACGCCTTCCGCGAGGAGAGCGAACGCCAGGAACGGGAAACAGGATCGCAGTCATGAGCGAGACCCGCACCATCGAAGTCGACTACCTCGCGCGCGTGGAGGGCGAGGGCGCGATGTACGTGCGCACCGAGGGTGACCGCGTGGAGGAGGTGAAGCTGTCGATCTTCGAGGCGCCGCGCTTCTTCGAGGGCTTCCTGCGCGGGCGCGACTTCCGCGAGGCCCCGGACATCACCGCGCGCATCTGCGGCATCTGCCCGATCGCCTACCAGATGGGCGCTTCGCTGGCGATGGAGGACGTCTGCCGCGTGACCGTGGACGGCGTGCTGCAGGACCTGCGCCGGCTGGCCTACTGCGGCGAATGGATCGAGAGCCACGCCCTGCACGTGTTCATGCTCCACCTGCCGGACTTCCTCGGCTATCCCGACGCGGTCACCGCCGCGAAGGACCACCCGGACATGGTGCGCAACGGCCTGCGCATCAAGAAGATCGGCAACGCCATCCTGCGGCTTCTGGGCGGGCGCGAGATCCACCCGGTCAACCTGCGGGTCGGCGGCTTCTACCGCACGCCGACGCCTGCCGAGGTCGCCGGGCTGCGCGAGGAGCTGGCCTGGGGCCTGGAGGCGTCCTGCGAGGTCGCCGAGTTCCTCGCCACCCTCGACTACCCGAACCTGGAACGCGACTACGAGTTCGTGTCGCTGGTGCACCCGGACGAATACCCGATCACCCACGGCCGCCTCGGCTCCGGCAGCGGTCTGGACGCCGCCATCCGCGACTACGACGACGTCTTCACCGAGGAGCACGTGGCCCACTCCAACGCCCTGCACAGCCACCGCTCCGACAGCGGCGAACCGGTGTTCATGGGTCCGCTGGCGCGCTTCGCGCTGAACCGCGAACGCCTCACCCCGCGCGCCGCCGAGCTGGCCGAGCGCGCCGGTCTGGGCGCGGCCTGCCGCAACCCGTTCCGCAGCATCCAGGTGCGCATGATCGAGATCGTGCTCGCCTTCGAGGAGGCCCTGCGCCTGGTCGACGGCTACCGGGCGGCACCGACCGAACCCGCGCTGCCGGTCACCCCGCGCGCCGGCACCGGCTTCGGCGCCACCGAGGCCCCGCGCGGCATCTGCTACCACCGCTACAGCATCGACGACGCAGGCCTGATCACCGACGCGAAGATCGTCCCGCCCACCTCGGTCAACCAGCCCACCATCGAGGCCGACCTGCGCGAACTGGTGCAGACCCACCTCGACCTGCCGGACGACGAACTGCGCCACCACTGCGAGGTCGCCATCCGCAACTACGACCCCTGCATCTCCTGCGCCACCCACTTCCTCGACCTCACCGTCGACCGCCAGTGAGCGCAGGCATGGATCGCGCGGACAAGGGGCCGCTGGTCATCGGCATCGGCAACCCCTGGCGCGGCGACGATGGCATCGGCCACGCGGTAGTCGATGCACTCGAAGGCACCCCGGGCCTCGCCACCGCTAAAAGCCACGGCGAGCCCGCCGAACTCATGGAGCTGTGGCAGGGCCACGAGCCAGTGATCCTCGTCGATGCCATCGTCACAGGCGCCGCGCCCGGCACGCTGCACCGGCTGGACGCGCGCGAGCCGCTGCCGCGCGGCGCCCGCTACTCCTCCCACGGCATCGGTCTGGCCGAGGCCGTCGAACTCGCCCGCTCCCTCGGCGAGCTCCCGGACCACCTCATCGTCCACGGCATCGAACCCGCCCGGCTCGAGGATGGCGCCGATCTCTCTCCCGCAGTCCTCGACGTGCTGGATCAAACCATCCGGCGAATCGGCCGCGACCTCGCCGCGAGCACCACAAAGGCCGGCTGAAGGCTTGCTGCCCAACCGCCGGGATTCCTCATCAAATGGCCGCCGCGCGCTTCACGCGCGGGCTGCAGGAACAGGGCCTGGCGCAAGTGTTCCGCGTGCGAGCGTCGCGGAAGCTACTCCGCCTCGCGGCCCCGGTCCGGCACCGGCGGCGGAGTGGCGCGGGACCAGACGCTGAGGGCGGTCACGGTCACCAGGATCAGCGCCATGCCGATGATCTGCACGATCGCCAGGCTTTCGTCCAGGATCGCGACGCCGAACAGCGTGGCGGTGACCGGTTCGATCATCGCCACGATGGAGGCGACGGCCGGGGCCGTGGTCCGCAGTCCGTTGATGTAGAAGGCGAACGACAGCCCGGCACCGAAGATGCCGAGGGCCAGGAACAGCGGCCAGTCGGAGGTGCTCAGGACCTCCACCATCTGGGTGTTGTCGCCCGGCAGCATCAGCAGAATGACCAGCACGCCGAAGGCAATCGTCAGGATCGCCTGCGGGCTGCCGTGCTGCCCGGCGTACTTGAAGCCGAAGATGAAGATCGCGTAGGACAGGCCCGCCAGCAGGCCGGCGCCGGCCCCGATCAGGGTCACGCCACCGGCACCCGCGTCGTAGATCTGGGTCAGCAGCACGATGCCGACCAGCACCATCACAATGGCCACCAGCTTGAGCGTGGTCGGGGATTCCAGTCTCAGCGCGAAGGAGATGATGTAGACAAACACCGGGGCGCAGTACATCAGCGTGGCGGCCACCGCCACGCTGCCGTGCGAGATACTGACGAAGTAGAACGCGAAATTGCCGGCTACGCCAAGCCCGGCCACCGCGGACCAGAACCACATCTTGCCGCTGCCCAGCCCGCTGCCGCCCGGACGCCAGGCCAGCCAGGCTGCAACGAACAGCAGACCGATGGCGCCACGGTAGAACGAGACCACGAACGCATCCCAGCCATCGGCCATCAGAATACCGCCGATCCCGCCGGACAGCCCCCAGAAGAAGGCCGCCAGCACCACCAGTCCCACACCCAGACCCATCGATGACTCCTTACGTCACTGTGTCGCGGAACGAGCCACCGAGGGGGCGAGACATTCCCGATGTCCGGCCGGGCTCGCGAGCGGTCCACGTACCGGACGGGATCCGGTCATCGCAGAAGGACGCATATTCTGCACGTAAATGCATGACCGGATTCCAGATGCCCCGTTTTTCGCCGGGGTTGCGGCGTCACGGGCCTGCCGCCGGGGTGGATGTTACCCGTCGTCTGCGAGCATGCGCCGCTGTTCTCGCGCCAGGCGGCGTGCCTTCCCGGGGTTCAGGGATCCATGGGGAGGTCGTTGAAACGGATGACCCGCTCCAGCTCGGTGCCATCCAGGGCCAGCCCGTAGTCCCGACGCAGGCGCGCATCCAGCTCCGCGGCCGTTGCCGGGGCCGGCTCCATCTGGCGCGCGAAATGGCCGGCGTCCTCGATCACCGCCCACGAGTAGAGGATCCAGCGCCACCGCTCCACCCGCTGGCCGACAAAATCGGCCGCGCAGCCGGTGGTGTCCTTTTCGTGCAGCACGGCGATGCGCACCGCCTCGGGCGCACCCTCGGCGACGTGGGCACGCGCGGCCTGCAGGGTGTCGCCACTGTCGTTCACGTCGTCCACCAGCAGGACCCGGCGGCCGGCGATGTCGCCCGACAGCGGCGCGGTCACGGCCGCCTGCTGCTGCTCGCGGGCGCCAGCGGTGTAGTGCTCCACCTTCACGCTGAACAGCCTGTGCACGTGCAGGAAATCGCACAGGAAACGCGCCGGCAGGAAGCCGCCGCGGGCAATGGCCACGACGGTGTCCGGCCGGAACCCGCTCGTGCGGATCTCCCGGGCGAGTTCGTCCGCAAGACGCACCGAGGCCTCCAGCGGGATCAGCTCGACCGGCATCTGCCGCGGTTCGGTCTCACTCATGGTCCGGGATCTCCACGCCGGCTTCGGCCATGCGTTGCAGGGCCTCGCGGCCGCCTTCGGCCGTCACCGGGCGGGTCGCATCGGGGATCAGTTGCACGGCGAAGCCCTCCTTGCGGGCATCCAGCGCAGTGGCGGCCACACACACGTCCTGGGCCAGACCGCCGACCCAGATGCGACCCACGCCCCGGTTGCGCAGCGCGACCGCGAGGCCGGTCTGGTCGAAGGCGGAGTACTGGTCCCGGTCGAAACGCACGCCCTTGGTCACCCGTATGGCATCCGGAGGCAGGGCCAGAGCGGGGTGGAACCGGGCTCCGGGGGAATCCTGCAGGCAGTGCGGCGGCCACGGGCCGCCCTGCGCCGCGAAACTCGGATGTTCCCGCGGATGCCAGTCGCGCGACGCGTACACCGGGAGGCCGAGTTCGCCGGCCGCTTTCAGCCAGCGGTTGAGCACCGGAATCACGGCGTCACCGTCGTCGATGGCGAGCGCCCCGCCGGGACAGAAGTCGTTCTGCACGTCCACGAGCAGCAGGGCATCGCCGGGCTGCAGCAGGGTTCCGGGATCAAGGTTCATGGCGAACTCCGAACGTTCATGGCTTCACTCCGCGTGGCGCGCCCGGATGGCACGAGTCACCGCGGCCTGATGCGCCTGCAGTGCGTCACTCACGGAGACCGGGTAAGGCCCGGCCGCCGGTTCGATCCCCCGGATTTCCGGGGGCAGGGACTGCAACTGCTGGCGCGCGTGTTCCCGCAGGGCATCGAGATCCCGTACATGCCCGGACAGGCGCCGGCCGTCGCGCATCACCGGCTGCAGCAGCGGTTCGCCGGGGAGCGACTCGTCCTCGCGCGCGATGGTGTCGCCGCTGAAATGCGCCCCGTCCCGACGACGGAAGATCTGCTTGCCGCCCGGCAGAATGGGCTTGCCGCTGGAGAGCTTGAGCCGCCCCTCGCCGGCGTATTCCGCCAGCTTGTAGGCGATGTCGAGATCCGGCACGTCGGTGGAGATCCCCATGCTGGTGCCGACGCCGAACGCATCGATGGGGGCACCCGCGGCCAGCAACCCGGCGATCACGTGTTCATCCAGCCCGCCGCTGGCGAAGATCCCGACCCGTTCCAGGCCCGCCGCGTCCAGCATCGCACGCGCATCGCGTGCCAGCTGGCCCAGATCACCCGAGTCCAGACGGATGGCCCGGACCCGAAAGCGGTCGCCGAGCCGGCGAGCCAGATCGATCACCTGGCGCACCCCCGCGAGGGTGTCGTAGGTGTCCACCAGCAGCACGGTCTCCGGATACAGTCCTGCGAAGGCGGCGAAGGCGGCGGCCTCGTCGTCATGCGCCTGGATGTAGCTGTGGGCCATGGTGCCGCTGACCGGGATCCCGTAGCGTTTGCCGGCGAGGACGTTGGAGGTGCTGGCCACCCCGGCGACGTGGAAGGCACGGGCCCCCTTCACCGCGGCATCCAGCCCGTGCATGCGGCGCGCGCCGAAATCCACCACGTCGCGGCCCTGCGCCGCGGTCACCAGGCGCGCGGCCTTGGTCGCCTGTACCGTCTGCAGGTGGATCTGATTCATGATCAGGGTTTCCACCAGCTGGGCCTCGGGCAATGGCGCGCGGACCTCGAGGATCGGCTCGTTGGCAAAGACCGGCGTCCCTTCCTGCACGGCGCGGACCTCGCCGGTAAAGCGGAAGGTCTCCAGCCACTGCAGAAAGCGATCGGAAAACCGGTCGAGACCGGCGAGGTAGTCGAGGTCCGCCCGGGTGAAGCGCAGCCCCTCCAGCTGTTCCAGAACGGTATCCAGACCGCAGGCCAGCAGGTAATTGCGCGGTTCCGGCACCCGGCG
Source organism: Thioalkalivibrio sp. ALJ24 (assembly GCF_000377785.1). GTDB lineage: Bacteria > Pseudomonadota > Gammaproteobacteria > Ectothiorhodospirales > Ectothiorhodospiraceae > Thioalkalivibrio. Next base: position 208,417 of record NZ_KB898729.1, on the reverse strand, counting down.
CACGAACAGGGTGAACACGGCGGAGTCGTGCAGACCTTCCTCGAAATAGGCCTGCAGCATGCTGAGCTCGTAGAGATCGGTGAACAGTGCCAGTCGATCCTCGACGTCGGGGGCTGCCTGCTCGTCCGGAGCCATCACGTCACCTCGCTACGCGGATGCGGGTCTTTCGAGCGTAGGCCCGCCCGCCGGGAACGTAAACCTCGCGCCCGCCGCCCCGTCGCGCTATGCCGTGTCGTCGGCGATCTTTTTCGCCACGCGATCGGCGACCTTGCCGCGCACCACCACCTCGTCGGCTCCGGCCTCACGCGCGGCCTTGAGCATGCCGCCTTCCACATGCGGGCCAAAGGCGAGGATGGCGGCACCCGGACAGCGTTCACGCCAGGTCGACACACTCGCGACGTCCCGTGCACCGAGATCGATCACGATCAGGTCGGGGGCCGCGGGCTCGCCGCTGCCGGTCACTTCGGCACCGGCCGCGCGCCAGCGCGATTCGAGCCGCACGCGGGTCATCAGGTCGGGGGTGTCGATGTGGATCTGCATGGGTACGCTGCCAGGTCGGTTGCGGGGGGCCCGCCGCACGCGCCGGAGCCGCGTGCGGCGGCACGGGCGGGTCAGTCGCGCGCCCCGTCGTCTTCGAGCATGCGCAGCTCTTCCGCGATGATGAACCCGCGCAGCTCGTCGGCGACGTGCTCGTCGTGGATGCTGACCTCGCCGGAGCGGACCTCCTCGGCGCCCGGGTGGTCGCTGTGCAGCCACTGCCAGGTGGCCTGACCGGGGTACATCACCGGCAGCTCGGTCCAGGCGAGGTCGTCGTTGGCGACGGTAACGTCGTCGACCCGGGTGGCCACGATGTCGGCGTCATCCACGCCGAGACCGAGGGTCTGCGGCAGCGACACCTGGTGCCAGCGGGCGCCGACCTGGCCGGTGTGCACGGCGAAGGCGACGTTGTAGACCCCGCCCTCTTCCAGCGACTTGCTGTCCCGCGCGTTCGGCGCCTCCAGCGTGCGGGTCAGGCGCACCCGCCAGGCGCCGTCCGCGTAGCCGCCCTCGGCGGCGATGGCACCCCGGCTGCCCGACGGTTCGCGCAGGAAGCGCTGCGGGATCACGTCCCCCTCCTGCCAGTCGTGGTCGGGGTCGAAGGCGACCGAGTTGTCCTCGGAAATGAAGTAGGGGTCGTCCTGGTCATACTCGCGGTTCACCAGCCGGTCCCAGTCGAGGGCGCGCTTGCCGGTGGTCTCGGGGTCGAGCATGTAGGCCGGCTGGTCGGCGTCGTCGTCCCAGTTGGTGGTGAACATGCCGCGCCCCTCGGAGCCGAGGCGGTAGTGGAGCACGTAGCCGTTGTCGGCGACACCCATGGGGTGGCTGCGGTGGGCGCGCCACTGCCACAGGTCGAGGAAGACCCCGTCGTCCTGCAGCGCGGCCAGCTCGTCGTCGTCGCGGATGGCGCCCCAGGATTTCTCGGTGGGGTCTTCGGTGGTGCGGGTCTGCGGCAGGTACTTGCGCACGTCGTTGCGGCCCATCTCTTCGCCCAGCTTCGGGTGGGCCTCGACCTCGTCGCTGTCGACCGAAGAGGTCAGTGCGCGCATGCCGTCGTGGGCAGTCATCCAGCCGCCGTAGCGGTCGAAGCCGTCGACGCCGCCGTCATCCAGCAGCATGGAGATGCGGTCCTCGTAGAGGCCGTGTTCGTCGGGGCCGAAGCCGCTGCCATAGCGCTCCCACTCGCCGTCACCCTGGTAGACCCAGTACTGGTGGTACCAGCTCGGGTCGTCGGTGGCGTATTCGTAGTGGATGCGGACCTTCTCGTCATCGAAGGTGGCCGCCACATTCAGGGTGGCGTGGTCCAGATCTTCCCCCGGGATGTAGACGTTGCGGTCGGGGTCGACCTTGACCGGCTCGCCAATCGCCACCAACGGGGTCAGGGAGACGGCTGCGGCAATCAGGGTTCGTTTCATGGAGCGCGCTCCTTTCGGATATCTTCCTGAATGGGTTCCATTCGCCGGGACCCGATGCCACGTCGATCTGCCGACGCCGGAACCGGACCACGGACCCTGGTTCAGCCTGATCATGAACATGGGAAAAGGTTTCCACAATACATGTGGAGAGGCTCCATCCGCTGGCCGGTCAGCGGCCGCCGGAACAATCCCGCCGGAGATGGCGAATGATGCGGGCAGACAGCGGCACCCAAAACAGCACGCCGGCAGCGACCAGCAGGCTCCCGATCCATTCCGGGCGTCCGGGTTGCCCTTGTTGCCTGCTCGTTGCAAGGATTGAGGGAGCTATCCTGCCTCGGGGCGACGCCCATCCATAGCGGGTCGGAGATACGGGGACACGGGCGCAGGTGTACATTGATCGACGGTTCTCCGGATTCACCGGACGCATGCAAGACGAGGCGAGGAACGGGCAATGCACGAGTTTTCGTTGATGGCCGACCTGATGCGCAAGATCGAACAGGTGGCCGCGGACAACCACGCCGAGCGGGTGACCCGGGTGCGGGTCTGGCTGGGCGCGCTGTCGCACATCACGCCGGAGCACTTCCGCGAGCACTTCGAGGACGGGACCCGTGGCACGGTGGCCGAGGGCGCCGAGCTGGAGGTGGAGACCTCCGACGACGAGACCCACCCCGAGGCACAACAGATCCTGCTGCGGAGCCTGGACGTGGCGTGAACACGGCCGCGACATCCACCCCGGCGCACGAGTGCTGGCGCCTGGTTGTCACCGGCCGGGTGCAGGGCGTGGGCTTCCGGCCATTCGTCGCGGCGCTGGCGCGGCGGATGGCGCTGGCCGGGGCGGTTGGCAACGAGCCCGAGGGCGTGGTGATCGAGGTCGAGGGGGACGCGGCCCGCCTGGATGCGTTTCGTACGGCGCTGGCGCACGAAGCACCGAGGGCCGCGCGCATCGATCGCATTTCCGTCACCCCCGAAACCCCCACCGGCGCGGACGGCTTCCGGGTCACCTCGGGGCCGGACCGGGGCGGCGCCCCGGCCCTGACGCCGGACCGTGCACCCTGCCCCGACTGCCTGGCCGAGATCCGCGATCCGGCGGCGCGGCGTTACCGCTATCCGTTTACCGCCTGCACGGCCTGCGGGCCGCGCTGGAGCATTGTCACGGCACTGCCCTGGGCGCGTGACCACACCACCCTTCACGACTTCCCGCTGTGCCCGGCCTGTCGGGCGGAGTTCGAGAACCCCGGCGACCGGCGCTTCCATGCCGAGGCGATGGCCTGCCCGGACTGCGGGCCGCGGCTCGTGCTGCGCGGCCCGGACGGTACCGAACGGGCCACCGGGGATGCGGCGCTGGACGCCGCCGTGGCCACCCTGCGCGCGGGGCAGATCCTGGCCCTGAAGGGCCCGGGCGGGTTCCAGCTGCTGACGGACGCCACCTGCGAGGAGGCGGTCGGCCACCTGCGCGCGCGCAAGCAGCGCCCGGAAAAGCCGCTGGCGGTGCTGCTGCCGGACGGCGCCTGGCTGGAACGTCTGGCCCGGGTATCCGATGCGGAGCGGGCGCTGCTAGACAGCCCGGAGGCCCCGATCGTGCTGGTGGATCGCCAGGTTGATGCCCGGCTGGCCGGGAGCATCGCTCCGGGCCTGGACCGCCTCGGGCTGATGCGGGCCGCCACGCCGCTGCACCAGCTACTGCTGGACGCGCTCGGCACTCCGCTGGTCTGCACCTCCGGCAACCGCAGCGGCGAACCGCTCTGCATCGACAGCGAGGAGGCAGTGGCCCGGCTGGGCGGGATCGCGGATGCCATCCTCGACCACGACCGGCCGATTGCCCGTCCGCTGGATGACAGCGTGTTCCAGATCGCGGCCGGGCAGCCGCAGTGCCTGCGCACGGGGCGGGGAATCATGCCGCTGCGCATCCCGCTGCCGCAGCCCGGCCCGGTCACGCTGGCGCTGGGCGGCCATCTGAAGGCGGCGCCGGCACTGGCCCTGAACCGCGAGGTCGTGGTCGGCGCCCATGTCGGCGACCTCGACAGCGATCCGGCCCTGCGCCGCCTCGACGCCGAGGCCCGTGCGCTGGCCGGGCTCTGCGGCGCGCATATCGAAAGCGTAGCGTGCGACCGGCACCCGGACTATGCCTCCACCGCGCTCGCCGAGGACCGCGGGGCGCCGGTCTTCCCCGTGCAGCACCACCACGCCCATGCCGCGGCCTGCCTGGCCGAGCACGGGGTGCAGGCCCCGGCCCTGGCGCTGGTCTGGGACGGCGCGGGGCTGGGCACGGACGGGACGCTCTGGGGGGGCGAGTGCCTGACCGTGGACGCCGACGGTGGCTGGCAGCGTGCGGGCCACCTGCGCCCGTTCCGCCTGCCGGGCGGCGAGACCGCGATCCGCGAGCCGCGCCGTGCATTCCTGGGGCTGCTGCATGCGCACTTCGCGGGCGATGCGGCGGCCCTGGCGGCCAGCCCCGTTCGGGCGCTGTTTGACGACGCCGAGTGGCCTCCGCTGCTCCGCGCCCTGGATCGCGGCGTCAACGCGCCGTGGACCAGCAGCGTCGGGCGGCTGTTCGATGCGGTGGCGGCCCTGACCGGGCTGCGCACCGGTGCCGGCTTCGAGGGGCAGGCCGCGATGCTCGTCCAGCAGGCGGCGGAGGCCGGACCGGAGCCGGTGGATGCCCCGGATCTGGTGCTGGATAACGCCATGCCCTGGCAGGCGGACTGGGCCCCGCTGATCACCGCCCTGCTGGCGGCGCATGCGGCCGGTGCCACCCCCGGGGCGATCGCCGCACGGCTGCATGGTGCCCTGGCGCGGTTCGCGGTGGCCGCTGCCCGGGCGGGCGGGCGCGAGACCGTGGCATTGACCGGCGGATGCTTCCAGAATCGGCATCTGCTGCAATGCTGCGTGGCGGCCCTGCGCGACGCCGGCTTTCGCCCGCTGTGGCCAAAGGCCGTTCCGCCCAACGATGGTGGACTGGCGCTGGGCCAGGCGGTGGTCGCGCGCCGCGCCGCACACCCGGCCCGACCGGAAGGAGGAGACTGACCCATGTGCCTTGCGATCCCCGGCCTTATCGACTCGGTGGAGGGCGACGATCCGCTGTTCCGCCAGGCGCAGGTGCGGTTCGGCGGGGTCGCGCGCACGGTGTCGCTTGCCTGCACCCCGGAGGCCGGGCCCGGCGACTACGTGCTGGTGCATGCCGGCATCGCGATCGCCACCATCGACGAGGCCGCGGCGGAACGTACGCTGGCCGCGCTGCGCGAGATCCCCGAGCATGCGCCGCCCGCCCCGGAGGACCCGTGAGGCACCTGGACGAATACCGCGATCCGGCGCTGATCCTGCAGCAGGTCGAGGCGATCCGTGCGGCCTGCAGCCGACGCTGGACGCTGATGGAGGTCTGCGGCGGCCAGACCCACGCGATCCTGCGCCACGGGCTGGACGACCTGCTGGCGGACACGGTCGAGCTGCTCCACGGGCCCGGCTGTCCGGTCTGCGTGACGCCCACCGAGACCCTGGACCAGGCCGTGCAGCTGACCCGCCGGCCGGAGGTGATGCTGTGCACCTTCGGCGACATGCTGCGGGTGCCCGGCGCGCTGGGCGACCTGAACGCGGCGCGCGCGGCCGGCGGCGATGTGCGCGTGATCTACTCGCCGCTGGATGCGGTCGCCCTGGCACGCGAACACCCGCAGCGCGAGGTGGTGCTGCTGGCGGTGGGCTTCGAGACCACTGCGCCGGCCGCCGCGATCGCGGTGCTGCAGGCCGAGGCCCTGGGGCTGTCCAACCTGTCGCTGCTGGTCTCGCACTCGCTGGTGCCGCCGGCGATGGAGGCCCTGCTGACCGACCCGGACAGCCGCATCCAGGGCTTTCTCGCCGCCGGACACGTCTGCACGGTGGAAGGTGCAACCGTCTACCGGACGATCACCGAGCGTTTCCGGGTGCCCATCGTGGTGACGGGCTTCGAGCCGGTGGACCTGCTGGCCGGAATCCGGGCCTGCGTGGAGCAGCTGGAGCGCGGCGAGGCCCGGGTCGAGAACCGCTACGACCGGGCCGCCCGCGACGACGGCAACGCCGCCGCGCGCGATGCGGTCGCCCGCGTATTCGAGCCGGTGGAACGCGAGTGGCGCGGCATGGGCCGCCTGCCCGCCAGCGGACTGGGCCTGCGCCCGGCCTACGCCCGCTTCGATGCCGTCGTCCGTTTCGGGGTCGCGGCCCCCGCGACCGGGGCGGACGGGCCCTGCATTGCCGGCGAGGTCCTGCGCGGACTGCGCCGCCCGACTGACTGCCCGGCCTTCGGCCGCGAGTGCACCCCGGACACCCCGCTGGGCGCGCCGATGGTGTCCTCCGAGGGGGCCTGCGCCGCCTACCTGCACTACCGGGGCGAGACATGACCACCGAGGTCGTGCGGCTGGCGCATGGTGGCGGGGGCCGGCTGCAGGCAAAGCTGCTGGACGAGGTCATCCTGCCGGCGCTGGGCGCACGGGCCTGCGGCGCCCCCGATGCGGCGGTGCTCGACATCCCGGGCGGACGTCTGGCCATGACCACCGACAGCTTCGTGGTGCGGCCCCTGTTCTTTCCCGGTGGCGACATCGGCCGCACCGCGGTACACGGCACGGTCAACGACCTGGCGATGGCCGGGGCGCGGCCGCTGTGGCTGACACTGGGCCTGATCCTGGAGGAAGGGCTTCCGCTGGAGGATCTGTGGCAGATCCTCGGCTCCGTACGCGTGGCCGCCGAAGAATGTGGTGTGCAGGTGGTGGCCGGCGATACCAAGGTGGTCGAGGCCGGTCACGGCGACGGGGCCTACCTCAACACCAGCGGGGTCGGCGTCGCACCGGAGGGAGTGCGGATCGCACCGGATGCGATCCGGCCGGGCGACGTGCTGCTGGCCAGTGGCGATCTGGGCCGTCATGGCGTCGCCATCCTCGCCGCACGCGAGGACCTGGGACTGGACCCGCCGATCCCCAGCGACAGCGAGCCGGTCGCCGGCGCGGTGGCCGCGCTGCTGGCAGCCGACGTGCCCGTGCATGCGCTGCGCGACCCCACCCGCGGCGGCACCGTCGCCGCGCTGCAGGAACTGGCCGAAGCCTCCGGCTGCCGTCTGGTGCTGGACGATGCGGCCATCCCGGTGCGCGAGGACGTGCGCGGGGCCTGCGAGATCCTCGGGCTGGACCCGCTGCACAGCGCTTCGGAGGGCCGCTTCCTGGCCGCCGTGCCGGAACCCGCGGCCGAACAGGCACTGGGTGTGCTGCGGTCACGACCGGAGACGGCCGGTGCCGTCGCCATCGGCCAGGCCGAGGCGGGCGAGCCCGCGGTCATCCGACGCCTCGCCACGGGCGTGGAACGCCGCTTGATCCTGCCGGCCGGTGAGCAGTTGCCCCGCATCTGCTGACTTCGACAGGCCACCGGGCAGGACCGGGCGCGCTGACGCGACGGCCGCAGCAGGCTATCGTGGGATACGGAACCGCACCAACCGGAGAGATGCACATGATGCTGCGCAGCCTTGCCTTCACCATCCTCGCCCTGACCAGCGCCCCGGCCCTCGCCCACCCCGGCCACGGCCATGGCGACGGGCATTCCCTGCTCCACTATCTCAGTTCGCCCGAGCACGTATGGCCCCTGGCGTTACTGGTGGTCGCGCTGGTCGGGGTGGGCGGCTGGCTCTGGCGCCGTTCGCGCCGACGCAAGGATCCGCGCTCCTGAAACGCGCCCGGGCCGCGCCGGATCGGCGGGCGCGGGCACGGATCCTGCTGAGTGGAGCAATGAAGGAAAGGACGGGCCACGGCAGTGGCCGTCACGACACCGCCATGGCGGTTCAGGGATAATCCGTCGCGCACCAAAAGGGACCGAACCGCACCATGAGGGAACTGAAACAGGCCATCGAGCACCAGCGGGAATCGCTGGAGGAACGCCTGCACGAACCGCTGCGCATCCTCGCCACACGGCTGGCCCCGGCCTGGCCCGCGCGGGGAGCGCTGGACTCCATCCTCGAGGAGGGCATTCGGCAGATCCCCGAAGCCACCTTCATGTATGCGCTGAATACCGAGGGGATCCAGCTCTCCGACAACGTCTCGCGCAGTGGTGTCCTGCCGGAACACTTCGGGCGCGACCGCTCGCAGCGCCCGTACATGAAGGAGGCCGTGCCGGCCGACGGATTCCTGCTTTCGGAGGCCTACGTCAGCCTGCTGGGGCGCCGCCCGTCGCTGACCGCGCTGCAGCTGGTACGTGACGGAGAGGGCCGGGCACTGGGCTTTCTGGGCGCGGATTTCGACCTGCGCAACCTGCCCGACCTGTCGGGGGACCTGTACGAGGAATCCAGCGAGTGGCGCCAGATCAAGGGAGACCCCTCGATCCGCGGGACGCTGTTCCAGCAGAGCCGCACCGAGAGCCTGATGGACCGCAACATGGATTCGGCCATGGCAATCCTGGAGGAACTGTTCACCGAACGCGGCGTGTTTCAGGGGGTGTTCCACTTCTCCAGTTCGCGCGCGACCCTGTGGACCACCGAGGATCCCTACCGCTACCGCATCCTCACCCACGAATCGCTGGCCGACCCGGATGTCTGTCTCGCCTTCCCCCACGAGCCCTATCCCGAGGAGGCCCTGATCCCGAGGACGGACATCGCCCGCGTACTGGAAGGCCTGCGGACCCTGCGCTTTGCCGACGAGACGGTTTACCTGCGTTCGGCCTCGCTCAACCTGTTCAACGGCATGGTCAGCCTGACCTTCTCCTGTGACGGCTCGCACTACATGACCTCCGAGGAGTTCCTCGGGCGCTCCATCGAATTCTGGCTGGGCGCCACCGGCTGACCGGGTGCCGCCGGCGCAGGCTGTTGCCCGGGGCGCGGAACCGGCATCATGAGCGGGGCCACCGACTCTCCCGCCGGACACCGCATGGAAACTGCCTTTGCAAGCGATATCGGGGCACGCCACGAACAGCAGGACGCCGTTACGGTGCGCGCCTCGCCCGACGGTCGCCGGGCCCTGCTGGCGGTCGCCGATGGCATGGGCGGGCACGCGGCCGGCGCCTGGGCCTCGCGCACGGCCATTGCGGCAGTGGAGGCCCACTGGGACGCCTGCAACGGCACCCCGGCGCGTCCGGCCCGGTGGCTGGAGTCCACGGCCCGCGCGGCACACGAGGCCCTGCGCGCCGAAATCACCGATGACATCGCACCGCCCGGGACCACGCTGGTACTGCTGCTGGTCAGCGAGGGGGAAGCCTGGTGGGTGCACTGTGGCGACAGCCGTCTGCTGCATTTCCGCGGCCCCCGCCTGATCGAACGTACCCGCGACCACTCGCGGGTCCAGGAACTGTTCGACGCCGGGCTGATCCGCGAAGAAGAGATGGCCACCCATCCGGAACAGAACCACCTGCTCGCGGCGCTGGGCATGCCCGGTGGCCTGCGTCTGGAAAACGGTCATGGCCGGCTGGCCCCGGACTCCGCGTTTCTGCTGTGCACCGACGGGTTCTGGGAACAGGTGAAGCCCGACGAGATGGCCGGCCTGCTGCTGGCCGACGACCTGCCCGCCACCCTCGAGGATGCGGTGCAGGTCGCGGCGCGGCGCGGTGGCCCGCGGGGTGACAACATCGCCGTGGCCGCATGGCGCGCCGCGCCGCCACAGGGGCTCTATCGCCTGCGCGGCGGGTCGTTTCTGCCCTTGATCCTGGTGGGCGGCCTGCTCCTGCTGGCCGTGCTCGCAATCCTGCTGTGGCCGGTTGGCGGCGCGTGAGAGCCGACACCCGAATGCCAACACCCACGCGCGTCATGCAATCCACCACATCACTGAACCTTCGCATGGATGTCCGTCGTTGGCCCCTGACCGCCGTTCTGCTCGCCGCGCTTGCGTGGACGGGCGGCTGCGCCCTCCTGGAGGAGGCCGCGGAACCAAAGGAAGAAACCGGGCAGACGGACCCGACGGCGGCACCAGAGGCCGACGAAGAAGACGCCGGCGAGGGCTCCTCCCTGGCAGAGATCCTGCGCTGGCTGCAGGCCGGGGACTGGGAGCGCGCGGAGACCGGACTGGATCACCACCTGGAAGACCAGCCGGACGACCCCGTGGCGCGTTCGCTGCGCGAACAGCTGGAACGCGACCCCGAGACCCTGGTGGCCGAGGGCGAGACCGTACACACGGTGGAGTCCGGGGACACCCTGGGGCTGATCGCGCGGCGCTATGCCGGCGATGCGACACGGTTCGTTGCCCTGGCACGACTGAACGACATCAACCGGCCCGGGCACCTGACCGTAGGGCAGGAGCTGCGGGTCCCGCAGGTACCGGATCGCGAAGACACCGACGAACCCGAGCATGCGCCGGACCTGGACGAACAGTTGCAGGCCCTGGACGCCGGGGCCGACGGCGGCTCCGCGAAGCACGGTGACGACGACCCGGCGATCGAACCACTGGAACGGGCGCGGGAGGCCGACCCCGAAGGCGAACCGGCGCGCTCCGAGCTGTCCGAACTCCGGCGTGACCGCGCGGAGCGCCTGCATTCGGCAGCGATCGTCCATTACCGCAACCAGAACCTCGAACGTGCGATCGAGTTGTGGGACGCGACGCTGGAACTGGACCCGGATTTCGAATCCGCGCAGGGCTACCGGCTGCGGGCACTGGAACTGAAACGCCGGCTGGAGGCGCTGGACTGATTTACCGGCGACCGGTCTTCCCGGATTTCCGCGACGGCGGCGGCACGGGGAGGGTTCGGGTCGCGGCGGAATCCTCTCCTTGATCGCGCGGCCCCCGCTCGGCGGGGGCTCGCTTCACCCGGGCCTCCAGCGAATCGGCCATCACGTTGTAGGCGGAGAACACCCGCTCGAAATCGTCCCGCCGCCGCACCCGGATGCGCGTATCCAGCCGCCCCTGGGCAATCTGGTCCAGCGCGCCGCGCAGGGTCTCCAGCGGCACCTGCAGGCGCCGGGCAAACACGTACATCCCCAGCAGCACCGCCAGCACGGTCACCACCGTCAGCAGAGACAGCGCTACCATGGTCGTGCGCCCGGCGTCCCGCAGCGAGACGGTACTGAGCGCCACCTGCAGATGCCCCAGCTCGAAGTCCTGGAAACGCACGGGGGCCTCGAACAGGATCACCTCGCTGCCATCCGGCCCCGCAGCCGACCATACGGATTGCCCCTCGCGGCTGAGCAGCAGTGCGTCGCCGGGTGGCTCGCGACGAGGTTCGCCGAGATCATCCGCGTCGGAACTGGCCACGATGCGGCCGTGGCGATCGCTGACCGAAAGCAGTTCGATCTCGCGGTTGGCCTGCATGTCGTGCAGCCGTGCCTGCATCGCGATGGAGTCCTCCAGCAGCAGGTCCTCGGCGCTCTCCCAGGCAATGGTCCCGGCCAGCGTGGAGCCGTAGTCGAACGCGAGATCGGTCATCACCTCGTTCTGCTTCTGCTGCACCAGGTAGGCGCCCATGGCCAGGGTTATGGCCACGATGCCCCCCATCACGGCGGTCCAGCGCAGGCGCAACGGGACGATACGGCGCCCGACCCCGGCCCGTTCGCGCTCGGCCCGCTCTTCGTCGATACGCTGCAGGTCCACCAGCAGCTCGGCCGCGGACTGATAACGCTTCGCCGGATCCCGTTCCAGCAGTCGCCGGACCACGGCCACCAGGTCGGCGGGGCAGTCGGGGACGATGGGCCGCGGTTCCGGGACCGGTTCCCCCAGCACGCGTTGCAGGACCCGGCCGGTTTCACCATCCAGAAACGGGCGATGACCGGTGAGCAGCTCGTAGAGCACCACGCCCATGGACCAGAGATCGCTCCGGTTGTCGGCACCGCCGCCGCTCACCAGCTCGGGGGCCATGTAGTGCGGGGTGCCGGCGGAAGCGAAATGGTCGCTGGCGTGCCATTCCGGATCGAACAGGGTCTCGGCGATGCCGAAGTCCATCACCTTGATATTGACCGTGGCACTGGTGACCAGGATGTTTTCGGGCTTGATGTCGCGATGGATCACCCCGTGGCGATGGGCATAGTCCAGGGCCTCCGCCAGCTGCTGCGCGACCTTGAGGACATTGCGCAGCAGCAGCGGCCGGAACTGCTCGGCATAGGCCTCCAGCGTCAGCCCGTCCACCAGTTCCATGGCGATGAAAGGCCGCCCCTCGGCCTCGCCGACGTCGAAGATGGTGACGATCCCGGGATGGGTCAGCGTCCCCGCCGCGCGGGCCTCGGTCAGAAAGCGCTGGCGGTACTCCGGATCGCAGGCGTAATCGTCATGCAGGATCTTGATGGCGAGGGTGCGACGGATCTGTGGGTCGTATCCCTGATGGACCGTCGCCATCGCACCACGGCCCAGCTCTTCGCCCACTTCATAACGGCCCAGACGCCGCATGGATCAGGCGAGGACCTCCAGCCCGACCCGGATGAGGGCCGCGACCGCCAGCACGGCCAGTCCGCCGATGACCCAGGGCCGCCAGCGCACGGTTCTCTCGGCACTCGGCAGCCCGACGCCGGCGTGATCGCGATGATGGAACACGAACTCCGCCGACCCGAAACGCACCCGGTCACCCTCCTTCAGGGTCGCCTCGTGGATGCGTTCGTCGTTGACCCAGGTCCCGTTGGTGGACAGCAGGTTCATCACTCGGCAGGCGCCCCCGTCGTTGATGACCCAGGCGTGCTGCGACGAGACGCTCGGCTCCTGCAGCACGATGTCGTTATCGGACTGCCGCCCGAGGGAATGCCGTCCGGGGCGCATGGGCAGTCGCTGCTGCTGGAACGGCTCGTTCACGCCGACGAGCACCGGGAGATCGCTGTCCCCGACCTCGTGGGTGCCGGCCGGCGCCGGCGGGGCCTCGGGCATCTCCCCGCGCTGGAACAGCATTGTCCCCTGCGGCCCGTTGCGGCCGCGAGCCTGGCAAGCACCTTCCGAATCGTCGCTCATACTCCCCCCGGCAAAGGACGTCCGGGCCGGAGTATGCTCACACCCGGCAAGGGGGCACAACGATCTGGATCAAACAAACCCGGATCGGTGTGCCGAATCAGTGCCCGTGGTGCCCGCCCCCGTGGCCATGCCCCATGCCGTCGGTTTCGGCATCCCGGACCCGGGCCTCGAATTCCATGGTGTCTCCGGCGTCGGTCTCCAGGGTCACCGACACGCGCTGAGCCCGCTCGAGGGGTGCGTGCAGATCGATCAGCATCACGTGCAGGCCGCCCGGTTCCAGTGCGGTCTCGCCGCCGGCCGGGATGGTGATGGCTTCAACCTCGCGCATGCGCATCACGCCCGCATCGTCCTGCACATGGTCATGCAGTTCGGTGACCCCGGCCACCGGCGATTCGCCCCGGACCAGGTCGATGTCCTCGTCGGTCCGATTGGCCAGCGTCAGGTAAGCCGCGGTGGAACCCATGCCCGGCGGCATCATGCGCACCCAGGGCTCGGACACGATCTCCAGGCCCTCGGGGCAGTCGCAGGCGTAGGATCCGTCGGCATCATGCTCACGGTCGCCCGCCTGCGCGCCGGCGGTTGCGAGCGCGAGCCAGACTAGCCCGACCAGGGCGGTACGACCGGGCAGAAAAGATTGCAGCGTCGGTTTCATGTACTTGTCTCCGTTTCTCAGAATTCCACGTTCCACTGGGCCCAGACGGTGCGCCCGGGTTCGTTGACCGGCCGGGTGGCCGCTCCCAGTTCGGCACTGCCGCGCTGGATGTGCTCGCTGTAGGTGCGATCGAACAGGTTGTCCACGCCCACGGTCAGCTTCGAGTTCCCGAACAGCTCCACGCCGCCGTACAGCGCGACGGTGGCAAAGCCCGGGGTTTCTTCGGTGTCCAGGCTGTAGATCGTACCGTGATCCTCGTGGATGCGGTCCTGACGCATCACGCCGCGCACCTGCAGCCCGCCGAAATGCATCCCCGACGCATACTCCGCACCCAGCGTCGCCTCCGCCGGCGGGGTCTGCGCCAGGGGCACGTCGTCCGTGGTGTTCTGCGAGCGCACCCAGGCGGCACTCGCGTTCGCGGTCCACGCCGATGTCAGCTCCCAGGCGGCGTCCGCTTCAAAGCCCCAGGTCCGGGCGTCCACGTTGCGCGTACGCTCGTCGGGGTCCGCGACCAGGATGTAGTCGTCGAATTCGCCGTAGAAGCCGGACAGCGAGGCACGCACACGCGGCCCGCTCCAGGCAATGCCCGCATCCAGCTGGGTCAGGACCTCGGTATCCAGATCGAACACCCGTCGGCGCTCCCAGAAATCCGCCGCACGCTCCGAACGCCCGACACCGACGTGCCAGGCCAGCGGCCGCTGCGCCTGCTCCTGTTCGTAGCGCAGGAAACCGCTGGTGGCGGTCGCACGCTCGCGGTCGCCGTCGCTGGCGCCACCAAAACCGTCCCGCTGCGCCTCGGCCCGGGTCCGGTCAACCCGCAGGCCGCTCACCACGCGGCGCCGCGCATCCAACGGGATCTCGAGCTCGCCGAACACCCCCGCATCGCGGAATTGCGCGGTATCCTCGCGGGCGACATCACGCCACCCGAAGGCGTCCGACCCCATCAGGCGGTTGCCGCTGTGGCGGTTACGGCTGTAATCGAACCCGGCATGCAGGGCCATGTCCTGCGGCAAAAGGAAATCCCCGGCCACCCGCGCCCCTTCGGTGATGCGTTCGGGGTAGCTGACCATGGCCATGTCCGGCGGCTCCCGCAGGGTGTAGTTGTCCATGACATGGTCGATCTCGTTGCGGAACACCCGCGCCTCCAGGGTCTCGAACCAGGGCGCGAGGTCGTCGCGGGTCAGCGCAAGGCTGTAGCCGGTGCGGTCGAAGCGCACGCCGTCCATGCCACGGTCGTCGTAGGCGGCCTCCGCGTCGGAACGGTCATACGTGAACTCAATGAGGGTCTGCTCGTCGGGGCGCCAGCCGGCGATCCCGGTGCCACTCCAGCGGGAATACCGAGAGTGGACCTCGTTGCCATCGCCGTCGCGGTAATCGTCCTGATCCGAGAAGGTGCCGATGGCACGCAGATAGCCTGCGGAGGACCCGGTCGCCACATCCGCGACCAGGTCGGTGCGATCGAAACGCCCGACGGTCAGGCCCGCAAATCCGATCACCTCCCCGGCCTCCGTGAACACCGGGGCGTCCCGCTCGAAACGCACCGTACCGCCCGACACGGCACCATGGCGCACGCTCTGCGGACCCTTGCTCACCTCGATGCGGTCAAAGGCCTGCGGATAGGCATACGCGGTGGGCGGGTCCATGCGCCCGCCGCAGCCGCCCAGCACCGGATCGTCGTCCAGCAGCAGCGACAGTCGCGAGCCCCCCAGGCCTCGCAGGGCCGGATCGCCACTGGTACCGCCCTTGCGGCTGGTCACGAATCCGGGGATGGAGGCCAGATACGCCCCGCCATCATGCGCCGGCAACGGAAGCCGGGGCTGGCGCGGATCGGTACTGACCCGCCCGGGCCCCTCCATGGCGGGAACCGTTACCACCACCGGGGCCAGCCGCGCCGGATCCCCGGCCTGCGGCGCAGAAGGCCCTTCGGCCGCCACGGGCGCGGCCGCGACACCGGCGATCACCAGGGGAACCCAGCGGCACCGGAATCTGTGCGAATGCTTCATGATTTCTCTCCGTCCTTGTTCTTGTCATTGGCGTCGTGCGAGCGACTCGTCAGCAAGCACCGGGCCAGGTACGGGCACAAACAAGGAACGGGAGACCGGAATGGCGGACTGCGGCGCTCGAAGCGCCATTGGAAACACCACCGGAGGTGGCCGGAACCGGCACGGACACGCGGCATCCCTCGGGATGGATGCGGGATTTGCCGCCACGGATGGGTTAAACGCCGCAGCTGCGAACCCGATTCCCTTGCCCGGGCACGGACTCTGGGGCAGGCTATGCAGTCATGCCGCAAACGTCTGACAGCCGGGAGGAGATGTTGGTCGGATCAGCCGAAAATACCGCCGAGCATTTCGTGGGCAGCTCGCCCGAGCTGCAGGCCGTGCTGCGTCAGGCCAGCATGGTGGCGGCCACCGATGCCACGGTGCTGGTGCTGGGCGAGAGCGGGACCGGCAAGGAACATCTGGCGCGTCACATCCATGCCCGCAGCCGGCGCCCGGACGGACCGCTGATCACGGTCAACTGCGCCGCCCTGCCCGAAGAGCTGGTCGAGTCCGAGCTGTTCGGCCACCGCCGCGGGGCCTTCACCGGCGCGAACGACCATCAACCCGGGCTGGTGCGCCAGGCACATGGCGGCACGCTGCTGCTCGACGAGATCGCCGAACTCCCGGCCGGGGCCCAGGCCAAGCTGCTGCGCTTTCTGGAAAACGGGGAGTGCCAGCCGCTGGGCGCGGCCGAGGCGGAGCACGTCGACGTGCGCGTGATCGCCGCGACCCACCAGGACCTGCAGCAGCGCGTGGCCGACGGGCGTTTCCGCGCCGACCTGTACTATCGCCTGCAGGTGGTGCCACTGGAGATGCCGCCGCTGCGCAGCCGCCAGGGCGACGTGCGCCGCCTCGCGGAACACTTCCGCGTCGCTCTGGCGGAACACCACGGCGTGGAACCACCGCGATTCACGCCGGCACTGCTGCGCTGGCTCGGCCAGTGGCCCTGGCCCGGCAACGTGCGCGAGCTGAAGAACCTGGTCGAGCGCTGCGTGATCTTCATGAGCGGTACCGAGGTCAACCCGGGCGATCTGCCCGATTCCTGGCTGCAGACCCCGCAGGACCAGGCCGGCGGGCCGTTCGTGATCCCGCCGGGAGGGCTCAGCCTGGAGCGCCTGGAGATGGACCTGATCCGCCAGGCCCTGGAGCAGACCGCAGGCAACCGGTCGCGGGCCGCCCGCCTGCTGGGGCTGACGCGCGACACCCTGCTCTACCGCATGAAGAAATACGCGATCGCCTGAGGGAAACGCCGATCGGTGTTTCCCCGAGCGGCGCCGACCCGAGTCACTGCAGCAGCATCATCAGGTCTGTCATCGCCATCATCGGCTCGCCATCCACCACGATCATGCCCTCCTCGACCTCGAGATCGAGGCGGACCCGTTCATCCTCCACGGTGAACAGCGGAAACTCCCGCGCCCCCTGCATGATCGCGGCCACCAGCTCGTCGGCCTCGCGATCAAGTTCGCCATCGGCGGTGTGCGGATTGCGCACGGCCATCTCCTCGCGTACCGAGGTGCGGATCAGTCCGCGGTCCACGCCGGCGTGCAGCGAGCCGGAGAGATACTCCAGCAGCTGAGGACCTTGCCAGGCCGCCTCCGGGATTTCGCCAGCCCGCAGACTCAGCTGGCCGTCCATGGCATCACCCGCCCCGTCGACCAGCTGCAGCTCCCGCAGCTCCAGAGCGGCGCCGTGCGACGCGGTATCCATCAGCCACTGGTGATAAAGCGCGTCGATCTCCTCCAGGGCGTACTCGCCCGCCTCGACCTCGCGACCGATGCGGCCGGCCGCGCGCACCGAGTCGGCATCAAGATCCACATGCAGCTCGGCGCGAAATTCCTGCAGACCGGTCAGGCCTTCCATTCGGGTCTCGCCCAGTGCCAGAGACAGGTCGCTGAGGGAGCGGCCATCACGCTCCTCGGTCATCCCGGCGAGGACCAGGTCGTGCATCCGGAAGGCGGCATCGTCGAACTGGCCCTCGAGTCGCTCGAGTGCAAATTCGGTGTCTCCCCCGACCATCAACGAGTCCACGATCACCAGATCGTCGCCGCGCATGCGCAGGCCGTCGATGCGCAGATCCACCTCGCCGGGCACGCCGATCCAGGCGTGCGGAAAGTCCGCATGAAGGGCCTGAAGACCGTCCTCGCCGGCCAACCGCGCGGAGGCCTCCCAGTCCGCCCAGGAGATCTCGCCGATACGATGCTGGCCAGCCATCAGCAGGTCGCCGTCATAACCGGTGCCCTGCAACTGCATGCGGGTGTCACCACCGGGACGGTGGGCGATCTCGAAGGTCGCCCAGTGGTCTTCCCGCAGGTCCGGGAGGTCATCGGCGACATCTCTCGCCCACGGGAGCGTGCCTACGGCACGGAACGGTCGCCCGGTGACCCAGTCCCCCAGCCCGTAGCGTTCGACCTCCATCCGGCCGCTGGCGCTCAGCGATGGCTGTGGCGTGGCCTGCAGCTCGGCGAGCGGCTCGTGCAGAGGGCTGTCCGGCGCCGGTCGATAGCGGAACCGGTAGTCGACGGTGCCGGTGTCGCGATCATAATCGAGCCGGATGATGTCGAGTTCATCCACCGCGTCCGCATCCGCCTCGAAACGCTCCAGGGCCTCCTGCAGGCTGTCCTGCGCCTGTGCCTGTACCAGCCGGTCGCCGCCGGCCCAGGCGGCGCCCGCCAGCACCACGACACCGACCCCCACGCCGGCCTTCGCCAGTCCACTTGCCATGTCTGTTTCCTTCCGTGTTGTTGTCTTTCGCATCCATTACCGCCGCCAGCGCGAGTGGCCGGCGAGCGGGGCGACGATCAGTCGTCGACCGGCAGCAGGGCCGACGTGCCCATCATCTGGCCCCGACCATCCGCTGCCGGGGGGCCCATGTTCAGGGTGTAGCGCTGTTTGAGGGGCGCATCCGGCACCTCCCATTCCCAGACCACGACACGCGTGTCCCCGTCTCCGGCCAGGGCATCGGCCATCTCCTCCCGTTCACGGGCCTCGATCGGATCCGGGGCCTCGGACACCAGATCAACAAAGGCCTGACGGGCGTGTTCGATATCGGCCTCGCGGACATGGACCGCACAGAAGGTGTCGCCCTCGGGCAGAACGAGGACCAGCTGGCCGGCATCGGAGTCCAGGCTCCAGGCGTCACCTTCGCGATCACCAAGGAACGCAGCCGCAAGCTCCGGTCGCAGCGCCTCGTCGCCGTCGTGGTCAGCCCGCAGCCCCTGGAGGTCCGTTGCGTGAGCCACGCAGGCATCCGCGTACGCCCGGGTAAAGGCATCGGCCTCGGCCTCGCCACGGTCGGTCCCGGAGTCGGCCAGGACGGTCGCGGGGGCCACGAACGAGCAGAGGAAAAACAGGACAGCCGGGCGAGTCATCGGTACCTCCGGATTGGTCGGTGAAACTCTCCGGAGAAACTATGCCCGCGAGGCATAAAAGGCAAACCCCGCCCCAGATTGGTCGCGGGAAAACCGGGGCCGGAGCGCGATGCCGGCCCCGGCCCGGGCGGTTACATCGACTGCAGCTCGCTCATGCCCATCATCCCCGCTCCAATGCCGAACAGCAGGCCCAGCACCATCAGCAGGATGTAGATCAGCAGCAGTACACCCATGATGGTGAAGTGGGTGCGCAGGCGCCCCATCGCGTGCTTCAGCTCCAGGACATCGTCCCGCTCGTAGGCCCGGCCAACCCCTCCGGCCGCCTGCATCAGCACGACCCCGGCCCAGATCGGGATCCAGGCGACAATGATCCCGACGATGGAAAGGGCCGTGACGACCCCGGACAGGATCAGCATCACGCCGATCAGCTGCATCCAGAATTTGCCGCGGTAGAGCGGCTCGATCAGCTCCCGCACCGCGGGCGTATTGTTGGTTTCGTTCATGGGTCCCCTTTCTGTCTCCCTTGCATGGTTCGGACACCGGCAGAACACCGACGCCGGCCTTGAGTCTAGCAAGGAAAGAATCGGCGCTCCCCCGCATGAATGCAGGGGTCGAAACGTTGAACGAGAGCGCCGCCGCTGGCCCCCGGCGGTCATTGGGGCGCCAGGAATACGCGCAGGGCTGACACTGGTCGGCAAACATCAGCATCATGCCGGCAGTGGGCCCATGCGCCCCAACGGCACTCCGGTGGCGGAGGCCGGACAGGCGACGGGGAGTGGCATTGGATACGGAACAACCATTGCGGGTCCGACTGGATCCGCTTTACGGCGAAGACGAGGCGACCCGCCACGCGTTCTCGGCCTGGCTGCGGGCGTCTCGCATCCTGCAGGTTCGCTACATCGCGCTTCTGACCGCCGCGATGTATCTGCTGTACGCCGTCATCGAACAGACGGTGGACGCCGATGCGCCCGGCCTGCGCATGTTCGCCCATGCCCTGCTGGTCCCGGGCATGCTGCTGGTGGTGGCGGCGATGAGCCTGCGGGCCTCCATGCAGCGCTGGATGTGGGCGCTGCTGATGCTGGCGCCGGTGGTCGCGAACGGCGCCAATCTCCACCTGAATGCCGGCTCGCCGCAGTTCCAGGTGTTCGCCCCCGAGATCTACCTGAGCATCATATGGACCTTCGCGATATCGGGACTGACCCTGCGCCAGGCCTCGATTTCGGCCGGAGCGATCGTCGCCCTGGTGATTGCCGCGACGATCCAGCTTCCGATGCCGACCGGACTGGTGCAACTGCATCTGCTCTGGGTACTCGCCGCCTTCTCGTTCGGGGGGCTGGCGGCCTTCATCCTGGAACGCGCGCTCAAGGCCACGTTCCTGCAGCAGTGCGAGCTGGCGCATTCCGCGCAGATCGATTCGCTGACCTCGCTGTGGAACCGTGCGCACATCGAACAGCGGTTCGAGGAGGAGCGCGCCCGCGCCGAGCGCTACGGCCAGCCGTTCTCGGTGATCCTGATGGACGTCGACCACTTCAAGGCGGTCAACGACACCTGGGGCCACAGCGTCGGCGACGCAGTGCTGCAGCAGTTCGCCAACCTGCTGCGCCACCACCTGCGAAAGGCGGACGCCGCGGGGCGGATCGGCGGCGAAGAGTTCTTCGTACTGCTGCCGCAGACCCGGGCCGACGAGGCCGTGGCCGCCGCCCGCGACCTGCAGGCCCGCATCAATGCCTTCGACTTCGACACCGTGGGGCCGCGCACCGCGAGCTTCGGGGTGACCGAATACCGCCCCGGCGAGGACCGGATCGACACCTTCGATCGTGCCGACCGGGCCCTGTACGCGGCCAAGAAGAACGGCCGCAACCGCATCGAGGTCCGCTAACGCGGCGGCTCACACCTCGCGGTAGATCTGCGCGCCCTTCTCGACGAACTCGACCGCCTTCTCCTGCATGCCCTTTTCCAGCGCCTCCTGTTCGGAAAGCCCCTGGGCCGCGGCGTAGTCGCGCACGTCCTGGGTGATCTTCATCGAGCAGAAGTTCGGGCCGCACATGGAGCAGAAGTGGGCGACCTTGTGCGCCTCCTTCGGCAGGGTCTCGTCGTGGAATTCGCGCGCGCGCTCCGGGTCCAGCGCCAGGTTGAACTGGTCCTCCCAGCGGAACTCGAAGCGTGCCTTGGACAGGGCGTTGTCCTGCAGCTGCGCGCCGGGGAAGCCCTTGGCCAGGTCGGCGGCGTGGGCGGCGATCTTGTAGGTGATGATGCCGTCGCGCACGTCCTGCTTGTTGGGCAGGCCCAGGTGCTCCTTGGGCGTCACGTAGCAGAGCATCGCGGTGCCGTACCAGCCGATGTTGGCCGCGCCGATGCCGGAGGTGATGTGGTCGTAGGCCGGGGCGATGTCGGTCACCAGCGGGCCGAGGGTGTAGAACGGCGCCTCGAAGCAGTCCTCCAGCTCCTTGTCGACGTTCTCCTTCACCTTCTGCAGCGGGACGTGGCCGGGGCCCTCGATCATCACCTGCACGTCGTGTTCCCAGGCCTTCTGCGTCAGCTCGCCCAGGGTCTCCAGCTCGCCGAACTGGGCGGCGTCGTTGGCGTCGGCCAGGCAGCCGGGGCGCAGGCCGTCGCCCAGCGAGAAGGAGACGTCGAACGCCTGCATGATCTCGCAGATCTCGTCGAAGTGGGTGTAGAGGAAGTTCTCCTGATGATGCGCCAGGCACCACTTGGCCATGATCGAGCCGCCGCGGGAGACGATGCCGGTCACCCGCTCGGCGGTCAGCGGCACGTACTGCAGGCGCACGCCGGCGTGGATGGTGAAGTAGTCCACGCCCTGTTCGGCCTGCTCGATCAGGGTGTCGCGGAACAGCTCCCAGGTCAGGTCCTCGGGCTTGCCGTCGACCTTCTCCAGCGCCTGGTAGATCGGCACGGTGCCGATCGGCACCGGGGAATTGCGCAGGATCCACTCGCGGGTCTCGTGGATGTTCTTGCCGGTGGACAGGTCCATCAGGGTGTCGCCGCCCCAGCGCGCGGACCAGACGAGCTTTTCCACCTCCTCCTCGATCGAGGAGGTAACCGCGGAGTTGCCGATGTTGGTGTTCACCTTCACCCGGAAGTTGCGGCCGATGATCATCGGCTCGAGCTCGGGGTGGTTGATGTTCGCGGGGATGATCGCGCGGCCGCGGGCGATCTCGTCGCGCACGAACTCGGGGGTGATCTCGTCCGGGATGGAAGCACCGAACGACTCGCCGGCGTGGCTCCGCAGCAGCTTCCGGTAGCGCGGGTCGGCGCGCAGTTCCTGCAGGCGGTTGTTCTCGCGGATCGCGACGAACTCCATCTCCGGGGTGATGATGCCCTGGCGGGCATAGTGCATCTGCGAGACGTTCGCGCCGGCCTGCGCGCGGCGCGGCGGGCGAATGTGCTCGAAGCGCAGGCTGGCCAGTTCCGGATCGGCGGCGCGGGCGCGGCCGTACTCCGAGCTCGGGCCGTCCAGCCACTCGGTGTCGCCGCGTTCGTCGATCCACGCACCGCGCAGATCCGCCAGGCCGCGGTGCAGATCGATACTCGCCTCGGGGTCGGTGTAGGGGCCGGAGGTGTCGTAGACCGGGATCGGCGGGTTCTCCTCGGGCGTGCCGGAGGTCATCGTCGGCGTCTGCGCGACCTCGCGATACGGCACGCGGATATCCGCGCGCGAACCCTTGACGTAACGCTTCTCGGAGTTCGGGAACGGACGGGTAACCTCGGCGGAGACCTCGGCGGTCTTGCGGGCAAACGACTCGGGGATGGCGCTCATGATCGGACCTCTGCTGCGACGCGTGGGGCGAAGGGAGCGCGGGCAGGGCGATCGCGGGGTGCAGACACCCCGGGTACAGCAGATCGTTGACCGAGCTTCCCTCCGCCGGTATCAACCGGTTCAGGTTCAAGGGGACTCTCTCAGCCCGGTCATCGCCTTCGCGACGCGCGGGCACCCCCAGCTCTTTCGGCAGTGTAACGCAGGACTGCGCGGCGCGCACGGCGGGCCGGTTTGCGCTAGATTAAAGGTCTGTGACACTCTTCGCGCCGCCATGAGCCCCAAGAACTTCGTCTTCGAGCTGTTCGGCCGGTCCCCGGTGCGTCCCCTGCAGGCGCACATGGACAAGGTCCGCTCCTGCATTGCCGAGCTGCCGCGCTTCATCCAGGCGGTGGATCGAGAAGACTGGGATACGGCCCGTACCCATCAGGAACGCATCGTCGAGCTCGAACACGACGCCGACCGCCTGAAGAAGGATCTGCGTCTGCACCTGCCCAAGGGGCTGATGCTCGCCATGTCGCGCCGCGACGTCCTCGACACCCTCCTCATCCAGGACCAGATCGCCAACAAGGCCAAGGACATCGCCGGCCTGATGCTGGGCCGGCAGATGCGCTTCCCCGACGACATGCAGGAACCGGTACAGCGTTTCCTGCAGCGCAGCGTGGACACCGTCGATCAGGCCGGTCGCGCGGTCAACGAACTGGACGAACTGGTGGAAGCGGGCTTCCGCGGCCACGAGGTCGAGGTCGTCAATCGCATCCTGCAGAAACTCGACAGCCTCGAACACGAGGCCGACGACGCCCAGCGCGAGGTCCGCGAGATGCTGTTCGCCCGGGAGACGGAACTGCCGCCGGTGAGCGTGATGTTCATGTATCGCGTGATCGACTCCATTGGCGATCTCGCCGACCTGGCACAGCGCGTGGGCAGCCGCCTGCAGCTGATGCTGGCGAAGTAACCACCCGACACAACGAGAGGCTCGGGAGACGGCATGGAATACGGCATTGTGCTGCTCGCCCTCGCGGTCATCTTCGGTCTGTTCATGGCCTGGGGCATCGGCGCCAACGACGTGGCCAATGCCATGGGCACCTCGGTTGGCTCGCGCGCCCTGACCATCCGCCAGGCGGTGGTGGTGGCCGGGATCTTCGTCTTCGCCGGTGCCTGGCTGGCCGGGGGCGAGGTCACCCAGACCATCCGCAGCGGCATGGTCGACTCCGATCTGCTGGCGGACAGTCCGGACCTGCTGGTCTTCGGGATGCTGGCGGCACTGGCGGCGGCCGGGACCTGGCTGATGGTGGCCTCGCACTTCGGCTGGCCGGTGTCGACCACGCATTCCATCATCGGTGCGATCATCGGCTTTGCGGTGGTCGGGCTGGGCTTCGAAGTGGTGCGCTGGGAACGCGTCGGCACCATTGCCATCTCCTGGGTGCTCTCGCCGATGATCGGCGGCATGATCGCCTTCGCGCTGTTCCGCAGCGTGCAGATCCTGATCCTGGACACCGTCGACCCGCTGAAGAACGCGAAGCGCTGGGCCCCGCTGTATATCTTTCTGACCGCGATGGTAACCAGTCTGGTGACCATTCTGCGCGGCCTGCGGCATGTCGGCCTCGAACTGACCGCCTTCCAGAGCTATTCCCTCGCCCTGGTGGTCAGCCTCGGGATTACCGTCGCGGGCACGCTGGCGGTCCACCGTCTGCAGTTCAACGGCAGCGAATACGACGAACAGACCTCGCACTTCGGCAACGTGGAGAAGGTCTTCGGCGTACTGATGATCATCACTGGCAGTGCGATGGCGTTTGCCCTGGGCTCCAACGACGTGGCCAACGCAGTGGGCCCGCTGGCTGCGGTGGTGGACGTGATCCAGACCGGCGAGGTGGATCCGGAGACGCTGGTGCCGATGTGGGTGCTGCTGCTGGGCGGCTTCGGGATCGTGTTCGGCCTGTTCACCTACGGCCACAAGGTGATCGCCACGGTCGGCAGCGGCATCACCCAGCTGACCCCGAGCCGCGGCTATGCCGCCACTGCGGCCGCGGCCGCCACCGTGGTGCTGGCCTCGGGGACCGGCCTGCCGATCTCCACCACTCACACCCTGGTAGGCGCGATCCTCGGGGTGGGGCTGGCCCGCGGGATCGCGGCCATCGACCTGCGGCTGGTGCGCATGATCTTCATGTCGTGGATCGTGACCCTGCCGGCCGGGGCAATCCTGGCGATCCTGTTCTTCTTCGTACTGCGCGGCCTGCTCGGCTGATGGTCACAATAACCGTCAGTCGCGCGAGCGCGACGGGAGCGGCCGCAGGCTGAACAGCAAG
The DNA here is from genome assembly GCF_000377785.1 of Thioalkalivibrio sp. ALJ24. Lineage (GTDB taxonomy): Bacteria > Pseudomonadota > Gammaproteobacteria > Ectothiorhodospirales > Ectothiorhodospiraceae > Thioalkalivibrio. The sequence goes on along the minus strand of NZ_KB898729.1, from coordinate 183,469 downwards.
AGCCCCAGCCCCAGGATCCCGGCGGGCCAGGCCGGCCAGGCCAGTCCCATCCACTCGGGCACATCCAGTTGCAGGCTCAGGCCCGCCACCACCAGCAGCCCCAGCGCGGCCAGTCCCTCGCGCCGACGCCGGTCCTGCTGCCCCAGGCCATCCTCCAGCTGGCGGATCTGCTGGCGCAGCGCGGCATCGCGTTCGGCCCGCTGCTCCTCCACCGTCAGCGCCTTCTCCACGTGCAGCGGCAGCTCCGGCAGATGGGCCAGCAGCCGCGGCAGGTGTTCGCGCGCGCTGCGCAGGAAGGCGCGCGTCCCCATGCGCTCGTGCATCCACTGCTCGATGAACGGCTTCGCGGTGGTCCACAGGTCCAGCTGCGGATACAGCTGGCGCCCCAGGCCCTCGATGTTCAGCAGGGTCTTCTGCAGCAACACCAGCTGCGGCTGGACCTCCATGTCGAAGCGCCGGGCGGTCTGGAACAGCCGCATCAGCACCTGGCCAAAGGAGATCTCGTCCAGCGGCTTCTGGAAGATCGGCTCGCACACCGACCGGATCGCCGCCTCGAACTCGTCGACCCGGGTGTCCTTCGGGACCCAGCCGGATTCCACGTGCAGCTCGGCCACGCGCCGGTAGTCACGGTTGAAGAAGGCGTAGAAGTTCTCCGCGAGGTAGCGCTGATCGGAGTCCAGCAGCGAGCCGACGATGCCGAAATCGACCGCGAGGTACGTCGGGTCGTCCGGGTGGGTGGCATCGACGAAGATGTTGCCGGGATGCATGTCGGCGTGGAAGAAGTTGTGCTTGAACACCTGGGTGAAGAAGATCTCCACGCCGCGCTCCGCCAGCAGCCGCAGATCCACCCCGCGTTCACGCAGGGCGGCCACATCGGCCACCGGAATGCCCTCGATGCGTTCCATCACCAGCACGCTCTGGCGCGTGTAGTCCCAGATGATCTCCGGGATGTAGAGCAGGTGGCTGTCCGCGAAATTTCGATGGATGGCCGCCGCGTTGGCGCCCTCGCGGATCAGGTCCAGCTCGTCGGTGACGGTCTTCTCGTACTCGTCCACCACCTCGCGCGGGCGCAGCCGCCGAGCCTCGCTCCAGTAGCGATCCGCCAGCGCGGCGATGGTGTGCATCACCTCGAGGTCCGCGCGGATGGTCTTCAGGATACCCGGCCGCACGACCTTCACCACCACCTCGCGGCCGTCCTGCAGCCGCGCCTCGTGGACCTGGGCGATGGAGGCCGAGGCCAGCGGGGTATCGGCAAACTCGGCGAAGGCGATGTCCACCGGGCGCTCCAGCTCGGCCTCGATCACCGCACGCGCCTGATCGGCGGGGAACGGCGGGACGCGATCCTGCAGGCGCGCCAGTTCCACCGCGATGTCGTCCGGCAGGAGATCGCGGCGGGTCGACAGCATCTGGCCGAACTTGATGAAGATCGGACCCAGGTCCTCCAGCGCGCGGCGGATGCGTTCGCCCCGCGTGCCCCGGGTACGCCGGAACCAGTTCCATGGCGCGAGATAGAGCAGGAAGCTTAGCGGGCGCAGCGGCTTGAGGGTGAACAGGATGACGTCCAGCCGGTAGCGCACCAGGACGCGGGCGATGGTCCACAGCCGCAGACCCTGGTAGAAGCTGCGTCGCATGGGGGTCAGGCTTTGCCGGATTCGAGTCGGCGCAGGCGCGCCTCCAGCCGGGCAGCATCGTCACGCAGGCGGGCCACGTCCTCGCTGAAGGCCTCGAACGCCCCGAACGGTGGCAGCCACCCCGCCTCGTCACGGGCATAATCGGCCAGGTCCTCGGCGGACCGAGTGGCCGCATGGCGCATGCCGCCGGTCGCACGCCGGAACAGGTCCTGCAGCGGGCCCGCCGAACCGGCACCTGCAACCCGCTCGAACAGCGCCGCCCAGTCGTGCTCGGCCTCGCCCAGCGCGCGCTGCAGATCGGACAGCGCGGTGGCATCCCCGGTGATTTCCAGACCGCTGCGGTCGTCGCGAGCCATGGCCGCACCCAGCGACAGCGGGGAGCCGGAAACCCGCGCGTCTACCGGTTCTTCCACCCCGCCGATCACCTGCAACCGATCGGCCGCGCCCACCAGACTGAATGCGACCCCGGGCGGCTCCACCACGATGGCCACCGCCCGCCCGGCCAGGCGTTCGCGCGCGTGGGGCGGGGCGGCCTCCAGGAGCTCGTTCAGCAGGACCTCGACGAGAGCGGTGACGGGGCTCGGCAGGGCGGCGGGCTCGGACATCGATGGCGGCTCCCGGGTTACAGGCGGGTGGCACGGTGCAGCGCGACGATGCCACCGGTGAGGTTGTCGTACTCGACCCGCTCCAGCCCTGCGTCCCGCATCATCCCGGCCAGGGTCTCCTGATCGGGATGCATGCGGATGGATTCGGCCAGATAGCGATAGGAATCCGCATCGTTGGCCACCAGACGGCCCATCAGCGGCAGGAGCTTGAAGGAATAGACATCGTAGGCCGGCCGCAGCGGCGCCACCGGCTGCGAGAATTCGAGGATCAGCACCCGGCCGCCGGGCTTGAGCACCCGGTGCATCTCGGCCAGGGCATTTTCCTTGCGGGTCACGTTACGCAGGCCGAAGGCCATGGTGATGCGGTCGAAGGCCTCGTCGGGATACGGCAGCACCTCGGCATCCGCCTGCACGTAGTCGATGTTGCCCACGCGGCCCTCGTCGATCAGCCGGTCCCGACCGGCCTCCAGCATGGAGGCATTGATATCGCAGACCACGACCTGCCCCTTCGGCCCGACCCGCGGCGCAAACGCACTGGCCAGATCGCCGGTCCCGCCGGCCAGGTCGAGGATGCGCATGCCCGGCCGCACCCCGGCGCGTTCCACGGTGTAGCGCTTCCACACGCGATGGATGCCCATCGACATCAGGTCATTCATCACGTCGTAGCGCGCGGCCACGGAGTGAAACACCTGTCCGACCCGCTCGGTCTTCTCGGATTCGGAGACGGTCTGGTAGCCGAAGTGGGTCTTGCCGGGTTCGTCGTTCATGAGTCTTCTTGCGTCAGTGGGTGCGGCGTTCGTATCCGGCCTGCTGCAGCCGTTCCAGATAATCCTGCCACAGACGCTCCTGTTCCGTACCCAGCTTGTAGAGGTAGTCCCAGTCGTAGATGCCGGTGTCGTGGCCGTCGGAGAACACCAGCTTGACCGCATAGTTGCCGACCGGCTCGATCGCGGTGATGTTCACGTCCTCCTTGCCCACCTGCAGCACCTCCTGCCCGGGGCCGTGCCCGCGGACCTCGGCCGAGGGGGAATACACCCGCAGGTACTCACAGGGCAGCTCGAAATGCGAGCCGTCGCTGTAGCGCAGCTCGAGGATGCGCGATTTCTGATGCAGCTGGATATCCGTGGGTCGTTGCGTACTGCTCATGCGGCCTCCGACTTGCGGCGCCCGGCTTGCCCGGGTCGATGGGAACGCGCGGAACCGCCGGAGCGGTCCCGGAATCACTGGCACCGGCGAGAATACCAGCCCGCGCGCCCCGGAGGGCATACCCCGGCACGGCCTCCGGGGTTGGCACGCTAGAGAATGTAGCGGGACAGGTCCTCGTCCTCGGCCAGATCGCTCAGCCGCTGGTCGACGAATTCGCGGTCGATGATCACCGGCTCCGGGATATCGGGGGCGCGGAAGGCCACGTCCTGCAACAGGCGCTCGAGCACGGTGTGCAGGCGACGGGCCCCGATGTTCTCGGTGCGGGCGTTGACCTCGTGGGAGATCTCGGCCAGGCGGCGCACGCCGTCCTCGCGGAATTCCACGCTGACGCCCTCGGTACCCATCAGCTCCACGTATTGCTCGGTCAGCGACGCGGTAGGCTCGGTCAGGATACGCACGAAGGCATCCACCGACAGGGGTTCCAGTTCCACCCGGATCGGCAGCCGCCCCTGCAGTTCGGGGACCATGTCCGACGGCCGGCTCAGGTGAAACGCACCCGAGGCGATGAACAGGATGTGGTCGGTGCGCACCATGCCCAGCTTGGTGGACACGCTGGTGCCCTCGATCAGCGGCAGCAGGTCACGCTGCACGCCCTCGCGCGAGACCTCGCCACTACTGGATTTCTCGCTGCCGCGGGCGACCTTGTCGATCTCGTCGAGGAACACGATACCGCTCTGCTCGACGCGCTCGATGGCCTTGCCCTTGAGTTCTTCCTCGTTGACCAGCCGCGCGGCCTCCTCGTCCACCAGCAGGCGCCGGGCGTCGGCGATCTTCAGCCGGCGCTGCTGGCTCTTCTGCCCGCCCATGTTCTGGAACATCGACTGCAGCTGACTGGCCATCTCCTCCATGCCGGGCGGCGTCATCAGCTCGACGTTCTGCCCCTGTTGCTGGAGCTCGATGTCGATCTCGCGCTCGTCCAGGCTGCCCTCGCGCAGGCGCTTGCGCAGTTTCTGCCGGGTCTCGCTGTTGGCCGCGTCGTCGCCGGACTCGCTGAAACCGGCGTTGCGCGGCCGCGGCAGCAGGGCATCGAGGATGCGTTCCTCGGCGGCGTCCTCGGCCTGGCCGCGGTGCTGCTGCATCTCTTCCTCGCGCAGCTGCTTGATCGCGTTTTCGGCCAGATCGCGGATGATCGATTCGACATCACGCCCGACATAGCCCACTTCGGTGAACTTGGTCGCTTCGACCTTGATGAACGGGGCCTTAGCCAGCTTTGCCAGCCGGCGAGCGATCTCGGTCTTGCCGACACCGGTAGGGCCGATCATCAGGATGTTCTTGGGCGTGACCTCGGGCTGCAGCGCCTCGGGCAGCTGCCGCCGCCGCCAGCGGTTACGCAGCGCAACGGCCACGGAACGCTTGGCCTCGTCCTGGCCGATGATGTAGCGGTCCAGTTCCTGGACGATTTCGCGGGGGGTCATGTCGCTCATGGCTTGCGGTCCTGAAAGGGTCGCGGCCGGGAGCCTCGCGGGTGACGCGGAAGCGTCACTCGGCGTCGAGGCTCTCCAGCGTGATGTTGTGATTGGTGTAGACGCAGATGTCGGCGGCGGTATGGAGGCTCTTCTCCACCACGTCGCGCGCCGGCAGGTCGGTGTTCTGCAGCAGGGCCTGGGCCGAGGCCTGGGCGTAGGGACCGCCGGAGCCGATCGCGATCAGCGCGTTCTCGGGCTCGATCACGTCGCCGTTGCCCGAGATCACGAACGAGTTCTCGCGATCGGACACCGCCAGCAGGGCCTCCAGCTTGCGCAGGGCGCGGTCGGTGCGCCAGTCCTTGGCCAGTTCCACCGCGGCCCGGGTGATGTTGCCGGAATGCTTCTCCAGCATGCCCTCGAAGCGCTCGAACAGGGTGAAGGCATCGGCGGTGCCGCCGGCGAATCCGGCGAGGATGCGGTCATGGTAGACGCGGCGCACCTTGCGCGCGTTGCCCTTCATTACGGTATTGCCCAGCGATACCTGGCCGTCGCCGCCCAGGGTCACGGCGCCGTTGCGGCGCACACAGACGATGGTGGTGCCACGAAACTGCTCCACGGTGGTCTCCTGCAATCGGTGGTCGAATCCGGGCGGGGATTGTACGCGCTTGTGCGCGCCTACGAACCCGCCCCGTCGGCCGGATCATGCCGCCGCGCGCGGGGATGCGCGGCATCGTAGACCTCGGCCAGGTGCTGGTAGTCCAGATGGGTGTAGATCTGGGTGGTGGACAGATCGGCATGCCCCAGCAGTTCCTGCACCGCGCGCAGGTCACCACTGGACTCCAGCAGATGACTGGCGAAGGCGTGGCGCAGGCGATGCGGGTGCAGGCGGACGTCGAGCCCGCCGCGGCGCCCGGCCTCCTCCACCCGGCGCTGCACCGAGCGGTTGCTGATGCGCCGCCCCCGGCGGGTCACGAACAGCGCGGGCTCGTCGTCGTTGGCCCACTGGCCGCGCACCGCCAGCCAGTCGCGCAGGGCGGCCAGGGCCATGCGTCCGGCCGGCACCCGCCGCTCGCGGCGGCCCTTGCCCAGTACACGCACCATGCCGGCCTCCCGGTCCACGTCCGGCAGATCCAGCCCGGTGAGTTCCGCGAGCCGCAGCCCGGAGCCGTACAGCAGCTCCAGCATCGCGCGGTCGCGGCGCGCCAGCGGCGAATCGGGATCGGCCGGGGCCGCGGCCGGAGGCGCGTCCAGTGCCTGCTGGGCCTGATCCACGTCCAGGCCGCGGGGCAGCGGCCGGTCGGTCTTCGGGCCGCGCAGGCCCGTCGCCGGATTGGCGCCCCGCTCGCCGCGTTCCACCTGAAAATCCAGAAAACCGCGCACCGCGGCGAGGAACCGGCGGACCGAGCGCGGATGGCGGCCGCCCCGGGCGAGCCCGGCGACGATGCGCCGCAGCGCGGCGGCGTCCAGCTCCGGCCAGGTGCCGGCCCACGCCCGGCGCAGCTCGCGCAGGTCGCGTCGGTAGGCCGCTACGGTATGCGGCGACAGGCCGCGCACGTCACGCAGGTGCGCGAGATAGTCCGCGATCGCGGGGTCGGTCGAAACCTCGCCCTCAGGCGGCCTGCTTGCGGTCGGCATGGCAGCGGATGGACTCGGCCAGCAGCTCGCCGATGTGGGTGACGAAATAGGTCCCCATGTCGGGCTGGAAACGATCCGGCGAGGCACTGGCCAGGCCCAGCACGCCCACGCGCTCGTCGTCCGCCAGCAGCGGCATCAGGATCGCCGAGCCCACGGTCTCCTCCGCATCGTCGAACAGCACCTTCAGCATGTCCGGCGGCACCCGCCCGCACTGCGCCCGACCGCGGGCGAACAGCGGCTCCAGCACCGCCAGCTGGGCGGTATCCAGGGCGTGCAGGTCCTGCACGTCGCGTTCCGCCAGGCGGATGCTCACGCGTTCGGCGCCCAGTTCGTTGCGCAGGGCATCCTGGGTCAGCGCCAGCACGGCATCGAGGTTTTCCGCGCGCATCAGGGTACGGGCCAGATCGTGCAGCTGGCGGCCCACCCGCTCGTTGTCACGGGCGCGCTCCACCAGCTCGTGCATGCGCTGCTCCAGCTGCCGGTTCTGCTCGCGCAGGCGCTTGAGCTGACGCTCGACCAGGGATTCGGCGCCTCTGGCCGGGTGCGGGATGCGCAGCACGTCCAGCAGGGGCTGATGGTCGAGGAAGAAGTCCGGGTGGTCGCGCAGCCAGGCCTCGACCTCGGCCGCCGAGAGTTCGGGGCGCTCCCCCGCCGGGGAGGCACTGGAGGGGTCTGTGCTCATAGATCGATCCTGCCATTGAATACCGTGGTGGCGGGGCCGGTCAGCCGCACCGGCGACCCGGGGTTGCCATTCCAGCTTAGCACAAGGGCCCCGCCCGGCAGCGAGACCCGCACATGTTCGTCGACCCGGCCCTGCAGGCGGGCCACCACCATGGCGGCGGCGGCACCCGAACCGCAGGCCAGGGTCTCGCCCGCACCACGCTCGTACACCCGCAGATCCAGCTGCCCGCGATCACGCACCGCGGCAAACCCGGCGTTCACCCGGCGCGGGAAACGCGGATGCGCCTCGATCGCCGGACCCAGGGTCGCCACCGGGGCGGAGGCGACATCCTCGACGAAGGTCACCGCATGCGGATTACCCATGGAGACCGCGCCGATCGTCAGGGCCGTGTCGCCCACCTCGAGGCGGTATTCCGGCGCCTCAAGGTCGGCCTCGAACGGGATGCGGGCCGGTTCCAGCACCGGGCAGCCCATGTCGACGGTGACCTGTTCGTCCGCCTCCACCCGCAGCACCAGCGGGCCGCCCAGGGTCTCCACCGGGATCTCGCGGGCATCGGTCAGACCCTGCTCGCGCACGAACCGGGCGAAGCAGCGCGCGCCGTTGCCGCACTGCTCCACCTCGCCGCCGTCGGCATTGAAGATGCGGTAGCGAAACAGCGCCCTCGCGGGATCGGCGGGCGGCTCCACCAGCAGGATCTGGTCGCAGCCCACCCCGAAATGGCGATCCGCCAGCAGGCGCAGCTGCTCCGTGGTCAGCGTGACCGGCTGGCGCACGCCGTCGAACACCACGAAGTCGTTGCCCAGGCCATGCATCTTGGTGAATGCCAGCTCGCTCATTCGGCGCGCTCAGGCAGCCGCCCGTGGACGACCATGTGGCGGTCGCTGGTGACCCGCACGCGGAAGCCGTCGAGACCGGCGGCGGTCAGCTGGTCCTCGACCTCCTCGGGGGTAAACGCCGCATGCAGCGAGTGTTCGAAGTCGCGCCGCAGGACCTCCGGGGCATCGGCCGCGTACTCCGCCACCAGGCGCTTCACCTCGGCCTCCGAATCGGGACGACGCAGGTCCATCACGAACACCCGCGCGCCTGCGGCCCCGTCGCGGCGGATCACCTGCCACAGTACCGCCGGGTCATGCAGATGGTGCAGCAGCGAGTTGCAGATGATGGTGGCGTAGGGCGCGCGCGGGCCCCGCGCATCGGGCAAGCAGCCCTCGGCCAGATGCACGCGATCCGCAGCCGGGTGGTCAGCACGCAGTGCGTCCCCGGCCGCCAGCATGGCCGGCGCACCGTCCAGTCCGTCGACCTCGCACTCGGGATGGCGGGCGGCGAAGCGCAGGCTGACATCTCCCGGGCCACAGCCCGGATCCAGGACCGGCCCGTGCACCGGCTCCGGGAACACCTCGGCGAAGGCATCGACAAAGCCCTCGTGGGGCTGGGCGAAGTCCGCTCCGGCATAGGCCCGGGCCTGCTCGGGCTCGAGCATCAGCTCGGGTTCGGGGCGGCGCGGGATCACGGATCGACCCTCCCGGGCGGATCCTCGTCCTCGGGGTCCTGCGGCAGCATGCCCTCGCGCATCATCAGGTGATCCACCTGCTCGCGCCGGTTCACGATCTGATAGTGGTCGCCGTCCACCATGACCTCGGGCGGGCGCGGGCGACTGTTGTAGTTGCCCGCCATCACGTAGCCATAGGCCCCGGCAGAGCGCACCGCGAGGACGTCGCCCGCGGCCAGCGCGAGGTCGCGTTCGCGTCCGAGGAAATCTCCGGTCTCGCACACCGGACCCACCACGTCGTAACTGCGGGGCTCGACATCGTCGCGCGGGACCACCGGCTCGATCGCCTGCCAGGCGCCGTACAGCGCCGGGCGCAGCAGGTCGTTCATCGCCCCGTCGACGATCGCGAAGTCGCGGTGCTCCGAGTGCTTGAGGTATTCCACCCGGGTCAGGAACACCCCGGCGTTGGCGGCGATCGCCCGGCCCGGTTCCAGCAGGACCTTCAGCGGCCGATCACCCAGGGTCTCGCGCAGGGCCGCTGCCCAGACATCCGGCTCCGGCGGCGTCTCGTCGCGGTAGCGAACGCCCAGGCCACCGCCGACATCGATGTGCGACAGTTCGATGCCGTCTTCCGCCAGCCGGTCCACCAGTCCCAGGACCCGCTGCAGGGCATCGACGAAGGGTTCGGTGCTGGTCAGCTGCGAGCCGATATGGAAATCCACGCCGAGGGCGTCCAGATGCGTCGACTGGTGGATGCGGCGGTACAGTGCCGGGGCTTCTTCGATCGCCACCCCGAACTTGTTGTCGCGCAGCCCGGTGGCGATATAGGGGTGAGTCTCGGCGTCGACGTCGGGGTTGACCCGCAGGGACACCGGGGCGACCTCGCCGCGGTCCGCCGCAACCGCCTCCAGACGTTCCAGTTCCGCCTCCGACTCCACGTTGAAGCAGTGGATGCCTACGTCCAGCGCACGCTGCATCTCCGCGGCGGTCTTGCCGACCCCGGAGAAGACCACCCGCGCGGGATTGCCGCCGGCACGCAGCACACGTTCCAGCTCACCGCCGGAGACGATGTCGAAACCCGAACCCATGCGCGCCAGCACGTTCAGCACCGCCAGGCTGGAGTTCGCCTTGACCGCGAAGCAGACCTGGTGCGGCGTACCGATCAGGGCGGAGGCGAACGCCCGGTAATGGCGTTCCAGAGTGGCCCGTGAATACACGTAGGCCGGGGTCCCGACCCAGCGGGCCAGGGAGTCGAGGTCGACGCTCTCGCAGTGCAGCGTGCCGCCGCGGTAGTCGAAATAGTCCATCTAGCGGGATTCCTCCTGGTCGTCCTCGGGGAGGTAGAGATCGCCCTTCTGTCCGCAGCTGGCCAGCATCTGGGCGCCTCCGAGCGCAACAACCACGAGCACGAGCAGAAGGTGAGCCTTGCAGAACGGCATGGGCGTGATTTCCGGGAATGATTGCATCAGGAGGGGATAGTGTGCCATTGATAAGGGGCTGGCTTCATATGGAACGTCGGGCGTTCGGCAAAGCCATCATCCGACAGAATTCCGTTCATGAAGTGTTCAGCCACCTCTGGGATTCTGGAGGGGCAGGATCAGCAAAAGAACCCGCCAAAGGGGGGGCTGATCCGGGGACGAGGAATAGAACCGTAAGGTCCCTCGTCACAACGTACAGGCGCCGGCATCCACATGCGGATGGCTCGCGCCCCGGGATAGTCCGGATTTGATCCAAAAAGATGAGAGGAGATCTCCATGATTAGCACCAAGCGTCGTGTCTTCCTGAAAGGCACTCTCGCCGCCGGCACCGTGGGCGCCGCCGTGGGCGCCGGTCTGCTGGCCCCGAGCAAGCTGCTTGCCGGCTGGTCCGCCGACATGTTCGATTCCGAGGGTGTGGAAAACTCGCTGAATGCGGTGGCCGGCACCACCGACATTCAGGAATCCGACGACATCGAGCTGAGCGCTCCGGAAATCGCCGAGAACGGCGCCGTGGTCCCGGTCTCCGTCCATGCGCACATGGACAACGTTGAGGAGATCGCGATCATGGCCGAAGCCAACAACCGCTCCCTGGCCAGCCGTTATGTCTTCTCCTCGGCCGCCACGCCGAAGGCCGGCCAGCGCATGCGCCTGGTGGATACCTCGGACGTGATCGCCGCCGTCAAGGCCGACGGTAACTGGTACATGACGTCGCGCAACGTCGAAGTGACGGTGGGTGGCTGCGGCGGCTAAGCCGGCAGCCCGACCGATCCGATTCATTGTCTGGAGGTAAATAGTTATGTCGATTCGTGTACGCGCCCAGGAGCAGGACGGGAAGATTGGCATCCGTGCCCTGATTTCCCACCCGATGGACACCGGTGAAGAAACCGATGACGCCGGCGAGACCATCCCGGAGCACTTCATTCAGACCGTCAAGGTCGAACGCAACGGCGAAACCATGGTTGACGCCTACTGGGGTGTGACCATCTCGCGCAACCCCTTCCTGGAACTGGAATTCGACGGTTCGTCCGGTGACACCGTCCGGGTCAGCTGGGAAGACAACCAGGGTGACACCGATTCCGAGGAAGTCGAGGTTCGGTAAGACCGAGTCCTGCGACCGGAATCACGAGGCCGGGGCTCGCCCCGGCCTTTTTTGTGCCCGGTTCCGGAGCCCGACCCCCGCGGACCGGACGGGCTTGACCCGTGACAAGCCCGCATTGATGATCACGCCATACCCGGCATCCGCATGCCTTGCTACACTGGGGCTTTGCCTCCGAAGCCAGCCGAGATGACCCAGCGTACCGCCTCCGTCCGTCGCGACACCCTCGAGACCCGTATTGCGGTCGAGATCAACCTTGATGGCACCGGTCGGTGCCACACCGAGACCGGCATACCCTTCCTGGATCACATGCTGGACCAGATCGCCCGCCACGGGATGGTGGACCTCGACGTGCGCGCCGAAGGCGACCTGCATATCGACGCCCACCACACGGTGGAAGACATCGGCATCACCCTGGGCCAGGCGCTGGCACAGGCGATCGGCGACAAGAAGGGCATCCGCCGCTACGGCCATGCCTATGTGCCGCTGGACGAGGCCCTGTCACGGGTGGTGATCGACTTCTCCGGCCGCCCGGGTCTGGAGATGCACGCCGATTTCCGCCGCTCGCACATCGGGCAGTTCGATGTCGACCTGTTCCACGAATTCTTCCAGGGTCTGGTCAACCATGCGTGGATCACCCTGCACGTGGACTGCCTGCGCGGGAACAACGCCCATCACGTGGCCGAGACCATCTTCAAGGCCTTCGGTCGCGCGCTGCGCGAGGCTGCGGAGGAAGACCCCCGCGGCGCGGGCATCACGCCCTCCACCAAGGGCAGCCTGTAACGCCCGCCGCAACAGGGAAGCCACATGGAAACCGTCGCCGTCATCGACTACGGCATGGGCAACCTCCACTCGGTGGAACGCGCCCTGACGCACGAGGCCGCACCCGGCCAGCGCATCCTGCGCAGCGATGACCCCGCGGTCCTGCGCGAGGCCGACCGGCTGGTGTTTCCCGGCCAGGGGGCCGCGGGCGACGCCATGCAGGCCCTGTCGCGGCGCGGCCTGAACCGCCTGCTGCCGGAACTGGCGGCCTCGCGCCCTTTCCTCGGCCTGTGCCTCGGCCAGCAGATCCTGATGGAGCACTCCGACGAGAGCGGCGGCGTGGACCTGCTGGGTGTGATCCCCGGCGGGGTCGCCCGCTTTCCGGAACGCGTCGACGAGCAGGGGCGCCGGCTGAAGGTGCCGCACATGGGCTGGAACCGCGTGCAGCCCACCGGCGAGCACCCGCTGTGGCACGGCCTGCCGGAGACGCCGTGGTTCTATTTCGTGCACAGCTTCCGGGTGCAGCCGCGCGACGCGGCCAGCGTGGCTGCACACACCGATTATGGCGAACGCTTCGCGTCGGCCCTCGCCCGCGGCTCGCTGTTCACCATGCAGTGTCACCCGGAAAAGAGCGCGGCCTGCGGCCTGCGCCTGCTGAACAACTTTCTGCGCTGGGACGGCGACGCCCCGGACGCCCCGCAAACGCCGTAACTGGAGGCGGAGAGATGCTGGTCATTCCCGCGATCGACCTGAAGGAAGGCAAGTGCGTGCGCCTGCGCCAGGGGCGCATGGAGGACTCGACGGTATTCGGCGAAGAGCCGGTGGAAATGGCCCGACGCTGGGTCGAGGCCGGGGCCGAACGCCTGCACATCGTGGACCTCGACGGGGCATTCGCGGGCCGGCCGCGCAATGCCGAGGCGATCCATGCGATCGTCGAGACCTTCCCCGATCTGACCATCCAGATCGGCGGCGGCATCCGCGACGATGACACCGTGCAGGCCTATCTGGATGCCGGTGTGCAATACGTGATCATCGGCACGCGGGCGGTCAGCGCGCCGCATTTCGTCAACGACCTGTGCCTGGAATTCCCGGGACACATCATCGTCGGCCTGGACGCCCGCGACGGCAAGATCGCGGTGGACGGCTGGTCCAAGCTGTCGCGTCACGACGTGATCGACCTCGCCCAGCACTTCGAATCCGACGGCGTCGCCGCGATCATCTACACCGACATCGCGCGCGACGGGATGATGGAAGGCCCCAACGTGGAGGCCACCGCGAAGCTCGCGGAGAACGTGCGGGTACCGGTGATCGCCTCCGGCGGCGTCAGCTCGCTGGACGACATCCGCAGCCTCGCCCGCGGGGCCGACGCCGGGATCGACGGCGTGATCGTCGGCCGCGCCCTGTACGAGGACGCCTTCACTCTGGAGCAGGCGCGCGCGGCCGCCCGGGGCGAGGACACCTGAGATGCTGGCACGCCGCATCATCCCCTGCCTGGACGTCGACGCCGGCCGCGTGGTGAAGGGCGTAAACTTCGTCGGCATCCGCGATGCCGGTGACCCGGTGGAGATCGCGCGGCGCTACGACGCCCAGGGGGCCGACGAGCTGACCTTCCTCGACATCACCGCGTCCTCCGACGACCGCAGCACCATCCTGCACGTGGTCGAAGAAGTGGCCTCGCAGGTCTTCATCCCGCTGACCGTGGGCGGCGGCGTGCGCGCGGTGGACGACATTCGCCGTCTGCTGAACGCCGGGGCGGACAAGGTGTCCATCAACACCGCCGCGGTCCACCGGCCGGAACTGGTGCGCGAAGCGGCCGACTGGGTTGGCTCGCAGTGCATCGTGGTCGCCATCGACGCCCGCCGCATCAGCGCCGAGGGCGCGCCCCCGCGCTGGGAGATCTTCACCCATGGCGGGCGCCGCGAGACCGGCCTGGATGCCATCGAATGGGCGCGCCACATGGCGGAGCTGGGCGCCGGCGAGATCCTGCTGACCAGCATGGACCGCGACGGCACCCGCAGCGGCTTCGACCTGGAACTGACCCGGGCGGTGAGCGACGCGGTGAACATCCCGGTGATCGCCTCGGGCGGCGTGGGCACCCTCGAACATTTGGTCGAGGGCGTGACCACCGGGCACGCGGATGCCGTGCTGGCGGCCAGTATCTTCCATTTCGGCGAGCACACGGTGGGCGAGGCCAAGGCCGCGATGGAAGCCTCCGGGGTGCCCGTGCGTCCCCTGCAGGAGGTGACCGCGTGAACGACCCGTCCGCAACCCCGCGCGAACAGCTGCTGGCGGCGCTGGCGGAGGTCATCGACGAGCGTCGCTACGCGGACCCCGAACGCTCCTACGTTGCGAAGCTGCAGGCGCGCGGCCTGGATGCCATGCTCAAGAAGGTGGGCGAGGAAGCCACCGAGGCGGTGCTGGCGGCCAAGGACGACGACGCCGACGCACTGGTGTCGGAAATGGCCGACCTGTGGTTTCATACACTGATCGTCCTGCGCGCCCGCGACCGGCACCCCGACGATGTCCTCGACGAACTGGCGCGACGCTTCGGCCTGTCCGGCGTGGAGGAAAAGGCCGGCCGCGAAGTTGCGGGGCAGCGTTCGGACAAATAGACGGCCTTGTTGATTCGGGGGCTCTCCCCGGTCAGGCTGTCTGCAAGGAACTTAATTCGGAGACACTCCATGGGTATTGGTGGTATCAGCATCTGGCAGCTCCTGATCATCCTTCTGATCGTGGTGCTGCTGTTTGGCACGAAGAAGCTGCGCAACATGGGCGGTGACGTTGGCTCCGCGCTGAAGAACTTCCGGCAGGCGGTCAAGGACCCCGACGGCGAGAACCAGAAGAAGGAAGAAGGCGAGGAAGGCGAGAAGCCGGGCGTCGAGAACCAGAGCGAGGAAGATGGCCGGGTCGTGGACGCCGAGGTGAAAAAGCGCAGCGAGAAGTCCGGCGACAACGATTCGTCGGACAAGAACGCCTGATCCGGGTCCGGTCCGTAACGACCGGCCGGCAGCGGCGCCAGCCTCATGTTCGACATCGGCTTCTGGGAAATCCTGATCATCGTCGTGGTAGCGCTCCTGGTTGTGGGACCGGAGCGTCTGCCCGGCCTTGCGCGCGAGATCGGCCGGTTCGTCGGCAAGACCCGGCGTTTCGTGCAAAGCGTGCGCTCGGACGTGGAACGCGAGTTCCAGACCGAGGAACTGCGCGAGATGGTCAAGAGCCAGGATCGCGAGATCCGCGAGCTCAAGCACATGGTCGAGGACACGGAATCGGAGCTGCGCGAGGATCTCGAAGAGACCGAACGTGAGATCAAGCAGGACGTCCGGGGCGAGAAAAAAACCCGGACGCAGAAATCGCGCAGGCGCGCCGACTCCGAGGGCCTCGAGGACACCGGGAAAGACGACGCCAATGACGGGACCGCGAAGTCCGATCGCGGCGCCCGCCCCGCAGTCCGCGAGCGGCGCACGCCGCCGGAACCCGCCGGGCGCGAGACCGCCGGCAGCCGCGATCGCGGCGACGACGACCCGGATACGGCCGAAGACGGGGAAGCCCCCGCCGAAGAGGCCTGGGACGCAGCCGGAGACGGCATCGAACGCGTGCCGCTGAACCAGCCCATGGGCCCGGACATGACCACCGATGACCCCGCGCTGGAAGCCGAACGCGAACGACGCGGGCCCCGCAAGGGCTCGCGTCGCTACGCCGGCGGCCGCCGGCCCCGCTCCCGGAGTGACGGATCGGACGAACACGACGACCCGGCCGACACCGACGCCGACCACTCATCCCGCACACCCGACGAGCGCTCATGAGCAAGACCACCCCGGGGGTCGAACCTTCGGAAGAGGCCACCGAGACCCTGCTCTCCCACCTGATCGAGCTGCGTGACCGGGTCCTGCGGATGTTCATCGCCGTGCTGGTGGTGTTCCTGATCCTGTTCCCGTTCGCCAACCAGCTCTACACCTTCCTGGCCGATCCGCTGATGGCGCATCTGCCGGAAGGCACCAGCATGATCGCGATCGAGGTGGCCGCACCATTTCTGATCCCGTTCAAGCTGACGCTGCTGCTGGCCGTTGCGATCAGCATCCCGTATCTGCTCTATCAGCTCTGGGCCTTCATCGCCCCGGGGCTCTATCAGCACGAGAAGAGCCTGGCCGCGCCGCTGGTGGCCTCGTCCACCATCCTGTTCTACCTCGGGATGGCGTTCGCCTATTTCGTGGTGTTCCCGCTGATCTTTGCCTTCTTCACCGCGGCCGCGCCCGAGGGCGTGGACGTGATGACCGACATCTCGCGCTATCTCGATTTCGTGATCCTGCTGTTCATCGCCTTCGGGATCGCCTTCGAGATGCCGGTCGCGACCATCCTGCTGGTGACCCTGGGCGCGACCACCACGGAGAAACTGGCGGCCAAGCGCCCCTACGTGATCGTCGGCGTGTTCCTGGTCGGCATGGTCCTGACCCCGCCGGACATCATCTCGCAGACCCTGCTGGCGCTGCCGATGTGGCTGCTGTTCGAGGTGGGACTGATCCTTGCCCGCATCATGGAACGTCGCAAGGCGCAGGAGGCCGGCGCGGAAGACGCCGATGATCCCGATGGCCCCGATGGCCCGGACGACCCGGACGGCGGTCCCGGCGGCGATGCCGGTGACGGACCCGAACCCGGGGATGCCGGCCCGCACGGCGGCGACCCCGCGGCCGCTCGGGAAAAGTCAAGCGCGAAGTCCTCCGCCGCCAAGAAACCGTCCGGTACGCGCCGGCCCGATCCGGCGGCCCGCGCCGGATACACTCCGCTGTCGGAGGCCGAGATGGACGCCGAACTCGACCGCATCGAGGCCGAGGCGGAGGCCAGAAGGGACCGACCGTCCGGCGGCGACACCGAAGCCGGGTCGACGGATACCCCGGACGAGCCCGGGTCCGACCGGCGCTGACGCCCGGGCCATCGGTGGTCCGGGCTGACGGGCGAGCCTGTGCGGGTCCTCCCGGGGCGCGGCGGAAATGGTAAACTTCGCCCGAAGTTCAGAATCTTCCGATCCACCGATTTCAATCGTTCCCAGGGACCGAGACCGCGATGGCTGACCCGCGCACCACCCCGCGCCGCCCCGTCCTACTGATCGTGATGGACGGAGTGGGCGTGAACCCGAGCAAGATCAACAACGCCTACGCCGAGGCCGACACCCCCAACCTCGACCGTTACCTGTCGACCCGCACCCACACGACACTGGATGCCTGTGGCCGCGCGGTCGGCCTGCCCGACGGACAGATGGGCAACTCCGAAGTGGGCCACCTGACGCTGGGTGCCGGCACGGTGGTCAATCAGGATCTGGTGCGGATCGACGACGCCATCGCCGATGGCAGCTTCTTCGAGAACGACGCACTGCTCAGCGCGGCACGCGCAGCGGCCTCCAAGGATCAGCCGCTGCACCTGATCGGGCTGGTCTCGGACGGCGGCGTGCATTCGCATATCCGCCACCTGGTGGCGCTGATCGGTATCTGCCGCCATGAAGGGGCGCAGCCGATCGTGCACATGATCACCGACGGCCGCGATACCGCGCCGCGCTCGGCGCTCAACTATCTCGAAACCCTCGAGCCGGAGCTGGAACAGGCCGGCGGTTTCATCGCCACGGTCTGTGGACGCTACTACGCCATGGACCGTGACAAGCGATGGAACCGCACGGAGAAGGCCTTCCGGGCGATGGCCTACGCCGAAGGCGAGCCGGTCGGCAGCGCGCGCGAGGCGATCGAGGGAGCGTGGGCCGCGGGCGAGGATGACGAATTCATCAAGCCCCGCATCATCAACGGCGGCGCACCCATGGGCACCGACGCGGAATGCGTGCTGTTCAACTTCCGCAACGACCGTCCGCGCCAGCTCACGGCCGCCCTCGGGATGGACGATTTCGACGGCTTCGACCGCGGGGATTTCCATCCGGTCTCCGAGACCTGCCTGACCGAGTACGACCCGCGCTTCCTGTCGCCGATCGCATTCCCCCCGGAGCGCCCGACCACCACCCTGGGCTCGACCATCGCCTCCGCCGGGATCCCGCAGTTCCATTGCGCGGAGACCGAGAAATACGCCCACGTGACCTTTTTCTTCAACGGCGGCAAGGAAGAACCCTATGCGGGCGAGAAGCGGGTGATGGTGCCGTCGCCAGCCGTGGACACCTACGACGAGCAGCCGGAAATGAGCGCGCGCGAGGTGGCCGACGAAACCATCCAGGCGATGGAGAGCGGACGGTACGGCTTCATCCTGGTGAATTTCGCCAACGGCGACATGGTGGGCCATACCGCCCGCCGCGAGGCGCTGATCGAAGCGGTGCAGACCCTCGACCGCGAGGTCGGACGGGTACTGGACGCGGCCGAGGCCCAGGAATATTCGGTGATCCTCACCGCCGACCACGGCAACTGCGACGAATACGTCGACCCGGTGACTGGCGCGCCGCATACCCAGCACACCATCTACCCGGTGATGTGCATGATCCTGGACAGCCAGCGCTGGCGCTTGCGCACCGGTGGCGGCCTTGCGGACGTGGCGCCGACGGTGCTGGAACTGATGGGCGTGCCCAAGCCCAGCGCGATGGGCGGCCGCAGCCTGCTGCTGGAAGAGGTCCCGGACTCGGCCTGACCCGGCCGCCGCGTCGCCTCAGGAAGAACAGCTGAGCTGGATCCCGCTGGCCCAGGCGGGCGGCAGTTCGGCCAGGTCTTCGGCTTCGGGCTGTTCATCAAACGGCCGGCTCAGCACCCGCTGCAACCGCTCCAGCTCCGAGAAGTCGCCGTCCTCGGCCCGCTCGATCGCCGTCTGGGCCAGATGGTTGCGCAGCACGTACTTCGGGTTCACCGCCCGCATCGCCGCATGGCGCTCCGGCGTCGGGCGGGATTCCTGCGCCAGGCGCTCCCGGTAACGCTCCTCCCAGGCCTGCCAGGCCTGCGGATCCTCCAGCTCCTCGATGAATCCCTGGCGTGTCCCGCCGTCTTCCAGCTCCGGCAGCTGACGGAACAACCGGGTGTAATCGATGCCCTCCGCGGCCATCCGGGCGAGCAGCTCCTGGACCAGGGACTCGTCCTCTTCGCGCTCGAGCTGCAGACCCAGCTTCGCGCGCATGCGCCGCAGCCAGGCCGCGCGGAACTGCCCCTGGAAGGCCTCGAGCACGGATTTCGCCTGCTCCACCGCGGTGTCGACGTCGGGCGCATTGAAATGCGCCACCAGCGTTTCCGCCAGCCGCGTCAGGTTCCACAGGGCCACGCCCGGCTGACGCGCGAAGGCATAGCGCCCGCCCTGGTCGGTGTGGTTGCAGATGTAGTCCGGGTCATAGGCGTCCATGAACGCAAACGGACCGTAGTCGATGGTCAGCCCGGTCAGGCTCATATTGTCGGTGTTCATCACCCCGTGACAGAAGCCCACCGCCTGCCAGTCCGCCATCAGCTCGGCGGTCCGCGCGGTCACGGTCTCCAGCATCGCCCGCACCGGGTCCTCGGCCTCGCGGTGCTCGGGAAAGTCATGGTCCAGCGCGTAGTCGATCAGCTGGCGCAGGCGTTCGGGATAGCCGGCATAGTGGAAGTACTCGAAATGACCGAACCGCAGGAAGCTGGGCGCCGCGCGCAGCACCACCGCGCCGCTCTCGATGCGCTCGCGGAACACCCTCAACGAGGATCCGTACAGGGCCACTGCACGTGTGGTCGGGATCCCCATCGCGGCCATGTGCTCGGAGACCAGATATTCGCGGATCGAGGAGCGCAGGACCGCACGCCCGTCGGCATGCCGCGAGAAGGCCGTGGGTCCGGATCCCTTGCTCTGCAGTTCCCAGTGCTCCCCGGCAGGGGTGCGCACCTCCCCCAGCAATTTCGCACGACCATCGCCCAGCTGCGGTACGTAGACCCCGAACTGGTGACCGGCATATACGCTGGCGACCTGCGGGGTCCCGGCCACCGGCTCGCCGCGGGTGATCATCCCCAGCCACGGCTCGGCGGCCAGGTCGTCCGGCGTCAGACTCAGGCGCTCGCGCATCGCGGGGCTGCTGGCGAGCAGCTGCGCCCCGGGGAACGGCGCCGGATCGGGACGGTGGTGGAAGGCATCCGGCAATGCGGCAAAGCGGTTGATCCATTCCAGGCCACCGCCGGTGGGCGGTTCACCCGGGGCTTCGGGACGGTCTTCCGGTGCGGGTGCGGCAGCGGACATCGGTGATCACCTCGGCATCACTGCAGATGCGAGTTATCATGCGCCGAATCCCGGAGGCGTGTCGCAAGGGCCCACTCGGCCCGGGACTACCGCCCCGCCCGACTTGAGGAGAACCTGCCGTGAACGAGGAAAACGAAAAGCCGACCCCCTCCAACGAGGATCCCGGTCGCCTGCGGACCCGCGAACGCCTGATGTGGCTGGGGCTGATGGCGTTCTTTGTCGTCATTCTCGCGATCTACATCGCCCGCGCCGAAGGCCTGGAGCACGACGTCTCCCAGGCCAACCGCGACCTGCTGCAGGCCCAGATGCAGCTGGCCGAGTATACCCGCGAGGAGGTGCCGCGCCCGGTGGAGATCGGTCTGCGCAACGCCGACATCCAGCAACTGCAACGCCTTGGCATGACCAATCCGGAACAGCGGCTGACCGATGACCTGGTCCAGAATCCGCAGGTCATCCCCGAAGTCCTGCGCGACGGCGATCAGGCCGAATTCCGCGAAGACGGGATCTACGTGCTGAACGCCCGCTGGGTCCTTGCCCACTTCGAGAGCGGCGACCAGTTCGGTCAGCTGCTACTGGAATACGAGGTGGTGCACGGCAACGTGATGTGGGAGGTGGTCGACGGCTACGTCGCCGACTGAGCCGCCCCATCCACCGCGGCCAGGCGCTCGCGCGCCGCCGCGGCCTGGTGCCGGACCTGCTCCGGCGCCGTCCCCCCGGTCAGCTTTCGGGCCGCCACTGATCCCTCGGCGGTCAGTACCCCGTGGACATCCTCGCCAACCGCGCCGCTGAGCGACTGCAGATCCTCCAGTGCCAGCTGTGCCAGATCCACGCCACGTTCCTGCGCCAGGCGCACCGCTCGGCCCACGACTTCGTGGGCATCACGGAAAGCCACGCCGCGTTCCACCAGGTAGTCGGCCAGATCGGTGGCCGTGGCAAAACCGCGGGTGGTCGCCGCCAGGGTGTTCGTACGCCGCACCGCCAGGTTCGGGACCATGTCGGCGAAGGCACGCAGGGAGCCCAGGAGCGTGTCCACGGTGTCGAACAGCGGCTCCTTGTCCTCCTGGTTGTCCTTGTTGTACGCCAGCGGCTGGCTCTTCATCAGGGTCAGAAGACTGGTCAGGTGGCCGTAGACCCGTCCGGTCTTGCCGCGCACCAGCTCCGGGACGTCGGGGTTCTTCTTCTGCGGCATGATCGAGGAACCCGTGCAGTAGCGATCGGGCAGCTCGATGAAATCGAACTGCGCACTGGTCCACAGCACCAGTTCCTCGGCCTGTCGCGACAGATGCATCATCAGGGTCGCGGCGGCCGCGCTGAATTCGATGGCGAAATCGCGATCCGACACCGCATCCAGCGAATTGCGCGTGACCCCGTCGAACCCCAGCAGCCCGGCGACGTATTCGCGATCCAGCGGGTACGGCGTCCCGGCCAGCGCGGCGGCGCCCAGCGGCAGCTGGTTCACCCGGCGGCGGCATTCCCCCAGCCGCTCGGCGTCGCGATCGAGCATTTCGTACCACGCCAGCATGTGGTGGCCGAAGGTCACCGGCTGGGCGGTCTGCAGATGGGTGAAACCGGGCATGATGGTGTCGGCCTCGCGTTCGGCGAGATCCACCAGCCCGCGCTGGTAGCCGCGGATCAGCTCCAGAATCTCGTCGATTGCGGCGCGCAGCCACAGACGGATGTCGGTGGCGATCTGGTCGTTGCGCGAACGGCCGGTGTGCAGCTTCTTGCCGACATCGCCGATGCGCTCGATCAGACGCGCCTCGATGTTCATGTGCACGTCTTCGCGACCCACCTGCCAGTCGAATTCGCCGGCCGCGATCTCGTCGCGGATCGCATCCAGGCCCGCGATGATCCGCTCGGCCTCGTCGGCGGTCAGCACGCCCACCTTCGCCAGCATGCGCGCATGGGCCTGCGAACCAAGGATGTCTTCGCGGTACAGCCGGCGGTCGAAGTCCACCGAAGCAGTAAAACGTTCCACGAACGCGTCGGTGGGCTCGGAGAAGCGCCCGCCCCAGAGTTTGGCCCGAGATTGGTCCCGGGGCTCGCTAGCGGTGGCCGGCTTGTTCTGCGGGGAATCCTGCGTCATGGTGCACTCTGAAGCGGTTTTTTGAACGACACGGAAGTATACAGGGAGAGCCACTGCCATGCGCCCGCCAGCGGGAACCTCCGGGGGATCAGGCGCGCCGCATCGCGACCGGGATGTGCGGCCCTCGCCGCTGCCCGACTTCTGCGCCGGGGAGACCCTGCTGCGGGTCCTGATGCTCGCGGTGCTGCTGGCGCTGGCCATTACCCTGCTGCGTCCGGGAACCGCCGACTGGACCGGCAGCCTGGCGCTGCATGCGCTGTTCATCTTCTGGGTCGTGCTGGTCAGCCTGCTGATCCTCTGCCTGCTGCAGCGGGCCCTGCGACGCGCCGCGCTGTGGGCCCAGATCGTGTTGCCGCCGCTGGTACCCATCGTCAACACCGCGGTGGTGCAGGACCTGGCGGAACGGGTACACCTGGCCGATCCCGAGCTGCGCCTGCCGGTGCTGGGCGTGGCTGCGATCCTGAGCCTGGTGGCCATGCACTATCTCTATTTGCAGGCCGCCTGGCAGCGCGAGACGCGTGCCGTGGCCGAGGCTCGCGAGCAGGCGATGCGGGCGCGCCTGCGACCGCATTTCCTTTACAACAGCATGAACACCATCGCGGGTCTGTGCCGCAGTGATCCGGCCCGCGCCGAGCAGGTCACGCTGGATCTCGCGGATCTGTTCCGGGCCGCGTTCGACGGGGCGGAACGCCATACCCTGCGCGACGAGCTGGAGCTGGTGCGCGGCTACCTGCGGGTGGAACAGAACCGTCTCGGCGAGCGCCTGCAACTGGACTGGGACTGTCCCGAACAGCCGGGGCTGGAGCTGGAGTTGCCCGCACTGGTGCTGCTCCCGCTGGTGGAGAACGCGATCCAGCACGGGATCGCGCCGGCGCGGGTGCCGGGTGAGCTGAGCGTGCGCCTGCGGCCGGAAGGCACCGGCAGCGTGCTGGAGATCCGCAACAGCGTGCCGACGCAAGGGGCTACTGCGGGTACCGGGACGGCAACCGAGGCGGTACGCCTGCAATTGCAGCACGCCTTCGGCGACCGGATGCAGCTGGACAGCGAGCAGGGCGCGAACGAGTTCCGCGTGCGGCTGCGGCTGCCGGCGCCAACTGCCCACCATGAACGCAGGGAGGTGCAGAATCATGGACGTGCTGATCGCGGATGACGAACCGATTGCCCGCCAGCGTCTGCGCGGACTGCTCGAGGAACTCGGCCACCACGTCGCCGGCGAGGCGCCGGATGTCCCGGGGGTCCGCCAATGGCTGGGAGAGCGGAACGCGGACGTGCTGCTGCTGGACATCGAGATGCCCGGGGAGCGAGGGATCGATCTGGCTGCGGAGCTGGCCGCAGACCACCCCGAGCTGGTGGTGATCCTGGTGTCCGCTCACGACGACTTCGGCATGGCGGCGTTCGAGGCCGGCGTGCGCGACTACGTACTCAAGCCGGTGCGGCGTGAACGCCTGCAGCAGGCGCTGGAGCGGGCGCGTTCGGCCAACGGGTCCGCGGCCACGTCCTCCCCCGCGATCCGCCTGCGCATCGGTCGCCGCGAGGAAACGGTCACGCTGGACGCGATCGACTGCTTCGTTACCGAGGATGGCTGTGTCGTGGCGCGCTCGGGCGAAATGGAGGGTTTCGTTGATGCCCGCCTGCAGGATCTGGAGGAGCGACTCGGAGACGAGGTACTGCGGGTGCATCGCGGCGCGCTGGCGGTAACCCGAAACATCTCCGGTCTGGAGACACGCAACGCCGGCGATCATCGCCTGCTTTTCCGGGATGACCTGGAGCCGGTGCCGGTCAGCCGCCGGCAGCTGACCCGGGTGCGCGAGTTCCTGCGGCGCAAAACCCGGGTTTGAGGGAAACGCGGATCAATTGCCCTGGCGCGCGGCCTCGATGCGGTTGTTGACCTGACCGCGGTACAGTTCCTCCACCGCGATCCCGACCAGCGGGCTGCCCACCGGGTTGCCCCGGGTATCGAAAGCCACGACCGTCGGGGTGACCCGCGCGCCATAGCGCTGTCCGAGTTCGGACCCGCGCATGGTCTCGCCATCGAAGTCGCGGACTTCCTCGCCGTTCATCTCGACCTTGACGATGTTCACGTCGGAGTTCTCGTCTTCGCGGCTCATCGGGCCGAGATAACGTTCGCTGGCGAGATGGCAGTACGGGCAGTTTTCGGCGGTGAACATCACCACCGTCGGGCCGGCATCGCCGTTGTTCTTCAGCGCCTTGAGGTCGGTGACGCGTTCCAGATCGGCCTGCACGGGGCCGGCCAGCAGCATGGCCGCGGCCAGCCCGGTGGCCGCGATAAGCCAGTTGCGAAACATCATGATCGTACCTGCCTGGTTTTTCGGCTGCGGGGTGCGAGCCGTTATACTACGTCGCTTTTATGGACCCGCAAGACGTTCCCGGGTTCCCGGATCGGGACATCACATGAAACCGCTACGCATCGCCACCCGCAAGAGCCCGCTCGCCATGTGGCAGGCCGAACATGTCGCCGCGCGGTTGCGCGCCGTGCACCCCGATCGGCCGGTCGAACTGGTGGGCATGACCACCCAGGGTGATCGCGTGCTGGACTCCCCTCTGGCGAAGATTGGCGGCAAGGGGCTGTTCGTGAAAGAACTCGAGAACGCCCTGCTGGAAGACCGCGCCGACATCGCCGTGCACTCGGTGAAGGACGTGCCGATGGAGCTGCCGGGGAATCTCGCCCTGCCGGTGATCCTCGATCGCGAGGACCCGCTGGATGCCTTCGTGTCCGGCACCTACGCGCATGTCGACGAACTGCCGGAAGGTGCGCGGGTCGGCTCGTCCAGCCTGCGCCGTCAGTGTCAGCTGCGCGCCCGCCGGCCCGATCTGCAGGTGCATGACCTGCGGGGCAACGTGAACACGCGGCTGGCGAAGCTGGACGCCGGCGAATACGACGCAATCCTCCTGGCGGCTGCCGGGCTGAAACGCCTCGGGTTTGACGAACGCATCCGTAATCGCCTGGAGCCCGAGGTCAGCCTGCCGGCGGTGGGCCAGGGCGCGATCGCGATCGAATGCCGGGCGGGCGATGACGAGGTCGAGGGTCTGATTGCACCGCTCAACGATGGCGACACCAGTGACCGGGTACGCGCGGAACGGGCCTTCAACCGACGCCTGGAGGGCGGCTGTCAGGTGCCGCTGGCGGCGCATGCCATTCTCGAGGAAGACGGCGGCCTGTGGCTGCGCGGGCTGGTGGGCGCGGTGGACGGCAGCCGTCTGCTGCAGCGCGAGGTGCGCGGTGCCCGCGCCGAGGCAGAGGCCCTGGGGATCCGTCTGGCCGACGAGCTGCTGGAACTGGGTGCGGGGGAGCTCCTGCGCGCCGCTATGGACCACCACTGAGGAGCGCAACATGGCCGACACCGAGACCGCAGCCAGTCCCGACGCCACGGTACTCGCCGATCGCGGCGTGCTGGTGACCCGCCCCGCCGCGCAGGCGGAACCCTTCTGCGAGGCGCTGGAACGCGAAGGGGCGCGGGTGATCCGCTTCCCGGTTCTGGAGATCCTCGCACCCAGTGATCCGACCAATCTGCGGGCCGTGCTGGACGAGCTCGATTCGTTCGATATCGCCGTCTTCATCAGCCCCAACGCGGTCCAGCGTGTGATGAATCTGGCGCTGGCGGAACGCGAATGGCCCGCCGGCACGGCGATCGCCGCGATCGGCAATCGCACCGCTCAGGAGCTGCGCAGTTTCGGGCGTGCCCCGGATATCGCCCCGCCCCGCCGCTTCGACAGCGAGGCGCTGCTGGCCGAACCGGCGATGCAGGATGTCTCCGGCAAGCGGGTGGTGATCTTCCGCGGAGACGGTGGCCGCGAGCTGCTGGGGGACACCCTGCGCGAGCGCGGCGCCACTGTCACCTTCGCCGAGGCCTACCGGCGCGGCCGCCCGGAGGGCGATACCGGCGATCTGATGTACGCCTTCTCGCGCGGGCAGATCGATCTGATCACCATTACCTCCGGCGAAGGCCTGCGCAATCTCTATGAGATGGTGGGCAAGCTGGGCCGGATGTGGCTGCGCAAGACGCCGCTGGTGGTGGGCAGCGAGCGCATCGCCGAGATCGCGCAGGAACTCGGCTTCAAGTCGGCTGTAGAAACCGCCGAGGATCCCACCGACGCGTCCATGCTCGCGGCCGCGCGCCGCCTCGCCGCGCGACTCGAGTGCGCAGACGGCTGACGTTTGCCGCCGTCAGGAGTCACCCGCCGGTTCGAAGCTGTCGTAGTACAGCTGTTCCAGCGGCAGGCCCGCCGAGCGGAAGGCCTCGCGGGCCGCATGGACCATGGGCGGAGGCCCGGCCATGTAGACGTCGAAACCGGAGAGGTCCGGATATTCCGCCAGGACCGCCTCGTGCGGCAGACCCGCGCGGGCGGCAAACCCCGCCGCTTCGTCCTCGGGCCGGTCCGACAGCACCGGGGTAAAACGGAAATGCTCCGGCTCTTCCTCGGCCATCTGCTTTAGCCATTCGGGCGCGTAGATGCCCGCGGCTTCCCGCGCGCCCCAGAACAGGTGATGCGGGCGGTCCAGGCCCTCGGCGGCGAGGTGGTCCAGCATCCCTTTCAACGGCCCGAAGCCGGTACCGCCGCCGATGAACAGGCGCGGGCGCGGCGAATCCTCGTCAACGAAGAACTGGCCCAGGGGACCCTCGATGCGCAGCAGCGCCTTGGGCTGCATCTCCTCGAACACCATCGACGAGAATCGGCCGCCCTCGACGTATTTCACGTGCACAACCAGCTGCTCGTCGTCGTGCGGGGCGTTTGCCAGCGAATAACTGCGCCGCTCGCCGCCCTTCAGCAGCACATCGAGATATTGCCCGGCGAGGAACTGCAGTCGCTCCCGGGCGGGCAGCTGGATGCGCAACTCCATCACGTCGTCGGCGAGCCGATTGAGGGCTGCAACCCGGCACGGCAGCGTCTTCACCTCGATGTCGCGGGCAGCGCCGATCTGGCGGACTTCGATCTCCAGATCGTCCACCGGGACCGCCTGGCAGAACAGCGCCATGCCGTCGGCCCGTTCGGCCTCGGTGATACCCGGCGGCAACTTGGGACCATGGTCCACCTCCCCCGCCAGCACACGACCCTTGCAGGAGCCACAGGCACCGTTGCGGCAGCCGTAGGGGAAGGCGAAGCCCTGTCGCAGCCCCGCCTCCAGCACGGTCTCGTCGTCTTCGACTTCGAAGCGGTGTCCGCTGGGCTGGATGGTGACGTCAAAGGCCATGGCGGCGTCCTCGGTGGGGAAAGGCGTTCATTTTCTTCAGGTGCCCCGGGAACGCAAGCAACCGCGGCCGAAGGGCAGGCGCGACCGTCCATTCCCCCTCTGTTTGGGGGGGTCGTGAGGATGGGCAGATGCGGCAGACTGGAGGCAGAGTCCACACAGGGGAGAGAAGCGATGTCGTGGCGATACGTGATCGGGGGACTGGCGGGGGCCGGGCTGCTGGCACTGGGTGGCTGTGCGGCCAACGAGACGCGCGAATCCGGGGTCGACGAACCGGCGGCAACGGAAGTCGCCGATCCGGCGGTGACCATCGTGACCAAGGACCGGTTTGCCTACAGCGAGGACGCCGTGGTGCCGCAGGCGATCCGCAATGAGTGCGAACTGGAAGAACGCTTTCCCGGCTTCGTGGCGGAGTTCGGGGCCCGCCACGATATCCAGGTCGAGTCACGCGGCGGTGCAGGCCCGGCAGACGGCGGCAAGGTGCTGATGGTCGAAATCACCCAGGCGCGCAACGACGGCAACGCCTGGTCGGGACATCGTGCCTTCAGCGAGGCCGAGGGTACGCTGTACGAGGACGGCGAGCCGGTCGCCGATTTCACCTCGCGCCGGATCTCCGGTGGCGGCGCCTTCGGCGGCTTCAGGGGGACCTGCTCGGTGATGGGCCGAACCATCCGCGCGATGGGTTCGGACATCGCGGCCTGGGCGCGCGCGCCGGAGGACGGGGCCCACCTCGGCGACTGACGGGAAGGTCGGCCGGGCGCGGCGCAGGGAAGCGCCCCGCGTCCGGGCCACTCACAGGCCCAGGTCGTCCCAGATCTCGTCCACCCGCTGCTTGACGGCCGGATCCATGGTGATCGGACGGCCCCATTCCCGTTCGGTCTCGCCGCGCCACTTCGACGTCGCGTCCAGCCCCATCTTGGATCCCAGCCCCGAGACGGGCGAGGCAAAATCCAGATAATCGATAGGTGTATTTTCGACCAGTGTGGTATCCCGGACCGGATCCATGCGCGTGGTGATCGCCCAGATCACGTCCTTCCAGTCGCGGGTATTCACGTCCTCGTCCACCACGATCACGAACTTGGTGTACATGAACTGGCGCAGGAAGCTCCAGACCCCCATCATCACGCGCTTGGCGTGCCCCGGATACTGTTTGCGCATGGAGACCACGGCCATGCGGTACGAACAGCCTTCCGGCGGCAGATAGAAGTCGACGATCTCCGGGAATTGCTTCTGCAGGATGGGTACAAAGACCTCGTTGAGGGCCACACCGAGGATGGCCGGCTCATCCGGTGGACGCCCGGTGTAGGTCGAGTGGTAGATCGGTTGGTCGCGATGGGTGATGCGGTCGACGGTGAAGACCGGGAATTCATCGACTTCATTGTAATAGCCGGTGTGGTCGCCGAACGGCCCCTCCGGGGCGGTATCCCCCGGATGGATGTGGCCCTCCAGCACGAATTCGGCCGAAGCCGGGACCTGCAGATCGGAGCCGATACAGGTGGCCAGTTCGGTACGGCGACCGCGGAGCAGACCGGCGAAGGCGTACTCCGAGAGCGTGTCGGGCACGGGGGTCACGGCGCCGAGGATGGTCGCCGGGTCGGCCCCGAGGGCCACGGCGACGGGGAAGGGTTCGCCGGGACGGGCCTGACACCACTCCTGGAAATCCAGGGCGCCGCCGCGGTGGGACAGCCAGCGCATGATCACCCGGTTTCGCCCGATGACCTGCTGGCGGTAGATCCCGAGATTCTGGCGTGACTTCTCCGGGCCGCGCGTGACCACCAGACCCCAGGTGATCAGCGGCCCGGCGTCTCCGGGCCAGCAGGTCTGTACCGGCAGTTTCCCCAGATCGACGTCATCGCCCGCCAGCACATGGCGCTGACAATCCGGACTGCGGACCTTTTTCGGCGCCATGTCGAGGACCTTGCGAAAGACCGGAAGCTGATCCCAGGCGGCCTTCAGGCCCTTCGGCGGGTCGGGCTGCTTGAGGAAGGCCAGCAGACGGCCCACCTCGCGCAGCGCCTCCACCGAATCCTCGCCCATCCCCAGGGCCACGCGTTCCGGCGTACCGAACAGGTTGGCAAGCACCGGGATCTCGGAGCCGGAGGGGTTCTCGAACAGCAGGGCCGGGCCACCGGCGCGCAGCACGCGATCGCTGATCTCGGTCATCTCCAGGTCGGGACTCACCTCGCGCTGGATACGGCGCAGCTCGCCCCGCTGCTCGAGGCCGTCGATGAAGTCGCGCAGATCCTTGTACTGCATGCTGTCTCCCTTGAGGGTCTCCGGTGCGGGTGGCGGCTCAGGCGTCGGTGAATTCGGCCCAGACCGGGGCGTGATCCGATGGCCGTTCCCAGCCGCGCGGTTCCCGATCGATGCCGGCAGCCGTCAGGCGTTCGGCCAATGCGGCGGAAGCCAGGATCAGGTCGATGCGCAGGCCACGGTTACGACGGAACGAGGCGGCGCGGTAATCGAACCAGGAGAACTCGTTCTCTGGCTGCTCGAAGGCGCGGAAGGTATCGCTGAGGCCGAGGGCCTGGATGGACTGCAGGGCCTCGCGTTCCGGCGCGGAACACAGCACCCGGCCTTCCCAGGCCTCCGGGTCATGGACGTCGCGGTCTTCGGGGGCGATGTTGAAATCCCCGACGACGACCAGTTGCTCGTGACGACGGGCCTCCTCTTCCAGCCAGTCCCGCACACGGCTCAGCCAGTCGAGTTTGTACGCATACTTTTCCGAGTCGACGGCCTCGCCGTTGACGATGTACAGGTTGACCACGCGCACACCGCCGATGGTGGCCGCGAGGATGCGCCGCTGGGCATCCTCCACGCCGGGCGGATCGGTGACGACGTCGGTGGCTTCGGTCCGCGACAGGATGGCCACGCCGTTATAGGTCTTCTGTCCGGAATGGACGACCTGGTAACCGGCGTCATGGATCGCGCTGACGGGAAAGGCGTCGTCGGTCAGTTTGGTCTCCTGCAGGGCGAGGATGTCGGTATGGGACGTACCCAGCCAGTCGAGGACCTGCGGGAGGCGGACCTTGAGGGAGTTGACGTTCCAGCTGGCGATCTTCACGCAGCTTCCTCCAGTCCGCAGTGGCGCAGCAGGGCGTCGATTTGTGGTTCCCGGCCGCGGAAGGCGCGGAACGATTCTGCGGCGGGTCGCGAGGCGCCCGCCTCCAGGATCTCGCGCAGGTAGGCATCACCCGCCTCGCGCGAGAACAGGCCCTCCTCCTCGAAGCGGGCGAAGGCATCCGCCGACAGGACCTCGGCCCATTTGTAGGAGTAGTAGCCCGCCGCATAACCGCCGGCGAAGATATGCGCGAAGCCGTGCGGGAACCGGTTGTACGACGGCGGGATGAAGACGGCCACCTCGCGCCGGACCTCGTCCAGCAGCGCAAGGATCTCGTCCGCGCTGGCGGGTGCGTCGCGATCGTGCAGGCGCATGTCGAACAGCGAGAATTCGACCTGGCGCAGCAGCTGCAGGGCCGCGTGGAAGTGGCGGGTTCCCTGCAGACGCTGGAACAGGTCCTCGGGCATCGGGTCGCCGGTCTCGTAGTGCCGGGCGAAGAGATCCAGCGGTTCGCGTTCCCAGCACCAGTTTTCCATGAACTGGCTGGGCAGCTCGACCGCGTCCCATTCCACGCCATTGATTCCCGCGATCTCGGGCTCGTCGACCCGGGTCAGCATGTGGTGCAGGCCGTGGCCGAATTCGTGGAATAGCGTGATCACCTCGTCGTGGGTGAACAGCGCGGGCTTGCCATCCACCGGTGGAGTGGAGTTGCAGGTCATGTAGGCCACCGGTAACTGGAGGCCGTCGGCTCGGGCATAGCGCTGGCGGCAGACATCCATCCAGGCCCCGCCCCGTTTGTTGCGACGGGCATAAAGATCGAGATAGAAGCCCGCGCGCTCCTCACCCTCCGGACCATATATACGATAGAACGTCACGTCATCGTGCCAGGTCTCGACCTCGGGGTCGGGCTGCAGGGAGATCCCGAACAACCGCTGGACCAGCCGGAACAGGCCGTCGACGACCTGAGGTGCCGGAAAATACGGTTTGAGCATCTCCTGGGACAGGCCCAGACGGCGCTCGCGCATCTTTTCCGCCGCCCAGGCGACGTGCGGCGACTCGAGCCGGTCGAGGCCGAGTTCTTCGCGTGCGAAGGTCTCGAGTTCGTCCCGATCCCGTTCCGCCTGCGGACGCGCGCGGCGGGCCAGATCGGCCAGGAACTGCTCGACCTGCTCCGGGGTTTCGGCCATCTTGGTGGCGAGTGATCGATGGGCGTAACGGGGGAATCCGGTCAGTTCGGCCTTCTCCTGGCGCAGGCGCAGGATCTCGACCATGTTGGTCGAATTGTCGTATGCAGAATCGTGCGGGCCCGTGTCGGAGGCGCGGGTGACGAACGCGTGATAGACGCGTTCGCGCAGGGCCGAATCGTCGGCATGGGTCAGCACCGCATGGACACTGGGAAAGTCGAGTGTGGCCGCCCAGGGGGCATCGAGTTCGTGGTCGCGGGCGTTCTGCGCCAGCATGGCCCGGTCCGATTCCGCAAGCCCCGCCAGTTCGGATTCGTCATGGATCGGATACCTCCAGGATTGTGTGGCGTCCAGCACATTCTCCTCGAAACTGGCTGTCAGCTCCGACAGGCGGCTATCGATGGCCCGCAGGCGATCTCGGCTTTCCCGGGGAAGGTCGACCCCGCTGAGGTGAAAATCGCGCAGGGCGTCGTCGATCACCTTTCGACGCGCGGGTGACAGACGCGGATATTCTTCGCCGTCGGCCAGCGCGCGGAAGGCGCGATAAAGACCCTGGTGCTGGGACAGCCAGCTGGAGTAGTCGGACAGTCTGGGCAGGCAGGCGTTATAGGCCTCGCGCAGGGCAGGCGAGTTCATCACGGAGTTCAGGTGGCTCACCGGCGACCAGGCGTTCTCGAGTCGGTTCTCGAGGCGCTGGAGAGGTGCAACCAGCGTGTCCCAGGTCGGTGCTTCGCCGGCCTCGGCCACGAGGCGTTCGATCTCGCGGCGGTTCTCGGTCAGCAGCTGATCGATTGCCGGGATCACGTGATCCGGCTCGATGGCGCGAAACGCCGGTAAGGTCTCCATGCGCAGCAGCGGGTTGGACACGGTGGCTCCTGGATTCGGTGGCTGAACGGAAAGTATGCCACCCTGGCCGGCATGGCCGGGAGTGGCAGTGCGGGGAATGCGGATTGCAGCCGGTCCGGGTTCAGTCAGGCTTCTTTCGGATCGTCCGGGTGAATCCGTCCGTATCGGCCACAGGCGGTCAAACGAGCCATCAGCGCAGAGGTCGGCCGGCGACAGGCCTGCTGGTACCGATTCACCCAGTGATTGTAGCGGTGGATGGCGTCGGTGATCGCCTCGTCGAGTGCATCCAGTCGCGCCGTCGGGGTGTTGGCCTCCGCAGCGTCGGAGAGCGATCGATCACGTTCGGCGCGCAATTGCCTTTCGGCGCGGGCGAGGGCCTGCAGGTCGCCGGAGCGGCGCGCACGCTCGGAGGCCTGCTGAGCCTGATACAGATCTTCACGGTCGGGTGCCTGCGGATCGCGTGCGTCCAGCAGCTCGAGGATCAGCGCATTGCGCTGGCAGAGGAGCACGTCGAACCGTTCCCACGCCCGCACCACCTGGCGGTGGGCATGAGCGAGACGCGCGGCGTCGCGGCCCAGCCACACGAGGATAGCGATTCCGGCCAGGATCAGCGCCAGGGTGAGCATTACGGCCAGCCCGCGTGTCGGATCAGATGTCGACGTTCTCGGCGCTGAGGGCGCGGGTCTCGATGAAATCCCGCCGCGGTTCGACCTGGTCCCCCATCAGGGTGGTGAAGATCTCGTCGGCGCGGATGGCGTCCTCGACCCGGACCTGCAGCAGCCGGCGCGAATCGGGATCCATGGTGGTCTCCCACAGTTGTTCGGCGTTCATCTCGCCCAGACCCTTGTAGCGCTGCACCGAAAGACCCCGGCGGCCTTCGGCCAGCAGCCATTCCATCGCCTCGGAAAAGCGCTGGATTACGTGGCGACGTTCACCTCTCTGGATATAGGCGCCTTCCTCAAGCAGTGCCTGCAGGCGTTCCGAGAGGTCCAGTACCGCCTGGAAGTCTCGCGAAGCGAGGGTATCGTCGGTCAGGTACTGCGACAGACGCCCCCCGTGCTCCAGCCGCTGAAGGGCGAGGCGATCGTGTCCGTCGGCGTCGCGGTCAGCCTCCAGCTGATAGCGGGTGGCCCCGGCGCGGTCGCTGGACAGACTGTCGAGGATATCCTGGAACCAGCGCTGGACCGCGGGCTCGGTGACGGATCTCGGCCGCGGCATGGGCGGCGCCTCGAGCATGGCCCACAGGACCCGCGAATCATACAGACGGCCCAGACGGGCGACCGCGGCTGCGGCGGCCTGATAGGACTTGATCAGGTCCTCGAAGGCCTCACCCGAGATCGGCGGCGCCTCTGCCGCCGGATGGAGTACGGCGCCATCCAGGGCAAGTGAAAGGGTCAGCTCCTGCATCTCCTGTTCGTCGCGCACGTACTGTTCACGCTTGCCGCGCTTCACCTTGTACAGCGGCGGCTGGGCGATATAGACGTGGCCACGTTCGATCAGCTCGGGCATCTGACGGAAGAAGAAGGTCAGCAGCAGGGTGCGGATATGCGAGCCGTCCACGTCCGCGTCCGTCATGATGATGATTCGGTGATAACGCAGCTTGTCCGGATCGTATTCGTCCTTGCCGATGCCGCAACCCAGCGCGGTGATCAGGGTCCCCACCTCGGCCGAACCCAGCATCCGGTCGAAACGCGCACGTTCGACGTTCAGGATCTTGCCTTTCAGCGGCAGGATGGCCTGGAAATGACGGTCGCGGCCCTGCTTGGCCGACCCCCCCGCGGAGTCACCCTCGACCAGGTAAAGCTCGGATCGGGACGGATCCTTCTCCTGGCAGTCCGCGAGTTTGCCGGGCAGTCCGGCGACATCCAGCGCGCCCTTGCGCCGGGTGACCTCGCGGGCCTTGCGTGCGGCCTCGCGGGCACGGGCGGCATCCAGCACCTTGTCGGTGATCGCACGCGCCTCCGGGGGGTTTTCCATCAGGAAGTTGCCGAGCGCATCGGACAGGACCGAATCCACGATCGGCTTGACTTCGGACGAGACCAGTTTGTCCTTGGTCTGCGACGAGAACTTGGGATCCGGCACCTTCACCGACAGCACCGCCGTCAGGCCTTCGCGCATGTCATCCCCGGCGGTGGCGACCTTGGCCTTCTTCGTCAGGCCCTCGCGCTCGAGATACTGGTTGATCGTTCGGGTCAGGGCCGCACGAAATCCGGCCATGTGCGTCCCGCCATCGCGCTGCGGAATGTTGTTCGTGTAGCAGAAGATGTTCTCCTGGTAGGAGTCGTTCCACTGCAGCGCGATCTCGACCGCGTAATCCTCGCGCGTCTGGTCGGCGTAGATCACGGTCGGATGCAGGGCGGTCTTCTTCTGGTTCAGGTGTTCGACAAATGCGCGGATCCCGCCTTCGAAGACAAAGGTCTCTTCGCGGTTGTCGCGAAGGTCGCGAAGCGTGATGCGGACGCCGGAATTCAGGAAGGAGAGTTCCCGCAGCCGCTTGGCGAGGATCTCGTAGTGGAAGTCGACGTCGGAGAAGATCTCCGGGCTCGGCCGGAACCAGACACGGGTGCCGTGCCGATCGGTCGGGCCGGTCACACGGAGGTCGTCTTCAGGGACGCCGAGATGGTAGGTCTGCTCGTGCCTCTGGCCGTCGCGATGGATCTCCAGGCGCAGTTCTTCGGACAGGGCATTGACCACCGAAACGCCGACCCCGTGGAGACCACCGGAGACCTTGTAGGAGTTGTTGTCGAACTTTCCGCCCGCGTGGAGCACGGTGAGGATGACCTCGGCCGCGGATTTGCCTTCTTCCTCGTGGATGTCCACCGGGATACCGCGCCCGTTGTCGGTGACACTGATGGCGTTGTCCTCGTGGATCACGATCTCGATGCTGTCGCAGTGGCCGGCCAGGGCCTCGTCGATCGAGTTGTCGACCACCTCGAAGACCATGTGATGAAGGCCGGTACCGTCATCGGTATCGCCGATGTACATCCCGGGGCGCTTGCGCACCGCATCGAGACCCTTGAGGACGCGGATCTGGCTGGAATCGTAAGCAGTGGGATCTTCAGCGGTTTCGTGGTCGGCCATGGATCGTGTTCCGGCTGGTGGCAATCCGATGCATTGTACCCCAACCCCGCGGTCTTTGGCCCCTGGGGGAATGGATCGGGGCAGGGCTAGGTCGGCGTGGCCCGAATCAGGTTTCACGTGGAACATGAGGGCGCGAGACGTGGGGATCCGACCCCTCGTACACCCGACCGTGTTCCACGTGAAACCATTGCGGTTCCTGCCCCTCCTGGCCCGGAAAACCGGCACCCACCGCCGTCATCAGAACCTGCCAGCCCAGGTCCCGCAGGCCCGCGATCAGGCCGCTCGCGACCCCACGATCCAGCTCGGAAAGCACGTCGTCCAGCAACAGCAGGGGCGAGCGCCCGCTTCGCTCCATCAGCATCAACCCCTGCCCCACCACCAGCCCCGTAATGAGTCGTTTCTGCTCCCCCCGGGATCCTTCCGTCGCATCACGGCCCGCCAGCCTCAGGATCAGATCCGCCCGTTGCGGTCCCACCTGGGCAAAACCCCGTTCCTCATCGCCCGCACGACTGCGCTCCACCGCCTCCGCCAAAGAGCGCCGCTGCTCCCAGCCCGGCCGCAGACGCAGATCCAGACCGTCCAGATCCGCAGAAAACCCAAGACGCGCGGCTGCATCCACCGTACAGGCACGCCACCGCTGCACGTATTCCTCACGTGCCCGCGTGATCCGTTCCCCGGCTTCCACCAGCGGTCCCTCGAATTCGCGCGCCGCCCGGGTCTGCCCCTGACGCAGCGCCGCGTTGCGCTGTTCATGGGCCCGCCGCCAGCGCTGCCAGGCCTCTCGGTATCCCGACACGCCGTGAAAACAGCCCCAGTCGAGCAGTCGACGCCGTTCCTCCGGTCCGCCCCCGACCAGATCGAAACTCCCCGCGTGCAGCACGCGCGCCGGCAGCCATTCCGCCACTGCCGCATGGCCCTTCAGCCACTGACCGTCCAGCCGCGACCTGCGGGTTCCCTGCCATTCGACTCCCAGGCGGTGCCGTCCCCCCGTCACCGGATCAGATACATCCCCGCCGACCCCGAGGTAATGCTCCCCCTCTCGCACGACCCGCCGCAGCTGGGGGGTGCGAAAGGAGCGTCCCATCGCCAGCAGGTGACAGGCTTCGAGGATCGAGGTCTTCCCCGCCCCGTTCGGTCCAAGAAAGATATTGAACCCCGATCCCAGACGCAGACGCGCAGGGGCCAGATTGCGCACGCCCTGGATGCGCAGCTCCTCCAGCACTCGGGTCCGCCCGCCTACAGCCGCATCGGCATGACCACGTAACGCGATCCGCCCGGCGGTTCCGCCTGGACCAGGATCGACGAGTTACCGTCACGCAGGCCGATCCGGACCGAATCGGTCTCGATCACGTTCAGGACATCCAGCAGATACCCGAGGTTGAAACCGATCTCCATCTCCGGCCCGTCGTAGGAGGCTTCAACCGTCTCCTGGGCCTCCTCGCGATCGGCGTTGTGCGTGAGCACCTGACAGCCTTCGGGACCCAGGATCATCCGCACACCACGATACTTGTCGCTGGCGACGATCCCGACCCGGGTGAGTGCCTGTTTGAGGACCTCCCGTTCTACCACCAACGTTGCTGGCAGGTCGGTCGGAATGACCCGTTCGTAGTCAGGGAACCGACCCTCGATGACCTTGGAGCGAAGCACCGCCGGCCCGAGTTCGAACACGATCTGATCCTCCGCGAACCCGATCTGCACCGCCTGATCGTCATCGCTGAGGTTGCGCCGGAGTTCTGCGACCGCCTTGCGCGGGACGATCCGCTCAATGCGCCCTTCAACCGGGGAATCCAGTTCGATCTCGGAAAGCGCCAGCCGGTGACCGTCCGTCGCAACGGCCCGCAGGGTATGCCCGGTCGCCACCAGCAACAGGCCCTGGAGGTAATAGCGGACATCCTGCTGTGCCATCGAGAACATTGTCGCTTCCAGCAGGCGCCGCAGGCGGTTCTGCGGAACGACCACCGTTGCACCGATCGCTCCCGCCTCCCAGTCCGGAAAGTCTTCACCGGGCAGGGTGGCGAGCGAGAACCGCGATCCACCGAACCCTACGCTCATCCGTTCGCCATCGACCTCCGCGCGGATGTCACTGTCGGCGGGCGCGGCCTTCACGACATCCAGAAGCTTCCGCACCGAGACCGTCGTATCGCATTCAGCCGGAATGGTCCCCTCGGTCCGGGCGCTCCACGCGAGCTCCAGATCGGTTGTTTCCAGGCGCATGCCCCCGGTTTCGCCCGGCCGAACCCGAACGTTCCCGAGGATGGGCATGGTCAGCCTCTTTTCCGCTGCCCCCACGATTCGCTGCAGGGCGTCGGTCATCGCTTCGCGGTTGAATGACAGTTCCATGGCGTGTCCTGTTGTAAGTTCTTTTCTAAATACAAACCTGTAGTAATAACCGCGCCGTTCGCCTGTGGGAAAAGTTCATTTTTCCCTTAAAAAACAGACAACTGAACGATTTTCCATGTCGCGTGAACCCACCGGGTGACCTGTGGGGCACCTGTGGACAGATTGACGCCCCTCATTCACCCCCGGATTGTCCACGATTTCGACGCCCAGTTATGCACAGTCTTGTCCACAGCCGCCGGCTCGGTGTTTCCTAGCTGCTCAGCGTACGCAGCAGGTTGGAGTAATCCTCGTCCAGGCTGGAATCCGCTTCCCGCAGCTCTGCCACCTTGCGGCAGGCATGCATCACCGTGGTGTGATCGCGCCCGCCAAAGGCCTGGCCGATCTCCGGCAGACTGTGCTGGGTCAGTTCCTTCGCCAGTGCCATGGCAATCTGCCGTGGCCGGGCAATCGAGCGACTGCGCCGACTCGACAGCAGATCGGCGACCTTGATGCGGTAATAGTCGGCCACCGTCTTCTGGATGTTCTCCAGGGTGATCAGCTTGTTCTGTACGGCCAGCAGGTCCCGCAGTGCCTCCTTGGCGAAATCCACCGTGATCGGCTTGCCGGTGAAATGGGCGTTCGCCAGTACCCGTCGCAGCGACCCTTCCAGTTCGCGGATGTTGGAGCGGATGCGCTTGCCCATGAAGAAGGCGACCTCGCTGGGCAGTTCGATGCCGGCCTGTTCCGCCTTGCGCTGCAGGATCGCCACCCGGGTCTCCAGCTCCGGCGGTTCGATCGCGATCGTCAGGCCCCAGCCGAAGCGGGATTTCAGGCGTTCCTCCAGACCCTCCACTTCCTTCGGATAGCGGTCGGAGGTCAGGATGATCTGCTGCTGACCCTCGAGCAGCGCGTTGAAGGTGTGAAAGAACTCTTCCTGCGAGCGCTCCTTCCCGGCGAAGAACTGGATGTCGTCGATCAGCAGGGCGTCGGCGCTGCGATAGTGCTGCTTGAAGTCGTCGATCGCGTTGTGCTGCAGCGCCTTGATCATGTCCGCCACAAAGCGTTCGGAGTGGAGGTAGATGATCCGTCCCTCCGGCTGACGCGCGAGAATGCTGTTGCCGATCGCATGCATCAGATGGGTCTTGCCCAGGCCGACGCCGCCGTAGATGAACAGGGGGTTGTACCCGACCCCCGGATTCTCCGCGACCTGCAGACTGGCCGCCCGGGCGAGCTGGTTCGACTTGCCTTCCACGAAGGTCTCGAAGGTGAAGGCGGGGTTGAGGTTGCTGACGGGACCCGGGGCCCGCGCGGGGGCGGCCGCCGGCTCGGGCCCCGATGTGCTGCCGCCGCCCGGTCGGGCGGGCGGTTCGTCACCGCCGATTCCGAGGCGCACTTCCGGAGCCACCCCGTCCGCTCCGGCCGGCGCCACCTCGGCCACCGCCTCTTCGATGGTGGCGAGGAGATGATCGCGCACGTATTCGAATACGAACTGGTTGGGCGCCAGCAGGCGCAGGACCTCCCCGCTTTCGTCCGCATGCAGGGGGCGCAGCCAGGTGTTGAGCTTCTGTTCGGAGACCTTCTCCTGGAGCCGTTCCAGACAGGTCCTCCACAGGTGATCGGAAGCCACGCGATTCCCTCCGCCGGGGGATACGAAACAGGCGTGCAGTCTACGCCGCCCGCGCCCGCTCACGCCAGCCACCCGCCGGGTGCGGTGATTGACTTGTGACGCCACTCGGGGTAGGTTCACCGCCCTTTCACCCAGTCATTCCGGGAACAACCATGAAGCGCACCTTTCAGCCCAGTCGACTCGTTCGCGCGCGGACCCACGGCTTCCGCGCCCGCATGGCCACCCGTGGCGGTCGCAAGGTCATCAATGCGCGCCGCGCCAAGGGCCGCAAGCGTCTGACGCCGTAACGCCGAGGGGCGGCCCGCGTGCCTGCGTACCCCGTCGGCCAGGGCTTTCCACGCGCCGCCCGATTGCTGACCGGTGGTGAATACCGCCACGTCTTCGATGACGCGCGGCGTGTTCGTGGTCGCCACCTCACGTTGCTGCACCGGCGCCGCGTGGAGGCCGGTCCCGCCCGCCTCGGGCTGGCGATCGGCAAGCGTCACGTGCGCCTTGCCGTGCAGCGCAACCGGATCAAGCGAATTGCGCGCGAGGCCTTCCGCCTGCGGCGTGGCAATCTGCCCGGGGTGGATCTGATCGTCCTCGCCCGGGGTGGCGCCGGAGATCTGGATCGCCGTACCCTGCGTCGGGAGATCGACGACTTGCTGAATCGCATCCGATGAGCCGCCTGCTGCGCAAGATTGCCCTGTTGCCGGTACGCGCCTACCAGTACGGCATCTCGCCGTTCATGGCGCCGCACTGCCGACACTTTCCTACCTGCTCGGCCTACACCGTCGAGGCGGTGGAGACCCACGGCGTGCTGCGCGGCTTCTGGCTGGGACTGCGTCGCATCCTGCGCTGTCATCCCTGGTCGCCCGGCGGCTATGACCCGGTGCCGCCGCGCAAACCCGATTCCCAATCTTCTTCCCGGAAGTAATCGCTCCCATGGATAACATCCGTCCTCTGTTGTGGCTGACCCTGGCCTTCATCCTGTTCCTGATGTGGATGGCCTGGAACGACATGTACGGTCCGGAACCCGCACAGGAGACGGCGGCGGAACGTGAACTGGAAGAAGATCCCGACGCGAGGCCGGAGGACGTTCCCGATACCCCGGAAGCGGTCGATGATCCCGAGGCAGATCCGGCCGTGGACGCGCCCGAACCCATCGCCGCGCCCGAGCGCCGCCAGATCCAGGTGGTGACCGACAAGCATGATCTGCTGATCGATACCCGGGGCGGTACGATCCTGCGCGCCGACCTGCTGCAGTTCCCGCGCGACCTGCGCGATGACCCGCTGGAGCCGGTGCGCCTGCTGGACCACCGCATTCGGGGCTATGTCGCCCAGAGCGGCCTGACCCATGACCGCGTCGAAGGGGTCGATCCCGACGGCCGTGCGCCGTCGCACCACGCGGACTTCGAAGTCGACCAGGATCGTTTCGAGCTGGGCGAGAACGAGGACCAGCTGCGGGTGCCGATGCGCTGGACCTCGGAAGACGGCGAGATCGAGGTCGTGAAGACCTATGTCTTCAATCGCGGGACCCACCTGATCGAAGTCGAATACGAGGTCAACAACCACAGCACCGATCCCTGGGTGGGTCGCCAGTATCGCCAGCTGCGCCACGGCGAGACCCCGGACCGCGATGCCTGGTGGCTGTATACCTTCACCGGGGCGGCCTGGTATGACGGCAGCTACGAGCGCGAGCGCTTCGAGTCGCTGGCCGACGATCCGGTGGAGGATCGCCTGGAAGGCGGCTGGGTCTCGATGATCGAGCACTATTTCGTGTCGGCCTGGATCCCGGGCGCCGAGGAACTCAACGCCCTGTACGCGCGGGCCGTGCCCGGCGAGGTGGGCGAGGAATACCTGATCGGCCTGCATTCGGCCGAGCCCCTGCGCGTCGGACCCGGCGAGAGCGGGGATTTCCACACCCGGCTGTGGGTCGGTCCCAAGACCCAGGCCGAACTGGCCGAGATCGCCGACGGCCTGCAGCTGACCGTGGACTACGGGATCTTCACCTTCCTCTCCAGTCCGCTGTTCTGGCTGCTGGACAAGATCCACGCAGTGGTGGGCAACTGGGGCTGGTCGATCGTGATCCTGACGATCCTGATCAAGCTGGCGTTCTTCAAGCTTTCGGCGACCAGCTACCGGTCCATGGCGCGCATGCGCAAGGTGGCGCCCAAGCTGCAGGAGCTGAAGGAGCGCTACAAGGACGACAAGCAGCGCATGAACCAGGCGCTGATGGACCTGTACAAGAAGGAGAAGATCAACCCGCTGGGCGGCTGTCTGCCGATACTGGTCCAGATCCCGGTGTTCATCGCCCTGTACTGGGTGCTGCTGGAGAGCGTGGAACTGCGTCAGGCCCCGTGGTGGCTGTGGATCCAGGATCTGTCCTCGCGCGATCCGTACTTCATCCTGCCGATCCTGATGGGCGTGTCGATGTTCGTGCAGTACAAGCTGAACCCGCCGCCGATGGACCCCGTGCAGCAGAAGGTCTTCATGGCCCTGCCGTTCGTGTTCACGGTGTTCTTCGCCTTCTTCCCGGCGGGCCTCGTGCTGTACTGGTTCACCAACAACCTGTTCTCGATCGCCCAGCAGTGGTACATCACCCGCAAGATCGAGACCGGGGCGGATCCGGACAAGAAGAAGGAGTAGACCCGCCATGGATGGCGACACCATCGTCGCGGTCGCGACCCCGCAGGGGACCGGCGGCATCGGCGTGGTGCGCCTGTCCGGATCCGAGTCCGCGGCGCTGGCGCGGCGCATCACGGGGATGGACCCGCGCCCGCGCCACGCGCACTACGCCCGCCTGCGCAATCCGGTCGACGGCGAACTGATCGACGACGGTCTGGTGCTTTATTTCCCCGCGCCGCATTCCTACACCGGCGAGGACGTGGTCGAGTTCCAGGGCCACGGCAGCCCGGTGCTGCTGGAACGCCTGGTCGCCACCTGCGTGGCGCTGGGCGCCCGCCGCGCGCGGCCGGGCGAGTACACCGAACGCGCCTTTCTCAACGGGCGCATGGACCTCGCCCAGGCCGAGGCGGTGGCCGACCTCATCCACGCCCAGACCGAACGCGCCGCTCGTCGTGCGCGCTCCAGTCTGGATGGTGCGCTGGCCGATCGCCTGCAGCCGGTTTCACGCCGGATCCGCGACCTGCGTGTTCACATGGAGGCGGAGCTGGATTTCGGCGAGACCGACCTCGAATCCGACGTCGCGGGGACCCTGGCCCCGCAGGCCCGCGAGCTCGCCGCCGGCATCCGCGACCTGTTGCAGGGTCTGCGACCGGCCCGTTACCTCGACCGCGGTCTGCGCCTCGCGCTGATCGGCGCCCCCAATGCCGGCAAGTCGAGCCTGATGAACCGCCTCGCCGAAGAGGAGGTGGCGATCGTCACCGACCGGCCGGGCACCACGCGCGATGTCCTGCGCGCGCCGGTTGCCATCCACGGCGTGCCGGTCGAGATCGTGGATACGGCCGGCCTGCATGCCAGTGAGGATCCGGTGGAGGTGATCGGCATGGAGCGCGCCCGCGAGGCGGGCCGGGCCGCGGACCTGGTACTGGAACTGCGGGATCTGACCGCCCCCGACCGGCTGCTGCCCGACGACCTCCCGGACGATCTGCCGCGGCTGGTGGTGTGGAACAAGCGCGACCTTGCCGGTCCCGAAGCCGCCGCCCCCGGGGCGCTCGCGATCTCGGCGCGCACCGGCGAGGGGCTGGAGGCACTGCGTGATGCCATCGTCGAACGCCTGGGCCTGCATCCGCGCGAGGACGATGGCTTCAGCGTACGCGCCCGACACCTCGACGGTCTCGCGGCAGCGGCGACGGCGCTGGAGAGGATCGATCCGAACCTTCCGGGTGATCTGGCCGCCGAAGAACTGCGGTGCGCGGAACAGGCCCTGGATGCGCTGC
The DNA here is from genome assembly GCF_000377785.1 of Thioalkalivibrio sp. ALJ24. Lineage (GTDB taxonomy): Bacteria > Pseudomonadota > Gammaproteobacteria > Ectothiorhodospirales > Ectothiorhodospiraceae > Thioalkalivibrio. Next base: position 140,025 of record NZ_KB898729.1, on the reverse strand, counting down.
TCGGCCGTCAGGACCACGAGGCCCTGCTGGGCGAGATCTTCGCCGGGTTCTGCATCGGCAAGTAACGGCCGCTGCGGGTCCGTACCCCGCCCTGCGACGGCAATCCGGGAAGGACTGCAACATGGCTGTCGACCCGTCTCCGCACCATGAACAGATCCGGACTGATTCGCTGCCCGATCTGATCCATGGCGGCGGGCACGCACCCGATTTTCAGGATCCCCGCGGCGATTCCATCTGCCAGCGCATCCGGCCGGCCCTGCGCTATTGTGGCCCTGTCGCGGAGAAAGAAGCGATTGCGGTACCTTGTAGCGGCTTGCCTTGCTGGTGGCGATCCGGTTGGTCATCTATGCCGTGGCGCGCTCCATCATCAAAACCGAGCTGGAATCCGCACTGGCCGCCGGCTACGCCTTCTTTCCGGCCCTGACCCTGCCGAACTTCCCGCTGACACCCCCGGGCGCCGGGGTCACTTCGGGCGCGGCGGGCCAGCTGCTAAACTTCGGCTTTGCAACGCAGGAGGTCCGGGCACGGACCGGGAAGTACCGGGAACATGGCAGAATCCTTCGACGTTATCGTGGTGGGTGGCGGACACGCCGGCACCGAAGCGGCCCTGGCCGCTGCGCGCACGGGTGCGCAAACCCTGCTGCTGACCCACAATCTCGAGACCGTGGGCCAGATGAGCTGCAACCCGGCGATCGGCGGCATCGGCAAGGGGCACCTGGTCCGGGAGATCGACGCCCTCGGCGGGATCATGGCGCGCGCCGCGGATGCGGCTGGCATCCATTTCCGCGTCCTTAACCGCCGCAAGGGCCCGGCCGTGCGGGCCACTCGGGCCCAGTCCGATCGCCAGCTCTACCGTCAGGCCATTCGGCGCGCGGTGGATCAAGCCCCCGGTCTCCAGGTATTCCAGCAGGGGGTGGCCGACGTGGTCCTGGCGGGCGATCGCGTCGCCGAGGTGGTCACCGAAGGCGGGATCCGTTTCCGTGCGCGCAGCGTGGTCCTGACCGTGGGTACCTTCCTCAACGGGCGCATGCATACCGGCGAGCGTCAGCAGCCGGGCGGCCGCGCCGGCGATCCGCCCAGCGAGCGCCTGGCCGCGCGCCTGCGCGAGATGGCCTTCGACGTGGGCCGGCTGAAGACCGGGACCCCCCCGCGCATCGACGGACGCAGTATCGATTTTTCACGCCTGGAGATACAGCCGGGCGACGACCCGCGCCCGGTCTTCTCGTTCATCGGGTCGCGCGACGAACACCCCGCCCAGCGTTCCTGTCACATCGCGCGCACCAGCGAGCGCACCCACGCGATCATCCGGGACAACCTCGAGCGCTCACCGATGTATTCCGGGGCCATCGACAGCACTGGCCCGCGCTACTGTCCTTCCATCGAGGACAAGGTGGTGCGCTTCGCCGACAAGGACAGCCACCAGGTGTTCGTCGAGCCGGAGGGCCTGGATACCCACGAGCTCTACCCCAACGGAATCTCCACCAGCCTCCCGTGGGAGGTCCAGGTGGAGGTCGTGCGCAGCATCCCGGGCTTCGAACGCGCCCACATCACCCGTCCGGGCTATGCCATCGAATACGACTTCTTCGACCCGCGTGGCCTGACCCCCGCGCTGGCTACCCGCGAGGTCGCCGGTCTGTACCTCGCCGGCCAGATCAACGGCACCACCGGCTATGAAGAGGCGGCCGCCCAGGGTCTGGTCGCGGGGCTGAACGCCGCGCGCGAGGCGGCCGGGCAGGCGCCCTGGGTTCCGCAGCGCTCCGAGGCCTACATCGGCGTACTGATCGACGACCTGGTCACGCGCGGCACGCGGGAGCCCTACCGCATGTTCACCTCGCGCGCCGAGCATCGTCTTCTGTTGCGCGAGGACAACGCCGACCTGCGCCTGACGCCCGTGGGCCGCGAACTCGGGCTGGTCGACGACGACCGCTGGTCGGTGTTCTCCCGCCGCGCGGACCAGGTGGAGGATGAGCGCGCGCGCCTGGCCGCGACCCGTCTGTCTGCGGAGCAGCGCCGTGGATCGGCGCTGATAGAATATCTGGGCAGCGAACCGGATGCCGATGCGACGCTCGAGGACCTGCTGCGCCGCCCGCAGGTGGATTACGCCGGCCTGCTCGCCTGTCTGCCGGCGCTCGCCCGCGACGACCTGCCCGCCGACGTGCGCGAACAGGTCGAGATCCAGACCAAGTACGCCGGGTACATCGAGCGCCAGCAGGCCGAAGTCCGGCGCCAGGAGCGGGCCGAACACACTCCACTGCCGGAGAATCTCGACTATGACTCGGTCCACGGGCTGTCCGCGGAACTGCGCCAGAAACTCGCCGAGTTCCGACCCCATACGCTGGCCCAGGCGGGACGCATCCCGGGGGTTACCCCGGCGGCGCTGTCGGCGCTGGCCGTGCATCTGAAGCGGCGGGCCAGTGGGGAATGAGGCGACCTGGCGTGCCGAGCTCGCGCAGCATGCCGACGATGCGGGGCTGAGCGAGTCCGCGATTGACGCCCTGGTGACCTGGCTGATCCAGCTGGAACGCTGGAACCGGGTGCACAATCTGAGCGCCGTGCGGGATCCCGGGCAGATGGTCTCGCGCCATATCCTCGACAGCCTGAGCTTGCGTCCGTGGCTGCGTGGTACCCGCATCCTCGATGTCGGAACCGGGGCCGGACTGCCGGGGCTGATCCTGGCCATCGCCGACGCCCACTCCCCGACCGATTCCGAGGCGGCCGCCCGCCACTACTGTCTGCTGGACAGCGCGGCCAAGCGCGTGCGTTTCCTGCGCCACGTGATCGGCCTGCTGCATCTCGCCAACGCCGAGGCGCAGCATCGGCGAATCGAGGATTTCGCCCCCGAGGCCCTCTGCGACACCCTGATCTCGCGGGCCTTCAAGTCCCCGCGCGAGACCCTCGAGCGGGCCGGCCATCTGGTGGCCCCCGGCGGCCACGTGCTGGCGATGCTCGGCCCGGCGGACCGCGCGCGCGAAGCGCTGCCCGACCCGTGGTCGTATCATGCGGTCGAGCCGGTTACCATTCCGGGCGAGCACGCCCCCCGTCATATCGCCATCATCGAGAGAGCCGCGCCGTGACCGAAACCCTCGCGATCACCAACCAGAAAGGCGGCGTCGGCAAGACGACGACCTGCGTGAACCTCGCCGCTTCGCTCGCGCGGCTGGGCCGCTCCGTGCTGGTGGTCGACATGGATCCGCAGGGCAACGCGACCACCGGTTCCGGTCAGGACAAGCATGCCGATGTGCCCACCAGCTGCGAAGTCCTGCTCGGCGAGGTCAGGCTGGACGACGCGGTGCAGCGAGTGGAATCGGGCTTCGACCTGATCCCGGCCAATGGCGACCTGACGGTGGCGGAGGTGCGGTTGATGGAGGAGGACGGGCGCGAATACCGTCTGCAGCGTGCGCTGGCCGAGGCTCGCGGCCGCTGGGATTATGTCCTGGTCGACTGTCCGCCTTCGCTCAACCTGCTGACCGTCAACGGCCTTGTTGCCGCCGACGGCGTGGTCATCCCGATGCAGTGCGAGTACTACGCGCTGGAGGGCCTCACCGCGCTGATGCGCACCATCGAGAGTATCCAGCGCGGGCCCAACCCCCGCCTGCGCATTTCCGGCCTGCTGCGGACCATGTTCGACGCCCGCAACCGTCTCGCCGGGGATGTCTCCGAACAGCTGACCGACTATTTCGGCGACCGTGTGTACAATACCGTAATCCCGCGCAACGTCCGTCTCGCCGAGGCTCCGAGCTTCGGCCAGCCTGCGCTGTTGTATGATGCGTCCTCGCGCGGCGCCGTCGCGTATCTCGCCCTGGCCGGCGAGCTGCTGCGGCGCTGATTCATCCCCAGGCAGGATCGATATCATGGCGAGACGAAACAGTGGACGACTCGGACGCGGGATCGACGCGCTGCTCAGCGGCGCCTCCGAGGAACCCGGCGACGACGATCGCCTGGAACAGCTCCCGGTCGAACGTGTCCGCCGCGGCCGCTATCAGCCGCGCGGCCGGATCTCCGAAGAGGCGCTGGCGGAGCTCACGGAGTCCATCCGTTCGCAGGGCATTGTCCAGCCCGTGGTGGTACGCCCGGTGGACGACGGCTACGAGCTGATCGCCGGCGAACGGCGCTGGCGGGCCGCCCAGCAGGCCGGCTTGGAGACCGTGCCCGCAGTGATTCGCGAGATCCCCGATCAGGCCGCCGCGGCAATGGCCCTGATCGAGAACATCCAGCGCGAGAACCTCAATCCGCTGGAGGAGGCCAGTGCCATCCAGCGCCTGATCGGGGAATTCGAACTGACCCACCAGGACGCCGCCACCGCGGTGGGCAGGTCGCGCACTGCGGTCACCAACCTGCTGCGGCTGCTTGACCTGCACGACGCGGTCAAGGTCCACGTGGACGAGGGCCGCCTGGAGATGGGCCACGCGCGTTCCCTGCTCGCCCTGCCCGCTGACGACCAGCCCGCCGTCGCCGAGCGCGTGATCAAGCGGGGCCTGTCGGTGCGCGCGACCGAGCAGCTGGTCCGCCGCACGCTCGAACAGCAGCCCGACGAGACCCCGCGCAGCAGCGAACCCCCTCCGGAGATCCGCCAGCTGGAGAGCCGCCTCGCCGATACCCTGGGTGCTCCGGTGCAGGTTCGCTACAACCGCCAGGGCAAGGGCAAACTGGTGATCGAATACAACTCGCTGGACGAACTGGACGGGATCCTGTCACATATCCAGTAGCCGGCGGTGCCCCGGCCCTCGCGTTGACCTCCCTTAAGGGCCCACTTATACTGCGCGCAATTTTCCGGAGAGGGGTGGGTTGTGCCCATCCATCAGATGACGCCGCGTAGCTCCAGCCCTGCCATTCAGTCGCTCGGCCTGCAGCTCGCCGCCACCCTTCTCCCGACGGTGCTGTTGCTGGCGCTGTCGTTACCGTCGGCCGCCATCTCGATGGCGCTCGGCGGCGGGATTGCCGTCCTCGGAAACGCCGTGATGGTATTCGCGGTCTTCGGGGCGTATCGTGCTGCCGCGGTTCGCGATCTGACCGGGCGCATGATGCTGGCCCAGGTGTTCCGGCTGCTGCTCATCGCGGCCGCGTTTGCGGGGGTGTTCGCTCGTTACGACGAACCGGACCTGCTTGCCCTGTTCGGTGGCTTTCTCGCGGTGCATCTTCTGCCCGTGTGGTGGGTCCACCGGGCATCCGCCCAAGCAATGAAGAGATAGCGACATGGCTTCAGAAATGGACGACCATATCAATCACCATCTCACGAACCTGACCTTCGGGTATCACCCGGAGGACGGGCTCGGCTTCGCGATGAGTTCGTCCGAAGCCGCGGAGATGGGTTTCTGGGCCATCCACGTCGACTCGATGATCTGGTCGATCGGCCTCGGACTGCTGTTCATCCTCAGCTTCCGTGCGGCGGCCAAGAGGGTTACCGCCGGAGTCCCCGGGGGCTGGCAGAACTTCGTCGAATGGATCATGGAGTTCGTCGACACCAACGTGCGCGGCTCGTTCAAGCACAAGAACGACCTGGTGGCCCCGCTCGCACTGACCATCTTCATCTGGATTTTCCTGCTCAACCTGATGGACCTGGTGCCCGTGGATCTGATCCCGCACCTCGCCTATCTGCTGGGCATCCCGTACTTCAAGATCGTGCCCACCACCGATATCAACGTGACCATCGGCCTGGCGCTGGGCGTGTTCATTCTCATCATCTATTACTCGCTGAAGATCAAGGGTCCGGTGGGTTTCTTCAAGGAGCTGACCGGGGCGCCGTTCCAGACCTCCATCGCACCGCTGAAGCCGCTGACCTGGGTCGCCAACTTCATCCTCGAGGTGGTGGACCTGCTGGCCAAGCCGGCCTCGCTCGCCCTGCGACTGTTCGGCAACCTGTACGCCGCCGAGATGATCTTTATCCTGATCGGCCTGATGTACTCTGCCGGCCTGGTGTTCGGCCTTGCCGGGGGCGTACTGCATGTCGGCTGGGCGATCTTCCACATCCTGGTGGTGCCGCTGCAGGCCTTCATCTTCATGGTGCTGACCATCGTCTATCTGGACATGGCGCACTCCGAAGACCACTGATAACCCTTCACTTCAACCGACCGTCTCAACTTCACTGGAGATACTACGATGGAAATGGCTAACGCTCTGGTTATTATCGCCGCCGCTCTGATGATGGGCATGGCCGCTATCGGCGCCGCGATTGGTGTCGCCACCCTCGGGGGTCGCTTCCTCGAAGGCGCCGCCCGTCAGCCGGAACTGATCCCGATGCTGCGCACCAACTTCTTCATCGTCGTGGGCCTGACCGACGCCGTGCCGATGATCTCGGTGGGTATCGGTCTGTACGTCCTGTTCGTTCTCGGCTAAGGGCTGATCGAGTCACGAGGATCCCTCACCACTCGTCAACCTGAGGTAGCAGGATGAATATCAATCTCACCATCATCGGGCAGCTGCTGGCCTTCAGCGTTTTCGTATGGTTCACCATGCGATTCGTCTGGCCGCCGCTGACCCAGGCCCTGGAGGCGCGGCGCAAGAAGATCGCCGACGGCCTCGCGGCCGCCGAACGCGGCGAGAAGGAACAGGAGCTGGCCCAGGAGCGTGCGACCGAGGTCATCAAGGAGGCCAAGCAGCAGGCCAACGACATCGTCGCCTCCGCCCAGAAGCGTGCCAACGAGCTTGTCGAGGAAGCCCGTACCAGCGCCCGCGAGGAAGGGGAGCGCATCAAGGAATCGGCGCAGGCCGAAGCCGAGCAGGAGCTCAACCGGGCGAAGGAAGAGCTGCGCAAGCAGGTCTCCCAGCTGGCGGTCTCCGGTGCCGAGCAGATCCTGGCCAAGGAGATTGACGCCAAGGCGCACGGCGAACTTCTCAAGAAGCTCGCCGCCAAGCTGTAAGGAGAGGCTATGTCAGACCTGATTTCGGTAGCCCGACCCTACGCCCGCGCCGCTTTCGAGCGGGCCCGCGAGGAAAACGACCTCGCCGGCTGGGCCGAGCAGCTGGAGTTGCTGGCGGCGATCGCCAGTGACTCCCGGATGCACGATCTCCTCTCGAACCCCCGGGTCCCGCGGGAACAGCGTGCCCAGCTGGTCCTGGATATCGCCGAGGGCAAGCTCAACAACGGCGTAATCAACCTCGTGCGTCTGCTGGGCGAAAACGGTCGCCTGCCGACGCTGCCAGCGGTCAGCAAGGCCTTCAACGAGCTCAAGGCCGAAGCCGAGAGCCGCGTCGAGGCCGAGGTCATCGCGTTCCGCAAACTTACCCAGGCGCAGGAGAAAGAGATCCACAAGGCGCTGTCCGAGCGGCTCGGCCGCGAGGTGTCCCTGACCTCCTCGGTCGACAGCTCCCTGCTTGGAGGGGCCATCATCCGCGCCGGCGACCTGGTCATCGACGGCTCCGTGCGAGGCCAGCTGGACCGCCTGGCTGCCAATTTGAGTCGCTAAGAGGAAATTATCATGCAACTGAATCCCTCCGAGATCAGTGATCTGATCAAACAGCGCATCGACAAGTTCGATGCGGGCTCCGAGGCCTCGAACGAGGGCACCGTGGTCAGCCTGCAGGACGGCATCGCCCGCGTTCACGGCCTGGGCGACGTCATGCAGGGCGAAATGCTCGCCTTCCCCGGCGACACCTACGGCATGGCGCTCAACCTCGAGCGCGACTCCGTGGGCGTGGTGATCCTGGGTGATTACAACCACCTGCGCGAAGGCGACACCGTCAAGTGCACCGGCCGCATCCTCGAGGTCCCGGTGGGCGACCAGCTGCTCGGCCGCGTGGTCGATTCACTCGGCCAGCCGCTCGACGGCAAGGGCGCGATCGAGACCGATCAGACCAGCCCCATCGAGCGCATGGCCCCGGGTGTCATCGAACGTCAGGGCGTCGATCAGCCGTTGCAGAGCGGGATCAAGGCGATCGACGCCATGGTCCCGGTGGGCCGGGGTCAGCGCGAGCTGATCATCGGCGACCGCCAGACCGGCAAGACCGCGGTGGCGATCGACGCGATCATCAACCAGAAGGACTCGGGCGTTAAGTGCATCTACGTCGCCGTGGGTCAGAAGGCCTCCTCGGTGGCGTCGGTCGTGAACAAGCTGGAAGAGGCCGGCGCGATGGATAACACCATCATCGTTGCCGCCAACGCCTCCGAGTCCGCCGCGATGCAGTTCATTGCGCCGTACGCGGGCTGTGCGATGGGCGAATACTTCCGCGACAAGGGCGAAGATGCCCTGATCGTCTACGACGACCTGACCAAGCAGGCCTGGGCCTATCGCCAGGTGTCTCTGCTGCTGCGTCGTCCGCCGGGTCGCGAAGCCTATCCGGGTGACGTGTTCTACCTGCATTCCCGTCTGCTGGAGCGTGCCTCCCGCGTGAACGAGGAATACGTGGAGAATGCCACCAACGGTGAAGTGAAGGGTCAGACCGGCTCGCTGACCGCCCTGCCGATCATCGAGACCCAGGCCGGCGACGTCTCCGCGTTCGTGCCGACCAACGTGATCTCCATCACCGACGGTCAGATCTTCCTCGAGACGGACCTGTTCAACTCGGGCATCCGTCCGGCGATCAACGCCGGCCTGTCGGTATCCCGTGTCGGTGGTTCCGCGCAGACCAAGATCATCAAGAAACTGGGCGGCAGCGTGCGTCTGGCGCTGGCCCAGTACCGCGAGCTGGCGGCGTTCTCGCAGTTTGCCTCCGACCTCGACGAACTGACCCGCAAGCAGCTGGATCGCGGCAAGCGCGTCACCGAGCTGATGAAGCAGGGTCAGTACAAGCCGATGTCGATCGCGGAGATGGCCTTCTCGCTGTACGCGGCCAACGAGGGTTACCTCGACGACATCGACGAGGACAAGGTGGTCGATTTCGAACGCGAACTCCAGGCCTGGCTGCGCTCGAACCAGAAGTCCCTGCTTGACGAGATCAACAGCACCGGTGACTACAACGACTCCATCCAGGAACGCATGAAGAGTGCCCTGGACGAGTTCAAGTCCAAGAACAGCTGGTAACGGGGGCGCGCAATGGCGGGCACAAAGGAGATCCGGACGCAGATCAAGAGTATCCAGAATACTCAGAAGATCACCAAGGCCATGGAGATGGTGGCCGCGTCCAAGATGCGCAAGGCCCAGGACCGCATGCAGGAGTCCCGGCCGTACGCGGAGAAGATCCGTGACGTGATCGGGCATGTGGCGATGGCCAATGCCGAATACCGGCACCCGTTCATGGTCGAGCGCGAGGTCAAGCGCGTGGCCATGATCGTGGTGTCGACCGATCGTGGACTGTGCGGCGGGCTCAACACGAACCTGTTCAAACAGGCCGTGAGCGAGATGCGGCGCTACCGCGACGAAGGGGTCGAGGTCGATCTCTGCGTGTTCGGCAACAAGGGCCTGCAGTTCTTCCGGCGTCTGGGCGGCAACATCGTCGCTCAGTCGACCGATCTCGGTGACCGCCCGCACCTGTCCGATCTGATCGGTACGGTCAAGGTCCTGCTCGATGATTTCCGCGAGGAGAAGATCGACCGGGTGGTGCTGCTGGAGAACAAGTTCGTCAACACCATGACGCAGAAGCCGCAGGTCACCCAGTTGCTGCCGACGGCACCGAGCACCGAGAACGAGCTCGAGTATCACTGGGACTACATCTACGAGCCGGAGCCCTACGAGGTGCTCGACACCCTCGTCGAGCGCTACGTGGAATCCCTGATCTATCAGGCGGTGGTCGAGAATGTGGCCTGCGAGATGGCCGCGCGGATGGTGGCGATGAAGGCCGCCTCCGACAACGCCGGCACCATGATCAAGGACCTTCAGCTGGTTTACAACAAGGCACGCCAGGCGGCGATCACCCAGGAAATCTCCGAGATCGTCAGCGGCGCCGCGGCGGTCTAGTGACCCCGACGGCCGGCCCGACGCGGCAAGAATTACGACTTAGAGGATTGAACGCATGAGCTCTGGAAAGATTGTCGAAATCATCGGCGCCGTCGTGGACGTGGAGTTCCCCCACGGCGAAGTGCCCAGGGTCTACGACGCCCTGACGCTGGAAAACGGCCTGACCCTGGAAGTCCAGCAGCAGCTGGGTGACGGGATCGTCCGTACCATCGCCATGGGCAGCACCGACGGTCTGAAGCGTCAGACCGCGGTGACCAGCACCGGTGGCCCGATCTCCGTGCCGGTGGGTCAGGGGACCCTGGGTCGCGTGATGGACGTGCTGGGCCGCCCGGTGGACAACGCTGGCGAGGTCGCCACCGACGAAAAGTGGTCGATCCACCGCAAGGCGCCGACCTTCGACGAACAGGCGGGTTCGACGGATCTGCTGGAAACCGGCATCAAGGTCATCGACCTGCTCTGCCCCTTCGCGAAGGGCGGCAAGGTCGGCCTGTTCGGCGGTGCCGGCGTGGGCAAGACCGTCAACATGATGGAGCTCATCCGTAACATCGCCATCGAGCACAGCGGCTACTCGGTGTTCGCCGGTGTCGGGGAGCGTACCCGTGAAGGGAACGACTTCTACCACGAGATGAACGACTCCAACGTGCTCGACAAGGTGGCGCTGGTCTACGGCCAGATGAACGAGCCGCCGGGCAACCGCCTGCGCGTGGCACTGACCGGCCTGACCATGGCGGAGTACTTCCGCGACGAAGGCCGTGACGTGCTGATGTTCATCGACAATATCTATCGTTACACCCTGGCCGGTACCGAGGTCTCGGCGTTGCTGGGCCGCATGCCCTCCGCGGTGGGCTATCAGCCGACGCTGGCGGAAGAGATGGGCGTCCTGCAGGAGCGCATCACCTCCACCAAGAAGGGCTCGATCACCTCGATCCAGGCGGTCTACGTGCCGGCGGACGACCTGACCGACCCGTCGCCCGCCACTACCTTTGCGCACCTGGACGCCACGGTCGTGCTGTCGCGCCAGATCGCCGAGCTGGGGATCTACCCCGCAGTGGACCCGCTGGACTCGACCTCGCGCCAGCTGGACCCGCAGATCATCGGCCAGCAGCATTACGACACCGCCCGCGCGGTGCAGGGTACCCTGCAGCGTTACAAGGAGCTGAAGGACATCATCGCGATCCTCGGCATGGACGAGCTGTCGGAAGACGACAAGCTGGTTGTGGCCCGGGCGCGCAAGATCCAGCGCTTCCTGTCGCAGCCGTTCTTCGTCGCGGAAGTGTTCACCGGCGCCCCCGGCAAGTACGTCTCCCTGAAGGACACCATCCGTGCCTTCCAGGCGATCGTGGACGGTGAGTACGATCACCTGCCCGAGCAGGCGTTCTACATGGTGGGTACCATCGAGGAAGCCGTCGAGAAGGCCGACAAGCTCGGCTAAGGAGCGCCTGTCATGGCAATGACAATGCATGTGGACGTGGTCTCCGCGGAGGAGTCGATCTACTCCGGGACCGCCGAGATGATCGCCGCTCCGGCGGAAGAAGGCGAGGTCGGCGTCTACGCCGGCCACCTTCAGATGCTGGTTCGTCTGAACCCGGGCGAACTGCGCATCAAGGAAAAGGAAGGGGCGGAACCGCAGCCGGTATTCGTGTCCGGTGGCCTGATGGAGGTGCAGCCGCGCCACGTCACCGTCCTGGCCGACACCGCGGTGCGGGCCAAGGACCTCGACGAGGCCGAGGCACTGGAGGCGAAGAAGCGGGCCGAAGAAGCCCTCGCCGACAAGAAGGCCGACTTCGACTATGCGAAGGCCCAGGCCGAACTGGCCGAGGCCGCGGCCCGTCTGCAGATGATCGAAAAACTGCGGCGCGGCCGCTGATCTCGGCCAGCACATGACGTCGTACGACCGGGCCGCCTTTATGGGCGGCCTTGTCATTTGTGGACCGCATGAATATCCGGGGGCGCATTCGCCATGGAAGAGCTTCACCTGATCATCCTGGCCGCCGGCAAGGGCACGCGCATGCGCTCGGCCCGTCCGAAGGTGCTGCAGGCACTGGGTGGGAGGCCAATGCTGGCACACGTACTGGAACGCGCGGATGCCCTGTCGCCTGCGGCCATCCATGTGGTGGTCAGCCATGGCCGCGAGGAGGTGAAAAGCGCGTTCGCCGCACGTGAGGACATCCGCTGGGTCGATCAAGGACCCCCCCGAGGAACCGGGCATGCCGTAATGTGTGCCCTGGAAGGGATTCCGCAGCGAGCCCGGGTTCTCGTCCTCTACGGAGATGTGCCACGCATCCCGCTCGCGGATCTCGAAGCCTGCGCCGGGTCGGGCGAACGGTTGTGCGTCCTCGGTACCCGCGTACGTGATCCCCGCGGCTACGGACGGCTGATCGAGGACGGAACGGGCCACCTCGAGCGCATCGTCGAAGACAAGGATGCAGATCCGCAGGAGGCGGCGGTGAACCACATCAATACCGGCGTCCTGGCCGGCGAGGCGGCTGCCCTGCAACGATGGCTGGTGGCCAGCGAACCGCCAGCGGGTGGTGAGCGGGAGTGGTACCTCACCGATACCGTCGCGCACGCGCGAGCCGAAGGCGAGTCCGTGGGACTGATCGCCAGTGCCGATCCGGATGCGGTGCTGGGGGTCAACGATCGGGCGCAGCTCGCATACCAGGAACGTGCCCTGCAGCGGGAGATCGCCGACCGCCTGATGCGTTCCGGGCTGACCCTGGCCGATCCGGACCGCTTCGACTGCCGTGGCAGCCTGACCGTGGGAACGGATTGTCGCCTCGACGTGAATGTTGTCATCGAGGGCGACGTGGTCCTGGGAGATGATGTGGAGGTCGGACCCGGCTGCGTACTGCGCGAGTGTCGGGTGGATTCCGGAGCGCGGATTGACGCCTGTAGCGTGCTGGAAGGTGCGCACGTCGGCGCCGGGGCCACCGTCGGGCCGTTCGCGCGCCTGCGTCCTGGCGCCGAGCTGCAGACGGGTGCCCGTGTGGGGAACTTCGTCGAGGTAAAAAATGCCGTGCTGGAGGCCGGTGCCAAGGTGAACCATCTGACCTACGTGGGTGATGCCCGCGTCGGCCCCGGGGCCAATCTCGGCGCAGGGACCATCACCTGCAATTACGACGGGGCGAACAAGCACCATACCGACATCGGTGCGGATGCGTTCATTGGCTCGAACACCGCGCTGGTCGCGCCGGTCGCCATCGGCGACGGCGCGACCGTCGGTGCCGGTTCCACCATCAGCCGGGATGTGCCCCCGGGTGCGCTGGCACTCACACGCGCGCCGACGCGCACCCGCAATGACTGGTCCCGTCCGCGCAAGGAAGGCGCGTCGGGGTCCGGCAACAACCATGAGGGCTGAGGCATGTGCGGACTGGTGACCGGAGTCGCGGAGCGTAACGTCGTCCCCTTGCTGATCGAGGGCCTCTACCGGCTGGAATACCGCGGCTACGACTCGGCGGGTATCGCGGTCAGCGGGAGTCATGGCCTCCAGGTCGTCCGTACCGAAGGCAAGGTCGCGGCCCTCGGCGAACGTGTCGATTCTGCCGGCCTCCAGGGACGCGCCGGTCTGGCGCATACCCGCTGGGCCACTCACGGACGTCCTTCGGAACGCAACGCCCATCCCCACGTCTCCCGTGATGGGCGGGTCGCCATCGCCCACAACGGGATCATCGAGAATCACTCCGAGCTGCGGTCCGAACTCGAGGCCGCCGGCTGGCCGTGCGCGTCGGAGACCGACAGCGAGGTGATTGCCCACCTGATCGAACGGGCGTTGCTGGACGACCAGGACCCGGCCGCTGCCGTACGCACCGTGTGTGACCGACTCGAAGGGGCCTGGGCCCTCGCCGTCACCGTGGCCGGTGAACCGGAACGCATCATCGTGGCCCGCCGCGGATCCCCGCTGCTACTGGGACTGGGGATCGGTGAAAACTTCGCGGCCTCCGACATGCAGGCCCTGCTTCCCATCACGCAGCGGTTCATCGACCTCGAAGAAGGAGATGTGGCCGAGCTCACTCGCGATCGCGTGACGATCACCGACGCCACGGGCCAGCGGGTGGAACGCGAGGTCCGGGAGACCCGCTGCGAGGTCAGCGTCGCCGATCGCGGCGACTACCGGCATTTCATGCTGAAGGAGATCCACGAACAGCCGCGCGCGCTGGCCGATACCCTGGCCGGTCGTTTCGGTCGCGACGGTGTCCTGGCCAACCTCCTCGGGCCGGATACCACCGAACGCCTGGAACCCGTGTCCTCGGTCCAGATCGTCGCCTGTGGCACGAGTTACCACGCGGGGATGGTCGCCCGGTACTGGATTGAAGAGCACCTGGGGCTGCCCGCCCAGGTCGAAGTCGCGAGCGAGTTCCGTTATCGCCGGCACGTCGTGGCTCCGGGCTGCCTGCTGATCGTCCTCTCCCAGTCCGGCGAGACCGCCGACACCCTGGCCGTGCTGCGCCAGGCGCGCGAGGAACCCTTTGCCGCGCGTCTGGCCATCTGTAACGTGCCGGAGAGCACCATGGCCCGCCTCGCCGACCTCGTGCTGATGACCCGCGCGGGTCCCGAGATCGGCGTGGCCTCGACCAAGGCCTTCACCACCCAGCTGGCGGCCCTGGCGGTGCTGGTGCTGCTGCTTGGCGATACCGCCCGCGCGGCGCGCCTGGGTGCGGCCGAGCGTGAGTCCGGCCTGCAGGCCCTGCACGGCCTCCCGGGCCTGGCCGAAGCGACCCTGAACCTGGACGGTCATCTCGCCCGCGTGGCCGAACAGCTGGTGGAGCGTGACCACGCCCTGTTCCTGGGCCGGGGCGTGCATTACCCTATCGCGCTCGAGGGGGCGCTGAAGCTCAAGGAGATCTCCTACATCCACGCCGAGGCCTATCCCTCGGGCGAGCTGAAGCATGGCCCGCTGGCGCTGGTGGATGCCGAGATGCCGGTGATCGCGGTCGCCCCCGATGACACCCAGCTGGAAAAGCTCGCCAGCAATCTGCAGGAGGTTCGGGCCCGTGGTGGCCAGTTGATCGTGATCGGCGAAAGCGCCGCTGCGCGAGCCCTTGGACCCGACGATACCTGGATCGGGCTGCCGACCGCCGGGCCGCTGAATCCGTGGATCGCGCCGGTGCTGTTCTCCATCCCGCTGCAGCTGCTCGCCTATCATACCGCGGTGCTCAAGGGCACGGACGTCGATCAGCCGCGCAATCTGGCCAAGTCGGTCACCGTCGAATAGCCCTCCCGGCTTGTATTGGTGCGCCGCCTTCGCTAGATTCCCGTCCGATTCGCCAACCGTTACCGGAGTATTCCATGGATCAGCAACAGATCAATCAGCGCTGCGTCGAACTTTTCAATTCGCCGCGGGTGCAGAACAAGATGTGGCATCCGCGCATGTTCTGGGAGGTGGGCCCTCACCTGAACGTCACCTCCGACCAGTTGACCCAGCCCAAGGTCGACGTGGCCGAACTGGAAGTGATGCTGTCCGCGGCTGCCTACGAGCCGTCGCAGTGCGCCGACGAGGTCAACCAGCGTGAGAGCGGCCGTGCCGATTTCATCCGGCGGGCCGTGCAGTCGGGCCAGCGCCCGTTTCTGCGCCGCGCCGACTGAGCGTCGCGCCAGCCCGCAGCATGAAAAAGCCCGGCGCCATGCCGGGCTTTTTCATGTACGGACACGTCGTTCGTCCGAACCGCCTCAGGCCCGCAGGAGCGGGCCCTCGACCGCCTCTCGAGTCTCGCGGCCGGCCAGCTCCTCGATCACGGCCAGAGAGAAATCCATCGCAACCCCGGGCCCGCGGCCGGTAATCACCGGTCCGTCGACCTCCAGCGCCGTGCCGGTCGATTCCACACCGGTTCCATCCAGGGCGCCGGTAAACGAGGTCGCGCGCCGACCTTCCAGCAGCCCGGCGCGGGCCAGCACCTTGGGGGCGGCACAGATTGCGGCCGACGGTCGACCGGCCGCGGCCTGATCGCGCAGCCGCCGGATGAGCCGCTCATCATCGCGCAGATGATTCGCGCCCGGCAGGCCACCCGGGATCGCGATGAGGTCGAAGGCCCGGTCCCCCAGGTCATCCAGACCGCAATCCGGAACCAGCCGGGTGCCGCGCGAACAGGTGACCGGGGCGTTGTACTGGCCCGCCACGGTCACCTCGAACCCCGCGCGGCGGAACAGATCGATCATGGTCACCGCCTCGAGCTCTTCCGAACCCTCGGCGACGGGTACCAGGACGCTTGTCATGCCGCCTCCTATCGCGCGTTGTAGATGTTGAGACCCTTCAGCAGGTTTAGCGCCTCGTTCAGGCCGAAGTCACGCTCCGCCAGGCTCTCCTCATCATCCTCGTCCTCGTCGAGGTCGTCGGGCAAACCGCGCATCGCATCAGTCTCGTCCTCTTCGTCCCGCGAGACGCTCAAGCGCTCGTCCAGACGGATGTCCGGTTCGATCCCCTCGTCCTGGATCGAACGCCCGTCCGGCGTGTAGTAGCGAGCGGTGGTCAGCTTGATCCCGGTCTGTTCGGTCAGCGGCAGGATCGTCTGTACCGACCCCTTGCCGAAGCTGTTCTGACCCATGATGATCGCCCGCCCGTGGTCCTGCAGCGCGCCGGCAACGATCTCGGAGGCCGAGGCCGAACCGCGGTTCACCAGAACGACCATTGGCACGCCGTTGAGCACGTCACCGGGCGAGGCGTCGTAATCGACCTGGGCTTCGTCCAGGCGTCCTTCGGTGTACACGATGCGGCCACCGTCGAGGAAGGCGTCCGAGACGCCCACCGCGCCGTTAAGGATCCCGCCCGGGTTATTGCGCAGATCCAGCACCAGCCCACGCAGGCCGTTCTTGTCCTTCAGTTCCTCAATCGCTCTGACAAGGTCCTGTGCGGTGCGCGTCTGGAAATTGCTGACGCGGACGTAGCCGTAGCCATCTTCCAGCATTTCCGAACGCACCGATTCGACCTGAATGATGTCGCGGGTAATGGTGATCTCCAGCGGCTGATCCTCGCCGTCACGCACCACCGTCAGCGTGATGTCGGTCCCCTCCTCGCCGCGCATCCGGCTGACGGCATCCGACAGGTCCATGCCGCGCACCGACTCGCCGTCGAGCCGCACGATCAGGTCGCCTGCCTCGATCCCGGCGCGGTCGGCAGGCGTGTCGTCAATCGGGGCGATGACCTTGACGAAGCCGTCTTCCATGCCGACCTCGATCCCCAGCCCGCCGAACTCGCCAGAGGTGCCGGCCTCCATGTCGCGGAAGTCGTCCTCGTCCAGATACGTGGAGTGCTCGTCCAGACCCGTCAGCATCCCCTGGATGGCGTTGTCCAGCAGCTCCTTGTCTTCGACCTCTTCCACGTAATTGCGCTTGATGCGCATGTAGACGTCGGTGAAGCGCTGCAGGTCCTCGACCGGGAGGGCCGACAGGCCCGAGGCGTCTTCGCGGCCCGCATAGACGCCCACGGACACGCTCAGCATGATGCCCAGCACCAGCCCGGTCAGCAGGCCGTAGCCGGAATGGAAAAGCTTGTTCATTGATGTATACCTTGTCCGAGTCTGTCTGCGGATCCCTGACGATCCATTCTAGGGAAACGCGCGTTCAAGTACACACAATCCGCGAACACCGCGGACGCCTGCCGCCGCGCCTTTTCCCGTTGCTGACTATTGAGACGGCCACCAGTCCTCCGGGTTCAATGTGCGGCCCTCTCGCCGAACCTCGAAATACAGCCCGGGCGCGATGCCCGGACTGCCTTCCCCGGCCCGCCCGACGGCCTCGCCGGCATCCGCATCCTCGCCCGGCCGCACCATGATCTCGTCCAGGTTCCCGTACAGCGTCAGATATCCTTCCCCGTGTTCCAGGATCACCAGGAAGCCGTATCCCTGCATCCAGTCAGCATAGGCCACTCGCCCCTGATGCACGGCGCGCACGGCGGCACCGGTTTCTGCGTCCAGAACCACCCCCTGCCAGCGGCTCCCGAGCCCGCTGTCGCGGCTGGAGCCGAAGGTGCGCACCACCGGGGCCTCGAGTGGCCGCGGCAGTTCGCCCTCCAGCGCGGCAAAGGCCACATCGGGATTCACCGCGCCCCGGGTCTCCCCATCGTCCGGCGCCTCGCGCGCCGCCTGCCGTTCCTCCTCGATCTCACGGATCACCGCGTCCAGGGTCTCGGCGTTGCGTTCCAGCCGTTCCAGTTCCAGGGTCTCGTCCTGCATGGCGGCTTCAAGATCGGCCAGGGCCGCCCGGCGGGCCGCCTCCTCGCGTTCCAGTGCCTCCATCGCCTCACGCGCCTCGGCCTCGCGCCGCGTGAGGCGTTCGCGTTCCTCGGCCAGCTCCGCGCGTGCCGCCCGCAGGTCCTCCAGACGTTCCTGCAGCGCCGCCAGCGCCTCCTGGCGGGCATCGCGGATCGAAGCGTGATAAACGTCGTGATGCCGCTGGCGGTCGGCATCGGCCCGACTCCGCTGCGGGTGCCGACCCTGCAGCCACTGGTCGTGCAGCAGATGAGCGGCCTCGCGGCGCTGTTCGCGCAATCCGGCCTCCCGTGCCTCCACCCGCTCCTCGTGGTCCGCGATCACCTGTTCCTGCGCCTGGCGCCGGGCTTCCAGTTCCCCCAGCCGTTCGCGCTGTTCGCTGGATCCGCGTGCCGAGGCGGCGATGCGTTCCTCGAGGTCGGCCACCGCCTCGCGGCGCTCGTCCAGCGAGCGTTCGATGTCTCGGATCGCCTCCAGGGTGGCCTCCAGTTCGGCCTCGGGCTCCAGTGCCTGGGCCGGCAGGGCGGTCAGCAGACCCGCCACCAGCAGGACAATCCACGAAAAGGACAGGGACAAGATTGCGTGGATCCGCATATCGGGGTACGTTTGCGTTCTAATATTCTCACCCAGTGCCAGGGGCCTTGCCCCCACGATCAAGAGGCTGCCGTGAGCGACGATACATGCACCGAAGACGAACTGATGTCGCAGGACGAGGACATCGAGCGAGCTTCGCGCTCGCTCAAGGCCATGTCCCATCCGCTGCGGCTCAAAATCCTGTGCATTCTGGGTGACCGGGAGGTCAGCGTACAGGAAATCGTGGACCAGGTCGGGACTTCCCAGAGCAACATCTCCCAGCACCTCGGGATCCTGCGCGACAAGGGGATTCTGGCCACCCGCAAGGACGCCAATCGTGTCTACTATCGCGTGGGGGACTCCCGCACCCTGCGCCTGATCGGTATGATGCAGGACGTTTTCTGTCGTTCCTGAATCCCGACCGGTCTCCCGAATGTTCGAACGTCTGCCCGAATTCCTTGCTGCCCACCCCATCCTGACCGGCGCCCTGGTGGCCGTGCTCGCGCTGATCATCTTCGCCGAGTTCCGACGCCTGACGCGCAAGTACCGCGAGCTCGGACCCACCGAGGCGGTGCGCGTGATGAACCAGGACGACGCCCTGATCCTTGACGTGCGTGAGCACAAGGAAGTCTCGGAGGGACGGATCGGTGGCGCGAAGCACATCCCGCTGGGCGAGCTGCAAAAGCGCATGCAGGACATCGAGGGGTGGAAATCGAGCCCGGTGGTGGTCTATTGCCGGAGTGGCAATCGCTCGTCGATGGCGGCCAGTCAGCTGACCTCGGCCGGCTTCGAGGACGTGGTCAACCTCTCCGGCGGTGTCCAGGCCTGGCAGAATGCCGGCATGCCGCTGAAGAAAAAGTAATGCGATTCGAAGTCTACGCCACCGGGCACTGCCCGTTCTGCATCCTCGCCCGTCGGCTGCTCAACCAGCGCGATCTGGGGTTTGACGAATACCGCATCGACCGCGATTCCGGGCTGCGCCACGAGATGGAGCAGCGCGCGAACGGACGTACCAGTGTCCCGCAGATCTTCCTGGGGGATACCCACATCGGCGGCTACGACGAACTCCAGGCCATGGATCGGTCCGGCGAGCTGGACCGCCTGATCGAGGCCTGCGGGGGCGTGGACGCCGGCGATTCCACGAACACCTGAAAGGATCCGAACGCACCATGGCTGAAGACAATCAGACCGACGCGGCCGCGCAGGGCGGCCAGGGCTCCGGCGGCCCCGAATTCTCCATGCAGAAGGTCTTCATCAAGGACCTGTCCTTCGAGGCCCCCGGCGCCCCCGAGATTTTCCTCAAGGAATGGAAGGGCGAGACCGGCATCCAGCTCAACACCCAGGCGCGACCGGTAGGTGAGCAGGAAGGAGTCTACGAGGTGGAACTGGGCCTGACGGTCACCACCGAGTCCAACGGCGAGACCGGCTATCTGGTCGAGATCAAGCAGGCCGGCGTGTTCATCGTGCGCGGCTTCCCGGAGGAACAGCGCAATCAGCTGCTGGGCGCCTACTGCCCCAATGCGCTGTTCCCGTTCGCGCGCGAGACGGTCGCCGATCTGGTCCTGAAGGGTGGTTTCCCGCAGCTGCTGCTGCAGCCGGTCAATTTCGACGCGCTGTATGCCAAGCATCTGAAGGAGCAGAAGGAAGGCCAGGCCAGCGGCGGCAACGGCGCCAGCGTCACCGCCAGCCAGAACGCCTGAGCCGACCCCGGCGATGCGCATCGCGGTACTGGGCGCGGGTTCCTGGGGAACCGCCCTGGCGGTGCATGCCGCACGCCTGCATGACGAGGTGCGCCTGTGGGGCCGGTCGGCGGAGACTGCCGAGCGACTGGAACGCGAGCGCGAGAATCCCCGTTACCTGCCCGGGCTGACCTTCCCGCGCAACCTGCGGGTGAGTGCCGACGCGGAGGTCGTCGACGACGTCGATCTGGTGCTGGTGGCCGTACCCTCGGGCGCCTTCCGCGAGACCCTGCGCTGGCTGCAGCCCCGGCTCGGCCCTGGGCAGGCGGTGGCCTGGGCCACCAAGGGCCTGACCTCCAGCGGGGCCTGGCTGCACGAGGTGGCCGAGGCGGAACTGGGGGCCGGACAGCCGGCGGCCCTGATCTCCGGGCCTTCGTTCGCCGCCGAGGTTGCGCGCGGCCAGCCCACCGCCCTGACCGCCGCCTCGGCCGATCCGGAGCGCCGGCGCCGCCTGGCCGATGCCTTCCACGGCGGTTCCATGCGCATCTACGGCAACCCCGACGTGATCGGCGTGGAGCTGGGCGGCGCGTTCAAGAACGTCCTGGCGGTGGCCTCCGGGGTCGCCGACGGGGCCGGGTTCGGCGCCAATGCGCGCGCCGCCCTGCTGACCCGGGGTCTGGCCGAGCTGCAGCGCCTGGGCGAGGCCCTCGGCGCGCGGCCGCAGACCCTGACCGGGTTGTCCGGCCTCGGCGATCTGCTGCTCACCTGCACCGACGACCAGTCGCGCAACCGCCGGGTCGGTCTGCTGCTGGGCCAGGGCTACGACCTGGCGACCGCACGCGAGCGGGTGGGTCAGTCGGTGGAAGGGGTCGAGACCGCGCGCGTGGCGGTGGAACGCGCGCATGCCGCCGGCGTGGAGATGCCGATCTGCGAGGAGGTACACGCGGTGCTCTATCGTGGCCGGCGGGTGCACGACGCGGTGCGCCGCCTGCTGGAGCGCGATCCGGTCGCCGAGGACGCCTGAACCCCTGAAGCCTTGAACCGGAGAAGCCTGGCCGCCCTACTCGCCGCCGGCGAAGTCCAGCTGGCGCCAGGCCTCGTAGATCACCGCCGCGACCGAATTGCCGAGATTGAGGCTGCGGCTGCCGGGCTGCATCGGCAGCCGCAGGCGCCGCTCCTCCGGGATCGCGTCCAGTTCCTGCTGCGGCAGGCCGCGGCTCTCGGGGCCGAACAGGAAGGCATCGCCCGCGGCGAACGCCGGGGTATCAAAGCGACAGCTCCCGCGCGTGGTGATCGCGAACACCCGCTGCGGGGCCACGGATTCCCGCCAGGCGGCCAGGCTGTCATACTCGCGGACCCGGGCCCATTCCCGGTAATCCAGCCCCGCGCGGCGCAGCCGGCTCTCGTCGAGGCTGAAGCCCAGCGGGTGGATCAGATGCAGGGCCGCCCCGGTGTTGGCGGCCAGACGAATGACGTTCCCGGTGTTCGGCGGGATCTCGGGCTGATACAGGACGATGTGAAACATGAGCGAAGCGCGCGACGATTCGCGGCTCTCCCTGGAATTCTGCGGGCTGCATTTCAACACGCCTCTGGTGCTGCTGTCCGGCTGTGTCGGGTTCGGCGAGGAATATACCCGGGTGGCCGGCTTTTCCAACCGGGATGCCGGCGCGGTGTGCCTCAAGGGCACCACCGGGGCCGCACGGCCCGGCAACCCCCCGCACCGGGTGTACGAGACCCCGGAGGGCATGCTGAACGCCATCGGCCTGCAGAACCCCGGGGTCGAACAGGTGGTCGGCGGTATCCTGCCGGGCCTGGATTACGACGAGACGCGCTTCATCGCCAACGTCTCCGGGTCCACCATCGAGGAATACATCGCGGTCACCCGGGCCTTCGATGATTCCCCGGTGGACGCGATCGAGATCAACATCTCCTGCCCCAATGTGAAGGAAGGCGGGGTCGCCTTCGGCAATGACCCGGACATGTCCGCGCGGGTGGTCGAGGCCTGCCGCTCGGTCACGCAGAAACCGCTGATCACCAAGCTCTCGCCCAACCAGACCGACATCGCCGAGAACGCCCGGCGCTGCATCGAAGCGGGTACCGACGGCTTCGCGGTGATCAACACCCTGATGGGCATGGCGGTGGATGCCGAGAGCGGCCGCGCGGTGATCGGCAACAACCAGGGCGGACTGTCGGGCCCGGCGATCAAGCCGGTGGCGCTGCTGAAGGTCCACCAGGTCCACCAGGTGGCGAAGGCCCACGGCATCCCGATCATCGGTCAGGGCGGGGTCACCCGCGCCGAGGATGCCCTGGAGTTCCTGCTGGCGGGGGCCAGCACCGTGGGCGTGGGTACCGGTCTGTTCTACGATCCGCTGTGCCTGCCGAAGATCCTGGCGGGCATTAACGATTACATGGACCGCCACGGGATCGGCCACGTGAGCGAGCTGACCGGGCGGCTGCAGCTGAATGAGGGCTTCTCCGGCTGCGGCGTACCCGACTAGCGATGGCGCGTCAGTCCGGGTCCTGCGGCCCGGGTTCGCGGTCCATGCCCAGCTCCTGAATCTTGCGCGTGAGAGTGTTGCGGCCCCAGCCGAGCAGGGCCGCGGCCTTCTGCCGGTGCCCGCCCGAGGCGCGCAGGGCCTCGCGGATCAGGGTGCGCTCCATCGCCGGCTGCAGACTGCCCAGCAGGTCGGCATCGCCGCGGCCCCAGTGCTCGCGCGCGGTACGCGCCAGCTCCTCGGTCCAGTCGCGCGCCGGCCCCGGCGCGCTCGCCCCGACCGGCCCGTAGGCCCCGTCGGCCCCATCGGCGGAGGGCGGTGCGGGCGCGCCGGACGCGCGCAGTTCGGCAGGCAGGTCGTCCAGGTGCACCTCGCGCCCCGAAGCCATCACCGTCAGCCAGCGGCAGGTGTTCTCCAGCTGACGTACGTTGCCCGGCCACGGCATCCGCTGCATCTCGGCGACCACCTCGGGCCGCATCACCTTGGGTTCCACCCCCAGCTCGCCCGCCACCTCGGTCATGAAGTGGCTGACCAGCAGGGGGATGTCCTCCGGGCGTTCGCGCAGCGAGGGGACATGGATGCGGATCACGTTCAGGCGATGGAACAGGTCTTCGCGGAACTGGCCCGCGCGCACGCGCTCCTCGAGGTCCTGGTGGGTCGCAGCGATGATGCGCACGTCGGTGCGGATGGGCGTGTGTCCGCCGACCCGGTAGAAGGTGCCGTCGGACAGCACGCGCAACAGGCGGGTCTGCAGGTCGAACGGCATGTCGCCGATCTCGTCGAGGAACAGGGTGCCCCCGTCGGCCTGTTCGAAGCGGCCCTTGCGGGTCTGGCTGGCGCCGGTGAAGGCACCGCGTTCATGCCCGAACAGCTCGCTCTCCAGCAGGTCCTTGGGGATGGCGGCGGTGTTCAGCGCGATCAGGGGCTGTCCCGCACGCGGACTGTGCTGATGCAGCGCGCGCGCGACCAGCTCCTTGCCGGTCCCGGATTCGCCGTTGATCAGCACCGTGATGTTGGACCGGGACAGCCGACCGATGGCGCGGAACATCTCCTGCATCGCCGGCGCCTCGCCGATGATCGGGGCCTCCTCCGCGCCCGCCGCGCCCGGGGCCGCGGCGGCCTGGCTGTCGCGCCGCGCCTCCAGAGCGCGCTGGACCAGTGCCACCGCCTCGTCCACGTCGAACGGCTTGGGCAGGTATTCGAACGCCCCGGTCTGGTAGGCGCCCACCGCGCTCTCCAGGTCCGAGAACGCGGTCATGATGATCACCGGCGGCGCGTCGCCGCGTTCCTGCATGCGCGCGAGGAAGTCCAGTCCGTTAAGCCCGGGCATGCGGATGTCCGCCACCACGGTGTCCGGGGTATGGTCCTGCTCCAGCGCGGCCCAGGCCGCATCGGCGGATTCGAAGCACCGAACACGGATGTCGGCGCGTTGCAGGGCGCGCTCCAGTACCCAGCGGATGGAGTCGTCGTCATCAATGACCCAGACCGTGGGATTCATGTTCGGGGTTCCTCCGCGACGGGCGGGTCTTCGATCGGCAGCAGGATGTCGAAGCGGGTGGCGCCGGGCCGGGAATGGCATTCGATCAGCCCGTTGTGCAGCTGCACCAGGCTCTGTGCGATCGGCAGGCCCAGGCCGGTGCCGCTGGCGCGGCCGGTCACCATGGGGAAGAAGATGCGTTCACGCACCTCTTCGGGGATGCCCGGGCCGTTGTCGCGCACGCTCAGGCGCGCCACCAGCCGGTGGCGCTGGCCGGACACGGTGTACTGGCGCAGGATGCGCGAGCTCAGCACGATCTCGCCCTCGTCCCCCAGCGCCTGCAGGGCGTTCTGCACCAGGTTGAGAATGGCCTGCACCAGCATGTCGCGATCCGCCTGGATCTCCGGGATCGACGGGTCGTAGTCGCCGCGGATCCTGACACCCAGAGGGAGCTGCACGCTGATCAGGCCGCGCACGTGCTCGAGGATCTCGTGCAGGTTGACCGGTTCGCGCCGCGGCATGTTGTTGGGCCCCAGCATGCGGTCCACCAGCGAGCGCAGGCGGTCGGCCTCGTGGATGATGATGCGGGTGTATTCGCGCAGATCGGGATCGTCCAGCTCCGCCGCCAGCAACTGCGCGGCACCGCGCAGGCCGCCCAGCGGGTTCTTGATCTCGTGGGCCAGGCCCCGGGTAACCGCGCGCGAGATGGCCTGCTGTTTCTGCAGCTGTTCTTCGCGCGAGATGCGTTCGTGGCGGTCGATCGCACTGAGCTCGAACAGCAGCTGTCCGGGCTTGTCGCCCGGGCCGTGCAGGGGCGTGATGATTACGTCCGCGAGGAAGCTGTCGGCCCGCACAGGTTCCATCTGTCGTGCCCGCAGGGTGATCGGCTGGTCCAGGGTCAGGGCACTGCGCAGGCGGGTCGCCAGGTTGCGGTCCAGGTGCAGCCACTGCCCCAGGGAGTGGCCCAGGATGCGCTCGCGACTGAGCCCCAGCAGGACCTCGGCGGATCCGTTCATCGCCTGCAGGCGCAGTTCGCCGTCGGTGACCAGCACCGCGGTGGAGAGGTCGTCCCACCACGGGGGCGTGGGCAGCGGGTCGACAGTGCTGGGGGTTTGCGAGCTCATCGCTCGATACCAAGCACGAAGCGCGCCAGAAGCACCGGGCGGGAAGTCGGCCGGCCTTCGAGGCCGCTGCCTGGCGAGGTGTTCCGTATTGGTGCATTCATTGCCCTATTATAGGGCATCAATTGCCCGATGGCGGTGCATCCGGCGCGGAGCCTCAGAAATCCACCATCTCCACGGGCACGGGGACGTCCTCAACCGTGTATTCCGGCGCGTCATCGTCAGCGTCGTCGGCTTCTCCGTCCGCCTCGGCGGTGTCTTCCTCGGCTTGCGCCGGGTCTTCGCCCGGCCGGCGGATCGGTCGATCCAGGATCTCGCGGGCGTTCTCCAGCGGAATTGCGCCCATGGGTTCCTGTATCTCGATGCGTTCACTGCGGCTGTCGCCAGGGGCCTCGTCGGAGAAATGCACCACCCCGTCGTCGTCCACCCAGCGATGGACCTCGGTGGAGGCCTGCGCGGCGAGCCCGGGCGCACCAGCGATGATCACGCCGAGAACCGTGCCGAAGAACAGGGCTCCGGGCCCCGCGCGCGGGGCCCTCAGGCCGCCTGGCGTACCCATACCGACTGCACCCGGGTGCCGGCACCCTGCAGGCCGGCGAGGCGCGCATCCGGCCCCGCATCGGCATCGCCCGATTCGATGCGCCCCAGCCATGCATCCAGTGCCGCCATGCGCAGCAGGGTGGGCGCCGCGCCGCGCTCGATCGCGCTCAGCGGACGCTCCCGGTGGTAGCCGTCCAGCAGCGCCCGGTAGCGGTCGCGGTCGAGTTCGCCCTGCGCGTCCACCGCCACGGTCAGGGCGATGCGCGCCAGCTGCCAGAAGGCCGGCAGCGGCGCGGGCGGGATCACCAGGCCGGCGAGCCCGGTCTGCTCGCCGTGCCGGCGCACCGCGCTCCAGTAGCTGCCCGCGACCGGCAGATCCTCGAAGCGGTACAGGCTCTGGTGGTGGAGCTCGCGTTCCAGCTGCTCGCGCCCGGCCTCGTCCAGTGCAGCGTCCCGGCCCTCGGCGCGTTCGCGCAGCTGCTGCTGCAGTACCCCGCGCCGCCAGCCCGTGGAGGCGGGCAGGGCATCGGCCGGATGCCACGCCTGCCAGCGGGCGGCCAGGCGCCCCAGTTCCTGCAGGGCGGGTTCGTCGAGATCAAGGGCCGGTACGCTGCCCGGCTCCAGCGTCCAGCACGCCCGGTCGCCGGCCGTTTGCGGGGCGTCGCCTCCGCCGGGCAGGCCCAGGGCCGCACCGGCGGCGCGGGCGGCGGCAAAGGCCTGCTCCAGTGCCACAGCGTCGGCGGCCGGAAGTTCCACGGTGGCGGGGGTGTCTACCATTCCAGGATCCTCCAGCGGGGCGGTACGAAGCCCGGGGACAGATCGTCGCGGCGCTGCAGGTCGCCCTCCCCGGTCACATCGACCAGATAGTAAGTGGGGCCGGCGGCCGGGGTGACCTCCACGATCACCAGATCGCCGTCCACGCGGTATTCGCGCCGGGTCTCGCCGTCGCGTTCCATGATGATGATGTCCGCCTCCTCGAGTTCCTGCAGCTGGCGCGCGCGATCGTCCAGGACCGGGGGCGGGGCGGGTTCGTCGCCTTCGGCCTCGTCGGGCATGTCGGGCGGCGGCGGGGTGTCCTCGAAGTCCTGGGCGAGTGCCGGTCCGGTGGCGAACATCAGGGCCAGCAGGGTGGCGGACAGCGCCGTGGCGCGGGTGCGCGGATTCATCACAGCTCCATGAGTCGTTGTTTCTCTTCCGCCGAGGGTTCGAAGCTGCGCGCCTCGTAGTACTCGAAGATCACGTCCACGACCTCCTCGGGGGTGTCCACCACCGAGTATAGATTGAGGTCCTCGGCATCGATGGTGCCATGGGTGACCAGCGCGTCCTCGAACCACTGCAGCAGCCCTTCCCAGAACTTGCTGCCGACCAGCACCACCGGGATGCGGCGGGTCTTGCCGGTCTGCACCAGGGTCAGGATCTCGGCGAGCTCGTCCAGCGTGCCAAACCCGCCCGGCAGCACCACGTAGGCGGAGGCGTACTTCACGAACATCACCTTGCGCGAGAAGAAGTGCCGGAACCCCAGGCCGATGTCCTGATACGGGTTGGCGTGCTGCTCGTGCGGCAGCTGGATGTTGAGCCCGATGCTGGGGGAATGTCCGGCGAACGCGCCCTTGTTGGCGGCCTCCATGATGCCCGGCCCGCCGCCGCTGACCACCGCGAAGCCCGCGTCCGACAGCTGGCGCGAGATCTGTTCGGCCAGCAGGTAGTCCGGATGGTCGCCCGCCAGGCGCGCGGAACCGAAGACACTCACCGAGGGCTTGATATGCGCCAGACGTTCGAACCCCTCCACGAACTCCGCCATGATCTGGAAGATCTTCCAGCTCTCGCGGGTCAGCGAGGAATCGTCGATGGGCCGCAGCCCGGGGTGTTCCGCTCGGTCGTGATCGTTCATCGAGGCGCGCGCGTCGGTTGCACTCAGGGTCGCCTAGACTAACCCCGCCCCGACGGGTGCACAAATCGCACCGGCATCCCTCGGGCGCCGCCACGGGGCTGCTAGAATAAGGCCCCGCAAGCCCAGCCGGATCCCGAGATGTCGCAAGCCCCGCTCGTCCTGGTCGACGGTTCGTCCTATCTGTTCCGGGCCTACCATGCCCTGCCGCCGCTCACCGCGCCGGATGGCGCCCCGACCGGGGCGATGTACGGCGTGGCGAACATGCTGCGCAAGCTGCGCGCGGACTACGGCCCGGAACACATGGCGGTAGTGTTCGATGCGAAGGGCCCCACCTTCCGCGACGAGATCTACCCGGAATACAAGGCCACCCGCCCGCCGATGCCGGAAGAGCTGGCCGCCCAGATCGAGCCGCTGCACGAACTGGTGCAGGCGATGGGCCTGCCGCTGTTGAGCGTAGAGGGCGTGGAGGCTGACGACGTCATCGCGACCCTGGCCGACCAGGCGGCCCGCGCCGGGCATGACGTCGTGATCTCCACCGGCGACAAGGACCTCGCCCAGCTGGTGAATGATCGCATCACGCTGGTCAACACCATGAGCGGGGTCACGCTGGACCGCGAGGGCGTGGAGGAGAAGTTCGGCGTGGCGCCGGAGCGGATCGTTGACTACCTCGCGCTGATGGGCGACAGCGTCGACAACATCCCGGGCGTGGACAAGGTCGGGCCCAAGACCGCGGCCAAATGGATCGCGAAGTACGGCGATCTCGACTCCATCCTGCAGCAGGCCGATGATATCGGCGGCAAGATCGGCGAGAACCTGCGCGCCGCGGCCGACCGTCTGCCCACCTCGCGCGAGCTGATCACGGTCCGGCGTGATGTCGAGCTGGACGTCGGCCCCGACGATCTCGATATCCGCGAGCCGGATCACGAGCGTTTGCTGGAGATGGTGCGTCGCTACGGCTTCACCCGCTGGCGCACGGAGCTGGAAGGCGGTGAGGCCGCGGCCGCCGGCGGCGGTGCCGACAACGGGGGCGAGGCGCCGGCAAAAGGGGACTACCGGACGCTGCGCGAGGAGGCCGAGCTGGCCGAGCTGCTGGAACGCCTGGACCAGGCCGAGCGCGTCGCCTTCGATACCGAGACGACGAGTCTGGAGGCGATGCGCGCCGAGATCGTCGGCATGTCCTTCGCATTCGAACCGGGCACCGCGTATTACCTGCCGCTGGCCCACACCGGGCCGGATGCCGAGCCGCAGCTGCCGCGCGAGCAGACGCTCGAGCGCCTGAAGCCGTGGATGGAGTCGGAGCGCCACGGCAAGCTGGGCCATCATCTGAAATACGACCGCAACGTGCTGGGCAATCACGGCATCACCCTGCGCGGCATCGTCGACGACACGCTGCTCGAGTCGTTCTGCCTGGATGCGGGCGCGAACCGCCACGACCTCGACTCCCTGGCCGAGCGCCACCTGGACTACCAGACCACGCATTACGAGGACGTGGCCGGCAAGGGGGCGAAGCAGATCCCGTTCGCCGAGGTGGACATCGGCATCGCCACCGATTACGCCGGCGAGGATGCCGACATCTGCCTGCAGCTGGATGCGCTGTTCCAGCCGCGTCTGCAGGAGGCGGAAGGTCCGGCTTTCGTCTACCGCGAGATCGAGATGCCGCTGGTCCCGGTGCTGGCGGACATCGAACGCGCCGGCGTGAAGGTGGACCCGGATCGGCTCGGCGAGCAGAGCCAGGAGCTTCTGGCCGAGATGGAGCGCATCGAGCGCGAGGCGTTCGCGGAGGCCGGCGGCGAGTTCAACCTCGGCTCGCCCAAGCAGATCCAGGAGATCCTGTTCGAGCGCCTGGGCCTGCCTGTGCTGCGGCGCACGCCCAAGGGTCAGCCCTCCACCGCCGAGGATGTGCTGGAGCAGATGGCGGACGACTACGCCCTGCCCCGGCTGATCCTCGAACACCGCGGACTCTCCAAGCTGCGCAGCACCTACACCGAGACCCTGCCCCGGCGCATCCACCCGGAGACCGGGCGGGTGCACACCTCCTATCATCAGGCGGGGGCGGCCACCGGGCGGCTGTCCTCCTCGGAGCCGAACCTGCAGAACATCCCGGTGCGCACCGAGGCCGGACGGCGAATCCGCCGCGCGTTCATCGCGGATGAGGGCCACCAGCTGCTGGCGGCGGACTACTCGCAGATCGAGCTGCGCATCATGGCCCACCTGTCGCAGGATGCCGGCCTGCTGAAGGCCTTCGCCGAGGGTCAGGACATCCACCGCGCGACCGCCGCCGAGGTCTTCGGGCCGGCCCCGGATGAAGTCACCGGCGAGCAGCGGCGCGCGGCCAAGGCGATCAACTTTGGCCTGATCTACGGCATGTCCGCCTGGGGCCTGGCCCGCAACCTCGGCATCGAGCAGGGCGAGGCGCGCGAATACATCGACCGCTACTTCAATCGCTATCCCGGCGTGCACGACTACATGGAGCGGGCGCGGGCCTCCGGGCGAGAGAATGGCTATGTCGAGACCCTGTTCGGCCGCCGTCTGTACCTGCCCGAGATCAACAGCCGCAACGGCGCGCGGCGCCAGCAGTCCGAGCGCGTGGCGATCAATGCCCCGATGCAGGGGACGGCCGCCGACATCATCAAGCGCGCGATGGTGCGGGTCGCGCACGACCTCGAGGACAACGGGATCGACGCGCGCATGATCATGCAGGTGCACGACGAACTCGTGTTCGAGGTGGCCGATGCGGCGGTGGAGGACCTGACCGCGCTGGTGCGCCAGGCCATGAGCGGGGCCGCCGAGCTCGACGTGGAGCTGGTCGTGGACGTGGGTGTCGGCAACAACTGGGACGACGCCCACTGAGGGCTATCCGGGAGGCGGATCATGGCGGACGTCGAATCACTGGCACGCCGGTTCAACCGCATTGCGCCATGGCTGGTCGCCGGGCTGCTGCTGGCGGCCGTCTGGGTGGCGGCGGATCGCTATCTGGCGGGCGGTGGCGGCGGCGATGACGTCGTGGTGGTGACCCCGGAGATCTGCGACCTCAATGCGGGCCCCTGCGCCGTGCAGCACCCCGACGGTGGCGAGATGACCCTCGAGATCACCCCGCGTCCGGTCCCCATGCTGCGGGAACTGGAGCTGCATCTGCGCCATGACGGCCGCGGTGGCAGCGAACCCGAATGGATCGAGCTGGACTTCGCCGGGGTGGAAATGTACATGGGCTTTCAGCGCCCGCGCCTGGAGCGCGTGGGCCCGGGCGAATACGCCGGGACCACCACCCTGCCGATCTGCACCACCGAGGCGATGACCTGGGCGGCGACCGTCCTGCCGGAAGGCGACGGGGATGCCGCGCGGGTGCAGTATCGCTTCGTAACGGCCCGCGATCACTGATCAACCGAACCGAGGAATCCGTACCGTGTCCCGACTTTCCGTCACGACCACCCTGTGGATCCTGGCCGCCATCGCCGCGGCCGCCCTCCTGATCTATGTCTGGCTTGCCCCGGGGGAACCACCCTCTGGCGAGGCCGCGAGTCATGAGGATATCCCGGTGGCGGAGCGGGTGAGCGGCGGGCCGTTCGAGCTGCCGGTTTCCACTGCAGGTGACGAGGGCTTCGATCTGCGGGACTTCGAGGGGCAGTACGTGTGGCTCTATTTCGGTTACACCTCGTGCCCCGATGCCTGTCCCGTCAGTCTCGGGTGGATCGGTCAGGCCCTGAACCGGCTGCCGGATGACCTCGAAGGGCAGGTCCGCGCGGTCTTCGTGAGCGTGGATCCGGAGCGCGACGACCGCGAGCACCTGGCCGAGTACACCGACCATTTCCACGCGGCCATTCAGGGCGCCACCGGATCGCACGAAGACCTCGAGCCGGCGGTGGAGCAGTACGGCGTGTTCTACGAACGGACCGAAAGCGAGTCGGCCATGGGCTACGTGATCGACCACAGTTCGTCGACCTATCTGGTCGGCCCCGAAGGCGACCTGCTCGAGATCCACCCCCACGGGACCCCGGCGGACGAGCTGGTTCGGACCGTCGAGGAGCACGCGCGGGACAGCTGAGCCCGGGCGCATCGCAGGATGTGAAAATCTTCCGGTTACGAGCGAATCGGCCGGGAACTTCACCGCGCCACTATCGTCTGAATTGACGAGCGCCATGGCCTGGCGCTCCCCGCTTCTCTCCCTGAGCGGGCAGACCTCGCCTCCCCCTGTCGAGGTCGTGGTTGCCCCGATCCTCCTCCCCGGGATCGGGGCACTTTTTTATCGGCTTCCCGACTGGCCGGTTCCTCGAGTGGCGTCCGGACCGGGCCGTTCAGGCCGTCTGATCCGGCATGGCCGTGTTCTCGCCTTCTTCCTCGATCCACTCGGTCAGCAGCCCGCGCAGATCCTCCACCCCCTGATCCTTGAGGGCCGAAAAGGTCTGCAGCGATGCGTCGATCCCCGCCTCTTCCAGGCGCGCGTGCGCGGCATGCAACTGGCGCTGCGCCTCCTGACGGGACACCTTGTCGGCCTTGGTCAGCACGCAGTGCAGGCGTCGCGCCCCGGCCCAATCCAGCATCTGCCAGTCCAGTTCGGTGAGCGGCCGGCGCACGTCCATGATCAGCACCAGCCCGGCCAGGCACTGGCGTTTCTGCAGGTAGCCGCCCAGCAGGCGGTCCCAGTGTTCGCGCTGTTTCGCGGAGACCCTGGCGTAGCCATAGCCGGGCAGGTCGATCAGCCGCCAGTCTTCCGCCGGCGGCAGGGTGAACACGTTGATCTCCTGGGTGCGGCCGGGCGTGCGGCCGACCCGTGCGAGCCCCTTGCGCCCGCACAGGCGGTTGAGCGCGCTGGACTTGCCGGCGTTGGAGCGCCCGGCAAAGGCGATCTCGATCCCGCGGTCGTCGGGGAGCTGATCGAGGCGCGAGACCCCGTGCGAAAAGGCGGTTTCACGAAAACGCGGTTGCATGATCGAAATCATCCTGGTCCGAGTGGGACGGTGGGAAACTTTTGTGGCTTACGTGGGGTTGTGCTATAAACTGCGCCCCTGATTCTGATCGCCCTTCTACACGGGGCACAAGGAACGGGTCGAGGCCCGGCACGCATATACAAGCAGGAGATTCTCCACCATGAACCACAAGTTTTCCGCTCTCTTTGCTGCCCTGTCCGTCTCCCTGCTGCTCCCGCTTTCGGCGGCCCAGGCGGGCGATCCCCAGCGTGGTCAGGAGCTTTCGCAGTCCTGCGCCGCCTGTCACCAGGCCGACGGCAACAGCACCAACCCCGAGTGGCCGAAGCTGGCCGGGCAGCATCCGAAGTACACCGTCAAGCAGCTGAAGGACTTCCAGGAAGGCGAGCTGCGGCACAACGACCTGATGGCGGGCGAGGTCGCCGATCTCAGCGAGCAGGACATGAAGGATCTCGCTGCGTTCTACGCCGAACAAGAACCAACTTACGAGACGGCCGACGAAGAGCTGGTCGAGCGTGGCGAGCAGATCTACCGCGGCGGTATCCCGTCCGACGGCGTTGCCGCCTGCATCGCCTGCCACGGTGCCGAAGGCCAGGGCAACCCCGAAGCGATGTTCCCGAAGGTCGCCGGTCAGCACGCGACCTACAATCTGGATCAGCTGCAGTATTTCCGCGACGGCGAGCGGAGCAACGACGCCGGCCAGATGATGCGCGGGATCCTGCGCAACATGAGCGACGAGGACATGGAAGCCGTGGCGCAGTACATGGCCGGACTGCAGCCGAACTGATTTCGGCGCGGTCCCGGTGCATGGCGCACCGGGTTTCGGAAGACGCGAAAAGGGGGGCGGCGGGGGTCGCCCCCTTTTTCGTGCCCGGCAGCCGGGGGGAACCTCTTCCGGGGAATGAAGTCGGATTGCGGGGCGTCTGATCCCGCGGCATTCGAGCGTCGACGGGGCCGCCGCGAGAAAAACCGTGGAAATTGAAATCCCGACCGCGCTCCTCCATTTTCCGGGGCGTACAACGCAGGTTTGAACATGGCAGATCACCACTCGTCCGCCGGCAAGTCCGAAAACCCCAGTCCGTCGGGCTCCTCCTCGTCCCGCGGTCAGGCCCGACCCCCGCGGCGTTCCCGGATCCTGGTCGAGTTCCTCGGCTCGATGAACCTCGCGATCACGTTGCTGGTGGCGCTGGCCATCGCCTCCGTGATCGGCACCGTATTGGTGCAGAACGAGCCCTACACCGAATACCTGATCCAGTTCGGCCCCTTCTGGCACGAGATCTTTGCCGGCATGGGGCTCTACCAGGTGTATTCGGCCACCTGGTTCCTGCTGGTGGTGGCCTTCCTGGTGGTCTCCACCGCCGTCTGCGTCTATCGTCAGGCGCCCGGCATCCTCAAGGATCTGCGCCGTTACAACCTGCAGGTGAAGGAGAAATCCCTGCGTTCGTTCCCCAGCAGCGCGTCGGGAGAGCTGGATCAGTCGCAGGAAGATTTCCTCGCCCACACGCGCCGCGTGCTCAAGGCACAGGGTTTCCGGGCGCGCGAGAAGACCCGCGACGGCGAAACCGTGGTGGCCGCGATGAAGGGCCGCTGGAACCGGCTGGGGTATGTGCTGACGCACGTCGGCATCGTGGTCATCTGTGTCGGCGCGCTGGTGGACGGCCAGTTCCTGCTCAAGGTCAACGAATGGATGGGCAACGTCGAGATCGAGACCCGTTCCATCCCGGAATCCCAGGTTCCCGAGATTTCGCGCGTTCCGGTCAGCAATCCCTCGTTCCGTGGCAGTGTGGAGATCCCCGAGGGGGCGTCGGCCAACGTGGTGTTCCTGCCGGTGCGCGAGGGCTACCTGGTTCAGGACCTGCCGTTCCGCGTCGAGCTCAAGGAGTTCCGCATCGAGCGCTTCTCCACCGGTGCCGAGCAGTCCTACGAGAGCGACCTGGTGATCCATGACCCGGAGCGCGACGAGCCCTACGAGACGACCATCAGCGTGAATGACCCGCTGATCTACAACGGCTACGCGATCTATCAGTCCAGCTTCGCCGACGGCGGCACGCGCGTCGAGATGGAGGCGGTCCCGCTGGGCCCCGGCGCCCTGCGGGGCGTGGACTTCCCGGGACGGGTGTTTGACGAGCGCGAGATCCCGACCCCGGATGGCCGTCAGCTGACCCTCGAATTCATCGACTTCTCCAAGGTGAACACCCAGCGACTGCTCGACGAGGAAGGCGAGGAAGTAAACGTGTTCCTCGGCCCGCGGGTGGATATGCGCCTGGTCGACGAGACCGGTGCGGGTCTTTACTACCGCAACTACCAGAACCCGATACCGCAGGAAGGCGCCAAGTATTTCCTCAGCGGCGTGCGCGAGAGCCCGGCGCAGGAGTTCTCCTATCTGTTCATCCCGGCGGATGCCGACGACTCCATGGACCGGTTCCGTACCTACCTGACCATGCTCCACGACCCGGAAGTACGCATGGCGGTGGCCGAAAGGTCCGCGCGCAACTCGGGAGACCTGATGGGCGGTGAAGGGGGTCAGCAGGCGATCGCACGCACCGTCGCCATGCTGATGCAGACCTTCGCCGAGGGGGGATACCCCGCGGTGGATGCCGCGATCGAGGAGCGCATCCCCGAGGGCCAGCGCGAGCAGATGGGCGGCCTGCTGTTCCAGGTGCTCAACGCCGGTCTGCAGAGCCTGTACATGGAGGTGCTCGAGGAAGAGGGTGTGGTCGCGATCACCGAGGCCGAACAACGCTGGCTGGAGGACGCGGTCTCCGCGATCAACGCGATCCACTTCTACGGCTCGCCGTATTTCTTCCGCCTGGACGACTTCGAACATCGCGAGGCCTCCGGCCTGCAGATCGCGAAGGCGCCGGGCGAGAGCACCGTCTATGCAGGCAGCCTGATGCTGATCATCGGGATCTTCCTGATGTTCTACGTGTCCTACCAGCGGGTCTGGGTGATGGCCCGCCCCGCGGACAACGGCACCGGCACGCAGGTGGTAATGGCCGGTACCAGCAACCGCCACCGGGTGGAATTCGAGAAGCGCTTTGCGCATCTTAAACGGTGGATCATCGAGCAGAAGAACGTTGGCGACAGCGACACCACGGATTCTGCGTCCAGCAAGAACGAATAAGTCGCACGCAGTCGGAGGAACACCCCATGTCAGTACCCCACGAGGCTCTGGATTTCGAACGGCCCGGACTCTTCCAGCGGATCCTTCTGCGGGACTGGGCCTACATGGCCCTGGTCCTCGCGGTGGCGGTCACCGCTTACGCGATGTATGGCCACATGATGGACCGCTACGATACCGGCGGGCTGATCCTGGCGGCGGGCATGAGCGCCTGGCTGGGGTGGTTCTGGCGATCCTGGCAGCTGTTCTCCATCATTGTCGCCGCCCTGTCACTGTTCGGGGTGTGGCTGTACGGGGATGACCTCGCCCGTGGCGAGAGTGTCTTCTGGCTCAACTACATCGGTTCCGGCCAGGCCGGGGTGATGTGGATGAGCGTGATGGTCTACCTGTCCACGGTCGCCTACGCCCTGGGTCTGTTCACGCGCTCCGACTTCCCCTACCGGGTTGGCGCCGCCTTCGCCTGGATCGCGGCGGGTGCGGGCCTGATGGCCCTGATGGTGCGCTGGCGCGAGATCTACCTGCACGACCCGAGCTGGGGCTACATCCCGGTCGCCAACCTCTACGAGGTGTTCGTGCTCATGGTCGCGATGATCGCGCTGATGTACCTGTACTACGAACAGCGTACCGGCCAGCGCGGCATGGGGGCCTTCGTGATGCTGGTGGTCGCGGCCTCCACCACCTTCCTGCTGTGGTACATGTTCGATCGTGATGCGCACCTGGTCGAACCGCTGGTCCCGGCGCTCAACAGCTGGTGGATGAAGATCCACGTGCCGACCAACTTCGTCGGTTACGGCGGATTCGCGATCGCGGCGATGCTGGGCGTGGCCTATCTGGTGCGCCATCGCATGGAACGCACCCGTCCGGACTCCCGTGTCCTGGCCCGCATCCCGGGCAAGGATGCGCTGGACGGGGTGATGTACAAGTCGATCGCGATCGGCTTCGCGTTCTTCACCATCGCCACCGTGCTGGGTGCGATGTGGGCGGCCGAGGCCTGGGGCGGTTACTGGACCTGGGACCCGAAGGAGACCTGGAGCCTGATCCTGTGGCTGACCTACGCCGCCTGGCTGCACATGCGCTTCACTAAAGGCTGGCGCGGTCCGGTCATGGCCTGGTGGGCGGTCATCGGCCTGTTCGTCACGACCTTCACCTTCCTGGGCGTGAACATGTTCCTGTCCGGTCTGCACTCCTACGGAGAACTGTGATGAAGCGTCGCCAGTTTCTGGGAACCCTGGCCGGTACGGGCGCCATGCTGGCGTCCGGCCGCCTGCTGGCCGATTTCGCCGAGGGGCGCAACTTCATGCGCCTGGATTCTCCGGTGGACTACGGGCTGGATGAAGGGCGGATCAAGGTGGTCGAGGCCTTCTGGTACGGCTGCCCGCACTGCTATTCGTTCGAGCCCTTGCTGAAGGAATGGAAGGCCAGCCGGTCCGACGACATCGAATTCGAATATATGCCGGCTCCGATGAACGACGTCTGGGCGCTGCACGCGCGGGTCTATTACGCGGCAGAGAAACTGGATATCGTGGACGCCATCCACCAGCCCTTCTACGACGCGATCCACGAGCAGGGGCGGGAGATGCGTTCGGAGAGCGCGATCCTGCGTTTCGTGAACCAGATGGACCAGGATGCCGATGCCTTCCGCGAGGCGATGCGCTCGGAAGAGGTGGCGCGCAAGGTCGGGCGCTCCGGCGAACGCGTGCGCGAGTACCGCCTGGAGGGTGTGCCGTCCATGGTGGTCAACGGAGAGGCGGTGGTCTCTGCCAGCATGACCACCAGTCACGAGCAGATGCTGGAGATCGTCGACCACCTGATCACCGAAGCGCGCGGCTGAGCCGCGAGGGCGCATGTCCGAACCCGTCCCTACCACCGCCGGGCGGCTGGTGCAGTGCCTGGAGCAGGAAGGGGTCGAACGGGTGTTCGGCCTGCCCGGTGAGGAAAACATGGCGGTCCTCGATGCGCTCGAGGACTCGCCCATCCAGTTCATCACCACTCGCCACGAACAGGGTGCGGCCTTCATGGCCGACGTCCACGGCCGGCTGTCCGGCCGGGCCGGGGTCTGCATGGCGACCCTGGGGCCGGGCGCGACCAACCTGATCACCGGCGTGGCCGATGCCAACATGGACCACGCCCCGCTGGTGGCCATCGCCGGCCAGGCCAGCACCCACCGCCTGCACAAGGAATCCCATCAGGTCCTGGACCTGCGGGGCCTGTTCGGTCCGGTGACCAAATACGCCTCCAGCGTGGTCGAGCCGGAGATCCTGCCCGAGGTCGTGCGCAAGGCCTTCAAGTGGGCCGAGGGGGGCAAGCCGGGCGCCAGCTTCATCGAGCTACCGGAGAACGTCGCCTCTCAGCCCTGTCCGGAGGCGCCGCTGCCGGTGCATTCCGGTGCCCCGGCGGTGCCCGCCGAGGCTTCGCTGGCGGCCGCCGCGCGGCTGCTGGAGAACGCCCGCCATCCGCTGATCCTGGCCGGCAACGGGGTCATCCGCTCGGGCGCCAGCGAAGCCCTGGCGCATTTCGCCGCCACCCTGAACATCCCGGTCGCCAATACCTTCATGGCCAAGGGCGTGCTGCCGTTCCGGCACCCGCTCGCGCTGGGCAGCGTGGGGCTGCAGAGTCGCGACTACGTGCATTTCGGATTCGACCGCGCGGACGTGATCCTGTGCATCGGTTACGACCTGGTCGAATATCCCCCGTCCCTGTGGCATCCGGAAGGCGAGTGCACTCTGATCCATATCGACGCCTCCCCGGCGGAGATCGACGGGCATTACGATGTCCGCGCCGAAGTGATCGGCGACCTCGAAAGCTGCCTGCGCGATCTGGCCTCGCGCGTCAGTCCGCGCGAGGAGACCGTGCTGCGGCCGCTGAGGCAGATGCTGATCGAGGACATGAACGAGCACCGCGAAGATCGCGGTGTGCCGATGAAGCCGCAGAAGATCATCTGGGACCTGCGCACCGCGGCCGCGCTGGATGCGGTGGTGATCAGTGACGTGGGCGCCCACAAGCTGTGGATGGCGCGCATGTTCCGCTGCGAACTGCCGAATACCTGCCTGATCTCCAACGGCTTCGCCAGCATGGGCATCGCGCTGCCGGGAGCGATCGCCGCTGCGGCCCTGGACCCGGAACGTCAGGTGGTCGCGGTTACCGGGGACGCCGGGTTCCTGATGAACGTCCAGGAGCTGGAGACCGCGGTGCGCCTGGGGCAGAGCTTTGTGGTGCTGGTGTGGAACGACAGCGCCTATGGTCTGATCGAGTGGAAACAGGTCCGCGAATACGGGCGCAAGGCCTCGGTGGACTTCGGCAATCCCGATTTCGTCGCCCTCGCCCGTTCGTTCGGCGCCGAGGGCATCCGCATCCAGCCGGGCGACAGCCTGGAGGAGGCCCTGCGCGGGGCGCTGAACCGCCCGGGGGTGACCGTCATTGACTGTCCGGTAGACTATTCGGAGAACCTCAAACTCACGGAACGTCTGGGGGATCTCGTCTGTCCCTTCTGAATACGCGTCCCGTAACGGACAACGGGAGGAGGACCGCGCGATGATGACGGAACACGCCTCCGGCGCCAGCGAGGAAGAAACCGCCGCGGAAGCCACCCAGGGACTGACCTGGCAGCCCGAATCAGGCGGGCAGCGGCTGCGCCTGCTGAGCTTCAACGCCCAGGTCGGGATCCACTCGTCGCGCCTGCATCATTACGTGACCAACAGCTGGAAACACGTGCTGCCCTACGGGGGCCGCATGACCAACCTCGAGCGGGTGGCCCGCTTCATCCGCGATTTCGACATCGTCGGGGTGCAGGAGCTGGATGGTGGCAGCCTGCGTTCGCGCTTCGTGGATCTCTCGAACTGGCTGTCGGAACGCGCCGAGTTCCCGCACGCCTACACCCGTATCAACCGCGACCTGGGTCAGATCGCCAAGCATTCGCTCGCGCTGTTCTCGCGGGTCGAGCCGGTGCATGTGCAGATGCACAGCCTGCCGGGGCCGTTGCCCGGACGCGGGGCGGTGGAAGCGCGATATGCGATGGGCAACGGCGAGGAGCTGGTGCTGTTCCTGCTGCACCTCGCACTGAGTCGGCGCGCGCGTCGCCAGCAGCTGGATTACGTTGCCGAACGGATCGAGGACCAGCCGCACGCGGTGGTGATGGGCGATCTGAACT
Organism: Thioalkalivibrio sp. ALJ24; assembly: GCF_000377785.1. Classification (GTDB taxonomy): domain Bacteria; phylum Pseudomonadota; class Gammaproteobacteria; order Ectothiorhodospirales; family Ectothiorhodospiraceae; genus Thioalkalivibrio. The sequence goes on along the minus strand of NZ_KB898729.1, from coordinate 100,028 downwards.
GCCAGCAGGACAGCCCCGAGATCCGCCGCCTGGTCGCGCGCACCGGGCTGATGGAACCCATGGCCTGTCCCGCCACCTATCCCGCCTGGGATCCGCAGCGTGTCTTCGACCATATCCTGCTGACCCCGGACCTGCACGTCTCCGACATGCGGGTCTATAACGTCGCCCTTTCCGATCACCTGCCGGTGGGAGTCGAGATCGAGCTGCCGTTGGGCGAGCGTCTGGATGTGCGCCAGGCCCCGGCCTGACCTCGCCCGCACCGTCGGCGGTGGCGTTCGCGGCGTCCATCGGCTGTAATGGGCGCCCGACCGAGGGAGACCCATGGCCGACAACGACCTGCGCAGGACCGTCATCGAGCTCGAAACCGCGCTCCAGAACGAGCGCGAACGCATGCGCGCGCTGCGCCGCGTGGCCCTGCGCTCGCTGGCCGTGCTGTCGGCCCGGGAGCCCGATCTCGAGGGCGCGGTCCATGACCTCACCCGTGTCATCGAGGAGGATCCCGAAGATACCCGGGCACTTGATCGCATGAGCGCGCGTCTGGCGGACACCATGCGTCAGCACGATCAGCGCGAAGCGATGGACGAGGCTGTGCTGTCCGCGGTCCAGACCGGCCTGGGCACCTTCCCGTTTCTCGCCGAGGACCTCGCCGGTGTGCGCCAGTCGGCGGAGCGCGGCGACACCGACCTGGTCCGGCGCAACCTTGCGCGAGTCTTCTCCGCGCTGGAGGAGAACTGCGGCCAGGCCCTGGCCGAACGCGAACAGCTGACCGAGGTGATGAGCGAGATCCGCTCGCGCCTGAACGACGTCGATTCGGCCCTGTCCGCCGATCAGGATCATTCCGAACGCACGAAGGAATCCATTCGTGAGCTGCAGAAGAACATCACCGGCGATGTCAGCACCATCAAGGGGCGCGTGATCGACATCACCGATATCGACACCATGCGCCGCGAGGTGATCGACGGTCTGGACGGCGTCGCGGACCGGGTGAAGGATTTCCGCGACACCCGCGAGGCCGAGCTGCTGGCGGCGATGGAACGCAATCGTGCCCTTCGCACGCGCAGTCAGCAGCTGGCGCGCCAGGTCGCCGATCTACGCGATCGCCTGTCGGAGGCCCGTGACGAGGCCAGCCGTGACAAGCTCACCGGTCTGCTCAACCGGAACGCGTTCGATCAGCGCATGGCCGAGCTGCGGCCCGACGCCGGCCCGGTGTCACTGATCGTCTGGGACATCGATCATTTCAAGCGCGTGAACGACGAGTACGGCCATACCTCCGGCGACCGAATCCTGCGGGCGGTCGCCGAGGTCCTGGCGGAAGGTGTCCAGAAACCCGATTTCGTCGCCCGCTACGGCGGCGAGGAATTCGTGATGGTCGTGCACCAGCCGCTGGAGGCGGCCCGCGACCTGGCCGATTGCCTGCGCCGCGAGGTCGCCTCCATCCAGGTGAAGGCGGGCAGCAAGCGGCTGAAGGTGACCATCTCCGGCGGGGTCGCGGATATCCGCGCGGACGCCCCGGAGGGGAGCGCGTTCGAACTCGCGGACAAGGCCCTGCTGGCGGCCAAGCGTCAGGGCCGGGATCGCATCGTCGCGGTCTCCTCCGGATAACCCGTCACGAACGCAAGGAGGGAAAGAGCATGGCCGATGCCCCCGACGTTGTCTTCGGCGAGGTGCTGTTCGACCGTTTCCCGGATGGTCGCGAGGTCCTGGGCGGCGCGCCCTTCAATGTGGCCTGGAATCTCCATCAGCTGGGCGAGCCGGTGCTGTTCGTCGGCGGTCTCGGAAACGACGCCGCCGGCGCGCGCGTGCGCGAGGCCATGCGCGAGGTCGGCCTGGCGGAGGATGCGCTGTTTACGCATCCGCAGGCCCCCACCGGCGCCGTGCAGGTGACGGTGGAGGCCGGCGAGCCCGCCTACCACATCCTGCCCGACCAGGCCTATGACGACCTGCCCGCGGCGGTGGATCCCGCGGTGCCCGCCCGCATCCCGCTGCTCTATCACGGCACGCTGGCCCTGCGCAGCGGCAACCGCGAGCAGCTGGCGGCCCTGCGCCGGCGCTGCGAACGCCGCTTTGTCGACGCCAACCTGCGCGAGCCGTGGTACGACCCGCAGGACGTGCGCGACCTGCTCCGCGGTGCCGACGTGGTCAAGCTGAACGCCGACGAGCTGGCCACGCTGTTCCCGGACACCCCGGCGGCGGAGCGCGCCGATCACTGCCTGCAGGCCTGCGACATCCAGTCCGCGCTGATCGTCACCCTGGGCGCCGACGGCGCCGAGATTCATCCGCGGGCCGGTCAGCCCGTGAGCGCCCGCGCCCCGGTGGTAGAGGGCATGCAGGATGCCGTGGGCGCCGGCGACGCCTTCGCCAGCGTCGCCATCCTGGGGCTGCGCCGCGGCTGGGGCTGGGAAGGCACCCTGCACCGGGCGCTCGAATTCGCCGCCCGCGTGTGCACCCTGCAGGGCGCCACCACCACCGACCCCGGGTTCTACCGCAGCGCGGTGGCGGCCTGGACTTAGTCCATGGCTGCCCGCGTGCCGAGGATGGCCCCGAGGCCGCGATAATGCGTCAGCAGATCGTGACCGCTGGCCGTCAGCTCGGGGGTGGCCTCGAGTCCGAAGTCGCCGGCCACGCGCCGGATCTGCTCGTGGCCCGCCGCCGGCTCTTCGATGATGCGCCACAGCAGACGCGCGCCCAGCGGGTTCAGCTCGGCGAAGCGGATGCGATCATCCGGTGCGCGACAGGCGAGCAGCAGGGTGGGTGAATCGCCCGGGGCCTCCGGGCGAAACTCCGGCCCGATCCGATGGACCGGGAAGCGGTAGGCCAGCAGGCGGGCCGCGGGCGAGAAAACAGGGATGTCAGCCAGCACGTCGCCTTCGGGGTCGCAGGCTTCGTCCGGCTCCTCGTCGGCGTAGAACAGTTCGGTCTCCACGCGCTCGTAGTGCGCCAGCTCCGCAAGAAATGGCGGGTCGCCGGCGGCGGCCGGACGCCCGTCGGACAGATAGCTCACGAATTCGTTGCCCAGTTGCGGAAAATACGGCGTGCGGCAGCCGTGGTCGCGATAGAAATCGCGCACCAGCGCCAGCCACGGGTCTTCCGTCAGTGTCCTGCGCAGCACCGGAAAGCCGCGCCCCAGCAGGCCCGCCACATTGTTGATGAACAGTCGCCGGTAGATCGCCAGTCGGCGGTCCTCCAGCCCCTCCGGCGGCGGGTATCGGTCCGGGTCGCGCAGGTGGCGGGCGAAGGCCTCTTGGAGCGCCCGGGCGTCCGTGTCAGGCATGTTCCACCCCGGCAAGTCGGTCCTGCCGCGGCACCGCTTGTTGCAACTGCCGGATGGCCTCGACCTCCGCCAGCAGTTCCTCCAGCGGCGGCAGGTTGAAATCCCGCTCCAGCAGGGTCGGCACCGGTCCCAGGCGGTCGAAGGCGCGTGCCAGCAGGGCCCAGGCCTCGTCTCCCACCGGCTGGCCGTGGGTGTCGACCTTGAGGTCCGGGGCTTCGTCGTCGTGCCCGGCGATGTGGATGTACCGCACCCGCTCCAGCGGGAGCGAATCGAGGAAGGTCGCGGCGTCATAGCCGTGATTCACGCTGTTGACCACGATGTTGTTCACATCCAGCAGGAGATCGCAGTCGGCCTCCTCCAGCACGGCGCGGATGAACGTCGCTTCGTCGAGGTCGGTCCACAGGGCCGTGTAGTAGGACACGTTTTCCAGGGCCATACGCCGACCGAGCACATCCTGAACCGTGCGGACGCGGTCCGCCACGTGGTGCACGGCCTCTTCGGTGAACGGCAGTGGCATCAGGTCGTAGAGATGGCCCGAGCCGTCGCCGCAGGACGACAGGTGTTCGCTGTAGTCGTCGATGCCATGGGTGTCGAGAAAGCGCCGCAGTGCTGCCAGGAATTCCCGGTCGAGCGGGCGCGGTCCGCCAATGTCCAGGGACAGCCCGTGACAGGCAAACGGGTGTGCTTCCGTATATTGGCGGAAGACCCGGCCCAGGCGCCCGCTCAGGTGCATCCAGTTTTCCGGCGCGGCCTCGAAGAACCCCGGGGCGTCGCTCGCCTCCGGCGCCTCGGCCAGCGGGGCCAGGAGGCCCCGCCGCAGGCCGAGCCCGGCGCCGCTGACGCGGGCCGGGCAGACCGGAGCGAGACGCTCAGCCGCCACAGGTTCCCTCCCCGCAGGCGCCTTCCGAATCCTTGTCGTCGGATTCGTCCGAGCCGCCGCAGGTGCCTTCGCCACAGGCGCCTTCGCTGTCCTTGTCGCCGTCGTCGCTGGCCCCGCAGGTGCCTTCACCGCAGGCCCCTTCGGCGAGCTGGGTGTACCCGCCGGCCTGCTGATAGCCGTGATCCAGATCGGCCGAGGCGAACGCGGGCGTGGTGGACATGGCCAGGCCGACTGCGGCGGCGCCGGCCGCACCGGCCAGGGATTTCATGGAGAACAGTTCGTCTTTCATGGTGGTTTCCTCTCGATTGCGAGCCCGGGGCCCTCGGTGGTTATAGCCGCTTGCGGCGGCTTTCGCTCTCATCCGCGGTGCATGAACCGGCGGCGGATGTAGTAATCAAGACTCAGATAGCGGCCGGCTCCGATGAAAAACAGCGCCAGCAGCATCACGAAGTACGTCGCGGCCATCTCGATGCCGTTGTTGACGATTGCGAAGTTGCCGGCCTCGGTGAGCCAGTCGTAGTTGCCGTGTTCCTGCAGGATCGACTTCGCCCGGTCCAGGCGCTGTTGCGCCTCGGCGATCCCGTCGCAGTTGAACAGGCACATCATCGGGTCGGAGATGCGTTGCCAGCCGTGCTCCAGATGCACGGTGACGGCCGCCACCACCATCGTGATCATCAGCGGGATGGTGGCCCAGCGGGTGGCCAGTCCCAGGAGCAGGGCGAGCGCGCCGAGGATCTCCGCGTAGGCGGACAGCAGGACCATCAGGTACGGAAACGGCATCCCCAGCCCCCAGTCCGGGTTGCCGAACCACATCACCACCTGTTCGGACGGCAGCAGGCCGTCCAGCTTGTTGGTTCCCGCCATCCAGAAGACGGGCGCCAGATAGAGCCGCAGAAGCAGCGGGGCCAGGAAATCCGCCCCGCGGGTGGTGTCCAGTGCCCGCTGGGCACCGATGGCCAGGGTCCGTGTGGTTTCCATGCTGGTTCCTCCCTGCGTCGATCCGTTACCTGAAGTCTGGATCGGTGCAGTGGAAACCGGGAGGTCCACGGGGCCAGGGTTTATGCTCGATCGTCCGGAACCGGTATCCGTGGTTCCCCTGACGGTTTCTGCGCGACTGTCGGGTTAGGCTGGGCCTGTGTGCAGCAAATCCGGAGCAACCCGCCATGGACCCGATGCCCGTCGACGATGTGCTCTCCACCGTGCTGGCCGCGTACAACCTGCGGGCGCGGATCGACACCAACCCCCGCCTGTGCGGCGAGTGGCAGCTGGGCACCTCGGGGACGGGGAACGCAAGCTTCCATCTGGTGGGCGAAGGCGGCTGTTACCTCCACATGGTGGATGCCCCGGTGCGGCGTCTGGAGGCCGGGGATCTGCTGTTGCTGCCCCACGATGACTGGCACCTGCTGTCCAGCCGCGATTCCTGGGAGGATCCCGCCAACCACCTGAACCTGGTGACCGGCGAGGACCCGGATCATGCCGCGGTCACGCAGCTTTTGTGCGGCCATTTCGAATTCGATTCCGGCCGCCGCAACCCGGTGCTGTCCGGCTTGCCCGGCTGCGTCATCATTCGCCACGCCGAGGCGGGGGAGCGCCTCGGGCATCTGGCGCGACTGATGTTCATTGAACTGATGGAGCGCCCGCCCGGCTATCGCCCCGTGCTGGATCGCCTCGCGGATACCCTGTTCGTGATGGCCGTCCGCCACCATGTCTGCCGCGCCGGGGAACCGCCTCCCGGTTCCCTGATGGCGGCCCTGGCCGACGAGCGGATCCGGCGTGCGCTGGATGCGCTGCACGCCCGCCCCGAGGCGGCCTGGACGCTGGAGGGTCTGGCCGGCGAGGCCGCGATGTCACGCAGCAGTTTTGCCGAGCGCTTTCACGCGCTGGTGGGCCAGTCCCCCATCGAGTACCTCACCCAGTGGCGGATGGTGCTCGCCGAACGCCTGCTGCGGGATGGCCGGGAATCCGTGGCCGGGGTCATGGAGCAGGTGGGGTATGCCTCCGAGCCTGCGTTTCGCAAGGCGTTCAAGCGCGTCCACGGCTTCGGCCCCGGTCGCCTGCGCCAGTGGATGCGCCGTTTCGGCAGACACTGACGGATCTGCGTGCTCGCATGCCCGCGTTCTCTTCGCCACCGTTTGCTCCGGACACGCAGAAATTTTGTTTTTGGGTTTGTGTTCCGGCCCCGGATATGTAAAATTGATCCCGTGTTCCAGAGCAGAGGTCCCGATGATGGGTTGTTGTTGTCGATACTTGCATGATCGCCGGGTCGGTGACCGGAGCGAGCATGCATATCGTTGCCATCGGAGCCTCCTCGCCCGTTGATCGGGCCACGACGGTCCCCGGTGTCAGCGATATGTGTGACTCCGGGGACGGTCGAAATCCTCTGTCCCCTTCCTGAAGCCCCCTCCGGGCTCTCTCTTCCCGAACCGGCCTTCTGCGTCACGCGCGGCTTCTGCGCATCCGAGCCCGTGTGGCCATTGCCGTGTCGTCCCAGCCCCCTTCGGACCGTTGCCGATGTCGGCGCGTGCGTATGCGCGTGGCCGTTGCGGCCGCATGTCCCGGAACTGCGTTCACAGTCAAAACAGGAGGCCTGTATGCCACAGGACGATGACGACCCCGGATCGCGACCTTTAATCCCGTCGCGGGGCAGTAATGAAAAAGTAAAAATGTTCACATCGCTGAAGGGGGTCCGGTAAAGGGGCCGCCGTCGGCGGTCACGGGAATGTTTTGTCTTTTGCGTTGCCCCGCGTGACTTTTACTTTACAAGTACGAGGAGCATTGCAATGAACGACACCATTCTTGAAATGATCGATGCGGGCGAGCTGGAGCGCGCCCGGGCCGAACTGATGCACCCGGTGCCGGCGATCACGGCCGAACGCCTGGCCGAACTGGACCCGCGTACCCGCTGGACCCTGCTGGAAGGCGTGGACGCCGCCGAGCGCCGCGCCGTCTTCCTCGCGATGGACGATGAAGAGCAGGCGATCCTGCTGGAGAACATGCCGCAGACCGAGGCGCGTGAACTGGTGCAGCGCCTGCCGGCCTACACCCTCGCGCGTGCCCTGAACCTGGCCAGCAAATCCCTGTCCTCCGATCTGCTGAACGCGCTTCCGGCACCGAAGCGCGACAAGGTCCACGCCCTGTGGCGCCAGGACGAGGACACCGTGGCCCGGGTCATGCGGCGCCCGCTGTTCTGGGTGACCCCGGAGGAGACCGTCGGCGAGGTCACCGCGCGCCTGCGCGAGGACCGCCGGATGCCCGAGGATGTCGGGGCGGCGCTGCTGATCACCGACCGCGAACACCACTACCGCGGCCTCGTACGCCTGGGTCGGGTGTTCCGCGCCGAACCGGAACAGCCGGTGGGCGAACTTCTCGAAATGGAGGATTTCTACACCACGCCGGATGGCGACAAGGTAGAGGCCGCGCGCCTGCTGCAGCGTACCGACCTGCCCTGGCTGCCGGTGCTGGATGCCGACGGCGTGCTGGTGGGCGTGCTGCGCATCGACGATGCGATGGACGTGCTCGAGGAAGACACCTCGGAGGACTTCTACAAGAAGGCGGGGATCGGCGACCTGCTGCACCACAAGGATGTCGTGCGTTCGGAGAAGCTCACCTCCGGGGGGATCGGCTACGCGGTCAAGGTGCGCATGGCCTTCCTCATGGTGACGCTGGCGGGCGGTCTGGCCGTGGGCGGGGTGATCGATTTCTTCGAGGACACCCTGGCAGCGGTGGTCGCGCTGGCGATCTTCATCCCGCTGGTGATGGACATGGGCGGTAATGTGGGTACCCAGTCGACCACGATCTTTGCCCGCGGGCTGGCGCTGGGGCATATCAACCTGAGCCGCTTCTTCCGTAACCATCTGTTGCGTGAAGGGGGCGTGGGTCTGGCCATGGGGGTCATCATGGCCGTGCTGGCCGGGATCATTGCCCACTTCTGGCAGGGGGCACCGAACGACATCCCGGAGCTGGGCTTCGTGGTCGGCACGGCGCTGTTCTTCTCCGTGTTCACCGCTTCGATCCTGGGCTTCCTGCTGCCGTGGGTGCTGCTGAAGATCGGGGTGGACCACGCGCCCGGTGCCGACCCGTTCATCACCACCATCAAGGACTTCACCGGTCTGGCGGTCTACTTCGGCATGGCGGCCTGGCTGCTGAGCGGCCACATGCCGGTGTAATCCGGCAATAACCCGGCGTGCCGCCGGTGGCCCACCACCGGCGGCACGACCCCGACGATCTACGCAAAACAAGAGGGACATCGACATGACGCAGCATCGCAACTTCCGGCGCGGCCTGCTGGCCGCCGCCATCACCGGCGCCCTGGTCTTCGGGGCCCCGGCGGCCCAGGCCGTGGACGCCGAGTTCCACGTCGGCGTGTTCACCGACTATATCGACGACGGCGCCAGCGCGTCCGACAACGACCCGGTGGTGCAGGGCGGTCTCGAGCTCGGGTTCGCCAATGGCATCTTCACCGGCTGGGAGGCTTCCAGCCTCGGCAGTGGCAACGGTACCGAGGTGATTCCGTTCGTCGGTTACGGCTTCGATGCCGGCCCGGTGGGAATCGAGTTCGGTTATGAATACGCGTATCACTCCAGCCTCGACGACGAAGACGAGGGCGAGGTGTTCTTCGGGGTAGGCTGGCAGATGCTGTCGGCCGAGGTGGCCTACGTCGCCCATGCCGATGACCGCGACGCCGAGGGAAGCCGGGTCTGGTCGCTCGGGGCCGAGCACGAGGTCGCTCCGCGCACCGAGCTCTTCGGCACCCTGGGTTATGACGATCCGGCCGACGACAACGGTGCGAAGTTCTGGGAGCTGGGTGCGGCCTACGCCTCCGATTACGGCACCTTCTCGCTGACCTACGCCTCGCGCGACGAGAGCGGCGCGGACGACCTGCTGGCCGCGGGGTACACTTTCACCTTCTGACACCCGGCCAACAGGGTATCCGCTGGCGGGCCGTCTTCCGAGTCGTACGCGGAAACGGCCCGTTTCCTTTTGGCCCGCCCTGCGCCACCGGCAAGGCCCCGATACCCTTGAACCGGGAGCCAACCATCCCGAGGTGCCTTGATGGAAACCATCAATCTCGTCGCCGGCGTCCTGCTGATCCTGTTCGGCCTGCGCTTTCTGCGCAAGGGGTTCGCACGCGTGATGGGCGGCGACCTGATCGACTGGCTGCAGGGGTTCACGCGCACCCGTCCGCGGGCATGGATCGGTGGTATCGCTGGCGGGGTCGTGATGCCGTCGTCGACGGCCGCGGCGCTGCTGTCGGTGCAGATGACCCGGCGCGGGAACGTCGCCTGGGAGAACGTGCTCGCGGTCCTGCTGGGGGCGCAGCTGGGTACGACCGCGCTGATCCAGGTGCTGTCCTTCGACCTGCAGGCGTTTGCCGGCCTGTTCGTGGCCGCGGGCGCGATCCTGTTCCTCTACGTGGAGGCGCCGCGCCCGCGCGGGATCGGGCAGGCCCTGCTGGCCTTCGGTTTCATGCTGCTGGGGATGGGGCTGCTGGGCGATGCCGCGCGCACGCTTGGCAGTGATCCGGCCGTGGTCAATCTGTTCGCCGCGCTGGGTGAACTACCGCTGCTGTTCCTGATCGGGGCCGCATTGCTCACCCTGCTGATGCAGAGCGCGACCGCTTCGATCGCGCTTGCCCTGGCACTGGTGGCCACCGGCCAGGTGGATCTCACCATGCTGCTACTGTGGGTCCTGGGGGCGAACATCGGTCTGGTCCTCACGGTACTGATCGCCGGGTGGGGGGATCTTCAGGGGCGCCGTCTGGGGCTGGCCAGCCTGCTGGTCAAAGGGCCGCTGGTGGTCGTTCTGGCCGCCGTGCTGCTGCATCTCCCGCTGGAATCACCGGAGATCCTCCCCGGTACGCTCCCGCAGCAGGCGGCCTGGGGCCATACGCTGTTCAATCTGGTGGCCAGCGGTGCGATCCTCTTCGCAGCGGTGCTGGGGCATATGGTCCGTTCGCTGGTTCCCGATCCGGTGGCCGCCGAGCCCTCCGCGCCCACCAGCCTCGATCCGCTCCTGCAGCAGAATCCGGCGCTGGCGATCAATGCCGTATTGCGCGAAACGCTCAAGGTCTTCGACCAGCTGCATCTGCTCCGCGACCGGGCGATGCACGCCCTTTCCGAGGGCGATGCGCCGCCGGTCCTGCGACGGGAGATGGACGAACGCCGCTGGCACGTGCTGCAGGCCCGCGACGAGCTGGTGGAGTTCCTGGATGCGATCCCCGACGATGCGCTGGACGAGGAGGATCAGATCCTCAAGGAGACGCTGGACGATCTGATGCGCGAGCTTCCGGTGATCGTGCGCACGCTGGGGCCCGGTCTCTACCACGATGTCGAACGCCTGGTGCGCGACCACCCCGAGGCGGTGGCCTCCGCGCATCCGCTGCTCGAGGAGGCCGCCAACCGGCTCTCCCAGCAGATGAACACCGTGGCGCGGATGCTGATGCGCGAACGTCCCGAGCTGGGCCGCAAGATCCTCGAGCGCAAGCAGGAGAACAGCCGCTGGCTGATCCGGGCGAAGCGCGCCCAGGCCGGTCTGCCCTATCCGGCCTGGGAGGTGCTCGATGGCTTCCAGGAGCTGAATCGCCGCCTGAGTGGCGTGGCGTACGTCTATTCGCGTACCGAGCCCGAGGTGGCAGACGAAGACTGACCACGAGACGGACCGGCGGGCAGTTGATCCGTGAGGCGCTGAAGGGTGGCGGGCAGCTGTTCGGCCGGGACCGGCCGGGAGAACAGGAAGCCCTGGGCCGAGGTGCAGCCGAAGCCGCGCAGGGTGTCGGCCTGCGCCGGGGTTTCCACGCCCTCGGCCAGAACCTCCAGTCCCAGGCGGCGACCGAGGGTGCAGATGGCCTCGGCGATGGCGGCGTCCGATGACGAATTGGGCAGCGATTTCACGAAAATGCGATCCAACTTGAGCGTGTCGAAGGGCAGGTCGCGCAGATACGCCAGCGACGAGTAACCGGTGCCGAAATCGTCCATCGCCAGGCGTACGCCCAGCTCCTGCATGGCCTGCAGGAATCCTGGGGCCTCGCCGCGGCGGTCCATGGCGATGCTTTCGGTGATCTCCGCCTGCAGGCAGTGCGGGGGCAGGCCGCTTTTTTCCAGTGCCCCGGACACCTGGGCGGCGACGGTGCTGCGGCGGATCTGTGCGGGGGAGATGTTGACCGCCACGTGGCCAAAGCCCACGCCATTGTCCCGCCACTCCCGTGCCTGACGGCAGGCCTTCTGCAGGACCTGTTCGCCGAGCGCGGCGATCAGCCCGCTCTGTTCGGCCACCGTAATGAAGCGATCCGGCGAGATCGGGCCGGATTCCGGATGCTGCCAGCGGACCAGGGCCTCCACTCCGATGATCCGGCCGTCAGCGAGGCTGACCTGTGGCTGGTAGTGGAGGACCAGCTCATCGGCGTCGAGCGCCTCGCGCAGCCGCCCGGTCAGCCGCACGCGATCGGTTGCGAGAGTGGTCTGTTCGCGGGAATAGCCCCGCCAGGCGTTGCCGCCGGCGGCCTTGGCTTCGTGCACGGCCGCGGCGGCATTGCGCATCAGCGATTCGACATCGTGGCCATCCCGCGGGCTGCAGGCGATGCCCACGCTGGTGGTCAGGAACAGGGTTTCGCCGTCCAGCTCAAGGGTCTGCGCGACCTGGCGCAGCAGGGCCTCGGCCAGCAGCATCGCGCGTTCCTCTCCATCTACCATGATCGCGAATTCGTCCCCGCCCAGCCGCGCCAGGGTCTCCGTGGGGCGGATCATTGAGTTCAGTCGTTCGCCCATGGCCCGCAGCAGCCGGTCGCCGAACCGGTGACCGAGGCTCTCGTTGACGTGCTTGAAGCCGTCCAGCCCCAGGTGCAGTACGGCCGCCCCGTCGCCCCGTCGGCCCTGCGCCGCCAGCACCTGTTCCAGGCGGGTGCGAAACAGCAGGCGGTTGGGCAGGTCAGTGACCGGGTCGCGGTGGACCAGGCGCTCGATGCGTTCCTGCGAGGCGCGCAGATCGGTGAGGTCGGAGAAGACCGCGACATAGTGGCGGACCCGGCCCTGCGGGTCCCGAACGGCGTTGATGCGGGTCCACTGGGGGTAGACACTGCCGTCACGGCGGCGGTTGACGAGTTCCCCGTTCCACTCGCCGACCGTTTCCAGCTCCTCCCGCATTTCGCGGTAGAAGGCTGCATCCTGCCGCCCGGACTTCAGGAAGCTCGGGGTCCGGCCGAGGACTTCATCCTCCGGATATCCGGTGATCTCGGCAAACGCCCGGTTGACGGCCTCGATGCGCTCGTCCCCGTCGGTAATGAGGACGCCGTCGCTGGTGGCATTGAAGACGGTGGCTTCCAGACGCGCGCGGGCATCGTTGCGTTCGCGCTCGGTACGCAGGGCCTGTTCCACGCGCCGCCGCGCCGAAATGTCGCGCATGACGCCGACCGCATGCCACTCCCCGTCCAGCCACAAGGCCGAGACCGACAGCTCCACGGGTACCCGATAGCCGTCCGCGTGCACCGCCTCCAGTTCATGCACCCGTCCCACCACGGGACCGGTGCCGGTATGTCGAAAATCCTCGTAACCCGCGCGGATCGCGTCCATGTGTTCCGCCGGTGCGAACGTTTCGTGCAGCGGCAGTCCCAGCAGGGTCCGGGGCTCATAACCCAGTACACGCTTCAGCGCGGCGTTGACGTACTCGATCCGCCCGTTGCTGTCGAGCAGGACAAACACCTCCTGAGTGGTGTCCGCGATCGCCTGCAGGCGCAGGGCATGGGTATCCCCGGTGTCTTCGGTCACGGTGTTCCTTCGGGGCCTTCCCGGCCTCCTGGTGAGTTCAGGCGCTCCAGCCGAATTCGCGGGCCTTCTGCGCCGCCAGCGCGGGGATGTCGGTGGCCACGAACTGCTCGTGCAGCACCTGTACCCCGATCATGTGGTTGATCACCGCGTCCAGCTGCACCTGGGTCGCCGCCGGGGTCTCTTCCGACTCGTGGATCTCGAACACCTGACGCACCCCCTCGGGGTCCAGCAGCCCGGCCTCGGCGACCTTGTCCTCCGACAGGTAGCGATCCGCCAGGGCCTTCATCGCCGCCCATTTGGTCGGGTCGGTGTGGGCCGGTGGCGCCATGAACGGGAATTTCTCGCGCTCGTACAGCACCTTGGGCAGCAGGCCCTTCATCGACTCGCGCAGCACGTACTTTTCGTTGCGGCCCTTGATGCGCATGGTCGGCGGCAGATGCGCGGCGAACTCGGCCAGGTGGTGGTCGAGGAACGGCGGGCGCGCCTCCATGGAGTTGGCCATGTCCATGCGGTCGCCGCCCCAGGTCAGGATCTGGCCCTCCAGCATGGTCTTGATCCACACGTACTGGGCCTTGTCCAGTGGATGCCGCCCTTCCAGCATGTCGTCGTCCAGGGCGTCGGCGATGGCCTTGCCCGGCTTGTAGTCCTTCATGCGCTTGCGCCGCTTCGGATGCAGCAGGCCGGGTACGTGCTCGGCGGCCGCCAGCCAGGGCTGCAGGCAGGACGGGGTGAAGCCCATCATGCGGTTGAAGTCGGGGTCGGAGACCTCGTCCTCGGCCAGCATCGCCCCGGAGACCAGTTCGTTGGACTCGTTGAGCATCTGCTGCCAGGCGGCACGGTCGGCCTCCGGCAGGGTGTCCAGCCCGTGCATGAACATGTCGCGGCGAAACGCCGGGTAGCCGCCGAACAGCTCGTCCGAGCCCTCGCCGGTCACCACCACCTTGTAGCCGGCGCGGTTCACGTGCCGGCTCATCAGCAGCTTGGCCACCGCCAGGGTGTTGTAGATGGTGCGCTCGGCGTGCCAGAGCGCCTCCTCGAAGTTGTCGTACAGGTGGTCGGCGTCCAGCGACATGATGTCCTGGTCGGCGCCCACGCTCTCGGCCATCTCGCGGGCGATGGCGGTCTCGTCGTAGTCGTCGTTGTCGAAGCCGATGGTGAAGGCCTTCACCGGCGCCTGCTGGCTGGCCGAGGCCAGGCCCAGGGTGATGCAGGAGTCGATCCCCCCGGAGAGGTAGCAGGCGACCGGCACGTCGGCCTCCAGGCGCAGCTGGGTGGCCTCCATCAGCTTGTCGCGCACCCCCTCGATCCAGTACTCCTCGTCGGTCTCGCTTTCCGGCGGGCGCTCCGAGGCCAGCGGGAAGTCCATGTCCCAGTATTTCTCCTGGCGGATCTTCAGCTTGCCGTGGGCGCGCTCGACGATGACCACGTGGCCGGGCTTGACCTGGTGGATGCCCTCGAAGGCGGTGGTGCCCGGCACCATGGTCTGCATCAGCTGGTGGTACAGGCCGTCGTCGGAGAAGCGCCGCTGCACGTCGGGGTTGGCGAACAGGACCTTCAGTTCGGAGCCGAACACGAAGCTGCCGCCGGCGGTCTCGGTGAAGTACAGCGGCTTGATGCCGAAGCGGTCGCGTGCCAGCACCAGGCGGTCGTGCTTGCGGTCGTACAGCGAGATCGCGAACTCGCCGCGGAAGTACTTCAGCGCATCCTCCAGCCCCTCGCGCTGGTAAAGGTGCATCACCATCTCGGAATCGCTCTTGGTGCGGAACTTCACCCCGCGCGAGGTCAGATCGGTGCGGATGCGCTTGTAGTCGTACAGCTCGCCGTTGACCGCGGTCATGATCTCGCCGTTGCTCATGGTGAACGGCTGGCGCCCGCGGTTCTCGTCGAGGTCGATGATCGACAGCCGCGCGTGACTGAAGCCCACGCCGCGATCATCCTGGATCTTGTAGCCAAAGCCGTCGGGGCCGCGGTGGTACTGGATCGCGGCCATGTTGACTAGGGTCTGTGCATCGACCGGACGTTCCGGGTCGGCGTGAAAGATGCCGCCAATGCCGCACATGGGGGTGTCTCCTTGAGTTATCCATCGGGGGCGAGCGGGGCCGGGTCGCCGCGCCGCTCGCGGTCAGTCAGGCAATCATACAATCGGGGGGTCAGCCCTCCGGGGTGTCCATCACCGCGCTGATCCGGCGCACCACCGTGGTCAGCAGGGCCATGCGCACGAACACCGCCCCGCGCGCCTGGGCGAAGTACCAGTTGTGCGGGGTGTCGTCGAGATCGGTCGACAGCTCCGCGCCGCGCGCCAGCGGATGCATGATGACGGCACCCTCCTTCAGCGGCGACTCGCGGTTCAGGTTCAGGCCCTCGCCCATGGACTCGAAGGTGTCGCCGACCCAGGCGATGGCGTTGATGTAGACGACGTCCAGCTCCGGCAGCACCGGGTCCAGGTCGTTCACCACGCGCAGCTTCAGGCCCGCGCCCTCCAGCAGCTCGCGCTGCTCGGGGTCGAAGTTCTCCTCCTCGCGCGAGATCACCACGATCTCGTCGATCGCCTCGGGGAACAGGCTCAGCATGCTCAGCAGGCTGCGCACCGTGCGCATGCGCGAAGGCACGCCGACGACCCCCAGCTTGATGTGCTTTTCCGGCGGGCAGTCGGGCAGGAACACCTCCGGGCGCCACTTGGCCAGGGTGTACACATCCGCCAGCGCCTGGGTCGGGTGCTCGTCGATCCCGTTGCCGGCGTTGACCAGCGGGATGCGCAGGTTCTCGAGCATGTCGTGCACGGCCTCGCCGTCCGAGGAACGCAGCACCAGCACGTCGCCGTAGTTGTTGAACATCTCCGCGATGTCGGCCAGCGATTCGCCCTTGGCGATGCCGGTGCTCTTCGGATCGGTGATCGACATTACCGATCCCCCGAGCCGGTGCCAGGCGCTCTCGAACGACAGCCGCGTGCGGGTGGACGGCTCGTAGAACGCACTGATCAGGATCTTGCCGGCCAGCGGCAGATGCACCAGCGCCGGCGTGGTCTCGTACTGCGCCGCCAGGCGGAACAGCTGCAGCAGCTCCTCGCGTGTGAACTGCCGGCTGGAGACCACGTGCGAGGCGGCCAGCTTGAGCAGCGGGTCGGGGTTTTCCTCCACCGCCTCCAGCAGGGCGCGCGGGCGATCGGTGCCGGCGGCACCGTCCCGCGGCTTGAGGGTGTTCAGCGGGTCATCGGGATTCACCAGAGGCATCCTCTCTTCCAGTCACGGATGAACAGGGCGATCAGCAGGATCGGGGTCAGGGTCGCGACCGTGGTCGCGATGATCACGATGGTCGCCAGTGCGGTTACCGGGATCGTCATGTCGCCACCTCCGGGGTGTCGCGGCCGGCGGGCGCGTCGTGGTCATCGCGCGCCAGCCGGTCCCAGTCGAACGGCCGCGGGAACAGCCAGGTGCCGGCGACCATCACCACCAGCGAGACCGCCGCGCCTACCAGGGCGGCCACGTACCAGCCGATCATGAAGTAGCTGGCCAGACCCAGCCCGGAGCCCAGCAGCATCGCCCAGGCGGCCGCCTGCGGGTTGGCGCGGCGCCAGTACAGTCCGGCCACGATGGGCCAGATCGCGCTGGCCACGAAGGCGCCGGTGAAATACAGCAGGGCCGCGAGCGAACCGACCACCGGCACCTCGCCGCGATAGCTGGCGGCCAGCCAGGTCAGCAGCCCCAGCAGCACCACGATCACCTTGGTCGCCCGCAGCTGCGCCTCCTGCGAGGCCTGCGGATGGATGTGCCCGCGGTAGATGTCGCGGGTGACCAGGTCCGAAGTGGCGGCGAGCAGCGAGTCGAGGCTGGACGCCAGCGCGGCGAACACCACGATGAAGACCACGATCGCCCCGGTCAGGCCGAGCACCTCGGCGGCCACCAGCGGGCCGACCATGTCCGCCGCCGGCACGTTGATGCCCAGCGCCGGGGTGGCCAGCGCCACGAAGCCGGCCACGATCGGGATCGGCAGCCACAGCAGCCCGCCCAGCAGGTAGGCGCGGAAGCCCACGTTACGGCCGAAGGCGAAGGCGCGCGACCACCACACGTTGGAGTGGAAGATCTCGCCCACCCCGAACAGCAGGTTGTTGAACAGGAACATGATCGCCGCCGGGAACAGCAGGCTCAGCAGTTCCGGACGCTCTTCCATCAGATCGAAATGGATCGCCTCGAAGCCCACCCGGTCGATGGTCATCCAGGCGAGGAAAGCGGCGCCGCCGATGATGATCACCGTCTGGATGAAGTCGGTGCCGATCACCGCGCGCAGCCCGCCCAGCAGGGTGTAGATCACGCACACCGTCAGGATCACGGTCATGCCCACGCGGTAGTCGATCCCGGCCAGGGCGTTGATCAGCACCCCGCCGGCCATCGCCATGGAGATCAGCCAGCCGAAGGCGTAGATCAGGGATACACCGAGGAACACCCGCCAGGTGAAGGTCCCGTAGCGCAGGCGGATGAAATCCCCGGAGGTAAAGCCGTGCGGCATCAGCTCGCGGATGCGCCGCGCCAGCGGGGCGAACAGGATCAGGCCCAGCGCGCCCAGCGAGTAGCCCAGCATGCCCCACACGCCCAGTTCCAGCGCGAGCTGCGGGGCGGTCATGGTGGTGTTGGCGGTGACCCAGGTGGCCATCGCGGTGGCGCTGGCCAGGGCCAGCCCCACGTTGCGCCCGGCCAGCATGTGGTCGGCGGCGGTGTAGTTGCGGCGTCCCAGCCAGGCGCCCAGCGCGACCCACAGAATGCTGAAGGCCGCGAGCAGCCCCCAGGCGACGGAGGTCGGGAGGATGGGCTCCTCGAGGGCGGTCACGACGCCTCCCGCACCTTCGTGATCTCCTGG
Source organism: Thioalkalivibrio sp. ALJ24 (assembly GCF_000377785.1). GTDB lineage: Bacteria > Pseudomonadota > Gammaproteobacteria > Ectothiorhodospirales > Ectothiorhodospiraceae > Thioalkalivibrio. Next base: position 82,267 of record NZ_KB898729.1, on the reverse strand, counting down.
ATCGCCTCGTCCGTGGTCATCACGCGGGCGTAACGGTCCTTGATGGTGGTGATGGTGGCGCGTTGCATCTCGGGGGTCACCGTCGCACAGCAGTCCTCGATGAGCGTCACGTAGAAGCCCAGGTCACAGGCGTCACGCACCGCGGTGGAGACGCATTCGTTGCTGTACACGCCAACGATGAACAGGGCGGAAATCTCCAGGTTCCGCAGGATGTAATGCAGATTGGTCGAGTTGAACACGCCGCTCGCGGTCTTGTCGAGGACGATCTCGTCGCCCTGCGGCGCGACCTGTTCAACGAACTCGGCGTCCTTGCTGCCCGGGCCCGCGTGCAGCCCCAGGCGCTTGTGCCCGGGGCTGCGGTCGCGCCCGTCGCGGGTCAGTGACCGGATGCGGGTGTGGATGACCTCCATCTCCTGGTCGCGGAAGGCATCCTGCAGCCGGCGCACGTTCGGCAGGACGGTCTCCTCCAGGCGGTGAAAATAGTATTCCTGGGCCTCCACCGGGATGCCGGATTCGGCCGAATCCGCGAACACCCCGTGGCCGCGCGCGGCGTCGAGGTACTGCAGGTCGATGCACAGCAGGGCGACATGGTGCTCGCGCAGTTCGCGGCGCAGCACCGGCTTGCTGATCAGGCTCTCCTGGTACTGCTCGCGCAGCGGGTCCAGGGAGTCGTAGTCGGTCAGGCGGGAAACGTTGTCGTCGGCCATGCCGCGGGCTCCTCGATCGGTTGGGGTGGCGCTACTGCGGGGCCGCCAGTGCCAGCGCACTGTGCAGGGCCAGGTTGGCGCCGGTCTCGATGTCCTCCCAGTTTGTCCATTCCGCGGCCGAATGGGAACGCCCCTGCAGGCTGGGCACGAAGATCATCCCGGTGCGGGTGATCGCACTCATGCTCTGGGTGTCGTGCGCCGCGCCGCTGGGCATGGTGATGTATTCCAGCCCCATGCGTTCGGCCTGGCCCTCGATGGTCTGCACGATGCCGGTGTCGCAGCGCACCGGATCGATCTCCGAGAGCACGTCGAACTCGAACATCAGGTCGCGCCGCCGGGCCAGGCTGGAGAGCGTGCGCCGCGCCGCGTGCGCCAGTGCGGTCAGCACCTTCTCGTCGGTGTCGCGCACCTCGAACGAAAAGGTCGCCGTTCCGGGCACGGTGTTCGGCGCCCCCGGCGACAGCTCCACGCGGCCGATGGTCGCGCGCGAGTTGGGGCTGCCGTGTTCCTCCAGCAGGCGGTCGATCTCGCCGCCGAACTCCGCCAGGCCCTGGAACGCGTCGGCGCGCATGTCCATCGGCGTGGTACCCGCGTGGTTGGGCTGGCCCTTCAGCCGCACCTCCCACTTGAACAGCCCGGTGATGGCCTCCACCACCCCCACGCTCAGGCCGCGCCGGTCCAGTACCGGCCCCTGTTCGATGTGGGTCTCGATAAAGGCGTGCAGGGTGTTCGGGTCGCGCCGGGCGACCAGTGCGTCATCCGCGTTCAGGCCCCAGGCCGCCATCGCATCCACCAGCGTCACGCCCTCCAGGTCGCGCGCATGGCTGATGCTTTCCGGGGTCAGTTTGCCGGCCATCGCCTGGGAGCCGAACATCCCGCCGAAGCGTCCTTCCTCGTCGGTGAAGTCGATCACCTCCAGCGGATACTGCAGCTCGATGCCCTGTTCCTGCGTGGTGCGCAGGACCTCGAGTCCGATCAGCACGCCCAGCGCGCCGTCCAGCGGGCCGCCGCCGGGCACCGTATCGAGATGCGAGCCCATCGCCACCACCGGCCGCCGGCCGTCGTACTGCAGGCGGCCGTGCAGGTTGGCCGCCCCGTCCTGCCAGACATCCAGTCCGGCCGCCTCCAGGCGGTGGCGGAACCACTCGCGCCCGGCCCGGTCACCGTCGGAGAACGCGCGGCGGTGCAGGCCGCGGTCGGCATCGCGGCCGATCTGCGCGAGGTCGTTAATGTCCTGCTGCAGGCGCGGCATGTTGATGGTGAAATCGTGCATGAGGGTCTCCGGTTGGCCGGGCACGCAGGCCCGGGGAATGGGAGTCAGCCGCGCGGGCGGCCCCGCAGCAGCGCGAAGATCAGCACCAGGAACACGGCGGCGCCGACGGCGAAGAAACCGAAGGCGCGCGCGAGGCTGTGATGCTCGACCTCGACCGTGATGCGGTCGCTCCAGGCATCCTCGTCGGCGTCGGCGGCGCGCAGACGGAAACGATATTCGCCGTCCGGCAGGCCGCTGATCACGCGGCTGGCGTCGCCGCCCTCGTAGATGACGCGGGCATCGTCGAAGTCGGGGCCGCTGGCACGCTCCAGCACCACCGCCCCGGGGGCTTCCCAGTGCAGGGTGAAGCCGCCATCGGCGGAGTGCTCGGGCGGATCGTCAAAGCGGGGCTCGGCCAGGGCCGGGCCGGCCAGCAGGACGAGCGCCAGTACCAGCAGCAGGAAGCGGACGGGGTGGACGGCGAGCCGGAGCATGCCGCTCAGGCCCCGCCCTCGAAGGGCTTGAGACCGGCGCGCTGCTCGGTGGACTGCATGGTTTCCACCAGCAGGGCCAGGTTGTGGTCGAGTTCGGCCAGTTCCTCGGGGGGCATCGCCTCCAGCGCCCGATTGAGCTCGCCCTGGGGGGCCGCCGGGGCGCGTTCCAGCAGTTCCTGGCCGGCCGCAGTCACGTACAGGCGCACGATGCGCTGGTCGCGCTCCGGACGGCGGCGCTCGATCAGCCCCTGCTGCTCCAGCTTGTCCAGCAGGTTGGAGGTGGTGGAGGCATGCACCGACAGCCGCCGGGACAGGTCGCTCACGTTCAGGCCGGGCGTACGCTGCAGTTCCCACAGCGCCCACAGCTGGGACGCGCTGATCCCGCAGGCCCGTTCCACCGAACGAGAGTGGCCCTGCAGCGCGCGAATGATCACCCGCAGCTGGCGGATCACCGAGCGGGAGGGTTCTTCACCACCGGTCGGGGCTTCAGATTGTTTCCGGGTGGCGCTGGGGGACGACATGCGTTTTCCGATGGTGGCTGAATCGAGGCATTATTTTTGCGCAAAAATATTCCTGGCGCAATCCGAAGGTTTCAGGGCTGTGACCGCACCATGTCGCCGTGCGTTCGCGCTACCCGTTGCCGGTGCCGGTCCCCGGGCGGCGAGTACCCCTGTGTGTCGCGTGGAATACACAGAATCTGCACATGTGTGTGGGCCCTTTACAACGAATTAGTCTTCGTTTATATAAGCACTCTGGTGTGCAGTGGAATCGATCGTCCGCGATGTTCCGCGCGCAGCAGTTGCAGATGGCGCACACCTGCCGGGCGGCCCCGTCGGTCCCGGCCCCTGACGAGTTTCCCGAAGACAGCGCGAGGACAGACAGATGATGAACAGGAAGATGCTTGCCGCGGCAGTCGCCGCGACCCTGGCCGCCCCCGGCATGGCGATGGCCCAGGAAGAAGGCGCCGGCCCGATCGACTGGGATTTCTACGGCTCCCTGCGGATCCAGTACGAAGCCGCCGATCCGGAAGGCGAAAGCAGCTACGATGGCTTCCGTGACGCCTACTCGCGGGTGGGCTTTACCGCCGACATGCCCCTGAACGACGGCCTGGGTGCTTTTGCCCAGCTCGAGATGCCGCTGGACCTGGCCAATGGCCGTGTGCAGGATCCCTTTGCGGGTGATCGTTCCAACGATGATGGTGAGGACATCCGCATCGCCAAGATCGGTCTCGAATCCGATGTGGCCGGCACCTTCGCCTATGGCCGTGACTGGATGCCGTACTACAACGCGATCGCGTTCCCGGTCGACATGTTCAGCTCCTTCCAGTCGGGCTTCGCGACCTACACCACGTTCCGCGAAAGCGACACCCTGTTCTACTACTCCCCCGACTTCAACGGCTTTTCCTTTGGCGCCGCCTACAGCGCGAATTCGGGAGCGTGCGATGATGCATTTGATGATGATGGGAATTGTCTCGGTAGCGATGACGACCGCTACCAGCTGACCGGGTCCTACACGATCGAGGACACCACCTTCGCGATCGGTATCGACGACATTCGCGGTGATAATAACGAGCGTCTGTACGGCTTTTCCGCGATGCACACCATGGGCGACCTGTCGCTGTCCGCGAAGGTCGAGTACTACGATTCCGACATCGATGACGGCTACGGCGAAGATGGTGACATCGCCGCGAATGTCTACGCCGCCTATGACTGGGGTCAGCACACCTTCAAGGGCATGGTGGCCAACGTCGACAACTACGGTGAGGACGTATTCCACCTGGGCTACGACTTCCACTTCAACGACGCCCTGATGTTCTTCGCCGAGTACTACTACGAGGAAGAGGGCACGGGCGCCATCCCGGTGGAGCGTGCGCGTGATACCGGCGGTGATCCTGTCGGCTTTGGACCGGTGGATGATGATGAAGACCCCACGGGATCCAACAACGTCTTCATGGTCGGCATGCACTACAGCTTCTGATCTCGCGCACTGCGCGAGTCTCAGCCAGCGGCTGTAACGGGAAGGCCCGCATCGCGAGATGCGGGCCTTCTTTCGTTGGGGTGGATGCCCGGCGGAGCGGCGGGGCCCGAAATCCTTCAATGGCCGGCGTCGAACAGTTCGCCGGCATCCGGCAGCGGCACGTTCAGGTGCAGCGAGGCGGCCATCATGCGTACCAGCTCGCGCTGTTCCGCGGTGGGGTCGCCGCGCTGCTGAATGGTATCGTCCATGGCCTGAAGCAGCCGCTCGCGGTCATTGCGCGGCATTCGGGCGAGGCGCTCCAGCGCGCGGTCGAGGATGCGTGCCCAGGCCGCGGACTGGCTGGCCTGACGCAGTTCCTCGGGGATGGGGGCGCTGAACGGCAGGCTGCCGGTGAAGCGGCCCAGGCCGGCGATCAGTGCGGCCTCCGCCGCCTCCGGGTCATCCGGGTGGCCGTGCAGCGCGAGGGTCGCCAGCAGATAGCGAGCCGCGTTGTCGCGGTGGCGTGCGTCCTTCTCCGCGGGGGCGGCCTTGCGGCGCTGCGCCCTGTCGTTCCGGCGGGCATGGCGCCCGTCGAGGTGTTCGACCAGCATGCGTCCCAGGGCATATTCGGTGGGTGACAGGCGCCCGTCGGCATGGATCAGGCGATTGACGAGCCCGGCCAGCGCCCGCTGCTCGTCGCGCCCCAGCCGGGCAAGGGCGGGAAAGGCCATCTCGATCAGCGGCAGGCGGTGCTCGGGTGCTGGCGCCGGGATCATCGCGCCGAGCTGGCGTACCCGCTGTTCGCTGTCGGCACCGCGGGTCTCCAGGATCATCAGCAGCTGATCCTCGCGCACCTCGGGGTCGGGGTGCAGGATCAGGTAGAGCGCCAGTTCGGCGACCCAGTGGGGATTGCGGGCGGACCGCGCCAGCTCGCCCGGCAGAGCGGCCAGCAGGGCGGCGGCCATGCCACCGGGGAGCGCCGCGAAGGCGTTGCCGAGGGGGCCGTTGCGCTCCTCCTCCTCCCGTTTCTGTTCGGCGGCTTCCTGCTCGCGGCGCCGGCGCTCGCGGTCGGTCACCGCACGTCGCACACGGTCGGTGGTCTCGCGGCCCAGGCGTTCCAGAGCCTCCTCGTCGAGCGGCTGTCCCAGTCGCTCCAGGCGTTGCTTCAGCGGTGGATGGGTGGCCAGCAGCTGATCGATGGCGCCGTTGGCGAACAGCATGTGTCCGACCATCGCCGGGCTGGCGTTGAGCCCGGCGTAGCGCGCGGCCACCTTGCGCAGTGCACCGGCCATGCCATCCGCGTTGCGGGTGAACTGTACCGCGTGGGCGTCCGCCCGGTGCTCCTGTTCGCGCGCAATGGCCGCGCGGATCAGGCGCCCGCCGAGCAGGCCAACCGCACCGGCGGCCACCAGCGCGAAGTTGAACCAGATCGGCCCACGTTTGTGGTCCTCGGTGTTGCGTGCGCGGCGCCCGGGCAGCATGCCCAGGCCCAGCAGCGCGATCATCTCGATGCCAAAGAGGATGCCGACCAGCTGGGTATTCAGGCGCATGTCGCCGGCCCGGATATGGCCGAACTCGTGCGCGACCACCGCTTTCAGTTCCTGCCGGTCGAGGCTCTCGATCGCCCCGCGTGTCACCGCGATGGCCGCGTCATGCGGGGTGAAGCCGGCGGCGAAGGCGTTGATGCCCAGCTCGCGTTCCAGCACGAAGATCGCCGGAACCGGCAGCCCGGAGGCGATCGCCATCTCCTCGACGATGTTGCGCAGCCGCCGGTTCTTCGGATCCTCGGGCTCGGCGTCCACCGGATCGCCGCCCATCTCGTGCGCGATGCCGCGCCCGCCGCCGGCGCGGCGCAGCTGATACAGGCGCCACAGGCTGGCCGCGGCGATGACCAGCATCGCCAGGCCAGTGGTCCAGAACAGGAAAACACGGTGCTCCGCGAGCATCTCGGCCGTGGGCAAGAGCTGCTGCAGCTCGTGCCAAGGTTCGACCAGGGTGTACAGCAGCAGGAGATTGAGCAGTGCCACCATCAGCACCACCACCAGCACGAACAGCCCCAGCAGCAGCGTCAGCCGCCGGCGTGCCCGGTCCTGGTATTCGAAGAAGCGCATTCCGTCGCCGCCCCCGTTGCTCTCCCCGTTACCCCGTATACAACCGGGTTTCGGGTGCGGGGGCAAGGCCGCCGCCGGTTTTCTGCGCCGGGTGCCCGGTGCGGGTCGGCTATTCGGTCCGTTCGGCGGCCTCTTCCCGCCCGGGCTGCCGCATGCGGTCGGGGTTGGCGACGCGTGCGATCCACAGCGCCAGCAGGACCGCGGGGATGCCGATCACCGCCGAGCTGACGAAGAACCAGAACCAGCCCATGAACTCGGCCATGACCCCGGTGAAGCCGGCGAGGAACTGCCCCGGCAGGGTCATCAGCGAACTGAACAGGGCGTACTGGGTCGCGGTGTAGGCGCTGTTGGTGAGGCTGGAGAGATAGGCGATGAACACCGAGATCGCCATGCCACCGGTGATGTTGTCGGCCATGATCGCGAATACCAGCCCGTAGATCTCCGGACCCAGCAGGGCCAGCCAGGAGAACGTCAGGTTGGTGATCGGCGCCAGCAGCGCGGTGGCGATCAGCATGCGCATGATGCCGAAGCGTGCGACCAGCAGCCCGCCGACAGCGGCCCCGCCCAGGGTCATCGCCAGGCCGAAGGCCGCGGCGATATTGGCGATCTGGTCCTTGCTGAAGCCAAGATCCAGGTAGAACGGGTTGGCCATCACCCCCATGAAGATGTCGCTGATGCGGAAGATCGCGATGAACGCGATGAGCAGCAGGGCGATCCTGCCGAAGCGCTTCCAGAATTCCACGAACGGACAGATGAAGGCGCCGATGAACCAGGCCTTGAAGGCGCGCCAGTAGCCGGTGTCCGAGGTGTTGTTGATGTAGTCGAGCACGCGCTGCTCGATCTGCGCGGTCCTGCGGTCGCGCTCGGCCACCTCGGGCTCGCGCACGATCAGGGTGCAGATCACGCCCACCAGCATGAGTGCGGCCATGGTGCCGTAGGCCAGGCCCCAGGTCCCCACCGCGGCGATGTGCAGTGCCCCGGCCCCGGCGGTCAGCAGGGCCACCCGGTAGCCGGTCACGTAGGCCGCGGCCATCGCCCCCTGGCGTTCCTTGCTCACCGCCTCGATGCGGTAGGCATCGATGGCGATGTCCTGAGTCGCGGCCGCGAACGCCGTGATCACCGCCCAAACCGCGACCAGCCACAGCTGCTCGGTGGGGTCGGTCAGCGCGATGCCCGTGAGCGAGATGATGATCAGGGCCTGCGCCAGCAGCATCCACGCGCGGCGCCGGCCGAACAGCCGGGTCAGCAGCGGCAGCGGCATGCGATCCACGATCGGCGCCCACAGCACCTTGATGCTGTAGGCCATGCCCACCCAGCTGAGAAAGCCGATCGACGACAGCTCCACCCCGAGGTCGCGCAGCCAGGCGGTGAAGGTCCCGCCGGTCAGCAGCAGCGGCAGCCCGGCGGCGAAGCCGAGGAACAGCATGCCGATGACACGCGGGTGGCGGTACACCGCCAGAGCCGCGCGCCAGTCACGGCGGGGTGCGGCCTGCGCGTCGTCGGTGGCGCTCATCGAAGGGGCATGGGCCGGGCGGCGAGCCCGGTGCGGCTGTCAGGGCGCGTAGTCATAGTCGATCCAGAACGGCGCGTGATCGGAGAAGCGCTGCTCGGTATAGATGAACGGGTCGCGCGCGGTGGCGGCGATGCCCGGCGTGGCGATCTGGTAGTCGATGCGCCAGCCCACGTTCTTCGCCCAGGCCTGGCCGCGGTTGGACCACCAGGTGTACTGCCCGGGGCGGTCGTCCAGCCGGCGGAAGACGTCCACCATGCCGATCTCGTCGAACAGGTGGTCCAGCCACGCCCGTTCCTCGGGCAGAAAGCCGGAGTTCTTGCGGTTGGAACGGTAGTTGGTCAGGTCGATCTCCTTGTGCGCGATGTTCCAGTCGCCGCAGATCACCCATTCGCGCCCGTCCTGCATGCGCTCGGCCAGCCACGGGCGGAAGAAATCGAGGAAGCGCCATTTCGAATCCTGACGGTGGTCGCCCGAGGAACCGGACGGCAGGTACAGCGACACCACCGACAGGTTGCCGAAGCGCATCTCCACGTAGCGCCCCTCGTTGTCCGCCTCCTCGAAGCCCAGCCGGGTGATGACCTCGTCCGGCTGCATCCGGCTGTACATGGCCACGCCACTGTAGCCGGGTTTCACCGCGTCCACGTAGGCGCTGTGATAGCCCGGCGGGTGGAAGGGCTCGCCCTGGATCTGGTGGATCTGGGCCTTGGTCTCCTGGATGCAGACCACATCGGCTTCGGTGGCGGGCAGCCAGTCGAAGAAGCCCTTGCGGGCGGCGGCACGGATGCCGTTGGCGTTCATGGACATTATGCGCATGGCGCGCAACGATACCCGCGGACACCGTCGGCGAAAAGACCCGCCCGGACGCTGTGTCAGAATAGAGACCTTTCACCCGGAATCGACCCCGGAATGGACCACGGAGCCGTCATGACCGCCCATGCCTTCCTCGAATACGCCCTGCAGCGCGACGTCCTGCGTTTCGGCGAGTTCACGCTGAAATCGGGCCGCGCCAGCCCCTATTTCTTCAACGCCGGGCTGTTCAATCGCGGCTCCGATCTGGCCCGTCTGGGCGAGTTCTATGCGCAGGCGATCGTGGATTCCGGGATCGACTTCGACCTGATCTTCGGCCCGGCCTACAAGGGCATCCCGCTGGCCGCGGCCGTGGCCGAGGCGCTGTACCGCGACCACGACATGGACCGCCCCTGGGCCTTCAACCGCAAGGAGGCCAAGGACCACGGCGAGGGCGGCAATATCGTGGGCGCCCCGCTGGAGGGTCGCGTGCTGATCGTGGACGACGTGATCACCGCCGGGACCGCCATCCGCGAATCGGTGGACATCATCCGCGCCGCCGGCGCCGCGCCGGTGGGCGTGGCCATCGCCCTGGACCGCGAGGAGCGCGGCGCGCGCGAGCGCTCGGCTATCCAGGAAGTGGAGAGTGATCTGGGCATGCAGGTGGTGCGCGTGGCGCGGCTGACCGATCTGGTCACCCTGCTGGAGCAGACCGGCCGCGCGCCGGAACACCTCGAGGCCCTGCGCGCCTACCGCGCCGAATACGGCGTCTGAGCCGGGTCAGGCCAGCACGTCCAGCTTGGCGAAGCCGACCACCAGCCACTTGGCGCCGGCGTCGGCGAAGTTGACCTGCACCCGGGCCGAGGATCCCGAGCCCTCGAAGGCCGTGACCAGCCCCTCGCCGAAGCGCGCGTGGTGCACCCGGGTGCCGATCGCCAGGCCCTCCTCGCGGGCCGATTCCGCCTGCGCGTCCATGCCGGCCGTGCGCCGGCGCGCGGCGGCGAAGCGCCCGGAGGCGTAGGGCGAGGACTGCGGGCGCAGCACCTCGAGCATGTCTTCCGGGATCTCGTTGAGAAAGCGCGAGGCCGGGTTGGAGGCCTCGCGGCCGTACAGCCGGCGGGTCTCGGCGTGGGTCAGGTACAGCTGGCGTTCCGCGCGGGTCATGCCCACGTAGGCCAGACGGCGCTCTTCCTCCAGGCGCCCGGGCTCGTCCACCGAGCGGGCGTTGGGAAACAGTCCGTCCTCCAGCCCGGTCAGGAACACCAGCGGGAACTCCAGGCCCTTGGCCGAGTGCAGGGTCATCATCTGGATCGCGTCGTCGTCGGGGTCCGCCGACCCCTCGCCCGACTCCAGCGCGGCGTGCGACAGGAAATCGGTCAGGCGGTCGCCGGTGGTTTCCTCCTCGCGGATCTCCTCCATGTCGAAGGCCCGCGCCGCACCCACCAGCTCGTCGAGGTTCTCCAGGCGTGCCTCGCCGCGTTCGCCCTTCTCCTTCGCGTAGTGCTCGCGCAGCCCGGACAGGGCGATGGCCTGCTCGACCTGCTCGGCCAGCGGCTGGCCGGTCAGGGCCTCGCGGATCTGTTCGATCAGCTGCAGAAAACCCGCCACCGCGTTGCGCGCGCGTCCGGGCAGCGCGTTCGCCTGCACCGCCCGCTGCGCCGCGCGCAGCAACGAGATGTCCTGTTCCGCGGCCACCGCGCGCAGGTCGTCCAGGGTCTTCTCGCCGATCCCGCGCGGCGGCTGGTTGACCGCGCGCAGGAAGGCCGGGTCGTCGTCGCTGTTGCCGGCCAGGCGCAGATAGGCCAGCGCGTCGCGGATCTCCTGGCGCTCGAAGAAGCGCAGCCCGCCGTACACCCGGTACGGCAGGCGCCGCGCGATGAAGGTCTCTTCCAGCACGCGCGACTGCGCGTTGGAGCGGTACAGCACCGCACATTCGCGGTGCTGGCCGCCGTCCTCGATGTGCCGGGCGATGGTCTCGGCGATAAAGCGCGCCTCTTCCTGCTCGTTCAGCGCGGTGTACAGCCGCACCGGCGCGCCCTCGAGGTCCTCGGTCCAAAGCTCCTTGCCCAGACGGCCGCTGTTGTGGCGGATCAGCGCATTGGCGGCGTTGAGGATGCTGGCGGTGGAGCGGTAGTTCTGTTCCAGCCGCACCACCTGCGTGCCGGGGTAGTCCTTCTGGAAGTGCTGGATGTTCTCGATCTTCGCCCCGCGCCAGCCGTAGATCGACTGGTCGTCGTCGCCCACCGCGAAGACCGGGCTGCCGCCGGCGATCAGCCGCAGCCAGGCGTACTGGATGTCGTTGGTGTCCTGGAACTCGTCCACCAGCACGTGGCGAAAGCGCGTGCGGTAGTGTTCCAGCAGCCCCGGGTTGTCGCGCAGCAGTTCCAGCGAGCGCAGCAGCAGCTCGGCGAAGTCCACCACCCCGGCGCGTTCGCAGGCCTGCTGATACGCGGTGTAGATACGCACCCACTGCCGCGCGATCGGGTCGCCGGTGTCCGGCAGGTGTTCCGGGCGCGAGCCCTCGTCCTTGCGCGCGTTGATGTAGCCCTGGGCCTGCTTCGGTGGCCAGTGCGATTCCTCCAGCTCCAGCCCGCGCAGCACGCGCTTGACCATGCGCAGCTGGTCGTCGGAATCCAGGATCTGGAAGCTCTGCGGCAGCGCGGCCTCCTGCCAGTGCTGGCGCAGCAGGCGGTGGGCCAGACCGTGGAAGGTGCCCACCCACAGCCCGCTGGCCGGATAGTCCAGCAGTTCCTCGATGCGCCCGCGCATCTCGCTGGCGGCCTTGTTGGTGAAGGTCACCGCCAGCAGCCCGTGCGGGGCGATGTTCTCCACGCCGATCAGCCACGCGATGCGGTGGACCAGCACGCGGGTCTTGCCGGAGCCGGCACCGGCCAGCACCAGAACGGGTTGCGACGGCGCGGCCACCGCCTCGCGCTGCGCCGGGTTCAGACCATCGAGAAGGGGTGAGACATCCATGCGCGCATGGTAGCAAACGCGGTACAGTCGGGGTCTGCGGGACCGCCAGCCGCGGGGTCGTCCCGCACCGGGTGCATCTACGCCCCGCAGATCGACCCGCGGCCCCCGGGGGCGCATCAGGAAACCACCATGAACGACATGTCATCGCGTCAGCGTCTGGAGCAGCCGGTCTCCGGCCAGGACCCCCATCCGGACAACCTGGCCTTCGCCGAGATGCTGCTGGAGCGTTTCCGCGCGGATCCCTCCTCGGTGCCGGCCGCCTGGGCCGACTATTTCCGTTCCCTCGAGCATGCGGACCCGCAGGCGCGAGGTCCGGCGCACGGAGTGGAGCGGCGGCGGCAGACCGACCGCCCCGACCTCGAGCACGAGCGCCTGCAGATCCGGGTCCTGCAGTTCATCAATGCCTATCGCTATCTCGGGCATTTCGGCGCGCGTCTCGACCCGCTGGAGCGCGAGGCTCCGGTGGCCCCGCGCGAGCTGAACCGCGAATACCACGGGCTGGACCACGTCGACCCGGATCTTACCTTCGACCCGGGTTCGCTGTTCATCGACGGGCCGGCCTCGCTGGACACCATCGAACAGGTCCTGCGTGAGACCTACTGCGCCAGCATCGGCGCGGAATACATGCACATCACGGCCACCGACGAGAAACGCTGGCTGCAGGAGCGCCTGGAATCGGCTCACGGGCATTTCGGCTTCGGCGACGACACCCGCCTGGCGATCCTCGAGCGCCTGACCGCCGCCGAGGGCCTGGAGCGCTACCTGCACAAGCGCTACGTCGGGCAGAAGCGCTTCTCGCTGGAGGGCGCGGAGAGCCTGATCCCGCTGCTCAATGCCCTGGTCCAGCGCGGCGGCGCGCGCGGGGTGACCGAGATGGTCCTCGGCATGGCCCATCGTGGCCGCCTGAACGTGCTGGTCAACCTTCTGGGGAAGTCGCCGGGCGAGCTCGCCGACGAGTTCGAGGGTCGCCCGCGCGATGACCGCGGGACCGGCGACGTGAAGTACCACATGGGCTTTTCGTCCGACGTGGAGACCCCCGGCGGGCCGGTGCATCTGGCGCTGGCCTTCAACCCGTCGCATCTGGAGATCGTGACCCCCGTGGTCGAGGGATCGGTGCGCGCGCGCCAGGTGCGGGTGGGCGACCGGCAGGGCAACCGGGTGATGCCGGTGGTGATCCACGGCGATGCGGCCTTCGCCGGGCAGGGCGTGGTGATGGAGACCCTCAACATGTCGCAGACCCGCGGGTTCTCCACCAAGGGCACCGTGCACGTGGTCGTGAACAACCAGATCGGGTTCACCACCAGCACGCTGAAGGACGCTCGTTCGACGCATTACGCGACTGATGTCGCCAAGATGGTGAATGCGCCCATCCTCCACGTGAACGGCGACGATCCCGAGGCGGTGGTGTTCGTCACCCAGATCGCGCTGGACTACCGCATGCGGTTCGGCAAGGACGTGGTGATCGACCTGGTCTGCTACCGTCGCCAGGGGCACAACGAGGCCGACGAGCCCGCCGCGACCCAGCCGCGCATGTACCACCGCATCCGTGACCTGCCGACCACCCGCGAGCGCTATGCCCGGCAGCTGATCGAGGAAGGTCTGACCGACGCGCGGCAGCAGGAGCAGATCCTCGACGCCTACCGTGACCGGCTGGATGCCGGCGAGGCGGTGGCCGACTCGCTGCTGCGCGATCGCACCCGCGAGACCCGCGCGGGCGGTACCAACTGGGGGCCGTATCTGCACCAGTCCTGGGATCAGCCTGTAGATACCGGCGTCGACCGCGAGCGCCTGGCCAGCGCGCTGGAACATCTGTCGACGCCCCCGGAGGGCTTCGAGCCGCACCCGCGGGTGCACAAGATCCTCGAGGCGCGGCGCCAGATGGCTCGCGGCGAGCACCCGCTGGACTGGGGCGCCGCGGAGACCCTGGCCTACGGCAGCCTGATCCAGGACGGCTATCGCGTGCGCCTGTCCGGGCAGGACTCCGGGCGCGGGACCTTCTTCCATCGCCACAGCGTGCTGCACGAGCGCAACACCGGCGACACCTACGTCCCGCTGCGGCGCCTGGATCCGGAGCACCCGCGCTTCCTGGTCATCGACTCCCTGCTGTCCGAGGAGGCCGTGCTGGCCTTCGAATACGGCTACGCCACCGCGGCGCCCGAGGCGCTGGTGATCTGGGAAGCGCAGTTCGGTGACTTCGTCAACGGCGCCCAGGTGGTGATCGACCAGTTCATCTCCTCCGGCGAGCAGAAATGGGGGCGGCTGTGCGGCCTGACCCTGTTCCTGCCGCATGGCTACGAGGGCCAGGGCCCGGAACATTCCTCCGCGCGCCCCGAGCGCTTCCTGCAGCTGGCGGCGCAGGAGAACATCCAGGTCTGCGTGCCGACCACGCCGGCGCAGATCTTCCATCTGCTGCGCCGGCAGATGGTGCGCCCTTATCGCAAGCCGCTGGTGGTGATGACCCCCAAGAGCCTGCTGCGTCATCGCCAGGCGGTTTCCTCGCTGGAGGACCTCGCGACAGGACGGTTCGAGACCGTGCTGGACGACCCCGAGGTGACCGATCCGGAGAAGGTCCGTCGGGTGCTGCTGACCAGTGGCCGCATCCACTATGATCTGGTCTCCACCCGGGCCGAGGGCGGGCGCGATGACATCGCCGTGGTGCGCCTGGAACAGTGCTACCCGTTCCCGTGCGATCGCATGCGCGAGGTCCTGGATCGCTATCCGCAGGCCAGGGAATTCGTCTGGATCCAGGACGAGCCGGAGAACCAGGGGTATCTCGGCTTCGTGTACCCGCGCCTGGCCCCGATACTGGGCGAACGCGGCCGGGCGCTGCACGCGGTCGCGCGCCCGCCGGCGGCGGCACCGGCGGTGGGCTATCCCGAGGTGCACCGTTCCCAGCACGAGGAGCTCCTCGAGCGTGCCTTCGGGGAGCTGACGGCGCGGGACCTCCCGCACCCCACACCCTGAATCCATCCGCCATCCAGCCCTGCAAGGAAACCCGATGTCCGCCGAGCACACCCCGATCCAGGTTCCGCAACTCCCCGAATCCGTGGCCGACGCCACGGTGGTCGCCCTGCACCGCAAGCCGGGCGATGCCGTGCACCGGGACGAACTGATCGCCGAGCTGGAGACCGACAAGGTCGTGCTGGAGGTCAACGCCCCGGCCGAGGGTACCCTGGTGGATCTGGCGGTCGCCGAGGGCGACACCGTGCACGCCGACGACGTCCTCGGCCATCTGGGGCCGGCCACCGCACAGGCCGCCGAACAGGCCCCGCCCGCCGGGGAGCATGTCGAGCCCGCCCCCGATCCCGCATCGGCCGAGGCGGATGAGGCCGATGAGGCCGATGAGGCTGAAGAGGCTACTGACGCGGATGAAGGCACGGAGTCCGCCGCGCACGGAGAGACGGATTCGCCGCCCCCGCCGAGCCCGGCGATCCGCCGCCTGCTGCAGGAGTCCGGCCTGCGCGAGGACCAGGTGCGTGGTACCGGACCCGACGGTCGCATCCAGCGCGAGGACGTGGAGCGCGCGCAACAGGCGGCGGCCGGTTCCGGGGCCGCGGGCAAGGGCGATGACACGCCCCGTCGGCCGGCGGCCGACGACTCGGGACGCGACAGCGCGCCGGCTGGCGCCGGCGCGGAAGCGTCCACCGGGGCCCTGCGTGCGGCCGGCGAGCGCGGCACCGAGCGGGTGCCCATGAGCCGCCTGCGGGCGCGCATCGCCGAGCGCCTGCTGGAAGCGAAGCAGTCCACTGCGATGCTGACGACCTTCAACGAGATCGACATGTCGCAGGCCATGGCCCTGCGCGGGCGCTACAAGGACGCCTTCGAGCAGACCCACGGCATCAAGCTCGGCTTCATGGGGCTGTTCGTGGCTGCGGCCACCCGGGCCCTGCAGCGTTTCCCGGTGATCAACGCCGCGCTGGACGGGGAGGAGATCGTCTACCACCACTACACCGACATCGGCATCGCCGTGTCGTCCCCGCGCGGGCTGGTGGTGCCGGTGCTGCGCGACACCGGCCATGCCTCGGTCGCGGACATCGAGCGTCGCATCCGCGACTTCGCCGAACGCGCGCGCGACGGCCGCCTGGACATCGACGAGCTGCGAGGCGGCACCTTCACCATCACCAACGGCGGCGTGTTCGGCTCGCTGTACTCCACGCCCATCGTCAATCCGCCGCAGAGCGCGATCCTCGGCATGCACGCGATCAAGGAACGCCCGGTGGCGGTGGACGGCGAGGTGGTGATCCGGCCGATGATGTATGTCGCGCTGTCCTACGATCACCGCCTGGTCGACGGCGCCGACGCGGTGCAGTTCCTGGTGGCGATCAAGGAGGCCGTCGAGGACCCGGCGCGCCTGGTGCTGGACGTCTGAGCCCGAGCGCGGTTCAGCCCCGGGGTCGGGCCTGCAGCCAGAACGTGACCGGGCCGTCGTTGGTCAGGCTCACCTGCATGTCGGCGCCGAAACGCCCGGCGGCCACCGGCGTGTGGCGCCGCTGCGCCCGCTGCAGCAGATGCCCGAACAGGGCCTCGCCGCGTTCCGGTGAAGCGGCCGTGGTGAAACTGGGGCGCATCCCCTTGCCGGTATCCGCGGCCAGGGTGAACTGCGGCACCAGCAGCAGGCCGCCGCCGGTTTCCCCCAGCGAGCGGTTCATGCGCCCCTCCTCGTCCGGAAACACGCGATAGCCCAGCAGGCGGTCGAGCATGCGTTCGGCCGCCGATTCGTCGTCGTCCGGTTCCACCCCCACCAGCGCCAGCAGCCCGGTGTCGATCTCGCCGGTGATCTCCCCGGCGACCTCCACCCGCGCGCGGCTGACCCGCTGGATCAGGCTGATCATGTCCGCGCCCTGCCGCTGCCCGGCTCCAGCCCGCCCGCCAGGTGGGTCAGGCGATCGGTGGCGGCGACCAGCGCCCGCGCGATCCCTGGCTCGGCGGCCGAATGCCCGGCATCCGGGACGATTTGCAGATCCGCCTCGGGCCACGCCTCGGCGAGCGCCACCGCCTGCTCCACCGGGCACACCACGTCGTAGCGCCCGTGCACGATGAAGCCGGGGATGTCGCGCAGGCGTCCGGCATCGCGCAGCAGCTGGTCGGGTTCCAGGAAGGTGTCGTGGCTGAAGTAGTGGCACTCGATGCGCGCCAGACTCAGGGCCACCTCCGGGTCCTCGAAGTGGTCGATCACGTCGTCGTTGGGGATCAGGCAGGAGGCATGGCCCTCCCAGGCCGACCACGCCTGCGCGGCCGCCTCGCGCACCGCCGGGTCCGGGTCGGTCAGGCGCCGATGGTAGGCCGCCACCAGGTCGTCGCGTTCCTCCGCGGGGATGTGGTCGCGATAGGCCGCCCAGGCCTCCGGGAACAGGCGGTCGGCGCCCGACTGGTAGAACCACTGGATGTCGCGCGGTCGGCACAGGAAGATCCCGCGCAGCACCAGGCCCAGCACCCGGCCGGGCTGGGTCTGTGCATAGGCCAGCCCCAGGGTGGAGCCCCAGGAGCCGCCGAACACCACCCAGCGCTCGATGCCCAGTTCCTCCCGCAGCCGTTCGATGTCGGCCACCACGTGCCACGTGGTGTTGGCCTCGAGGCTGGCATGCGGGGTGGAACGCCCGCAGCCGCGCTGGTCGAACAGCACGATGCGATAGCGCGCCGGATCAAAGAACCGACGATGCCAGGGCTCGCAGCCGGAACCGGGGCCGCCGTGCAGGAACACCGCCGGAATGCCCTCCGGGTTGCCGCATTCCTCGTAATACAGGCGGTGGCCGTCGCCCACCTCCAGGGTGCCGGTGGTATGGGGTTCGGTCGGGGGGTAGAGCGCGTCCATGGCAGGCCTCGCGGGACACCGGTTGGGGACAGGCCCCAAGTCTGGCCAAAAACGCGTGCCCTGTCAGTCGTCCTCGATCACTCTTCCGCGATAGACCCGGCGCCCCTTCTTCGCGGGCTCGGTGGCCTCGCCCGTGTCCGCGCTCCCTGATGTCTGTTCCGGCTCCGCGGCCGACCCCTCGTCCTGTCTGGTGTCCGCGTTCGTATCGGCGGAGGGCAGCGGGGATGCCGCCGGGGCGTTCAGATGCCCCCGCAGGGTCATCGCCGCCGCCTGCACCATGCTCGAGCGGCTGCGACCGGCATAGTCCAGCAGGACCTCCATGAAGTCCGGGTCGGCGAACGAGAGCCGACCCGCCGCCGGGAACTCGCTGCGCAGGGCGCGCTTGAGCTCGCCGGCGAGGGTCAGGGTCTTGCGGTCGTACATGTCGAGGTT
The DNA here is from genome assembly GCF_000377785.1 of Thioalkalivibrio sp. ALJ24. Taxonomy (GTDB): domain Bacteria; phylum Pseudomonadota; class Gammaproteobacteria; order Ectothiorhodospirales; family Ectothiorhodospiraceae; genus Thioalkalivibrio. The sequence goes on along the minus strand of NZ_KB898729.1, from coordinate 64,228 downwards.
CCGCGCGGTGTCCATCCCGGGGCTCATGCAAGCGCGGTGCCACGGCGATCCCTCCCGTCCACGGCGCCCGGGTGTCCGTGACCGATCGCGTGGGTGAATCGAGCTGGTGCAGGAGCCCGCGCGCTCAAGGGCAACCGCACCGCCCCGGTGCATCCCCTCGCGGTCGGCACCGGTGCCCATGTCGGGCCCACGCGTGCATCCGGGGCCGCAGAGGCATGCTGACCACCCCGTGAAATGGATAACGGTATTCGTTACACTGACCGTGATGCGATGACAGGGGATGTCCGTGATCAAGAGCTTCAGGGACCGCGAGACCATGACGATTGCGAACGGCAATGTGTCACGGAAGTTGCCCCGGGAGATGCAGCGCAATGCCCTGAAAAAGCTCCGGCAGCTGGATGCTGCGGCCCGGCTGCAGGATCTTCGCATCCCGCCCGGCAACCGGCTTGAAGCGCTGCAGGGCGATCGGGAGGGCTGGTACAGCATCCGCATCAATGATCAGTGGCGGCTGTGTTTCCGGTTCGAACACGGTAATGCCCATGACGTGGAAATCGTCGATTACCACTGAAGGAGGCGGGACCATGACCGACAAACTGCCCAATGTGCACCCGGGGGAGATCCTGTGGGAGGACTTCATGGTGCCCGCCGGCCTGACCAAACGGGCCCTGGCCGACGCGATCGGCGTTCCGGCCACGCGCATCGGTGACATCACGCTGGGGCGCCGCGGCATAACTGCGGAGACCGACCTGCGTCTGTCGCGCTACTTCGGCACCACCGAGGGCTACTGGCTGCGACTGCAGAATACGTATGACCTGGAGGAGGCGCGCCGCCACATGGCCGCGTAGGCGGCGCCGGCCCGATCAGGTTGTTGCGCACCCGGCGGACCGCATCCGCCGGTGCATCCCCTCGCGGCCGGCGTCGGGGCTTGCGCGGGCCGCGCCCCGTCCCTATGTTGCGGGCATGGAAATACCGTCCGTACCCCGCTCCATCCGCCGTCTGGCCGGCCAGGCGATCCGCGAGTTCGACATGATCCGTGACGGCGACCGCGTGCTGGTCGGCCTGTCCGGTGGCAAGGACTCGCTGACCCTGCTGTGGCTGCTGCACGAGCTGGCGCGTCGCGCGCCGGTGCATTTCGAGGTGGGCGCGGTGACCATCGACCCGGAGATCGACGGCTTCGACCCGGAGCGCCTGCAGGACTACCTCGGCGGCTACGGGATCCCGTATCACTTCGTCTCCGAACCGATCGCCGAGCTGGCCGGCGAGCACATGGAGAATGACTCGTTCTGTTCCTTCTGCTCGCGCATGAAACGCGGCCTGATGTACCGCACCGCGCGCGAGCACGGCTACAACGTGCTGGCGCTGGGCCAGCACCTGGACGATCTCGCCGAGAGCTTCCTGATGAGCGCGTTCCATGGCGGTCAGCTGCGCACCATGAAGGCCCATTACCGCATCGACGCCGGCGACCTGCGCGTGATCCGGCCGCTGGTCTACGTGCGTGAACGCCAGACCCGCGACTTTGCCGAGGCGGCCGGACTGCCGGTCATCCTCGACAACTGCCCGGCCTGCTTCTCCATGCCGACCCGGCGCGAGCACATGAAGGCGCTGCTGGCGCGCGAGGAGGGCGAATTTGGCGAACTGTTCCGCAACCTGCGCACCACCCTGCGCCCGCTGATGACCGAGGGCGGGATCCCGGGTCCGGACGAGGCCCCCGATGCTCGCGCCGCTTCAAACGGGGGCCGGGCCGCGGAACCGGTGCCCCGCGGGGAGCCGGCCGATGGCTGAGCGACGCCAGCTGCGCGACCGCCTGATCGGCATGGTCCTGCGGGTGCTGGGGCACCTGCCGCTGCGGGTCAATCACGCGCTGGGCGGGCTGCTCGGCACCCTGGTCTGGCTGCTGCCCACGCGTTCGGCGCGGCTCACGCGGATCAACCTGGCGCTCTGTTTTCCCGACAAGGACGCGGCCTGGCACCGCCGCACCGCGCGGCGTTCGCTGCAGGCTATGGCGCGCTCGCTGACCGAATCGCCGTGGTTGTGGAGTGCCGGGCCCGAGCGCCTGGCGGCGCTGGCCGAGGCGCCGCCGCGCTACGCGCGACTGCAGCAGCGCGAGCCCGGGCGGGCCCTGTTCCTGGCCACCCCGCATCTGGGCTCCTGGGAATTCGCCGGCCTGCAGGCGGCCACCCACGGCCCCATGGCCACGCTGTACAGCCCGCTCCCGACCGCCGAGATCGACCGCTGGGTGCGCGAGGCGCGCGCCGCCACCGGGGCGAAGCTGGCGCCGGCCGATCGCTCCGGCCTGCGCATCCTGCAGAAGGCACGCGATTCCGGCGAGATCATCGGCGTGCTGCCCGACCAGAGCCCGAAAGGAGCCTCGGGCGTGTACGCGCCGTTCTTCGGCCGGCAGGCCCTGACCATGACCCTGCTGCCGCGGCTGCTGCGCGGGCGCGACGACCATGTGGTGTTCCTGTTCGCCGAACGCCTGCCGCGCGGGCGGGGCTTTCGTTACCACGAGATCGAGGCCGGGCCCGAGGTCCGTGACCCGGATCCCGCGCGCGCCGCCGCTGCGGTCAACCGCATCGTCGAGGACCTGGTGCGGCGCTGCCCGGACCAGTACAACTGGGCCTACAAGCGCTTTCATCCACCGCCGCCGGGACATCCCCCGGTGTACGCGCGTCGCTGACGGCTCATGGTTCTCCCTCAACCGCTGGCTCGCCTGGTCGCACGGCTGCCGTTGCCTCACTGGCTGGCGCCCGGCTGGGCACGGCGCCTGGCGGCCTCGCTGTCGGTGCCCGGGCTGCTGCTGGCCACGCTGTTCTTTGCCGCGTCGCTGTCGCCCAGCCTGATCCCGCGGACCTGGGAGATGCAGGGCATCCTGTCCGGGATCTCCCTGTCGGCGGGTTATCTGCTCGGGGTCTTCCTGCACTGGTTGTGGGCCTACCTCGAACTGCCGGAGGCCGGCGAGCGGGCGCACCGCATCATGGTGATCGTGGCCGCGGTGTTCTGCGCGGTGATCGCGGTGGGCTTCCTGATGCAGGCGGCCCAGTGGCAGAACTCCATCCGCGAGCTGATGGAGATGGATCCGGTGGACAGCGCCCATCCGTTCCGCGTCGGCCTGATCGGCATGGCGATCTTCGCCGGGGCCCTCGCGGTGGGCCGGCTGTTCGTGCTGAGCTTCCGGTTGATCGCCGTGCGCCTGCACCGTTTCATCCCGCGCCGACTGGCCAACGTGACCGGCGTCATCGTCGCGCTGTCACTGTTCTGGGCGGTGATCGACGGCGTGCTGCTGGAGTACGGCCTGCGCACCGCCGACCGCACCTTCCAGCAGTTCGACGTGCGCATGGAAGCGGACGTGGAGCACCCGGGCGACCCGCTGCTGTCGGGCAGCGAGGAGTCGCTGATCGCCTGGGAAGACCTCGGCCAGCACGGCCGGCGCTACGTGGGCTTCACCCCCACCAGTGGCGAGATGAGCGAGTTCTTCGGCGAGCCGACCCCGGCGCCGCTGCGGGCCTATGTCGGGCTGAATGCCGGCGAGACCATCGAGGAGCGTGCCCGCCTGGCGCTGGACGAACTCCGGCGCACCGATGCCTTCGACCGCTCGGTGCTGGTGCTGGTCACGCCCACCGGCCGCGGCTGGGTGGATCGTGACGCGATGCAGGCGGTGGAATACCTGCACCGCGGTGACGTGGCTTCGGTGGCGGTGCAGTACTCCTACCTGCCGAGCTGGCTGTCGCTGATGTCGGAGTCGTCCTACGGGCTGGAGACCGCGCAGGCGGTGTTCGCCGAGATCTACGGCTACTGGCGCGAGCTGCCCGCCGACGAACGCCCCGAGCTGTACCTCCACGGCCTCAGTCTCGGGGCGCTGAACTCCGAACGTGCGGCGGACCTGTACGATATCGTCGGCGATCCGTTTTCCGGCGCGCTGTGGAGCGGGCCGCCGTTCCGGTCCGAGGCCTGGCGCGAGATCACCGCGCAGCGCGAGCCCGACTCGCCCGCGTGGCTGCCGCGCTTTCGCGACAGTTCGATCGTGCGCTTCACCAACCAGGATCCGCATCTGGAGATCCCCGGGGCCCGCTGGGGCGCGATGCGCATCGTCTACCTGCAGTACGCCAGCGACCCCATTACCTTTTTCGAGCCCGAGGCCTTCTACCGCCAGCCGGAGTGGATGGAAGAACCGCGCGGCCCGGATGTGTCCGACAAGCTGCAGTGGTATCCGGTGGTGACCATGCTCCAGCTGGCGATCGACATCGCCGCCGGCGACGATGCCCCGGTGGGGTACGGCCATGTGTATGCCCCCGAGCACTACGTCTATGCCTGGCGCCACGTGACCGACCCCGAAAACTGGTCGGAGGACGAGCTCCAGCGGCTCAAGGAGCACCTGCGCGGCAATCGGTAGTGGCCGTCAGCCGACCTGGCCGTAACGGGTCGCGTCTCCCAGCCAGCGCTCGATCAGCGCGCCGCCGCGTGGCGGGTCCTGCAGCAGCCCCTCGGCGATGCGGGTCGCGCGCGGCAGCAGGTCCTGGTCGCGCGACCAGTCGGCCACGCGGAAGCTGCGGTCGCCGGTCTGGCGGGTGCCCAGCAGCTCGCCCGGCCCGCGCAGCCGCAGGTCCACCTCGGCGATCTCGAAGCCGTCGTCGGTGCGCCGCATCGCCTCCAGGCGCTCGCGCGCGGTGTCGCCCAGCGGCGGGCGATACAGCAGCACGCAGGCACTGGCGGCGTTGCCGCGCCCCACGCGCCCGCGCAGCTGGTGCAGCTGCGACAGGCCCATGCGCTCGGCATTCTCGATGATCATCAGGCTGGCGTTCGGCACGTCCACGCCGACCTCGATCACCGTGGTCGCCACCAGCAGGTCGATCGCACCGCGGCGGAATTCCTCCATCACCTGATCGCGTTCGCTGCCCTTCATGCGTCCGTGCGCCAGCCCGATATACAGCCCCGGCAGGGCCTCGGCCAGGCGCGCTCGGGTGGCCTCGGCGGATTCGGCCTCGAGCTGCTCCGAGTCTTCCACCAGCGGGCACACCCAGTAGGCCTGGGTGCCGTCGCCGCAGGCCACGCGGATGCGCTCGATCACCTCGTCGCGGCGCTCGTGGCTGATCAGCGCGGTGCGTACCGGGGTGCGGCCCGGCGGGCGTTCATCGATGATCGAGGTCTCCAGTCCGGCGTACAGGGTCATGGCGAGGGTGCGCGGGATGGGCGTGGCGGTCATGATCAGCTGGTGCGGGGTGCGTCCGTTGCCCTTCTCGCGCAGCGCCATGCGCTGATGCACGCCGAAGCGGTGCTGCTCGTCCACCACCGCCAGCCCGAGGCGATGGAAATGCACGTCCTCCTGGAACAGCGCATGGGTGCCCACGGCCACCGGCCGCGCCCCGCTGGCCAGTTCGTTCAGCAGCTGGCCGCGTTCGCTGCGCCCCTGGCGTCCGCCCAGCCAGGCGATGGGGATCCCCATCGGTTCCAGCCAGGCAGCCAAGTTGCGTGCGTGCTGGCGGGCCAGCAGCTCGGTAGGGGCCATGAAGGCGACCTGGTACCCCGCCTCCACCGCGGCCAGCGTCGCGGCCACCGCGACCAGGGTCTTGCCCGAGCCCACGTCCCCCTGCAGCAGGCGGTTCATCGGGCGTTCGCGGGCGAGATCCGACCGGATCTCGCCGATCACCCGCTGCTGGGCCCCGGTCAGCGGGAACGGCAGCCCGGCATGCAGGCGTTCCCACAGGTCGCCGGGCGGGTCCAGCGCCGGGGCGTGTTCGTCGGGTTCGCTGCGGGCATGCTGCAGGCGCGCGAGCTGGTGCGCGACCAGTTCTTCCAGCGCGAGCCGGGTCTGCGCGGCGGAGCGCCCGTCGATGCCGGGCTCGAGCGTCGCGGTCTGCGTGTCGGGGGGTGGCTGGTGCAGGTCCTGCACGGCCTGCTGCAGCGGCGGCAGGCCGTCACGCTCCAGTTCCGGCAACAGGTCGGGCAGCTGCCGGATCCCGGGCAGGGCCTGGCGCACCAGCTTGCGCAGCAGCGGCTGCGATACGCCGTCGGTGACCGGATAGACCGGCGTCAGGCGCTGTTCCAGCGTCGGTGGTGCGTCCGGATCGACGATCTCGGTCTCCGGGTGCACGCATTCCAGCGCCCCGGCCAGCCCGCGCGGTTCGCCGAAGGCACGCACGCGGGTCCCGGTCGCCAGGCGTTTCTGCTGTGCGTTGCCGAAGTGGAAGAAGCGCAGCGTAATCAGGCCCCGGCCATCCCCCAGGGTCACCACCAGCATGCGCCGCCGTCGCATCACCACCTCGCTGCGTTCCACCACGCCCTCGAACAGGGCCGGGCGGCCGGGGCGCAGGCGATCCAGCGGGGTGATGCGGGTGCGGTCCTCGAAGCGCAGCGGCAGGTGGAACAGCAGGTCGCCGCAGACATGCAGGCCCAGCCGCGCCAGACGCTCGGCCTGGCGCGGGCCCACCCCGTTGAGAGCGGTCAGCGGGGCCTGCAGGTCCATCTGCAGCGCTCCGGGATGCGGGGCCTCAGCCCCGCGGGCACCAGGCGATGGCGTCCATCTCCACCTGCGCGCCCTTGGGCAGGGAGGCCACGCCGATGGCCGCGCGCGCCGGGTAGGGCTCGCTGAAGTACTCGGTCATCAGCTCGTTGACCAGCGGGAAATGGGTCAGGTCGGTGAGGTAGATGTTGAGCTTGGCGATGTCGCCCAGCCCGGCGCCGGCGGCGTCCAGCACCGCGGCGAGGTTGTCGAACACCTGGCGGATCTGCGCCTCGATGCCGTCCTCGACCAGCTCCATGGTCGCTGGGTCCAGCGGGATCTGCCCGGACAGGTACACGGTGTCGCCGGTACGCACGGCCTGGGAATAGGGGCCGATGGCGGCCGGCGCGGCTTCGGTCTGGATCACTTCGCGGGACATGGGATCTCCTGATAACTGTGCGCCATAACGATGCGCCGGGCACCTTACCGCATCAGCCGCGCGGGCGGGAGATCTTCAGGACGTCGGGCAGGCGCCGCAGCATGCGCATGATCTGCGCCAGGTGCTGGCGGTCGCGCACGGTGAGCAGGAAGGTCATCGCGGTGGTGTGCCCGTCCTGCTCGTTAAACGAAATGTGCTCGATGTTGGAGCCCTGATCGGCGATGTTCGCGGCCATTTCAGCCAGCGCCCCGCGCCGGTTGGCGGTGCGCGTGCGGACCGCGGCGGTGAACTGCAGTCCCGGCTCGTGTGACCACTCGAGGTCGATCACGCGATCGGGGCGCTCGCGGCTCTCGTGCAGGTTGCGGCAGCTCTCGCGGTGCACGACCAGGCCGCGCCCGGCACTCAGCTGCCCGACGATGGGATCCCCGGGGATGGGATAGCAGCAGCGGCCGTAGTTCAGCACCATGCCCTCGGTCCCGCGGATCGCCAGGGACTGCCGACCACCCTCGCCATCGCCCTCCCCCTCGGCGGGCTCGGCGGCCTCCATGCCCGTCAGCTGGCGCGCGACCAGGCCGGCCATGCGGTTGCCCAGTCCGATCTCCACCAGCAGGGCGTCGAGATCGTTCAGCTGCATGGTGTCCAGCAGCTGATCCAGTTGCGCGGGGGAGATCCGGGCCAGGCTGGAGTCGAGTGCGGCGAGGGCCTTCTCCAGCAGCCGCCGGCCGAGGGCGCGGGCCTCGTCGGCCTGCATCGACTTCAGGCAGTGGCGGATGCCGCTGCGCGCCTTGCCGGTGACCACGAACGACAGCCAGGCGGGGTTGGGTCGGGCGCCCGGTGCCGTGACGATCTCCACGGTCTGGCCGCTCTGCAGCTGGCTGGAGAGCGGTGCCAGCTGGCGGTCGATCTTGGCCGCCACACAGCGGTTGCCGACATCGGAGTGCACCGCGTAGGCGAAATCCACCGGAGTCGCGTTGCGCGGCAGCACCAGGATGTCGCCGCCCGGGGTGAAGGTGTAGACCTCGTCGGGGAACAGGTCGACCTTCACGTTCTCCAGGAACTCGATCGAGTTGCCCACGCTGTTCTGGATCTCGAGGACATCCTTCAGCCATTCGCGCGCGCGGCTCTGCGCGGTCTGCGCCAGTTCGCCGCCGGCCTTGTACTGCCAGTGGGCGGCGATCCCGCTCTCCGCCACGCGATCCATCTCGGTGGTGCGGATCTGGATCTCGATGGGGATGCCGTGCGGGCCGAACAGGATGGTGTGCAGCGACTGGTAGCCGTTGGACTTGGGGATCGCGATGTAATCCTTGAAGCGGCCCGGCACCGGCTTGTACAGGTTGTGCACCACGCCCAGCGAGCGGTAGCAGGTGTCGACGTCGTCCACCACGATGCGGATGGCGAACACGTCGAACACGTCCTCGAAGGAGTGGCGCTTCGACCGCATCTTGCGGTAGATGCTGTAGAGCGACTTCTCGCGTCCGGAGATGCGACCCTCGATGCCCGCAGCCTCCATGCGCGAGCAGATCGCCTGTTCGATGTTGCGCATCGGCTCGCGGCGGTTGCCGCGGGCTTCGCGCATGGCCTTCTCCAGCACCGCCGCCCGCCAGGGATGCTTGGCGGTGAAGCCGAGGTGCTCCAGCTCGCGGCGCATCGCGTTCATGCCCAGGCGCTGGGCGATGGGGGCGTAGATTTCGAGGGTCTCGTTGGCGATGCGCCGCTTCTTGTCCGGGCGCATCACGCCCAGGGTGCGCATGTTGTGCAGCCGGTCGGCCAGCTTGATCAGGATCACCCGGATGTCGCGGGTGATCGCCAGCATCATCTTGCGGAAGTTTTCCGCCTGCGCCTCGGCCTTCGACTGGAACTGCAGGTGGGTCAGCTTGGAGACCCCGTCGACCAGCTCCGCCACCTCCTGGCCGAATTCGGCGTGGATGCGGTCCTTGCTGGTCGGGGTGTCCTCCATTACGTCATGGAGGATGGCCGCGCAGATCGCGCGGTCGTCCATGCGCATCTCGGCCATGGTGCGGGCCACGGCCAGCGGGTGATAGATGTACGGCTCGCCGGTCTTGCGGGTCTGACCGTCGTGGGCCTCGGCGCCGAACAGATACGCGCGATAGACCTCCTCGACCTGGTCGGATTCCAGGTATGCCTCCAGCTCAGCGCACAGGTCACTGATCAGGAAACGGGTGGAGTCCGCCGAAGCCGAGGAGACGGCCCCGGGCGCGGAGAGCCCAGCGGCCATGGGTGCGACCTACCGTTCGTCGGCTTCGAGCTGTTCCAGGTGCCGGATCGTGGAGAAATCCAGCATCTGGTTCTGCGGGCGCTCGTCGTGCTCGTCGAACACCTCGGCCCCGACCTCGCCGGCGGCGATCTCGCGCAGCGCGATGACCGTCGGCTTGTCGTTGTTCTCGGGGAGCCGCGGCTCCTTGCCGTGGGCGATATGACGCGCGCGACGGGCGGCCATCATCACCAGCTCGAAGCGGTTGTCGACTTTCTCGAGGCAGTCCTCGACGGTAATACGGGCCATGGGCTAGCTCCGGATGTTGCGTGTCAAATTGGTCAGGACCTCCGCCGAGCGGATCTCCTGCTCCACCGTGCGCAGCCGGTTGGAGCGGAAGATGCTGGCGAGATCCCGCAGGGCCTGATCGAACTCCGCGTTGACCACGGTGTAGTCGTACTCGCGGTAGTGCGTGCAGTCCGACTCGGCATCGCGCAGGCGCCGTTCGATCACCTCTTCACTATCCTGACCACGCCCGCGCAGCCGGCGTTCCAGTTCCGTGCGCGAAGGCGGCAGGACGAAGATCGAGCGGCAGTCCGGCACCGCCGCGCGGACCTGACGGGCACCCTGCCAGTCGATCTCCAGGATCACGTCGCAGCCCGCCTCCAGGCGCTCGTTCACGCTGGCCAGCGCGGTGCCGTAGAAGTTGTCGAACACCTTGGCGTGTTCCAGCAGTTTGCCGTCCTCGATCATGCCGAGGAAGGTTTCCGCGGAAACGAAGTGGTAGTCGACGCCGTCGACCTCGCCGGGGCGGGGCTGGCGCGTGGTGTGCGAGACCGAGACCTCGACGTCGTCCACGCTTTCCAGCAACGCGCCGACCAGACTGGTCTTGCCGGCACCGGACGGTGCGGAAACGATGTACAGCGTGCCACGTGCGGGCCGGTTGGAAACGGTCATGCTGGCGTCCGCCAAAGGAGGGACCGGGCGGTGCCGGATGCGCCGCCCGACCGGACAAATCGGGAAATGGTCGGAGTGAAAGGATTCGAACCTTCGACCCCTGCCTCCCGAAGGCAGTGCTCTACCAAGCTGAGCTACACTCCGACACTGAGCTGGGTATTGTGCCGCGTTCATCCGGGGTTGTCCATGCCCCGGGCGAACGTGGTTTCAGTGGTCGCGCCCCACCGCGAAGCGGGCGATATCCACCAGCGCGCGGCGGTGGTCGTTTTCCGGGAGATCGGCGATCGCGGCGATCGCGGCGTCGGTCTCTGCCTCCGCCCGTGCACGGGCATACTCCAGTGCCCCGGTGGAGCGCATCGCCGCCAGCACCGCCTCGGTCTCCTCGCGCCCGCCTTCCTCGATCGCCCGGCGCACCACCGCCTTTTCGCTCTCGCTGCCCTCGCGCAGTACGTGGATCAGCGGCAGGGTCGGCTTGCCCTCGGCGAGGTCGTCACCCAGCTGCTTGCCGGTCACCTCCGGGTCGGCCGAGTAGTCGAGCACGTCGTCGATCAGCTGGAAGGCGGTGCCCAGGTGCATGCCGTAGCGTGCCAGCGCGGCCTCGTCGTCGGCGTCGCGCTGCGCGAGGATCCCGCCGATCTGGCAGGCGGCCTCGAACAGCTTGGCGGTCTTCGACTGGATCACGTCCATGTAGCGCGTCTCGTCGACATCGGCGTCGTGGCAGTTCATCAGCTGCATCACCTCGCCCTCGGCGATCACGTTAGTGGCGCGCGAGAGGATCTCCATCACCCGCATCGAGTCGATCTCGACCATCATTTCGAATGCGCGGGTGTAGAGGAAGTCGCCCACCAGCACCGCGGCCTCGTTGCCGAAGATGTGGTTCGCGGTCTCGTTGCCGCGGCGCATCTCGGAGGCGTCCACCACGTCGTCGTGCAGCAGGGTCGCGGTGTGGATGAACTCCACCAGCGCCGCCAGCGTGACGTGCTTGTCGCCCTGATACCCGCAGGCACGGGCGGACAACGTCGCCAGCAGCGGGCGCAGCCGCTTGCCGCCACTGTGGATGATGTAGTTGCCGAGCTGGTTGATCAGCACCACCGGCGAGCGGAGCCGCTCTCGGATGCAGGTGTCGACTGCCTGCATGTCTTCGGCAGCGAGCTCTCGGATGGTCTCTATGGACATGCGGTTCGGCAGGCCGGTGAGGGTGGGGGTGATGGAGGCAGCCCGGCATGCTAGAAAGGGGGTTGCGGGGTGTCAAGCAATCCCGGGCCCTGTGGCGTTGACCGTCCGACCCCGTGCTGCTAGCATTGCCGCCCTTTCGCGAGACCAGTTCATCAGCACCTGGTCCACACAGGTCATCGCAACGGAGTCCCAGGGAAATGTACGCGATCATCGCAACAGGTGGTAAACAGTACCGCGTCGCCGAAGGCGACGTGATCCGCATCGAAAAGCTCGACGCCGAAGTCGGTTCCGAGGTCGATTTCGACCAGGTGCTGATGGTGGGTGCGGGTGACGATGTCCGCGTCGGGGCCCCGGTGGTCGATGGCGGCAAGGTCACCGCCAAGGTCGAGGATCACGGCCGCGGCGACAAGGTCCGCATCATCAAATTCCGGCGCCGCAAGCACAGCATGAAGCAGGCGGGCCACCGGCAGCACTACACCACCGTGCGCATCACCGGCATCGCCGGCTGAGCTGCGGCACGACAGTACTCGGGAGAACGAGAACATGGCACACAAGAAGGCAGGCGGCAGTTCCAAGAACGGGCGCGACTCAGAGAGTAAACGCCTTGGCGTGAAGCGCTTTGGCGGCCAGGTCGTGCGCGCCGGCAATATCCTCGTGCGGCAGCGCGGCACGCAGTATCATCCCGGCGAGAACGTGGGTTGCGGCAAGGATCACACGCTGTTCGCCAAGGTTGACGGTCAGGTCGTCTTCAAGAAGGGCGGTCGTTTCAACCGCCGTTTCGTGACGGTCCAGCCGCAGCAGTAATCCGGCTGGCCGCTACGCGGATCGCCGTAAAGCCCCGTTCTGCGGGGCTTTTTTCGTTTCTACCCCCTCCGGAGGCGCAGGATGCAGTTCATCGACGAGGCGAATATCGTGGTCAAGGCCGGCGATGGCGGCGATGGCTGCGTGAGCTTTCGCCGCGAGAAATACATCCCCTTCGGCGGGCCGGATGGCGGCGACGGCGGGGACGGGGGTTCGGTCTGGCTGGTCGGGACCGAGCGCCTGAATACCCTGGCCGACTTCCGTTACCAGAAGCGTTTCGATGCCCCGCGCGGGCAGAACGGCATGGGCCGCAACCGCACCGGTGCGTCCGGCGAGGACCTCGAGATCGCCGTTCCGGTGGGAACCGTGGTGCGCGACGCGGAGACCGACGAGCTGCTGGGGGACATTACCGCCGACGGCCAGCGCCTGCTGGTCGCCCAGGGCGGCTATCACGGCCTCGGCAACACCCGCTACAAGAGCTCCACCAATCAGGCCCCGCGCCAGAGCAAGCCCGGTACCCCGGGCGAGCAGCGCCGCCTGCAGCTGGAGCTTCGGGTGCTGGCGGACGTGGGCCTGCTGGGCCTGCCCAACGCAGGCAAATCCACCCTGCTGTCGCGCGCGTCGGCGGCGCGCCCGCGGGTGGCGGATTATCCCTTCACCACCCTGCATCCGCAGCTGGGCGTGGTGAGCGTAGGGCCCAACCAGAGCTTCGTCATGGCCGACATCCCCGGCCTGATCGAGGGGGCCGCCGAGGGCGCCGGACTGGGTACCCGCTTCCTCAAGCACCTGGGCCGTACCGAGCTGCTGCTGCATCTGGTGGACGTCGCGCCCCCGGATCCGGAGGCCGACCCGGTGGCCGACATGCAGGTTGCGCTCAACGAGCTGCGCCAGCACAGCGAGGAGCTCGCGGGGCGCCCGCGCTGGCTGGTCCTGAACAAGTGCGAACTGCTGGACGAGGCGGACCTCCAGGCCCTGGCCGACCGGATGCAGGCGGCGGATGGCGGTGACGTGCCGCAGTACCGGATCTCCGCCGCCACCGGCGACGGGGTGGACGGGCTGCTGCAGGCCGTGATGCGCGAGGTCGAGCGCCGCCGCAGCGAGCCCGCGGAAGGCGATGTCGCGGAGGGTAATGCATGAGCCGGGCCCTGCCGCGGGCGCGGCGCGTGGTGGTCAAGATCGGCAGCGCGCTGATCACCGCCGACGGCGCCGGCCTCGACCGCCCTGCCCTGCAGGCCTGGGCGCACCAGATGGCCGCGCTGCGCGAGCAGGGCCTGGAGGTCATCCTGGTCTCCAGCGGAGCGGTGGCCGAGGGCATGCATCGCCTCGGCATGACCGAGCGCCCGCATCAGTTGCACCGCCTGCAGGCCGCGGCGGCCGTGGGCCAGATGGGGCTGGTGCAGGCCTACGAGCGGGAATTCGCCGCGCATGGTCTGCACGCGGCGCAGGTCCTGCTCACGCACGACGACCTCGCCGACCGCGAGCGCTACCTGAACGCGCGCTCCACCATGCAGGCCCTGCTGACGCTGGGCACCATCCCGGTGGTCAACGAGAACGATACCGTCGCCTACGAAGAGATCCGCCTGGGCGACAACGACACCCTGGCGGCACTGGTCGCCAACCTGGTGGTCGCCGATCTGCTGCTGATCCTGACCGATCAGGAGGGGCTGTTCGACGCCGATCCGCGGCGCAACCCGCAGGCGCGGCGCATTGCCGAAGGGCGCGCGTCGGATACGACGCTCCAGCAGTACGTGGCCCCGGAGTTCGGGCGCCTGGGTCGCGGCGGCATGGCGACCAAGCTGTTTGCCGCCGAGCGCGCCGCGCGCTCCGGCACCCACACCGTGATCGCCTCGGGGCGCGAGGAACGCGTGATGGCGCGCGTACTGGCCGGCGAGGACGTGGGCACCTGGCTGCAGCCGGATCGCGAGCCGATGGCCGCGCGCAAACGCTGGATTGCCGACCAGCTGCATTCGCGCGGCGTGCTGCATCTGGACGAGGGCGCCGCGCGGGTGCTGCGCGAGTCCGGGCGCAGCCTGCTGGCAGTGGGGGTGTCCCGGGTCGAGGGAGATTTCCGGCGCGGCGAAGTGGTGACCTGCGTGGCCCCGGACGGGGTCGCGGTGGCCCGCGGGCTGGTCAACTATTCCGCCACCGAGGTCGAGCGCATCCGCGGGCTGCGTGCCGACCAGATCGAGGGGGCGCTGGGATACCAGTTCGAGCCGGAACTGGTGCACCGCGACAATATGGTCCTGCTGTAGCCGCTTTCAGCGTCGATCATCCACGCAAACGGGCCCGCCCCTCGCAAGGGGCGGGCCCGTTCTGTTTTTGCGCGGCTCGCTGCAGCCCCGGACCTGCGCGCAGGTCCGAGTCATCAGCGATCAGCTCTGCAGTGCGCGGATCCGCTGGTTCAGGCGGCTCTTGTGCCGGGCCGCCTTGTTCTTGTGGATCAGGCCCTTGTTCGCCGTCTTGTCGATGATCGGCACCGCCTGGCGATACGCCTCGCGGGCCGCCTCGACGTCTCCCTTGCGCAGCGGCTTGAGGACCGCCTTCATGTAGGTGCGGAAACGCGACCGCAGCGCCATGTTGTGGGCGCGGTTCTTGACAGCCTGTCGGGCCCGCTTGCGGGCAGAAGCAATATTCGCCAAAACTCTATCCCTCGCGTTCTTCGCCGGGTTCTTTGAAAGGCGGCAAAGCATACCCGGGGCGCCGGTCAGGGTCAAGCGAAGCGGTGCTGGCCGGTAATACAAGCAAACCGGAATGGATTCCCGTGTCCCGCGCGTCTACATTGCAGGCATCACAACAAGAAAGGAGCATGGAGATGAGTCATTCCGCTACCCGCACGACCCTGTTTCCCGGGCTTGTCCTGGCCCTGCTGGCGCTGTTCGCCGCCAGCCTGGTGCTCGCCCCGCAGCAGGCGCGCGCCTTCGAGCCCGACGCGAAGGTCGTCTATCACGCCGATTTTGCCGATCCGCGGCGCCTCTCGGCGATGATCGGCAGCATCAACAACATGGTCATGCACTACGAGAACGAGTTCATGGAAGCGGACGTGCGCATCGTGTTCGTGTCGCACGGCATCCGTTTCCTCACCGAGGACAACCTGGAAGGCACCCCGTTCGAGGCCGACGAGGAGCTGCTGGAAGAGCGGGACAGCCTGCAGAGCCGTCTGCGCAACCTGGCCAATACCTACGATGTGAAGCTGGAGCTGTGCGACATCACCCGCAGCGAGGTCGGGCTGGCCGAGGACGAGCTGATGGACGGCGTGGACCTGGTGCCCTCCGGCGTGGTTCGCATCGCCGAACTGCAGAACGAGGAAGGCTTCGCCTACCTGAAGATCGAGTAACCCCCTTCCCGATGGCGACCCGTGGTTCCCACGGGTCGCCATGGCCGCGCCTTGCGGCGGCCGAGTCGGTTACACTCCGGGCCGCCTGTTTCCCCTGGGGCCCGGCTTCCGCATGAACCGACTGTTCCGTTCCACCGCCGTGGTCAGCGGCATGACCATGATCTCGCGGATCATGGGCTATCTGCGCGACATGGTACTGGCGGTGACCTTCGGCGCCAGCGCGGCCACCGACGCCTTCTTCGTCGCCTTCCGCATCCCCAACTTCCTGCGCCGGCTGTTTGCCGAGGGGGCCTTCAACCAGGCCTTCGTGCCGGTGTTCGCCGAATTCCGCGAGAAGCGCGGGCGCGAGGCCCTGCGCGATCTGCTGGACCATACCGCCGGGGCGCTGCTGGGCGCGGTGGCCATCGTCACGCTGCTGGGCATCCTGGCGGCCCCGGCCCTGATCTGGATCTTCGCCCCCGGGCTGGCGCAGGAGGCAGGCCGCCAGGACCTGGCCGCGGACATGCTGCGGATCACCTTCCCGTATCTGCTGTTCATCTCGCTGACCGCGATGGCGGCGGGCATCCTCAACAGCATCGGGCGCTTCGCGGTGCCGGCTTTCACCCCGGTGTTCCTCAACCTCGCGCTGATCGCCGCGGCGCTGTGGCTGGCGCCGATGTTTGCCGAACCCGTGGTCGCGCTGGCCTGGGGCGTGTTCATCGCCGGGGCGCTGCAGCTGGCCTTCCAGATCCCGTTTTTGTGGCGCGCGGGGCTGCTGCCGCGGCCGCGTTTCCGCCGCGCACACGAGGGCGTGCGCCGGATCGTCAAGCTGATGCTGCCGGCGATCCTCGGGACCTCGGTGGTGCAGATCAACCTGCTGGTGGACACCCTGATCGCCTCGTTCCTGGTGGCCGGGTCGATCTCCTGGCTGTATTTCGGTGATCGCTTCGTCGAGCTGCCGCTGGCGCTGTTCGGCATCGCCATCGGAACGGTGATCCTTCCCCGCCTGGCGAAGCAGTTCAACGAGGAGCGCCCCGAGGCCTTCGGCCGGACTCTGGACTGGGCCCTGCGCCTGGCGATGCTGGTGGCCCTGCCGGCGATGGCCGGGCTGGTGGTGCTGGCGGTGCCGATCCTCGCCACGCTGATCCAGTACCAGGAGTTCAGCCAGTTCGACACCTACATGACCGCGATGGCGCTGTCCGCTTACGCCCTCGGGCTGCCCGGCTTCATCCTGATCAAGGTCCTGGCGCCCGGTTTCTTCGCGCGCCAGGACACGAAGACCCCGGTCCGCATCGCGATCATCGCCATGCTCTGGAACATGCTGCTGAACGGCCTGTTCGTGCTGCCGTGGTATCTGTCCGGGGTCCCCGGGGCGCATGCCGGGCTGGCGCTGGCGACCTCGGCCTCGGCCTATATCAATGCCGGGCTGCTGTATCGCGGCCTGGTGCGCGAGGGGATCTATCACCCGGGGCCCGCCCTGTGGCGGCTGCGCTACGGGCTGCCGGCCGCGCTGGCCGTGATGGTGGCGGTGCTGGTGTTCCTGTCGCCAGCGCTGGACGCGTGGACGGACTGGTCGATACCCGAGCGCGGGACCGCGCTGAGCGGGCTGATCCTGGCCGGGGTCGCCAGTCTCGGGGTGACCCTGTGGCTGGCCGGGCTGCGGCCGCGGCATTTCCTGCTGCGGGAGGCCTGATCTCGGGACCTGCGCCGGGTTATACTCGCGCTTTTGTCTGGATGCGGGGCGATGCGGCTGATTCGAGGGCTGGGAAGGCCCGACGGTACGGATTCCGGGCTGACTGCGGTA
Organism: Thioalkalivibrio sp. ALJ24; assembly: GCF_000377785.1. Taxonomy (GTDB): domain Bacteria; phylum Pseudomonadota; class Gammaproteobacteria; order Ectothiorhodospirales; family Ectothiorhodospiraceae; genus Thioalkalivibrio. The sequence continues at coordinate 47,090 of NZ_KB898729.1, read as the reverse complement.
CGCGGCGCCGTGGTGACCATCGGCAACTTCGATGGCCTGCACCGCGGGCATCAGGCGGTGGTCGACCGCCTGCTGGCGGCTGCGCGCGAGCATGACGCGCCGTCGGTCCTGATGACCTTCGAGCCGCTGCCGCGCGAATATTTTGCCGAGCATGCCGGGGCGCCTACGCCGCCGGGCCGGCTGCAGCGCCTGCGCGACCGTCTGGTGACCCTCGACGGTCGCGGTCTGGATGCCGCCTGGGTGCTGCGTTTCGATGCCCGCCTGGCCGGCCTGCCGGCGCGCGACTTCCTCGAGGAGGTCCTGTACCGGCGGCTGGGCGCCTGCCACGTGCTGGTGGGCGACGACTTCCGTTTCGGCCGCGGGCGCGAGGGCGACAACGAACTGATGCGCAGCGAAGGTGCGCGGCTGGGCTTCAGCGTGGAGTCCACGCCCACCGTCAGCGATGGCGACGGGCGCATCAGCAGTACCCGGGTGCGTGCGGCGGCGCGCGAGGGCGGATTCGACGAGGTCGCGCGGCTGCTGGGGCGCGCCTACCGGCTGCACGGGCGGGTTGCGCATGGCGACCGTCTGGGGCGCACCATCGGCTTCCCCACCGCCAACGTGCGCCTGGGCCGCTGGCCCATGGCGCTGCGCGGGGTGTATGCCGGCTGGCTGCATGGCGCGGGCGGCGAGCCGCTGGCCGCGGTGGCGAACATCGGCTGGCGGCCCACGGTGCAGGGCAACGAGCAGCGTCTGGAGATCCACGTGCTGGATGCCGCGCCCGATCTCTACGGCATGCGCGTGGCGTTCGAGCCGCGTGCCCTGGTGCGCGGCGAACAGCGCTTCGACGGGCTGGACGCGCTCAAGGCGCAGATCGCGCGCGATGCGGAGGCCGCCCGCGCCTGCCTCGCGGACGACACCCCGGGCGCCGTACCGGGCAACGGGCCCGGCGCCCGCTGAACCGACCGCCGCCGAAACACGGACCCGAATCCACCATTCCACAAGCAACCGGCCCGCGGGGCCCATCCGGAAAAGCCATGGCCAAGAAACAGGCACCGCCGAATCCCTACAAGGATACGCTCAACCTGCCGCAGACCGCGTTCCCCATGCGGGCGAACCTGGCGAAGCGCGAGCCGGAATGGCTGGAGCAGTGGCGCGCGGAAGACCGCTACCGCCGCCTGCGCGAGCACTGCGCCGGGCGCCCGCGCTTCGTGCTGGCCGACGGCCCGCCGTACGCCAACGGCTCCATCCACGTGGGGCATGCGGTCAACAAGATCCTCAAGGACATCATCGTCAAGAGCCGCACGCTGGCGGGTTTCGACGCCCCCTACGTGCCGGGCTGGGACTGCCACGGGCTGCCGATCGAGCTGCAGGTGGAGCACAACATCGGCAAGCCCGGCCACGAGGTGGACGCGGCCGCGTTCCGCGAGGCCTGCCGTGCCTACGCCGCCGAACAGGTCGCCGGCCAGTCGGCCGATTTCCAGCGCCTGGGCGTGCTGGGCGACTGGGACCACCCGTACCTGACCATGGACTATCAGGTCGAAGCGGACACCGTGCGTGCGCTGGCGCGCATCTACGAACGCGGCCACGTGCAGATGGGCGAGAAGCCGGTGCACTGGTGCGTGGACTGCGGCTCCGCGCTGGCCGAGGCCGAGGTGGAGTACGAGGACAAGATCTCCCGCGCGATTGACGTGCGTTTCCGCGTGGTGGACGACGTGGATCTGGTGCGGCGCTTCTCCGGCGCCGATGCCGACGGCCCGGTGAGCGTGGTGATCTGGACCACCACGCCGTGGACCCTGCCGGCCAACCAGGCGGTGGCGGTGCATCCCGAGCTGGACTACGCGCTGGTGGAGGTGGAGCACGAACGCCTGCTGCTGGCGGAAGAACTGCTGGAGGACTGCCTGGCTCGCTACGAGCTGGGCGAAGGCCGTGTGCTGGCGCGGGTGAAGGGCGCGGCGCTGGAAGGCCTGATGCTGCAGCACCCGTTCCTCGAGCGCGAGGTGCCGCTGATCCTGGGCGACCACGTGACCACCGAGGCCGGCACCGGCTGCGTGCACACCGCGCCCGGCCATGGCCAGGACGACTACACGGTGGGCCTGCAGTACAGCCTGCCGGTCGACAACCCGGTGGGCCCGGACGGGGTGTTCGTGGAGGGCACGCCGCATTTCGCCGGGGAGAACGTGCACCAGGCCAACGGCCACGTGATCGACGTGCTGAGCGAGCATGGCGCGCTGGTGGTCGCGCGCAAGCTGCACCACAGCTATCCGCACTGCTGGCGGCACAAGACCCCCATCATCTTCCGCGCGACGCCGCAGTGGTTCATCAGCATGGAGCGCGCGGAACTGCGCGCCGATGCCCTGCGCGCGATCGACCAGACCCGCTGGATGCCGGAATGGGGGCAGGCGCGCATCCACGGCATGGTCGCCGGGCGGCCCGACTGGTGCATCTCGCGCCAGCGCCACTGGGGCGTGCCCATCCCGTTCTTCCTCAACCGCAAGACGGGCCGCGTGCATCCGCACACCCCCGAGCTTACCGAACAGGTGGCGCAGCGCATCGAGCAGGAAGGCGTGGAGGCCTGGTTCCGCCTCGACCCGGCCGAACTGCTGGGCGACGAGGCAGAGGAATACATCAAGCTCACCGACACCCTCGACGTGTGGTTCGACTCCGGCGTGCTTCACAGCACGGTGGTGGAGAAGCGCCCCGAGCTGGGCGGCCTGCCGGCGGATCTGTTCCTGGAGGGCTCGGACCAGCACCGTGGCTGGTTCCAGTCCAGCCTGCTGACCAGCGTGGCCATGCGCGGCGAGGCGCCCTACCGCGGGGTGCTGACCCACGGCTTCACGGTGGACGAGAACGGCGAGAAGATGTCGAAGTCGCGGGGCAACGTGGTCGCGCCGCAGGAAGTGGTCTCCACCCTGGGCGCGGACATCCTGCGCCTGTGGGTGGCCGCGACCGACTTCTCCGGCGAGATGGCGATCTCCGACAACATCCTCGAGCGCACCGCCGACGCCTACCGCCGCATCCGCAACACCATGCGCTTTCTGCTCGGCAACCTCAGCGGCTTCGACCCGCAGCAGCACGCGGTGCCGCTGGACGAGCTGCTGCCGCTGGACCGCTGGATCGTGGCGCGCGCGCTGCAGGTGCAGGAACAGGTCACGCGTTCGTACGACGAGTTCCTGTTCCACCCGATCTACCAGCGGGTGCACAACTTCTGCTCGGTGGAGCTGGGCAGCTTCTACCTCGACGTGATCAAGGACCGCCAGTACACCACCCCGGCGGATTCGCACGCGCGGCGCTCGGCGCAGACCGCGCTGTACCACGTGGCCGAGGCGCTGACCCGCTGGATCGCGCCGATCCTGACCTTCACCGCCGAGGAGATCTGGGAGCTGCTGCCGGGCGAGCGCGCCGACTCGGTACTGTTCGCCACCTGGTACGAGGGCCTGGCCCCGCTGCCGGATGACGCCGCGTTCAGCAATGCCGACTGGGACCGCATCCTCGAGATGCGCACCCACGCGGCCCGCGCGCTGGAGACCGCCCGCAACGAGCAGCGCATCGGCGCCTCGCTGACCGCGGAGATCGACCTGCACGTGCCGGCCGACGCCGCAGTGCGCGGCCCGCTGGAGCGCCTGGGTGACGAACTGCGCTTCGTGTTCATCACCTCGGAGGTGCGCCTGCGGCCCGAACCCGCGCCGGACGACGCGCACACCGCCACCCTGGGCGACGGCACCGCGATCGGCGTGGTGGTGCACCGCAGCGAACACGCCAAGTGCGTGCGCTGCTGGCACCTGCGTCCCGACGTGGGCGAGAACCCGGCGCATCCGGAGCTGTGCGGGCGCTGCGTGACCAACGTGGAGGGGCCGGGCGAGACCCGGCGGTTCGCGTGAGGCTGCCGGGGCGTTCCGGACTGGCTCCCGGTCTGGCGCTGGCCGCGGTGGTGCTGGTCCTCGACCAGATCACCAAGTTCTGGGCCGAGCGCGCGCTCACCCAGTTCGCCTCGGTGGAGGTGACGCCGTTCTTCAACTTCACCCTGCTGTACAACCCGGGCGCGGCCTTCAGCCTGCTGGCGGACGCCGGCGACTGGGGCCGTTGGCTGCTGTCCGGCATCGCGATCGCCGCCGGGGTGCTGATCACCGTGTGGCTGGCCCGCCTGCCGCGCCATGCCTGGCTGACCATCGCCTCGCTGGGGCTGATCGTGGGCGGGGCCATCGGCAACCTGGTGGACCGCCTGCGCATCGGCAAGGTGGTCGATTTTCTCGATTTCCACTGGGCCGGGCATCACTGGCCCGCCTTTAACGTGGCGGACATGGCCATCACCGTGGGCGCGGTGCTGCTGATCGTGGCCGCCTTCACCGAGGGCGAGGCCACCCGCCGCGACTGAATCGAACTGGAGCGAACATGACGACCGTAGTGAAAGAGAAACGCGTGCTCATGCACTACCGGCTGGTGCTGGAAAACGGCCTGGTGGTGGATTCCACCGGCGAGGAACCCACCGAGCTGGAGGTCGGCGCCGGCGAGATCCTGCCCGGGCTGGAAGACCTGCTGATCGGCCTGCAGCCGGGCGATCAGCGGGAATTTGCGATCGAGGCCGGGACCATGTTCCCTTGGCCCGAGAAAGAGGCCTTCCAGCCGGTGCCCCGCAATCAGTTCCCGCCCGAGGCGGAACTGGAAGAGGGTCAGATCTACGAGTTCACCAGCCCCTCGGCCGAGGCCGTGCCCGGCCGCATCACCGAAGTGGGCGAGGAGACCGTGACCGTGGACTTCAACCACCCGCTGGCGGGCAAGAACTTCACCTTCGAGGTGGAGATCCTGGAAGTGCACCCGGCGGACGAGTGATCCGCGAGGAGAACAGGCCATGAACATGCAGGTCCGGCTCGCCAACCCGCGCGGCTTCTGCGCCGGCGTCGAACGCGCCATCGAGATCGTGGAACGCGCCCTGGAGATCCACGGCGCCCCGCTGTACGTCCGCCACGAGGTGGTGCACAACCGCCACGTCGTCGGGCGCCTGGAAGACGCCGGCGTGGTGTTCGTGGAAGAACTGGAAGAGGTCCCGGACGGCCACGTGGTCATCTTCTCCGCCCACGGCGTGCCGCGCCGCGTGCAGGAAGAGGCCGAGCAACGCGGCCTGACCGTGTTCGACGCCACCTGCCCGCTGGTGACCAAGGTCCACCTCGAGGTCTCGAAGCATGCCCGCGAGGGGCGCGAAGTGGTCCTCATCGGCCATGCCGGCCACCCCGAGGTGGAAGGCACCCTAGGCCAGTTCGACACCTCGAACGGCGGGCGCATGATGCTGGTGGAAACCGTGGAAGACGTGGAACGCCTGGAGGTGAGCGAGCCCGACCGGCTGGCGTTCGTCTCCCAGACCACGCTGTCGATGGACGACACCGCCGACATCATCGACGCCCTTACCGCGCGCTTCCCCAACATCGAGGGGCCGCGCAAGATGGACATCTGCTACGCCACCCAGAACCGCCAGGACGCGGTGAAGACCCTCACCGACGACTGCGACCTGCTGCTGGTGGTCGGCTCGAAGAACAGCTCCAACTCCAACCGCCTGGCCGAGATCGGCGCGCGCGCCGGCGTGCCGTCGTATCTGGTGGACGGTGCCGCCGACATCGACCCCGCCTGGCTCGAAGGCCGCGACCGAATCGCCGTGACCGCCGGCGCCTCCGCCCCCGAACTGCTGGTGCAGGAAGTCATCGACTACCTGCGGGAGCGCGGCGTGAACGAGGTGAGCGAAGTCGCCGGCCAGGAAGAGACCATCACCTTCTCAATCCCCCCGGGCCTGCGCGACACCGCCTGACCCCCGCAGGAGCGTCCTTGGCCGCGAACTGTAGTTGTCCTAATCTGGGGTCTTTCGGATTCGCTGCCGCGGTGCCCCATGCTTTCTCCCGAACAAACTTCGCAGCTCGAGCGCCTCGCCAGAGAGCATGGCTGGGAGCTGCTGGTCCTGTTCGGCTCCACGGCGCGGGACGGCACCGGCCGCGACATCGACCTTGCCGTTCAGCCGGCGGAGATGCCGGACCTGATGACCCAGGGCCGCTGGCAACGGCAACTGGAAGAGATCCTGCAACCCTGCCCGGTTGATCTGCTGGTCCTGAGCGAAGGTACTTCCCCGCTGACCCGGTTCGAGGTCTTCCGGGATGGCGTCTGCCTGTACGAAGCACAGGCCGGGCGCTTCCACGCCGAGCAGGACCGCGCCTTCTTCCTGCACGCCGATTCCGTACTCTTCCAGCAACTACGGATAGAGGGCACGGATACCTCCTGATACCGATGCCGTCCCCGACGCCCTGGACGTGTATTCCGCCTTTGCCAGCTGGGCCGGGGAGCGCGTCCGGTCGAGCCCGTAGTCATTCCTGCCGGATATCGGTCTCCCGGGCGCCCCGGTGTACCCTGACCGCTTCAATCTCCCCGGAATATCTCGACCATGACAGAAATCACCCCCGCGCGCCACGACTTCCGCCTCAGCATCGTCTGCCCCGACCAGCACGGGATCGTGGCCCGGGTGGCCGAGGCCATTGCCGGCACCGACGGCTGGATCACCGAAGCCGCCCAGCACACCGACGCCGAGGCCGGCTGGTTCTTCATGCGCTGGGTCTTCGCCCTCGACCCCGCGCGCGAAGGCGAACTGCGCGACCGCCTGCTGCACTTGGGTGAAGACATGCGCATGGACTGGGTGCTGGCCGACTCGTGCAGCCGCCAGCGCGTGGTGCTCATGGTCAGCCGCGAAGGCCACTGCCTCAGCGACCTGCTCGCCCGCTGGCACGCCGGCGAGCTGCCCATGGACATCCCCGCCATCCTCTCCAACCACACCGACCACGAACCCCTGGCGCGCTGCTACGGCATCCCGTTCGAGCACATCCCCGTCCCGCGCGACGACCGCGCGACCGCCTTCGCCCGACTGCAGGAACGCCTCGACGACCTGCAGCCCGACACCGTGGTCCTCGCCCGCTACATGCAGATCCTCCCGCCGTGGATGTGCGAGCGTTACCCGCAGCGCATCATCAACATCCACCACAGCTTCCTGCCCTCGTTCTCCGGCGCGCGCCCCTACCACCAGGCGCACACCCGCGGGGTCAAGCTGATCGGCGCCACCAGCCACTACGTGACCGAAGAACTGGACGCCGGCCCCATCATCGAACAGGACGTGACCCGCGTACGCCACGACGACAGCGTGCAGGACATGATCCGCAAGGGCCGCGACGTGGAACGCTGGGTCCTCGCCCGCGGCCTGCGCTACCACCTCGAAGGCCGCGTGCTCACCCACGGCAACAAGACCGTCGTCTTCGACTGACGACAGCCCGTTCCCGGGCATGCCTCACTTCCCAACATTGAAGTTGACGCTCGGACCCGAGGCTTGTCAGCAACCCCGGATGCTATAGTTTTCCTGTACTCAGGGGACGGTCAGAGCATGGAAACCGCGGGTTACGCCAACATCCCGAAGGCCGAAGAGGCGCAGTCGCCGCGCGAGCGGGTGACCGGGCTGGCGCATGACGCCGCCGCCATCGTGCGCGAGGAATTCGGTGACGATGCCCGGGTAATCTGGTTCGGCTCCTGGCCGCGTGGCACGGCGCGCTGGAACTCCGACATCGACCTGGCGATCGTGCCGGCCCGGGACGTTGCCATCAGCGACTGGGGCCGGCTGCGCGGCCGCATCGAGGACCTGCGGACGCTCTACACCTTCGATCTGGTCGACCTGACCGAGGCCAGCGACGAACTGCGCCGCGACGTCGAAGACCATGGAATCCCGCTTTGAACAAGCCCCTCGAGAGTTTTGGCAAGGCGCTCGACCGTCTTGACCAAGCTCTGGCCGCCCCCGCCAGCGATCTGGCGCGGGATGCCAGCATCCAGCGGTTCGAGTTCACCTTTGACCTGGCGTGGAAATCGGTGAAGGCCGCCGCGGCAGAGGAAGGCCTGGAGTGCGCCTCGCCGCGTTCGTGCCTGCGGCTGGCTCTGGGCCAGGGCTGGATAACCGAGGAAACGGTCTGGCTGGCCATGCTGGATGATCGCAACCGCGCCGCGCACACCTACGACGAAAAACTGGCCGCACAGCTCTACTCCCGGCTGCCGGATTACCTCCCCGCTTTCCATCAGCTGAAAGAAGCGCTCGGCACCTGAACCGCCGCTGAGCGCTACAGGACCGTGCGGCGGGCGAAGTGCAGGAGGCGGGCGGGCAGTTCGTAATCCAGTTCCCAGACGATGCTCATCGGTTTGCTGCCTTCATGGCGCTGGTAGCGCACCGGGCCGCAGAAGGTGAACGGTTGGCTCAGGCCGGTGCCGTCGCGCTTGGCCGGGCGTATGAACAGCATGGGGGTGTAGCCGAGCTGTTCGTGGTGGATGTAGCGCTGCCCGGTCTCCGAGGTGGGTGAGGTGCCGGACTGCGACTGCCAATGGAACCGCCGCTCGTTGAGGGCGTAGTCCTCGTACATGGTGGTGGGCGAGAACTCCTGCTCGGATTTCTCCAGGGTCACGAACAGCGCATCCACTCGCCGTTCCGGCACATGCCGCACACCCTCTTGCTGAGTGATCGGCTTCTCCAGGCTCCCGAGCCCCAGCGCCAGCAGGATCTGCTCGCGGGTGTAGGACGCATGCAGTTCCAGCGGCCCGGTCTGCTCCGGGAAGGTGATGCCGCTGGCCGGCACCATGCGCGCGCGCCGCCATTCGGCGACCTCCTGGAGATCCCGGTAAAGCGGGCGTTGTTCGCGGACGAAGCGGGCCACCGAGGCGAGATCGCCATTCCCCGGGCGCGTCTTGCCCCATAGCGTGCTGTGGATCAGGGCCAGCCGCAGCCGTTCTTCCTCGCTGAGCTCATCCACGTTCGCCGCGGATTCCGCCAGATGGCTTTGCAGGGTTTCCAGCAACTGCTGGTCATCACAGCGGACCAGGCGTTGCAGCCCGCGCTTGAGGCCGTTGGCATACGGCTTCAGCGCCTCGGTCGACTCCCCTCCGCAGTCCGCGCGCAGCCGTGAGGGCAGATCCTTGCGCAGCAGGTCTTCTGCCTCGTCCATATGCAGGCAGTCGAGCATCTTGGGCAGGCTTGCCGAGTCGATGTCCTCCTGGAAACAGCCCTTCAGCTCGCGCACGATTTGCGGACGCTGGCGGTTGATCTGCGCGCGGATGTTGTCGAGGACCCGCTGGGTGGCCAGGCGGTCGAGGTGGATCAGGCAGCCGCTGGGCAGCCAGGGGAAGCCTTCCTCGATCTGGTGGTCGACCCGCTTCTCCGGCCGCGCGCTGAGCGCCCGGAACCGCGCGGCATAGTGAAAGCGCCGGTCCTGCGGCGCCACGAAATCCAGCACCGTGAGGTGCGGCTTGCCTTCATGCAGCCGCAGCCCGCGGCCGAGCTGCTGCAGGTAGACCGTCAGGCTCTCGGTCGGGCGCAGCAGCAACAGGGTGTCCACCTCCGGCAGATCCACGCCCTCGTTGTAGAGGTCCACGGTAAAGATGAAGCGGATGCGCCCCTCGCGCAGGTCGCGCTGCACCGATTCGCGCTCGTGGTCTGGGCTCTCGCCGGTCAGCACCGCGCTGGGCACCTGCCTGGCCGAAAAATGCTCCGCCATGAACCGCGCGTGGGCGCGGCTGATGCAAAACCCCAGGCCCCGAACCGAGCCCAGGTCGGTCGCGTGTTCATGGGCCTGCCGCAACACCCAGTCGGCCCGCGCCTGGTTGCCGGTGAACACGCCTTCGAGTTCCTGGGCGTCATAGCCCCCGCGCTGCCAGCTCACCCGGCTCAGGTCCACAGATTCGTGGTCGGCCACGCCGAAGTAATGGAACGGCACCAGCAGGCGCCGTTCGATCGCGTCCGGCAGGCGGATCTCGTGGGTGTAACGCTGGCCGAAGTGCTGGCGGATGTCATCGGCATCCGTGCGCTCCGGGGTCGCCGTCAGGCCCAGCAGGCACTTGGGCCGTACATGCTCGAGGATGCGCTGGTAGCTCCCCGCGGTACTGTGGTGCGCCTCATCCAGTACCACGTAATCGAAATGCGCCGGGTCTAGGCGATCGAGGTCCCGTGAATTCCAACTCGCCACCGTGCAGAACAGATGGCGGTCCTGACTCGGACGCGCCCCGCCCACCAGCACGTCGCCAAACTCGCGGTCCTGCAGCACTTGCCGAAAGCTCGCCATCGCCTGACGCAGGATCTCCTCGCGGTGGGCGATGAACAGCAGTGACGGCCGCCCCTTATCCGCCTGCTCGCGCGCAAACCGCCGATAGTCGAACGCGGCGATCATGGTCTTGCCGGTCCCGGTGGCGGCGATCACCAGATGGCGGTCGATCCCTGAACGGCGCTCGCGCTGGATGTCCTCCAGGATCTCCTGCTGAAAGGCATACGGCCGCAGGTCGAAGAACGTGGTGGCGTCTTTCTGCGCAGCGGGTCCTGAGCTGGATTCCGATTCCAGCGCCTGTTGCAGCCGGGGTAGGTCATCCGTGGTGAGCGGTTCAAACTCGGCCGGGTCTGCCCAGTGCGCCTCGAACGAGGCCTCGATCTGGCGCCACATATGCGGCAGCTCGTATTCGCTGACCTTGGCCGTCCACTCCAACCCCTCATCCATCGCCACGCGTGAGACATTCGCCGAGCCGATGTAGGCACTGCCAAACCCCGTGCTCCGATGAAACAGGTAGGCCTTGGCGTGCAGGCGCGTGCGGTGCGTGTCGTACGAGACCCGAATCTCGGTGTTCGGCAGGTCCAGCAGAAATTCGATCGCCTTGAGATCGGTGGCCCCGAGGTACGAGGTCGTCGCGATCCGCAGCCTGGGCGAGCCATCGGCCGTCGGGGTCTCGGTAAAGCGCTTGAGCGTCTCGCGCAGAGCGCGAATCCCGCTCCATTTTATGAACGACACCAGCCAGTCGGCCCGCTCCGCACTGGCCAGCTCCTTCTCGATCTGCGTGACCAGGCTGGGCGTGCGATCGGATCCCGTGAGCAGGCTGGACAGGGCCAACGGAATATCCGGCCGCGGTGTCTCCTGCTGCCCCACCTGGTCGGCGGTCGGAGAGCGCACCTCCAACAACTGCCGAAACGGCGGCTGCGGCAGGTCTTCCTCTATGCCCGACAGCGGATGCCCGGCCGCCGCCAGCGCATCCGCCAGGATCTGCACGGCCTGCGTCCAGTCTTCACGCCCCTTCTCGCGCAGCTTTCCGGCCCGCTCTGCAAGCCGTTGGGCCAGCTCGGCGGCCAGGGTCATCGCCAGGTCGTCACCCTCCAGCCCCTGGCTCCAGCGGGCATGGTCCTCCAGCCCCAGGGCCTCCAGCGCCTGCCGTACCCGCGGCGTATCCAGCCGTTCATGCAGGCCGACCCATTCGCCCCGGGGCAGGGATTTGGCTGCGTTATCCCGGTTCATGCGGAAGGTCCCGCAATAAAGGCTTCGAGCAACGGGATGTCCGCGGGCGCCAGCTCGAGCCCGCGCGCCTCCAACGGCGACACCCAGCACCAGCGATCGTGCACCGTCAGAACCGGGCTCTCGTCGTCCGTCCACGCCCGCAGCGCCACCAGCTCAAGGCTTCCGTTACCCGGAATCGGCGTACGACCGATCTCTTCCCCGACTCGAAGCTCCAGCGCCAGCTCTTCGCGGAATTCGCGGCACAACGCAACCTCCAGGCTCTCGCCCGGCTCTGCCTTGCCGCCGGGGAATTCCCAATACCCCGCCAGCGCCTGATCGGCCCCGCGACGCGCCAGAAAGATCCGCCCCTGCGCATCCTCCAGAATGCCGCATACCACCACCGCCTGATTCGCTTCTATGAGCGTTGCCAACACCGGCTCTCCCTTAACCTCTGGCCGGATCGTACCAGGGAACGCCGCCACGGCTCCCGCCGGAAGCCCGATCCCCGGGCCCCACGTGGTCGCTCCTCCCGTCACGCCACACCGGGTAACGTTGATATCCCGATTCTGTATAGCACCGCGCTCTATCACGCCCGAGCAGCCGCCTTCCACGTCTCGCCCCGAATCAGTCCAACCCCAAGCCTTTAACGTCGGCCCCTGAATCTCGCCTATGTTGGATCGGCGGGCCGATGTAAGTCTTTGATCAACTGCCAAAGACTCTTCGTCCCAGTCGGCCGGACGCCCTGCCACTCGACGCGACGCACACTACCATGATAAAAGCATGGTTTAGCTGTGGTGGTGTGCCGCCGAGAGGAGAACGCCGGGATGATATGCAGAATCTGTATATCACCAATATGACAGATTCTGTCTAATCTACTGTTAGCGAGATCACATGGCAGGTAATCTACAAGTAGGGGAAAGGGTCTACGTACCTTGCGCTCGAATACCGGTGCTGCGAGACAGAGGCGTTGCGCTTTACGAGACCCAAGTGGTTGATGTTCAAGGCCAGCGTGCCCGTGTAGATCTGCCTGGTGGCGTAGCATCAGGCTGGATCGGGTTTCCTCTTTTGCATAGGAATGTAGGGATACTAATAATAAATGTTGGTGATTTTTTCTCAGAATACGGTTTGCTTGACCCGCTTGCAAAATCGGTAGGTCAATTTTGCCGACTATTGGTGCCTGAGGACCAAATGCGGCAGGTTCGAGTGCGAAGTCTCGCAGAGCTTGAGAATCTATGGAAGCGAGAACAGTCCCTGTACTCGCATGTCGTTTGGGTTGGTCACGGTTCACGAAATGGAATAAACTTCGCAGTTGATGGATGGGTTGCTCCGGCTCGGCTTAACAGTACTCTGCGGCTTCGATGTGCGCCCCGTAAGACATATATTTCATTGTGCTGTGAACATGGATATAAGTCTTACGGGGCAGAAATATCGCGTTCTACCATATGTAGTGATTTCATTGGGCCATTTCATTCCGTCCCCGGCGCCACAGCTTCACAGTTTTGCCAGACATTCCTCGCAAGCCATCTTTTGGAAGGCAGAACCGTTGGAGTTGCATTTAGGGATGCGCGAGAAGGAGTACCGGGGACGGCTAGTTTTAGGTTATGGCGCGCAGGTAGATTGAAAGCGGGACCAAGATGACGAGATCGCTAACAACAGCGTCAACGCGGACCGGCTTTTCCGCTGGCGCGCCAAAGCCGTCCGGTTACGCTGGGCGTTATCCGTACAGGTAGGTTCTGGAGAATGACCACGCTAATACCTTCGCTGAACAGCTGCCTCCCACGGATGACGTCGGGCGAGAAGCGCTTTGCGCGGCGGCTGGAGCACTTCCTGGAGGATGACTACCTGTGCTGGTACGACGTGCCGGTGGGCGGGCGGTCGGAGCATCCGGATTTCATCGTGCTGCATCCGCAGCGTGGGCTGCTGATCCTGGAGGTCAAGGACTGGCGGCTGGAGACCATCCGGCAGATCGATCGCCAGGAGGCGACCATCCTGACGGACCGGGGCCTGAAGGTGGTGCCCAACCCGCTGGAGCAGGCGCGCCAGTATGCCTATCAGGTCATCAAGCCCCTGGAGCGCGATCCGCAGCTGGTGTATCCGCCGGGGTCTTCGCTGCAGGGTCGGTTGATGCTGCCCTTCGGGCACGGGGTGGTGCTGGCCAATATTACCCGCGCGCAGTTCGAGCAGCAGGAGCTGGGCGAGGTGATCCCGGGCAATCGGGTCATCTGTCGCGACGAGATGACCGAGTCCCAGGATCCGGAGGATTTTCAGAAGCGGCTGTGGGACATGTTCACCGTGCAGTTCCCGCACCGGTTGTCGCTGCCGCAGATCGACCGCATCCGCGGTCACCTGTTCCCCGAGATCCGCATCCGCCAGGGCAGCCTTTTCGACGATGCGCCCGACGCGGACGAGACCGAATCGCCGGCCGAAGTGCTCCCGGACCTGATGCGGGTGATGGACCTGCAGCAGGAACAGCTGGCGCGCAGCCTGGGAACCGGGCACCGGGTGATCCATGGCGCGGCCGGGGCGGGAAAGACGCTGATCCTGGTCTACCGCTGCCTGCATCTGGCGCGGGCCCTGCGCAAGCCGATCCTGGTGCTGTGCTACAACCGCACCCTGGCTGACCGCCTGCAGGCCATCCTGGCGGAGAAGGGCGCGGGCGATCAGGTGGTGGTGTACAACTTCCACCGCTGGTGCCACGCGCAGCTGCGCACCTACAACGTGCCGCCACCGCCGAATAACACGGACAAGCGGGCCTTCTTCGACCAGCTGGTGCAGCAGGTGATCGACGGCGTCGACCAGGGGCAGATCCCCGGCGGGCAGTACGGCGCGGTGATGATCGACGAGGGCCACGACTTCGAACCGCGCTGGTTCCGGCTGGCCACGCAGATGGTCGACCCGGACACCAACTCGGTGCTGGTGCTGTACGACGACGCCCAGTCGATCTACGGCCGCAGCCAGAGCCGGTTCAGCTTCTCCAGCGTAGGCGTGGAGGCCCGCGGGCGCACCACCATCCTCCGGGTGAATTACCGCAACACCCGGCAGGTGCTGGACCTGGCCACCCGTTTCGCCCGCGAACTGCTGGATCCGCAGGAGGCCGAGGAAGACGGCATCCCGCTGGTGCCGCCGGAAAGCGCGGGCCGCGAAGGCCCGGAGCCCGCGATCATCCCCCTGCCCGCCCAGCCGCAGGAGATTGAATACATCGCCGGGCACTTCAAGCGGCTGCACGAACAGGGCCGCCCCTGGAGCGAGATGGCCGTGCTGCACCGCCGCGTGCCCGCCGCCGGCAAGATCCGCGCAGTGTTCGAGCGCGCGGGCATCCCGCTGGAAAACCTCGGGGACCGTAACCGCCAGAAGTCGGCCACCCCGGCCGACACGGTCAAGATGGTGACCATGCACTCCAGCAAGGGCCTGGAGTTTCCCGTGGTGGCCCTGACCGGCCTGGGCGAGATGGATACCGCTGAGGAGCGCGAGGCCGAAGAGGCCCGCCTGCTCTACGTGGCCATGACCCGTGCCATGGACGAGCTGATCGTCACCGGCCCGCCGCAGGCCCCCTTCCTCCGCCGCATTGGCGAGGCCGAGCAGGCCTGAACCCGCCGCCCTGTGCTGGATGATCGAGGGTTCCGGATATGAAAGTGAGCCATCCCATGGTGGAAGTTATTGCGGCATAACCACCCCGTTCAGCGGACCTCATGGAGCGCCCGGCGGCGTGAGCTGAACCGGGCACGGGTCCTGTGCTTCCGCGTGGAACTCGCGTAGCCGTCGAGCAGGGCAAGGGGCTGGTGTCGACCGCCCGCATCCCGCGGTGCATTCTGGGCTAGACTCATCCGAAAGAATGCTGGAGGGTCGCGACCATGAGCCCGTATCGCTACGCCGTGTTCCAGCCGCCGGCTGGCGGCCGCCATCGCCTGGCGCGATGGGTGGTGTCGTTCGTGCTGGGAGCGGTGTTCGCGTTCCTGTCAGGGGCCGTCCAGTCCGGGGATCTGCCAGATACGGTCGATCGGGTCGAGCCCTCGATCGTCGCGGTCGGTACTTATCAGGCGACCCGCAGTCCCCGTGCGGAATACAAGGGAACGGGCTTCGTGGTCGGCAACGGCCGGCTGGTGGTCACCAATCATCATGTGATCCCCGAGGACCTGGACAGCGAGCGGCGGGAACGCCTGGTGGTGGTCAGCGGCCAGGGCCGGGATACCGAAGTCCATTCGGGGGAGGTCGTGGCCCGGTCCGTCGATCATGATCTTGCCCTGCTGGAGATTGACGGGTCGTCGCTGCCCGCGCTGCCTCTGGGTTCATCGGATGCGGTGCGGGTCGGAGAGGAGGTTGCCTTCACCGGCTACCCCATCGGCATGATTCTGGGGCTTTACCCGGCAACGCATCGGGCGACCGTTTCCGCCCGCACCCCGATGGTCATACCGGCCCGCCATTCGGATGAGCTGGACGAGCGACGTATTCGGGCGCTGCGCAACGATCCTCCGATGGTGTTCCAGCTGGACGCGACCGCCTATCCCGGCAACAGCGGGAGTCCGTTGTTTCGCATGGACTCGGGAGAGGTTGTCGGGGTGATCAACCAGGTCTTCGTGCAGGGCGGGCGCGAGGCGGCCATCGGCCAGCCCAGCGGCATCACTTATGCGATCCCGGCGGATCGCATCCGGCCCCTGCTGGCGCGTTACCGGGACCAGTAAGGCGCCAACCCGGGAGCGCATTCGCGCTCCGAATTCGATGCGCATGAACGAGGCGCAGTGCTGGCCGCGCCCGCCAAACGGATGAAGAAATGGACGCCCGCATGGCTGACAGCCCGACCGACACCACCCGTGTCTTCCAGCAGATCCACATTGATGTCGCCCGCAACTCCACGGACGACTTCAATCCCTTTCATGACGGGGACAAGTGGGACAGGATTCGCGGCAACCCCTTTGGCGGTCCGATCGTGCTCGGCTTTCAGCTCGAATCGCTGGCCGAGGACCTCGTGAACGCGGTGCGCCGCGCCGAGGGCGGCCACGAGGACACCGCACTGCCGTTTCGCAACTACCAGTTCACCTTTGCCGGTGCCCTGCGTACGGACGAAGCCTTCACCACGGTGGTCAAGCCCTCCGTGCGGCGCACGGCCTCGGCGGGATCGCCCCAGGTGGCCAATCGTGTCGTGATGCGCAAGGGCGACGGGCTGGTGTTGCTGGGTCATGTACGCGACACCCAGACGCCACTGGCCCTGGCAGACGCGACACTCCCCCTGCCGGCGCAGACGCCGCTGGAACAGCTCGAGGATCGCAGCGTCATCGCCGACTCCGGGTGGTTTCACAAGCGCAAATTCATGTCCAACGGCAATGCCAAGAATCTGCTGGCAGGGTCCCTGGTGCATCAGGCCGACTACTTCGATGAACTGGAGGACTGCGTCAACTTCCCGGACATGTTCCCGGTCTCGTTGATCTCCTGCGCGCTGCTGGAGCGGGCCCACGCCACCGGGCACGACTTCTACGCCCAGCCACTGGTCTACACCACGCACCACATCAGTGTGGACCGGCGCCTGGTCCGCGGCCTGCGCAGCGCCGATGCCCTGCACATCCTGGTCAGCCCGCCCGAATACGTGGCGCCCGCCGATCGCGGCCTGGTGAAACCCGGCACAGGCCAGCAGCGCTACCGTTGCCTGGGACTGCTGGCCGACTCGAGCGTGCTGTTCCGCGCCGATCTGACGCTGGCCCCGATCGGCTGAACACCCGGATCGACCACGGTCAGGACAGAACCGCTACTCGCGCGTGCCACGCCGGGAATCGAGACGACCAGCGCAGGGGCCATGGGTGCAGAGTGGTGCCTCCCTCAAGGGTCGGGCTGTTCCCTCTTGCCAGCACGGCGCTCCTTGATCGCCTTGCGCACCAGGTGCGGCAGCAGCAGGCGCAGGGGCATGCGCAGATAATGCGAGCGCACGTACAAACACCAGCGGGCGGTGCCGGATAATGGGCCATCGCATATCCAGTGATGGGGCTTGAGACCACGCCGGAAAAGGGCATCCATCACCACCAGCAACGGGGTGGCGGGCCGCGCCGGGGAAAGGCGCGCATAGACCGTGTCGGGGATCGGTGTCGCCAGAAACTCGCGACCGTAGCGCAGCGCGTAGTACAGCGGACGCGCCAGATCCATCTCGAAGGCGCGCGCGGTGAGCTGTTCCCAGAAGCCCGAGTCCCGCTCTGCAAAGTGCCGCAGCAGCGCATCCAGGTCGGCCAGGTCGCGCAAGCCGTTCTCCAGCTCGCCGTCGTGAAACAGGTGGGTAGCGCTGTGTAACACCATGTCCGCCGGAGCCAGTACTAACAGGTTGCACCAGCCCTTCAGCGGACGGGCTGCGGCGAATAGCTTGTCCGGGTCCGGGGCGAGTCTTGCGGTGGGTGGCAGGATGGTGTGGTGAACGTCCAGAACGCTTTTGCGGCGGATATGGGTGAGCGGCGGCAGTTCGTGCATCCAGCGCCGGTAGTAGGTCTGGTCGTACTCATCGTGCCCCTGGGCCAGCCAGCCGCGGGCGAACAGGGCCCGTTCGGTGCTCTCCAGTGCTCGGCGCGGCACCATGATGTCCAGGTCCGCAAAAAGCCGGCCGGGGGCACAGGGCAGATCGGCCATAAGGTAGGCGGCCCCCTTGAGGATCACCACCGGTGCCTCTCGGGCGCCCAATGCCTCGTGTACTTGCTCCACCTCCCAGCGCATGCGCTGGTGTTGTTGGGCCGCCACCTTGCCGGCGGCCGCCAGGTGGCGCCGGGGGCGCGCTGGCACCCGGGCGAGCAGCCCTTGCTCTTCGAGCAGGGCATGCAGTCGTGCCTCCAGTGAGGCGGCCCGCGCCACCCGCAAGAGCGGGTCCCAGTCGCTCAGCTGCAGCGATTCGACGGCGGCGGGTTGGGTCAGTGCGGTCAGCAGGTGATCGAGCGCTCGCGGCATCATGGGGCGTCGGGCAGGGCGTTCAGGGCGGACAGGCTCCGGTCCAGATCAGCGTAGTCCAGCTGGGCGCAGGCGCAGCGGTCCACCAGCTCGGCAGCCGCCTCGAAGCCCTGACCGCCCAGCACGCTGTAGTTGAAGGCGGCATCGGCGAGGGTCAACAGGGCGTGGGCCTTGGGCATCTCGCGCAGGGTGTCGTCGCCACCTGGGGCGAAACGCGGGAAAACCAGCCACGCCGGCCGGGCCGGTGCCTGGGCCCGAGCGAGGCTCGCCGACGGTGGTTTCATGTGGGCCACGGTGCCTTTGGTCGTTTCATGGGCGGATCGGCCCACCACCGCCTCCGGGAAGCGCTCGCGGATCAGAGGGATGGCCTGGTTCTTGAGACTGACCGGGCGCGGCAGCGGGGTAAGCAGGCCATTCTCAAGGGACAGTAGAGCGAACTCGTCTGACAGCAGCCGCCAGCCGGAGAGCGCCAGCGCGGCCACCAGCGTGCTCTTCCCCGCCCCCGGCGCGCCGGGCATGATCAGCGCCTGATCGTCCCGTGCAGCGACGGCGGCGTGGATCATCAGGTAGTGGTGGCCGTGCTGGGCAATGCACCAGTTCAGGCCCCACTCGAATAGCGGGAAGGCCTGGCTTAGGGGCAGTGGCTTGAAGGGGGAACTGCCATCGAGATAGAAGCGCGCCTGCGGCCGCCATACGCCGCGAACCCCCGGTGCCCGGTCCAGGCGCACGTGGAAATCGCTAAAGGGGGTGTCTGCCGGCAGCAACTGCTCGGTGTAGTGCAAACCGATGCTCTCGGCAATGGCCGGAAGCCGGGAGCTCAGCCGTACGATAAAAGGCCCAATCTCCAGAGGCGCGCCCTGCGTGCGCAGTATCCGGGGAAGATCGGCAGAAACGGCAACGGCCACGGGCTAGCTCCGCTCCCAAACCAACTGCCGGCGGCGCAGCTCGGCCAGAAGTTGTTCGATGAAGGCCTCGGCATCTTCCACCTCGTGGCCCCAGTCCTGGATGCACTTCTCGATCAGCTCTCGCTGGTTCCTGGGGGTCTGATGCAGCCATTGGAAGAGCGCACCGGCCGCCCCTTCCAGCAGGTGCGTCTCGCCGGTGCGGTGGTCGTAGACCACCCAGCGTTGCGCCCATTCGCGAATATGCGCCGCCGGCAGGGCCGCTGTCTGCCAGAGGCCGGTGGGTGCTGCGGGGTCAGGGCCTGATACCAATCCGTTGCCTCATGCCGGTTCTAGGAGCCTGTCGGATTCAGGACTGATCTGCTGCGCGTATGGGAGAGTGGCCCCTTTTCCGCTCTTTCTCGTCGCATAGCCCCACTATGCGCCTCGAAAGACCGAAAAAAGGGGCCACTCTCCCACTACGCTCGCGACGATCGCCCAAACCCGTCAGTGTCTCCCTAGGCGGACAAGCCAATGGGGATACGCCTAGTCGGACTGAGACGTCTTCACCGGAATGCATTGGTCTGCTTCGTTCTTGGTGTAGCCATCTTCACAGTCACCCCAGCGATCGATGGGGCAGCCGCGGTTGTTCATGTTGTCGAAAACATCCTTGACCAGCTCCGCATCGGTGTCGGCATCCGTCCGGGCCATGTAGTAGGCCTGTTTGACGTCCTCCATGGTGGCGCCGTACTCCACCGAATTGCAGGCGGCGTTCAGCATGGCGGCCACCGCGTGCCAATCCAAGTCGCGGCCTTTGCACGTTTGCAGCACCTCCATCAACGTGGCGTAGGGAGGGGCGCAGGTGGGGCTATTGTGGAAGACAGCGTCGAAACGGGTGCCGGCGCCATAGGCGTCCCACACCGCGCAGGTGCCGTCCTCGTTCCGCTCGATGCATTGCCCCGGGTCGAAGCCGGTGCAGTCCCAGGCCTCGGTGTTGTTCTTCCAGAACCCGGGGGTGCAGCCCTGGCCCTTGGTGCACTCGTGATCGATATCGGAGACATTGGCAGAGAAGATCTCCCCGGACAGCGAGCATCGGCCCTGATTGCCCCATACCGATTTTGCTGGCAGCGTGACCAGCATCGCCCCGCCCAGACCGGCCGTAGCCAGGCGCCGCCGGGCCGGGTTGCGGGGGGCGGCAGAGGCCTGATCTCGATCCACCGACGCGGTGGGCCGCTCATCACCCTTCTGGCTGTGGCGTGGGTCTTGGTCGTGTTCGTCGTTCATGTCTTCTGCTCCAGGTCCGTCCCCGGCATTGTTTCCTTCCGTACCGAGGCCCCGAAAGCACCAGCGCGAGCCGCAATTTCGGAGATACACGGTAACCAACCGTTATTTCTAAATTTTAGCAGGCTCGATGTCACCCCACCGGATAACGGATGAATCACCCATCGGCTGTTCGCCGGCCGTTGCGGCCCCGAGCATCCAGCGTCTCAGGTTGTTGCCCGACGTTGTCCGCTCTTCAAAAAGAACTCATTCCATGTTATCGCGCCCGCTGGCTGTTGCCTAGCATCAGGGCGCAAACGCTCATTTCATGGGAAGCAAGAAAGGCGCCATATTTTTCGGGCACGTGTAACTATCGGATCATGCCGGGGAAATTTTGGTGTTTCATCCTCTTCGCGGATTCGGGTGCGGGCGATTGTAAAAGAATCCGACACCTGTCTGGCGCGCTCTGCGGTTGGACGCGTTCAGCCGCGCGCGGCAAGATCAGCTGCGGCATCTTCAGCACAGGGGGCAGGCAACCATGACACGCGAACACGAACCCGGCCCGTACTACTGGCCCCCTGGACTGGGATGCGACCATCAGGGCGAGTTGTTGATCGCCGGGCATCCTGCACACTCCCTTGTCGAACAGCACGGCACGCCGCTGTACGTCTACGATGCCGAAGACACCGGTGAGCGGATTCAGGCGCTGCGCAGCCAGTTGCCCGCGCGTGTCCGCCTCCACTACGCGGTGCGGGCCAATCCGTACTCGCAGCTTCTGCACCGCATGGTGCCATGGCTGGACGGGATGGGGGTCGTCTCGGCCGGAGAGCTGCTGCGCGCCCGCAAGGCCGGCATCTCGCCGTCCCGGATCTCGTTTGCCGGACCGGCCAAGACGACCGAGGACCTGGAGGCCGCGGCACAGTCCGGATGCGTGCTCGGTATCGAATCCGCCGGCCAGCTGCGCCGGGTCGCCGACGAGGCCCGTACCGCCGGCCACCGTATCCCGGTCAGCATTCATGTCCGTCCCGAACGGTATCTCCGGTCCGACCGGTGGCTGTCCGATTCCGATTTCCCGCCCCTGGGTATCGACGCCAGCGCCGTTCCGGAACTGCTGGAAGAAGCCCGTCACCTGCCGGTCTACATTGCCGGTTTCGAGGTCCGTATCGGCTCCGCCAACCTCCGGGCCGACCGGATTGCCGAGGCCCACAGGCACGCAGTCGATCAGGTCCGCAGTCTGTGCCCGGCCGGCATCATCCCGGAATTCGTCACACTGGCCGGTGGTTTCGGCATCCCCTCCAGCGCCGAAGACCGGCCCCTGGATTCCGCCGTCGTCGCGCAGGGCCTCGGGCAACTGGCAAGGGATCTGCAGGAGCAATGGCCCGAAACCCATCTGGTTCTCGAACTGGGGCGTTACCTGGTGGGAGAGTCCGGCGTCTATCTGACCCGGGTGGTCGAGCGGAAGGTTTCCGGCGGCGAGGCCTTCCTGCTCACGGACGGCGGCACCCACCACCGTCAGACGGCTTCCGGCCTCCCCGGGGCGGATGGGCGAAGCAACCCGCCGGTGGCCATCGCTACCCGCGTCAACAACCCGGACACCGAGACCGTCAGCATTCTGGGCCCGCTGGATTCGCCGCACGACTGTCTGGCAGCGCGGGTACCGTTGCCACATGCCGAGCCCGGCGATCTGATTGCGGTCTTCCTGTCCGGGGCTTACGGCCTGACCGCCAGCCCGGCCGGGTTCCAGGATCGCCCGCTGCCCGCCGAGATCGTGCTGTAGCGCCATCCTTGCGAGGGATGCCGCAATCCGCGGCCAAGGGGCCTGCGCCCGTCAGTCCGCGGGGCGTCGCAGGCGCAGGATGAAGGAGTGGCTCAGGGCCGAGCCGAGGGGAGGCGCGAGATGCAGCAACCCGCGCCCCGGCCCGCTCTCGAACAGGGGCTGCAGGAAGGCCACGCGCCCCGGCACCAGGGGCATCCAGTGCGCGGAGATGCGTTCCAGACCCGCTTCTGCGGCCGCCTGCAGCAGTCCGCTGCGGCTGTCGTAACGCAGATGGGGCGGGCGACCGGCCCGCCGCCGACGCGCCTCCCGGATCCGGGTCGGCAGGCAGTCGGCGTTCAGCGCATCGACCCAGAGCTCCCCGCCGGGCCGCAGCACACGCGCCATTTCGGCCAGCGCGGTGTCCGGTCGTACGATCGCCTGCATCACCCCGAAGCAGAGGATGCCGTCGGCGACCGCCTCCGGAAATGGCAGGCGGTGGATGTCGCCCGCCAGCCAGCCGATGCCCTCCGGGCTGCGATCCCGCGCCTTGCCGACCGAAGGCGAGGAGTAGTCGATGCCCACGGCCTCGTATCCCTCGGCCTGCAGCATCCGGGTGTAGGTGCCGGCGCCGCAGCCGATATCCAGCCAGCGCCCCGGTACCGGGTCTGCCTGTCCCCACCAGTGCCGAAACTGCCGCACCCGGCTGTTCAGTCCCGTCGGGGTCCAGCCGGCGATTCCGGCGTCGTCATCCAGCTGCGCACCGCGTTCGACAAAGCGACGCCGCCAGCGCCGTTCGAAGTCCTCCGGCTGGTTCATTCCGCAGGCCTCCGGGGCATCCATGCGCGCGGATGCCGCCTCATTTGCGCGCCTCGCTCACGTGGCTGATCAGCTCGGTCGCGGCGGTCAGCACATGGTCGTCGGAAAACCCCGCCCGCTGCATCTCGTCATACATGGTCTGCGCCAGCAGGCGGGCGACACGCCGGGGTTCATGCGTGATCGGTCCGTTGAGCGCGTCGGGCTGACGCGCAAGGGCCATCTGCGTGAAGCTGGTGCGCAACAGGCCTTTCAGCCGGTGGATCAGGATGGACCGGGACACCACCAGCGCGAGGATGGAGGCGATGCGCAGATCCTCCGTGGAGAGACGACGTCCGTCTGCGGGGGAGTCGAGATTGATCACGCCGATCACCTCGCCCTCGAGGCGGATCGGGACCACAATGATATCGACCGGCCGGTCTTCGGGTTCACGTCTGGCCGCGTCCGCGTAAGCCGTCCGGTGCAGATCGCGGATGAGCATCCCCTTGCCCGACGCCGAAACCTGGCCCGAGATCCCTTGGCCCAGGGGCTGGTGCTCCTCGTAAGCCCGGTCCGCAAGGTTCCCGTGATGCGCCTGCACCCGCAGTCGCGGCTCACCCGAATCGGGATCGGGTTTCACCAGCATGATCGAGCAGCGCTCGCAGCTCATCGCATGCCCGACCAGCGAGGCAAGCCGCTCAAGCCCCTTTTCCAGCGAGTCGGCGTCTTCCACGAAACGAGCCAGTTCCGGCAGATGCTCGTCGAATCGGTCTATCACTTCGCCCATCACAGGGTCCTGGCTCGCTATCCACACTCAGCGAATGGTATCAGTTCCGCCGTCACGCGATGCGCGCGTGTGCGCCGCGGCCACCCCCAGCAGCAGCGTCAGGTAGAACAGCAGCGCGATCCGGGGTGAAAAGAAGATCGTGCTGAACAGCCCGACCGCCAGTGCCCCGCCCGTTGCGGACGCGGCTCCCAGCGCCAGGGCGTCGCCGCGGATCGCACGCCGCAGCAGGAACAGGATGGCCGCCAGGGTGAGCCAGACAAAGGCCAGTACGCCGAGCCAGCCCTGATCGAAATAGATCTCCAGCCACTGGTTCTCGATGCGCCAGGGCCAGAGATGATCGGTGATGAAATACCAGTGGCGGCTCCGCTGCTCGAAATCGGCGTTGTCCAGATAGCCGTGACCGTCGGCGTCGCGGATCTGCACATGCTCGAACTCCATGATGCCGTCGAGTCCGCGATCCACGCTGATCGAAAATACCAGTCCCCGCTCGAAGGGCCAGGACCGATCCTCCAGCCCCTCCAGATCGAACTCCCATTCCAGGGTCTCGGGCGCGCCGTCGCCGGACAGCTGCAGGCCCTGACTGCGGCACTCGAAGGAATGCCGGATGGGCTTCTCGCATACGAATACGCGGAACCCGTTTGCCTGCGCGCCGGCCGCCTCGATCTCCAGCGTCAGCGGGCCCTGGCGTGGCAGACGTACACGCTGATTCACGAACAGCGAATCGCCCCCGCCCAGCTGCAGTTGTGAACCCTCATCATCCCGGACGAAGGCCAGGTTGGCCGGCAGCCGCCCCTCCACGTTGCCGGTGCGATAGTGGTCGGGAAAGCTGCCCATTCCGCGCCCCAGGATCGGCGCAAGCGGCCCCCCGCCGGGCAGTTCCAGGCCCGCCTGCCAGTGCTGCAGCCGGCTCTGCAGGTCATCTTCGATCTGCCCCAGGCGCTGCTCGCCGAAGCCGCCCAGGGTCGTGCCCGCGACCAGAACTGCTGCCGCCACGGGCAGCAGCCCCCCGGCCAGCCACGCGGGCCGCAGCGTCCCCCGCCGCCGCACGCCCGCCAGCAACAGGCCGGCCAGCAGGATCGCCAGGGCCACCCCGAAGCCGAGATACCCGCCACGCGAATAGGTCATCGCCACCGCATAGGCGGCCCCCGCGCCGAACAGCAGCGAGCCCGCGAGCAGCATCCCCGGCCGCTGCCGCCAGCACCAGATCAGTGCCAGCGGCAGGGCCAGTACCAGGAAGGTCTCGATACTCGGCCCGCCGGCCTGCATCTCCGAGAACAGCCCCGACAGGCGATAGCCGCTGTCGAAATCCAGCAGACCCGGATAGGTCGCACGCTCGCGGATCACATAGGCCACCTTGGCCAGCAGGGCCAGCGCAACCCCGGGCAGGAACCAGCGCTCCACCTGCTCGCGCACCGGTATCGGCGCAACACGCAGGACCGCCAGCAGCATCACGGTCCACAGGAGTCCCTTGGCGACACGCAGGGCATTCCAGTCATGGGCAAAGTGCACCGCCTGGCCCGGATCCCATGCGCCGGGCGGATACAGGGCGATCGCCAGCGCCACCAGCGTGGAACCCGTCAGCAGCACCAGCGGCCAGCGAACGGCGCGTGGCAGCAGGGGACCGGAATGACCCGGGTGGACGCCGTGCCACAGGGCCACCGCCACTGTCATCAGCAGGAACAGGTCCAGTTCGGAGACGAACAGCCGGCCGGTGTACAGCGTCAGGTCCAGCGTCGCCAGCACGACCGGGATGACCAGCAGCCATGCCTGCGGCCGCCACCACAACAACACCGCGTAGCCCAGCAGTCCCGCCACCATGGCCGGTGCCGCCACCGGCCAGGTCGCCGCCACCCCCAGGGTGGTGAGTGCGACCAGGCCGCCCAGGGCTTGCCGCATCCGGCCGGAGGGGTCCGGGGTCGGTCCAGCAGCCGGTGCCTGCGCGGGCTCGCCCGCATCGTGCCGGTTCGAAGCGGCGGCACCGCTCGCCTGTTCGAGCCAGCGAAGCGCCGCCGCAACCACCCAGGCCGCCAGCCCGGCCAGCACGAGGCTGGCGGGGTCCGGTCGGGCGCCGTCCACGAAGAGCTTGGTCAGTTCCACGACCAGGGCCAGCAGGACCCCACCGGCCACCGCGAGCCAGTACAGCCCGGCCGTCGACCAGGCGCGGTTGAGCTGCCAGACCCAGACCAGCGCGCCCAGCGGCGCATACATGGCGAGATGCAGCGCCGTGCTGCGCAGTGCGTGGATCTCGTCGACGAAGTAGTGGTAGTAGAACGGCCACAGGTTCAGTTCGCGCCATTGCGCGTGCGCCGCTTCCAGATCGAAGTGAAAATCCGCAAAGCCGTGGTTGAGCGCCAACAGCAGCAGGGCATACGCCGGTATGGCCACGACCAGCACCGCAGACGCGGCCTGCTGCAGCGAGCGGATCACCCCGTGCGGGTGGTCCGGCAGCCGCCGCCACAGCAGAAGCCCGGCCCCCAGCCCGAGGAATCGCAACAGCACCGAGCGGCCCTCGACGATGCCCGACAGGGTGAACAGGTTCGCCACCTCCAACAGCGCGGCCCCCAGCAGCGCCAACGGCAGGCCGGCCGCCAGCAGGGGCAGGCCCCGGCGCTGCAGCCACCACGCCAGCAGCAGTCCCACCGGGATGCTGACCACCAGCTCCAGCGTCAGCCAGCTGTAGCAGCGGATCCCGCTGGTGCAGGCATCCGCGGCCAGCCACCAGCCCCACGAGTCGGAGGCCAGCCGCGCGCGCAGTTCTTCCTGCGAGAGCACAAAATCAAACGGGATCAGGCCGACGGTGACGTACAGCCCCGCATAGAGGAGCAGCGCCATGCCCAAGGTCCGCGCGCCCGACGCCTCCAGCGCCCGACGCCAGCGCAGCATCGGATTGCGCAGCGCCAGCCAGGCGAGCGAACCGGCCACTGCACCGGAGAAGTTGCCGGCGATATCGGCCCCGGCCGGATGGCGGTACGGCAGCCAGACCTGGAAGAACTCGACCGTGGCCGTCACCGCCAGACCGAGGGCGGCCACGAACAGGAAGACGCCCCCGGCCCGCAGACCACTGCGGCGACCATGCGTCAGCCACGCGGTCCAGAAGAACCCCAGCGGCATGAACATCAGCACGTTCGCCATGAACTGCTGGCGACCGCTCGTGCCCGGCCCGGTCAGGCTCATGTTGCGGTAGGTCTCCCACGCCGTCTCGAGGGAGACATTGCCGAACTCGAACGGCAGCAGCGTCAGATAGAACGCCGCCCCCAGCGCCAGCCAGGCCCACAATGCGCAGGTGCGCAGTGAAAGCGGTTCGTGGTGGAGGGCGTTGGCGTTCATTCGGACTCCCGCAGTCGGGTGCCCCGGGCCCTGTCGCCGGGGCCGCGTTACAGACGCAGATCCGTGGACTCGGGCGGGAACACCGATTTGACGTCGAAGATGACTCCTTCCGACCGGGCCAGCCCGCGGATCGACTCGATCCCCATGGCCAGAAATTCGCGGTGCGGTACGGCCACGATGATCGCATCGAACTGGCCGGGCTCCGGGGTGGCCGTCAATGGCGTGATCCCGTATTCATGCTCCGCCTCGGCCGGGTCCACCCAGGGGTCGAACACCGTCACGTCCGTGTTGTAGTCGACCAGGGTCGAATGGATATCGATCACCCGGGTGTTGCGCAGATCCGGGCAGTTTTCCTTGAACGTCAGTCCCATCAGCAGGATCCGCGCCCCCACCGGGTTGATGCCCTTGCGCACCAGCGCCCGCATCGTGCGATCGGCGATGTGGGCCCCCATCGCGTCGTTCACGCGCCGCCCCGCCAGGATCATCTCGGGGTGGTGTCCCACCGCCTGCGCCTTGTGCGTCAGGTAATAGGGGTCCACCCCGATGCAGTGCCCGCCCACCAGACCGGGCCGGAACGGCAGGAAATTCCACTTGGTCCCGGCCGCCCGCAGCACCGCCTCGGTGTCCAGGCCCAGGCGCTCGAACAGCAGGGCCAGCTCGTTGATCAGCGCGATGTTCACGTCGCGCTGGGTGTTCTCGATGACCTTGGCGGCCTCGGCCACGCGGATGCTTTCGGCCCTGTGCGTGCCGGCGGTGATCACCCGTGCATACAGGGCATCCACGAAGTCCGCCACCTCCGGGGTGGACCCGGAGGTCACCTTCATGATCGAGGTGACGCCGTGTTCCTTGTCGCCGGGGTTGATCCGCTCCGGGCTGTACCCGGTAAAGAAGTCCCGGTTGTGGACCAGCCCCGACTCCGCCTCCAGGATCGGCACACAGTCTTCCTCCGTGGCGCCCGGATACACCGTGGATTCGTAGATCACGGTATCGCCCGGTTGCAGCACCTTGCCCACGCTGTGGCTGGCGCCCAGCAGCGGGCGCAGGTCCGGGCGTCGGTTCTCGTCGATGGGCGTGGGTACGGTCACCACGAAGACATTGCAGCGCCGCAGCGCCTCCAGGTCAGCCGTGTACTCGAGCCGGCCGGCGGCCGCCAGCGCCTTCGGTTCCACCTCGCGCGTACGGTCATGTCCGGCACGCAGCTCCTGAACCCGGCGCGGGTCAATGTCGAAACCGAGCGTAGTCCAGTGGCGGCCGAACTCCACGGCCAGTGGCAGTCCGACGTACCCCAGGCCGATTACGCCGATGGTGATGTCATCCAGTGCAGGGAGCGCTTGCATACGAGTTCCATTCCGGTTGCAAAAAGGGAAGGAGGCAGAGTCGGGCAGCATACCGCAGCACGGCCAAGACCACGGCGCTTACCGGCACGGCGCACACTCCGGCGCGGCCGGCCCGATCCCCGGAACCCGGCCGGGGTTGGCTCCCGTCGGCCCGGCGTAGGCGCCCCACACCGGGCGCAGTCGCGGGCGCTCGTTGTAATCGTGCTCGAGCTCCGGCCACTTCGCTTTCACCTGGTCGGTCACGGGCGCCTCGCGCTCGTACATCCGGCCCGGGCGTGGATACAGGTCCAGCGCGTCCAGTGCCGCATCGGGGGCGCGCAGGGCATGCTCCGCCTCGTCCCGTTCCGCCGTCAGATTGTCACGGCTGTCGATCCCGCCCGAGAGCTGCAGTGGCGCCCCGGCGAACACCGCGTTACCCGACACCACCTGCACATGCGCCGGGTCGGGCTCGTCCACACGGATCCCGAACCCCTCGGCCACGAGCGTGTTGTTCAGGATCTTCACATCGCGGGGCACGTGATTGTGCGGTCGCACCAGCAGCGCGTCCCCGTGGTGATTCACGAAGAGGTTGTTGGTCAGCGCCACATTCCCCTCCCCCTGGAACAGCCGCTCGTGGGGGTTCTGATAGAAGAGATTGCCCACGATCCGGTAGCGATCCTCCGCACCGGCCCCCGTGGGCGGGAAGTGCCCGACCAGCAGGTTCGGCCGCGCCCGGCCGCCGCTACTGCCACGCTCCGCCTTGCTCAGCAGGTTGTAGCGGATCAGCGTTTCGCGCGGCTCGGCCGGCATCCCGGGAACATCGTCGCGACTGTTCTGGTGCTTGATCTGGATGTTGTACCCCAGCGTGCGCACGATCCGGTTGTTTTCGATCCGCCCCCCGACGAAGGCGTTGTCCCCGTCGGGCTGCCCCAGATACATCCCGGTCCCGGCATCCTTGATCGTGCTGTCCCGGATGACCCAGTTCCAGGCGGGCACGCGCGTCGTGATCGCCGAATTCCCCTGCGAGCGATCGTAGCGACGGACAGTCAGGGACTCCAGCGTAATGTCGTGCGCATACTCGCCGTGCGCCTCGGCCACCACGCCGCTGACCGGTTCCCCGCCGCCATCCAGCGTCAGGTGCCGGATCACCACGTGCGCGGCATCCAGCAGGCTGACCGTGTTCTCGCCGCGGCGCCCGTGGAACACCGCCGGCTCGCCGGATTCCGGACCGCTGATCACGATCGGGCGCTCCGCCGTCCCCTGCACATCATGCAGCCGCAGGGCCCGCGGATAGTCCCCCGGGGCCAGCTGCAGCCAGTCGCCCGGTTCCAGCTCCGACACGACTTCGCGGTAGTTGGCGGGATCGGCTTGCACCCGATTCCAGCCCCCTTCGGGCGTTTTCCGAGTCTCGGATTCCGCTCCGCCCGTTGCCACCGGGGCACTGCCCCCCGCAACCACCAGCGCGAGCATCAGGAGGACTACGCCTCCTGCCGGCCGCCACCACACCAACCTGGTCCGGGCTTCCAGCCGCATCCGATTTCTTCCCATGCTTGAACCCTCCGCGTGCCGCCCGGCGCCCGATGGTTGTGCAACCCGTGTGCTCAGCCGCAAACTCGGTGCAGCGACCCTGCGTTATGATCCTTTATAACCAACAGGACATCAGGCTCTCCCATGTCAGACTTACGCCAATGCGAAATCGTCTGTGTCGTCGGCGCGCGCCCGAACTTCATGAAGATCGGTCCCGTCATGCGGGCACTGGACAATGCCGGCATCCGGGCCCAGCTCGTGCATACCGGGCAACACTACGATGCGGCAATGAACGAGCGTTTTTTTGCCGATCTGAACATCCCCCGGCCTGATGTCAACCTCGAGGTCGGTTCCTCCTCGCACGCGGTGCAGACGGCCGAGGTCATGAGCCGTTTCGAGCCCGTTCTCGACCGACTCAATCCGCGAGCCATCCTTGTTGTGGGCGACGTGAACTCGACCATCGCCTGTGCCCTGGTTGCGGCCAAGAAAGGCATCGGAGTGATCCATGTCGAGGCAGGGCTGCGCAGTTACGATCGCCGTATGCCTGAAGAGATCAATCGCGTTCTGACCGACCAGATCTCGGACCTGCTGTTCACCACCGAACGGCACGCGCTGGACAACCTTGAACGCGAGGGTATCGAGCGTGATCGGGTGCACTTTGTCGGTAATGTGATGATCGACACCCAGCTCCATAATCTAGACCGTGCCGTGCCCTGGCGCGAGACCCTGCAGGCTGCCGGCATCGAGCCGGAGGAGTTTGCCCCCGCCGGACGCTACGGCGTCCTGACCCTGCATCGTCCGTCCAACGTCGATGCTGCAGAAATCCTCGAGCCCCTGGTCACCACTCTGTCCACGATCGCGAAAGATCTGCCGCTGGTCTTTCCCCTGCACCCGCGCACCCATAATCGTCTGCGCTCTTTCGGACTGGAACAGCACCTTGAAGATGTTTCCATCGCCGTACTTCCACCCGCCGGCTACCTCGAGATGCTGGGGCTGATGAAGGATGCAAAGGTCGTGCTCACCGACTCCGGCGGCATGCAGGAGGAGACCACGGCGCTGGGCGTCCCCTGCATTACCCTCCGCGAGAATACCGAGCGTCCCGTGACCATCGACGAGGGCACCAATGTCCTGGTGGGGCACGACACCGAGCAACTGCAGGCGGCGTTCCGCGATTTGATGCAGCATGGCGGCAAACAGGGCCGTATTCCGTACTATTGGGACGGCAATGCCGGAGAGCGCATCGCGGGCATCATCGGTGACTGGCTTGGGCTGCCGGGCGCTACACGGGCGACAGGCTGAACGGCATGCTGCTGCGATCCCTGTTTTCACTGTTCTCGCCCGGCGGTTCGCGGGGGCGGCTGTCGATCCTGATCTACCACCGCGTGTTGCCCGAACCCGACCCGCTGCTGGATGGCGACCCGCACGCCGACGACTTTCGCTGGCAGATGCGCCTGCTCGCCCGCTCCATGAATCCGCTGCCACTCGACGAGGCCGTTCGGCGCCTGCAGGAGCGGAGCCTGCCCCCCCGCGCGGTCTGCGTGACCTTCGACGACGGCTATGCCGATAACGCCGAAGTCGCCCTGCCCATCCTGCGCGAGGAGGGCGTCCCGGCCACGTTCTTCATCGCCACCGGTTATCTCGACGGCGGCCGCATGTTCAACGACACCCTGATCGAGACCGTGCGGCGCCTGCCATCGGGTCGGGTCGACCTGACACCGGAGGGGCTGGGCGAACGAAAACTGGAAACCGACGCCGATCGTCCGGCCCTGATCCGCGAACTGATCGGCCGGTTCAAGTACCAGCCCGCCGAACAGCGAACGGCCGAAACCGAGGCCCTTGCCCGGCGCTTCGACGTCCGGCTTCCGGACAATCTGATGATGACCGGCCAGCAAGTGCGCGACCTCGCGGCCGCAGGCATGGGGATCGGAGGCCACACCGCGACCCATCCCATCCTGACCGAGGTGGACGAGGCCAGCGCCCGAGCCGAGATCGAGCGGGGGCGGGACGACCTCGAGGCCCTGCTGGGACGGGCGCCGCACCTGTTCGCCTACCCGAACGGGCGTCCCGAGAAGGACTACGCCGCCGAGCACGTGCGCATCGCGCGCGAGAGCGGATTCGAGGCGGCCGTCACCACTGCGCCGGGTGCCGCGCGTCCCGATTCCGACCCCTTTCAGCTCCCGCGCTTCACGCCCTGGGACCGGACCCCGATGCGCTTTGGCCTGCGTCTGGCCCGCAATCTTGCCGAACCCCGGGAGAGGCGTGCCGCATGACCACCCGTGTCCATATCACCGTCGATACCGAATTCAACATCGGAGGGGCTTTCGAGGACCCCGAAAACCGGCAACCGGTAGGGCCGCCCGCCGTGTACTGTGAACGCGAGGGGCGCTCGGAAGGGCTCGGCTATCTCCTCGACACTCTGGAGCAGCATGGCATTCGCGGTACGTTCTTCGTGGAAGCCCTGAATACCTGCTATTTCGGCGATGAACCAATGGGCAGGATCGCCCGGGAGATCCACGCGCGGGGACACGAGGTGCAGCTGCATCTGCACCCTTGCTGGACCTATTTCGAGCAGCCTGACTGGAAGGAGCAACTGACCAGGAATCCACCCAACGACGACATGACCCGTCGCGATCATGATGAGCTGGTTCGTCTGATCGAACTGGGCCAGCAGGCGTTTCGCCGCTGGGCCCTGCCGGAACCCCGGGTATTGCGCACCGGTGGTCTTCGTGTGGGGCTGGGCGTTTACCGGGCGATGCGGGAATGCGGCATGCCTATGGCCTCGAATGTCGGCCTGGCGATCTTTCGACCGGAGGAGCCCGAGCTGCATCTGTTCAGCGGTGATCATGAGATCGACGGGGTGCGCGAGTTTCCGGTGACCAGTTACATCGACTGGCGCCTGCCCGGGAAGCAACACCACAAGACCCTGACGGTCACCGGATGCTCCTGGCCGGAAATCCGCTCACTGCTTCGGCGGGCACAGGCGAACCGGATTCCGGATGTAGTGCTGCTCACTCATCCCTTCGAGTTCGTCAAACACGACTCCGATCCGTCAAAGCCGCCCCGCATCGACCGGATCAACCGTCACCGCCTGGAGAAGCTGTGCGCGTACATTGCCGCAGAGCCGGGGCTGGAACCGGGCTGCATCGGCGATTCGCCTGAATCCGCAACCGGAGACCATCGAAACATGGCGCTGGAAGTTCCCCTGCAACAGACCCTGGCCCGGATGCTGGTCAACCGCTTCAACCAGGCATCCATCGGCGTGTAGACATGGCCCGTGCCCCCAAATCCAGCCCGGCGGAGGAAGCCGCAGCGCCGGTCGCTGACTGGCGTGTGCGCACGGTGCGGCCGGACGAATCCTTCAGCCCGCCCGGGCCCGGCCCCATGATGGAGCATGACCCGGAATGGCTTCTGGCCATTCGCCACCCGGGGCACGGTGAGGTCCTGCTGGCCGAGAAGGACGAGCGGTACCTGCCAATTCAAGTCCACGACGGGGCCCTCAGTTTCGTCCTGGGTGGCATCGCCGTGCGTCGCATCGACATTCGCCGCCACGTCCTGACCGGCAACCTGCCGGACTGGTCGCGGGAGGATCTGATCGCCATTCTCCGCTCCCTGCGCGGGCATCTGGGCCGAAATGGCGTGGTGTTTCTGATCGGCGTCGTCGAGAACGAACCTTTGTGGCAGGCGTTACAGGACCCCGAGCTGCGATGTAACTACCGCGTGCTGCAAAGCGGTGCCACAGACGCCCGCCGCACAATCCGGCTGGGCGCTGATTTCGATGAGTATCTTGCGAGCATCCCGCGTAACCACCGCAAGGATCTGAAGAGGCGAGAAAATCGCTTCGAACGAGAGTTCGGAGGCCAGAGCGAGGTCAGGGTGCTGACTGGGCAAGACGAAATCAAGCGCTTTCTGGAGGAGGTTGCGCCGGTCTCCCGACGCACCTATCAGAGTCGCCTACTGAAGCTCGGCGTAGGTCCTGGTGGCGCTCTGGAACGTCAGCTCGTTGCGGCTGCCAATCGCGGACAGGCCCGCTGTTACGGTCTCTACGTGGATGGAGAGGTCATCGCCTGGAGGATCGGATTTCTCTTCAAAGGCCGGTACTTCAGCCATCATGTTGGTTTCGATCCGGACTACGCGGCGTGGACCCCGGGTTTGGTACTGCATATCAAATCCATCCGGGACTTCGCTTCGCTCAATATCTGGGTAGAAGAGATCGATCTGCTGCACGGTGACAACCCGGCCAAACGCAAGCTCGCCAATGCGATGCGACGGGAAGGCAAGTTCTATCTGTTCCCGCGCACCTGGCGTGGAACGGCGCAGTACCTTGCGCTGAAATGGTTCAACGCCGTGTCGGATGGGCTGACGGGCATTGCATCGCGTCTGGGCATCAGGGAGTGGGCCCGGAAGCGTCTGAGGCAACGCTGACGGCCCGGATTTCAAGGCCCCGACGACCGGCCCCGGGGGTGCCGAGGAAACCCCCTTTGGTAGTCGTAAGAATCAGCGCGACCGGCCGCCAACCGGCGCGGCGAAAAGCCCTGCGTGACGCCACGTTGGTCGACCGTATGTGGCAGTACGCACGCCGGTAACCCGCGTCAAAAAGGGACGCACAGGCCTTTCTCACCAGGAACCGGGCATACCCCTTCCCTCGGTCCAGTTCCGGTGTGTACAGGAAAGAAACAAAGAAGGCACTTTGCGGCAGGGAGACGTTCAGCGGGATGGGGGTAGAAACGTCGAATCGCGCAAACTGGATATTCAATTGCGAGGCGATGCGCTCCTCGGACCGCAATGCATGGATCTGGCCACCTTCTCCGAGAATACGCTGCGGCGCCCTGCCCGTGTGTCCAGCGATCGACTGCGCCTGGTCTGTTGGTAAGGCTCGGAATTCATCCGGATGCCGCAATACGACCTGATTCAGGCCCGACACTCGATCGGCTTGCCGCTCGTCCGGGGCATCTTCCGCCCGCAGCTCGTAGATCCAGTGCACCTGGACTCCGGTAAGGCGTTTCAGAAACCAGAACCCGCCGGCTTCGAAGAAAGTCAGGGATGGACGCAAGCTGCCCCCCTAACCGGCCGAAGTCGACCTGGCCATGCGTTTGACTCGCCCCTTGAGCCGCAGAAATCCGAGTGCCTTGCTTGCCCAGTGGGAGCCATTCGTGATCGCCGTGTGGGTGTACACGAGGGCCCGATTTCTCCACGTCGGCTGCAGCAGGTAGACATCCGCGCAATAGTAGTAGTCCTTGCCAAACAGGGACTTGTGCGCCCCCTCTCCGGGGCTGAAGTCAAACAGGGAATGCGTCCCTTCGCGAAACAGGGACTCCAGCACCAGCCATTGCAGCACCGTTCCGGGTGACAGGTCCGCATGTTCCTGCAAGTAGCCCAGGAACGCGTAGCGCAAGACGCCATCGTCAATGGGGCAGTACAAATAGGCGATCGGCTGTCCATGAAGGAACAGAAGGTAGCCCCGAACACGCCCGTCGCGGGCCCGCTCGAGAATCTGGTCGACAAATGACTGACCTCCGGGCAGGCCCGCATCCAGCAGGCGCTCCTGGTAGGTACGCGCCGAGACTTCCCGAGCCAGCCGATGAAACTCCCGAATCTCATCCGGGGAGCCATACTGGCGCCAGTCGATCGAACCGCCCGAGGCCTCCGCCAGCTTGCGGACCTTGCGGCGCATGCTGGAGCGCGACTTGGACGAGAACCGTGCCTGATAGGCGTCCCAGCCGGTCGTCAGGTCGATGAAGTGCCGCTGGTACTGACGGGGTACAAAACGCAACCGCCCGTGGAAACGAGAAACCCTCGGTAGCGGCGCTTCTACCGGCATCGAGCGTATCAGGCAGTCTTCTTCCGGGGCCGCCTTCAGGATTTCTTCGGCATGTCGCGCCTCGATCCGCGTAAAAGGGAGCTGCAGCACCTGCATGGTCCGCATCGGCTCCGCCAGGGTGCGATAACCAAAGCGAATGGGCAGGTACACCGCCTGCTGCGCAAGCGGCAGATCCGTCGACGCCGAGGGCGCGGAGCCACCGTCCATCAGACCAGAACCTCCACCGGTTCCGGGTGGCTCAGAAAGCGCGTGGGGCTCGCGGTAAAGCCGTAGGCGCCGGACTGGAAGACCACGATCAGGTCGCCCACGTCGGCGCGCGCCATCTCCATCTGCTGCGCCAGCACATCCAGCGGCGTGCACAGCGGGCCGACCACGTTCACCACCTCGCGCTCGGTGCCCTGTACGCGGTTGCCGACTGCCACCGGGTAGTTCTTGCGGATCACCTGACCAAAGTTGCCCGACGCGGCGAGGTGATGGTGCAGGCCGCCGTTGGTGACCAGGAAGACCTGCCCGCGTGATTCCTTGCGGTCCAGCACCTCGGCCACGTAGATGCCGGCCTCGCCGACCAGGTAACGGCCCAGTTCCAGGATGATCTCCGCGCGGGGCAGGCGCTCGCGCACGGCGGGCAGTTCGCGGGCCAGATGTTCACCGATGGGTCCCAGCTCCAGCGGCTTCTCCCCCGGGAAATACGGGATGCCGAAGCCGCCCCCGATGTTCAGCATCTCCACCGGCCCCGGGGCGGCGTCGGCCAGGCGCAGGGCCAGCTCGAAGGTCCGGGACTGCGCCTCGATCAGGGTTTCGGGGCGCAGGTTCTGCGAGCCGGAAAAGATGTGAAACCCGCGAAAATGCAGGCCCAGTTCGCCGATGCGGGCCAGCAGTTCGGGTACGCGTTCGGCATCCACGCCGAAGGCCTTGGGGCCGCCGCTCATGCGCATGCCGGAGCTTTTCAGCTCGAAGTCCGGATTGACACGCACCGCGACCTGCGGGAGCCGGCCCGTGCGTTCGGCGATGGCGCCGAGCCGTTCCAGTTCGGTGGGCGATTCCACGTTGATGGTGATCCCGGCCGCCACCGCCGCCTCCAGCTCGGCCACCGACTTGCCCGGCCCGGCAAAGCTGATATCGCCCGGCGCCGTGCCGCTGTCCAGCGCCACCTGCATCTCTCGGCTGGAGGCCACATCCAGCCCGTCCACCAGGCCGGCCATGTGCCGGACCACCGCCGGCATCGGGTTGGCCTTGATCGCATAGTGCAGGGCGATGCCGTCCGGCAGGCTGGCGCGCAGATGCTCCACGCGCCGGGTCATCAGCGCGCGGTCGTAGGCATAGAACGGGGTCTGCCCCACGCGTGCCGCCAGATCCGTCAGCGACCGGTCGCCGATCTGCAGGCAATCGTCCACCACGGAAAAATGATCGATCGGGCTGTGTTCCGGGCGCGAGTCCGTCACGCTGTTTCTCCTTGCTGGAAAATGTCCCCGAATTCGCCGGCCAGGGCCTTGCGGTCGATCTTGCCGTTGGCATTGCGCGGCAGCGGCTCGGCGCGCAGGTGAACATGGGCCGGCAGCATGAACCCCGGCAGGTGCGGGCGCAGGGCGTCGATCAGGGCCTCCGCGGTTGCTTCTTCGCCCTGCGGCTGCCCGACCAGCACGATGCCCTCGCCCAGCGTCGGATGGGCCACCCCGAACGCCGCGGCCTCCGCCACCAGGCCGGTGGCGTAGACCGCTTCCTCCACCTCGTTGGGGCTGACCCGGTAGCCGGAGGTCTTGATCATCTCGTCGCGGCGCCCGACAAAGTAGAGATAGCCGTCTTCGTCCATGCGCACCGTGTCGCCCGACCACACGGCGATCTCCGGCAGGGGCATGCCGGAAGGCTGCCCCGGCGCCGGCCGAAAGCGCTCCGCCGTGCGTTCCGGGTCGTTCCAGTAGCCCTGTGCCACCAGCGCCCCGCGATGCACCAGCTCGCCCGGCTCGCCCGGGGCGCACGGGCTGCCATCCTCGCGCACCACCTCGATCCGGGCATTGGGGATCGCACGGCCCATGGAACCCGGGCGCCGGTCCAGTTCGGAAGGGGGCAGATAGGTGGAGCGGAATGCCTCGGTCAGGCCGTACATCAGCACGCAGTCGGTCCGCGGCAGCTGGCTGCGCAGCCCGGCCAGGGTTTCCTGCGGCATCGCCCCGCCCGAGTTGGTGATGTAGCGCAGGGACTGCTGCGCTTCTTCCGGCCAGTCGAGCCGGGCGAGCTGGATCCAAAGCGGCGGCACCGCCGCCAGCCCGGTAATGCCGTAACGGGCCACCGCGCGGATCACGTCGCGCGGCAGCAGGTAGTTGAGCAGCACCGCCTCGGCACCCACCCGAAAGGCCGTGGTCAGCTGGCTCAGGCCGTAATCAAAGCTGAACGGGAGCACCGCCAGCAGGCGGTCGTCGGGCCGGTTGTCCAGATAGGTCGCCACGCTCTCGGCGCCGGCCGCCATGTTGCGGTGCGAGAGCACCACCCCTTTCGGCCGTCCGGTGCTGCCGGAGGTATACAGGATCGCCGCCATGTCCGTATCGATCACCCGATGGGGACGGACATCCGGCGCGGGGGCATCGGACGCCCATGGCTCGATCCGGACATGACCGGCCTCGGCATCCTCCGGCACCTCGCCCACCACGAGCACGGTGTGCAGATCCGGACAGGCCGGCAGTGCGTCCAGCAGACCCGACAGCCGATCCGCCGAGGTGACCAGGATGCGTACGTTGCAGTCACGCAGGATGTGCGTGACCTGTTCGGCCTTCAGCAACGGGTTCACCGGTACGAAGGCGGCTCCGGCCAGCGTGGCGCCGAACAGCGCGTGGACCGTCTCCGGGCGCTTGTCCAGATACACGGCCACGCGTTCCTGATGCTCGATGTCGGCGCCCAGCAGACGCGCTCCTGCGGCTTCGACGCTGGCGGCCAGCGACGCGTAATCCTCCACCGAATCGCGGTGGCGCAGGGCCGGGGCGTGCGGCGTGGAATCGGCATGCGCCAGTATGGCGTCGTGAACAAGGTAGGGCATGTGCGGTCGGCCTGTGATCCCCCGGTGATTGCAACGACATGGTAACCCACGGGACACCGCTCGTGGCGCGATGGCACGCATGTTCGATTGGCGCAGCGGAGCTTACGGCTTGCCGGCTTCGTAGAAGAATGGTTTTACGGTAGCTACGCTCTCGGGTTAAATGTGAGGGGCTGTGCAAGCCGGGCGACCCGCGTTGAGGCACAAATTGATTGTTCTCAGTGCCGCGTGGGGCTAGACGGCCGCCGATGATGTGGCGTTGCGCCCGCGGGCAGGGTTCAGACTCCACGGCAGGTAAACGACTTTCGAAGTCAGGACGCCTGAAATCCACAATCGGACACAAGGCCATTTCCAATAATGAGTACGCCAACACGCCATGTCCTGTGGACCGGCGGCTTCGATAGTACTTTCCGGGTCTGCCAAATCCTGGCTGAATCAAGCGATCTGGTTCAGCCCTATTACCTTGTAGACGAAACCCGCAAGTCCACCGGTGAAGAGATTCATACAATGAATCGCATCAGGCGCGACCTGGAAAAGCATCCGCAAGTGGATTCCTCGCGCCTTCTTCCGACACATTATGCCTCCGCGCGAGGGCGGCCGGTGCCGGATGGGGTCCGAGAAGCCTGCAAGATCATCTCTAGAAAGATGGACATCGGCAGCCAGTACCCGTGGCTATCCGGGTACGCGCAGGTTTTGGAGGAGCCTCTGGAGCTGGGGATCCAGGGTGGAGGGCGGATTGAGAACATTCTCAGGCCCCATGTGGAAAATGGAGTCGTCAGGGGGGGGGGCGGGGAATCGGAGTTCGAAAACGCCTTGCTAAGGCTTTTCGCGCCATTTCGTTTCCCAATCATTCACCTGTCAAAGAATGATATGTTCCGGATCTCCGATGAAAGGGGATTCCGCGCCACCATGGAAAGAACATGGTTCTGCCACTCACCTCGCAGGGGAAGGCCCTGTGGTCGCTGCGCGCCGTGCAAGTTTGCGATTGAGCAGGATATGGGCTGGCGAATTCCGTTCTTCCGGCGAATTCAGCACCGGAGCTTCTGGGAACACCTCGCGAGATCCATGCGCTCTGGAAACTGATCGCGCGTGACGCCGGGTCGCTCGCCGCCAGGGATCGTGCTGCCCTGAGCCCGAGGGCGAGCACATCCCGTAGGCTCGGATCTGGCACTTGGGGCACGCGTGGAAAAGCCCCGTCGATTGCTGGCTTATTCACCATGGTCTCGAACGTGTACTATGGGCTATTACGCGCCGCCTTCCCGCACCATCCAACCCGGCGGCGCCAGCGAAGAACCGCATGCGTGACTATCTTCTCGCCCTGATCATCGCCGTGCTCCTGCCTCTGATCGTGCGCTATGCATGGATCGGGGTGCTGGCCTGGTTCTGGATCGGGCTGTTTGCCCCGCAGTGGCACACATGGACATTCATGCGCGGCGCGCCCCTGGCTACCTACGTCGGTGGTGTCACCCTGATCGCGCTCTTCCTGGCCAAGGATCGAAAGCCGTTCCCGTTTACGCGGGAGACGGTCATGCTGTTCGTGCTGGCCGGCTACTTCGCGATGACCAGCCACTTTGCGGTCAACTCCAGTGGCGCGTGGGACTTCTGGATCCATTTCATGAAGATCCTGCTCATCACCTTCGTCACGCCGATGCTGATCTACGGCGAGCGCCGTATCGTCTGGCTGCTGCTGATCATCACCGCTTCGCTCGCCTTCTACGGCTTCAAGGGCGGAATCTTTGCGATCCAGACTGGCGGCGCTCATCACGTGCTTGGCCCCACGGGTTCCTACCTCTCCGGCAACACCTACATCGGGCTGGCCATGCTCATGGTCCTGCCGCTGATCCTGGCCACCGCGCGGATGTTCGACCGGCGCTGGGCGGCGGATCTTGGCGTGAACCTGCTGAACCGCTTCTCACGGCCCATCGGGTGGTTTGCCTATGCCGTTTTCTGGCTGACCGCGATCGCGATCCTGGCCACGCACTCGCGTGGTGCCTTTGTGGGTCTGGCTGCGATCTTGCCCTTCCTGTTCTGGCACATGCAGAAGAAATGGCTGATGGTGTTGTCGGGCATCATCCTGGTGGCCGTGGTTGGCGTGACCGCCCCGGAACCCCTGGTCGAACGCTGGCAGACCATTGAGACCTACGAGGAAGACCGGTCCGCGATGCAGCGCATCCAGTCCTGGGGCGTGGCCTGGAACATGGCGATGGAGCGACCCCTGACCGGCATGGGGTTTGGCAACTCCGCTCTGGGTTACGACTGGTGGGTGTCATACGCCAACTTCGAAGGTGACTGGCGTCATGTGCTATCGCCTCACAGCGTCTACTTCGGCATCCTGGGACAGCACGGGTTCGGTGGCCTTGCCGTGTTCCTGCTGCTGATCGGTTTCACCTTTTTCACGCTCAACCGCGTCCGGCGCACCGCCCGGAACCGCACAGGACAGATTTGGTTGTCCGAATATGCATGGGCTCTGCAAATCGGCCTTCTGGGTTACCTGGTCGCGGGTGCATTCCTCGACGTGGCCTATTTCAACCTGCTGTATGCCTTCATCGCCCTGGCGGTGATCATGCGGCGGGAGCTGGAATCGGTACCGCTGACGGATGCGCGCCCGAGCGTTGCGCCGACGGCTGCCGGGCCCGCCACCTCCGGAACGGGACCCGAGGTAGCTCCGTCGCCGGCGCAAACCGCATCGTCCCCGGGGACGGTCGCAACATCGCAGGACACCATCATGTCGGGTTCAATGATGGACGACCCCGGCCGCGATGCGCCCTCAACGC
The DNA here is from genome assembly GCF_000377785.1 of Thioalkalivibrio sp. ALJ24. Lineage (GTDB taxonomy): Bacteria > Pseudomonadota > Gammaproteobacteria > Ectothiorhodospirales > Ectothiorhodospiraceae > Thioalkalivibrio. The sequence continues at coordinate 5,630 of NZ_KB898729.1, read as the reverse complement.
GCTGAGCGCGAACCGGGTCCCGGGACCGTCGAGCCGGCCTCCTCGCCCGCAGGGACGGACATGCCAGAGCTCGATGCCGCGCTGCAGACTCTGGCCGGCGCCCTGCGCGACCACACCCGCCCTGGCTCCGGGCTGTGGGACCCCGGCGAGCAGGCAGCCACCCCGCAGGACCACTACGGCCAGACCGCCACCGCTCTGGCCCTGACCCTCGTGCACGGGGGCGGCTCCGCGGCCGCCCGCCACGCTCTCGGGGCCTGGCAGTCGATGGCTCCCCGGGAGCGGGGGCACGCACCGTTCAATCGTTTTCTGCTGAACCTGCTGGCCGGACATTCCGCGCAGAAAGGCGGCGGCGAGCAAGAGGCGGAGAACCTTCGCGCACTCGCCCGCCAGTGCCCACTGGCCCGTCGGTATCCCTCCAACAACTGGGCACTGCTGGCTCGGCTGTGCGAGCTGCAGGAGGCACCGGCCAACCGCCGGCCTCGTGCAGCGGGGCAGTTGCAGCAGCTGTTCGCGGCCTGGTCCGGGCCTGATGGCGGCTTTATCGACTATCCCGCACGTCCGGAGCCGACCCGCACAGGGGCCACTCCGGCCGCCTACCACCACAAGGCCCTGTACGTGGCCGTAATGGCGGCGGAATACGGCCATCCCGGTGAATGGCAGTCGATCGTGACGCGACTGCTGCAATGGAGCCTGCAAACCTGGGACGGACACGGTCATGTCGGTGGCCTGGGCCGCAGCAGTCACGCCCTGTTCGGGGATGCCTGCCTGGTGGCCAGCCTGATCCTGCTGGGTGCCGGACAGGAGCCGGGCCGCAGCACGCCCGCCGAGCGAATGCTGCAAGGCATTCTGGATCGCTGGCGGGAACAGACCCGGCCGGATGGCTTTCTTGCACTGAATCCGGCGGATCGCGCGGCACCCGGCTGCGGGTACGACTCCTACATGCACCTGTCGGTCTACAACGCCTGGGCGGCCGCCATCGTTGCCTGGGCGCGGGACCGCATCGCAAGTACCGGGCGAACCGCCATTCCCGTCGACCTTTCGGCATTCGAGCCCTGCGCCACAAACGATCTGAATGCCGCCCAGTTTCGCGTCGGCGATCCTGGTGCGACCTTTGCGCTGATCGCCGGCCGCGGACAGCCGCCGCAGGCCTTCAGCCGCAGCGGGGTGGAACTGCGCTACGCCGGGGGCATCCCGCTGCATCTGACCTGGCAGGGGCGCCCGCTTTGCCCGGCGCCGGTTCGCGTTTCACGCAAGGCGCTGGAGGAGAACCCGGCCCTGGCGGGCTGGACACCGATCTTCGAGTGTGAGGGGATGCTCTACGGCCTGACGGATTTCGATACATGCGAAATCGAACGTGACGGGCGAAGCGTACGGATCGCGCTGTCGGGCGCGCCACGGGCATTGATCCGACCGTCGCCCGGAGGGCTCGGTCAGCGCACACTGGCCGCGCTGGACTGGCGTCTGCTGGGCGGCACGCTCGGCCGAAAGGCCGCCCTGCGCCGTCCACCGCTTGCCGGCATCACAGGGTCCCTGGAGTGGACCGTTCACCTCGATCATCCGCGCATCGAGCAGAGACTGACTCTGGATCACCAGGGCGAACATGGCGTGCGCTACCTGAATCTGGGCGGACACGCGGTCACCGATGCGGCGCCCTCGGAGTGCGCCTTCCGCGCTGAGTCACCGGGTACGGACAACTGGCTTGAGACATCCCTGCCGTCGGCAATCGCAGGGGCTGTGGGACGCAGCCTCGCCCCGCTGGAGCTGCCGCGAGGCCGCTATGAGGCGGTGCTACAGGTCACCTGGACCGACCAGTCGTCTGGATCTATGGCGACGCACAGGCGTGAGTAGCCAAACTCAGTTGCTCTCGGGTGGCTCATCCCGCCGGGCGAGGCGGCCGGCCATCAGCCGTAAGAAATTCGGGACCAGCAGCGCAACGCCGGCAGGATCGTTACGAAAGGTCTGTCCAATCACCCGCCAGTCCAGCGGCTTGCGGTGGCGAAGCTGGTGCAGCACACCGGCCAGAAACTCTCGGCGGGAGCGGCCGAGCTGGCCCCGCACAAACGCCTTCTGCCGGGAGTTCAACGGGATCTCGTTCAGGACCATGTGCGCCAGTGCAACGTAATTGGCGGTCAGCCCCAGATAGCCCTCGGTATCCCAGCCCGACTTGTCGAAGATGTTCACGCCTTCGCCCTCATCCGCATACACCCGCGGCGAAAACGCAACGCGCTGCAGCTGGGCGCCCAGCCTAAGCTTGAACAACCTATCTTCGCCATGGACCAGGTTTTCCGGAAATCGGACACCCGCGAATCGATCAAGCCGGTAGGCCATCGTATTCGCACTGATAATGTTGCTGCGACGAATCAGTAGATCGAGGAAATCACCCACAAACTCGTAAAGCTGGTGTTCTGTCTCCACCAGCCGGTGCTGGTCGTGCCGGATATTGTCGGCGGCCGAAGGTCCCCAGTGGAATCGCGTACCTGGAACGCCGCCACGCAAGCTGTCGCCGACGAACAGGTCGTACCCCTTCTCCAGTGCCCGCACGGCATCCTGCAGGAAAGGCCCCGTCCACTGGTCATCCGAGTCCAGAAAGGTCACGAAGGCCGCATCCCCCGCATGGTCCAGCCCCGTATTGCGCGCCGTGGCAGGCCCGGCATTCTCCTGACGGATAATGCTCACCGTCTCGCCATCCTCCAGATCGCCGATTTCCTTTTCCGCCGGAAGCGGTGATCCATCGTCTACAACGAGAATCCGCACAGGTGTCCCGCCCCTAGTATCCAGCACGGATTGCACGCTCTGCCGCAGAAGCCCGGGTTCGCGCTGGAAATACGGTACGATGACGGCAATTTTGGCTTCGGTGTTCGACATCTGTTTTGCCCTCGGCGCAGGCGGCTTGCATGATGGCTGCGGGCGTCGTTTCGCACCGCGCCTGGATGGCACGATACCAAGTGGATTCTGCTGGAGACCCGGATGTATCTCTACCGCTACCGCAAACGGCCCAACTTCGGCGACGAGCTGAATGAATATCTCTGGCCCCGTTTCATACGCGCTCCCCTCGAGCCGGAGCCGGGCTCCGAGGACGTACTAGTCGGGATCGGCACGCTGCTGAATGAGCGCCTTCCGGAGCAGGGTACATTGCACATCCTCGGTACTGGCTACGGCTATGGTGCGCCACCCACCCCGGACGCGATGCGCCGCGCAAAGATCCATTTTGTCCGTGGGCCGCTGACCGCGAAGACGCTGGGTCTGGACCCGTCTCTGGCCATCTCGGACCCGGGCATCCTGCTGAACCGAACGGAAGACCTCGACCAAAAAAAAGACATCGACTGCGCTTTCATGCCACATCACGGCCTGTGCCACGACCGCATGAAAGCACTGTGCGAAGACGCCGGCGTACATTTCATCCACCCAGAAGCATCCTGCGAGAGCGTCATCGACCAGATCGGCCGCAGCCGGAAGCTCATCTGTTCCGCCATGCACGGCGCCATTGCCGCGGAAGCACTTCGCGTCCCCTGGCTGCCCGTCATCACCAGCCCCGAGATCGTCCCCGACAAGTGGCAGGATTGGGCAGCCAGTCTGAATATCACCGTTTCATTCCGGAAGCTCCCAACCCTCTGGTCGCCACCCGAATCCTCGATCAAGGGTCGCTTGGTCGCCCGAGCGAAGGCGACGGCATTCGAGCATCGAATGCGCGCCCTTGCACGCTCGCGCCACTTCCGCCTAGGCTCGGATCATCGGTTGAATGAGCGCCTCGCCCGAATGGAAGGCATCTTGAATGCGTTCAATGAAGTCTGAAACAACTCAATTTCGGGCCATCACACGGCCTGCTCTTCGAGTATGAAGAAAGGCACCGAGCAGCTATGCCGCCTGTTCAGCGTGGCTGAAGTTGTAGCGAGCGCGACCCAATCGGGTTACCGCTGCACGGAGCGTATTGCCCGAAAACCTCCCGGTGACCGATCCATCCAACCGTCACACGGGTAGAACAGTATACTGTGACTACAATACCCCTCCAGACGCGAATTGTTGAAAAACTGCGCCAGATAACGGGCTATTGATCCCCGATTACAACACAATTTGGACCTGTAGATGCGTGTAGTTATCTTTTTTGTAACACGCTTTAGTGTACTCCTTCCTCCGCAGGAGCGCGGCTCGGAGTGGGCATCCATCGAGATGGCTTTCGAAGAGCACAAGCAGCAGATTTTTGATGATGAACGCTTGTCGACAAGAATGCGCACCTTCGAGACCTTTACGTTGCCTTCAATCAGCGCGCAGCAGATACCGGCAGAACCGAACGTGGAAATCGTTCATCTGGTTCTCACCTCTACCGAACTACCACCAGATTTCTTGAGGAAACTCGAGTCCCTGGCGGATCAACATGCCCATTTGAGGGTCGTCAAAGTCGCACCAGGGTCTTGCGGTTTGGCCAACGACGCGCACCCGGCCAACATCGATGCTGCGATTCGGCAGCAAGTCCACGAAAAATGTGAAAAAAACGAAGAGCCGGTTCTTTTTGCCACCGTACGTCTGGATGACGACGACGCCCTCTCGACACAATATGTAAAAACCTTATGTGGCCATCTGGGCCCCGACATGGCTGGGTATGTATTTTCGATGCCGGTTGGTTTTTTGTGCGAACTCGATGCCACCCAGCGAAACATGACCGACTTGAGGCACTGGTCGTTTCCCAAGATTGCGCTGGGGCTTGCTTATTTCAATAGATACGAACCGGATAGCGGCGGGCGTTATTTCGACGAAGAGACCTTCCACATACACAATTGTGGATCTCATGTCAGCATCGACACCCGATACCCCGTGATTATCGACTCGCGTTATCCAGGCTACTTGGCGACCGTAAACGGTGTAAACGATTCTGGCGACCACTCCTACATGAAATTCTTGCCCAAGGCCCCGGCAACCACTGTAAAGGAGGCATTTCCGGGCGTTTCCGGGATAACGGAAACGCTGCCGGGAGCTGACCCTGACGGCACAAGAAAGCCAGAAGTGGATATACGAAACGCGAGCCAGCATCGCGCCGTCTACCTGGAGCTTGCGCACAGTGTTCGACATTACCGGTGGATGCTACGAGCTATCGGAAAGATGCGCCGCATAGCAGAGTCATTCTTGCGATTCAATCGGAAACGCGGGGCATCTTGATGGTACTTTTTCGAAAACTCCGGAGCGCAGGAAAACCGTCCCCGGATAGAGATTTGGCGGTGAGACGGTTCTACGGGAGAACCAACGCATCGTCTCCTCTTGATCAGGGAAAGAACAGACCATGAGCGAGACCTACAGACTGCTAAAACGAGTCAGCCCCGGTTTTGTTTGGCGGCCCTTTCGCCGCTGGCTCGTAAGCTTCCCATCCACGAGGACCAGTGGTTATTAGAGTGCTCTGGCACAATCGAGGTCGAGCCGCCGGGAGGGGAGCCATGCGGAAGTCACGCTTCAGCGAGAACCAGATCCTGTCGATCCTGAAGGAGGCGGATGCCGGGCAGTCCGTTAAGGAGATCTGCCGCAAGCACGGGATCAGCCAGCCGACGTTCTACAACTGGAAGTCGAAGTACGGCGGCATGGCCGCCTCGGACCTCAAGCGCCTCAAGGAGCTGGAGGAGGAGAACCGCCGGCTCAAGCAGATG
>NZ_KB898728.1:118472-281399 GCF_000377785.1 Thioalkalivibrio sp. ALJ24 | reverse complement strand
CGGTTCTCCTCCTCCAGCTCCTTGAGGCGCTTGAGGTCCGAGGCGGCCATGCCGCCGTACTTCGACTTCCAGTTGTAGAACGTCGGCTGGCTGATCCCGTGCTTGCGGCAGATCTCCTTAACGGACTGCCCGGCATCCGCCTCCTTCAGGATCGACAGGATCTGGTTCTCGCTGAAGCGTGACTTCCGCATGGCTCCCCTCCCGGCGGCTCGACCTCGATTGTGCCAGAGCACTCTAATAACCACTGGTCCTCGTGGATGGGAAGCTTACGTTACCACTGCATTTGTCGCTGTGTTCGCCGCGCGTTTCTGTGCGGCGAGGATTTCTATTCGGGCAAGAATTACGAGCACCGGCGCGGCTGGGTGCTCGATCGTCTGCGCGAGCTGCAGGGGGTGTTCGCGGTGGACGTGTGCGCGTACGCGGTGATGTCGAACCAATATCACCTGGTGGTGCGGCTGGATTCGGAGCGGGCGGCGGCATGGAGCGAAGGCGAGGTGATGGAACGCTGGGCGCGGCTGTTCTCGCTGCCGGTTCTGGTCGCCCGGTATCGGTCGGGGCAGACGAAGACGGTGGCGGAGCGCGAGCGGGCGCAGCAGCAGATTGCCGAGTGGCAGGCGCGCCTGCAGGACCTGTCCTGGTTCTTGCGCAGCCTGAACGAACATCTGGCGCGGCGGGCGAATGCGGAGGATGGCTGCAAGGGGCGCTTCTGGGAAGGCCGCTACAAGAGCCAGGCGCTGCTGGACGACGCGGCGGTGCTGACCTGTATGAGCTACGTGGATCTGAACCCGGTGCGCGCCGGCATGGCGGATACGCCCGAGGCCTCCGATTTCACGTCGATCCAGCAGCGTATCCGGGCTCTGTAAGGAAAATAAAGGGGTCGGACTACGGTAAGTCCCGGAAAGATCCGAGGAAAATGGTCTATAAAGGGTGTAATTCGAGCTTATCGCGGCCATTTTGGTCAGGAAATGGGCCTTCCAGGGAGGGAAGCCATGCCACGGGCGCATCGCCATCACTTGCCGAGCCATGTCTGGCATATCACGCACCGGTGCCACAAGCAGGAGTTTCTGCTGAAGTTCGCGTGTGACCGCCGGTTGTGGCGGTACTGGTTGTATCAAGCGCGGCGACGCTACGGGCTGTGTGTGTTGAATTACATCGTCACGTCCAACCAAGTGCACCTGCTGGTGCGTGATGAGGGCCGTGGCGAGATCCCGCGGGGCATGCAGTTGATCGCGGGGCGGGTCGGACAGGCGTACAACCGGCGCGTGGGCCGTAAGGACGCGTTCTGGGAGGACCGCTACCACGCTACGGCGGTGGAGACAGGCACCCATCTGGCGCGTTGTTTGGTGTACATCGACCTGAATATGGTCCGGGCAGGGGTGGTGCAGCATCCGCGCGAGTGGGAAGCCAGTGGGTATCGAGAGATCCAGGACCCTCCGGGTGGGTACCGCGTGATTGAACAGCAGGCGCTGAAGGAATCACTGGAGATCGGTTCATTCCCAGAGCTGAGGAGATGCCATCGAATGTGGGTAGACGACGCGCTTGGGTCGGATCGTGCCAGCCGGGATGATCGCTGGACGACGTCCGTGGCCGTGGGCAGTCGGCCGTATGTGGACGAAGTGCAGAGGGCATTGGGGATACGCTCGGAGATTTGAAACCGTCAGGTAGCGAGGTCCGACCCCGCTTTTCATGAGGAGGCACCTGAAGGCAGGCTTTGTGATAGCGGTAAGGATCTCAGTAGTAGAGGAGCTGATGATGAACAAGCGAATGTCTGACGAGCACGGGAACGGTGCCAGCGGACTGCTTATGGCCGTAGCGATCATTATGGGTGGAATTATTCTGTCCGGCCTGTTCTCGGGGCCGGATGTTTCCCCCGAAGGACTGGATGACGCGGCCATACGGGGGGACCTGGACGATGTTGTGTATATCCTCGAACAGGGGGTGGATCCTAACGAACGGCTGGAGTTCGGCCAGACGCCGCTCCACAGCGCCGCCTGGCGTGGGCATGCTGACCTAGTGCAGACCATGATAGACCATGGGGGTGATGTAAATCGCCGCGACGGAGACAATGGCGAAACGCCCTTAATCGCTGCGGCCCGGGGGGATCGTCCGGAGACTGTGGATTTGTTGATGCAGGCAGGGGCCGATCCGGGTAAAGGTATTGAGAGTGCCAGTGTGCCGTGCGCCGGTGGAAACCGGTATACGGCGGGCTCCACGGCCGGGGATATCGCGGTGCAGTCCGGCTTCGAGGAGGTGGCCAACGTTCTTGAGTCATACTGACCGGGATTCGGTAACCCGACTGGGTTCCTCTTCGCTCCGCCCAGCACGTGAGCGATACGTTCTACGTTGGTTGTGGCGGTGTGCAGTCGGTGTGGCCCTGAGGTGCCCGGTTATTCGTCGCTGGCCGGCAGGGAGGCCTAGTAGGCCGCGAGGGCGGCCTGTTCTTCGTCTTCGACTTCGCTGACGATACCCTGCATCAGTCCGGCCAGGGACGTTTCGCGCTCACCTTCGGCATAGGCCTGTAGCTGTGCTATCAGGTACCGGGGCGGGTGGTCGGCGAGCGGGCGAGGCTGGGATTCCGTTCGCGTCCTTTCTCCCCGTGGCAGGGAATACAGGACTGAATGTTGCGGTTGGGTAGCCGTTCGAGGGCGATTTCGCGGCCTCGGCTGACCAGATCCTCCGGTACGTTGTGCGGGCCGCCCGCGGGTTCCATCTCGGCGTAATGCCGGCTGACGGCTTCGAATTCGTCATCGTCGAGATACTGCGCGATCTGCGCCATCGTGGCGTTCGGACGTCGGCTGTCCTGGTAGGCCTCCATCTGTTCGATCAGGTATTGCTCCGGGAGCCCGGCCAGGCGCGGGAACGGTGGCTGTGCCTGGCCCTCGCCCTGCGCTCCATGGCACTGGATGCAGGCGGTGGCACTGCGGTCGGTCGTTGCCCTCAGCTGACCCGCGTCAGGTAGGCCTCCAGCTGGTTGGCCAGCCAGGTCACCACGGGGCCGCCATGGGCCTGTTCGGATTCCAGCACGCAGAAGGTCTTCCACCAGTTGGCGTCCGGGTGCGGGATGGTGCGGAGCTGTTCCTGGCGCAGGGCGTGGCGGATGAGGGGGAAGGGCAGGTCGGCCCAGCCGGCGCCTTCGATCACGGCGTCGCGGATCAGTTTGTACTGGGTGAAGGCGAGGTAGTTGTCGGTCTCGGGGGACTCGGGGACCAGGCCGTCCCGGTCGAGGTAGGCCATGACGATCTCGGTGTGTCCGACCAGATCGTCCTGCGTGACGCGGGGGAGGGTCGCCAGCGGGTGGTCGGTGCCGGCGACCGTCAGCATGCGCACGTCCGCGAGTTCGCGGAACCACTGGTAGCCGGTGCGCCCGGTGGTCGTCATCCACCCCGAGGGCCGAGTGCCGAGGGCCGAGGCCCGGGGCGGCCCGTGGAGGCGTCGGGCAAGGGGTCGGCGTTACTCTGACCTTTTGGGGCGGGTGGCTACTGTCTCCGACATCGACAGGGAGGACGTAGTGGAGATCAATCTGGTTGAGATGCTCCTGGCGGCCGCGTCGCAGTTCTGGTGGGCGTGGCTGTTGCTGGCGCTGGTCGCGATTGCCCGCCTTCCACAGGTAAAGGGCTGGCTCGGCGAGCTGTGGATTCGGCTGGTTCTGGCGGTTGGCCTGGACGGCAAGTCCGGCCGGGTGGTACATGACCTGACGCTGCCGACCGCGGACGGCACCACGCAGATCGATCATGTGCTGGTGTCGCGGTTCGGGATCTTCGTCATCGAGACGAAGAACATGCGGGGCTGGATCTTCGGCGGTGAGCGTCAGGCCCAGTGGACCCAGAAGATCTACCGGCGGTCCTTCCGGTTTCAGAACCCGTTGCGCCAGAACTATCGCCACGAACGGGCGGTGGCCGAGGTGCTGGGTGTGGACCCGGAAATGATTCACTCGGTGGTCGTGTTCGTCGGCGGCAGCACGTTCAAGACGCCGATGCCGGACAACGTGGTCCGTGGCCTGGGGCTCCTGAGTTATATCCGCTCGTTCCGGGAAGAGGTGTGGAGCGAAGACGAGGTCGAGGACATGGTGGCCACGCTGGAGCATGGCGGCCTCGAGCGTTCGCGCCACACCCGCCGGGCGCATGTGGAGGGTTTGCGGGAGCGCCACTCGGCGCCCGCGGCACCCGGTTGTCCGAAATGTGGCAGTGCGATGGTGAAACGAAAGGCGCGCAAGGGTGTCAGCGCCGGCCAGGAGTTCTGGGGCTGCTCGCAGTATCCCGCGTGCCGCGGGACCAGGGCCCTGCAATAGGGCCGACGCGTCAAGGTGCGCGGTTCATCTCGGGCGGGTGGGGGCGCCCGTCTGTGGGCTATCCTCCAGTTAAGAGAACGGGTCACGGCCGGCATGCCACGCGTCGGTGTCGCAGGCAGAGGGTTATGTTGGAGTCCGGTCCGCCGACTTTGCGGGGCCGGGTGTATCGGGGGCGTCGCCGTTGCAGCCCTGCATGCTGAGCGACGTCGTTCTGTCGCGGGGAAGGGATCTCTGGGGCGCAGGGAGGGGATGCGAGATGGATCTGAAGATACGTGCGGCAGAGATCGGGGATGCGCGGCGACTGGCGGAGCTCATGGACTTCGCAGGCGAGGGGATTCCGATGTATCTGTGGCGGGAGTCCGCCGGTCCGGATGGGGATCCCCTGGAGTTCGGGGCGCGCACCGTAAGCGGGACAGACGGCGGCTTCAGTTACGTGAATGCCCATGTGGCCGAGATCGGGGACGAGGTCGTCGGGATGCTGCTCGGGTACCGTCTGCCCGATCCGCATGACGTCGAGCCGTTGAGCGAGGCCCCGGTCGTGGTGCGTCCGCTGCTGGAGCTGGAGGCTCTGGCCCCGGGGTCCTGGTACGTGAACGCCGTGGCGGCCGATCCGGCCTGGCGCGGCCGCGGCGTGGGAAGCGCATTGATGCAGCGCGCGGAGGAGGTGGCGGCCGGGAGCGGCGCGGAGGTGCTCAGCCTGATCGTGGCGGAAGAAAACCGGGGTGCACGGCGGCTTTACGAGCGGCTCGGTTATGCCGACGTGGCGCGCAGGCCGCTGTTGCCCTGGCCCGGTTGTCGGCATTCCGGCCACTGGGTCCTGATGACGAAGCCGGTCCCGGGAAGTGCCGGGCCTGTCTAGCCGGGCTCCGAGGGGGAGGTTTTCCACTCGTTCGCGAAGCGCGGCAGGGCGTCGAGGTAGGCCTGACAGGAGCTGGATTCCAGCTCACCGCGCCTGCAGAGGTTGTTGATCCGGGTGAAACCGATGGCATCGATCAGCAGCGCGGTTTCGAGGGTCGAGCGATCGGAATTGGCCCAGCCCTGCAGCATGCGGACGCTGTCTTCGTCGAAATCCCAGTGCTGCGCGATGGCGACGGAGGCGTTTCGTGCGAGGCTTTCCAGCTCGTCGATGAACCCGGATGACACGGTGGGAACCTCGAGGGTGTCCAGGTTGCGCAGCAGAACCATGAGTCCGCTGCTGTGAGTCAGGGCCGAGAGATGGAGCGCGAACCCTTCGACCCCGCCGCCGATTTGCCGGGCGCCGACCTTCACGTTCATGGCGGTTTGCAGCGTCTCCGGCCAGATCTGCCGCAGGCCTTCCGAGTTCAGGCGACGATCCTGCCCGAATTGAGCGATGGGACTGATGATGGCGGCGGCGACCACTTCGCGCATGCCCCGGTTGCCCAGAATCGTCACGGCCTGCTCGATGCTCACAATCTCCTTGCGGTTCGGTCGTACGGACGGACTGTTGACGACCTTGAGCATGTTGCCGGCCAGAACGGGATCGCTTTCGACCATGTTCGCGATCTCTTTCGATCCGTATTGCTCGGGGTCGCGCAGGGTGGCCATGAGTCGGGGCGCAATCCGGGGAAGCCGCGGCACCCTGGCGGTGAATGCGGTGGGATCCTCCATGAGCCGTTCTCGATGCTCGCGCAGCCAGGCGCGCTCCTCGGGGCCGGGCGAGCCTCCGGACTGGTGTCGGGTGGCGAACAGTCCGGCGCAGTACCGTGAGGAGAGTTCCCGTTCCGAGAGGAGCGGTTCCGTGCCGTCGCTTCCTCGCACTGCGTCGCTGCTGGCAGTGCCTTCGCGGGCATCCGAGTTCGGTGCGCGGCCGGGGGCCGGTTGGCTGTTGTCTCGCGCGCGAGCGAACCATCGCCGAAGCCGGGAGAGCATCATGGGTGGGGCGTCCTTGTATGCGGTGTATGGCTTGCGACGACCGGGCCAGGGGTGGGCCCGCGGCTGCCGTTGCGTGACCGCTGTTCGGCCATGACGGGGGTGAAAGGTAACCTGCGGAAAAGGTGAAGTAAACGGCGCGCGGAACGTGTGGCCGGCGAGGACACCTGCCGAAGGTGTCGGATCATCGGCCGATGCCCACCGCGTGCAAGAGAAGCAGCGCATCCGGGTTGCCGAACTGAGGCAATCCCCGGGCGCACGATGTGTATCGATCACTTTGCCGTTCAGCCCCGACAAGACAGGCGGACCGCGAAACCGGGCAGGTGTCCCTTAGCAACCGCCATGAGGGTCCTCCAACGCCCAGCGTCTGCACCAGCGGCATGGCCGGCATAATCAACCCGACAGACCCCGATGTGGCAGGGTCCCCGTCAAAGTCGGGATGCCACCGGCTGCGAGTGCGGAGGACAGGCACGGGGTAGTGCCGGCGGATGCAGTCGGTTGTCTTGCTCCACCCCGGGCCTGCGTCGAGTTTCCCTGTCCGGGAGGTGCTGCGGGGCCACATAATGGGCGTCAGGTGGTTCCGGCAGTTCGACACGGGGCCGCGCCCACTGCAAGGAGTGGAAGTATGTTCAAGAGGGTCCTGGTCCTCGGCCACATCAGCGGCATCCGCATCCAGATCCACGTGAGCTGGGTGTTCATCCTGCTGTTGCTGCTGACGGCCATGAGCACCGGCTTCCACTACCAGTTTCCGGAGTGGACCCTGCCGATGGTGGTGGGCACCGCGGCGGTGACGGCCCTGCTGTTCTTCGTGTCCATCCTGGCTCATGAGCTGGGCCACAGCGTGGTGGCCATCCGGCGGGGCGTGCCGGTGGAGTCCATCACCTTGTTCATCTTCGGCGGTCTGGCCCAGATGGGCGGGGACACCGAGCGCGCGGACGACGAGTTCTGGATCGCGATCGCCGGGCCGGCGGTCAGTGTGGGCCTGGCGCTGATCTTCGGGGGGCTCGCGCTGGTCACCGCCGGCTGGTACGAACCGGTGTCGGTGGTCATGGGCTGGCTGGCGTTCATCAATCTGGTGGTGGCGATATTCAATCTCATCCCCGGTTTTCCGCTGGACGGGGGGCGGGTGTTCCGCGCGCTGGTGTGGAAGTTCACCGGCGACCCGCGCAGGGCGGTGGATGCCGCCGTCCGGGGCGGTCGGATGGTGGCGTATCTCCTGTTCGGCTTCGGCTTCTGGAACCTCCTGGTGATCGGCAACCTGATCGGCGGCGTCTGGATCATGCTGATCGCCTGGTTCCTGCTGACCATGGCCGAAGGGCAGGGGCGGATGTACGAGATGCGCGAGCGGCTGGTGGATGTGCAGGCGCGGGATCTGGCCGATCCGGAGCCGCCTTTCGTCAGTCCGGATGCATCCATCCAGGAGTGGATCGACCAGGGCGTTCTACCGGGCGGGTGCCGTTCGTTTCTGGTCGGCGAGCCGGAGCGGGTGCAGGGGCTGGTGACCCTGAGTGACAGCCGCAAGGTGCCGCGGGAGCAGTGGGTGACCACCCGGATCGCCGATATCATGACCCCTGCGGATTCGCTGAGCCATGTCGGGCCGGATACGCAGGCCGAGGACATCCTGCGGCTCATGAGTGAGCACAACCTCAACCAGATCCCGGTGCTGGAGGAATCCGGCCGGGCCATCGGATGGATCGACCGCCAGAAGCTCCTGCGCACCATCGAGATCCACATGGAGGTCAAGCGCTAGCAACCCGCGCGGCACGGAGTAGCCATAGGGGTCTACTGCAAAGGGGTACGCCACGCCCTGTTACAGGGCCGACGGGTTAAAGTGCGCGGTTGATCCCGGACGTTGGCAGGCTAGGGCATCCATGGCAGACACTCGCTACGTCACTGCAAACCGGCTGACTGAAGAGTCGCAGGCGATCCAGAGGCGCGGGCGCAACCTGGCGCTGTTTCTGGGGTTGCCGGTGGCGCTGGGGGCGTTCTTCGTGCATCCGCTGGTGGGGCTGGTGACGCTGGCGGGGGTGGTCGTGCTGGTGGGCCTGGTGGGCGGCAGCGCGGTGATCGAGGCGGGCGCGCGCGGCGAGGATGCGGCGCTGGAGTATCTGGCGGAGCTGCCGGACTCATTTACGATCTTCAACCAGGTGGACCTGCCGGACGAGCGTTCGCGCACGGGTGTGGCGGAGGCGGATCTGGTGGTGGCGGGGCCGGAGGCGCTGTTCGTGATCGAGGTGAAGCACAACAGCGGGGCCATCGACTGCGACGAGCAGGCCGCGCAGTGGACCGTGAGCAAGACCGGGCGGCGCGGCAGCCGCTACACCAAGCAGATGCGCAACCCGGTGCGGCAGGTGAAGAAGCAGGTGTGGCTGCTGAGCGAGTACCTCAAGGGCCGTAAGGCCAAGCGCTGGATCCAGCCGATCGTGCTTTTTACTCACCCGGAGGTGTCGCTGGGGCATTCGGACGACCTGTCGGTGCCGGTACTGACGGGGCCGGAGCTGGTGGAGTACATCCGCCGCTTCCGCCCGGAGCGCCCGCGCCCGGTGAGGGAAAACACGGTCCGGGCTATCGCGTCGCTGAAGGGCTGAAAGTGCCGTTGATTTACGCGTGTGGCCCGCACCCGCAGGGGCATCCTGCGAGCGCGGGCATCCGCTTTTCAGGGCTTCAGCCGCCGGTTTCGCCAGATCAGGAAGCTGAGGATCGCGACTCCTGTGCCGAAGAGCGGGAGTGTTGCAGGCACAGGCACTTCGGCAACCTCCCTTTCAGCCGTAGCAGTTCCCGTAAGGCTGGCGAAACTCGTTGTTTCCCTGGAGGCATCCCAGTGCAGAAACCTGCTCTCGTCAACTACGCCGGGACCAAAGTCCGTCGTGTCGCCATCGGCCAGGGTCCCGAGGTCCGCGTCGAACCAGAGCGCCAGCAGGGACGGGGACTCCGAAGCTTGAAGAATCAGGCGGTCTTCAGCGCTTTCGTCGTGCTCACTTGTCAGCAGGGATTCGATGTCGTCCGAGATATCTTCGGAACCCGTGACCAGATCCGCGCTCTGCTCCGTAAAGCGCACCGCCGGCAGGTTACCGCCTCTGTCTTCGTTCCCCGAGAAATCCAGGTCCCATGTACCGTAATCACCACTGCCGGCGTACTCGAATGACCCTGTCAGCGTAGCTCGCTGAAAACTATCCGTGTCTTGTCCCCCCTCGACCTCGTAGGTGATTGGCGCAGCCTGAGCCATGGGCACCATGGCCAGCACAAGGCCAGTCACGCCTAGAACGCGCTTCACACTCATCGCTAACCCCCATCTTTGCACGTGAACGGTGGTAGCTCGCTCATCATCGAGCAACAGGTATGGAGCAACCACCATTCCACCTCGCGCAAGATTCTTTTGATCAGTGGCTTATGATCTGGACGGTGAGCTGGCCAGACAGCGACGGCACCAACCGTCAAATTTCTCGACGGTTTGAAAAGTCCATGACCAGAAAGCCCGCATTCGACCGGGGACAGGGGAAAGGGAGGCGGGACCGGGCCGGGCTGTCCGATCCCGCGCGGGCGGTTATTCCTCGGCCGGTTCTTGCAGGTGAACGTCCGGGGCCTCAGCGGGCGACCGGTACGCGGTCCCAGTACTGCATGGCCGAGAACTCGCCCTCGAGGCGGAACCCGTCGCTGGCACCCAGGTCGTCCAGCGGGGTGGCCGTGCCCTCGACGTCCAGATGGCCGTGGAACGCGCCGTCCGGGGTGGAGGAATCCAGCCGGACCTCTCCGCTCAGGCCCTGGCCGACGGTCAGGAAGGTGATGTCGCCGGGGTCGCTGACATCCCCCACCAGCAGGTGCGCGGCCAGCTGGCCCTCGGCCTCGGCGCTGTGCGGATCGGCGGCGACCTCCAGAGTGTCAGTGTCATCGGGGATGCCCGCACCCACCCGGGTGAAGATCATGCAGGCGGTGGTCTCCAGCTCCGGCAGGAGGCCCTCCACCACCAGGACGAATCCGTCGCCCTGCTGCGGGTCCTCCTGGCCGCCCCAGGCCGCCTGCCCGAGCAGTGGACCCGAGTGGGCCCCTTCCACCATGGCGCCGTCGAAGGTCGTGTTCTCGTCCAGCATCGAAGCCAGCTCATCGCGGGGAATGTCGTCGGGCAGAGGGGGGCAGGCATCCAGCATCTCCGCCAGCACTGGCGGGGTGCGGAGGTATTCGAAGGCGGCTGCGCCGGCGCGCGGGTACTCCCGGAGGGTGGCGTAGTCCGGCGCGTCGGCGTCGTCGCTGAACTCGGTGACCT
Organism: Thioalkalivibrio sp. ALJ24; assembly: GCF_000377785.1. Taxonomy (GTDB): domain Bacteria; phylum Pseudomonadota; class Gammaproteobacteria; order Ectothiorhodospirales; family Ectothiorhodospiraceae; genus Thioalkalivibrio. The sequence goes on along the minus strand of NZ_KB898728.1, from coordinate 270,960 downwards.
CGATCTGGTAGGCGATGCCCGACGCCTGGCCGGGCGACTGGTCTTCTTCCAGTGCCCAGTCCTGCGCCTCCATGGTTTCCAGCTTGTCAGCGGAGGTGTGGAAGGCCTGAAGCTGCAGGCCGACGGGCATGCCCAGAGGTTCCAGGGCCTCGCCGAGGGTGTGGAGGTAATGGAGCTCGAGGCCGTCCGGGACGTTGGGCCCGATGGCCATGCGGAACATGCCGGGGCTCAGCTGCAGCAGCGCCGGCGAGAACGTCACGTCTTCGTACACCCACACCGTGCCGTGGTTCACCGAGAACAGGGTCTCTTCGGCGTCACTGTCGAGGTTGGTGGTCTCGGTGACCGCGGCCAGGCGGTAGCCCTGTGCCGTCTCCCCGGCGATCTCGCGCGTCTCGCCGGTTTCGGCCACGTGTACGCGGTATTCTTCTACCCGCCGCTGGTTGTCGAACATGTCCTGGAACGTGTGCGGCGGCTCCACCTGTTCGCTCTCGAACGTCGGCAGCAGCACCCCCAGCTCCTGCTCCTTGCGATACACCTCGCCATCCAGGGCCGGCCCGGTGAACAGGTCCTCCTGCCCGCCGAGGCCGGAACGGTAGTCCTTGTCGGGATGGATGCGGGTGATCTCCGGGCCCTGGGTCACCGTCCAGCGGATCTCGTCGCCCTGGATGTCGGTCAGTACGCTGTAGCGGAAGTGATCGCCCCCGCCGTCCAGGGCGAGGGGTTCGAGCTGGATCGGCGATTCATCCGCCGAAGCGGTGAACGCGGGGATCGCCAGTGCGGGCAGGCCGAGGGCCAGCACCAGCGAATGGCTGTGGAAACGGGTCTTCGCGGACATCGAACATCTCCTTGCTCGGGGCGGTCCTGTTGCATTCTCAACAGGCTCAATATGGCACCGTCCGCGGAGATGCACCCCCTCCAAACGAGGGGGATGCCGGTATCACTTGCCGGTATCAGTTGCTGAAGACGGCCTCCAGCTCGTCCTCGCGGCCGCGCACCGCCTCCACATCCTGCTCGGGCACGTCGGGCGCGGCGTCGCGCAGGATCTCGCGCTGCTGCTCTAGGGCGTCGCGCATGGTCGCCTTCTGTTCCGCCGGCATGTCCGGATCGTCCTCGATGCGCTGCAGGCTTTCGTCCAGCTCGCGCTCCATTTCCGGGAGCCGGCGCTCCATCTCCAGCGCATGCCGGGCGTTGAAGATCTGCGAGCCGATCTCGGTCAGTTCGTGGCTGCTGTCGAAGCCGTGACGCGCGGCGATCTCCTCGACCTCTTCCTCCATGCGCGCGACCTCTTCGATGGCCTGACGGACCTCCGCCATCGAGGCCTCGTCATCCTGCGCGTCCATCTCCGGTTCCTGCACGTCGGGCTGCTGCGCGCTCCACTCGTTGAGTTCCTCGGTCGCCGCCAGCCAGCGGTCGATCGTGTCGCCGTCCAGCGCGTGGGCGGGCGCAGCCAGCAGTGGCAGGAACAGGGAGAGCATCAGCAACGGTTTCGTGAAGCCCTTCATGGCAACTCCTCGGTTCGCGGGGTTGGGTTTCAGAGTGTACGGCGCCATCGTCGCGCCATGCCAGCAGGTCCCTCATCGCGCGCAGGAGCTGCCACTGGCCCATGAGCCCGACGCCATGCGGGTCGATGTGGGAGAAGCCGTCGATCCGGTGCAGGTCGGTTTCGCCGATGGCACGGGCGAGGCGCGTGCTTTCGGTATGCGGGATCATCGTGTCGTCCCGCCCGTGGATGAGCAGGGCGCGGCCGGAAAGATGCGAGAGGTCACGTTCGGCGAGCGAGTGAGCCTCGATGGCGTCCCGCGCGTCGGTCGGCAGGTCGTCCAGCAGCTGCGGTACGCGCTCGTGGTCGTCGTTCAGGATGAGCGCCAGCAGGCTTTGGCCCTCCGCGCCGAGTGGGTCGCTCAGGTCGTCGATGGGGGCCTCGGGGTCGGCGGCGCGCCGGCGGGCGATTTCTTCGAGTAGCGCGCGGTCCGCGCGGTCATCGAGCACGTGCAGGTTGCCCCACAGGAAGAACCACTTCGCCAGCGGGTCGGGCGTGCGTGTCTGCCACCGGCTGGAGCCGGGTTCCCGGTAGGCCCCGGTGGTGGCGAAGGTGACGACGTTTTTGGTGTCGTAGTAGCCGCCGATCCCGACCAGGAAGTCGATGGCTTCCTTCCCCTCCGGCTCGAGTGTGGCCAGCACGGCCAGGCCCACGGCGTAGGAGATGGCGGCGACCCCCACGTTCTGGTCGTCGGGAGCGTTTTCCGGCTCCAGGCGGGCGAGCAGGGCGGCGGCATCACCGATGGCCGCGGCATCCTCGCTGCGCACGCGGAGCGCCCGCGAGCCCTGCAGGTCGGGCACCAGTACCAGAAAACGCGCCCGCGCCAGCGTATGGGCGAGTTGCACCAGCCGCGGGTCGTCCTTGCCCTGCGGCGTAAAGCCCGGTACCAGGACGATGCGCGCGCCCACCTCCTGTCGGGGATGGTACAGGTCGGCCGCGATGTCACCTTCGTCCGTCGTGAGGGCCAGCGTTTCGCGCGCGGGCTCGGGCGTGCGCTCCTTCAACGCGCTCGGTCCCGCGCCGGCCTCGATGTCCTGGAGCACGCGCATGGCCTCCCAGCTCTGCGCGGCGACCCAGCCCGCAAACATCACCAGGCCCAGCAACAGCACAGCCGCGATGCGAAGCATGCCTTCCTCCTGCCAGTCCGGGGGCGCCCCCTCGGGAGTATGGCGTAAACAAAATCGGGACCTCGGCCAGATGCCTGTCTATCCTCGGGTTGAAGGCATGGATCCGCGTTTGCGTGACCCGGCCGTGGCGAGAGGGGGCAGAACGATGACGATCAGCCGTACATTGCAGGAATTTCTCGACGAGCGGGACGTGAATTATGAGCTTGTGGGCCATCCGCGTGCGGATTCCGCCAGCCGGGCAGCCGAAGCTGCCCACGTACCCGGCGATGAACTGACCAAGGGCGTGCTGGTGGAGGATGCCGGCCATTACATGCTGGCGGTTTTGCCGGCCACGCGGCGGCTGCAGTTTGGCAAGCTGCACTACATGCTCGGCGAGCATGTGGGGCTGGCGACCGAAGAGGAAGTGCGGTCGGTGTTTCCGGACTGCGAACACGGGGCGGTTCCGGCGCTGGGTACCGCCTGGGGTCTCGAGGTCCTGCTGGACGAATCGCTGGCCGCGCAGGAAACGGTCTATGTGGAGGGGGGTGACCACGTGTCGCTGATTCGGATGGATGGCCCGGCGTTTCGCAACCTGCTCGGCGATTGCCGCCACGGTGATTTTTCCCGGCATGTGTGAGCCGGCCTGCCCGCGCGCCTTGTGGCCTAGGGGCCGGTTTGCGCGGGGGAATTGAGCCGGGTTTCGAGTTCCTCGCGGAGCTTTTCGGCACTGGGCTGCGCCTGCTCCACGATCTCGTCGACCCGGTTGAAGTCGAGCAGGCGGATGTCCGCGGAGCCGGCCTCGAGGAAGAGATCGGGCGGATCGTAGTCGCGCATGTGGCGGATCTGCGAGCTCTGCATGATGCTGAAGGTGGTGAACAGCAGGTCGGTCAGTCCCGGTGGGTCGTTGGGATCTTTCTGGCGGCTGCCGGAGACGTCGACGGCAATCACGAAGTCGTACTCGTCCTGCAGCAGGTTCCAGGGGAGGGGGTTGGACGTGCCGCCATCGATCAGCAGCTGGTCGTCGCGATGCGGAACCGGTGCGAAGAGGCCGGGCACGGACATGCTCGCCTCGATCGCGGTGAACAGCTCACCCTCACGCAGGACGACGGTTTCGCCGCTCCAGTAGTCGGTGGCCACCACCGACAGCGGCATGCGCAGATCCTCGAAGGTTTCGGCCTCGGTGTGTTCGCCGAGGAAATCGAGGAATTCGGTCGAATCGAGCACGGCCTCGCGTTCGAAGCTCAGCTCGATCAGTTCGGTCAGTTGCAGGTCCGCGCCGACCAGGCCCGACAGCGCATCGATGCGCGAGCCTCCGAAATCGTCGAAGACGTCGAGGATCTCCTCGGCGCTGAGGCCGGCTGCGTACAGCCCCCCGATTACCGCACCAATGCTGGTCCCGCTGATATGGTCGGGCTCGACCCCGAGGTCGTCGAAGACCTGCAGGATGGCGATGTGGGCCAGCCCGCCGGCGCCGCCGGAGCCGAGCGCGAGGCCGATGGTCGGCTGCTCCGGCTGCATCTCCTCGGCCTGCAGAGCGGGCGCGGCGAGGAACATGGCACCGGCCAGGCCGGCGGCGATCAGATGGTCTGCGGCGAGCCGGGTCAATAGTGCTCGATGAACAGGTCGATCGCGGGACTCAGGGCCCCGTGCCAGCGGCTGGCGAGTTCGTCGGTCCATTTGGGGTCGGTCTCGCTGGCAGTCTGGATCATGCAGTTGAGCCACACGTCGTACAGTTCCGGCTCGATCGGAACGGCCCCGCGGCGACTGTGCACCTGGGCCATCCGTTCCAGGGTGGAGCGCATGAATGTCTCCCCCTCAGCGTAGCTCAGTGCGGCGGAGATGGCCTGCCCCAGCGCCCGCTTTTGCCGGGTCCAGTCGGTGCTGGCAAAGACGCTGGCCACCCGCGGGTCGGCCTCAAGGAACCGTTCATAGAAACGTTCGGCGAAATCCCCCTCGCGGCGACAACGCCCGTAACTCTGTTGAACGTCCGAATAGCTCACCGTGCTCACTGCCTCCGTGTCGCAAAAAGTGGCGTAGCCTACGCCACGGCGCGCTCTGGTGAAACAGCCTGCGGGGGAAAACTTGAGGCAGGTCGCACGGCGGCATGGTCGAACTCAGGCAGTCGCCCCGCTGGCCAGGGCCTGGCTTGTGGGGCCCCGGGGCCGGGAGGCCGCGGCCTCCTGGTGGACCAGGCGTTGAAAATGCGGGACGAAGGTTTGCAGCGCCGCGAGTCCATCCCCCGTGAGGCAGTATCCATCGGCGGTGACCCGAATCCAGCCGCGCCCGATCGCTCCCGCCAGGGCCTCGTGCTGGCTGCTGGGCTCACCGCGTCTGGCCCAGGCATGGACCACGGACGCCGGGAGTATGTGCCCGGGCGCATCGGCGGGGTCGTTCAGCCAGTGGTGCAGGGCGGTGAGCCGGGCCACCGCGGAGGTGGCGGCGATGACCTTCTGTTCCGTAGTGGTGTTCATGGCGAATCTCCCGAATTCGAACGCGTGTATTTCGGAAGATAGTAGAGCGGCCGGGATTTTCCATCCGGCGAATGGCCGACTGCGCTGCGCACCTCCGGAATTGCGGCCCATTCACGGTCCGGGGGGCGACAAAAAACGCCCCGACCTCCGGAGAGGGCGGGGCGCCGAGCACACAGGGGGATGAGTGCTCACTTACCAACGATAGTCACTAGCCGCGGAATTTGCGAACCGATTCTGGGTATTTACCGGTGCCTCCTGCGCGCGCGGCCTCGGGGCGTGGGGCGGGGCACGGAGGCCCGCGACCACACAACGTATCTGGTAGATTGGGGTGCAACAACTTCAGGAGATGTGGACATGATGTCGCAGAATCTAGCCGTGGAAGAATTCACCACCCCCGATCCCGTGACGGCCAGCGAAGAAGCGGGTGTCGAGGAGCTCAGGGCATTGATGGAGCAGCATGGCGTGCGTCATGTTCCGGTCCTGCGCGGGAATTCCGTGGTCGGGGTGGTCAGCGAGCGTGATGTCCGCATCGTTCTCGGTTTGCCGGTGGAAGACATCCGGCAGGTGCGGGCCTCCGACCTGATGGCGGCCGACCCGTTGACGGTGACCGCGGCGACGCCGCTGGACCAGGTGGCCCATGCGATGTCCGAGAGCAAGGTGGGGAGCGCGATCGTCAATGACGAAGAGGGCCGGTTGCTGGGCATCTTTACCGCCAGCGATGCCCTCAACGCCCTGATCGAGGTCGTCCGCGGCGAGCAGGGGTAGGGGCAGCCCCCCGGTAGTCGTCTCCCGAATCGAGAGCGTACATCGAGGCGGCGATCCGCGGTCCTTCGGGCCGGGTCATCGGCCCTCGAACGTGGCGAGGACCTCGGCCTCCAGGAGGGACTCGTCGCCGCTATGGCGCGGCGAGAAATGGAACGGGATGACCCGCCGCGCCCCGGCCTCGCGCGCCAGCCGTCCGGCCTGGCGTGCGGTCAGATGGGCGGTGTCCGCCGCGCGCTCCGCAGCGGCGTGGAGAAACGGCGCCTCGATATAGAACAGGTCGGCGTCACGGGCCAGGTCCACGATCGCGTGGCGGTTGGCCTCGTGGAAGGCTACATCGGTGACATACGCGATCTTCTGCCCGCGCGATTCCTGCAGCACCTCGCGGCGCAGGTACCCGAGCGGCAGTTCGCGGCGGTGCTCGCCGTGGCGGTCGTGCCAGGCGATCTCCACCGGGGTGTCGTCCGCCGCCTCCTCCCGCACCAGCTGCTTCAGGTGGGCCAGCCACGGCCCGGTGGGCAGGCCGAGGGCGTCCAACCGGTTGCGCCAGACATTGAGGTGGGTCTTTTCCTCCAGGGCAAAGCCGAGGCAGGGGATGCCGTGATCCAGGGCCACCGTGCGGATGCGGAAGTCGGGCTCGTCGAGCAGCACGCCGTCGACCGGCGTCGGCGGGGTGGCTTCCTGGCGGCGGAAGTGGTCCCCGGAACGGAACAGCGCGCGAGCGTGGTGGCCGTCGCCGGCGAACTCGCTGACCTCGAACACCAGTTCGGTGGTGTAGTTGTGCAGCAGGTTCCAGGTGTAGCCCTGCAGGTGATGGCCGGTGCGTTCGATCAGCCCCGGCGGCCCGTACAGGCGCAGGTGTGCATCGCGTCCGAGCAGCAGCCGCAGCAGGGTGTCGAAGCCGATGAAATGGTCCATGTGGACATGCGAGATGAAGACGTCCGACAGCCGCAATGCCCGGCGTGGCGGCAGGCGGGACAGTTCGCCCAGGTCGAACAGCAGTGCACGGCGCCGGAACAGGCAGTCGATATACAGCGCCGGGTCGCCGCGGGGTCCGTTGATCAGATGGGGATGGAACAGTGGAGTCACTGGCGGTTCCGCTTCGCTGGGCGGCCCCGGAGTGGCCTGCGGGGCGTCGTGTTCCGGCCTTCAAGCCTGCCATGGACAAACACGCAAGGCGAGGCGCGTGCGCATGCCGAGACCGGGTGGTGGCGACGGCCGGTCACGAGTGAGAAGATCGGGCAGCGGCCTGGCCGGAGTGCGGCGCGGAGCGCGCGGCGACAGGAGGAAGCGTGAAGATCATGGTCGGTGAACTCGAGGGCAGGCCGGTGGGCCTCCAGCCCGTCGAGGTGGTGGAGCGCAAGGGTCTGGGCCATCCGGACACGCTGTGCGATGCGCTGGCGGAGGAGGTGAGCCTGGCGCTGTCGCGGGAATACCGCGAGCGCTTCGGCTTCGTGCTGCATCACAACGTGGACAAGGTCCTGCTGCGCGGCGGCGCCGCCCGCCCGGCCTTCGGCGGCGGTGAAGTGGACGAGCCGATCGAACTGTACATCGCCGGGCGGGCCACGCGCGAATATCGCGGCGTGACCGTGGCGGTGGACGAGCTGGCGGTGGAGGCCTGCCGTGCATGGCTGGCCGCGCACATGCCCGTGCTGGATGTCGAACGCCACGTGCGGGTGCACTCGCTGATCCGTCCCGGATCGCAGGACCTGGTGGAACTGTTCGAGCGCCAGCGTCGGGAGGGCGTGCCGCAGCTGGCGAACGACACCTCGCTGGGGGTGGGCTACGCGCCCCTGAGTCCGCTGGAGCGCGCGGTGTTCGCGGCGGACATGAGCCTGTGGTCGGAGACGCCGCCGGCGCGTGGCCAGGACGTCAAGGTGATGGGCGTGCGCAGCGGCGAGGACGTGTCCCTGACGGTGGCCTGCGCTTTCATCGGGGTGCCGCTGGCGGACGCGGACGCCTATCTGGCCGCGCGTTCCGATGCGACCCGGCAGGTGCGGCGCGAGGCCACCGAGGCCCTCGGCCGCGAGCCGGATGTGGCGGTGAACACCGCCGACGACCCCGACGCGGACAGCCTGTACCTGACGGTGACCGGCACCTCGGCCGAGGCCGGTGACGACGGCCAGACCGGGCGCGGCAATCGGGCGAACGGGCTGATCACCCCGTCACGCCCGATGACCATCGAATCCTTCGCCGGCAAGAACCCGATCACCCATGTCGGCAAGCTGTACAACGTGACGGCCACCCATATCGCCGAGGCGATCGTGGCGGAGATCGACGCAGTGTCGGATGCGCAGGTGGTGCTGGTCAGCCAGATCGGCATGCCGGTGGAGCAGCCGCAGATCGTCGATGTCCGCCTGCGCGCCGAATCCGCGGAACAGGCCGCGGCCCTGGCGCCCCGCGCCGAGGCGATCGCCCGCCACCATCTCGCGCAGGCCGGTTCCCTGTGGGAACGCCTGATCTCGCAGAACCTTGCGACCCGAACCCTGTAGCTGCGGTTAGTTCGCCTGGTTCGTCGGCAGGCATTCGGGCAGGGAGGCCTCCAGCGAGCGCGGGGTGATGCCGAGATCGTCGAAGGTCGCGCAGGTACCGCTGGTAACGGTGTCCTGCTGCATGAGATAGACCTGGTCCCGGGTCAGGGGTGCGCCGGGCAGCCATGAGGCCAGACCGGCGGCGAGGTGCCAGAGGAGAAACGGTACCGGCACGAGCACTCGCGGCTGTCCCAGGTGCTCCAGCACCCGGTTCACGATCTGGCGGTAAGTCAGGATGTCCGGACCGCCGAGCTCGAACACCCGGTGTCCGGCCGGCGGCTCGTTGAACAGGGTGGCCACGGCCTGCGCGACATCCGCCACGTGTACCGGTTGCAGGCGGGTGTCGCCGCGGCCGAACAGCGGCACCATCGGCAGCCGCGCGAGGGTCGCGAGGTTGCGCAGGAACGCATCTCCCGGGCCGAACAGCACGCTGGGCCGGACCATCAGCGCGTCGCGGAACTCGGTGGTCACCGCGGCCTCGCCTTCGCCCCGCGCGCGGATATAGGCGGAACGCGACCCGGCGTCGGCGCCGATCCCGGAGATGTGCACCAGGCGTTCCAGACCAGCCTCGCTCGCCGCCCGGGCGAGCCGGGCGGCGCCCTCCACGTGGATGGTGGTGAAGTGCAGATCGCCCTGCTCCACGTACAGGCTGACGGCGTTCACCACACCACGCGAACCCGCCACGGCCCTGGCCACGTCGTCATTGTTGCGGATGTCGGCGCTGCAGTGTTCCACCCGGTCATGCCGTTGCAGGTCGGCCGGTAGTGCGGGGCGGCGGGAGGCGATGCGCACGGCGTGCCCGGCATCGAGCAGCTGGTACACGATCATGCGGCCGAGAAAGCCGGTGCCGCCAAATACCGTGACCCGATCCTCGTCCATGGGGAGCCTCCTTCTGCTGGGCTTCGGGTGTATGAGAACGTGGAGCTCTACGACCGCGCGGGCAAACGGGGATACGCATGCCGGGACATCTATCGCACGTGGCGGGTTTTGATGATGCGCCGTTCGCGCGGGCGCATCGTGGCGATGTGCTGGTGGTGGGCGCGGTGTTCGCCGGCACGCGGCTGGATGGCGTGGTGTCGACCCGGGTGCGGCGCGACGGCGCCAACGCAACCAAACGTCTGGCCGCATGCGTGCTGGACAGCCCGTTCGCTCCGCAGCTGCACGCGATCCTGCTGCAGGGGATCGCCTTTGCCGGCTTCAACGTGGTGGACCTGCGGGCCCTGCATGAACGGACCGGCTTGCCCGTGATGGTCGTGGCACGCCGGGAACCCGACATGGAGGCCGTTCGACGGGCGTTGCTCGACCATGTCCCCGGAGGGGCCCGCAAGTGGCGGCTGATCGAGGCCGCCGGCGCGATGGAACCGCTGGCGGGGGTCCATGTCCAGCGCTGCGGGATCGAGCCCGCAGCGGCGCGGCAGCTGCTGGAGGACCAGCACGTCCACAGCCACCTGCCGGAAGCCCTGCGCGTCGCGCACATGATCGCCGGCGGGGTGACCGACGGGGCGAGCCGCCACCGGCCGTGAGCCTGAAAGGCTCGCCGCCGACTACAGACCAATCAGCTGGGCGTGGACGCCGCTGGCGGTGACGGTGTCGAGCAGTCGGTGGCTGTTGACCCGCTCCGGGTCGTATTCGACCACGACCAGGTGTGGCTTCTCCTCGTGGCTGGATGCCGCCATCACCCCGCTCATCCCGCGCAGTTGGTCCTGGATGCGTTCGCGGGCCTCGGCGTCGATGGTTTCATCGATATGAATGGTCACATCGGCCATGTTGTCGCTCATGATGGCCTCCCGGGTTCGCCCCTCTGGCAAGTTCTTCCTTCGAAGATAGACGTTCGTGCCGGGTGGTGCGGGCCAGACGTGCGGCCGGGGCCTTTGGGGGGTCAGGCATCCGCCTCCGTACGGTGGCGGCGGTACAGGCGCAGGGCCGCGAGTCCGACCAGCAGCGAGGCGGCTCCGCCGATGATGAACACCTGGCCGGGACTGGCCCCGGCCGGGCCGGTGAGCCCCCAGAACAGCACCGGTGCCAGCAGCATCGCCCCGAACGACAGGAAGTTGCTGGCGGCGATGAAGCGCCCGCGCCGTTCCTCCGGGCTGTGACCCTGCAGGTAGGCGGTGATCGGCACGATGAAGAACCCGGAGGCGATGCCGAGCAGCACCATCAGCACCAGGGTGGCCGGGTAACTGTCGGTCGTGAAAAACAGCAACGCGCTGATCAGGGCGGCCGCGATCATGCCGGCCGGGGCGTGGTGCATGGCGATGCCGCCGCGCGACAGATAGCCGGCGAGGATGCTGCCGGTGCCGATGCCCAGGGCCAGGGTCGTCAGGATGATGCCGGTGGCCAGCTCGCCCAGGCCCAGGTGCAGCTCGGCGAACAGCGGGACGTTCAGCTGATACAGCGTTCCCAGCGCCCAGAACCAGGCGATGCCGAGGACCACCAGGAACAGCACCCGCTGCGGCCGGATCTCGGCGATCGACTGCACCACGGTGGCGAACGGGTTCAGCCGGAACGGCGCCGGGTTGTTGATCGCACGGGTGGGGGTGACGAAGAAGCTGGTGATCAGGCCGGTGAGCGACAGCGCCACGATCACCACCGCCGGGATCCACAGCGCCTCGCCGGCGAACTCCATCACGAAGCCGGCCAGCGCGGTGCCAAGGATGATCGCCAGGAAGGTCCACAGCTGGATGTGCCCGTTCGCGCGGGACAGCTGCGCGTAGCGCACGATCTCCGGCAGGATGCCGAACTTCACCGGGCTGAAGAACGTGCTCTGCAGGCCCATCAGGAACACCGTCACCAGCAGTCCGGGGAAGTAATCGATGATCAGCATGAGTGCGGCGGTCAGCAGCACCACGGCCTCGGCCGAGCGAGTGGCGACGATCACCGCCTTCTTGCTGTAGCGGTCGGCGATGTAGCCGGCCCACGGCGAGAACAGCACGAACGGCAGCAGGAACACGAACCCGACCAGGCTGTAGTAGAACGTGCCTTCGCCCTCGGCAACGAACTCGCGCAGGGCGATGAAGATGACGACCAGGCGGAAGAAGTTGTCGTTGAGGGCGTTGATGAAGACCGTCGCCATGTGGGCGACGAAGCCCGGCCTGCGGACGTCGGAGGTGTCGGTCATGGGTGCATCCCGGAGGTTTCGCGCACGCGTGTCGTCGCAGATTGCAGGCACGGCCGATCGCCCCGCAAGTTCGAACCACCCACATCCGAGGAGTTGCCATGAGCCGTTTCGAACAACGTATTGCCCACCTGGAACAGAGCCTGCCGCACGTGGAGCCGGCGGAGCTGGCGCGCTGGCGGGAGGCCGGGGAACCGCTGCTGCTGGTGGACGTGCGCCAGCCGGAAGAGGTGGAGGCCGGCTCCATCGAGGGGGCCGTGAACATCCCCCGGCCCAGGCTGGAGGCCAGCATCGAATCCCATCTGGAGGATCCGGCGCAGCCCGTGGTGGTGTTCTGTGGCGGGCGCGGGCGCTCCCATCTGGTGGCCGAGAGCCTGCGCGCGATGGATATCGACGCCCGGGTACTGCGCGGCGGATTTGCGGGCTGGCAGGACTATCGGCGGGAGTCGTAACGGCTTACGGCATGCAGTGAAGTCACAGACCCCAAGGATCCGTGCGTGGCACGACCTTTGCTCATCTCCATTGCTGGTTTGCCAGAAGGTCTTGCTGAGCCTCTCCGACCGGATGGATCGAAAAAGGACCGCCGGGTCGGTGCGGGGGGCACCGAGAGCCGACGGCAAAATCCAGAAGAGATGGAGGAGAGAAGGGGCCAGGAGGCCCCTGCATGGCGAACCGACGCTGAGCTGCCGTCGACTCGACAATGGGAATTATACACGGGCGCAAATTAGAATCAATCCATATTCGAAAATTTTCGCTACAGATTTTCCCCTTCTGACAGTGACTTGCGATCCATCGGGTGACAGTTCTGGCATTTCTATACATTAGCGGGTGCCAATATTCGCAGTTTCCAGCGTTACCTGGCTGGTGGTATCGACACCGGGTCGCGTCATGGCGGGAAACAGGAGTTGGCAGACGGATTGCATCGATGGGGCAGGACCATCAGCGAGAGGCCAACAGAGCATGACGATGCACCTGAGAATGATCGATTGCGGCGATGATCTGGACGCCGAAGCCCGGAAGCAGCAAGAGCGCGAACAGGCGGTGGTTCAGCGCCTGCTCGCATCCCACGACGCGATCCGCAGGGAGCTGGAGTTCATTGAAGGCGGCAGCCGTACGGTGACCACCACAAGGGACCCGGAACTGGCGGCCCTGCTGCGAGTGCATGTGCCGGAGCTGCATCGTCGGCTGCGCGAGAGTGCCCACCTGCGCGATCGCGATCCGCTGTATTGCACCCTTTTCGAGCAGCGCGAGCACATCGTGGTGCGCGTGGAGGAACGCCCGGATGGTGTGGTCGTGGAAGAGGTCAGCGAGGATCCGGATCTGGCGGACAGGCTGCGCGAACACGCCCGGCAGGTGGATACCTTCATTCAGGCGGCGCGCAACGTGGCCGGTGAACTCACGCAGGCGGTTGAGGCGGCGGTGACGGGGCCGGTGGGCCGCGTGGCCTGAGCCGAGTCGGGCACAGTTGCCAAATTCCCCGATAAGTTCTAAAAGAGTCAATGGAGCCAGCACAACCCGGGAGGTTGATCATGTTCCATTCGATTCGTTTTGCATTTGGGGCCGGCGCCCTGATGGCGCTGGCCGCGGGGCCGGTCCACGCGGATTCGGCGACCTTCAATATCCCGAGCCTGACACCCGAACTGGCAACCAAGGCGGTCGAGGTCGCGGTGGATGCCTGCCGTGACCGCAACGCCCAGGTGACCGCGGCGGTGGTGGATCGCTTCGGTACCACCCAGGCCCTCAAGCGCGACCGCTTTGCCGGGCCGCACACCGTTGATACCGCGCAGAGCAAGGCCTGGACCGCCGTCAGTTTCCGCACGGATACTCTGGAGCTGCGCGATTCGACCGACCCCGGCGAGATCAGCTACGGCGTCCAGCATCTGCCGAACGTGACCATCCTCGGCGGGGGCGTGCAGATCACCGATGACGGCCGGATCATCGGCGGCATCGGAGTGTCCGGCGCACCCAGCGGGGAGGTCGACCACGAGTGCGCGATGGAGGCCATCGACGTTCTGCAGGATGACCTGCTCTGACCTGCTGGGGGCGGACTGAACCGGGCCGGCTCAGCGGCGTTTCTTGCGCCCGCGCCGCCGCCGGCCCACCTTGACCCGTTCGGCCGCGGCCTGCAGATGCGTGCGAGCCTCTTCCGGGATATCGCGCGAGCAGCGCACCCGTACTCCGTCACGGCCACGCACGGCCGTCACCCGGCCTGCGCGCAGCCCATGGCGGCTGACCACATCGCGCACCGCGTGCAGGAAGTTGCGCGAAGGATCGCCGCGGGTCACCCGCAGGCTGCCGTCATTCTCGATCACCACGCTGAACAGGATGCTTACCTGCCACACCAGCAGGATGGCGGCGATGATCAGAAACGCGATCATCAGCAGGAAGGTGACGAACATCATCAGCGCAGTACGAAGACCGAGACCGGCAGGCGCCGGGCGAGTTCGCCGGCATTGGAGCTGATCAGATGGAGGCGGTCGGCTACACCCGGGATATGCGAGGCCATCACCACCAGATTGGCATCCAGTTCCTTCTGCGCCTGGATGAGCTTGTCGTCGAGTTCCACTGCCACATCGTTGCTGTGCATCAGCTTCGAATCGGTACGAATGCCGTGTTTCTCGCCCTGTTCGCGGGCGAATTGCGCCAGGTGCTTCTCCATTTCCTCGGGGGTGCGGGCGGCGCGATTGGCCAGACTCCCTGATACGGTGACGTAATACACCGTGGCGTCGTATTCCCGGGCCATGCTGGCAGCGATCTCGAGGCTGTTCTGCAGCTTGTCGGCGTGTTCCAGATCCACCGGGATCATGATCCTTTCAAACATGTGTACTCCCTGAAGGGTTGGGGCGGCCTGCGCGTCCTTCCAGCCATATAGCAGATTCCCGTGGGCAAGGGCAGTCGGCCGCGGGCTACGGTGCTATGGTTTCATAGTTTTCGTCCCGGAGGATATGCATTGGCAGCGGAAACAGGGGGCGGGGAGGATCCGTACAAGGTCCGACTGACGCCGGCGTTCTCCGTGCTGGTCGGAGGACACCGGGGCGGGCGGCTGGAGCGCACCTGGTTCTCGCACGGGGATGTCGCGGCCCGGCGTGCCAGTCTGCAGGCAACCCTGGAACAGGTGCTGCGGCGGCTGTACGGGGCCGCCTCCGAGCATTTCGCGGGTACCGACGCGGTGTATGCCGACGTTCCTCCGGTGATGCGCCTGCTGACCGGTCGCGCCTCGGGTACCGACGAGATGGCGCGCCGAGTCGCGGGAAGGCTGGACTGCGATCTGCACCTGATCTCCACCGACGAGGAGATGGCCGGGGAGCCGGGCGTGAAGCCGCGGCGGGGCGTGGTCCTGGGGGCGCAGCCGGCGATCGGGGAGGAGACCATGCGCGAATCGGTCTATCACCTGCGGGACGACCTGGCGCTGACGTTCTCCGACATGCTGGTGGCGGTATGGGATGGCCACGAACCGCACGAGGTAGCCAGCGGCGTCGGGCACATGATCCGCGACGCGGTGAGGCGCCGCCAGGGCGTGATCCTGCTTTACCTGCATCCGGAGCGGGATACCCCGCAGCTGTTGATGCTGACCGCGGCGCGGGTCACCGATGCCGCGCTGGGCCGGCTCGAGGTGATGGAGGTGACGCCGGCGGCGCTGCTGTCGCTGTTCGATCCGCTGGAGCTGGATTCGCGGCGGATCGACCAGTGGATGGAGCGCATCCTGTGCCCGTTCACCCCCGCGCTGGACGAAGACAGTACCGAAAACCGCCTGATCCGGCGGATCGACGATCAGGTGGGCGTGGCTCACTACATGGTCTGGTGGGCGTTGTGGCTGCTGGGAGTGCTGCGGCTCACCCGCCGGCGACGACGCCCGCCGGGCCTGTGGAACTGGATCCGTGGCAGCTGGATGTGGCTGCAGGCGATGCTGGAGCCCCCGGCGCGCAGTCAGCCCTCCCGGGTGGTGGAGCTCCTGTGTACCGATGTGCGCCCCGAGATGCGTCGGCACTGGCTGCTCAACCGCATCCATGCGATGTTCTCGGCGCTGGCCATGCTGGACGTGCCCGGCGCCCTGCGCGCCCTGCGCCCGCCGCCGGCGCGCGGCAGCCGCTACAACGCGGTGCGGCCGCGCCCGGAACGCGAGGCCGGACACCCGATCCGCGAGCCGGCGTTCGAGCACTTTTTCAACTGGTCGGACGAGCAGGCGAGCATCTTCGACGCGCGCCGCAAGGACGACACCTGGATGATCTACTACGCGGCGGCCCTGGCCGTGTTCGCCGCAGTCGCCGGGGCCCTGCAGGTGTGGCCGGCGGCGCCCGGCGAGGTGCCGTATTTCTGGATTGCGGTGGAATTCGTGCTGCTGCATTTCATCGTCCGCCGGGTACTCAAGGCGCGCTACCGCGATCATCACGGACGCTGGATCCGCTTTCGTTTCCTCGCCGAGCAGCTGCGTTACCTGCGCCTGGGGTATCCGTTGCTGGTCATCCCGGAGACCTTCTCCGCGCCGTACTGGCGCCCGGAGAACCGCCGCCCCGAAGGGCGCCCGATGGAGCTTCATTCGGAACTGGAGAGCGCCGAGCTGTGGGTGCTGCAGCGCCTGCTGGTGGCCGAAGGCATGCCGCAGGACCGCCGCGGCCACGTGCCGTACCGGATGAGCGAGCACAACGAGGCGGCGCTGGAATACATCCAGGACGTGCTGGGCGAACACCGCGACTACTATCGCCGGTCGGCCCACAACCTCGAGATGAACCACAAGTACCTGCACCGCCTGGCGTTCATCCTGTTCTTCTCGACCTTCCTGGTGGTCACGCTGCACTTCTTTTTCCACCTTCCGTGGAGCCTGTTCTTCACCGCGTTCTTCCCCGCCTGGGGCGCGGCCATCCACGGCATCCTCGCGCAGAACGAGGTGGTGCGGATCTCGGCGATGTCGGGGCAGGTGTGGCGCCAGCTGAGCGTGCTGGAGGAGTCCTTCGCCCTGCACAAGCAGGTTCAGGCGGACTACGAGGTGGAGCAGACGCGCTGGATGCGCACCGAGGAACTGCGCGAGCTGGTGGGCGCGGCCACCCACATCCTGTCCGACGCCAACCGCTACTGGCGTTCCCTGCTGCGCCACAACCAGGCCGATCTGCCGGCCTAGGTGTGATCTCTCAGTAGGTCGCGTCGAGGACGGTGTAGCCCTCGGTACGCCAGCGCAGCATCGCGATCGGCGCCCGATTGACCGGCCGGATGAAGTCCGGCAGATCCTCGGGGTCCAGGTCCCGGTCGCGCAGGCTGGCGGCATCCGCCTTCACGCGCACGCCGCTCTGCGCGGCCAGGCGCTCGAGGCGGTCGCGCACGTGGCCGGCGGCGGTGGCGTCCTCCAGCGGGAGGTGGTCGTCGCCCGTTACCAGCAGCGCGGTGGCCGCATCGCGAAAGCTCACGATCATGTCCGGCTTCACCCCCTGCGCGTCCAGCGATTCCAGGGTCTTCTCGATGATGCTGATGCGCGCGATCAGGTGCTCGGGGCGTTCGTTGGTGATGTCCCACACCAGCCGCGCCCGGTCCAGTCCCGCCAGCGCGCGGGCATTGTCGGGTGCGCCGCGCCAGTCATCGAGGATCTCCAGCACCGGTTCGATCGCCGGGGGCTCGTCGGTCACCGGCGTGGGCACCAGCAGGCCGCGGTGGGAGCCCTCGAGGATCAGCGGGTCCGGCTGGCCTTCCAGACGCAGGGATTCCACCGGCACCACACCGTCGCCCAGGCCCTCGCCGGTCTCTTCCAGCCAGCGGGCGATGCGCCGGGGTACCTCCGGGGCGTCGACCTGCCGGCCCAGCTCGATCAGGCCCTCCTCCATCTCCGGTGGGGGCTCGGCCAGCACCCCGCCGATCAGGCGTACGGGGAGGTCGTCGGGCCAGGGGCGCTCGTTCAGGTCGGCCAGGAACCGACTGTCGGGCCGCAGGTCGATCTTGGCCGCGCCGGTCCCGTCGCGCAGGCCGGCGAACACCGAGAAGCGTTCCTCGCGGATGTCGGCGAACCATTCGCGCAGCTCCAGCCACATGCGCAGACGCGCCCATTCCGAGCCGTGGTTGGGCGTGGCGATCAGGATCACGCCGGCCACCGGCGGCCCCTCGACCCGGGGTTCGCCCTCCGCCGGGTGCCGCCAGCGGGTGACGAAGTCGCGGATCACCAGCCCGCCCATGCTGTGCCCGACCAGCACCACCGGGCGGTCGAACTCGAGGGTTTCCCAGTATTCCGCCAGCAGGTCGGTGCTGCGATCGATCGCCTGATCGTTGGGGTAGCGGAACTCCCAGGGGTTGAAGGCCGCCCCGTCCAGTGCCACCACCAGTTCGTCCCAGATGTTGCCGGGCTCGTCCAGTCCGTGCAGCAGGATGGCATCCGGCGGGGCTCCCTCCGGGTAGCGCTGCGAGCGCGGGAAGAAGCCCCGCAGCTCGTCCGGCAGCTCCATCGCCTCGGGGAACCATTCCTCCAGACGGTCGTGCGCCTGCACGCGAAGCTCGCGCTCGCGCTCGGGCTGAAATTCGCCCCAGAGCGCCCAGACCCCCAGAGCGAACAGGGGCAGGGCGATGAGAATGAGCAGGCTCCGCCGGAGACGGCGTTGCATGGTTGCCTCCTCCGGACGTGACGAGGCGGTGTCCGGACGGGACGTTTACTGGCCTTCGACGACTGTCAGGCCGAGGTTGTGCCACATCTGCATGCCGCCGCGGTACCACTTGATCTTGTGGCCCGGGTAGCCGAGGTTGGTCAGCGTGCGGATGTTGGTGGGCGACTGGCCGCACCACGGGCCGTTGCAGAACAGCACGAGGGTCTTGGCGTCGGAGAAGTCCAGCAGGTCCCACTGATCCATCACGTTGAACTCGTCCACGAGCCGGTCACGCACGTCCGCCGGGTCCGCGTCGCCGTCCATGTGCAACTCCTGCCAGGGGATGTTGATGGCGCCGGGGATGGTGCCGGCGGCGTAGTCGTGGGGCTCGCGGGAATCGATGATCATCAGGTCGTCACGCTCGCCGAGCTGGGCGAGGTAGTCCAGGAATTCGATCTCGCCCAGGGTCTCGACCCCGCGGCCCAGTTCCATCGGCTGCACGCAGAATGGCGGGCAGGGGCGCGAGGTCATCGCGAACTCGTTGTCCAGCCAGTTCTCGGTGTCCTGGTTGCGCTTGATGGTGACGGTCTCGTCACCATGCGGCACCTCCAGCTTGTCCAGATCCGAGGTGATGCCGACCTCCAGGGCCGAGGCGGGGCCGGCCAGCCCCAGCGTAAACAGACCGGCCAGGGCCAGTCCGGGGGTGAAACGTTTCCGCATGTCATCCTCCATTGTGTTCTTGTGAAGCGGCCCTCTGATTGTGCTCCAAACGCGGTTTTCTTGCATCGGACCCTGGTGGCCCCGGTCCCGGCGTGACACGGCTTACCCTTCAGGGTTGCCGACCCGGGCCGTTACTGTTCACGGGGCCGGCGGAAACGGCCCGGCATTTCGGGAGAGGACATGGGAACGAAACAGCGGGGCAAGCAGGAGCGCGCGGGCCGGCGGGCCGGACTGCTGCTGGCGGGCGCGCTGGGCGTGTCCGCCGCCGTGCCCGGGCTTGCGGATGACGCCGAACGCCCGACCCACGAGGTCCAGCGCGGCGACACCCTGTACAGCGTGGTGCAGACCTTCGACCTCCCCGAAGGCGTGTCGGTCAACGAGGCCATGCTGGTCTTTCTCGAAACCAATCCGGAGGCCTTCGCCGGCGACAACGTCAACACGCTGAAGGCCGGCACCGTGCTGCGCATGCCGCCGGCCTCCGCGTTCGAGGGCCGCGACCCGGACAGCGCCCGCGCCGAGGTCCTGCGTCATATCGAGAACTGGGATCCCGGTGCGGTGCGGGCGGCCGACCGCTTCGAGGCGCTGCCCGAGGATCCGGAAGGGATGTCGCGCGCTGCGATCGAGGAACGCCTGGCCTCGCGCGATGCCGAGATCGAGGAGCTGCGGGAGATCGTCGAGGAGCTGCGCTTCCTGGTGGAGTCCGAGCGCCTGGAGGCGGCGACCGATGCCGCGGTGGAAGAACTGCGCCAGCAGATGGAAGACCGCCTCGACAGCCTGCGCACCGAACGCGATCAGCTGCGCGAACAGCTGGTCGAGGTCGAGGATCGCCTGGTCGAAGTGGAAAGCCGGCCGGCTCCCGACGAGGTCCCGATCACCGAGCAGCTGACCCGCCCGGCGGTGATGGTCGCCCTCGGGGCGATGGCGCTGGGGCTGGGCCTGTTCCTGGTCGCCGGTATCCTGCTGGGTCGGCGTGGTGGTGGCAGCGGTACCGCTCAGGGCGGCAAGGCCGGTGGCAAGGGCCAGAGAAAGGGCAAGGGGCGCGGGCGGGCGAACGCCGAAGAGGCTCATGATGACGGCACCACCGGTCCCGCGGCCGCCGGGGCCGGCGTCGTGGCAGGTGCCGCTGGCACGGCAAACGCCGCCGACGAGCTCGACCGTCGACAGGACCCCAGTTTCGGTCCGGAACCCGAGCCAGAGCCAGAGCCGGAGCCGGAGCCAGAATCGGAGCCGGAGCCAGAACCGGAGCCGGAGCCAGAACCGGAGCCAGAGCCAGAGCCAGAGCCAGAGCCGGAGCCAGAGCCAGAGCCGGAGCCAGAGCCGGAGCCGGAGCCAGAGCCGGAGCCAGAGCCGGAGCCAGAGCCGGAGCCGGAGCCGGAACCGGAACCGGAACCGCAGAGCACGGGCGACAGCGAGGACGACGACTGGACTTTCGATTTCCCGGACCCCGACGACGAATCCCGGTAACCTGCCCTGTAGGGCGCCGGCCTCCTGCGGCCGGGGGCAATGCCCCGGGCCGCATGGCGTTGTTCGGTCCCATCGGCGTGCGGTCGCATAATCGGGGAGATAAGAATGAACGCCCGCGCGAGGTAAGCCGACCCCATGGCGACCGTGAAAAGCACCTGCTACGAATGCGACGCCAACTGCGCGATCGACGTGACCCTGGACAACGCCGGCGAGCCGGTGAAGATCGACGGCCCCGACTGTCCGCGCTGCTACGTCCAGCTCGATCGCCGCAACCATCCCGAACGCCTGCTGTACCCGCTGCGGCGCACCGGACCGCGCGGCAGCGGCGAGTTCGAGCGCATCTCCTGGGACGAGGCGCTGGACACCATCGCCGAGCGCCTGCGCGCGACCCGCGACGAGCACGGCGCCCCGGCGGCGGCCTTCTTCGCCGGCTACACCAAGGAGGCGCGGCCGCAGCTGCAGCGCCTGGCGCATGCCTTCGGCTCGCCGAATTACCTGACCGAGAGCGGCTGCTGCTTCTCCTCGACCAAGGTGGCGGAGGAAGTGACCTTCGGCACCAAGATCAAGACCTCCTCCACCGTGGCCTCGGATGCGACCCGCTGCGTGCTGGTGTGGTCCACCAACCCGCGCGGCTCCATCCCGCCGTTCCATCAGCATGCGCTGGCCGCGGCACGACCCGGCTGCGCCACCGTGGTGGTGGACCCGCGCGTGACCCCGCTGGCGAAGCAGGCCGAGGTGCACCTGCAGATCCGCCCGGGCACCGACGGGGCGCTGGCGCTGGGCATGCACTACCTGATCTTCGAGAACGGCTGGCAGGACCAGGCCTTCCTCGACGACTGGGGCAACGGGGTGGAGGCCTTCCGCGAATACGTGGCCGAATTCCCGCCGGAGCGGGTGGCGGCGATCTGCGGCATCGAGGAGGCCGATCTGCAGCGCGCAGCCGAGCTCTACGCGACCCGCGCGCCGGCGCAGATCATGCTCTCGCCCACCGCCACCGTGCAGCATTCCAACGGCTTTCAGAATCACCGCGCGGTGACCCTGCTGGCGGCGGTCACCGGCAACATCGATCGCGAGGGTGGCAACCGCTTCTTCAACGACAAGGTCACGCCGAAGCCGATCGACCTGTTCGACCATTGCAAGGAAAACCTGCCGCCGCGCATCGGCGACGAGATCTTCCCGGTGTGGACGGCCCACTGGCCGGCGGCGCAGAGCATGCTGCTGCCGGACGCGATCCTCGACGGCCGGCCGCAGCAGGTTCGCTCGCTGCTGGCGATGGGCATCAACACCGCCATGTGGCCGAACTCGAAGCGCATGGAACAGGCGCTGGGCGCGCTGGATTTCTTCGCCGTGTCGGACTTCTTCCACAACCCGGCCACGCGCATGGCGGACATCGTGCTGCCGGCCGCCACCAGTCTGGAGCGCCCGGCGCTGATCGCCTATCCCGGCTGCAACTTCCGCGGCGAACTGCGCTACCGGCATCAGGCGGTGGCCCCCCGCGGCGAGGCACGCGCCGACGCCGAGGTGTTCCTCGAGCTGGGCGTGCGCCTGGGCATGGGCGAGCAGTTCTGGAACGGCGACCTGGAGGCCAGCTGGGCTGAGGCCGCCGAGGGCATCCCCGAGACCATCCGCGAGCAGGTGTACAACGACCCGGACGGGGTGACCGTGTTCGCGAAGGCGCTGGACGACATGGTCGAGCACGGCTTCGATGAGGGCGACCGCCAGTACCGCCTGCACGGTTTTCGCACCGTCAGCGGCAAGGTGGAATTCGACGCCGCCGAGCTGCGCGAGGCCGGGCACGACGGCCTGCCGGTCTGGCGTGAACCGGCCGAGAGCCCGGTTTCCACGCCGGAGCTGGCGCGCGACTATCCGCTGGTGCTGACCAGCGGCGCGCGCCACAAGCACGCGACCCACTCGCAGCACCAGTACCTGGAGCGCATGCGCCGGGCGATGCCGGAGCCGCTGGTCGAGCTGCACCCGCAGGACGCCGCAGCGCGCGGCATCGCCGACGGCGACACCGTGGAGGTGCGCTCGCCGCGCGGGCGGGTGGCCTTCGTGGCGAAGGTCACCGACCGCATCAAGCCCGGCGTGGCGCACTGCCAGCACGGCTGGAACCACGCCAACATCAACGAGCTGACCGACGACCGCAACCTCGACCCGATCAGCGGCTTCCCCGCGTTCAAGTCGCTGCTGTGCGAGGTGGAACGCCTGCGTGCCGGGCACGAACAACGCATGCCGGAGGCGGGCTGACCTTGCCGTTCGTTGGCGTCCTCCCCGAGCGTCGGCACATCTTCCGGCCCGAGCCGCGCCGCGAGGTGGCGGTGTCCGATGCCGCCGCCTGGCGTCTGAACCCCGGGCATCGTCACGTGTACGACAAGCTGCGCCTGGCCCTGGATGCGGGTCTGATGGCCGCCCCCTGCGGGGTCGCGCCCACGGATCTGGGCCTGGCGGCGGAGGACACGGTGTTCGTGAAGCCGATCACCAACCTGGCGGGCATGGGGCTGGATGCGCGTGCCCTTCCCGCCGGCGAGGTGCCGGCCGAGCCCGGCAGCTTCTGGTGCCAGCGTCTGGAGGGTGCCCACACCAGCACCGACTGCCTGGTGGAGGACGGCGAGGTGCGCTGGTTCGCCCACACCCGCGGCTCGAACGAAAAGGACGCCGCGCGCCCGATCTACTGGGAGGTGGGCGCCGCCGTGCCCGAGGTGGAGCCGTGGATCGCCGACTGGGTGCGGCGCAACCTGGCCGGTTACAGCGGCATCTGCAACATCGAGCTGATCGGCGGGCGGCCGATCGAGGCCCATCTGCGCGGCTCCAACGGCTTCTTCGACTTCTACGGCCCGCAGTTCATCCCCGCCTGGGTCTCGTTGGCGGACGGCGAACCGTTCACGCCACCGCCGCCGATCCCCGGCGGCTACATCATCTCGGTCTTCGGCGAGGTCGAACTGACCGACGCCGATTTCCGCGCCGCCGAAGATACCGGCGTCGACCTGAAGCCCGATCCCTCGACCCCTGGCCGGTCCGCCATCCTGCGCAGCGCCGACCGCGACGCCGGCTTTGCCCTCTACCGCCGCCTCACCGGCCGGCCCGCCCCCGAATAGAGACGCCGGATTGCGCAAGGGGTGTGTTTTCAGAGCAACCGGGCGTTGACGCCGAGGGGCTCGGCGGCGGCCACCAGAACTTTGTCGAGGGAGCAGAGTTCGAGGCCATGGTTGTATGCGATGGCGAGATGCAGGGCATCACCTGCGCGTAACCCGGAGTCGTGTTGGTCGGCGAAATGTGCCGCAATGGCGTAGTCGGCCGCCGCGACGGACAGGCTGCTCAGCGAGGCTTCGCGCAGGCCGGCAAAGGCCGCGAGCACCGTTGCCCGCTCCCCGGTCGTCAGAATCTGTCTGCGAACCTTCATCGACAGGGCCGCCGAGAACTCGGTCACCGTCCAGTCACTGATATGCAGCGTTTCGACCGGCTGCGCCGCGAGCCAGGTCTGCATGTCGCCTGTGCGCGGCTCGCGGGTCAGTGCGGCCACCAGCAAGCTCGTATCCAGATAGCGCATCAATAGCGCGCGTCGTCGCGCAGGGAGCGTACAAGATCCTGTTCCGAGCAGCTGCTCTGGGCGTCGGTCAACGCGCGCAAGGCGCGGGCATCGATCGGTTGCCTGGCCGGAGTTGCACGGCTCAGTCTCACCACCGCCTTGCCCCGCCTGGTGATGATGATGTTTTCGCCCGAGGCCGCGCGCTCGGCCAGCTCGCTGAGGCGAGCCTTGGCGTCGGCGAGGTTGATGGTGGAATCCGACATTTCGTGCTTCCTGACTATCTTGATGGTCACATTATAGACGCCCGACCCTCCGTGTGTGCCGGGGGAATAGCGCGCACAAAAAAGCCGCATCGACACCCAGCCAAGAAAAGGCGTCGATGCGGCGGGGGACTCCCTTCCCGCGGCGTGTCGGGACACCACCCCAACGTGCCGGTCCAACGGAGATGTCACGCAGATACAGCAGCATGTCAGTCGCGTGGCAGGCTCGCCGCCCCGGTGCCCCGATGAAGGCGCCACGGCGGGTGAGCACGAGGGCTAGTTTCCACCCTGTCCACGCATGAGTAAAACAAGTTTTTGTCACGTAGTATGTGAATCGGACTCATGAAGGAGGGCGACATGCTGGAGATCCGGCATTTGCGGGCACTGCACGAGATCGTGCGGCTGGGCAGTGTGACGGCGGCGGCCGAGTCGCTGTGCGTCACCCAGTCGGCGCTGTCGCACCAGCTGCGGCAGCTGGAAGAGCGCATGGACGTGGTGCTGTTCGAACGGCGCAGCTCGCCGGTGCGGCTGTCGCCGGCGGGCACGCGCCTGGTGCAGGCCGCCGAGCGCGTGCTGCCGGAGGTGGCCGCGGCCGAGCGTGACATCGCCCGCATCCGCGACGGCCGCGGCGGGCGGCTGTACCTCGCGCTGGAATGCCACAGCTGCTTCCAGTGGCTGATGCCGTCGCTGGCGGCCTTCCGCGAACACTGGCCCGAGGTGGAGCTGGACCTGAGTCTGAGCCATGGCTTCGATGCCCTGAATGCCCTGCGCGAACGCGAGGTCGACGCGGCAGTGTCACCGGATCCGGTGGAAGACCCGGAGCTGATCGCGCTGGACCTGCTGGAGTACGAGAACCTGCTGATCGTGCCGCGCGGCCATCGTCTGGAGGGGGCGAGCTACGTGGAGCCCGCCGACCTCGAGGGCGAAACCCTGATCACCTACCCGGTGGAGGAGGAGCGCCTGGATATCTGCCGGCATTTCCTGCACCCGGCGGGCATCTCGCTGCCCCGGCGCACGACCGAGGTGACCGCCATGCTGCTGCAGCTGGTCGCCAGCGGGCGGGGCGTGGCCTCGCTGCCGGAATGGGCCCTGCCGGAACTGGAGGCGCAGATGCAGGGCGCGGCCAGTGGCGCGCGCGGCTCCGGACGATCCGCCATCGCGCGTCTGCGCATGGGCCCCGAGGGCCTGTGGAGCACCCTGCGCCTGGCCATCCGCCGCGAGGACGAAGGCCTCGCCTTCATGCAGGACTTCGTCGGCATCGCCCGCGACGAACTCCACCAGGCCTCCGTGCGCCGCGGCTGATCGGCACGGGGTCAGCAGCCGCCGCCACCGCCACCACCGCCTCCGGCGGCCCCTCCGGCGGCGACGCTCGAGTCGCCGGTGCTTTGTTCCAGCCACATGGCCATATGGCAGGCAATGGCGATGGCCCCGACCGGGCGCGGATGGATGACCTCCACGAACCAGCCGCCGGTCAGGCCGGTTTCCTGCTTGGGCCGAAGTGTGGCGACCATGTCGCGGTTGTCGCGCAGGGTATAGCTGAACAGCCCGCGCCGGTCGGTGCGTTCGCCGTTGAGCTGGTAGTGATCGTCGCGATAGCTGAACAGCCCGCTGAGCGTCTTGCGGTCGGTGCTGGTCTCCTCGATCTGCGTGACCGTACCCGCGCCGGCACGCCAGACCTCCTGGCGCTGCGGCATCCCGAAGAAGCCGACATTGCGCTGCAGCTGCTGGAAGAACCCCGCGTCCGGCGGGTCGGCCAGGCGCATGCGCGTGGTGGCGAAATGCAGCTCCGGCCTGCCGAACCAGGCCGCGAGCCCGCCCGAGGGCCGACGCAGCCGGGCGATCGGCGTGCCGGCCTGGCGCAGTTCCGCGACGCTGCTGGTCTTTTTGCCGAAAAACGGCAGCCGCTTGAGCGGCGAGATCTTCACGAACTCCAGTTGCCCTTCCACCGGGCTGTCTTCGCCCGGCGGCGGGGAGCCGGAGCCCGAGGGGGCCTCGACAGCCCCTCCGGTGGCGTTCGGGGAGGGCTCGTTCGGTTGCCATCGGGCCGCCGGCCCGTAACCACGCCTGGCCATGCCGGTCTCCTTGCGCGATCGCGCATCTCCGTGGATCTGGTCCGAGTATAGGTCGATGGATCCTGACCGGCCCCGCATCCGGGCACAGTCCAGCCTGAGCTCAATATAAGAAAATTGTGATATAGTTCCGCGCCTTTCCGCAGGTCTCCCGTCAGGTATTTGCTGCATGGACGAGCAACGAGGCACAAGCAAACCCCCGGAATGGCTGGTCGGGCTGGGCATCATGGCGCTGGTCGGGCTGGGCTATTTCGCCGGGGCCTGGCTGGGAGTTACGCAGACGGTGTCGCCGGACGGCAAGGCCATCATCTGGCCCCCCAACGCCGTCGTGCTGGCGGCCCTGCTGTTGCTGCCCGTGCGGCGCTGGGCCTGGGTGGTGCCGGCGGTGATGGCGGCGGAGCTCGCCGCCGACCTCCCGACCTTCCCGCTGTGGGCCGCGCTCTCCTTCGGCATGGTGAACCTGTTCGAGGTGTTCCTCGCCGCGTCGCTCATCCGCTGGTTCACCGGTCCGCGTTTCGATTTCGACAGTCTCGCCCGGGGCGGCTATTTCCTGCTGTTCGGGCCGCTGCTGGCGGCCGGAGTGGCCGCCCTGTTCGGCGCCGGGATCTACCGCGGGCTGCTGGGCGAGGAGGGCGGTTACCTCGCGCACTGGCAGATGTGGTGGTTCGGCGATGCGCTGGGCCTGCTGGTGTTGACGCCGCTGCTCGTCATCCTGATCCGCCAGCACCGCGAGCTGCTTCGCGGGTGGACCGGTGGTCGGGTGCTGGAGGCGGGTGCCCTGCTGGTGCTGCTGGCGGCCATGGCCACAGTGCTGCTGACCACCGGGCGAGCCGAGGACGGTGGGCATCCGCTGGCCCTGGTCCTGTTGCTGCCGCCGGTGCTGTGGGCCGCGGCCCGGTTCGGGGTGGCCGGTGCGGCGCTGCTGGTGGCGCTGGTGGCGGCCACCGCTGTCGTCTGGATGGTGCACGTATCCTGGCCGATGTACGGCGTGGATCCCGAAGGGGCGATCCTCGCGATGCAGGAATTCCTTGCCGTCACCGCGATCACCGGGATCGGGGTCGGCCTGTTCATGCGCGAGATCGAGTCCCAGCGCATGCGGCTCAGGTTGTTCGAACGGGCCATGAAGGCCATCAATGATGCGGTCATCATCACCGATGCCCGGCGCCGGGATAACCCGATCATCTGGGTGAACGACACCTTCGAAAAGCTGTTCGGGTACTCGCGCGAGGAGGTCATGGGCCGTAACTGCCGGTTCCTGCAGCACGGCAATAACGAGCAGCCGGGCGTGCAGGAGGTCCGCGAGGCGTTGCGGCGCGAGGAGCCGGTGCAGACGCTGGTGCGCAACTACCGCCGCGACGGCGAACCCCTGTGGATCCAGCTGAGCCTGGCGCCGGTATGCGATGCACACAACCGGGTGACGCACTACGTGGGCGTGCAGCGCGACCTGACCGAATTCAAGCGCTCGGAAGAGGATCTGGAGCAGCGCGTGGCCGAGCGTACCGCCGCGCTGCAGGAGGCCAACCAGCGGCTGGAGCGGATCGCGTCCACCGATCCGCTCACCGGTATCGCCAACCGCTGGTACTTCCTGGAGGTGGCCGAACGCGAACTGCTTCGGCGTGCCAGGAATTCCAGTCCGGTGTCGTTGCTGATGCTGGATCTGGACCACTTCAAACAGGTCAACGATACCTGGGGGCATCCGGTGGGCGACCGGGTGCTGCATGCAGTGGCCGATACCCTGCGCGATTCCCTGCGGCCGCTGGACCTAAGCGGGCGCTTTGGCGGCGAGGAATTCCTGGTCCTGTTACCCGGGACCCATGCCGAAGAGGCCCGCGAGATCGCCGAACGACTGCGTCGGGCCGTGGCCGCGATGGCCATCGAGCACGAGGGCGAGAGCGTCCGCGTGACCGTCAGCATCGGCGTGGCCATCAGCGACGGCGAGCGGGACATCGACGGACTCATCTGCAAGGCCGACAACGCCCTCTATCGGGCCAAGAGCGAAGGCCGCGACCGCGTCGTCATCGATCATCCGGGTGCGGCCCCCGAATGATCGGAATCCGGGACTGACGCCGGGCTCGGGATCCCTTTGGCATGCCGTGCATTGAGCGGGGGTGACCTGCATCACACCACCATATGGCATGGCCATATTAGATATGGGGCCATGAGCCTGCGTACATGCCTTCACGGGTTCCTGTTCCTCGCCCTGTTGCTGGTGGTGCCGGCACCGGCGTCTGCGGTGGAAATCCCCGATCCGCCGGAGCAGCAGCCCTTTCTCGATGACCGTGCCGAGTTGTTGAGCGCTTCCGGGCGCGAGGCCGTGGAGGATTTGCAGGAGCGGGCACTGCGCCGCCACGGGACCCACATCGCGGTGGTGACGGTGGAATCCATGGCGCACTACGAGGCCCGCGATTCGCTGGGCATCGAAGGTTTTACCCGGTTGTGGCTCGCCATCTGGCGCCCGGCGCTGCACCCCGACCGGCGTACCGAAGGCCGGGACATGCTGCTGATGGTCAGCCGGGACGATCGCAAGGCCTGGGTTCAGGCCGACCGCGCCTGGAACGACGACCTCTGGAGCCCCCATCTGCAGCAGATCATGGACGTGCGCGTCCTCCCGGAATTCGCCCGCGGGGCCTTTGAGACAGGCCTGCGCGCCGGTCTGGAAGAACTCATCGCCACGGCCGCCATCGGCCCCGAAGGCGAACCGCCGCGGGCCGTGGGCGTCTGGCATGAACGCCTGCACGTGTCCCCCTGGGTCACCACGCCGTTCGCGCTGGGTACCGTCCTGTGGTTCGTGGTGCCCGGTGTGCTGTGTCTGCTGCTGGCAGCATTGCTGCCACGCAATCGGGCCGCACTGAGCAAGATCGGGGCGGGCCTGATCGTGGTGGGAGCGCTTTTCTGGGTCGCGCTCGCTCTGCTCGCCGCCTGGGGCGTCTATCGGTACATGCCACCTCCCGCGGCCCCGCCACCCGGAGCGCGCTCGGGATCGGCCGGTGGTGGCTTCGGCGGCGGATTCGGCGGTGGTGGTGGCGGAGGCGGCGGAGGCGCCGGCGGAGGAGGCGGCTTCTGACGCCGAACCGGCGGGCGCCGGGTGCGCGGGTGCCGAATCGGCGGGAGGGCTCGCCTCTCACCTGGAGCGGATGGCAGGGAGGCCCAGCACCGCGTAGGAGACCGGCCGTCCGGCTGATGGCTGCCGGTGCCGGGTCGTCTCAGTGGCCGTGATGGTGCCCGTGGCCGTGATCATGGCCATGATGCCCGCGGTGGTGATGCCCCTGGTCGGAGCCTTCGTAGCCGCGGGCGCGTGCATAGGCCGCCTTCTGGTCCTCGTTCATCAGCGCATCCATCTTCAGGTGATACGCCAGATGCGTGGAGCGCAGCTGGCCGCGCAGCTTGCCGATCTCCACGGACAGCGCCTCGATCCGGTCTTCGGTGATCTCCCGGGAGGCAAACCCTTCATCCAGCTCGCGTTCAAGTTCCACGATGCGTTCGCCCAGCTCGATCGCCTCCGCCCGCATCTCCTCGTACAGCCGTTCGGTCTCCGCGCGCTGATCCGACGTGAGATCGAGATGATCGACGACCTCCAGCACGTGCATCGGGCCGGGGTAGCCATGCAGTTCGGCGGGCAGGGCGGTGCCCAGGCCCTGACCCTCGAGCAGGCCCTGCTTTTCGTCCGCGGAAAGCGCCTTGATCTCGCGTTCCTGCAGATCCGCATACGGGTTGGCCGCAGCCGTACCGGCGCAAGCTACAAGGGCCAGTCCAAAAATCCAGCGGGTAGTGCGGTGCGGCATGTCTCTCTCCCTGTGGGTGTCGGAAACCGGGGGTTGGATTCTGCCACGTGCTGGTGGTTCCGGCGCTCCCTCAATGTTCCAGTTGGGCGACGTACTCGCCGACCACGACCAGTTCGGACGCGCTGTCCTCTTCCAGGATGATGGGCTCGTAGCCGGGGACGCTGGAATCCGGTTTCAGCATGATCCGCTGGTGGCGCCACTCAGTGTCCGGGTCCACCGTCTTCTCGCTGTGATAGCGCTTGATGGTAAAGCTGGCGCCGGTGTCCGGGTCATTGATGTCGCGGTGCTGCACCAGCACGATCTTGCCTTCGCGCGTTCCGCCGCCCGGCGCCCGGAACAGACACCATGCCCCGTTCGCGATACGGCGGTTCATTGACTCGCCGAACACCTGGGCGATGAACATCCCCGGTTGGGGTGTAATGAAGTCCGGGGGCATGACCCAGTCGAATGCATCCGGGTTCTGGTCCACGGTCTGCAGGTCACTGAAACTGCCCGCCGCCGCCTTGATCGGCACCACCGGCAACGCATTCACGAATGGCTCGACCTCCTCCGGCGCCATCTTCTCGAACGGCAGGACATCCGCCGGTGCAGCCTCCGTCGGGGCAGATTGTGGCTCGGGCGTGTGCTGGCCGATCAGCGCGCGGAAATAGGCGCGCGTCTCCGCATCCGCCGACCAGATGAGGCACCCCTTCATCCCGCGGCTCATCAGCGTGCGATAGGTGTTCTTGATGATTCTGTCGGCCTTGGTTCGGGCCGCATCGGGATCCTCCTTCAGGGCCTTCTTGTAGCCCTTGATGGAGGCGTCATTCTTCGAACGTGCTTCCGGCACCGTGATCACTTTGCCGTCCCGCACGATCAGGTCGGGCCCGATGATTACGCCCACATAGTCCAGCTCCAGCCCCTGACTGGTATGGATACAGCCGATCTGGTGGACCGAGTCCGGCTGGATCATCCAGGTGTGACCGTCCTTGTCGAGGTTCCACTGCATGGCGAAATTGTGCTCGGGAAAGCGGATGTCCATGACCTGCGCGTCCTTCTTGCTATCCCAGTCCCAGCAGTAGCCCGCGAGCATCCGCGC
The DNA here is from genome assembly GCF_000377785.1 of Thioalkalivibrio sp. ALJ24. Lineage (GTDB taxonomy): Bacteria > Pseudomonadota > Gammaproteobacteria > Ectothiorhodospirales > Ectothiorhodospiraceae > Thioalkalivibrio. The sequence goes on along the minus strand of NZ_KB898728.1, from coordinate 239,979 downwards.
ACGGTTGGCGTGGACGTTCAGCGCGAAGATCCGGTCGCGCATGGCGGTTGGTGAGTCGACGACCTCGACCGAATAGTCCAGTTCATCCAGATCCTCGTTTGCCGTCTCGCGAATCTGGAGCGCCTGATCCAGCCAGGCCAGGTAGCCGTCAGACCCGGCGCAACGGAACTGCGAGCGAAGCTCGGCGTAGTGCACGGTAGCGCCCTCTGCCTGTGCCCAGCGCTCGATCTCCTCCCGCGATCCAATGTCCTTCCAGTGAATCCGCTGATCTTCGTCCAGGAAGAACACCGCCGTGCGCGCCGCGTTGATGATCTCCTTGGTCTGGCTCTCTCCCAGGTTCTGGAAAAGCCCCGACTTCTCGTTCAGGCGGTGTGCCTCGTCCACCAGCAGGGTGTCGAAGGTGTCCGTGTCGGTTTCGTGAAATGCACCGGAGCTACGGAACAGGTTGCTGATGCGACTCTTCTTCATCGTCCCGGTCAATTTCGCCTCATAGACCTCCCGCGGGGCCGCATTGCGGGTCACATACTGTGCAACCTTTCCGCGGCGGGTCAGCTCTCCAAGCAGGTTCACGGCCACCACCGATTTCCCGGTTCCCGGCCCGCCCTCCACGATCAGCACCTGCTTGCCGTGTCCCTCGGCCATGTCGGAGAGCTCCAGCGCGCTTTCGAAGACCAGTTTCTGGTCGTCGACCATCACGAACTCGGCGTTCCCCTCGAGCAGCGACGCCAGATGGTCCGCGAGCGACTTCGAGGGGCGAATCCGGCCATGCTCGACCCGGTAGAGGATGTCGTTGGTATCCCCCTTGCGCACATGCTGGCCGAGAAAACGGGCGAGTTTCTCGGCGTCCGCCTTCAGGAAGGCCGGCGCGCGCTCCAGGTGCTCGTGGTAGCGCGCATCGGAAATCGCGCCCGACACGCTGTTGTGGAGATAGGCACAGGGATGCAGCCCGATACCGTCGGTCTGCACGGTCTCGTTGTAGTCCTCCAGCAGCGCCGCATACGACCACGCCTGGTAGGAAGGATGCGTCACCTCGCGTTCCTTGCCGCCTACGAACGTACGCACGATCGCATCCTTCTCGGTCGCCTCGACCTGCTCCCACTGTTTCAGTTCGACGATCACCGCCGTATCCCGGCCATCGTCGTTGCGTCCGGTCAGGATGAAGTCCACCCGCTTGGAGGTCTGCGGGATCATGTACTCGATGGCGACGCCGGCGTCATCCGGGATCCCCGATGCGCTGAGCACGTTCTCCATGTACTGCATCGAGTTGCGCCAGGAAGTGATCTCGTTGGGCGAGGGCTTGCCCTTGCCGGCGCCCAGCATCCCGGCGAGGATCCGATCCTCGATCTGGTTGTGCCGGACATGCTCGACGAAATGGCGCTTGTCAGCGGTATAGATCAGCATCGTGACTTGCCTTTCGGCTACAGATCCGTGTACTTGCGCGCACTGCCCCGCGCCTTGTCGACCGGATACTTCTGCTCGTTCACGTTCAGCTTTTCGTTCGCTGCCTGAACCACGTCGATTCCCAGCCCCCGCGCCAGCAACAGCAGATAGATCTGCACGTCCGCGATTTCTGCCTGAACGGCCTCCCGCTCCGCATCCGACAGCTCACGAGACCGTTCCTCCGTCAGCCACTGGAAGTGCTCGATCAACTCTCCCACCTCGCCCGCAAGCGCCATCGACAGGTTCTTCGGCGAATGAAACTGCTCCCAGTCGCGCTCCCGAACGAACGCCTCCAGGCGGCCCGCCAGATCGTCCAGCTCCGTTGAGGTGCGTGACTCCTTACTCATCGATCCCCCGCCTGTTCCGTTCTTGCCTGCCGGCATCGTACCGGACTCGGTCAGCCCCAAATACCGGCACAACGCCGGTCAAGGCCGCAGGATACGTGTCAGATCTCGATCGAACGGTACAGCCAACCGTTAACAGGTCGATCAAATCGGGAGCCAAGCCCTCTGGGCGATGGGGTGTTGGACGCGTCTGATCGGCCAGGAGGCTGGTCTCCTGCAGTGGGTAGGCCACGGCGTGGCATCGGGGACATGCCCTGCAGGGTAAGCCCAGTGGACTATGGAGACGAGCGGCGCGGACGGGTCCACTGATGGGCGCTGTATTCCATTTGCGATGCAGTCCGAGAAGGTCCTTCTGGAGACGCGGCATGAAAAACACGACGTTACCGGCCCTGCGGGTCAGTGATGGTTTTCGGCATCAGGTGGAGCAGGCCCTTGGCGAGGGAGAAACGCTGTCGGCCTTTATCGAGGATGCCGTTCGCCACGAGATTGACCGCCGACAGGCCCGGGCCGAGTGCCTGGCGCGCGGTCTGGCGTCCGCGGCCCATGCGCGAACCGCCATCGGCGACGCGGTGTCGCTACTGGAGCGCTTTCCACCGAGCTGCCGCATGCCCGACGCCTCCCACCCCCGTATCCGCGAGGGTCTTGATCATGGCACGGACGTCTCGCATCACGTGACACGTGTCAATGTGCGAGCGAGCGGAGCGAGATCGGGGTGTGCAGAATGACTGCACGGCGGCCGAGCTTGTCCCCTTGCCAAGTCCGGGAATGGGGGTGCGTTTCAGCCTTTGCTATAACTGGAGGAGGGCGTGCCGGCGGAATCCGTGTCCAGGCAATCTATTGGATGCGACTGAGAGGGACGTTCCTGCGGCGCGGAGGGAACAGTGCCCGGTGGCGCAGGCATCTGCAGGAGAGCGAATGAATGGCGGAGCCCCCAGTGTGACGCGGCGTCTGAGGCAGCGACTGCACCGCCTGATCAGTCGACTGGCCGAGCGCGTCGCCCCACCGAAACGCCCTTCGGCCGGGTCCCGTGACGCTGATCTTGTCCGTACCCAATATCGGGAGAGCGAGCGGCAATTTCGTGCCCTGCTGGAAAGCCTGCCGATGGTCGCGATCCAGGGGTACGACCGTGACTGGCGGGTCATCTACTGGAACGATGCCAGTACCCGCCTGTACGGTTACACGCCGGAGGAGGCCCACGGTCGCCCGTTGCAGGACCTGATCATCCCGCCGGAGATGCGGGAATGGACGGATGAGGCCCACCGCGCCTGGCTCGAGCACGACCGTGGGATCCCGTCCGGGGAACTGGAGCTGCGGCACCGCAACGGTGATCCGGTGGCGGTTTATTCGCATCACGTCATGCTCAACGAGCACACGGACGACCCCGTGATGTTCTGTGTGGACGTGGATCTCTCCGAGCAGAAACGCGCCTATCGACAGCTCGACTTTGCCACTCGTTTCGACCGGCTGACCCACCTCCTGAACCGGCATGGCTTCGAGGAAGATCTGGATGGGGCGTTGGCGGAGTGTCGCCGCCAGGGTACCAGCCTGGTGCTGGTTTACCTCGACATTGATCACTTTTCCGAGGTCAACGAGGCCCTGGGCTATAACCAGGGGGACCGGTTGCTGGTCGAGCTGGCGCATCGGTTGAGCAGCAATCGCCGCGCCGGCGATCTCCTGGCCCGGATCTCCAGCGATGAGTTCGTGATGGCTTTCCCCGGCATCCGCGACCGGGACAGTATTCAGCGGCTGGTGCAGAAGGTGGAGGAGGCCATGCGGGCTCCGTTTCCCCTGGGGGGCCGCAGCATGAGGCTGACCGCCTGTCTCGGGGTGGCTACCTTTCCCGACAACGGGGAGACCGGCAGGGAACTGATCCGCAACGCCGATCTGGCCAAGGGCCGTGCCAAGCTCGACGAGGAGGCGCGCGTCGTCTATTTCAGCCAGCAGCTCCACGACGAGATGATCCATCGGCACCGGTTGATGGACCGTCTGGAGCGGGGACTGGAGGAAGGCGAGTTCGTCCTGTACTACCAGCCCCAGGTGTCGGCCAGCACCGGTCGGATCCCCAATCTCGAGGCCCTGCTGCGCTGGATTCCGGCGGACGGCTCGTCCATGTCGCCCAGCGAGTTCATCCCCCTGGCCGAACGCTCGGACCTGATCCACCGCATCGGTGACTGGGTGATCGAGGAGGCCTGCCGACAGCGCGCGGCCTGGCGGGATGCCGGTCTGGGGCTCCAGCGCATCGACATCAACTTCTCCGGTCGCCAGATGCGCAAGGCCGATCTCCTTCCGCGCTTCCGGGCCAGTGTGGAACGCCATGGGCTGAACCCCGAGGACATCGGCATTGAGCTGACCGAGAACGTGCTGATCGATTCCGACGAGGAGACCCTGGCGGCACTTCGGGACCTTCGCCACCGGGGGTTCCACATCGGCATCGACGACTTCGGTACCGGTTACTCCTCGCTGAGTTACCTCAAGCACTTTCCCGTGACCTCCCTCAAGATCGATCAGAGCTTCGTGAGCGACGCGCCGCGCTGGCCCGAGGATCGGGCGATCATGGAGGCCGCGGTGTTCATCGGCCACCGGCTGGGGCTCGAGGTGGTGGCCGAGGGCGTGGAGACTCGCGAACACCTGGACCTGGTGCGCGAGATGCAAATCGATCTGGTACAGGGCTTCCACTTCTTCCGGCCCATGCCGGCGGCAGAGGTCGAAAGCCTGCTAACCGCCACGGGCCGGCGCATCGGGGGCCTCTCCAGCTGAGTCGTTGCCCGACGCGCGAGGGCCGCGACGCAGGTGCCGGTCGTGGCGCTCATGTCACGCCTTCGCCATAATCCCGCCCGCGAAACGGGGTGCATATGCGGCCCCGCGGCATTCACAGGCGAGGAGAGGACATGAAGACGGCTTTCACCACGGCAGTGCTGTGCGCGGGACTGGTGGGCACGGCGCAGGCCGGAGAATGGACGACCAGCCCCTATCAGGACCCGGAGTGGTCTCCGGACTTCACCCTGGCGGCGACCGCCGGGCCCATGGATGTGGATGTCTCCGGGGTGGGCTCGGACACGGCCGTGGGCGCGCAGTTTTCGATGAACTGTCCGTGGTTCTCGCCGCCGGCGGGCAACATCCGCCAGCAGTTCAATTACAACCGCTTCGATAACGACGGCCTGAAGCTGCAGACCTTCGAGATGAATCCACGCTGGTTTGGCGGCAGTGGCCGGCTTACCTATGGCGCCGGCCCCGGGATCGGGTACGTCCGGACCAACCCGGATGACGAGTCGTCCGACAGCATGTGGGCGTTCCAGGTGGGGGCGGACGTGGAGTATCGCCATGGTGCCCTGTTTGCGGGCGCGGGCGTGCGCCAGCAGTTCACCAGCGGCGGCGATGCCGACAACCTGCTGGGCCAGGTGAAGGTGGGCGTCAACTTCTGAACTAGCGGTTGAATCGTCGCCAGATTGACAACCGCTAACCGTTGGTCGACGATGATGGTTATCCGCCTCCTGCGAGTACGCCCGCTCCCCCATCCTGAGCGTGTGCCGAAAGCCGGAGGCTTTTTTCGTTCTGAGGGACAAGAACATGACTCGAGTGCGACGGATCGCAATCCTCATTGACGGTGGCTTCTTCATCAAACGGCTACCAAGGCTGGTCGGTTTGCAGTTCTGTGATTCCCCGGAAGCGGTTGCTGACAGTGCGCGCCATCTCTGCAAACGTCATGTCCAGAAACTGATCCATTCCGATGAGAATGAGGCTGACGGCGTGTGGCTGGATCAGGTCTACCGCCTTTTTTTCTACGATGCAGAGCCTTACGACGGCACAAGTCACCATCCGCTGGCCAATCGGCGCATTGATTACGGAAAGACGGAAACCGCGACCTTTCGCCGTGAGCTGTTCTCCCAGCTACGCAAGAAACGGAAATTCGCGTTGAGGCTGGGGACAGTACAGAAGACATCCGATTGGCAGATCAGCCCTGCCCTGACTAAAAAGCTCCTGAAGACTCAGAAGTGGATGAAGGTCCTGGAGGAAACGGTTATCGAGGGCGATGCCCCTCCACAGCTCTCTGCAGACGAGCTCGCGCAGCTCAACAGGGTGCTCGCGACGTGGAATGAGCTGGAAGAAAGGCATATTGGCCTTGAGCTTCGACAGAAGGGCGTTGATATGCGCATCGGGCTGGATATCGCCAGCCTGGCTTTGAAAAAACAGGCGGATACCATCGTGCTGGTGACTGGGGACAGCGATTTCGTTCCGGCAGCGAAACTGGCCCGCCGAGAGGGTATCGAATTTCTCGTGGATCCGATGTGGCAGTCTGTCTCCGATGACCTGAATGAGCATGTGGATGGAATCGTCTCTGCGTTTCCTCCTCCCGACAAATCGGCATCATCCAGGGCCGAAGATCAGGGAGCCACTGAATGAAGCCACCCTTGCTTTGTCGGCGCAGGGGGTGATGCAGCGCCCTGGAATACGAGACAGGTGCGCCGGCCCGGACCAATACGCCGATCCCTTTCCTCTCCGCGGGACCCGCTATGCTGCTGACGTTGCTCATCATGTTCGCCGTGCTGGCCCTGGGGGTCGCGCTGATGCTGTGGCACGCACGGCTGGTGTTCACGGTGGAGCTGCGTGACGGCACGGCCCGGGTGCGGCGCGGCAAGCCGCCGAGGGCGTTCCTGCGCGGATGCGAGGACGTGGCACGCCAGTACCGCCTCAAGCGCGGGCGGATCCACGCGGTGCGCGCGGACGGGGGCGTTCAGCTGCGCTTCTCGCGCGATCTGCCCAAGAACACCCACCAGGCGTTTCGCAACGTCTGGACCCCGCCACCGGGGGGTGGCGGGGGCGGCGGCATGCGCGCGACGGGGTAGGGCCCAGGATTACTGCGCGCAGAGGCCGCCGTCGACGACGTAGGTGTTGCCGGTGCAGCCGGAGGCGGCGTCGGACAGCAGGAAAGCGGCCATGCCGGCGCATTCCTCGTTGTTGACGTAGCGACCCAGCGGGATGCGCGCCTCGAAGGACTGGTGCACCTCGTCGGCGTGGCCGGGGTTCGCCTGTTCCTCGATGGATTCCATCATGCGGTTGGCGACCGGGCCCGGGTTAAGGGTGTTGACGCGGATGTTCTCCGGCCCGAGTTCGGCGGCCAGGCATTTCATCATGCCCACCACCGCGTGCTTGCTGGATACGTACGGCGAGAGGCCGCCGAACCCGCGCAGGCCGGCCACGCTGGAGGTGATGACGATGCTGCCGCCGTTGCCCCGGCGCAGTGCCGGCAGGGCCGCTTCCGCGCCAAGGCGCACGCCCTGCACGTTGACGGCAAAGACCTTGTCCCAGGCGGCATCGGTGCGGCTGTCGAACGGGCCGATCTCGCCCTCGATCCCGGCGTTGAGGAACACGCCATCGAGGCGGCCGAAGCGATCCATGGCGGTGGCGACCATGCGTTCGTTGTCCTCTCGCCGGGTCACGTCGACTGCCAGACCGACCGCGCACTCGCCGAGCGAGCGGGCGATCTCTTCCACCGGGCCCGCCTCGCGGTCGGTGATGACCAGGCTGGCGCCCTGTTCGTACAGCTTGCGCGCCGTGCTCTCGCCGATCCCGCCGGCGCCGCCGGTGATGGCGATGACCTTGCCTTCCAGACCACTCATGTCGCTTCTCCGTGTCGTTAACCGTGTGGTGAATTCGATGGGAACAACGTATCAGTTTCCGCCACGGGTTCGCAGGTGCAGCAGCCGGCCGAGGAATGCGATGCCGAGGATGATCCAGCCGACGGGATACGGCAGCACGCCGGCGAAAAAGGCGGCGAGGGTGGCGAGCAGCAGCAGGCCGATGATCAGCAGCGGGATGTCCATGTACGTTCGAGCCGTTGGTGAGGCGAAGGTTCGTTGTCCGGGCAGGGCGCCTGACGGCCGGGGTGTCGGTATCGCGTGAATCCTGCTACAGATTAGGTATGGGACCTAGTTCAGGCCGCAGCGTGTGGCGGCCCTGCTGCAAGGCATGGCCGGGGGCAGACGGGCGCGTGGAGGCTTTCAGACATGACAGAGCAAACGGCCCCGAAAACCTCGGTTCGGGAAGCGCGGCGGCAATACCGCAAGTACCGGCTGGCCTTCGAGCAGACGCGCGACGCGATCATCTTTCTTGAGCGCGACCGCATTGAGGACTGCAACCCAGCCGCGCTGGCGATGTTCCGGGTCCCGGACGTTGCGACCTTCGTTACCCTTGATCCCTGCGAACTCTCGCCGCTTGTTCAGCCGGACGGCCGCCCGAGCCGGGCGGTGCTTGTCGAGCACATCAATGCGGCGATGCGTGAGGGCCAGGCCTTTTTCGAATGGCGATACGTTACCTGGGGGGGTGGAGCCGAGTTTCCCGCCGAGGTCCTGCTGAGCCGCATCGATCTGGAACAGGGTGCGTTTCTGCAGGCAGTCGTGCGCGATGTCAGCGATCGCAAACAGGCCGAGCGGACCCTGCGTGAACGCGAGCAGGAGCTGGCCGAGGCGCAGCATATCGCCGGGGTCGGGAGCTGGGTGGCCGATTTCCGTACCGGCCGGGTGCGCTGGTCCGACGAGGTCTACCGCATCTTCGGCCTGCCTCCCGAGGAAGGGGACGTCGACCAGGAGACGTTGATGGCGGTGGTCCACCCGGAGGATCAAAGCCGGTTCCGGTCAGCCATCGCGGCCTCTCTGCGTGGGGAACCCTTCGCTGTGCTCCACCGGGTTGTCCGGCCCGACGGATCACAGCGCACGGTCCGTGAACATGGACGCACCGAATTCGACGCCGCAGGCCGGCCGGTGCGGATGATCGGTACGGTGCAGGACATCACCGTGCAGAGTCAGCTGGAGGATCAGCTCCGGCACGAGAAGGTGTTGTTCGAGGCGATCCTTCGGGGGCTGCCCGGGGTTTTCTACATGCTCGACATGCAAGGTCGGTTCGTCCGGTGGAACGAGCAGATGGAAACGGTCACGGGGCGCATGCGGGAGGAACTCGACGGGCTGGATGCGCTGGAACTCATCCCCGTGGAGGAGCGGGATCATATTGAGGAAAGTATCCGCCAGGTCTTTGCCGGCGAAAGCGTACGGGTGGAGAGTCGCCTGTGTACTGTCGATGGCGAGACTCCTTATCTGTTCAATGGCTTGCGGGTCGAGCTTCACGGTCACGCGTACCTGCTCGGGGTGGGTCTGGATATCACCCGGCAGAAGCGGCTGGAGGCGATCCTGGAACGCGAGGCATCGACCGACCGGCTGACGGGCGTTGCGAACCGGCAGTGTTTTGATCGGGAACTGGAACGCGCGTTGGCGCTTTACCATCGTCACGAGAGCGCGGTCGCACTGCTGATCATTGACCTCGACTATTTCAAGAGCGTGAACGACGGGCACGGCCACGACATTGGTGACCAGGTCCTCGTGGAACTGGCCGGACGCCTGGTCGGTGAGATTCGCGAGACCGACGTTCTGGCCCGCTGGGGAGGCGAGGAATTCGCGGTGCTGCTGCCGAATACCGATGTTGCCGAGGCCTGCCAGATGGCGGAGCGCCTGCGCTCCCGGGTAGCGGATGCTTCCTTTGCCGTGGTGGGGCAGGTGACCATCAGTGTGGGCCTGGCCGGCGCGTGTCCCGGAGACGATGCGAACACCCTGTTGAAACGCGCGGACGATGCCCTGTATGAGGCCAAGTCGAGTGGGCGCAACCAGGTCGTGTTCGCGCGGGGAGGCGCGGACTCCCGGGAGTGCTGATCGAGTGGCTGCGCGCCCGTGCAGACCGGGACGGAACGAGCGTTATGTGGAAGGTTGATGGGGCCCGTGGTGATGCCGACTGAGCCGCTGCGGGTGGTAGTGTGCCCGGACAGCTTCAAGGGCAGCCTGGCGGCCGAGGAGGTCGCCGCGGCGATGGTGCGCGGCGTTCTTGCGGCGCGGCCGGATGCCCGGGTGCAAGCGCTGCCGATGGCCGATGGCGGCGAGGGCACCGCATGGCGGATAAGCCGGGCGGCGGGCTGGGAATGGCGCCAGGCGCGGGTCACCGGCCCCGACGGAACGGCGCTGCAGGCCGGCTGGGGACTGGACCCGCAGGGTCGTCGGGCCGTGCTGGACGTCGCCTCGGCCTGCGGTCTGGACCGGATCTCCGCGGGTCGGCGCGATCCCTGGCGGCTGGATACCCGGGGCGTGGGTGAACTGATGCGCGCGGCGCTGGATGCGGGGGCACGGCATCTGCTGGTGGGCCTGGGCGGCAGTGGCACGGTGGACGGGGGCGCGGGCCTGCTGGCAGCCCTGGGCGTGCGGTTCCGGGATGCGGAGGGGCGGGAGCTGGTATCACGCCCGGCGGAACTGGGCAGCGTCGCGCAGGCCGATTTCGCGGAGCTGGATCCGCGCCTGGGCGAAGTCGAGATCACGCTTTTGAGCGACGTGGACAACCCGCTGACCGGTCCGCAGGGGGCGGCGGCGGTGTTCGGGCCGCAGAAGGGCCTGGCGGTGGACGACGTCGCGGCGATGGATGCCTGCCTGCAGCGCCTGGCGGGGGCCATCGAAGCCGCCGGGTGGCTGCGGCGGCCGGCGGATGCCCCGGGCGCCGGGGCCGCCGGCGGACTGGGCTTCGCGCTGGGCTGCGTGCTGGGCGGGACGGCGCGCATGGGGGCGGCGTACGTGGCCGACCTGATCGGTCTGGATGCGGCGATGCGCGAGGCGGACCGGGTGATCACCGGCGAGGGCCGGCTGGATGGCCAGACCGCGCATGGCAAGGTGGTGGCCGAGGTCCTGCGGCGCGCCGGGGGGCCGGGCGTGCCGGTAGCGGCGGTGGCCGGTTCCGTGGACGCCGATGCGGACGAACTGGCCGCGCTGGGCCTGGCCGACGTGCGCGCCCTGTGTGACGGGAGCCTGACCCCGGAGGAGGCCATGGCGCGCCCGGCCGAGGCCATCGCGGCGCGCACCCGTTCCCTGATCGAAGAGGCATGACTTCATGGATCTCGACCCCGTCATCCGGAACTGGCTGGAGCTTGCCGCGCAGGCCCCGTCGTCGCACAACAGCCAGCCGTGGCGGTTCCGCGTGGCGCGCGACGGGATCGAGGTCTGGATTGACCCGGAGCGGTCCCTGCCGGTCTCCGACCCCGGCGGCCGCGAGCGGGTGATCAGCGTGGGCTGCGCGGTGATGAATCTGCGGGTGGCTGCGGCGGCCGACGGCCAGGGGCTGAACGTGCGTCCGGAACAGGCCGGTACCGGACCGTACGTGCGCCTGCTGAATACCTCGCATGCAGGTGCCGATCTGCAGACGCTGCCGCCGCTGAAGGAGTGGATCCCGCAACGGCGTTCGTGGCGCGGACGCTTCCGTCCGGACCCGGTGCCGCCGGAGGTGGTGGATGCGCTGGTCGCCGCCGCGCGCCAGGAGGGCGTCTGGCTGCGGCCGGTGACGGAGGCGGAACCGCGCCGCGAGATCGTGCGGCTGGTGCGGGAAGCGACGCGCGAGCAGTGGCGCAACCCGGCCTGGCGTGCCGAGCTGGCGCACTGGATGCGCCCGGCGGCCGCGGGTGACGGGCTGCCGGTTGGCCGCTTCACCGGCGGTCTGACCCGCTGGGCGGTGCGCCGGCTGGTGTCGCCGCGGGGGATGGGTCGTGCCGAGGCTCGGGTGGCGAGCGGGGCCCCGGTCCTGCTGGCGCTGGGGACGGGGATCGACGGTCCGATGCAGTCGCTGGCGGCCGGGCAGGGCCTGCAGCGGGTGCTGCTGGAGGCCACGCGCCACGGGTTCTGCGCGCGTTATCTGAATCAGCCGCTGCAGCTGCCGGAGCGACGCGCGGAGCTGGCGGAGCCGCTGGGTGGCGGGCATCCGCAGCTGCTGTTCGCACTGGGGCGCCCGGACGGGACGCCGCGGGCGACGCCCCGCCGGCCTGTGGAATCGCTGCTCCGGATTTGACGCCGGATCGGCCAGAGGTCTGGCCTCCCTCGGGGGCGAGGTCGGGGAGGGTGACGTGTACGGGGCCGGCTGGCTGGCCTATGATTCGGGTGGAAAACATCAGGGAAAGACGGGGGAACCACCATGCAGGTCGTGGTCCGGGGAGTGAAGATCGAGTGCGTCACCGGCAACATCGTCGAGCAGCACGACATGGACGCCATCGTGAACGCGGCCAATGCCTGGTTGCGCCCGGGCGGGGGCGTGGCCGGGGCCATCCACCATGCGGCGGGGCCGGAGCTGGAGCGTGAATGCCAGGCGCTGGCTCCCATCGAGCCGGGGCAGGCGGTGCTGACGGACGGGCATCGGCTGCCGAACCGTTACGTGATTCATTGCCTCGGGCCGGTGTACGGGCGTGACGAGCCGGCCAGTCGCCTGCTGGCTTCGTGCTATCGCGAGGCCCTGGCGCGCGCCGAGGAGGCGGGGGTCTTCAGCATCGCGTTCCCGGCACTGTCCACCGGGGCGTTCGGCTACCCCATCGAGGATGCGGCGCGGGTGGCCCTGGAGACAGTTGTGCACCGGACCCCGCATCTGGAGTCGGTGCGCTACATCCGCTTCGTGCTGAGCAAGGACGAGGACCGCGACATCCATGCGCGCATCCTCAAGGAACTGACCGAGTAATACGGACTCCGCGGTTCCCCGATCAGGCGGTCAGGTCGATCTGCTGGACGCTGCCGGTCTCCCCGTCTTCGTTGATCCACAGCCCGGTGGACTCGACCTGGCCGAGCAGGCTGTTGTCTGCGCTGTGCCGCAGGTCGAACGGGGTGCTGACGTGGCCCAGGTAGATGGCGCCGACCCCGACCTCCCCCAGGGCCAGTAGCTGGTCGCGACCCTTTTCGTCGCGCGTCCACACGCGCAGGCGGTCGTAGATCGGATCGTCCGCGTCGATCCAGCCATTGCCGTCGTGGTCGTGGCGGCGCAGCTCGGCAAAGCCGTCGCCGGTGAGCGGGCCGAACAGCTCCGAGCCGTCGTCCACCTTGCCGCTGCCGGAGCGGTCGATGGCCAGGAACCCGCTGCCGGACTGGAGAAAGGCCACCTGCTGTTCGTGGCCGTCGGCATCCAGGTCGAACTCGAAACGGGTGTCGGTGAGGGCGGCCGCCGGTGCATGGAAGTTGATGACCAGCGGATCGTGCAGCTCGGCGTCCATGCCGGCGCTGACGCGGGTGTGCTGCATGAACTCGCGGCTCATGCTGACGGAGAGGTCGATGTCGATCGCCTGGCCGTCGGCTGTGCGCACCATGCCCCGGGCCTCGAAGGACGTGTGCTCGACCTCGATCCGGGTTTCCTCCACCGACCAGGCGATGCCGGCACGGGCCACCGAGCCCGGCCCCCGTGCGTGAGCCGGGGGCGGCGAGAATTCGACCGTCTCGGCATTCTCGTCCGGGTCCGGGCGCAGCTCGGACGGATCCAGGACCTCGATCTCCCGCCCGGTCAGGCGTTCCACGATCAGGCGCAGCAACTCCATGCGCATGTTGTCCAGCGGGGTGAGTTCGGCATCCGCGGGTGCGGCGCCGACCGTGGAGCGGGCTTCGGTGTGCGGGGTGGCGGCCGGGGCTGACAAGGATGGCAGGGCCCGGGGGGATTCGCCGGTTGCCGTGACTGCCGTCGGGGCTGCCGGTGGTGCTGGCAGGTTCGTCGCGTCGGCGCGGGTGGCAGTGAGGCGTGCCGAGCGGTGCGTGGCCTCGAAGGCGACGCGCTGGCTCGAAAGTTCCAGGGAGTGTTCTGCGATGCGCATGGGGGCGGCCCTCCGGGTACACAGCTTCCCGGAGGTAACGGCTGGCGGGCGGCAAACTTTAGCCGCATGGCGGCAAATGGTTGCCGCCATGCCATGCCAGGTCAGGCACGTTCAGTCAGGCGGCCGAGTGGTCCGTCTCCCCGTCGGCGAGGCGGTCGGCGTAGTGGTCGCGGGCGAGGTAGGTGTAGATCGCCGGGACCACGAACAGGGTGAACAGCGTGCCGATGGCCATGCCGGCGGCGATCACCAGGCCCATGGCGAAGCGCGAGCCGGCGCCGGCGCCGGTGGACATCAGCAGCGGCACCATGGCCACCACGGTCGCGGTGGTGGTCATCAGGATCGGACGCAGGCGCAGGCTGGCGGCCTCCTCGATCGCCTCGCGCAGCGGGTGCCCCCGGCGCTGCAGCTGGTTGGCGAACTCCACGATCAGGATGCCGTGCTTGGCGATCAGGCCGATCAGCGTCAGCAGGCCCACCTGGGTGTAGATGTTGAGCGAGGTCACGCCCAGGCTGATGAAGATCAGCGCGCCGGCGATGGACATCGGCACCGTGGTCAGGATGATCAGCGGGTCGCGGAACGACTCGAACTGCGCGGCCAGCACCAGGAAGATCACGAGCAGGGCGAAGAAGAACGTCACCACCAGGTCGCCGCCCTCGGCCTTCAGCTGGCGGGATTCACCCGCGTAGTCCACGTTCACGTCCGGCGGCAGTATTTCGGCGGCGATCTCGTCGATCAGCTCCAGCGCCTCGCCGAGGGTCACGCCCGGGGCCGGCACGCCCTGCAGGGTCACGGCGTTGAGCTGCTGGAAGCGGTTCAGCTCGCGCGGGGTGACGCTTTCCTCCAGGGTCACGATGCTGGACAGCGGCACCGGCGTGCCGTCGGCGGTGCGGGTGAACAGCTCCTCCAGCTGCTCCGGGGTCAGGCGGTCGGTGCGCTGCACCTGGGGGATCACTCGGTAGCTGCGGTTCTCCATCGCGAAGCGGCCGGTGTAGCCCCCGGAGAGGAACGTGGCGAGGTCGGCGTTCAGCGTGGTCATGTCGATGCCCAGCTGGGCCGCGCGCTCGCGGTCGATCTTCAGGTCCACCCGCGGCTTGTCGAAGTCGAGATCGGTATCCAGGAAGATGAAGCGCCCGGTGGCCATCGCGCGTTCGGTGATCTCGTCCGTGAAGGTCTCCAGCTCCTCGAACGAGGCCGTGGAGTTGAACACCACGCTGACCGGGGCACCGTCGCCCGGGGTCGGCAGCTGCGGCGGCTGGATCGCGAACACCTCCAGTCCCGGGATGCGGTCCAGTGCCGGCTGCAGGTCTTCTTCCAGGATCGTGTCGGTATCGCGCTCGCGCTGTTCCCACGGGCTCAGCACGAAGCCGCCCAGCGCCTGGTTGGTCGCGCCGGCCATGCCCGGGCCGCCACCGAAGCCGTTGACGATGAAGATGTTGTCCATCTCCGGGATCTCGTCGAACAGGCGGTCGGTCAGGGCCGTGTTGCGTTCGAGGTGGTCGATGCCCATGTGCGGGTCGCCCTCCATGATGGAGAAGGCGAAGCCCTGGTCCTCGGGCGGCTCCAGTTCCGACTGCGAGGTAACGAACAGGAAATAGCACGAGACCAGCACGATCGCGCCGAACACTGCAATGGTGAAGCGGTCGTTGAGGGCCCCGTGCAGGCGCCGCCGGTAGCGCCGGCGCAGACCGTCGAAGCGGTCGTCCAGCCAGGTCTCGATGCGCCCGCGCTTCTGGCCGTCGCCGTGGCGCAGGATCTTCGAGCACATCATCGGCGACAGGGTGATGGCGACGATCCCCGAGATCACCACGGTGGCCGCCAGGGTGAAGGCGAACTCGATGAACAGCGTGCCGGTCAGCCCGCCGATGAAGCCCAGCGGCAGGAACACCGCGACCAGCGTGGTGGACATCGCCACGATCGGCCAGGCCAGCTCGCGCGCCCCCTGCAGCGCGGCCTCCATGCGCGACATCCCCTCCTCGATATGCCGCGAGATGTTCTCCAGCATGATGATCGCGTCGTCCACCACGATGCCGATCGCCAGGACCATCGCGAGCAGGGTCAGGAGGTTGAGCGAGAAGCCCATCAGCAGCATCAGCATGAAGGTGCCGACCAGCGACAGCGGCACCGCCACCGCGGGGATGATCACGCTGCGCAGCGAGCCCAGGAACAGGTAGATCACCACCAGCACGATCAGCAGCGCGAGGGCGATGGTGATCAGCACCTCGTTGATCGCGCTCTCGATGTAGTCGGTGGAGTCGTAGACGATCTCGCCGTTCAGCCCCGACGGCAGCCGTGGTTCCACGCGCTCGTCGAAGACCTCGCGCACCTCGGCGATCACGTCCAGGGCGTTGGCGTCCGGCGCCAGCTCGATCCCCATGAAGGTGGCCGCCTGACCGTTGAAGCGCACCGAGGAGTCGTAGGTCTCCGAGCCCAGTTCCACCTCGGCCACGTCGGCCAGGCGCACCAGGTCGCCATCGGCCTCGAACAGCACCAGCTGCTCGAATTCCTCGACGCTCTGCAGGTCGGTGTCGGCGGTGAGGTCGAGGCTGACCATCGAACCCCGGGTCTGGCCGACCGCGGAGAGCACGTTGTTGCCCTCCAGCGCCTGGCGCACGTCGCGCCCGCTGACCCCGTACGAGGCCATGCGGTCCGCGTCCAGCCAGGCCCGCATGGCAAAGGGCTCGCCGCCGAGGATCTCGGCGCGCTGCACGCCGTTGACGGTGGACAGCTCCGGCTGCACCTCGCGCACGAGGTAGTCGGTGATCTGGTTGTTGTCGAGCTGTTCGGAATAGAACGACAGGTACATCGCGGCGACGTCGTCGCCCACCGACAGGTCCACCACCGGGTCCTCGGCCTCGGCCGGGAGTTCGGAGCGGATCTTGTCGACCTGCGCGGAGATCTGGGTCAGCGCCTCGTTGGGATCGTAGTCCAGCTCCAGATGGGCCTGTACCGTGCTGGTGCCCGCCATGCTGGAGGAGACGATGTAGTCGATGCCCTCGGCCTCGGCGACCTCGCGCTCCATCGGGGTGGTGATGAAGCCCTCGACCAGATCGGCTTCCGCGCCGATATACGAGGTGCTGACGGTCACCACCGCGTTCTGCACCTCGGGGAACTGGCGGACGTTCAGGTCCACCACCGCGCGGATGCCGAACAGCAGGATGAACAGGCTGACCACCGTGGCCAGCACCGGTTTCTGAATGAAGACGTCGGTGAAACGCATGGTCGCGGCCCGGGTCAGCGAGTGTCCGGGCGCGGGTCGCGCTCGGCATCCGGCTGGGCGTCTTCGGTGATGTTCACCGGGGTGTCGTTCTGCAGCTTGAGCAGGCCGCTGGCGGCCACGGTGTCGCCTTCCTCCAGCCCGTCGCGGATGCGGATCAGGTCGCCGCGCCGTTCGCCGGTCTCGACCAGACGCTGTTCCACCCGCTTCTGCCCGTCATCGTCCTCGAACACCACGAACGCCGACTGGCCCCACGGGGCGTGGCGGATGGCGGTCTGCGGCACCACCAGTCCTTCCTCGGCCTCGCCGCGTTCCAGCGTCACGCGGGCGAACTGTCCCGGGCGCAGGCGGTGGTCCTCGTTATCGAGGGTGGCCTGCACCTGGAACATCCGCGAGGCCGCGCGCACCCGGGGTTCGATGGCGGTGATCTCGCCGCTGAAGGTGGAGTCGTGCGCATCCACCCGCACGCGCACCTCCTGGCCCAGCTCGATCTGGCTCAGGCGCCGCTCGGGCAGGGAGAAATCCAGGTGGATGGGGTCCAGGGTCTGCAGTTCGACCACCGGATCGCCGGGGCCGACGAACTGGCCCTCGTCGATCTGGCGGATGCCCAGCTGGCCGTCGAACGGCGCGCGCAGGCGCTTCTGCCGGATGCGTTCTTCCTGCGAGCGCACGGCGGCGCGGGCCTGTTCCGCTTCGGTCTGCCGGCGCTGCAGTTCGGAGTCGGAGATGCTGTCGCGCTCGGCCAGCCCGCGGGCGCGCTGCAGCTCGCTTTCGGCCAGCATGGCCGCGGCCTGCAGGCTCTCCAGCTCGGCGCGGTCGAGGGCGGTGTCCAGCTCCACCAGGGTCTCGCCTTCGACCACTTCGGTGCCGCTGGAGAACAGGATGCGATCCACCAGGCCCTGGCTCTGGAAGCTCAGGGTCGCGCCGCGCACCGCCTCGAGACTGCCGATGGCGCGGGTCTCGGGTGTCCACGCGTCGGTCTGGACGGTGGCTGCGTTGATGGTGGCCTCGGGTTCGGGCATCTCCTCGAAATATTCGGCGATCTGCTGGTCGATGAAGGCCTTGAATCCGAAGATCCCGCCCAGCACCACGGCCACGCCGAACAGCATGTAGAAGAAACGGCGACTCACTGGAAGGCCTCCTGCAGCACGGCGCGTACGCGCTCGCTCTCCGCGCGCACCACCGAGGGTTCGTCGGGGTCCACGCGCGGCTCCCAGCGCCAGCCGGTCATCAGTGCGTGGAAATGGCGCAGCAGGTGATCCAGCGGCTGGCCGATGTCATAGGCCTCCAGCAGGCCGCGGGCATTGGCAAGGCTCTGCATGCCCTGGTTCAGGGCCCAGGGGCCGAGCCCCATCTCTTCGGCGGAGATCTCCCGTGCCACGGGAAGGTCCCCCTTTTCCCGGGCCCTTTCCACCACGCCACTCACGGCATCGCTGATCGGCTGGGCGGCCGTGAGCAGAGCCTCGCGGCGTTCCTGTGAAATCTGCGCCCAGACCGCCTCGGTGAGCAGGTACTGCATCAGGCGGTAGTGGTCCGGGTTGGCGGCGGCGAAATCGAGGTCCGTCAGTACGATCGCCAGCATCTGCGAGCGCGTGCCCAGGGGCAGCTCCGGCAGCCGGCGGAAGCGTTCGGCGTGCTGGATGGTGGTGCGCGTCGCCACCGCGGCCAGCAGATCCTCCTTGGAGGCGAAGTGCTGGTACAGCGTGCCGGTGGCGTATTCGCAGGCGGAGGCCAGCTTCGACATCTGCAGTGCCAGCAGGCCGTCCGTGCGGATCAGCTCGTGGGCCTTGTCGATGAACAGCTGTTCGCGTGCCTGGCGCTCGCGTTGCTTGCGGTCTTCGGTTCCCATGACGCTGCAGGCTAGCGAACCCGGAACGGTTTGTGAACCGAATTCATGGATTGTTTCGGGTTCGCGTCGGAGGCTGGAACACGCCGCGGCCGATCGGCGTCAGCTGGAGGGCCGGTTCCATACCCCCGCCGGCCAGCGGGAACGTATCCTTGAGGGGAAGGCTGGCCACGAGGAAGGCTCATGAAGACACTGCGCGAACGGATGGCGGACAACGGGTTCGAGTCGAACATCGATTACGCCCACCATGTGGAATGCGTGCTGGCCCAGGCGGGCGGCGTGATCCCCACGCTGAACGTCGAGGGGGATTCGGGCCGGCGCAAGACGGCCTTTGCCAACGCGCTGGCCGCGGCACTGGAAGTCCCGCACGTGCTCTATCACGACTTCACCCAGGCGCAGGACCCGGCGCCGACCGCACAGCCGGCGTCCAACCCGGAAGAGGAAGGGCGCGAAGAGCCGCCGATCCCGGCGTTCGACCGGGAGGTCTCCAGCGCCTGCGCGTATTCCGAGGGCGAGCGCACCATCCTGATCCTGGATCAGCTGCAGGCGGCGGATTTCCGCGAGCACCTTCGGCTGTACCGCTTCGTGGTCGACCGCGAATGGTCGATGGGCGGGTCGTCCTTCGTGGCCAGTCCGGAACGGCTGATGCTGCTGCTGATCTCGGAGGAGCCGATCTATCATTCGCTGAAGAAGGTCGGTTTTACCGTGTGGGTGCCGCGCGCCTCGGTGGGCGAGGCGGATTACCGCCCGGAGGATTTCGGTCTGGGGCCGGAGGCCGAGGGCCTGCTGGCCGGGCTCGGCGAGCTGTTCCGGGCACTGGGGGTACAGCCGACCCCCTCGGAGTTCCGTCGCCTGCTGGACGACATCCGCAACCGCGTGCGCACCCGCGAGGAGCTGACCCATTCGATCTTCGGCTGGACCGAGGGGATCGACCACACGCTGCTGGTCTCCGATGCGATCCAGCAACGCATGGAACGGCTGATGCCGGAGCTGTGGGAGTTCGTGGGGTCCGAGCACGTGGAACTTTCCGGCGTGCCCCCGGATCCCGAGTAGACGGATACCGGGCCGCAGGGCCCGGGTCGCACGCAGGGGAGGATGGCCATGGTACGGACGGGATGGACAGCAGCCGCGGGCTGGCGGCTTGCGAGCGTGGCGGGATTGATCGTGTTGCTGGCGGGCTGCGGGCGCGCCTTTCCGGAGCCGGCACCGGATCGGGAGTTCGCCGACGGGCTGTCGGCCGAGACCCTGTTCGAGCGCACGCTGGAGGCCCACGGGGGCGATCTGCGCGAGGACCCGCGCGACTTCAACATGGCCACCGACGGCGAATGGGGACGCATGATCCAGCGCATCCAGCCGCTGGTGACGGATACCGGCTTTCGCGGGCGTTCGGAAGAGCGCTATCGCCCGGCGGATTCGCTGTACGTGCGCGAGTACACCGGGCCCGAGGGGGTGAAGCACGTATTCCGCCACGAGGGCACGATCAGCGTGTACTACAACGGCGAGTTCGAGACCGATCCGGACCGGGTCGCCGCCACCGCGATGACCATCGACGCGGGCGAGCTGTTCCATTTCGGCCCCAGTTTCGTGAAGCACCGGGCCACCGATCTGCAGCGCCTGCCGGACCGGCGCGAGGATGGCGTGGACTACCACCGGGTGCTGGCGACCATCGAACCGGGCTTCGGCTTTGCCGAACGCGACGAGGTGGTGATGTGGATCCACCCGGAGACCGACCGGCTCTACCGCGTGCACATCACGCTCGAGGGCTTCGAGCCCACGCAGGGCGCACACGTGGACACCACGTTCCTGGAGTACGAGGAGGTCGGGCCGTATGTGCTGCCGTCGCGCTTCGAGGAACGGGTGCGGGGCCCGCTGCGCCTGCACGTGCATGACTGGTGGGTGACGGGCCGCGACATGGACCGCGGCTGGGAGATCGAGGACGTGCGCGGACCGGGGTTCTCCGGTGCGGCCGAGCCGCCGGCCGCCGAGGAATAAGCCGTTCGCTGATAGACTGGCGCCTTTTCCGGAGACGGACAACCGCAAGAGGACGTGATGGCGCAGGGGTTCTGGGCACGACTGGTGCGGCGCATGCCGCTGATCCTGGCGGGTGCGACGGTGGTCGCGCTGCTGGGCGCCATGCTGGTGCGCGGCGAGAGTTCACTCGGATTCGTGGCGGCCTTCGTGGTGTTGCTGCCGCTGACGCTGGCGTCGGCGCTGATTCGCTGGTGGCCGGGCGGGCGGGCGGCGCGTACCGCCTGCCGGCAGGAACGCGTGCGCCGTGCCCTGTGGATGCTGGCGGTGGCGCTGATGATCTCGGCGGTGATCACCCTGGTGGCCGGGGTCGCGTGGTCGGGCTCGCGGGTTGGCAACATGCTGATGGTCGCGGGGATCCTGCTGCTGCCACCGGCGGTGGTGATCAGCCTGCTGGGGTTTCTCGGGCGGCGTTCGATCGAGCTGCGGGACGAAGTGGGCGCGGATGCCCACGTGGAGCTGGAAACCAACGCCCACTGGGCGGTGTTCCTGCCGGCGCTGGTGGTGCTGGGGGTGACGGCACTGCTGGCCATCGGCCCGTTCGGGGTCTGGGGTCAGGGGGCCGCGGCGGTGCTGTACCTGGTGGTCCTGCCGGGGCTGGCCATCCGTGCGCTGGCCAGTTTCGTGAATTCCGAGGCGGTACTGACCGATCGCTATCTGCACGTGGCCAGTGGCCTTCTGTGGCAGCGCGTGGTGCGCTTCGAGCTCAGGCGCGTCGGCGATATCGGGGTCAGGCAGCACTGGCTGGGGCGCTGGCTGGGCTTCGGCAAGGTGACCGTGGTGGACGCCGACGGCCACGCCAAGGTCGTTCCGGGCCTGCGCGATCCGGCCGGCCTGGTGCAGCGCACCCGGGCGCGTCTCTAGCTTTTCGATTCCCCGATAGGTGCGCCCTATCAAGACAATGTGAACTCGATAATGTCTTTTATGGCTGCCCCTGCTATATCTCGAGGGACCAACACAACGAGAGAAGGAGAGAGAGATGGCAGGAGACACCCCGAATGCCGCTGGCCGCTGCCCGGTCATGCATGGAAGCCGTACCCGCAACAACGCCGGCGGTGGCGGGCCGCGTGACTGGTGGCCGAACCAGCTGAACCTCGCCATCCTGCATCAGCACGGGGTCGAGTCCGATCCGCTGGGGCCGGAGTTCGATTATGCGGAGGCCTTCAGCCAGCTGGACCTGAAGGCGGTCAAGCAGGACCTGGCCGAGCTGATGACCCATTCGCAGGACTGGTGGCCGGCCGACTACGGCCATTACGGGCCGCTGATGATCCGCATGGCCTGGCACGCCGCCGGGACCTATCGTACCGCCGACGGCCGGGGCGGGGCGTCCACCGGCAACCAGCGCTTCGCCCCCATCAACAGCTGGCCGGACAACGCCAACCTCGACAAGGCGCGGCGTCTGCTTTGGCCGATCAAGCAGAAGTACGGCAACAAGATTTCCTGGGCCGACCTGTACATCCTGGCCGGCAACGTGGCGCTGGAATCCATGGGCTTCGAGACCTTCGGCTTCGGCGGCGGTCGCGAGGACATCTGGGCCCCGGAAGAGGATATCTACTGGGGTGCCGAGGACGAGTGGCTGGCGACCAGCGATCACGCGAAGAGCCGTTACTCCGGCGAACGTGAACTCGAGAATCCGCTGGCCGCAGTACAGATGGGCCTGATCTACGTGAACCCCGAGGGTCCGGACGGCAACCCGGACCCGCTGAAGTCGGCGCACGACATCCGCGAGACCTTCGCGCGCATGGCGATGAACGACTACGAGACGGTGGCACTGACCGCCGGCGGGCACACCTTCGGCAAGGTGCATGGCGCCGGTGATGCGGCCCACGTGGGACCGGAACCGGAGGCCGCGCCGCTGGAGGAGATGGGCCTGGGCTGGAAGAGCAGCTATGGTTCCGGCAAGGGCCGCGACACCATCACCAGCGGGCTGGAGGGTTCCTGGACCCCGACCCCGCGCCAGTGGGACATGAGCTACCTGGAGGTGCTGTTCAAGTACGACTGGGAGCTGTCGAAGAGCCCGGCCGGGGCCTCGCAGTGGGTGCCGAAGAACCTCGCCGACGAGGACCACGCCCCGGACGCGGAGGACCCGTCGCAGAAGGTCGGCATCATGATGACCACCGCCGACATGGCGATGCGCGAGGATCCCGAGTACCGCAGGATCGCGCTGCACTTCAAGGAGAACCCGGAGGAGTTCGCTGACGCCTTCGCGCGCGCCTGGTTCAAGCTGACGCACCGTGACATGGGGCCGAAAGATCGCTATCTCGGCCCGGAAGTCCCCGCCGAGGACCTGATCTGGCAGGACCCGGTGCCGCCGGCAGATCACGTGCTGATCGACGAGCAGGACGCCGAACGGCTGAAGGCCGGGATCCTCGCGACCGGACTGACGGTGCAGGAGCTGGTGGCCACCGCCTGGTGTTCGGCCTGCACCTTCCGTCAGTCCGACAAGCGTGGCGGGGCCAACGGGGCCCGCATCCGCCTGGCGCCGCAAAAGGACTGGGAGGCGTTCGAGCCGCAGCAGCTGGCGAAGGTGCTGGACCGGCTGGAGGGCGTACGCCGGGCCTTTAACGACGAGCAGTATGGCGACAAGCGCATCTCCCTCGCCGACATGATCGTGCTGGGCGGGGCGGCCGGCATCGAGAAGGCCGCGGCGGATGCCGGGCACCCGGTGTACGTGCCGTTCGTCCCCGGCCGCACGGATGCCACCGAGGAACAGACCGACGCCGAGTCCTTCGAGCCGATGAAGCCGGAGGCCGACGGTTTCCGCAACTACCGCCGCGCGCGCTTCACCGTGGCGGAAGAGGAGATGCTGCTGGACCGCGCCCAGCTGCTGGGTCTGAGCGCCCCCGAGATGACGGTGCTGGTGGGCGGCATGCGCGCCCTGGATGCCAACCACGGGGGCTCGAAGGATGGTGTGCTGACCGAGCGTCCCGGGCAGCTGACCAACGACTTCTTCGTGAACCTGGTCGACATGGGCATCGAATGGCAGCCCGTGGGCGAGGAGGCCGATCGCTTCGAGGGGCGTGACCGCGCCACCGGCGAGGTGAAGTGGACCGGGACCCGCGTGGACCTGGTGTTCGGCTCCAACTCGCAGCTGCGTGCCCTGGCCGAGGCCTATGCCCAGGACGACGCGGCGGAGAAGTTCGTCTGGGACTTCGTCGATGCCTGGAACAAGGTGATGAACAACGATCGCTTCGATCTGATGTAATCACCACCGGTTGCCGGGCGCCTGCAACGGGCGCCCGGTCCTGTTCCGGCTCTTGTCCTACTCCTGTTCGGGCAGGGTGGTGTCGAACTCCACCTCCACCGACCGCGTGCGCGAAGCGTCCGTCTCCTCGCTCAGCGGATTCTCCCGGTGGTGCAGCTCGCCCGAAACCCGGCCGCTGATGCGGGCGGTGTCTCCGTCGACCTCCAGGCGGTCGAATTCGTACTCGACATTCTCGAGCTCGTCGTTGCCCACGAAATCGGGGCCGCCGGCCTGTTCGTGGTAGTAGCTGATCTCCACCCTGCCCACGTTGTCGTTGAAGGTCGTTACGCTGACGATCAGCGAGCCCATGGGGTTTGGCGTGCTGCCGTCGCGCAGTCCGTGCAGGTTGAACAGGCGGGCCCCGCCGGGCAGGTCGGTGAAGAAGGCCGGCCCCCCGTCATCCGTGTCGAAGCGCTCCCAGGTCCGTTCGTCACCATCGATCGTGCCGCTCATCACCACCTCGCCGGCGACGGCCTGTCCGCCGGTCAGCGTCAGGGCGGCGCCGGCCGCCAGACCCGTCAGCAGGGTGGCACGGGTGCGGGTATTCGGTTTCGTCGGCTGCATGCTGCCTCCAGTGGAAGGGATATGGCGAACAGCCTAAACTGCGCTCCTCCCGCCGTCGCCCCTCAAACGCAGGGGACATCGATCGAGCCACCGCATGCACAGGGACGAGAATCCGCGATGAATACCAATACCTTCTATAACCGCCTCTCCGAGAAGATCAGCGATCTGATCCTGGCGGTCATCGCGCTGGGGCTGCTGGTGGTTTCGGTCGAATACGTGCAGTTCCTGACGGATCACCCGTCCACCATCCGGGACCCGGAGTTCTGGAAGCGCATCGTGCTGACGGCGCTGGTTACGGTCTTCACCGCCTACAAGTTCGTCGCTTATTCGGCCTATTTCTGCAATCCCGATAACGGCGCCCGCCTGGCCGGGCTCAGCCCGCGCCGAATCGTGGTCCTGTTCCTGCTGGATCTGGTCGAGGTCACGCTGGTGGCCTGGCTGTACGCCATCCTGCTGATCGGTCACCTGACCTCGCTGGGCGGGCGCGAGGCCGCCACCAGCGTGGAGCTGGGCGACACCATGCTGCCCTTCCTGTTCCTGTTCCTGGCGCTGTGGCATCTGACCGTACTGGTCTGGTACCGGGTGGCCCGCGGCGGTTACCGCGACATGCTGATCCACCTGGCCTTCGCGCTGGCCTACCTTGGCATGATGACCCTGCTGCTGGCGGCCGACACCGTGCGCTACAAGGAGCTGTTCGACTGGGCCGCGATCGCCTTCTTCGCCGGCTGCGTGGCGCTGCTCTACTGGGTCAAGGGCATCCCCGACATCCGCAACGCCCTCGCACGGCCTGTCTGAGACCGGTCTGTCCGCGACGGCCTCGCGCGCATCACTCGCAGGCGCCGACGGCCTCGGGCGGGCAGCGCGATCCGTCCGGCCACAGTGCTCGGCCCAGACGGGCGCCTTCGAGCCCGGCGTCTTCCGGGTTGGCGTCACGCAGGTCCGCGTGGCGCAGGTCGGCGCCGGAAAGGTCGGCGTCGCTCAGGTCCGCGCCGCGCAGGCTGGCCCCCCGCAGTCGGGCCTCGCGCAGCCGCGCGTCGGACAGGTTCGCCCGGCTCAGGTCGGCAAATTCCAGCAGGGCCTCGTCCAGCCGGGCCCCCTGCAGGCGGGCGCCGGACAGCCGGGTCTCGCGCAGGCTCGCCCGCGTCAGGTCTGCTCCGCGCAGATCGGCCACCGGCATTTCGCAGCGGTTCCAGTTGACCTCCGGAGCGGCCGGTGCCGAGCAGTCGCGGGCGGTGGTCTCCGGTGACGGCTCGCGCAGCAGCCAAAGCAGCATGACCGTCACGGCCAGCGTGGCCCCCAGGATGATCCAGCGCCGCCGCCCGCGCAGGACCACGGGGATGTGCTGTGCCGGGAGGGCGAGCAGTTCGACCCACTGCCGACGATGCGTCAGGGCCTCGGGCGATTCCGGCCGGCGGCGCTCGCCCGCGCGGCGTTCGAGGAGTTCCGGCGGGGTGTCTTCGTCCGCAGCGCGGCGTTCGCGCAGGCGCTCGTCCTCGCGCAGACGGGCCTGCTGCAGCCGTTCCATCCCTTCCGGGGTGTCGGCATGCAGCAGTTCCTCGGGGATCAGCTCGGGCACCTCGCGCAGCGGGTACCACTGGTGTGGCGTCGGCCCGACTTCGTCGTCCGGGGTCAGCCGCCCGAGGATCAGATAACGCCGGATCAGATGGGCGGGGAACGGGCCGTGAACCTCGCCGTCGCGCCGGGTGTACCACAGCCTGTAACCGTCGCGGTCGTGCTGCGTTGCGCCTTCCGGTGCCTCGCTCATCGTTGTTCCCGTGCCTGTCTGTCTGCAGTGTAGAAGAACCCGATCCGGGTGGCGATGCAGCCGCCCACCTGGTCCCGCAGTCTGCCGGCGTCGCGACAGGAGTCTTCTGGGACAGAGGATCGCCAAAGAGGGGCTCTTCCGGCGGGTTCGATTTCCTTCCAGTTGCGTGGCCGCCTAACATATGCGGCCCCGAGATACGGACAACCGGGGCCGTTCACGGGCCCCGCGGCGCAATGATGAATGATCCAGAACTTTCTCCGCCCCGTCCCCGGCTGGGGATTTCGCGCTGCCTGCTGGGCGAGGCCGTGCGTTACGACGGCGGCCACCGCCACGAGGCATGGCTGACGCGCGTGCTGCTGCCGTATGTGGAGGTGGTGGCGCTGTGTCCGGAGGCCGAGGCCGGTCTGGGGACCCCGCGCGAGCCGATGCAGCTGGAGCGCGGTCCCGGTGACCGGCTGCGTCTGCGCGGGCGCGAGAGCGGACAGGACCATGCGCCGGTGCTGCAGGCCTGGATCGACCGGCGGCTGCCGGAGCTGGAAGATGCCGACGGGCCGGACGGGTATCTGCTGAAGGCGCGTTCGCCCAGTTGCGGGCGCGCGGTGCCGGTTAACGGACAGCGCGAGCCGCGGCCGGGACTGTTCGCCGCGGCGCTGGAAACGGCCGACCCGTCACGGCTGCTGGCGGACGAGACCGTGCTGCACGATGCCGCGGCGCGCGAGGCCTTCGTGATCCGGCTGTTCGCACTGGCGCGGCTGCGCGAGCGCCTGGCCACGGAGTGGACCGCCGGTGACCTGTCGGCCTTCCATGCGCGCGAAAAGATGCTGCTGCTGGCCCACGGCCGGCCGGACTACGACCACCTGGGTCGTCTGGTAGCGGCCGCCGGGACGCGCCCGCGCGCGGAGCTGGCGGCCGAATATGCAGAGGTGTTTGCCCGGGCGCTGGCGCGCGGGACCACGCGCGGCGCGCACGTGAACGTGCTGCAGCATCTGCTGGGACATTTCCGCGAGCACCTGCCCGCGGACGAACGTGCGGCCCTGCAGACCGCCATCGAGGACTACGGTGCGGGCCGCCGGGACCGCATGTCGGTGGTGCGCCGGCTGCGGGAGCACGCGGATGCGCTGCAACTGGACTGGGTGCGCCGGCAGAGCTATCTGCGGCCGGCGCCGGATGAACTGCTGACGGGTGAAGACCCCGCGACCGAATGACTGCCGAATCCGATCTGATCATTCTCCGCCAGGCGCCGGAGATCCACCTGAAGGCGCCCGGCACGCGGCGCCATTTCACCCGCATCCTGCAGCGCAACCTGCGCCGGGCACTGGAGGATATCCCGCACCGTCTGGCCACTGCACAGGGGCGTCTGCTGCTGCGCACGACGGAACGCGAGCGGGCGCTGGAGATCCTGCCGCGGGTGTTCGGCGTGAGCACCTTCTCGCCGGTGGTAGCCGAGGTCGAACCCGAGCTGGAGGCCATCGTCGACGGGGTGCGGCGGCATTTCACCGAGGTGGTGCGCGGCCGGACCTACGCGGTGCGCTGCAAGCGCCAGGGTACCAAACGCGTGTCGGCCACCCGCATCGAGCGCGAGGCGGGCGCGGCCCTCAATGGCCCCGGAAAGGTGAACCTGGATGCGCCCGACGTCACCGTTCGCATCGATCTGCAGGAGGACCGGGCGTGGCTGTTCAGCGAGCGGCGGCGCGGGGCCGGCGGGCTGCCGCTGGGGGTGCAGGGGCGTACCCTGGTGCTGCTGTCCGGGGGCTTCGATTCGGCGGTGGCCGCGTGGTACCTGATGCGGCGCGGCGCCGCCACGGATTTCGTGTTCTGCAACCTCGGCGGGCCGACGCACGAGGCGATGGTGGCGGCGATCGCGCGGCGCCTGGCGGGGGACTGGGCACACGGCACCCGCCCGCGGCTGTACGTGGTCGACTTCGAGGCGGTGGTGGAAGATCTGCGCGCCAGCCTCCCGGGCGACATGTGGCAGATCGTGCTCAAACGGCTGATGTACCGCGCGGCCGAGGCGGTGGCGGCGCGCAGCGGGGCCGAGGCCCTGGTCACCGGCGAGGCCCTGAGCCAGGTCTCCTCGCAGACCCTCTCGAATCTTCAGACCATCGACGCGGCGGCCACGCTGCCTGTACTGCGGCCGCTGATCGGCTTCGACAAGCAGGAGATCACCGACCGCGCTCGCGCGATCGGCACCTTCGAGCTGTGCGAACGGGTGCCGGAATTCTGCGCGCTGACGGAGCAGCCGCCGCTGGTCGAGAGTCGCACCTCGCGTATCGAACGGGCCGAAGGGGCGCTGGATCCGGCCATTCTTCAGCAGGCGATCGATTCGCTGTGCGAGCGCGACCCGCTGGCAGCGGATGACGGACCGGACGGGGTTGCGGGGGAGGGTGAAGGGATCTTCGTGGACCGCATCCCCGAGGGGGCCACGGTGATCGACTGCCAGCCGCCGGAGGCCTATCGGCGCTGGCACTGGCCGGGGGCGGAAAACCACCCGGCCGACACCCTGCTGCAGACGTTCGCCGACTGGCCCTCCGACCGCGAATACGTGCTCTACTGCCAGCGCGGCAGCAATTCGGCGGTGATCGCCGAACGCATGCAGCGGGCCGGGTTCCGCGCGCGGGCCTTCCGTGGCGGGGTGGACCGTCTGAAAAAGCAGGGTCGGATTTCGACGGGATAAAAAAAGGCCCGACCAGAAGGCCGGGCCCGGAGGGCAGCGCGCGGCTGCCGCTGGTTCCTGCAGAGCGGATCAGTTGCGGGCGCAGGCCACCCACTCATCGATCTTGTCGGCCTCGTCCTCGAAGAACTTGTCCACCGCGTGGCCGGTGGACTCCTCATCGGCCAGATACATGTACTCGTTGAGCAGGTCGATGTCGATGCTCACGCAACCGGCAAAGGCCGCCACCTCGGGGAAGTCCTCCTCAAAGCCGGTACGCGACATCGCGTGAATGGTCTCGGCGCCGCCCAGCGCTTCCTTCGGATCATCCAGGTACTTCAGGTCGTAGGCACCCAGCTTCCAGTGCGGGCTCCAGCCGGTGACCACGATCGCCTCGTCGCGGCGGATGGCGCGGTCCAGCGCGGCGGTCATGGCGGCGTCGGAGGCCTCGATCAGGTCGAAGTCGAGGCCGTATTCCTCGATGGTGTCATGCGACAGACGGGTCAGACCGGCGCCCGGGTCGATGCCCTGGATCTGCCCGTTCAGGCGGTTCTGCCACTCGTCGTCCTGCAGGTCCTCAATCGACGTCAGGCCCATGTCGTAGAGATATTCCGGGACCAGCCAGCCGAGCTTCGCATCCTCGTACAGCACGCCCAGGTCGACGATCTCGTCACCGAATTCCTCGATGTAGTCCTCGTGGGTGATCGGCTGCCAGGACATCAGCATTAGGTCCAGGTCACCCCCGGCCAGGCCGGCGTACTGCGGGGCGATGTCGGTCTGCACCAGCTCCACGCCGGTGTCCAGGCGTTCCTGGATCACGCGGTCGGCGACCTGGGTGATGAATTCGGCATCGGCCCAGGCGGTCCAGCCGATGCGCACGTCGTCCGCCTGCGCGGCGGAGGTGGCCATGCCCAGCGACAGGGCGGCGGCGGTTGCGGTGGTCAGCAGTGTCTTCTTCATGGCGTCGGTTCTCCTTGTTGCTCTTGCAGCGTTCGGCCGCCGTCGGTGACTCGCGATCGGGGCGGCCGGGTGGATGAAACGATGGTCAGGCGCCGGCCTTCTGACGGCCGCTGAAGAACCAGCGCAGCAGGTTGCCGTAGGCATTGCCCTCGCGTCGACGCTGGCCGAAGCTCTGGCTGATGCGGTCGAGCAGGATGGCAAGGAACACCACCGCCAGACCGCCCTCGAAGCCGACGCCGACCTGCAGGCGCTGGATGCCGGTCAGCACGGTCCCGCCGAGGCCGCCGGCGCCGATCATGGACGCGATCACCACCATCGACAGCGCCAGCATGATGGTCTGGTTGATCCCGGCCATGATCGACGGCATCGCCAGCGGCAGCTGGACCTTGAACAGCAGCTGGCGCGGCGTGCAGCCGAAGGCCTGACCGGCCTCGACGTGCTCGCGGCTGACCTGGCGGATGCCGAGGTTGGTCAGGCGCACCGCCGGCGGCATGGCGAAGATCAGCGTGGCGATCGCCCCGGGCACCGTGCCCAGGCCGAAGAAGATCGCCGCCGGGATCAGGTACACGAACGGCGGCATGGTCTGCATCAGGTCCAGCACCGGACGCACCAGCATCTCCACGGTGTCGTTGCGCGCCATCGCGATGCCCACCGGCATGCCGATGATCAGCGCGGCGATCGACGAGGCGACCACCAGCGACAGGGTGCGGATGGTCTCCGGCCACAGGTCCATGGAGAAGATCAGCAGCAGCGCGATCGCCGCGAACAGCCCGAAGCGCCAGCCCACGCGCCAGATCCCGCCCAGCACGATCAGCACGGCCAGCACCCAGGGTGGCGGGAACCACAGCAGGGCCTGCACGGTTTCGGAGAACAGGCCAAGTCCGAACGCCGCGGCCAGTACGCCGGTGGTGATGGCTCCGGCCTTGACGCCGAAGCGCATCCACACGCCCGCGGCGATCAGGAAGGCGGTCAGCCAAAGCGGGTAAAGCAGGAGGAACTCTGTCGCGTCCACCAGCGCGCGGATGACCGCCTCGATCCCGTCCAGCAGCCCCTGGAGGTTGTCGCCGATCCAGTCGACCCCGTCCGCGATCCAGTCGCCGATGGTGATCGGCTCCAGCACGGTCTCGCTGAACCAGTCGGCCAGCGTTTCCAGCGGCCCGATGGTTTCGTGGTCCTGGAGGTCCGGTTCGTCTTGCGTCATGGAATGGGCCTACTGGTGGGTGCGGTCGAGGGTGTGCAGGATGTCGCGCTGCGACAGGGTGCCGACAAAGCGCCCGTCTTCCACCACCACCAGGGGCCAGTCGCTGGCGGCGGCTCGGCCGAGGATGTCGGACATCGCCGTGCTGGCATCCACGGTGTCGATGTCTGCGATGCGTGCGGCGTCGAGGTCGGCGGCGTCTGACAGGCTGCGCGCCGACACCAGGCCGCGGAATGAACCGCTCTCGTCCAGCAGCACCGCACAGCCATTGGTACCCAGCTGCTGGCGCGCGCCGGCGGCATCCGTATCTCCGCTGCGCAGCTGCGGCACGGCATCGCGGCTGGCGATGTCGCCGGCGGAGTACACCTGGCTGACATCCACGCCATAGAAGAACGAACGCACGTAATCGTTGGCCGGGTTCGACACGATCTCCTGCGGGGTGCCGATCTGTACCACCTGCCCGCCCTGCATGATGGCGATGCGGTCGCCGATGCGCATGGCCTCGTCGAGGTCGTGCGAGATGAATACCACCGTGCGACTCTTCTCCTGCTGCAGGCTCAGCAGTTCGTCCTGCATCTCGGTACGGATCAGCGGATCCAGTGCGGAGAAGGCCTCGTCCATCAACAGGATGGTGGGGTCGGTGGCCAGCGCGCGGGCCAGGCCCACCCGCTGCTGCATGCCGCCGGAGAGCTGGTCGGGATAGCTGTTGGCGTGGGCACCCAGCCCCACGGCCTCCAGTGCCTGCATTGCGCGTTCGTGCTGACGGGCATGGCCATGGCCGGAAACCTCCAGGCCCAGCGAGGCGTTCTCGATGACGGTCTTGTGCGGGAGCAGGGCGAACGACTGGAACACCATCGACATGTCACGCCGGCGCAGCTCGATCAGCTGCTTGTC
The DNA here is from genome assembly GCF_000377785.1 of Thioalkalivibrio sp. ALJ24. Classification (GTDB taxonomy): domain Bacteria; phylum Pseudomonadota; class Gammaproteobacteria; order Ectothiorhodospirales; family Ectothiorhodospiraceae; genus Thioalkalivibrio. The sequence continues at coordinate 208,200 of NZ_KB898728.1, read as the reverse complement.
GGTCATGCGGGTGATGTCTTCGCCATCCACGTAGATGTGTCCGAAGGTCGGTTCGAACAGGCGGTTGAACATCCGCACCATGGTCGACTTGCCGGAACCCGACAGTCCCATGATGACGAACACCTCGCCTTCGCGGATGCTGAAACTGGCCTCGCGAACGCCGACGACGTTGCCGGTGCGGGCGAAGATCGCATCCTTGTCCAGCCCCTCCTTCATCAGTTCCAGGGCGCGATGCGGGTGCGGTCCGAAAATCTTGTAGACGTCCTCTACGACGAGCTTGTCACTCATGCACGTACCGTTCGGGGTTCGGGTGGGGCGTCGTGGTGCGGCTCGCAGACCGGGTGTATTCGGCAGGTCTGCATATACTGATACAGAACTTGTCAGTCTTGTGCAACGTATCACTCTCGTGGCGTGCTATACAGGAAGCGAGACCGGTTGCCCGAGGACAACGTCATGACCGACTCCCTGCACGTGGTGTGTACGCACTGCGACGCCGTGAACCGCATCCCGTCCCGGCGGCTGGAACAGGCCCCGAAATGTGGTCAGTGCCATGCGCCGCTGTTCGCCGGGCGGCCGGTGGAGCTGACCGCGGCACGGGCGGACCGCCATCTGGAACGCGGGGACCTCCCGGTGCTGGTGGATTTCTGGGCGCCGTGGTGCGGCCCGTGCAAGATGATGGGCCCCGAGTTCGAACGCGCGGCGGCCGAACTCGAACCGCAGGTGCGGCTGGCGAAGATCAACACCGATGCCGAGGCCGCTCTTGGCGGGCGGTTCGGCATCCGCAGCATCCCGACCCTGGTCCTGTTCGAACAGGGCCGGGAGGTGGCCCGTCAGCCAGGGGCGATGCGGGCGGCGGACATCATCCGCTGGGCGCGGGAAGTCCTGTGAGCCGTCCGCCGCCGGCGGTCATTACTCCGGCTTGCAGATTTCCCCGGCGCGGGCGGCCTTCAGGGTGCGCAGCGCCAGTCCGACGATCAGGATGGTGGTCAGCGCCAGCAGGATCACCCCCAGGGTTTCCATCAGCGGCATCTCGCCGTGCATTCCGAAACGCATGGTGGCGATGCTGAACGCCGCCACCGGGAACGAATAGGCCCACCAGGAGAGGAAGAAGGGCAAGCGGAAGAACGCCGGCAGCCGCACCAGCAGGAGCAGGAACAGGAACGCGCCGATGTAGTAGAGGATACGCGCGAAGGCGTCCACCTCGCCGGTCAGTTCGAGCCAGGCGAGGAAGCCCACCGCCGGGGGTGCCAGCAGGATGGCCAGGGTCGGCATCATCCGTTCGGGCAGCGGGTCGTGGAAGATGAAGCGATAGAACACCAGCGTCATCAGCACGATCCAGAACACCAGGCCGATGCTGAAGAAGAACCACGACAGTTCGATCAGGCCGAAGGCCACGCCGGGCAGGGGGATCAGGATGTTCCCCACGACCGGGATGAACCAGGCCGGGTTGATCGACTCGATCGGCATCGGCTGTGACCCGGTCCAGCGCGCCATCGCGACCAGTGTCAGCAGCAGATGGGCGATCACGCCCACGATCCACAGGGCCAGCGCCGTGCCTTCCGCTACCGGCAGCCACAGCATCGACAGCAGGATCACCGAGATCGAGGTGGCGGCGAAGAAGTTCAGCTTGACCGGATGGTTGAATTCCTCTTTCACCTTGTCCGGCCATCCCTTGAGCTTCGACAGGTAGGCGATCGCGAGGAAGATAAACAGCACCGTGGTGAGCCCGGTCAGGGCGGCGCTGATCGTGGTCGGGCCATCCCAGACGATTTCTCCGGTGCGCCAGGCCAGGGTCAGCCCGGCCATGCCCATCACGGTGGCGAACAGGGGTACGGGCAGGTTGGGGAGTCGTCCCTCGGTGTTTTCCGTCATGGTCGTCCTCGAAGTGAATGGGATGCCCGTATCCTAGGGAAACGGTCATCGATGTGCACGTTCGGGGCTTCAGTCGGCGTCGGGGGCTTCCGTGGACTCTTCCAGCAGGCCGCGGATCTGTTCGATGACTCCGGGCTCCATCCATTCGATGGCGCCATACAGGGCGTAGCGCACGTGCCCCTCGCGGTCCACCACGTAGCTGGTGGGGAAGGCGAGGGCGCGCCAGTCTTCCAGCGACTCCTGCTGCGGGTCGAGCAGAATGGTGAACTCCGTCTCTACCTCGTCCTCGATGAACGCGCGGATGGTGTCTTCCGGCTCGCCGAGGTTCACCGCGAGGATCCGAAAGCCTTCGTCGCGCAGCTCATCTTCCAGACGCTGCATCGACGGCATCTCGTGGACGCACGGCGGGCACCAGCTGGCCCAGAAGTTGATCAGTATGACTTCGCCGCGGTAATCACGAAGATCGTGCTCGTTACCTTCCAGATCGGGGCGGATCAGCTCCGGCGCTTCCGGCTTGTCCTCCACCGGGTTGAGCCGTGCGTCGGTGCCCGACGGGGTGCGCACGGCAAGGTCGACATCGTCCGCGGGCACGCGCGGTTCGCGCGCCGCCGGGGTGCGCGCCAGCAGGTCCATGCCGCGCAGGAGCTCGCCCGGCATGGCCTCGCGTGCGAGGCGTTCGCCGGCGGTGGCGTCGGGGCGGAAGAAATAGCGATCCCGGATCTCCGGGAGGATGCGCACGCCCACCGAGCTGCCGGCCTCCGCGAGCGCGGCGCGCACCCGGCCCAGATGCTGGAACTGCGGGGACTGGGCCGGCTGCAGGATAAAGATCGGCAGGTTGCTGAGGTGGACGACGGGCTGCAGCTCGGGTTCGTCGGCATCCGCCCCGGTGTGCAGGAACGGGCTGAGCATCAGCACGCCGGCGAGATCCTCCGCGCCCGGGTTGGCCTGCTGCCACTGGTGCAGCCCGGTGAGCAGCCAGGGCCAGGCACGGTCACTGGCGAAGACGAACACCGGGCGTTCGGTTTCCTCGCGTGCGGCGTCCAGCAGGTCGGGTACTGTCGCCACCGGCATCTCGTCGAACGAAGAAGCGGCCTCGGGCAGGAAGTGTCCGCTGAAGGGATCGCTGAGCCAGACCTCCACACCGCGCGCCTGCAGCGCTAGGGCCTGTTCCCGGTGTTCGTCCTGCAGGCCGTGTTCGGAGGGGAACCACAGCAGGACGGGGCCGGTGTCCGCGGCGTAGCGTTCCACCGGTACGGGTTCGCCCCCGGCGGTGATCGCGGTGGCCGCGGGGGATTCGGCCACGGCCGCGGCGGGCAGGAGCGCGATCAGCAGGAAGGCGAGCAGGGCCCCCGGCATCGGCGGTTGCCTGGCCGGATCAGTCGAGGTCAGCGCGCTCGACGCGCTCGCGCGAACGCAGATCGCCGGAGGTGCGTTCCAGCTCGCGGTCCAGGGTCAGGATCGGGGTGTCCTCGGTCTCTTCCATGGTCACCTGGTCGGCGTCCACGCCCGGCGGCGGGAGCTGCGGACGGAATTCGGTCACCTCGGCAGATCCGGGCGATTCGGTGCCCGGCCAGTCCAGCTGCGCCCAGTCCGCCTGAGCCACCGTGGCCACCGGCGAGTCGTAGCCGGGCGGGGCCCAGAACGCCAGCACGGCGGCGGTGGCGGCCGTCAGCAGATTGAGGGAGCGGCGCCGGGCGCGCAGTTCGCGTTCCTGTTGCCGGGGATCTTCCACTCTGGCGTACATGGGGCAGGGCCTCGAAGAGATGTGTCGTACCGTGTGAGACATTAAGCCGCAGGGGTGGTTCGCGCAACACAACCCCGCGCGACTACACGGATTTCATCACCCAGTCGGTGAGGTTGCGGAAGCCGCGCTTGCGCATGGCCTTCTGGATCGCCTGATAGCCGGCCTGGACCTGCTCCTCGCGCGGGTACTTCTGTTCCAGTGCCAGTATGTCGGCGTAGATCTTCGACCATTCCTCCACCGCCTCGCGTTTGGGGCGGATGCGCACCGAGCTGTAACCGGTGATCTCGCCGCTGGCCGCCTTGCGGGGCGCCACGCGCGTGAATACCCAGTAATTGTCGCCGTATTTCGTCCGATTGTTGACGAAGCCGAAGAACTCGTCGCCCGCCTGGATGATCTGCCACATCACGTAGAACACGGCGCGCGGCATGTGCGGGTGACGCAGGATGCTGTGGGGGGCTCCGATCAGTTCCTCGCGGCTGTACTGCGAGATACGGATCATGGTGTTGTTGGCCAGATCGATGACCCCGCGGGTATCCGTACGGGACTGGATCGTGTCATGCGGTTCGAGAATGATTTCGTGCCCGGTCAGGCTGCGGTCGACCATGCTGGCCCCCTTCATCTGTTGGGTGAAAACAACCACAACCACTGGGGGGCGGTCAAACCCGCCGCGGCGCCAGCGGGTATCCGGCAGGCCTGCGGGCAGGTCTATACTGGGGCCCATTTCCGGAATCAGGAGGGGGCATGGCGGCGAAGCGAAACCCGACGGTGGACCGAGTCCTGCGCGGGCTGCGCTCACGCTATCCGATCATCTATCTGCAGGGATGGGACGAGGACCGCATCGAGCGCCTGCTGCAGCAGGTAGCGCGCAAGTACTACGGCGAAGATGGCCGACTGCAGGTCTGGTCGGCGGCGCGCGGCTTTGCGGCACCGGATCAGGCAGGTTCCGATGCCGCGGTGGAGGTCGACGCCGCGGTGCACGATCCCGAGGCGGCGCTGGCGCGCATCGCCGGGCATCGCGATCCGCCGCGCATGACCCTGTTCAAGGACCTGCCGGTCTGGTTCGACGAACGCCCGGGACTGGTGCGTGGCCTGCGCGATCTCTACTACGAGCTGAAGGGGACCAGCAACGTCGTGTTCGTCAGCTGCCCGCAGCTGCATCTGCCGGACATCGTCAAGAAAGAGCTCTTCCTGGTCGAGGTGGATCTGCCCGACGAGGAAGAGCTGCTGGAATTTCTCGAGGGGCGCCGCGGAGCCGAGGCCTTCCCGCGCGAACGACTGTTCCGCCTGGCCGCGGGCATGCGCGGGCTATCGCTCAACGAGGCGGGGCATCTTGCCGCGCGGCTGATGCGCATGCAGGACGTGGACGAGGATACCCTGCTGCGCGAGGTGCAGGAGGAGAAGGGGCAGATCCTGCGCAAGGAGAGCGTGCTGCAATTCTATCCTCCGCAGCGCTCGCTGGAGGATATCGGCGGTCTGGGCGTGCTCAAGGAGTGGGTCACCACGCGAGCCGAGCTGTTCTCGGAGAAGGCCTACGAGGACGGCGTCCCGCTGCCCGCTGGCGTGCTGTTCATGGGGGTCTCCGGCTGCGGCAAGAGCATGGCGGCCAAGGCCATCGCGGCGGCCTGGGACCTGCCGCTGGCGAGGCTGGACATGAGCCTGGTGCTTTCGGGCAGCTTCGGTACGCCGGAATACGCGTTTGCCCGGGCGACGCGCATCGCCGACGAGATCGCGCCGGTGGTGCTGTGGATCGACGAGCTGGAGAACGCCTTCGGCTTCGATTCCACCGGCAGCGGCGGCAACGTGAACATCTTCTCCAGCTTCCTGACCTGGCTGCAGGAGAAATCGCCCAGGGTGTTCGTGGCGGCCACCGCCAACCGCATCGAGCTGATGCCGGCGGAGCTGATGCGCAAGGGGCGCTTTGACCAGCTGTTCTTCCTGGATCTGCCCAATGCCGACGAGCGCCGCGAGATCCTGGAGCTGCACATCCGTCGTCATGGCGGCGATCCGGGGCAGTTCGACCTGGGGTATCTGACCGCCACAACCAAGGAATGGAGCGGTGCCGAGATCGAGCAGGTCGTGCGTTCGGCACGCATCGAGGCCTACCGCGAGGGACGCGCCTTCAACCAGAAGGACATCATCCGCGCGGCGATCAACACGGTGCCGCTGTCGAAGACCATGGTCGAGCAGATCCGCGAGCTGCGGAACTGGAGCTTCAAGCGCGCGGTAAATGCCTCGCGGGCGGAACAGAAGAAGCCGCGCAAATCGGAGGAGACCGACCGCGACACGGGTGGTGCCTCGCGCTGAGTCCGCGGGCCGATCGGTCCGGCCGGCGGCGGATCACTCCGGCGCGTAGAGCCGGTCCATTCGCACCGGCTCCAGGTCCCGTTCGCGCAGTCCGTCGAGGATCGCGGGCAGGGCGGCGGCGGTGGGCAGCTCCGGGTCGTGCAAATGCAGCACCACGATGCTGCCGCCGGCTACCCGGTCGAGCACGTGTTCCGCGACCCGCTCCGGCCCGGCTTCGGGGTCGGCATCCCCGCTGGCCACGTCGTGCTGAACCGTCCGGACGCCCAGCGCGCCGGCCGTGTGCCAGACGGTTTCGTCGATCGCTACGTAGGGCGCGCGAAAGTGCCGGGGCCATTCCCCGGTCAGGGCGTGCGCGACCATCTGGGCCAGGCCGATGTCCCGCTCGACTTCCTGGGATGACTGTTCCGTCAGATCCGGGTGCCCCCAGGCATGGGTCCCGATCTCGAACAACGGGTCGTCGTACAGTTCGCGGGTCAGTTCCGCGTGTTCCGCCATCCAGCGACCTCCCAGGAACAGGGTCGCGGGGATCTCCTGTTCGCGCAGGATGTCGAGGATCCGGTCATCCACCTCGTTGTGCTGGTGATCGCTGCAGGCGTCGAAGGTCAGCGCCACCCGCTCCCGGTCGCGGTTTCCGTGGTGTATGACCTGCGGCGGCGCGGGGTCGATGGCGGGCGTGGAGGCGGTTTCGGCCAGCCCCGGATGGCGTTCCGCGAAGGCCGCCAGCAGATGCTCCGGCGGGCTGACCCCGGAGCCCGCGGCGAGGCCGGGGAGCAGCAGTATGGCGGCAGAGATGCCTCGCGACGGGCGCATCAGGAGTTCTCCGGGGGCGGAGCAGCAGGGCCGGCGTGGACGGGGCCCGGATCGGTCATCAGCTGGACGTCGACTTCCATGCGCGTGGGGATGGCCGGTGGGCCAAACAGATGGTAGAGCGGCACGTCGGTGGCATCGCGACCGTAGGCCAGCCGCACGCGGCCGGTCCCGGGGTTTGCCTGCGTCGGATCGAAGGTGTGCCAGCGCCCGCCGACAAAGGCCTCGAACCAGGCGTGCAGGTCCATCGGTTCCAGCCCGTGTACATAGCCGACCGCCAGACGCGCCGGGATGCTGAGGCTGCGGCACAGGGCGATGCCGAGGTGGGCGAGGTCGCGGCATACCCCGCTGCCCCGGGCGAGGACTTCGCTGGCGGCGATGGGTGCCGGATCGGTGTCCGGGCAGTAGTCGATGCGGGCGTGGATCCAGCGCGAGATCGCGGTCACCTGTTCGTGGCCCGGTCGCCGCCCGCCCACGATCTCCCACGCCCGGGCGCCAAGTCGGTCGGCTTCACAGAAGCGGCTGGGCAGCAGATAGACCAGGACCTCGTCGGGCAGCCGTTCCACTGGCACGAACGGGGCGTCGGTGACGTCGATGTCCTCCGGACGGATGCGCACGTCGGCGCTGACATGTACCGCGAAGTGGCCGGCGGGCGCCATCAGCCGCTGGCACAGGTTACCGTGGCGGTCGGTGTATTCGGCAACGTGGATGTCGGGGCTGACCCGGTAGCGGTCGGTGGCCACCCACTGGTAGGCGTCGCTGCGCGGTCGCAGGAGCAGCAGCATCGGGCTGGCCACCGTCAGGTTCATCTCGAGTTCGCTGGTGACCCTCAGCCACATGCCTGCCGTCCGTTCCTGTTGGGTGATCGCTGCCGGCAGTGTAACCCCGAAATCGCGCTCGCAGCGGAGCCCTCGCGGGGCGTGTGGCACCCGGACGGCCGGAGGCCGCCACCACCCGACCCCGGGGGGCGTTCAATCACCGGCGACGACCCGGTTGCGCCCGGCGTTCTTGCCGGCGTAGAGCCGGCGGTCGGCGCGTGCGACCAGCCGGTCACGGTCGTCGTGGTCACGGAACGCGGCCACCCCGAAGGTCGCCGTGATCCGGATCCCCTCGATCGTCTGGTCGGCGATGGCCCGGCGGCAGCGCTCGGCCAGTTCGGCCGCCTCCGGTGTGTCGATGCCGGGTGCGATCACCAGTAGCTCCTCGCCGCCCCAGCGTGCGGCGAGGTCGCTGTCGCGCATGCCTGCGTCCAGACGACGAGTGATCTCCCGCAGCACCGCGTCGCCGAAGGCGTGTCCGTGGCGGTCATTGATCACCTTGAAGTGATCCAGGTCCACCATGATCACGCTGAGCGGACGCCCGTAGCGGCGCGCATAGGCGATCTCGCGTTCCAGCGCCGCCTCCGCCGCCCGCCGGTTGGCCAGCCCGGTCAGTGGATCGGTGGTGGCCCAGTCATGCAGCAGTTCGGCGCGCAGCAGGGCCCGCTGCAGCTGGTCGCGCATGCCGGCGGCCGCGGCCATCAGGGCCAGCAGCAGGCCGAGGAAGACATGCACGCGGACCAGGTACATCAGGGCCTCGTCCGAGGGCGGCCGGGGCCCGCGCATCTCGACCAGGGCGGCGCTCCCGGCCAGCAGCAGGGAGATCAGCAGGATGGCGAGACCGGCCCAGGTCCCGCGCCGCCGGTCCAGCATCACGAAGGCACCGGCGATGAGGATGCCGACGGCCCAGTAATGCCCCCCCACCAGCACCATCAGTTGCGCCTCGATGCCGGCCGCGAAATGCAGGTGCCAGGCCAGGCGCCCGAGGATCAGCGCGGCGGCGGTCGCCACCGTCAGCGCTTCGATCTGCGCCAGCGGCAGGTAGCGCTGACGCAGGAGCACCAGCAGTACGGCCAGCGCGGCGGCGAACGGGGGGTAGAGCCGTTCGAGGAACAGGTCGCCGGGCTCGCGGAACCACCAGCTCAGCAGAGCGATCGCGATGCCACCGAGCAGCGCGACGCTGTAGACCAGCCGCTTGCGCTCCTCGTGGCGGCGGAATTCCTCCGCCGGGTCGTCCTCGCCGGGTGCCTGCATCGGATCTCGCCGCACGGGTGCGTGTATGGGGCCGGGACGGTGGCCGCTGCCGGTCGACCGTCCACGCGCGTTATAGTGACACTGGCGGAACAGACCCGCCAGAGAGGCACGCACCGAGGGGCTGTTGATGGAAGACGGGGAGTCGGGGACGAGCGGCGGGCGCCGGCTGCACGGGCGCTGGCTGGCCGCTGCGGGCATCCTGCTGCTGGCGATCGTCTGGATCGTTTCGGGCGTGGTGATGCGCGAGGACGAAACTGCCCCGGAGCCCCGTGAGGCCCAGCCCATGACGGTGGCCGTGGTCTGGCAGGAGGCGGTGCCGGTGGAACGGATCCTTAACCTGCAGGGACGGGTGGACCCCGACCAGCGGGTGCGCGTGCGCGCCGAAACCGCCGGCCAGGTCGCCGATTGGGCGGTGGACCGTGGCGCCGAGGTGAGCACCGACGATCTGCTGGCGCGCCTGCGCATGGATGATCGCGAGGCACGCCTGCGCCAGGCGATTGCCCGCGAGCGCGGAGCGGAGAGCGATTACGAGGCCACGCGCCGGCTGCACGACCAGGGCCATGCATCGCGTACCGAGCTGGAGGCCCGCGAGGCCGAGCGGGAGGCGGCGCGCGCCGAGCGCGAGGCCGTGGAACTGGATATCCGCAACACGCAGGTGCGGGCCCCGCTGGCGGGGATCGTGCATCAGCGTCTGGCCGAGCGCGGCGATTTCGTCGGCCGAGGTGATCCGGTCGCCGAGATCGTCGACAACGATCCGCTGGTCGCGGTGGTGCAGGTCCCGCAGCACCAGATCGCGCGGGTGCATACCGGGCTGCCGGCGCGCATCCGCTTCCTCGACGGCCGCCGTGCCGAGGGCGAGGTCCGGTTCGTCTCGCGCCTGGCCGAACCCGGGACCCGCACCTTCCGCGTCGAGGTCGAGATCCCCAATCCCGACGGCGAGCTGCCGTCGGGCATCAGCGCCGGGGTCGAGATCCCCACCGACAGCGTGCCCGCGCATCGACTGTCGCCGGCGGTGATGGCGCTGGAGGACGACGGCCGCATCGGGGTCAAGACGGTGGACGACGAGGACCGCGTGGTGTTCCACCCGGTGGAGGTGGTGCGCACCGGGCCGGACGGGGTGTGGGTGACGGGTCTGCCCGAGCTCGCCCGGGTGATCACTGTCGGGCAGGGGTTCGTCAGCGCCGGTGAGCGGGTGCGGCCGCAGCCGCAGGAGGACGCCCCGGCGCGCGTGCCGCGCGTTCCGGAGGTCATCCGGTGAAGGCGCTGATCGGCTGGGCGGTGGAACGCGCCCGGACGGTCCTGCTGCTGCTGTTCCTGCTGCTGGTCACCGGCGCCCTGGCGTGGTCGGTGGTCCCGCGCGAGGCCGCCCCCGAGATCGACATCCCGATCTTCTTCGTCTCCGCGCCCTATCCCGGGGTCTCGCCCGAGGATGCGGAACGGCTGATGGTGCAGCCGCTGGAGCGCGAGCTGCAGGGCATCCCCGGAGTGGACGAGATGCAGTCCTGGGCCGGCGAGGGCTTTGCCCTGCTGCGCATCGACTTCGAACCCGGGTGGGACAACCGCCGCGCCCTGTCGGACCTGCGCGAGGAGGTCGATCTGGTGCGCCCGGAACTCCCGGACGGGGCCGAGGAACCCTCGGTGTCCGAGGTCGATCTGTCGCTGTTCCCGGTCGTCACGCTGAACCTCTCGGGCCCGCTGGAGGAGCGCAGCCTGGTGCGCCTGGCGCGTGAACTGCGCGACCGGGTGGAAGCCCTGCCGGGGGTGCTGGAGGCCGACATCGGCGGCGACCGCGAGGAGCAGATGGAGGTGCTGGTCGACCCGCTGGTGCTGGAGACCTACGAGCTGTCCTTCGGCGATCTCAGTCGTGCGATTGAACGCAACAACCGACTGGTGGCCGCCGGCGCGGTGGACAGCGGGGTCGGGCGGATCCCGCTGCGGGTGCCCGGCACGATCGACGACATCGACGACGTACTGGATACCGCAGTGCGGGTGGATGGCGACACCGTGGTGCGCGTGCGCGACGTGGCCGAGGTCCGCCGCAGCTATCGTGACCCCGAGGGCTTCACGCGCATCGACGGGCAGCCGTCGGTCTCGCTGGAGGTGCGCAAGCAGTCGGATGCCAACATCCTCGAGGTCGCGGCCGCCACCCGCGCGGAGGTCGAGCAGGCCCGCGCGGACTGGCCCGAGGCGCTGGAGGTGACCTGGACCCAGGACCAGGCGCGGGATGTCGAGGACCTGCTGGGAGACCTGGAGAACAACGTGATCACCGCGGTGCTGATCGTGGCGCTGGTGATCCTGGTGATGATGGGCGGGCGGGCCGCGCTGCTGGTGGGGCTGGCGATCCCGGGGGCGTTCCTCGGCGGGATCCTGGCCATCCACCTGCTGGGCTTCACGCTCAACATCGTCGTGCTGTTCGCGCTGATCCTGGTGGTGGGGATGCTGGTGGATGGCGCGGTGGTCGTGGTGGAACTGGCGGATCGCTACATCGCCGAGGGGCGCGGGCGCATCGAGGCCTTCCGTGCCGCCGCCCAGCGCATGGCCTGGCCGATCACCGCCGCCATCGGCACCACCCTGGCGGTGTTCGCGCCGATGCTGTTCTGGCCGGGGATGGTGGGCGAGTTCATCGTCTATCTGCCGGCCACCGTGATCGTGACCCTGATCGCGTCGCTGGCGATGGCGCTGGTGTTCATCCCGGTACTGGGCTCGGTGATCGGCCCGTCGCGCCCGATCAATGCCGATCAGACCCGCTACGTGCGCGCTGCGGACGAGGGGCATTTCGATCAGCTCCATGGCATCACCGCCGGGTACATCCGCATGCTGCGACCGCTGGTGGACCGGCCGGGCCTCACCCTGGCCGGTACCCTGGGCCTGTTGCTGCTCGCCTATGCGGCCTATGCCAGTTTCGGCCGCGGGGTGGAGTTCTTCCCGTCGATCGAGCCCGAGAACGTGCAGGTCCAGGTGCAGGCGCGCGGCGACCTGTCGGTGCGCGAGGCGGATGCGCTGGTGCGTCAGGTGGAGGAACGCCTGATGGCCTCCCCCGAGGTGAAACACGCCTACGCGCGTACCCTGGGGACCCAGCTCGCCCGTCTGCAGGGCGATTATCCGGAGGACGTGGTCGGGGTCATCCAGCTGGAGCTGACCCACTGGCGCACGCGCCCGCCGGCCGAGGTGGTGATTACCGAGCTGCGCGAGCGCACCGCCGATCTGCCCGGGCTGAGGCTGCAGTTCCGGGCGCAGGAACACGGGCCGGGCGAGGGCCGGCCGATCCGCATCGTCGCCTCCGGCGAGCAGCCCGGGCGCATCCCGCCGGTGATCCGCGAGATCCGCGCGCAGATGGACGAACTGGGCGGCTTCGAGGACATCGGCGACGATCTGCCGCTGCCCGGGGTGGAGCTGGAGGTGCGCTTCGACCGCGAGCAGGCGGCGCGTTTCGGTGTGGACGTGCCGCTGCTGGGGGACGGCGTGCAGCTGCTGACCGACGGGATCCTGCTGGGGAGCTGGCGCCCCGATTTCACCGACGAGGAGGTCGATATCCGCCTGCGGCTGCCGGCCGAGCAGCGCCACCTGCAGCAGCTCGCCAACCTCAACCTGCCGGCGCCGGGCGGGCTGGTGCCGCTGGCGAACTTCGCCGAGCTGGTACCGGTCCCGGCCACCGGGCTGATCAAGCGCCTCGATGGCCAGCGCGCCTACACCATCGAGGCGGATGCGGCTCCGGGCTATCTGGTGGACGAGCGGGTGCGGGCGCTGCAGGCGCGGTTGGCCGAACGCGAACTGGACGACGCGGTGGAGGTGCGCTTCCGCGGCGAGGCCGAGGAGCAGGAGGAGGCGGCGCGCTTCCTGCTGGGCGCCTTCGCGATGTCGCTGTTCCTGATGCTGGCGATGATGGTCACCCAGTTCAATCGCTTCTCCCAGGCGCTGCTGGTGATGTCCGCCATCGTGTTCTCCACCGCCGGGGTGCTGCTCGCGCTGCTGGCGCGCGGCGAGCCGTTCGGGATCGTGATGAGCGGGATCGGCGTGCTGGCGCTGGCGGGGATCGTGGTGAACAACAACATCGTGCTGATCGACAACTACAACGAGCAGCGCGGGCGCGGCCTGACGGCGCACGAGGCGGCCCTGCGGGCGGCGGCCCAGCGCATGCGTCCGGTACTTCTGACGGCCATCACCACCATCCTTGGCCTGCTGCCGATGGTGCTGGCCTGGACGGTGGACTTCGCCGGGCGGGATTTCTACATCGGCGCACCGGTGACCGGCTTCTGGGTCCAGCTGGCCACGGCGATCGCCGGCGGGCTGCTGTTCGCCACCCCGCTGACCCTGCTGTTTACCCCGGCGATGCTGGTGCTGCTGGATCGCATGCGCACACGTTACGAGTCGCTGCGCGACCGGATGCGCCCCGGGATCTCAAACGAGCCGTAGCGCCAGGCCTGCAGGCCCTCGGGCCACGGATGGCGCGACAGTCCGGCCTTGCGCAGCAGGGCGTCGACGAAGGCCTCCGGATCGGGCAGGGATTCCCAGACCGCCGGGAGGAAGGTGGCGCGTCGCGGCCCTGCCTGCAGGATCAGCCCGTCCTCGTGCGGCCGCAGCCGGTCCAGCAGGGTGTGGCGGCGGGTGGCCTCCAGCGGCTCGGAGGGTCCCAGCAGGGTCACCGAGTACTCCAGGCCCGCGAGTTCGCCGGCGTCCAGCGGGACGAAACGCGGGTCGCGCGTGGCCGCGGCCACTGCGTTGTGGAGCACGTCTTGCGCCAGCGGATGGCGGGCCTCCAGCGAGCCGATGCAGCCGCGCAGTTCGCCCTCGCGCTTGAGGGTGACGAAACTGGCCCCGGGGCGGTCCAGCGGTGCGGGTTCGGCCACGGGGTCCACCATGGGCCGAGCGCCGTCGCCGGCGGCGTGACGGATGCCCGCGTCGGCGATTTCCGTCAGCCGCGCGCGGGCCGCAGGATCGGGTTCGAATGGCAGCGTCATTGCAGGGCCCAGGCGCCGTAACCCACCACCTGGTCGCGCGGGCCGGCGGTATCCGCCGAGGTGCGCCGGTCCAGGGTGGTGATGTCCAGTCCGCGGCGCCGTGCGGCTCGCAGCAGCCCGGCCAGCGGGCGACAGCCGCAGGCCTCTTCCGGCCCCAGCGCGCTGTCGTCCATACGCTCGATGGCCTGCTGGGTCGCCGCGTCCAGGCGCTGCGCGGTGGCCTCGTCGTGGAAATGCGACAGGTCCGAACTCACCACCACCAGGGTCTCCGGGTCGTCCCACAGCCGGTCGAGCACCGCCTCGATCTGGTCCGGCGATGCATCGCCGACGACCAGCGGGATCAGGCGGAAATCCTCCAGCACGACCTGCAGGAACGGCAGCTGCGCCTCCAGACTGTGTTCCGGGCCATGGGCGGCCTCCAGGCACTGCACGCCGGGCAGGCCGGCGAGGGCATCCACGGCCTCGCGATCCACCGGGATGTCGCCCAGCGGGCTGCGGTAGTACGCGCTGTCGGTTGTGGCGATCCCGCGAAACGGCACGCGGTGCGAGGGCCCGAGCAGGACTACGCGCCGGACCTGGTCGGCGAGCGGGCGCAACCGGGCGTAGGCCGAGGCGGCGACCGGACCGGAAAACGGGAAGCCGGCGTGCGGGGCGACGATCGCCCGGGGCGCCGGGGCATCCGCCTCCGGCGGCGACACCTCGGCGAGAAAGCCCTCCACCATCTGCCGCAGTACGGCGGCCTCGGCGGGGTAGAAGCGCCCGGCGACGGCGGGTTCACGGATGGCGGGGCTGTCGGACATGTCCGGCTCCATATGCTTGGTCCTCATCTATCCTTGAATTGTGGGACCTCGGAGGCCACATTCAAGGACAGCCATGAGTGACCGCGACACAACGCTCGAACGCGATGCCTTCACGGTGTCGACCCGCTACTGGCACGTCCTCGATGACGGGCGGGTGCAGTGCGACCTGTGCCCGCGTTTCTGCAAGCTGAAGGAGGGGCAGCGCGGCGCCTGTTTCGTGCGCGCCCGGCTGGACGACGAGGTCGTGCTGACCAGCTATGGCCGCTCTTCCGGTTACTGCGTGGACCCGATCGAGAAGAAGCCGCTGAACCATTTCCTGCCGGGGACGCCGGTGCTGTCGTTCGGGACTGCCGGCTGCAATCTGGCCTGCAAGTTCTGCCAGAACTGGGATATCAGCAAGTCACGCGAGATCGACACCCTGGCCGACCGGGCGGATCCGGAGACCATTGCGCGGGCGGCCGAGGAGCTGGAATGCCGGTCGGTGGCGTTCACCTACAACGACCCGGTCATCTTCCACGAATACGCGCTCGATGTTGCGGCGGCCTGCCGTGCGCGCGGGATCCGCACGGTCGCGGTCACGGCGGGGTACATCACCGAGGCTGCGCGCGGCGAATTCTTCTCCGCGATGGATGCGGCCAACGTGGACCTCAAGGCGTTTACCGAACGCTTTTACCACCGCCTGACCGGGGCGCATCTGCAGCCGGTGCTGGAGACCCTGGAATGGCTGGTGCACGAGACCGATGTGTGGACCGAGATCACCACGCTGCTGATTCCCGGGGAGAATGACCGTGATGGCGAGATCGCCGACATGGCCGACTGGGTGCGTGACCGGCTGGGTCCTGGGGTGCCGTTGCACTTCACCGCCTTCCACCCCGATTTCCGCATGACAGACCGGCCGCGTACCCCGCCGGAGACCCTGCAGCGGGCGCGCAACATCGCCCGCGAGCGGGGGCTGCATCACGTGTATACGGGGAACGTGCACGACCGCGAGGGCCAGAGCACCTGGTGTCCTTCCTGCGGGCAACGGCTGATCGGGCGCGACTGGTACCGGCTGTCGGACTGGAACCTCACCGCGGATGGCTGCTGCAATGCCTGCGGGGCGGCTGTCGCCGGGGTGTTCGAGGCACGGCCGGGTGACTGGGGGCCGCGTCGCCAGCCGGTGCGGCTGGCGGAGTTCGCCGGCTGATCAGTCTTCCCCGCGAGGCGGCACGCCCGCTGAAGCCCCCTTTTCGCACTCCTTCAGCAGTTCCGGGAGCCGATCCGCCGGCACCGGTTGGCTGCACAGGAAGCCCTGCCAGGCATCGCACACGCGCTCTTCGAGGAATGCCCGCTGACCCTCGGTCTCCACCCCCTCGGCGAGGACCTCCAGCCCGAGATTGTGCGCCATATTGATGATGGTGATCGCCAGCTCGGCGTCGTTGGCGTCGTCCGGGAGGTCCTGCACGAACGCGCGGTCGATCTTCAGCCAGTCGATGTTGAAGCGCTTGAGATAGGCCAGGGAGGAATAGCCGGTGCCGAAGTCGTCGATCGCCAGCGACACCCCCAGGGCCTTGAGATTCACCAGGACCTCGCGCATGCCCTCGGCCTGGATCAGGGTCGTCTCGGTCATCTCCAGTACCAGGCGGGAGGGGTCCATGCCGGTGCTCTCCAGGACATCGCGTACCCGTGTCACCAGCGCCGGGTCGTTGATCTGGTGTGCCGACACGTTGACCGCCAGCGACAGCCCCGCGGGGCCCTGCGCATCCCATTCCACGATCTGGCGGCAGGCCTCGCGCAGCACGAATTCGCCCAGCGGGCTGATCAGTCCGGTCTCCTCCGCCACCGGGATGAAGCGCGCCGGCGAGATCAGGCCGTGGCTCGGGTCGCGCCAGCGCACCAGTGCCTCCACCCCGGACACGCGGCGCTCGCGCAGGTCGATCTGGGGCTGGTAGAAGACCTCGAGATGCCCCTCCTTGAGGGCATCGCGCAGACGGTTCTCGGTCTCCAGGCGTTCGCTGGCGGCCGCGGTCAGGTCCTCGCTGTAGAAGCTGTAGGTATTGCGGCCCTCGGCCTTGGCGCGGTACATCGCCGCGTCGGCCTGGGTGATCAGGGCCTCGGGGCTGCCGCCGTTGTCGGGAAACAGAGTGATGCCCAGCGAGGCCCCCACCTGCAGCGCCCGCCAGCCCCCCACCGCAAAGGGCTCGGCGATCACCGCGAGGATCTCGCGCGCGCGTTCCTCGATCTCCTCGGTGTGCTCGACATCATCCAGCAGGATGATGAACTCGTCCCCGCCCAGGCGGGCGATGGTGTTGGCCCGTACCCGGTCCTTGAGCCGGTCGGCGAGGATCTTGAGCAGCTCGTCTCCGACCTGGTGGCCGAGGCTGTCGTTGATGGTCTTGAAGCGGTCGAGGTCGAGGAACAGGACCGCGACCTGCCGGTCGTTCTCGGCGCTGGTGTTGATTGCGGCCCGCAGGCGCTGGGTCAGCAGAACCCGGTTGGGCAGGTCGGTCAGCGGATCGTGGCTGGCCCGGTGTGCCAGTTCGGCCTCGTGCCGGCGCAGACGGGTCTCGGCCTCGCGGCGCTGCTGTACCTCGCGTCCCAGGTCACGATTGATGCGGTGATAGCGCACGGTGGCGGCCGCCATCAGCGCCAGCATCCCCAGCAGCACGGCGATGGTCACCGCCGGGTTTTCGCGCCAGTAGAGCAGCGGATCCAGGGCCGGATTGCGGTCGTACGGCGGGGCGTTCAGGCGTTCCAGGATGTCGTGCACCGGCGCATAGGACAGTGGTGCGGACCAGCCGTGGTACCCGCCGGTTGCACTGGCGGGGTGGTCCTCCGGCATCTCCAGCAGGGCCACGGTGACCGCGTTGGCCAGCGCCTCGTCGGCATGCTCCAGACGCGCGAACGGCCACTCGGGGAACAGCCGCGTGGTGTGTTCGAACGGGTAGCCCGGGGTGTCGCGGGGTTCCAGGATCCGCAGTTCTCCGGGCTCGAAGCGGCCCTCTTCCTGCATCCGGTCCAGCACCCCGGTGCGGACCATCCCGACATCCCCGCGGCCCTCCAGTACCGCCTCCACTACCCGGTCGTGCGGCATGTCGGTGAAGCTGAGGTCGGCGAGATCCTCGCGCGGATCCACGCCGACGTCCAGCAGGGCCTCGTGGCCCGCATGCCAGCCGCCCAGCGAGCCCTCCTGTACCGCGAACAGATGCTGCCCGGCGATGTCCTCCAGCGAGGTGATGTCGTCGCGGTCGTCGCGGGTGAATATCACCCCGCCGAACAGTCGTACGGGCTCGCCCTCATGGGACTCGACCAGTGTGGTCAGCCGGCTGATCCCGTGCTGGTATTCCAGCTGCACGTAATGGCTGGTATTAGTGAGGACAAAGTCGATCGCCTCGTCCGCCACCGCATCCTCTAGTTCCGGGTAGTTCATCGCCCGCATGTGGAAGCGCACGCCGAACTGCTCGCCCAGGGTCTCGGTCAGGTAATCCGCCGTCGGCTGCCAGCGGGCCTCGGCCTCGCTCGCCTCGCGTACCGCCAGCAGGCCGATGTCCACCGTCGTGGCTGCATCCCGGGTGTCGGCGGCGACCCCGCCCGGCAGGGGCGGAAGCAGCAGCGCGGCCAGGACGAAGGAGCGGGGCAGCCATGTCATGCCGGTCAGCCTACTACGAACCGGGCTTTGGATGCTTGTCTTTGCGCACAAAGGTTTGATTCGGGAACCTTTCGTCCCCGCAAGGGGTGTGGGGGCAGGCGTGGGCGGCAGAGGCCCGCCCGGGGACGACCGCGGGCGGGCGGGGGGTGATCAGAACAGGGCCGGGCGGCCGGCGGTCACCAGCTCTTGTAGGGCAGGAACTTGCCGTTCCAGGTGATCTTCACCCGGTCGCCCTTGGGATCCTCGACCTTGTCGATGTCCATGGTGAAGTCGATGGCGCTCATGATGCCGTCGCCGAACTTCTCGTGGATCAGCGCCTTCATGGTGTCACCGTACACGTTGATCGCCTCGTAGAAGCGGTAGATCACCGGATCGGTCGGGATGGTCTTGTCCCAGTGCTTGTGCGGGAAGGCCTGCAGGGCCTTCGACACGTCCGGCCCGAGATCGAGGAACGCGGCGAGCCGGTCGGCGGCCTCGGGATCAAGGTGGTTCATGCCGTAGCAGGCCGAGGTCACGTAGACCTCGTGCAGGCCGGTGGCCTCGGCGATGCCGGCCCAGGTCGCGGCGCGGCTCTCCTTGGCCTCGAGGATGGTGGCGGTCATTTCGGTCTTGCTCATGGACATGGAAGTCTCCTGGATGGGGTCGGATCAGTGTTCCCGCCGAAGACTTTGCAGATCCCGTGCCACGTGGGTGGCGTCCAGATTGTCCATTCCAAGGGAGTGATTGGTGCCGAGGGGCCGCCAGGGATAGACAAAATGTCGTTATTGACCGTATTCGTCGTCATTGTCCGGCGGGGCGCCGGACAGTTACAGCCCGAGCTTTTTCAGGCGGTAGCGCAGCTGGCGGGGGGTCAGGCCAAGGGCCATGGCGGCGCGGGTCTTGTTGCCGCCGCAGCGTTCGACGGCTTCGCGGAGTTCGTCGGCCTCGGAGGCCTGTACCCGGCGGTAGGGGCGCACGATCGCGGTGCCGGGTGCCCCGTTATGGTGCGCCGGCGGGTCGGTTGAGAGGCGCTCGTCGGGGTACTGGCCGGCGGATTCGTTCCCGAACGGCGCGGCCGATGCGCCGGTTTCCGGTTCCGTGGGCCGAGAGGCGTGCATGCCGGGGCTGATGCGCGATTCCTCGTGCAGGATCTCGTCGATCAGCGAGGTGCCCACTCGGCCTTCGCTGGAGAGCAGCACCGCCCGCTCGAGCACGTTCTCCAGCTGGCGGATGTTGCCCGGCCAGTCGAAGGTCTCCAGGCGTTCCATTACGCCCTCGTCAAGGACGACGTTCCAGCCGTGCAGATGGCTGTAGCGGTCAAGGAAGTGGCGCGCAAGCAGGCGGATGTCGCTGGCGCGGTCGCGCAGCGCCGGCATGTGCAGCGGGATCACGTTCAGGCGATAGAAAAGGTCAAGGCGGAATTCGCCGGCATTCACCGCCTGCTGCAGGTCCTTGTGGGTGGCGGCGACCACGCGCACGTCCACCGGAATGTCGCGTGAGCCCCCGATCGGCTGGACCACCCGCTCCTGCAGTACCCGCAGGATCTTGGACTGCAGGGCCTCGGGCATGTCGCCGATCTCGTCGAGGAACAGGGTGCCGCCGTCGGCCAGCGCGATCTTGCCGCTCTTGGCGCTGTTCGCCCCGGTGAAGGCACCCTTCTCGTGGCCGAACAGTTCCGATTCCAGCAGGTCGGCCGGGATGGCCGCGCAGTTCAGCGAGATGAACGGCCGCGCGCTGCGCTGGCTGATGCGGTGGATCATGCGCGCGATCTTTTCCTTGCCGGTCCCGGAGTCCCCGGTGATCAGCACCGTTGCCTGGGTATCCGCGATGCGGTGGACCTGCTTGAGCACCGCGCGCAGGGCGGGGCTTTCGCCGAGGATCCCGTACTTGGCGCCCTGGGTGTCGAGGGCGCTCTTGAGATAGCGGTTCTCGGACACCAGCTCGGCCGTGCGCTCGGCGATCAGCTGGTTGATGCGCAGGACCTGGCCGATCATGGCCGCAATGACCCGCAGCACGTTCAGATCGTCCTGGAACTGACGCGAACGCCGCCGCAGGCGGTGCACCCCCAGCACGCCGATGGAGGTCTCGTCCTGGACGATGGGCAGGGCGATGTAGGCCACCGTCTCCTGCGGCAATGTGGCGCGATCGACCGCCCGGGCGAGGTATTCGGGCTCGTTGTCGATGTCCTGGATCAGCGCGATCTGGCCGGTCTTCATGACCCGTCCGGTCACGCCCTCGCCGAGGGAATAGCTGCCGCGCTCGCGTTCGGCATCGGTCAGGCCGTAGGCGTGGCGGATCTTCAGGTGTCCACTGTCCGGGTCGGGCAGCAGGACCCGGCCGCGATTGAGCCCCAGCAGCTGGGACATCATGCCGAGGATGCGGTAAATGGCGGCGTCCGGATCGCGTGAGCGACCCATCAGCCGGGCGACCTCCAGCAGCAGGGTGATCTCCTGCTCGCGGCCGTCGTGATCGGTACGGTCTTCATGGGCTATGTCGTTCATGCCGGTAGGCATGCAGAAACCCTGCCAGCAGCACGTATGGGCCAGGCCGCATGCGGGCGCGATGGAGGTAATGCGGGGTGCACCGGGGTGGTGCGGGTATGCAGGGGTACGGTGCAGAGACCGGTGCGGGAACGAACGGGGTGCCGCGGCGGAAGAAAGGGCCCGGCCGGAGAGGCCGGACCCGTGGAGGGTAGGTGAGCCCTGGGCGTGTCAGCCCTGGGCGTGGTAGCTGCTGCGCCGGATCAGGCGCACGCAGATGGCGTCCAGCATGTAGCCGATCAGGCCGATCACCAGCACGAAGGCGGCCAGCTTGTCGTACTCGAGCGTGTCGCGGGCATCGTTGATGGCGTAGCCAAGGCCCGAGGTCACCCCCAGGTATTCGGCCGGGACCAGCACAATCCAGGCCACACCCACCGCCAGGCGGATGCCGGCGAACACGTCCTGGGCGATCGCGGGCATCACGATGTAGCGCAGCGTGTGGTACGGGTTGGCGCCCAGGTTGGAGCCGACCTTGAGCCACATCGGATCGATACGCTGCACCCCGTGTGCGGTGGCGTAGGTGATTGGCCAGACCGCGGCGATGGCGATCAGGAAGATGATCGCTGCATCCCAGGTGGCGAAGGCCAGCACCGCGATCGGCATCCAAGCCAGCGGCGAGATCATGCGCAGGAACTGGAACGGCACGTGGGTGGTTTCGCGCAGCACGTTGAAGTAGCCGATCATCACGCCCAGCGGGACCCCGATCAGGATCGCGTAGAGCAGGCCGAAACCGACCCGGTGCAGGCTGGACTCGATCGGCGACCATACCTGTCCGGAGCTCACTAGGTCCCAGAACGCGGCCAGCGTGGGCCCGGGGGCGAAGCTGGCGAACGCCATGGTGTCGGGGTTGTTGGCGATCACCCAGCCACCCCACCACCACAGGGCGAGCAGTCCGGCGATGCCCAGTACCGGATACTGCAGCGCCCGGCGCAGGTGGTTCAGGGAGCGCAGGGAGGCCCACCCCCATTCCCCGGGGGTGGCCGGCATGTCGAATGTGACGTCGCGGTTCATAGCTTCACGACCTCCTCGCGGGCGAACGGCGAATCCATGTCCACGCCGGGCGCGTTGTGCCAGGCGGTGTGTTTCTCCATCGCCTTCTCGACGAACTCGTAGTTGACCAGGTCATCGGCCACCTCTTCGGGGTCCAGGCCCGAGAGGAAGGTGGTGTCGCCGCCGACCAGGGTCTCGTTCATTGCCCCGACCAGCATCTTCGTCGCCGACGGGTAGGGCCACGGGGAGAAGTCGATGCGGCCGTTGCCCCAGTCGGCGTGGCGGATCGCGCCGGAGTCGGTATAGGTGGTGTCGTCGGCGTAGTTGGTCATCGCGCGTTCGACCACCTCCGACGGCATCGGCAGGTAGCCCTTGCCGTCGCGCGAGAGCAGGTGGGCGATCTCCTTCTTGTTGTCCTGGATGTGCCCCTGGGCGCGCACCACCGCGTTCATGGTCTTCTGCGTCCATTCCGGCTCGCGGTCGGTCAGTTCCTCGTTCATGCACACCACGCAGCAGGGGTGGTTCTTCCAGATGTCGCCGGTGAAGCGCAGCAGGTTGCCGTGGGCCAGCATCTCGCCGGCGGCGTTGAAGGGCTCGGCGACGATGAAGGCGTCGATCGAGCGCGCGGCCAGGGCCGGCGGCATGTCCGGCGGCGGCATCAGCATCAGGTTGACCTCGTCCTCGGCAAGGTCGGCGCCCTGGTCCTTGATGACCGGCTTCAGGCCCGCATCGCGCAGGGCCATCTGCATGACGACGTTGTGCATGGAGTACCAGTAGGGCACGGCCACGCTCATGCCGCCCATGTCGGAGAAGTCGTTGACCTCCACGTGGCGGCCGGTAACCACCGCCGAGCCGTTGGTGTGGGCCCAGGACATGATCTTGGCCGGGAAGTTGTTCTGGTAGCGCATCCACAGCGGGATCGGCTTGAGCAGGTGGACCAGGTTGAAGCGGTTGGCCGCGAAGGATTCGATCAGCGGCGACCAGCCACGGATCAGCTCCGGTTCGGCGACCTCCAGGCCCTCGTCCTCGAAGTAGCCTTCGGAGTGGGCGACCAGCAGGGCGGCGGCGTCAGTGATGGGGATGTAGCCGATGCGCACGACGCCGTCGAAATCGCTCACGTCGGGCTCCGCGTCTTCCAGATCGGGCTGTGCAGCCAGCAGAGAGCCCGGGGCGGCCAGGCCGGTGCCGGCGACCAGCGAGCCGGCGGCCGCCGAGCGCAGGAAGGTGCGGCGGGACAGGCTGCCGCCAAGGATGCGGTCGAGTTCCGCGTCGATATCGTGGTGGTTGTCGCAGTTGCACATGGTGAGGTTCCTCTCGGGTTCGGGGCAGTCGGGACGGTCGGGGGTCAGGCCGCGCGGATGGCGCGGCGCCCGGATTCGGAATCGGGTTCGGATTCGGCCGCGGCAGACCCCTCTTCCGGGGCGTCGGGCGCGGTGGCGTCGGTGTCCTCGCGGCGCGCGGCGGGATGGCGGGTGGCGCCGAAGAACTCCATCAGTTCGGCCTTGAGTTCGTTAAAGCGCGCACCGGCGCGGTCGCGCGGGTGCGGCAGTTCCACCGTCAGCTCGTGCTTCAGCGTGCCGGGGTTGGAGCCCATCACGACCACGCGGTCGGCCATCGCAATGGCCTCCTCGATGTCGTGGGTGACGAACACCACGGTGATCCCCCGCTCCTGTGACAGACGGCTGACCTCTTCCTGCAGCTCGACCTTGGTGAAGGCGTCGAGGGCGGAGAACGGCTCGTCCAGCAGCAGGAGTTCCGGGTCGGTGGCCAGGCTGCGGGCCAGGGCCACGCGCTGCTGCTGGCCGCCGGACAGCGACTGCACGTTGACCTCGGCCTTGTCGGCGAGGCCCACGGTCTCCAGCAGGGCATCAACCCGCTTGTTCATGCCGTCGCGGCGACCCTGGAAGATCAGTCCCAGCGAGGTGTTGCGGCGGACGGTCATCCACGGGTAAAGCGACGGCTTCTGGAACATCATGTTCCAGCGCGGGCTGGGCTTGATGACCTGGTGTCCGTTGATGCGCACGGCGCCCTCGCTGGGGATCAGCAGGCCCGCGAGCATGTGCAGCAGGGTGGACTTGCCACAGCCGCTCTGGCCGATCAGGGCGATGGTCTCCCCGGGCCGCACGGTCAGCTCGATGTCCTTGAGCGTCGGGTCCTTCTGCTTCGGATAGTGATGCGTGATGTAGTCGATGGAGATGGCTGCGCCCATGGCGTGGCTCCTCGTCGCGGAACGTTGATGGGCCGTGGATCTCACGGCGCGCTCAACGGAGTCCTTACAAGAGGCGTGCCAGATCTCCCCGCAATCTTCCCGGGTAGTGAGGCCCGGTGGGGAATCGGGTGGCTGTCGGCCGGCGCAAATGGCCACCTGATGCGGTATCGCGGGGGCGGGGCGGTCCGTGCAAAGGAGTAGGTGAAGGGTCTCGCTCCGGGTCCGGTGCGGGAGCCGGGCGACGTTTCGTCATGGTGCGCTGCACCACTTTGGCGTCAATGTCGGTGCAATGACCGGACAATTCGTCGTATTTGTCCGTACAGGGCGACCTCGGAGGCGGTCCGGGGTCGATCCTTCTGCCGGAGTGGCCCGTGCAGGCCGCGCCATGAAGCCAGTTACGCAAACATGGCACGGCTTCTGCAACGGGACCGGCGACCCGGCCAATCGGTTCGGGCAACGAACGAACAAACCATCAGGAGACCTGATCATGTCGACCGCCGAAGCCACCACCGCCATTTCCATGAATGCCCTGGAACCCATCGACCACGATGGTCTGAACAATCTCGCCGAAAAGGGCAAGGCCAACCCCGAAAACGTCGTGACCCTCAAGGCGCGCACCGTCTGCGAAGGCAAGTTCCGCAACCTGACCTACGTGCGTGACCTGGATGCCCACGTGATCGACGAGCCGCCGCATCTGCTGGGCGATGACACCGCGCCCAACCCCTCCGAGGCCGCACTGGCCAGCCTGGGGGCCTGTCTGTCGGTGGGGATGCACGCCAACGCCATCGATCGCGGCATCACCCTGACCAAACTGGAGCTCTCGCTGGAGGGCGACATCAACGTGACCGCGGTCTGGGGCGTGGGCGACACCGACAAGTCCAAGCGCCTGGGCTTCACCGACATCCGCGTGAAGGTCGACCTCGAAGGGGACGCCAGCGAGGAAGAGCTGAAGGAACTGGTGGCGCACGCCGACTTCTGGTCGCCGGTCGCCAACACCATGCGCAATCCGGTCAACGTGGCCGTGGAAAAGGCCTGAGGCCGAGGAGACCCGTAATGCTCGAGACCCGTGAACAAGCAACGGGGGTGGCGCCGGTCTCCGCACCGGTGTACGCCGAGGACGGGCTGCGGGACCTGGTGGCGGGGCAGCTTGCCCCGCTCACCGTCCGCATCGACCGTGACGGCCATTACCCCGAGGAATTCCTGCATCAGGCCGGGCAGCTGGGTGCGTTCAATGCGCATCTGGCCAGTCAGAACCCCGCGGGGGCCACGGACCTGGTGTCCGCGATCCGCGCCGAGGAGGTGATCTCCGCCGAATGCATGACCACCGGATTCGTTGCCTGGTGCCAGAACGCCTGCGCCTGGTACGTGGAGAACAGTGATTCCACCACGCTCAAGCGCGAGGTGCTGCCGAAGCTGGCCAACGGCGAGGCGTTCGGCGCCACCGCGCTGTCCAATCCAATGAAATGGTTCGCCAGCATCGAGGAGCTCAAGCTCTCGGCCGAACGCGTGGACGGCGGCTATGTGGTGTCCGGGGCACTGCCGTGGGTGTCCAATCTGGGCGACGATCACTACTTCGGCGCGATCTTCCGCACCACCGGCGACAACCCGCGTCCGCTGATGGCCGTGATCAATTGTGCCGATCCCGGGTTCAGCCTGACCCCGTGCCCCGAGTTCATCGCCCTGGAGGGGTCGCGCACCTTCGGCTGCCATTTCGACCGGGTGTTCGTGCCCGACGAGCATGTGCTGGCGGATCCCCTGCCGGAGTACATCCAGCGCATCCGTCCCGGTTTCGTGCTGCTGCAGATGGGCATGGGCCTGGGCCTGATCGAGGGCTGCATCAACACCATGCACGAGGCCAACGAGACCCTGTCGCACGTGAACGGCTATCTCGACGACCAAGCGGGTGAGCTGGAAGAGGTTCTGGAAGACGCACGCCAGGCGACCTATGCCCTGGCACGCGACCCCTTCGACACCAGTGACGCGTTCTTTTCCGACGTGCTGCAGATGCGCCTGACCGGTTCGGAACTGGCGCTGCGGGCGTCGCAGTCCGCGCTGCTGCACAGCGGGGCGCGCGGTTACCTGTCCAGCGCGGCCGCCCAGCGCAAGCTGCGCGAATCCTATTTCGTGGCCATCGTTACGCCCGCCATCAAGCATCTGCGCAAGGAGCTGGCGCGTATCCACGCCCACTGACCGGCGCCCGGAGGAGACATCATGCTGGAAACCACCACCAAACTCGACGCCGAAGCGGCCGTGGCGGCCCTGAAAGAGGCCGTGGAGGCGCAGGGCCTGCGCGTGGCCGCCGAGATCAACGGCCAGGCCAACGCGGCGATGATCGGGGCCGAGGTCCCGGTCGACCGCATCCTCGAGGTCTTCCACCCGCGTTATGCCCTGCGGGTGTGGGAGGCCTGCAAGCCCGCGGGTATCGATATCCCGCTGCGCATCCACGTGTGGGGTGACGGGGAACAGCTGCACGTCGTGGCGCGGCGCCCGTCGGAGGTCTTCGCGCCGTGGGGCAGCGCCGACCTGGATGCGCTGGGTGCGGAGCTGGATCCGCTGTTCGAGGCCATTGTCGCCGGTCTGCCGGAGGTTGCGTGATGTCTGCTGAAGCCGAAACCGAATATCGACGCTACATCTGCCGCGTGTGCGGCTACATCTACGACGAGGCGAAGGGTGACCCGGACTCGGGTCTGCCGCCGGGCACCCGGTTCGAGGACATCCCGGACGACTGGTACTGCCCCGACTGCAACGTCACCAAGGCTGACTTCGACCGCCTGCAGCCGCGGGCCGAGGATCCGGTGCAGGACGCCGCGGCGCAGGCCTGGCGCAGTCCGCTGGCGGATGACCCCGAGGCGGTGGTGATCGTCGGCGGTGGCATGGCCGGCTGGGCGGTGGCCGAGGAACTGCGTGCCCGCGACCCCGAGCGCGGTATCCGCCTGGTGACCGCGGATCGCGGTGACTATTACACCAAGCCGCGGATCTCCACCGCCTGTGCGCGCGGCGCAGAACCGGACGCGCTGGTCGAGGAGTCCGGACCCGCGCGTGCCGAGCGGCTGGGCATCGAACTGTTGCCGCACGTGCGCCTGCTCGACATCGACCGCGGGCGCCGGCGCCTGATCACCCCGCGTGGCGGCATCCCGTATGGCGATCTGGTCCTGGCCAGCGGCGCGAGTCCGCGGCGTCTGGACATCCCCGGCAACGGCCCCGCGCCGCGGGTAGTGAACACCCTCGATGACTACCGTGGCCTGCGCGACGAGCTGGGCGTGGGGGCCCGGGTGGCCATCGTGGGGGGCGGCCTGGTCGGCTGCGAGCTGGCCGATGACCTGACCGCCGGCGGCTGCCGCGTGGATCTGATCGAGCTCGCCGGCCAGCCGCTGGCCGGGCTGGCGCCGCCGCAGCTGGGCGAGGACCTGGCGGCCGCACTGGCCGGGCGCGGGGTGGCGCTGTACACCGGCACCTCGGTCACCCGGCTGGATGCGGGGGAGCCGGCACGGCCCGCTTCGCGCCTGACCCTGACGACCGGCGAGACCCTGGAGGCCGATGTGGTGATCACCGCGCTCGGGCTGCAGCCGAACATCGATCTGGCGGTGGGGGCCGGTCTGGCCTGCGATCGCGGTATCCGGGTGGATGCGACGCTGGCGACCTCGGATCCGGCGATCCGCGCGCTGGGGGACTGCGCCGAGTTCGACGGCACCCTGCGGCCGTATGTGGGTGCGCTGCGGGCCCAGGCGCGGGTGATTGCGCAGCGCCTGGTCGGGGAAGAGGAGTATTACGTCCCGGACGCCGGCACGGTGCAGGTCAAGACCACCAGCCTGCCAATGCAGGTCTGCCCGCCGTCGGCCGGGGATGCCGCGACCGGCGAGTGGGTGAGCGTGCAGGGCGATGGTGCCGGCCGGCGGCTGGAGTTCCACGCGCACGGCCGTCTGGCCGGGTTCGCGCTGTCCGGCGCACTGACCCGCGAGACGGCGGCGATGGAGGCCCGTCTGGGCGAGCCGGTGGCGACCGCCGATACCCGGGCGCGCCTGGCCTCCTGACACAGGCGGCCCGCCCGGGCGGCATCAGCCGCCGGGGTCAGCCCCCGGTCGGCTCCAGCAGTAGCGCGGTCAGTGGCGGCAGGTCCGCATGCAGCGTGGCCGGCTGGCCGTGATACGCCTCGGCGGTGGCCTCGCACTGCAGCGGGCCGCGCGAGGCACCGCCGTAGAACTCCGAATCGGTGTTCAGCATCACCCGCCAGGTCCCGGCCCGCGGGCTCGGGATCGGGTAGGCGCTGCGCTCCACCGGCGTCAGGTTGAGGATCACGATGCGTTCGTGGCCGTCCACGTCGCGGCGCAGGAAGCTGAGCACCGAGTTGTCGGCGTCGTCGGCATTCAGCCAGGCGAAGCCATCCGGCTCGAACTCGCGGCCGTACAGCGCCGGCTGTTCGCGATACACCCGGTTGAGGTCCTTCACCAGCTGCTGCAGGCCCTGATGCAGCGGATACTGCAGCACGTACCAGTCCAGCTCCCCGGCCTCCGACCACTCGGTTCCCTGGCCGAACTCCTGGCCCATGAACAGCAGCTTCTTGCCCGGGTACAGCCACTGCCAGGCGTACAGCAGGCGCATGTTGGCATGCTGCTCCCACTCGTTGCCGGGCATGCGCCCGCGCAGGCTGCGCTTGCCGTGGACGACCTCGTCGTGCGAGAAGGGCAGCACGAAGTTCTCCGAATAGGCGTAGATCTGCGCGAAAGTGAGCTGATTGTGGTGGTAACGCCGATAAATCGGGTCCATGCCGAAATACGTCAGGGTGTCGTGCATCCAGCCCATGTTCCACTTCATGGTGAAGCCCAGCCCGCCCATCGACGGCGGCCGACTCACCCCGGGCCACGCGGTGGACTCCTCGGCGATCATCACCACGCCGGGGTGGCCGGTCTGCACGGTCTCGTTGACGTCGCGCAGGAACTCGATCGCCTCCAGGTTCTCGTTGCCGCCGTGGATGTTGGGGATCCACTCGTGATCCTCGCGGTTGTAGTCGAGATAAAGCATGGAGGCGACCGCGTCCACGCGCAGGCCGTCGAGGTGGAAGTCCTCGATCCAGCACAGCGCCGATGACAGCAGGAAGTTGCGAACCTCGGGGCGGCCGTAGTTGAAGATCAGCGTGCCCCATTCGCGGTGCTCGCCGAGGCGCGGGTCCTCATGCTCGTACAGCGCGGTGCCGTCGAAGCGGGCGAGGGCGAAGTCGTCGCGCGGGAAGTGCCCCGGCACCCAGTCGAGGATCACCCCCAGACCGGCCTGATGGGCGGTATCGACGAAGCGGCGGAAGTCGTCCGGGTCGCCGAAACGCGAGGTGGGCGCGAAGAAGCCGGTGGACTGATAACCCCAGGAGCCGTCGAACGGGTGCTCGGTGACTGGCAGCAGCTCGAGATGGGTGAAGCCCATGTCGCGGGCATACGGTACCAGGCGTTCGGCCAGTTCGGCGTAGTTGGGCCAGTCGCCGTCCGGGCTGCGCTGCCAGGAGCCCAGATGCACCTCGTAGATGCTCATCGGCCGGTGTTTCCAGGCCTCGGGGTCGCGGTTGTCCATCCACTCGCGGTCGTTCCACTCGTAGCCGCTCTCCGGGATCACCCGCGAGGCGGTCTCCGGGCGTACCTGGTAGGCGGCCGCGTAGGGGTCGGACTTCAGGCGCAGCTCGCCGGTGTCGCGGTTGCGGATCTCGAACTTGTACAGGGTCTCCGGACCCAGCCCCGGGATGAACAGCTCCCAGATGCCGCTGGAGCCGTGCACGGTCATCGGGTGGCAGCGCCCGTCCCAGTGGTTGAAGTCGCCCACCACGCTGACGCGTTCGGCTGCCGGGGCCCACACCGCGAAGCGCACGCCGTCGATCCCGTCGCGGGACTCGCAGTGAGAGCCGAGCATGCGATGGGCATGCCAGTGGCGGCCCTCGCCGAACAGGTAGCGGTCGAAGTCGGGGATCGCCGGGGCGAAGCTCCACGGGTCGATGACGCTGACGATCTCCTTGTGCCCGGACGGGCGCCAGCGCAGTTCCGGATGCGCCGTGGTCAGCCGGCGCGTCGGTCCCTTCCACACGAACAGCCCCGGGGTGCCGGTGGTCTCCATCGGCTCCGGCGGGGCATCGGCCTCGGGCACCAGCCAGACCTCGTCGGCCTGCGGGAACCAGGCGCGGTAACAGGAGGTCTGCCGGTTCAGCGAGTGCGCGCCCAGGACCGCGTGCGGGTCATGCAGCCGGGCCTGGGCCAGACGCCGGATTTCATCCTCGACCGTTGTAATGCAATTGTTCGGGGCAGTTGTCATACTTGGAGTATCCGCTTCGTGTATGTGGGGCGGTTGTCGAATCCCGCGGGGGAACCCGCAACCAGCAGCAATATTGCAAGGATGGGCCCATGAACCCTCAGCCGCAACGGTTTGTCAGTCGTCTGACTCGCGAAACCCTGGCTCTGGTCCTCGCCGGAGGCCGGGGCTCCCGCCTCAAACAGCTGACTCTGTGGCGCGCCAAGCCGGCCGTACCCTTCGGCGGCAAGTTCCGAATCATCGATTTTCCGCTGTCCAACTGCATCAACTCCGGGATCCGCCGGGTGGCGATCCTGACCCAGTACAAGGCGCATTCGCTGATCCAGCACGTTCAGCGCGGCTGGAGCTTCCTGCGTGGCGAGTTCGGCGAGTTCATCGAGCTGCTGCCGGCACAGCAGCGCATCGAGACCTCCTGGTACGCCGGCACCGCTGATGCGGTCTACCAGAACCTCGACATCCTGCGCCAGCACAACCCCAGCTATGTGCTGATCCTCGCCGGCGATCACATCTACAAGATGGACTACGGGCAGATGATTGCCCAGCACGTGGAGAGCGGGGCCGACATGACCGTGGGCTGCCTGGAGGTGCCGAAGGCGGATGCCTCGGGCTTCGGGGTGATGGGCGTGGATGCCGACGGCCGCGTGACCTCGTTCGAGGAAAAGCCCGACGATCCGGCCACCATCCCCGGCAGCAGCACGCATTCGCTGGCCTCCATGGGGATCTACGTATTCAACCGCGCTTTCCTCTTCGAACAGCTGATCAAGGATGCCGACGACACCTTTTCCAGTCACGACTTCGGCAAGGACATCATCCCGCGCATCATCGAGAAAAACCGTGTGATGGCCTACCCGTTCCGCGACGAGGCCGGCCAGCGCCAGGGCTACTGGCGCGACGTCGGCACCATCGATTCCTACTGGAAGTCCAACCTGGAGCTGATCGGCGTGACCCCCGAACTCAACCTGTACGACAGTGAATGGCCGATCTGGACCTACCAGGAGCAGCTGCCACCGGCCAAGTTCGTGTTCGATGACGACGACCGCCGCGGCATGGCAATCGACTCCATGGTTTCCGGGGGCTGCATCATCTCCGGCAGCCGGGTGCGCCACTCGCTGCTGTTCTCGAGCGTGGAGGTGAATGCCTGCAGCGAGGTGGAGAACTCCGTCGTCCTCCCGGGCGTCAAGGTCGGGGAGGAATGCACGGTCCGCAACGCGGTCATCGACAAGGGCTGCGAGATCCCGGCCGGTACCGAGATCGGTGTGGATGATGAGGCCGACGCCCGCGACTACTACGTATCCCCGCAGGGGGTGCGCGTGGTGACCCCGGAAATGCTTGGCCAGGCGCGCCATCATGTCCGCTAGTTCCGCATCGAAGAAGGCCCTGACCCGCGTTCCGGACCGCCTGGACGTGGTCCTTTGCTGGCACATGCACCAGCCGCAGTACTTTGACGGCGGCCGTCGGGAATATGCCCTGCCGTGGACCTACCTCCACGCGCTGAAGGACTACACCGACATGGCGGCCCACCTGGAGGCCTGCCCGCGGGCGCGCGCGGTGGTCAACTTCGCCCCCATTCTGCTGGAGCAGATCGCCGACTATGCGCGGCGCGTGGATCGGGCGCTGAAGAACTGTGTTCCCGTCGGAGATCCGGTGCTGGACATGCTGCACATGGAGATCGTCCCGGTGGAGCCGGACCAGCGCCGCGAGATCATCCGTGCCTGCCTGCGCGCCCATGCCCCGCGCATGATCGATCCGTTTCCGCTGTTCGCCCGCCTTGCGGCCATCGGCCGTCAGGCACTGGAGGACGATCTCCTGCTGGCGCACCTGGACGGGCGCTTTTTCCAGGAGCTGGCGACCTGCTATCACCTCGCCTGGACCGGTGAGACCGTGCGCCGCGCGCGTCCGGAGCTGCAGGGCTGGCTGAAGGCCGAGACGGGCTTCGAGTCCGGGGTGCGGCGGCGCCTGCTGGAGATCCTGCGCGACGAGCTGCAGAATGTGATTCCGCGCTATCGCAAGCTGGCGGAACAGGGGCGGGTGGAGCTCTCGTTCACCCCTTATGCCCACCCGATCATGCCGCTGCTGCAGGATCTGGGTTCCACCCGCGAGGCCATGCCGGAGGCGGAGCTGCCGGAGGCCCCGGCGTATCCCGATGGCGAAGCCCGGGTGCGCTGGCACATCGAACGCGGGCTGGAGGTGTTCGAGAAGCACTTCGGCATGCGCCCGACCGGCTGCTGGCCGTCGGAGGGCAGCCTCAGCGAGGCGACCATCCGTCTGCTGGACGAATACGGCCTGCAGTGGACCGCCAGCGGGCAGGGCGTACTGGGCAACAGCCTGGCGGCCTCCGGCGATGCCCCGGAGGCGGCCGAAGAGGCAGCGGACGGTGAGCGCGACGGCGATGGCTGGCTGCATCGGCCCTACCGGCTGACGGATACCGATATCGCCCTGTATTTCCGTGACGACGGGCTCAGCGATGCCATCGGCTTTCGCTACGCCGACTGGCATGCCGACGACGCGGTGGCTGACTTCGTGCATCACCTGGAGACCATCGCCGCGGAGGCACCGGCCGGCAGCGCGGTCTCGGTCATCCTGGATGGCGAGAACGCCTGGGAGTATTACCCGGAGAACGGCTTCCACTTCCTCAGCGGCCTGTACGCGGCCCTGGCCTCCAACGAGTCCCTGAACCTGTGCACCTTCGAGGATGCCAGCCGGCGCAGCGCGAAGAATGCGGCCCGTGCCCCGGCAATCCTGCCGACCCTGGTGGCCGGCAGCTGGGTTTACGGCACCTTCTCTACCTGGATCGGGGATCCGGACAAGAACCGCGGCTGGGACCGCCTCATCGAGGCGCGCGAGGCGGTGGATGCCGCGGTCGCCGCGGATCCGTCCCTGGATACCCCGGCGCTGCGCGAGCAGCTCGCGGTCTGCGAAGGCTCCGACTGGTGCTGGTGGTTCGGTGCATACAACCCGGCGGGCTCCGTCAGCGATTTCGAACAGCTCTATCGCCGCCATCTGGCGCGGCTGTACCAGCTGGCCGGACTGGCGGTGCCGGAGGCCCTGGACGAGGTGCTGTCGGTGGGCGGCGGCGATCCGGCCGCCGGTGGGACCATGCGCAAGGGACAGGACTGATTCATGGAAGAAACGCAACACTGCAACCCCCTGCTGCAGCGCCGGCGTGCCGGCGTGCTGCTGCATCCGACCTCGCTGCCGGGGCCGCACGCGGTGGGCACGCTGGGCGAAGAGGCCTTTCGCTTCGTCAACTGGGCGGCCTCTGCCGGCTTCTCGCTGTGGCAGATCCTGCCGCTGCATCCGGTGCAGGGCGACGGCTCGCCGTACGCCAGCATTTCGGCATTCGCCGGCGATCCGCGGCTGATCGACCCGGCCCGCCTGGCGGAAGCGGCCGGTATCGTGGACGACGGCCGGCCGCCGGCGGACCTGCTGGCACTGGCCGGCGAGACCGTGGCGGGCGAGGGGCATGCCCTGCATGCGGCCTATCGGGCGTTCCTCGAGGAGCAGGGCCCGGTGTGGCTGGATGATTTCGCCCTGTTCTGCGTGATCCGTTCCCTGGAGGACGGCCGCCCGTGGTGGGAATGGGCGCCGGAGCTGCGCGATCGCCAGCCGCAGGCGCTGGAGCGGGTGACCCGCGATCACGCGGATGCGCTGGAGCGGGTGCACTTCGAGCAGTTCGTGTTCGCCCACCAGTGGCGCGCGGTTCGCCGACACGCCAACGACTGCGGCATCATGCTGCTGGGGGACATGCCGATCTTCGTGGCCCATGATTCCGCGGACGTGTGGGCCCACCCGGACCTGTTCGATCTCGACGAGCAGGGCCAGCCGCGGACCGTGGCCGGTGTGCCCCCGGACTATTTCTCCGAGACCGGCCAGCGCTGGGGCAATCCGCAGTATCGCTGGGATCGGCTTGCGGAAACCGGCTACGCCTGGTGGATCCGCCGCGTGCGCCGCGCGCTGGAGACGGTGGATGCCCTGCGCATCGACCACTTCCGTGGTTTCGAGGCGAGCTGGGCGATCCCGGCGCAGGAGCCCGATGCGACCCGGGGCTACTGGTTCGAGGGACCCGGAGCGGAGTTCTTCGAGGCCCTGGCCGGGGAGCTTGGCAGCCTCCCGGTGCTGGCCGAGGACCTCGGGGTGATCACCCCGGAGGTGACGGCTCTGCGCGAACGCTTCGATTTCCCGGGCATGCGGATCCTGCAGTTCGCGTTCGAGGGCGGGGACGACAACCCCTATCTGCCGGCGAATCATGACGAGGTGAGCGCGGTCTACACCGGCACCCACGACAATGACACCACCGTGGGCTGGTTCGCTTCGCTGGACCCCGACCAGCAGCAACACGTGCTGAACGTCCTCGGAGAACCGGATGCCGCGGCGGCGATGCCCTGGCCGCTGATCCGCGCCGCCTGGGCCTCGCCCGCGTGCATCGCGATCGTGCCGATGCAGGATGTGCTGGAGCTGGACGGCGAACATCGCATGAACCGTCCGGGAACGGTCGAGGGCAACTGGTCCTGGCGCTTTGAATGGGACCAGGTGCCGGCCGGCCTGGCGGAAGAACTGCGGGCGCTGTCCGAGGCCCACGGTCGCCTTCCGGCCGATTCCTGACCTCGTTGCCCACGCGGCGAACGCTCGGGTCGCAACAAAAAAGGCCCGGTCCTGAGAGGACCGGGCCTTGCTGGCTCGAACGGTTGTCCGCAGTGATTACTGCTGGGGCGCCATGCCCGGAGCGCCACCGCCACCCTGCTGTTGCATCATCTCCTGCTGCAGGGCTTCCATGCGCTCGATGACGTCGTCGATGTCGGCGTTCTCGGCGCGCATCGCCTCCATCAGGTCATCCTGCAGGGCTTCCTGGGCCTCGAGGATCTCGCGATCTTCGGCCACGGCCTGCTGGGCTTCCTGCAGATTCTGCTGCGCCTGCTGCACGTCTTCGGACTGGATCAGCTGCTGACGTTCTTCCGCGCTCAGTTCCGGATCCTGCAGGCCTTCTTCGGCGGACTCCAGGGTGTCCAGATCGGAACGCGGCTGGAATCCGGCTTCTTCCATCTTGCTGATCACCAGCTCTTCGAGTTCCTCACCCTTCTGT
This sequence comes from Thioalkalivibrio sp. ALJ24, assembly GCF_000377785.1. Taxonomy (GTDB): domain Bacteria; phylum Pseudomonadota; class Gammaproteobacteria; order Ectothiorhodospirales; family Ectothiorhodospiraceae; genus Thioalkalivibrio. The sequence continues at coordinate 172,935 of NZ_KB898728.1, read as the reverse complement.
TCCAGTTCGGGGTTGTTCTCGATGGCCTGCTGCTGGGTCTGGATCAGGGTCTGCTGGAGCTCCTGCATCTCCATCTGCGGGCCACCCTGCTGCTGTTGCTGCTGTTGCTGCTGGCCACCCATGCCCTGACCTTCGCCCATCTGGGCGTGGGCCAGGCCGCTGGCCATCGCGAGAGCCGCCGCGGCGGCAAGGCCGATGATCGACCGGGAATGATTGTGCATCGTTACTGCTCTCCTGAAGGGATGTCTTTGCGACGCTACTATCGAGTCATGAACCCAAGCTTAACAGTCCCGGGGCCCGGATGTCCGCCCGGGGAAGGGACGCAGGCCTGGACCGTACGGGTCTGAGACGTTCGCCACGGCCTTTCGTTCCGCGGGACCGGGTCAGCGGCGCAGGAAACGGAACCAGGACGCGATGTTGAGCAGGCTGGCCAGCGACTGCGCGAGATAGGTGTACGCGGCGGCGCGCAGGATGCGTTCGGCGTGGCGATAGTCCGGCGGATGCAGGTAATCGCCGTCGCGCAGCATCGGCATGGCCCGCCGGAAACTGGCGTCCAGCTCGGTGGGCAGGGTCACGAAGTGCACCAGCGCTGCCAGCCCCATCGACAGCACGCCGGCCAGGAAGAACAGGATGCCCGGGGCCGGGTGGCGGGTGATCAGGGTGATGATCGGGATGCCGATCATCAGGATCGCGCCGAGGCGCTGGGCGTGACGGGTGGCGGCCACCAGGGTCCCGCGCAGCTGCAGTGGCCGATAGCCCCGGGCATGCTGTACCGCGTGGCCGACCTCGTGGGCCGCCACGGTGACCGCGGTCAGCGAATGGCCGTGATAGTTCTCCTGCGACAGCCGCACCGTGCGGTCGGCCGGGTCGTAGTGGTCGCCGTCCTTCGTGACCTCCACCGCGACCTGCGTCAGGCCATGGCGATGCAGCAGTTCGCGAGCCATGGCCGCCCCGCTGTGGCGGTAGCGGTCTTCCGGACGGTGATACTTCTGCATGGTACGCCGGACCCACCAGCCCGGCAGCCAGGCGATCAGCAGAAGCAGCGGTATGACCAGGATCAGCAGACGCATGGGATGATCATCGCCGGGGCACCCGGCGCGGGAAAGATCCCCCGGTCGGGTGCGGGTCGCGGCTGGTCCGCGCGGTCACTCGTCGACGTCGTCGTAATCGCCCTTGTGTTTTGGATTGGGGCGCGAGCGACGATCCCGCGAGTAGTCGGTTTCGTCGGTGTCGCCCTCGGGCATGCGCCGTGATTCCAGCACCCGCAGGTTGGCCGCCGGCGCGGAGCCGTCCTTGTCCTCGCCGAAGTACAGCGTGGTGTGCGGGAACGGGATCTCGATGCCGGCGGCGTCGAAATGACGCTTGACCAGGCGGTTGAACGCCCGGCCCAGGCCGAACTGGGTCCCCGGCGCGGTCATGATGCGGATGCGGATGTTGACCGAGGAGTCGTCCAGCGCGGTGACCCCGTGCACCTCCATTTCGTCGAGCACGTTGGGGCCCTGTTCGGGGTCCTGCTTGAGCTCCTCGAAGGCTTCGCGCAGGCGCACGATCACCTCGTCGATGTCCTCGCGATAGGCCACCCCGTATTCGCCCACGTGGTAGCCGTATTCGCGCATGTAGTTGGACACCGCGTCCACCGAAGAGAACGGGATCAGGTGGTAGGTCCCGGCGAGGTCACGCAGGCCGAGCGAGCGGATGGTGAGTTTCTCCACCGTGCCGGTGGTGCCGGTCACGGTGATCACGTCGCCCACGTTGATGGCGTTCTCCAGCTGGATGAACACCCCGGTGATGATGTCCTGCACCAGCTTCTGCGCGCCGAACCCGATGGCCAGGCCGAGCACGCCGGCGCCGGCCAGCAGCGGGCCGATGTTGATGCCGATCTCGGCCAGCACGATCATCAGGGTGAACACCAGCAACGCGATCGCCACCGCGTTGCGGAAGATGGTCAGCAGGGTCTTCTCGCGGGCGTTGGGCTCCCCCTCGCCGGTGTTGGGGTTGAGGCGGTGTTCCACCCAGCTGGCGAACACCAGCCAGGCCAGCGCTGCGGCGAGCAGGATCAGGGCCACCGAGATGGCGGTGCCGAGGATCAGCGCGCCGGCATCGGAACGGATCCAGTCGAGCAGGCTGAAGCTGCCCCAGGCGTCGGCGATCACCGCCAGTACGATCAGCAGGATGACCAGGCGCATGGTCTTCAGCGCCTTGGGCACGTAGGCGTTCAGACGTGTCTCCAGCAGCGGGAACTTCTCGCGGGTGTCCGCGGGGATCGCGATCTCGCGTCCGATGATCTGGGTCAGCAGGCTCGCGATGAAGAACCCGGCGAACGCGGCGATGACCGTCTGCAGGGTGGCGGCGGCCATGAACGGCAGTGCGTCGTCCGGGCGCACGATGCTGACGACGGTCAGCGAGAGGAAGTAGACCAGCGCGATCACGTGCCAGAAGCGCGCGAGCAGGCCGGTCGCGATGCGGGTGAACGAGAAATACGAGCGATTCGCCAGCGCCATCAGCCGGTCATGCACCCGGCGCCGGTTCTGCAGGATGATGGTCGCCGCGTAGAGGAAGGCCGTGAGCATCACCAGAAGGCTCAGCGAGCGGCCTGCCTCGAACGACACGTGCATGTTGGTCAGCGGCACCAGCAGCAGCAGGCCGTAGCCGATGTAGGACACGATGCGTGCCAGCCAGGCGTTCCAGTAGGCCGCCTCCTCGCCCTCCATCGGCAGCAGCCGCAGGCCCTGGTAGCGGGTCGCGAAAATCAGCCGCAGCGCCGCGCGCGCCAGCTCGATCAGCAGGAAGGCATTGAGGAACAGCGAATGCCGCGTCTCCATCGCGCCGGATTCGCCAAGCAGGAACAGCGCCAGGCCATAGCCCGCGACCCAGGCCAGGACCACGGCGAACAAATCGATGAGCGCAGCGAGCCCCACGCCGGGCAGCGTTCGCAGCAGGCGGTACTGTTCGCCGGCACCGAGGACCCAGCGGTCCAGTCCCGCGAACAGCGGCGAGACGACGCGGCGCAGGACCCAGTAGACGATCAGGGTGAACAGGATGACGATCGCCAGATCGCCCACCGCGAGCCCGAAGGCAACCGGCTCGATCGCGCGCAGCTGCGCGACCGTATCCTCGGCGACCGTGCCGAGCGTGCGGATCTCGGCCACCGTGCCTTCCGCCAGTCCCTGGGTCAGCTGGGCGATGCGTCGAGGCAGGGTGACCGCCTCCTCCCCGGGCGCGGCTTCCTCGGCCGCCTCCGCGTCGCGTGGGACGCCCTCGGCGCGCAGGGTCTCCAGCAGGCGTTCGCGGGCCTCGGGGTCTTCCAGCAACTCGATCAGCGCTGCATGGGTCTCGGCGGAAGACGGCGCCTCGTCGGCCGTGGCCGGACCGGCGGTCATGGCCAGCGCCAGCAGCAGTGCGGCGAGGGCGGCAAACAGCCCGGACGCGCGGGGGGAGAGTCGTGAGGACACGCGGAACCTCGGAAAGGGTGTGATGGAAGTCCCGGAGTGTAAAGGAAACCCCGAGCCGTACGCACGGGAACGCACGACGGGGCCCCTCAGCGGTCGCGCGACCGCACGGGTCGCAGCCAGCCGGTCCCGAGCACTTCCATCTGGCCTTCGATCCAGGCGATGCGGCGTTCCAGACCGTCGTTCGGGGAGACCGGATCCAGGCGGCCCGGCGACGGCAGGATGGCGGCCAGGCGGGCGGCCTGCTCCGGGGTCAGGTCGGTGGCGGGGATGCCGAAATAATGCTGCGCGGCGGCCTCGATGCCGTAGAGGCCCGGGCCCCACTGGGCGAGGTTGAGGTAAACCTCGAGGATGCGTTCCTTGCTCCACAGCAGTTCCATGCCCACGGTCAGGCCGGCCTCCAGCGCCTTGCGCAGCCACGAACGGTCGTGCCACAGGAACAGGTTCTTCGCTGTCTGCTGGGTGATGGTGGAGGCCCCGCGCAGGCGTCCGCCGCGCGCATGGTCGGTCAGCGCCTGGCGTACCGAAGACCAGTCGAAGCCGCGATGCCGCGGGAAGCGCTGGTCCTCGGCCGCGATCACCGCCAGCAATACGGCGTCCGGCAGCTCGTCCAGCGAGCGCCAGTACGGGCGGTAGTGCGAGGCGGTCGCACGGTCGGTCGCCGTGACCATCGCCATGCCGTAGGGCGGATCGACACGGGCAAAGTAGAGCAGGACCGCCACCACGGCGGTCAGCGCCAGCGCGAGCAGCGCCAGCAGGAACCCGAACAGGTAGCGCAGCGGGCCCGGTGGCCGGGCACGGCGGCGGCGACCGAGCAGGATCATCGCGCGAACCCCTCCGTTATCGGATTCTCGTGGCGGTGATGGCCGAAACGGGTTCTCATGGCCGGCAAGAATAGCGCACCATGCGAAGTGTTGGGTGGCCGGGCGAACTTGCGCGTCCTTGTGTGGCCCAACCTGCCAGCGGCACCGGCTGCGTTATGCATCATGACCTGTGCGGGAACGGGCCCGGCCCGATAATGACGACAAGGAGGCGAGCCATGGAATATCTGCCGTATCGCTACACCAGCGGGAGCGGGGAGCAGCTGAGCTTCGATTTCCCGCTGCATCCGGAGACCGATTCGGCCGTGCGCGTGCAGCAGCTGCTGGACCGCGTCCTGACAGCGATGGACCACGAGATCGCGGTGCTGGGGGACACCTGCAACGGCGACGTGCTGCAGGCCCTCGCGATGGCCCTGGCGGTGCGCACCGAGATGATTCCGGCTGACGGCGAGATGACCCGCGGGCTGGCGCGCGACGTTGTCGAACGGGCTCTGGGGGCTCTGCCCGAGGCTCACCATCATCTGATGGGACCGGTGGGACATGCCTGAGGCCGATACGCGACCGGTGGTGTTCTTCGATGGCGGCTGTCCCCTGTGTCGCCGCGAGATCGGCCACTACCGGCGGCTGGACAGTGCCGGCCGCATCGAATGGCAGGACATCCATGCCGACCCCGCGCCGCTGGCCGGCTACGGCATCGATCCGGAGGATGCGATGCGGCGGATGCATGCGGTGGACGAGCGGGGAAGGGTGGTCAGCGGGGCCCCTGCCTTCGTCGTCACCTGGCGCCACCTGCCGTACTACCGTCTGGCCGGAGCGGTGTTGCATCGCCTGCCGCCGGTGGTCTGGCTGATGGACCGGGTGTACGGCCTGTTCGCCCGCGCACGCTGGCGTTCGCGCTGCCGCGACGGCGTCTGCCCGCCACGGTGAGGCCCCGGTGAGCCGTGCGGCGCGGCACGGGCCGCAAAGGCCGCAGAAGACCTGTGCGGTATGCGGCCGTCCGTTCACCTGGCGGCGGAAATGGGCGCGCTGCTGGGACGAGGTGAAATACTGCTCGCAGCGCTGCCGGCGGATGCGGGGCCGGCGCGGCCCGGTATAATCGCGGCCTGGTCCAGGCATGCCCGGGAGGGCCGATGTCCCGACACGATGCGCCCGACGCGCTGGAGCTGACGCTGGAGGCGGTTCTGTTCGCCGCCGACGAACCCGTACCCCTGCGCGATTTGCGTGCTGCCTGTGCGGAACTGGGACAAACCGACCGCGCGGCGGTGGAGGCGGCGCTGGCACGTCTGGACGCACGCTATTCCGACCGCGCGATCGAACTGGTGCGCTCGGCCGGCGGTTACCGTTTTCGCGTACGGCCGCAGTACTCGGGCAGCGTGCGCGCGGCGCGGCCGGAACGCCCGCAGCGGCTGTCGCGCGCGCTGCTCGAGACCCTGGCGATCATCGCCTATCGCCAGCCCGTCACCCGCGCGGAGATCGAATCGGTGCGCGGGGTCGCGGTCAGCTCCGGCATCATGCGCGGACTGCAGGAACGCGAATGGATCTACGTCGTCGGGCACAAGGAACTGCCGGGGCGCCCCGCGCTGTACGGCACGACCCGCACCTTCCTCGATGACCTCGGGCTGCAGACGCTGGACCAGCTGCCGCCGCTGGATGCGATCCGTGATCTGGCCGATGTGGCGTCGGATGCCGGCCTGACGCTGGCTCCGGAGGGCTCCGATGAACCGGCTGCCGTGCCGGATGGGAGCGGGGACGGGACGGAAGATGACGAGTCCGGCGGCGACCCGGTCGGCGAACGCTGAGTCACACCCGTCCCGCAGGGGGCAGCGGGGCCGGCCGTTCAGCGGTCGCGCCCCTCGTACATGCTCTCGATCGCCTCGCGGTAGTGCTCCTGGACGACCGGGCGCTTGAGCTTCATGGTCGGGGTCATCATCCCGTTCTCTACCGTCCAGGGTTCGTGAATCACGTAGACGTGGCGGATACGGGCATACCCGGGGAAATCCGCCAGCTGGTGGTGAATGCGGTCAAGGATCGCGCGTTCCACCTTGCGCGGCGGTTCGCCGGCGGTCGCCGGATCGATCCCCTGGTCGGAGGCGAAGGTCTGCCAGGCGTCCGGTTCCGGCACCATCAGCGCAGTCAGGAACGGGTGGCCGTCGCCGACCACCATGATCTGGTCGAACAGGCCGTCGAGGCCGATGGCCATCTCCATGTCCGCCGGGGGCACCTTCTCGCCGTTGGTCAGCACCAGGATGTCCTTGATCCGGCCGGTGATGAACACGTGGCCCGAGTCGTCGATGCGCGCCTGGTCGCCGCTGCGCAGCCAGCCCTCGGCGTCGATGGTCTCGCGCGTGGCCTCCTCGTTCTTCCAGTAGCCCAGCATCACGCAGTTCGAGCGCGTCTGCAGTTCCTGGTTGTCGCCGATGCGTACCTCGACGTCCTTCAGCGGCTTGCCGATGGAGGCCGGCAGGTTGTCGTCCGGGGTGTTCACGGTGACCACCGGCCCGGCCTCGGTCATGCCGTAGCCGTGCAGCACCGGCAGCCCGAGGCCGATGAACAGCTGCGCGACCGGCGGGGGCAGCGGGGCCCCGCCGCAGACCGCGAAACGCACCTGGCCGCCCAGGCGGTCGAGCACCTTGCGCGCGACCAGGCGGTCGAGCAGCGGCCACAGCAGGAAGCCGGGGGACCAGCCAGCGCGCCCTTGCTGGTGTTCGAAACGTCGCCAGCCAACGGAGACGGTCTTTTCGAACAGCCAGCGCCCCACGGCCGACTTCTGCCGCAGCCCGGCGCGGATGCGGCCGTGCACGCGCTCGTAGATCCGTGGCACCGAGATCAGCACGGTCGGCCGGATGGTCTGCAGATCCTCGCCGAGCCGCTGGATCGAGCGGGCGAAGGCGACCTCGGCCCCGACCATCATGGGCATGTAGCAGCCGGCCGTGCGCTCCAGCATGTGCGACAACGGCAGGAACGACAGGAACCGGTCGGACGGTCCCAGCGGGCCGGTCAGCGACGAGGCCCAGGCGTTCTCCAGGATGTTGCGGTGCGACAGCATCACGCCCTTCGGACGCCCGGTGGTGCCCGAGGTGTAGACGATGGTGGCCAGCGCATCCGGCTCCAGTTCCGGATAGTGAATCGCATCCGGCTCACCGGTCTCCAGCCACGACTCCAGGCCTGTGACCCGGGAACTGGCGGGGACGTCGTTGCCTTCGGTCAGGCGTACCACCCGCTTGAGCGACGGCATCTTCTCCAGATGCTCCATCAGGCGGCGCCCGTGCACGGTGTCGCCGATCAGCAGGGCGCGGGCCTGGGTCTGACCGACGATGTAGGTGACGTTTTCCGGGCGGTCGTCGGTATAAAGCGGTACCGTGACCAGGCCCATCTCCATGGCCGAGAGGTCGGCCGCGATCCACTCGCGGGAATTGCCGACCATGATGGCCACCCGATCGCCCGGGCGCAGCCCTTCGGTGGCCAGCGCCGCCTGCCAGCGGTCGACCATGCGGCCCATCTCGTCCCAGGTAGTGGAGGTCCAGTCCTCGCGCTCGGGATCGAACTGGCGATAGGCCGGGGCGTCCGGGGTCGCGGCCACACGGGCGCGGAACAGCGCGGGCAGGGAGGGGGCGTCTTCCGGACGGATGGTCCCCGGGTGGACCTGGGCGTAGGACATGCGGCGTCTCGCAGGACTGGTCTCGCCTCGCAAGTTAGAGGACCGACCGGCCCCGGGGCAAGGGCAACGCGAAACCTCCTGGCTACATCCCCAGCGGGTGCATCGCCGGGCCGGCGGCCACCGCACCCAGCACCAGGCTGAAGCCCAGTACCGCGATGACGGCGCCGCCGGCGAGACCGAAGGCGGGGCCGATCCAGGTCAGGCCGGCCGCGCGGGTGCCGGCGAAGCGTCGCCGTGTCCAGTCGCGGGCATACACCGCCAGGGCGGCGAGCACCGAGACCGTGATCGCGGTCCCCAGCGACATCGCGAGCACTGCCGCGACCCCGGCCCAGACCAGACCCACCGCGACCGAGACCGCGAGGATCAGCACCGCCCCCGAGCAGGGCCGGATCCCCACTGCCAGCACCGTGCCCCACCAGGTGCCCCGGTGGTCGGGGTCGACGTGGTGGGGTGTGCCGCAACCGCAGTCGTGGTCATGATCGTGCCCGTGGTCATGATCATGGGCATGTTCGTGGTGGTGCCCGGGGTCATGGTGCGCGTTCGCGGCCGCGCGCCGGCGCCGCCAGGCCTGGCGCAGGCCGCGCCACATCAGCCATACGCCCAGCAGTCCCACCAGCGCGAAGCTGGCGACCTCCAGGTGGCGCACCTGGCCCAGGGTCTCGCGCGTCAGCCAGCCGAGGATGCCGACCAGCACACCCACCAGCAGGATCGCGGTCAGCCCCTGGGCCAGCGCCGACAGGGTGGACAGCGCGATGCCCCGGCGCAGGTTCTGTGGCTGGGTCAGCAGGTAGGTCGTGATCACCGCCTTGCCATGCCCGGGGCCGGCGGCATGGAACACGCCGTAGAGGAAGCTGACCAGGATCAGCAGGCCCCCGGCCTGCGCCGAGGGGGCGTCGCGCAGGCCGTGCAGTCCCTGAGTCAGGTCGCGATGCAGCTGGCGCTGGGTCTGCAGCACCCAGCCCACCAGGCGTTCCAGCGGGCCCGCCTCGTCGTCCACCGGCCATTCTTCCCCGGCGTCGGGGTCGGCGAGCTCCGCCGGCGGATCGGCGAGGCCCGGGGCGTCGGGATCGGGTTCCGGTGCGCTCTCTTCTTCCGCGCCGCCGCCCAGCGGGTGGCCGGCCGTGGCCAGCGCGGGCAGCAGCCCGAGCAGCAGCAGGAACAGGAGCAGGGCCCCCGTGCGAGAGGAGGATGGCCGGGTCACGGGTCTCATGATTGCGTTATGGTATAACAGCGATGATTCGTTCGGGAACCGGCGTCAGTCACATTCCAGGCTCGCGATCTCGGCGAAATGGCGCCCGAGGTCTTCGACCGGGCTGCGCGAGTCGCGTTCCAGGGTGGCGGCGTAGCGCACCAGCTGCGGATCCGGGCGGGCCTCGCGCAGGTCGACCCGGCAGCCGCCGTTATTGACCTGGATCACGTCATCGGGGTCGTGACGCACCTCGATCCAGTAGGTCGGGTCGTACACCCGATAGCTGAATTCGGTGTCCGTATCGACGTCGAGTTCGTCCAGCGGGAGCTCGAAGCCCAGATGCAGGCGACGGTCCCGCAGCTGCAGATCGGGGGCCTGCGCCGGCGGGGTTTCGCGGGTCTCGCCCGCGACCTCCAGCTCGGTGAAGTGGTCGTATTCGGCGAGGTTGTCGAGCATGCGCGGGCCGACCTTTTCTAGCACCGAGTCGATGCCGGCGTCGCCGTCCATGTCGCGGGTCATGTCCTCCAGCAGCATGTGGCTGTAGGTCGGGTCGATCACCCACAGCTGGTGCATCGAGGCCAGCCGGCCGTCGGCGTCGAAGTCGAGGGTCACGCGCAGGTCGATCCAGGCATGCGGGTGGGCCGCGGCCATCGCGGGCAGACCGGCCGCCACTGCCAGCAGAAATGCCGGCGCCAGCCGGGCGCGTGCCCGGACGTCGCTGCGGAGACCCCGTTCAGGCGCGCTGCCAGCGGGTGCCATCCGGGGTGTCCTCCAGTTCGATGCCGCTGGCGGTCAGCTCGTCGCGGATCGCGTCGGCGGTGGCGAAATCGCGCGCGCGCCGCGCCTCGGCGCGCGCGGCGATGCGCTCCTCCACCCAGGCGGCGAGGTCTTCGTCCTGCGCCGCGTCGCCGCGGAACCAGGCCTCGGGTTCCTGCTGCAGCAGGCCCAGCAGTCCGGCGCCGGCCAGCAGTTCGCCCTTGCGGCGGGCCCGTTCGTCCGCGTCACCCGCGGCCTGCAGGGCATCCGCCATGCGGTGCAGGGCGGTGATCGCCCCGGCGGTGTCGAGGTCGTCCAGCAGGGCGGCGAAGACCGGGGTGTCACCGGCCTCGGCGGGGAGCGCCTCGATGTCCGCATGCTCGCGCAGCACCCGGTAGAGACCGTCCAGTGCGTTGCGACTCTGTTCCAGGGTGTCCTCGGAGAAGTTGAGTGGCGCGCGGTAGTGGCGCGACAGCAGCGCCAGGCGCAGCACCTCCCCGGGCCAGACCTGCAGCAGATCGTGCAGCAGGCGGAAGTTGCCCAGCGACTTGGACATCTTCTCGCCTTCGATGGTCACGTGCCCGTTGTGCATCCAGTAGCGGGCGTAATGGCCGCCGTGTTCCTCGCAGCCCGCGGCCGCGCAGCCCTGGGCGATCTCGTTCTCGTGGTGCGGAAACACCAGGTCGTGGCCGCCGCCGTGCAGGTCGATCGCGTGCCCGAGGTGGGTGCGGATCATCGCGGTGCATTCCAGGTGCCAGCCCGGGCGGCCGTTGCCCCAGGGGCTGTCCCAGCCGGGTTCGTCCGCGCCGGCCGGCTTCCACAGCACGAAGTCGCCGGGATGGCGCTTGTAGTCGGCGACTTCCACCCGGGCCCCGGCCTGCATCGCCTCCAGGGTGCGCCCGGACAGGGCGCCGTAGGCAGGGTAAGAGGTTACGTCGAACAGCACGTGGCCGTCCGCCGCGTAGGCGTGGCCGCGCGCGAGCAGATCCTCGATCAGGGCGATCATCTCGGCGATGTGATCGGTGGCCCGGGGCTCGAGGGTCGGCTCCAGGGTGCCGAGCCGGGCGATGTCCTCGTGGAAGGCCCGGGTGAAGCGTTCGGTCAGCGCGGCGATGGGTTCGCCGTTGTCGCGCGCGGCCTGATTGATCTTGTCGTCCACGTCGGTGATGTTGCGGGCGTAGACCACGTGCTCCGGTCCGTAGAGTGCGCGCAGCACGCGGAACAGCACGTCGAACACCACCACCGGCCGGCCGTTGCCCACATGCACGCGGTTGTACACGGTCGGCCCGCAGACATACATCGTCACCCGCCGCGGGTTGGCGGGGACGAAGGGCTCGCGCTGCCCCCCGAGGGTGTTGTGGATGACGAGCTGCGGTGCGCTGGCGTCGGCCATGTTCGGTGTTCCTTGTCGCGGTTTCAGGAGGCGCCGTAGAGGGTCTCGGGGTCGATCTGCGGGTCGCTGGTCACGGCGACCTGATCGCCGTCGACCTGCAGATAGAAGCAGCTGCGCCGGCCGGTGTGGCAGGCGGGGCCGGTCTGATCGACCTTCGCCAGCACGGTGTCGCCGTCGCAGTCCAGATGCAGCGACCGCAGCTGCTGGACCTGCCCGGAGGACTCGCCCTTGCGCCACAGCGCCCCGCGCGAACGCGACCAGTAGCAGACCCGTCCGGTGCGCAGGGTCTCCTCCAGGGCCTCGCGGTTCATCCAGGCCATCATCAGGACCTCGCCGCTGTCTTCCTGCTGGGCAATGGCCGGGATCAGGCCGTCGGCGTTGAAGCGCACGCGCTCCAGGACCTCGGCGAGGGGTTGGCGCTGCCCGGCGGGGGCCTTTTCCAGGGTCTTGAACATGGGGCGATCAGCGGGTGTTGGGAGAACGCGGAGGATAACATCGCGCGCCCGGCATGCGGCGAAATGTTGCGCCCCGGCAACGGTCGGGCGATCCTCGGGGAAGACAGGCGGTGGACCCCGGGAGGACGGCATGACAGGCGCGAAGCATCCGGCCATGCGTATGCGGCACGGAGCCGCAATGACGGCGCTGGGCATCACCCTGACCTACCTGGCGGTCGGTCTGACCTGGATCGCGTTTTCCGATCAGGCGTTGCTGGCGCTGGTGGACGATCTGGAGCTGCTGTCCCGGCTGCAGACCTGGAAGGGCTGGGCCTACGTGCTGGTGACGGCCGGGCTGCTGTTCCTGCTGATCCATCCCTCGCTGGCTGCGCGGGACCGTCAGGCGCGCGAGGCGCGCCGGGTCGAGCGTATCCTCGAGCATTCTCCGGTGCTGGCGATCGAGTGGCAGGCATCCCCCGGCTGGCCTGTGACCTACGTGTCTTCGAATGCCGAGCGCTGGGGTCTGGAGCGCGAGGCTCTGCTGGCGGGCACGTCGGATTACGCGAGCCTGATCCACCATGAGGATCTGCCGGTCATTGTGGAAGACGTGCAGCACCACATCGAACAGGGCCCGGACGAATATACCCAGATCTACCGTCTGGTGCTGCCGCGGCGCGGCGTGGTCTGGGTGGAGGACCGGACCTGGCTCAGTCGCGATGTGCACGGGCAGGTGACCCGCATCCACGGAGTGCTGCTGGACATCACCGAACGCCGGCATCTGGAGGAGGAGCGCGAGCGGCAGATGGAGCGGCTGGAACGCGCGGAGCGGGACGCCGGGCTGGGGATCTGGGAGTACGATCCGGACAACGGGTTCTGGTGGTCGGAGCAGCTGTTCCGGCTGCTGGGGCATGCGCCGGACAGTCCCGAGCCGGACGTCCCGACGCTTTTGCAGCGCGACCTCGATACGGCCACCGCGGACGGTCCGCGGCTGGCCACCGCCCTGCGCGACATGGCGGCTGGCACGCCGCCGGAAAGGCAATGCCTGCAGGTGCGGCGTCACCCGTCACGCGGCCCCGAGACCTGGCTGCGATTCAGCATCCAGCGGCCGCTTCGGGGGGGCGCGGACGGCTGGAGCGTGCGCGGGACCGCTCTGGATGTCACCGAGTTGCGTCAGGCCGAACTGGAACTGCGGGCCCTGAATGCCGATCTGGAGCGCCGGGTGCAGCAGCGTACGGCCGAGCTGCAGGCCGCCAATCAGGAACTGGAATCGTTCTCCTACGCGGTGTCGCATGACCTCAAGGCCCCGCTGCGCGGTATCGAAGGGTACAGCCGTCTGCTGGAGGCCGACCACGGCGAACGGCTGAACGACGAGGGCCGGGAGTTCCTGACCCGCATCCGTGAGGGCGTGACACAGATGAACGAGCTCATCGGGGACCTGCTCGCCTATTCGCATATGGAGCGGCGGCCGCTGGAGCAGCGCCGGATCCGCGTGCGCGAGCTGGTGGAAGAGATCCTGCGCAACCTGGAGACGGAATACCCGGCGGCGGCCACGGCCACGATCGACGTGCCGGAGGAACTGGAGATCGAGACCGATCCCGACGGTCTGGGACTGATCCTGCGCAACCTGCTGGAGAACGCCTTCAAGTTCAGTGCCGGCCGTGAACGGCCGCAGGTCCGCATCCGCGGGCAGCGGCGGACCGGGAACGTGCGTCTGGAGGTGGAAGACAACGGGATCGGCTTCAGCGAGGCTTTTCAGGAGCGCATCTTCGAGATCTTCCAGCGCCTGAACCGTGCCGAGGACTACGGCGGCACCGGCGTCGGCCTGGCCCTGGTGCGCCGAGCCGCCCGCCGCCTGGATGCCCGGATCGAGACGCAAAGTCGCCCTGACGAGGGTGCGACCTTCCGCGTGGAGCTGCCGCAATGACCCCGGCGGCCGGCGGTCCGCCCCCGATTTTCGTGGTCGAGGACAACCCGGTCGACCTCGACCTGATGCGGCATGCCTTCCGCCGGCGCCGGCTGAGCAACCCGCTGACGGTTGCGCGCGACGGCGAGGAAGCCCTCGGCCATCTGCATCGCTGGGGTCAGGGCGAGGAGGCCGAACCGGCCGTGGTCCTGCTGGATATCCGCCTGCCGCGGGTGGATGGCCTCGAAGTGCTGAAGGCCATCCGGGCCCATCCCGACTGCGCGCGCATCCCGGTGGTGATGCTGACCTCGTCGGCGGATGACGGCGACGTACGCCGCGCCTATGAGTACGGTGCCAACTCCTACATTGTGAAACCGGTGGATTTCGACAAGTTCATGGAGGTGGCCGAACAGATCGAACTTTACTGGTGTGTGCTCAATCAGCCCCCCACGTGACGGACCCGACAAAGACGGATGCAAATGGGCCTGCGGAGCCGATGGATAGTGTTTCCACGCGGGGAAGATGCCACACTGAAGTCACGAGGCGGCGGGGCTCGAGGGATTTGATGTCGCCGGGACGGCAAGAGGCGCGCGCATGAAGATCCTGCTGGTGGAAGACAGCCCTGTGGACGCCGATCTTCAGCGCCGGGCGCTGAGCCGCGGACAGGAAAGTGTGGACATCCGCACCGCGGGCTCGATCGCCGAGGCCTGGGCCGCGCTGGAGGAAACCCGTTTCGACTGCCTGCTGCTGGATCTGCGGCTGCCGGACGGCAACGGCATGGACCTGATCCCGCGGCTGCGCGAGGCCGGCCGCGAAGAGGCGATCATCGTGATGACCGGCCACGGCGAACAGGAAACCGTGGTCACGGCCTTTCGCATCGGTGCCGATGACTACCTGCCCAAGAATGATTCCTACCTGGAACGACTGCCGGCACGGGTGCGCGACGCACTGCATCGCCGCGTGCAGCGGCACGCGGAACTCGAGCCGGTCCGGGTGCTGTACGCCGAGCACAACAGCTTCGATGTCTCCCTGACACGACGCGAATTCGCGCGCTCGGCGCCGCATCTGCGCATGGAGGTCGTGGGCTCGGCCGACGAGGTCCTGCGGCGTCTGGACGGTGCCGCCGCGGGGGAGGAGATCGCCCCCGACATCCTGCTGCTGGATTACCGCCTCCCGGGCATGGACGGGCTTGAGCTGGCGCGCCGCATCCGCGCGGAGCGCGGGATGGACATCCCGGTGATCCTGGTGACCGGTCAGGGGACCGAGGAGCTGGCCACCCAGGCCCTGCGGCTGGGGGTCGACGATTACGTGCTCAAGAGCGGCGGCTATCTCAAGGGACTGCCGGTATTGGTGGATCAGGTGGTCGCGCGCGGACGGCTGCGCCGCGAGCAGGCGGCCCTGGCCGAGAGCGAACGCCGCTACCGCCAGGTGATCGAAGGCGCCGGCGACATCATCTTCCAGACCGATGCCGGAGGGAGACTGACCTTCCTCAATCCGGCGTGGACCCGGGTTACCGGACGGCCGGTGGAACAGGTCCTGGGCCAGCCGCTGACGGACTTTGTGGATGCCGGGGACCACCCTTGGGTCGAGGCGGTTCTGAGCGGCGAGATCTCACCGGGAAGCGCGCCGGAAGAGGCCGCGATCGGCGTCCTGACCCGCGGTGGCGGACGCCACTGGATGCAGTTGCAGGGGGTTTGCGAATACGGCTCCGGCGCGCGCCCCAGCGGGTTCTCCGGCAACCTGGTGGACGTCACGCGCCGCGTACGCGAGCAGCGGCTGGCGACGGTGCGGGCGCGGATCCTGGACCGGCTGGCGACCGGAACCCGTGACCCCGCGTTCCTTTCGGACGTGATCCAGGAAGTAGAGTCGCTGCTGCCCGAGGTAGCCGCGTCGATCATGCTGCGCGATCGCGAGACGGGCATGCTCGAATGCGTGTCGGCGCCCTCCCTGCCGCGATCGCTGCCGTGGCTGCACAGCCCGGTCCCGGCCAGCGAGGGCGTGGGGTCCTGTGGAACGGCGGCCTTTCGCGGGGAGTCGGTGGTGGTGCCCGAGGTCGCCAGCCACCCGTACTGGGAAGGGCTGCACGCGCCCATGGACGCGGCGGGCCTGCAGGCCTGCTGGTCGTTCCCGTTCTTCGATGACGACGGCGAGGTGCTCGGCACGCTGGCCACCTACCTGGCCGAGGCGCGCGAGCCCAGTGACGAGGAACGCGGCCTGATCGACGAGTTCACCCAGCTGAGCGGACTGGCGGTGCAGAAACTGCATGCGGCGCGGGCGCTGGATCATCGCGAACGGGCCCTGCAGGACTCCGCGCGCATGACGCTGACTCTGTTGCAGACCGAGAGCCCGGGCGACGTGCTCAACGCGCTGCTCGGGCGGCTGGGAGAGACCCTGGTCGGTGACCGGGCCTGGATCATGGTGGTGGCCTCGGAGGAGAATGGGGCGGCGGATACGCCCGGGACGCATCGGCACTACTGGCTGCGCAGCGACCCGGCGACCCCGGTACGCCCGCCCCCGCTGCGCAATCTGTCAATGGAGTCCCTGCCGGAACGCTGGACGGCCCGGCTGCGCGAGGGTGAGGCGGTGGCCGGTACGCGGGCGGAGTTCCCCGCGCAGGAGCAGGAGCTCCTGAATATCCATGGGCTGCAGTCGCTGTTGCTGGTGCCGGTGTTCGTCGAGGGGGAGTACCGCGGCTTCGTCGGTGTGGATACCCAGCTGCGGGCGCGCGCCTGGAGTGCCACTGACATCAGCGTCGCGCGGATCTTTGCCAGCAGCCTGGGGGCGGCGCTGTCGCGGCGCGAGACGGTGGCCGGGCTGCGCCGGCTGGAGGCGGTATTCCGCAGTACCCGCGACGGGGTGCTGATCACGGATCTTTCCTCGCGCATCCTGGCGGTCAATCCGGCCTTCACCGAGATCACCGGGTATCCGGAGGAGGAGGTGCTGGGGCAGAACCCGCGCATCCTGCAGTCGGGCTATCACGACCGCGATTTCTATCACGCGATGTGGGAAGAGCTGGAACGCAACGGCTACTGGTCGGGGGAGCTCTGGAACCGCCGCCGCGATGGCACCATATACCCCGAGTGGCTGAGCCTGTCCGTCGTGACGGACGAGCGCGGGCGGCCGATTTATTACGCCGGTACCATCACCGACATGTCCGAGCTCAAGCGCTCGGAGAGCGAGCTGAACTACCTCGCCGAACACGATCCCCTGACCGATCTGCCCAACCGCACGCGGCTGCATACGCTGCTGTCGCGGGCCATCGAGGAAGCACGCGCCGAGCGTCGCAGCCTCGGTGTTCTGAGTCTGGATCTGGATCGTTTCAAGGACGTCAACGATTCGCTCGGCCATCCGGCCGGTGACGAGGCCCTGGTGGAGGTCGCGCGGCGGCTGGGCGAGGTGGTCGCATCACCGGATATCCTCGGTCGTCTGGGAGGCGACGAGTTCATGGTGATCAGTCAGCACACCCGCGACGACGACACCCTGGGCGAGATGGCGCGCACGCTGCGTTCCGCGCTGGAGGCCCCGATGCTGCTGGACAGCGGGCGCAGCGTACACCTGAATGCCTCCATCGGAATTGCGCGGTTCCCGGATGACGGAGACACCGCCACCACGCTGATTCAGCATGCCGACGCGGCGATGTTCCACTCCAAGCAGGACGAACGCGAGATGTGGAGCTTCTACCGTGCGGAGCTGACCCGAGCGGCCAGCGAACGACTGGAGCTGGAGGGGCGGCTGCGCGAGGCACTGGCCGCCGGAACCGGCGAGCTGCATGTGGAGTTCCAGCCGCAGATGCGCCTGAGCGACGGGCAGCCCACCGGGGTGGAGTGTCTCTCGCGCTGGGCCACCCCGGACGGCGAGGGCATCACGCCCGACCGTTTCATCCCGGTAGCGGAGGCGACCGGGTTGATCGTCCCGCTGGGCGAGCGGATCCTGCGCGAGGCCTGCGAGCGCGGCGTGCAGATGCTGGAACAGGTGCGCGGGGACCTGGTGGTGGCGGTCAACCTGTCGCCGGTACAACTGCGCGACCCGCAGCTGGTGCGCCGAGTGGGCGAGATTCTGGAGGAAACCGGCTTCCCGGCGGAGCGTCTGGAGCTGGAGGTGACCGAGAGCGCGATCATGATCCAGGGCGATCAGGCCGTGTCCCGGCTGCAGGCGCTCAAGACCCTCGGCGTGCGCCTGGCGATCGACGATTTCGGTACCGGCTATTCGTCACTGGCAGCGCTGCAGAACTTTCCGCTGGACGTGCTGAAGATCGACCGCAGTTTCGTCGAGCAGGTGGATCACGAGGGGCAGGGGCGCTGGATCGCGGCGACCATCATTGCCATGGCGCGCAACCTGCATCTGGAGGTGATCGCCGAAGGCATCGAGACGCGGGCCCAGGCCAACTGGCTGCGTTCCCAGGGCTGCGACGAGGGGCAGGGCTTCCTCTACAGTCCGGCCCTGCCGGCTGACGAGGTGCTGGTCTGGCTGCGCAGGCACGAGCACCGCGCGGCCGCCGGTTGAATCGGCCGGCCGTCCGGGCCACCGCCGGCTGGCGGCGGCCGGTGCGGCCGGCGCGTTGACCGCTTGCGGTTTACATCATGGCCTCGATCACGATGCGGTCCACCAGCTCGTTCACGTCCTCCAGCGCGGCGCGCGAGTCATCGTCGCCGATCGTCGGGACCCGCTGATAACTCACGTAGATGGTGCCGGGCTCATCGGAGAGCTCGTAGACCGTGATGACGTACGGGCAGAAGGTGATGTTGTGCGGGTCGGCCTCCATGGTGTTGCGCGAATAGGTGGCCGAGCAGAAATCCAACGACCGTCCGTCCAGGTAGATGCCTTCCCCGGCCTCCTGGCCCGCAGTGCGGTCCAGCATCCGCGAGATATAGCCGACGTTGTTGATCACCAGGCCTTCGGATTCGATCGCGAATTCGATCATCTCGAAGATCTCGTCGAATTCCGCCTCGGTGCTGTAGATCACCCGCGCGTCGTTCTCCTCGACCACCTCGTAGGCCGCCGCCGTCAGTGGCAGGGCGAACACGAGGGCTAACAGTGCGGGGGCGAACAGCGCGGGGGCCATCAGTTTGCGGGCGATCCGGATCGCGTTCATGGGTTTTTCCTCTCTCGCTTGGGGGCCCGGTCAATTGACGTTTTCCGGGCCCGGGGGGTTCTCCGGCAGAGCCTGGCGGGCGTAGCCCTCCGGGATGCGGAACAGGCTCGCTTCCAGTGTAGCCGTATCCACTTCGGTCAGCTGCGTGGTGATGCCGTTATGTTCGCGGACCTCCAGTGGTACGCCGTCCACCCGCGGCAGCATGGAGCCACCCAGCTGTTCGGTCAGCGGCCCGCCAGCCTCCAGCGCGCGCAGCGAGAGTTCGTGCAGCCGGTCCATCAGGGCGCTCAGGGTGGCGAAGTCGTCCGCGGCCAGGCCCAGCTCCTCGGGCGGGGCCACGCAGACACTGCTGCGCGGCTGTTCGCCCACGTAGACCTCGTTCGCCTCGCAGGCGTATCCGGCGATCTCC
Source organism: Thioalkalivibrio sp. ALJ24 (assembly GCF_000377785.1). Taxonomy (GTDB): domain Bacteria; phylum Pseudomonadota; class Gammaproteobacteria; order Ectothiorhodospirales; family Ectothiorhodospiraceae; genus Thioalkalivibrio. The sequence continues at coordinate 153,831 of NZ_KB898728.1, read as the reverse complement.
TCGGTCTCGCCGGTGGGGCGGGTGGAGATCTCGGCCTCGAAGCCTTCGGGCGTCAGGCCGAGGTCGCGCTCGAGCTGTTCGCGCATCTCCGGCGGGAGCTGCTGCATCTGCTGGCGCAGGTCGCTGACGGTGTCGGTCATGGCCCGGATCTGCTGGTCCATGGCCTCGGGCGTGAGCTCCACGTAGTGTTCGCGGTCATCGTCCACCACGGTCAGGGTCCCCGAGGTCGCATCGAACAGCATGAAGCCGCGCGTGCCGCTGTTGGCCTCGGTCAGGTCCATGCGCACCGTGTCGCCGCGGACCAGGATGGGGCTCTCGTTGCCCTGGTCGTCGACGTAACCCAGATGGGCATCGGCCTGCGCATTCAGCGGGGCCGCGGCCAGAAGCAGCAGTGCCCCGCCGCCGATGCCGGCGCGGGCGAGGGTTGTGAGAGGGGCCGCGAGAGGGGCACGGGGTCCGGGGATCATGGGGGCTCCGTTATCGGGTTGCGGGAGTGGGTCAGGGTGCCGGGTATTCAAGGTGCCGGGCCAGGCGTTCGGCGTCCAGCGGTCGCCCGGGGCCGACCTCCACCGCGTGCTCGTCGGCCCCCGGCCATTCTTGCTGCGGGCGCTGCTGTTGCATCACCGACACATCGGCGTCCGAGGCATCGCGCCCCTGTGCGGCACGCGCCTCCAGCCGCTCGCGCAGCAGATCCTCGTCGGCGTGGCACGCGACCACGGCGAACCCGATGCCCCTGCGCGCCGCCAGCTCGCGGAACGGGTCGCGCTGGCGGCGCTCGAGGAAGGTGGCGTCGACGATCACCGTGTGGCCCAGTTCCAGCAGTTCGCCGGCCCGCTGCAGCAGGTGGTCGTAGATCCGCGCGCGGGCATCCTCACTGTAGGACACCTGATCATTCATGCGCTTGCGTTCGACATCGGAGCGCAAACGGATCGCACCCAGGGCCTGCAGCACGCGGGTGCTGATCACGGTCTTGCCGGAACCGGAGACCCCGTGCATCAGCACCAGGCGCGGCTGCCGGGCCTCGGTCAGGCGTTCGGCCAGGGCCAGGTAACGGCCCATCTCGGCCTGGTGGGCGGCCTTCTCGTCGGACGGCAGGCTGGGCTCGGCCGCGTGGATGCCCTGGACCTTGGCCCGCACCAGGGCCCGATAGACCTGGTACAGCGGCAGCAGGGCCAGCCCTTCAAAGTCCTCGCGCTCTTCCAGCCACACGTTCAGCAGCCGCCAGGCGTGCGCCGGTGCCCCGCGAGCCAGCAGGTCCATGGTGGTGAAGGCGATCTCGGAGATCACGTCGATCCAGCGCAGTTCCGGGTCGAATTCGATCGCGTCGAATGCGACCGGGCGCTCTTCCCCGTGATCGGCCCCGTCAGCGGCGACGTAGACCATATTGCCCAGATGCAGGTCACCGTGGCAGTGGCGTACCTGCCCGTTGTCGTGGCGCGCCTGCATCAGGGGTCGCAGGCGGTCGAGCTGCTCCTCGCTCCAGGCCTGCAGGCGCTGCAGCCGGGCGCGTTCCCCGGACTGACGCGCCGACTCGAACAGGCTCGGGAAATTGTCCCGCATCGGCGCCGCCGCGGCCTCCGGGGTCCCGTGGGGCGAATCCGGGGTGCTGCGTTCGACTGCCTCGTGGAAGCGGGCGATGTAGCGTCCCAGCGCATCCATCGCCTCCGGCGGCAGGGCGCCGCGTTCCAGTAGGCGGTCCAGCTGGCGCTCGCGGTCGAAGCGCCGCATGCGCACCGCGTATTCCAGCACCTCGCCCGGCCCGTTGATCACCGGGTGCTCCGGGTCGCCATTGACGCTGGCGACCTCGTGATAGATCTCCGGGGCGAGACGCCGGTTGATCGTCAGCTCCTCTTCGCAGTAATGCCGGCGCGCCTGGAGCGTGGAGAAATCCAGGAACCCCAGATCCAGCGGCTTCTTGAACTTCCACGCCCAGTCGCCCGCCAGGATCACGGTGGAGATGTGGGTCTCGATGCGCCGGATGCGCTCGCTCGCCCCCCCGTCCGGGAACGCCCCGGTCTCGATCAGTCGGCTGAGAATCTCGTGCTGCTGGTCCAGCGCGCTCATGCGGCCTCCGTCCATCGCATCCTGACTCAGGTTATCATTGCGGCTGCCGCGGGCGGGATGTCCGCGTGCGCCCGTTCACGTTCCAGACCGCGAGAGCCATGCCGCGTTCCCCCCGATCCCGTACCCCGCGCAGGCGCCGCCCGTCCGGTGGTGGCTGGCTGCGCCGCACGCTGCGCGCCAGTGGCTGGACCCTGCTGGGCCTGCTGCTGGCGGGCGCCGGGGTGGGTGCGCTGTACGTGCACGACCTCGACCGCGAGATCCGCGAGCGCTTCGAGGGTCAGCGCTGGGCCCTGCCGGCGCGGGTGTATGCCCGGCCGCTGGAGCTCTATCCCGGACAGCAGCTGGATCGCGAGCGGCTGGTGACCGAACTGGAGGCCCTCAACTACCGGCGTGGCCAGCAGGCCGGTCGCGCCGGGGAATACGCGGTCAACGGCAATACGGTGGAGCTGACCACGCGTCCGTTCACCTTCGGCGACGGCCCCGAACCGGCGCACTCGGTGCGGGTGGAGCTTTCCGGGGGTTATGTGCGTTCGGTGGTCGACCGCGATTCCGGGGCGGCGGTCGACCTGATGCGGGTGGAGCCGCTGCTGATCGGGAGCATCTATCCCACCCATGGCGAGGACCGGGTGGTGGTGGATCTGGATGATGTCCCGCACGAGCTGATCGGGGCGGTGATGGCGATCGAGGATCGCCGGTTCCTGTCGCACCGGGGTGTGGACCCGATCGGCATCGCACGCGCCGCCTGGGCGAACCTGCGTGCCGGGCGGACGGTGCAGGGGGGCAGCACCCTGACCCAGCAGCTGGTCAAGAACTTCTATCTGACCCAGGACCAGACCCTGTCGCGCAAGCTCAACGAGGCCGTGATGGCCCTGATCCTGGAGCATCGCTATTCCAAGGAGGCGATCCTCGAGGCCTACCTCAACGAGGTCTTTCTCGGCCAGGCGGGGGAGCGCTCCATCCATGGCTTCGGGCAGGCCGCGCGCTTCTATTACCAGCGTCCGCTGGACGAGCTGCGCCTGGATCAGCTCGCCCTGCTGGCGGGGCTGGCGCGCGGTGCGAGCTACTACGACCCGCGCCGGCACCCCGAACGGGCCCTTGCGCGCCGCGACCGCGTCCTGGATGCGATGCATGCGACCGGGCTGATCGATGCCGCGACCGTGGAGACCGCCCGCGACATGCCGCTGGATGTCTCGCCGGCGATGGCCGGCGGCAGTCGCTTCCCGGCGTTTCTGGATCTGGTGCGGCGCGAGCTGCGTACCGAATACGCCGAGGAAGACCTGCGTTCCGAGGGCCTGCGCATCTTCACCTCGCTGGATCCGGGCATCCAGCTGGCGGTGGAGGACCGTGTGCGCGAGGAGGTGGATGCGGTGGCCCCGCAGGCGGGCGAACATGCCGACGACCTGCAGGCGGCCGCGGTGGTGACGGATGCGCGTTCCGGCGAGGTGCTCGCGCTGGTGGGCGGGCGCGATCCGGGGTTCCCGGGGTTCAACCGGGCGGTGCAGGCGCAGCGGCCGGTCGGTTCGCTGATCAAGCCGTTCGTGTTCCTGGCGGCCCTGACCAATCCGCAGCGCTATACCCTCGCCAGTCCGCTGGAGGACAGCCCGGTCACGCTGCAGCTCGCGCATGGCGAGCCCTGGACCCCGCGCAACTTCGATCGGGAACATCGCGGCGAGGTCACCGCCTGGGAGGCCCTGGTGCATTCCTACAACGTGCCCGCGGTGCTGCTGGCCGATCGGATCGGGATCTCGCAGCTGGTGGATGTACTGCAGACCTTCGGCCTGCAGCGGACCCCGGAACCCAACCCCTCGCTGGCGCTGGGGTCCCTGGACCTGTCGCCGCTGCAGGTCGCGGAGCTCTACCAGGGGCTGGCCAGCGGCGGATATGCCACCGGCACGCGGGCGATCCGCGACGTCCTCGACACGCATGACGAGGTACTTTCGCATTACGGCCTGGAACTGCGCGGCGCGGTGCCCGACGGGGCCGCGCATCTGCTGACCGAGGCGCTGCACGACGTGACCGTGGACGGCACCGGCCGGGTGATCGGCGAGCGCCTGCCCGGCCGGCGCCTGGCGGGCAAGACCGGGACCACCAACGATTTCCGTGATGCCTGGTTTGCCGGCTACGACGACCGCCACGTGGGCGTGGTCTGGCTGGGCCTGGACGACAACCGTGCGACGGGACTGACCGGCGGATCCGGCGCGGCGCCGGTGTGGGCCGGGATCATGGGCGAGCTGCCCGGCGGCTCCATCGCGCCGCTGAACCACCCGACGATCGAGTTTCACGAGATCGATCTGGAGACCGGGGCGCGGATCGTGGACGAGGATCACGCCTGCGAACGCGCCAGACGGCTGCCGTTCTGGCAGAATTCGGCTCCCGAGGCGGTCGCGGAATGCGAGGGCGAGGCGGAAGGCGACGATGCCGGCTGGTTCGGCCGCATGTTCCGCGGCCGCGATTGAACGACCCCGGCAGGGCTCCATGATGACGCGACGGCGACAGGGCGAAAGGGTGGCGGTGCGTTCCGCGCGAGCGGCGCGCTGGATCGCCGTGTGTGCGGCCCTGGCCTTGCTGGCCGGCTGTGCCACTCCCGAGCCGCGACCCGGCCCGGAAGAGGCGGCGACCGACGTGCCGGAACCCGAGGTGCTGGAGGTCGAGCCCGACGCTGCCGCGGATCCCGAGCTGGCGGCCGGGGTGGACAGCGCGGCGGCCGGGCTGGCGCAGCGCGCGCAACAGGCGCGGGCGGAGGCCGATCTCGGCCGCGCCGGTCAGCTGCTGGAGCGGGCCCTGCGCATCGCCCCGGGGGATGCGCGGCTGTGGCAGCGCCTGGCCGAGGTGCGGCTGGAGCAGCGCAACTTCGAACAGGCCGAACGGCTGGCGCAGCGTTCGCTGGGCATGGCCGGGAACGACCGGGATCTGCAGCGGGAGAACTGGACCGTGATCCTGCAGGCCCGCGAGGGCCGCGGGGATGACGAAGGGGCCCGCGAGGCCCGTGAGGCGCTGCGTGCCCTGGGAGGGGAACGTGCCTGAGACCTCGGGCTCACCGGCGGTCCGGGCGCTCAGTCCGGGGGGTGACATCGCCGAGGCGGTCCCCGGATTCCGCCCGCGCGAGCCGCAGCAGGCGATGGCCGAGGCGGTGGAGGACAGCATCAGCACCGCGCCCTCGGCGTTGCTGGTCGAGGCTGCCACCGGGGTCGGCAAGACCTTCGCCTATCTGGTGCCGGTGCTTCAGCGGCGCAAGCGGGCGCTGATCTCCACCGGCACCAAGACCCTGCAGGACCAGCTCTACCATCGCGATCTCCCGGTGGTCTGCGGCGCGCTCGGCTACCAGCCGAAGATCGCGTTGCTCAAGGGGCGCTCGAACTACCTGTGCCACTATCGCCTGGAGGTCGCGGAGGCCGATGCGGCCGGGGCTACCGGTTCGGGGGTCCGTGCCGAGCGCCTGCATACCCTGCAGGAACTCCAGGCGATGGCGCGCACTGACGACAGCGGGGATCTCAGCCAGTCCGGCCTGCTGGCCGAGGACTCGCCGCTGTGGCCGCAGGTGACCTCGACGGTGGACAACTGTCTGGGCAACGAATGCCCGCATCTTGATGACTGCTTCGTGGTGCGCGCGCGGCGCCGGGCGCAGGAGGCGGATGTCATCGTGGTCAACCACCACCTGCTGCTCGCGGACATGGCGCTGAAGGAAGAGGGCTTCGCCGAGCTGCTGCCCGAGGTCGATGCGGTCATTGTCGACGAGGCGCATCAGCTGCCAGAGATCGCCGGGGCGTTCTTCGGCGTGGCCCTGAGCACCCGGGCCCTGCGTGAACTGGCGCGCGACACGCGCCGCGAGCAGGAGCAGCATGCCCCGGAGATGACCGACATGCGCCAGCGCGTGGCCGAGGTGGAGGCCGCGGCCGGCGGGCTGCTCGAGGTGACCGAGGGGCACGAAGGGCGCGCCAGTCTGGAGGATGCCGACCCCGAAGGCGCGCTGGGCCCGAAGCTGGACGCCCTGGACGACGCGCTGCGCTGGCTGCACGACGCCCTCCAGGTCGCGGCGCCGCGGGCGCCCGGACTGGAGCAGCTGCGTGCGCGCTGCGAGCTGCTGCGCGAGCGGCTGTCCGCGTGGCGTGAAGATACCGATGACACGGTCGCCTGGCTGGAGCGCTTCCGCCAGAGCCTGACCCTGCACCGCACCCCGCTGGATGCCGCACGCCCGCTGGCGCAGCGCCGCGCGGCGCGCCCGGCCGCCTGGGTCTTCACCTCGGCGACCCTGGCGGTGGGCGAGGATTTCACCCACGCGGCGCGTCGCCTGGGGCTGCCCGGAGACGTCGCCACCGCGCGTCTGGACAGCCCGTTCGACTTCGCGCGTCAGGCCTGTCTGCTGCGCCCGGATCCGCCGCTGCCGGATCCCAATGCACCGGATTACACCCGTGCCTGCCTGCGCTGGGCCTGGCCGCTGCTGAAGGACGGACCGGGCGGCGGATTTTTCCTGTTCACCAGCCATCGTGCTTTGCAGGAGGCCGCGACCCTGCTGCGCGAGCATCTGCCGGAGGACCGCGAACTGCTGGTGCAGGGGGAGCAGTCGCGTGGCGAACTGCTGGAACGCTTTCGCGCGGCCGAACGGCCATGGCTGCTGGGTGCGCACAGCTTCTGGGAAGGGGTCGATATCCGCGGGACCGGGCTGTCGGTGGTGGTGATCGACCGCCTGCCGTTCGCCGCGCCCAACGACCCCGTGCTGCAGGCCCGCGCCGCGGCGCTGGAGGCCGAGGGCCGGCACCCGTTCATGGAGTTCAGCCTGCCGCAGGCGGTGCTGGCGCTGAAGCAGGGCGCCGGGCGCCTGATCCGCGACGGATCGGACACCGGCATCCTCGCGTTGTGCGATCCGCGCATCGACGGCAAGCCCTACGGCAAGCGCTTTCTCAACAGCCTGCCGCCGTTCCACCAGGCGCACAGCCCGCGGGCGGCGCTGGAGTTTCTGCAACAGGCCCGGGAGCGCCACGCATGCGCCTGATCGCCATCGACACCGCCACCGAACGCTGTTCCGCCGCCCTGTGGGTGGATGGCGAGCTCTATTCCCTGTCGGAGCGCGCGCCGCGCCGCCACGGGGAACTGATCCTCGGCCAGATCGAGCAACTCCTGGCCGAGGCCGGGATCGATCGGCATTCACTGGATGCGGTGGCGGTGGGGCGCGGCCCCGGGGCCTTCACCGGCGTGCGTCTGGGCCTGGGCGTCGCCCAGGGGCTGGCCTTTGCCCTCGACTGCCCGGTGGTCCCGGTGTCGTCGCTGCAGGTGCTGGCCCAGCAGGGCCTGCGGCTGGCGCCCGAGCCCGCCCCGGCGGCGGTGCTGGCGGCGCTGGACGCGCGCATGGGCGAGGTGTACTGGAGCCTGTGCCCGGTGGCCGGCAACCGGGTGCTGCCGGCCACCGAGGCCGTGGCGCCGCCGGAGGCCGTGGCGCCGCAGTGGCCGCCGGGCGAGCGCCTCGCTCTGGGCACCGGCTTTCGCGCTTACCCCGAGCTGATCGAACGCTGCGGTCTGGCCGCGGAGCGGGTGGACCCCGATGCGCTGCCGGATGCCTTCGATCTGGCACTGCTGGCGGTGGAGGCCCGGGAACGTGGCGAAGCGGTGGATCCGGCGGATGCACGGCCGGTGTATCTGCGTGATGACGTGGCGCAGCCGCCGGCGTTGTCATGACGGCCGCAGCGGTCTGGCCCTGGGTGGTGCCGCTGCAGGGGCGGCTGAAGGTCAGTCCCGAGGATTTCCGGGTGGAGGAGCTTCCGGCCACCCTGCCGGAAGGCGCGGGCGAACACCTGTGGCTGGAGATCGAGAAACGCGGGCTGAACACCGAGGACGTGGCCCTGTGGATCGCGCGGTCCGCGGGCGTGGGACGTGGCGCGGTCAGCTACGCCGGGCGCAAGGATCGCCATGCCGTGACCCGGCAGTGGTTCAGCGTGGCCTGCGCGCCGGAGGTCGATCCGGCGTCGTGGGCGGTGCCGGAGCCTGGCGACGCGATCGCCGCCGATGCCTGGCTGCGGGTACGCCGCCATGCGCGCCACGCACGCAAGCTGCGCACCGGGCACCTGCAGGGCAACCGCTTCTGCCTGCGCCTGCGCGAGCTGGAGGGCGAGCCTGAGGAGGCCGAACGCCTCCTCGTGCGGATCCGTGCTGGCGGGGTGCCGGCGTACTTCGGCGAACAGCGCTTCGGCCACGACAACCTGCGCCGTGCCGAGACCTGGCTGGGGGGCGGGCGGCGTCCGCGTGGGCGCAACCAGCGCAGCCTGCTGCTGTCCGCGGCGCGTTCGGAGCTGTTCAATGCGGTGCTGGCCGAGCGGGTGCGGCGGGGTGACTGGGACCGCATCCTGCCCGGCGAGCGGGTCAATCTGGCTGGCAGCGCGAGCGTGTTCACCGCGAAGACGGTGGATGCGGAGCTCGAGGCGCGTGCCGCGCGGCTCGACGTGCATCCGACCGGGCCGCTGTGGGGGCGCGGGGACCCCGGCACCGGGGGCGAGGTGCGTGTCCTCGAAGACGCGGTCGCCACGCAACACGAGGTCCTGGCGCGTGGTCTCGAGGCAGAGGGGGTGAAGGCCGCGCGCCGTTCGCTGCGTCTGGTGCCGCGAGCGCTGGACTGGGAATGGGAAGAAGCAGGGGTGCTGCGCCTGGACCTGGAGCTCGGGCCCGGCGAGTACGCGACCAGCGTGGCCGGCGCGCTGATGCAGATGTCCGGCGAGGACTGACCGGTTCAGGCGGAGCGGGATTCCTTGCCGGCGAGCTGGCGCTCGGCGCGTTCGGCACGTTCCTCGGCCTCAACGCGGGCGGTGATGTCCTTCTGGATGCCGATGTAGTAGGTCAGTCGGTCTTCATCGTTGAACACCGGCGTGAGCGACAGCTCGTTCCAGAACAGCGAACCGTCCTTGCGGTAGTTGCGCAGGGTCACCCGGCAGGGGCGATCCTCTTCCAGCGCGGCGCGGATCTCGCGCACCGCGTCCTGGTCGTTGTCGCCTCCTTGCAGGAAACGGCAGTCGCGGTAGAGGATCTCTTCCGAACGATAGCCGGTCAGCTCCTCGAAGGCGCGATTCACGTAGATCAGGATGTTGTCATCGCCTTCACGCTCGGCGATGACCACCCCGTCATTGGAGGCGTCGATCGCGAGGGCGAGCAGTTCGGCATCAATGGTTCGCGTCATGTCTTCGATTCGAAAGGTTCCGTCCAACAACTGTCCAGATTGTCATAATCCCGGATCTGTGTCCCTTTGTCCCTGCCGGGATTCGGTTTGTTCACCTGCGCAAAGAAAAGGCCGCATCAGGTGCGGCCCTTTCGCTTGCAGCTTGTTACCGGAGGGGATTACATCTCCTGAGTGATGGTGAACGCGCCACGTACCTGGCCGGCCTCGTAGCCGGTGGCCTCGTCTTCGGGATACAGGCGTTCCAGCGCGTGCTTGATGTCGGAATCGACCTCAGCGCCGTGGCAGGCCAGACATTCACCGCCGGTGGGGATCGCGGCCATGAAGCGGAACCGCGCGCCCTCGTCCGTCTGCACCACTTCGTGGGACGGGGCGATCTCGTCGGCCGGGGTGCCGGCGGCGACCTCGGCGTCAAAGCCTTCCAGCACCGCGCGCTCCCATTCGTCCGGGGCGTTGTCCGGGTTGCGCAGCTTCAGGCTGGTGCGCCCGACATCCCAGCCCGTGTCGGCGGAGATATCCGCGGCGATCTCGGGGGCCACCTCGTTGCAGACCTGGATGGCCTCGGTGGGACCGCCTTCTTCCATCGCGGCCATGAGTTCGCCCTGCAGGGTGCTGGCGAACTGCTGGATCGCCTCGCGGCTGTCCGCGGCGCGCTGTTCGATCTCTTCCTCGCTGACTTCGGTGGCGGCCTCGTCGGAGGTTGCCGCTTCGTCATGATTGGCGCAACCCGCGGCGAGGGCCGCAATGCCGAGGGCGATCGGGGCAAGTTTCCAGTGGTTCATCTGCAGCACCTCTCGTCGCAGTATCCGTTGCCTGCCCGGAGCGCCCCGGACAGATTTTGTACAAAACCTGTACAGGATGGTCTCTTAACCGCTGCGGGATTGCAAGTCAAAGGACGCATTAGGCCCTTGCGGAACGCGGTTGAAACCATCCGTTCGCTACAAGGTAACCCTGGACATGATCTAAATCAACATGTTGTCGAGTGCTAATGCTGACGCCCTCACAGCGTTTCGCGGCGACGTTTCAGCAGGACGTACACCGCGCCGGTCCCGCCGTCGGTCGGGCGCGCGGAGCAGAAGGCCAGAACGTCGTTGCGCTGGCGCAGCCAGTGATCGGTCAGCCCCTTGAGCACCGGGCCCCGGGGGCTGGAGCGCTGGCCCTTGCCATGCACGATGCGCACACACAGCCGGTCTCCGGCTCGCGCCTCGTCGATGAAGCCGGCCACCGCCTGGCGCGCCTCGTCGGCGAACAGGCCGTGCAGGTCGAGCTCATCCTGGATGCGGTAGTGTCCGCCGCGCAGCTTGCGAAACACCCGCTGGCTGATGCCGGGGCCGCGGAAGTTCAGTTCGTCCCCGGGCTGAAGGTCGCCGAATTCCAGCGGGTCGCTCATCCAGTCGCGCCGGGCCTGTTCCTCGTCGCGGTCGCGCTGGGCCGCACGCGCCGGCGGACGCGGGGCTTCGTGCTCTGCGCGGTCGCTGTGGATGCGGCGTACCGGGCCCACCGCGCGCCGGAACTCGTCGAAATCGCTGGGACCATCCCCGGAATTCATGGCACGATACTCGCTTTCCGAGGCCCCGGTGCAGGCAGGAAACTGCATGTCCCGAGGCCGTTTCCAGTATATTGAAGACCCTTTCAAAGCCTCCGGCTCCCGAATGCGCATTCTGGTCAGTAACGACGATGGAATCCATGCCCCCGGCATCCAGTGCCTGGCCGGTCACCTGCGCACGGTGGCCGAGGTCGAGGTGGTGGCGCCGGACCGTGACCGCAGCGGCGCCAGCAACAGCCTGACCCTGGTGCGTCCGCTGCATGCCCGCCCGGTGGAAGACGCCGGGGTGCAGGTGGACGGCACGCCCACCGACTGCGTGCATCTGGCGATCACCGGCCTGCTGGACAGCGAACCGGACCTGGTGATCTCCGGGATCAATGCCGGAGCGAACATGGGCGATGACGTACTCTATTCCGGCACGGTGGCCGCCGCGATGGAGGGGCGCTTCCTCGGCCTGCCGTCGATCGCGGTTTCGCTGGTGGGGACTGACCTGCGCCATTACGACACCGCGGCGCGGGTGGTGCTGGATCTCCTGGACCGGCTGCGTCGCATGCCGCTGCCGGCGGCGACCATCCTCAACGTGAACGTGCCCGACATCCCGTTCGAGTCGATCCAGGGTGTGCAGACCACGCGCCTGGGCAACCGTCACCGCGCCGAACCGATGGTCGCCGACAGCGATCCGCGCGGACGCCCGATCTACTGGGTGGGTCCGGCGGGACCGGAACAGGATGCGGGGCCGGGGACCGACTTCCATGCGGTGCGCGAGGGCTACGTGTCGATCACCCCGATCCAGGTCGATCTCACGCGTTACGACGCCATCGACACCGTCGGACGCTGGCTCGAGGGCGCAGCCCCGGGCGATCACCATTCGGGGGGGACACCATGGTGAACGACCCTTCGGGCGCCGGGCTCACGTCCCGGCGTGCCCGAGACCGCTTGGTCCGTATCCTCGAGCAGCAGGGGATCCGCGATCGCCGCGTGCTGGAGGCGATCCGCAGTGTCCCGCGGCACCTGTTCGTGGAGGAGGCCCTCAGTCACCGCGCCTACGAGAACATCGCGCTGCCGATCGGGCATCGCCAGACGATCTCGCAGCCGTTCATCGTCGCCCGCATGACCGAGGCCCTGCTGGAGGCCGGTCCGATGAGCACCGTGCTGGAGATCGGTACGGGGTCCGGCTATCAGGCGGCGGTGCTGGCGCAGCTGGTCGACCGGGTGTTCTCGATCGAACGCATCCAGGCGCTTAGCCGCAGCGCGCGTGAACTGCTGAGCCGGCTGGGCATCAACAACGTAAACCTGCGTCATGGCGACGGGGCCGAGGGCTGGCCCGAACGCGCGCCGTACGACGGCATCATCCTGACGGCCGCCCCGCGCGACGTGCCCGAGACCCTGCTGACCCAGCTCGCCCCCGGCGGGCGCCTGGTGGCGCCGGTGGAAGGCCCGGACGGGCGGCAGCAGCTGGTGCGCTATACCCGTACCGACGATGCCTACGTGCGCGACATCCTCGATGCGGTGATGTTCGTGCCGATGCTGTCCGGCGCAGAACAGTAATCCCGTGCCCGGAGTCCTGGTGCGATGAAGCTCTTCGAGCCGGTCTATGACCGCGTGATGCTGTGGTCCCGCCACCGTTACGCGCCGCGTTATCTGGCCGGGCTGTCGCTGATCGAATCCTTTGTGCTTCCGTTCCCGCCACCGGACGTGATGCTCGCCCCGATGTCGGCCGCGGCGCCCACGCGTGCGCTCTATCTGGCGGCGCTCACCACGGTCGCGTCGGTGATCGGCGGGATCCTGGGCTATCTTGCAGGCTGGCTGGCGTTCGAATGGCTGGGTCCGTGGTTGCGCGAGATCGGTTATGCGCAGGAACTGGAGCAGGCCGAGGACTGGTTCGGGACCTGGGGGGTGTGGGTGGTACTGGTGGCGGGTTTTTCGCCGCTGCCGTACAAGCTGTTCACCATCACCGCCGGGGCCCTGGCCATGGCCTGGCTGCCCTTCGTTCTCGCTTCTCTGCTCGGGCGGGGCGCCCGATTCTTCCTGGTGGCGCTGATCATGGCCTGGGCCGGCCCGCGGGCCGAACGCCATCTGCGACCCTACATGGAGCGCATCGGCTGGGTCACGGTGGCCGTTCTGGTGGTCGCCATCGTGGTCTATCTGGCGCTGGAGTAAGCATGGGCGGCGGGGTGCGGCAAGGCCTGATTCTCCTGCTGCTGGCGGCCCTGCTGGCCGCGACACTGGCCGGCTGCGCGATGCGCCCCCCGGGCGAACCGCGCGTCCCCGAAACGCACACAGTGTCCAGCGGCGAGACCCTCTACAGCATTGCGCGCGAGTACGGACTCGAATGGCGCGAACTGGCCGAGCGCAACGCGATCGGCGCGCCCTACGTGATCCGGCCCGGGCAGAACCTGCGCCTGACCGGGCCGGCGCGGTCGTCGCCGCCGGCGGGCGGCGGAACCGCGCAGCGGCCGGAATCGGAGACGCCCTCGTCGGGCGAGGCGTCGCCGGAGCCCTCGGACCCGGCGCCCGAGCCGCCGCCGGAATCCGCGGGTGACTGGGTCTGGCCGGCCGATGGCGAGGTGGTGAGCGAGTTTTCCGACAGTGGCAGCGCCCGGCGCGGTCTGGGTATCGGCGGCGAGCGCGGCGATCCGGTACGTGCCGCGCGGGGTGGCGAGGTCGTGTATGCAGGCAGTGGCCTGGTGGGGTATGGTCGCATGATCATCGTGCGCCACGACGAGCGGTTTCTGTCCGCCTACGGGCACAATGACGAGCTGTTGGTGGAAGAAGGCGATACGGTGGAAGGCGGCGACGACATTGCGCGTCTGGGGGCATCGGGCACGGATCGGCCGATGCTGCATTTCGAGATCCGTCTGGATGGCTCTCCGGTTGACCCGCAGACCTATCTCCCGGATCGTTGAACAGAAGCAGTCGAGAGGCAGGTTCACGCATGACTGATTCCCGCCACCGGGCCGATGTCCACGGCCCCGAAGGCCCGGAGCCCGAATCTCCGCTGGAGACCTCGGATCTGCATTCCCCGGAGATGGAAGACGAGCCGCAGGAGGAGGCCGGGGCGGTCGACCCGGAGGCGTCGCTGACCCCGGAGGACGAGGTCCCGGTGCGTCCGCGTACCCTGCGCGACGCCAGGCCCGCCGAGCTGGATGCGATCCAGCTGTATCTGCGCGACATCGAGTTCCGCCCGTTGCTGACCCCGGAGGAGGAGCGCCATTACGCCCGCCTGGCGCGTCAGGGCGACGAGGCCGGGCGCCAGCGGATGATCGAATGCAACCTGCGCCTGGTGGTGAAGATCGCGCGGCGCTACCTCAACCGCGGGCTGCCGCTGCTCGACCTGATCGAGGAGGGCAATCTCGGCCTGATGCATGCGGTGGAGAAATTCGATCCGGAGCGCGGCTTTCGTTTCTCCACCTACGCGACCTGGTGGATCCGCCAGACCATCGAGCGCGCGCTGATGAATCAGGGGCGCACCATTCGCATCCCGGTGCACGTATCCAAGGAGCTGCGTACGCATGCACGGGTGGCGCGCGAACTGACCCAGGAGCTGGGGCGCGACCCCACCGAGGAAGAGCTGGCCGCACGTCTCGACAAGCCAGTGGCGGAGATCCAGAAACTGCGGGCGATGTCCGAACCCTCGACCTCCATGGACCTGCCACCGGGCCCGGAAGGCGATCGGTCCCTGACCGACATCCTCGCCGACGTGAACGCGGTGGAGCCCTCGTCCATCCTCGAGGATCAGGATATCCAGGATCTGGTGGAGGAATGGCTGGGCCTGCTGGATGACAAGCAGCGCGAGGTGCTGGTGCGCCGCTTCGGTCTGCACGGCTTCGAGCGTTCCACCCTGGAGAAGGTGGGCGCGGAGATCGGGGTCACGCGTGAACGCGTGCGCCAGATCCAGATGGATGCGCTCAAGCGCCTGCGGCGGCTGCTGGAATCGCGCGGGATGAAGGGCGACGAGGTGCTGCCCGGGTCCTGAGTGCTGCCGGGTCCGGAGCCCGGTTTTCAGCGACTCAGTCGTCGGCGGCTTCTGCCGGTTCCACGATCAGGGCCGCGGCCACATCGCGCCCCTCGGCCATGATCAGGTTGTAGGTCCGGCAGGCCGCTGCGGTATCCATGATCTCCACCCCCAGTTCGCGCCGCTGCAGTTCGCGCCGCAGTTCGCGTGGGGGAAAGCGGCTGACTTCGCCGGTTCCGATCAGCAGTACCTCCGGGGGGTCTTCGAGGACCGGTTCCAGCGCCGCGAGGTCCAGCTCGCCGGCCGCGCGCACCGGCCAGTCCTGATGCAGCGAGCGCGGCCGCACGATCAGGCTGGCATGGTAGCCGATTTCGTTGATCCCGATCGCACCCGGGGCATGCCCGGTGATGCGATAGGTGACGCCGTCGGAGGTGAGTTCGGAAAACTGCATGACGCAGACGCTACCCCGCGGCGGCGCCGGGCTCAAGAGCCGGTGTCGGCGGGAGGGGTCAGCGGCGGGGCTGGAAACCCGGCGGACGCTCGGCGATCCAGTCCACGAAGCGCCGGATGGCAGGCTCGGCCAGCAGGGCCTCGCGAGTGTTCAGACGTTCGGCGAGGGTCTGTTCGTCGAACTGGCGGTGGATGTGGTCGTGGCACGGGCGGCAGACCTGCAGCAGGCGGCCCTCGCGTTCGGCGCGCGTGAACCGGCGGCGGATGCGCCGGCGCCGGTGCTGCTTGCGTGGAATCAGGTGGTGCCGGGTCAGGCGCTCGTGGCGCCCGCACAGCTCGCATGGCCCGCTGGCGGGGGCTTCCGGGGGTGTTCCCGGCGACGATTTCGACGGTGATCCGCGATGGCGGTTCCCGGGCGGGCACATGGATCGGCGTTTATCTACAGGCGCGGCCGGATCGGATCGCCGGGGTGGGCACCGGGCAGGCCCATGCGCATGCGACAGCGCGGCGGCGGATTGGTCACGAAGTACTCCGGCGCGGCCAGATCGCCCATGCAGCCGATGCGATCGGGCTGGAAGGCGCGCCGCGCCAGCGCGTGCAGGGCATCGTCCAGCGGCCCTTCCTCGCGCACCCGTTCGCTGCTGATCGGCTGCCATTCACCGTTTTCGCGTTCGGCGATGGCGAAGCCGAAGGGGAAGTAGCCGGGGCCGCCCAGGCGGATGTCGGTGGCGACCAGGCGCGGCGGACGGTCCTCGTCGTACTGCGCGTGAAAGCGCAGGAACGGGCCGCTGAATTCGCGCAGACGCCGGCCGTCTTCCAGTTCCATGGCGGCTTCTTCGAGCCCGTGCGGGTCGCGGCGGAAGGTCTCGAAATCGGGCCGGATCGGCTCATCGAAGATCCCGACCCAGGCCTCGTGGAAGTGGTTGCCGTCGAGCACCGTGACCCGCCACACGAGCATGTTGAACGGGGTTGGCTGGACCAGCCGTGGCTGGTCTTCCAGCCCGGCCTGGGCCAGCGCGGGCTGGATGTTGCGGTCCAGCCACGCCTGCAGGGCCAGGCCGCCGCCGGCATAGGCGGTGGAGAGCACCAGACCGGCCACCAGCGCCCGAGGGGCAAAGCGCCAGAAGGCCGCGACGATCACCCCGATCAGCAGCGGCAGGGTGTACAGCGGGTCGATCACGAAGATCGACGCGGTCCCCACCGGGCCCACCGGTAGTGGCCAGAGGACCTGGGTGCCGTAGGTGGTCAGGGCATCGTTGAGCACGTGGGTGACCAGCACCAGCGCAAAGAACCACCACCAGCGGGCAAAGCCGATGTCGCGCGTCGCCGGGATCCGCGAGGCCAGCCCGGCGGCAGCCAGCGAGAACAGCAACAGCACCGGGATCGAATGACTGAATCCCCGGTGCAGGGTGAAATCCGAAACCGCATCCCCGTAAGCTATGAAGATGTCGAGATCCGGAATCAGGGCGACCAGCGCGCCGAGTACCAGGGCCTTGCGCCCCAGCCGTGAACCGAGGACGAGGCCGCCGACGGCGGCGCCGAGGCTGGCGTGGGTGACGGGATCCATGGGGGTCTGCGTTTCCCTGCGATGCGTGGGCGGGTGGTCCTGCGACCGGCCGCGGCGCGGCGAGTTCGGGGCGCAATGATGGCGGGCGGCGACGATCACGCACAAGCCCGCAGCCGGCACGCGGATACACGGCCCTGGCATTTCTGGATCGACCGCGGCGGCACCTTCACCGACATCGTGGGGCGCGACCCCGACGGGCGGCTGCATTCGCACAAGCTGCTGTCGGAGCATCCCGAGGCCTACGCCGACGCGGCGGTGCAGGGCATCCGCGATCTCCTCGGACTCGCACCGGGCGAACCGGTGCCGGCGACGCGCATCCACGAGGTGCGCATGGGCACCACGGTGGCCACCAACGCCCTGCTGGAAGGCAAGGGTGAGCCGGTGGTGCTGGTGATCACCGCGGGCCTGGAGGATGCGCTGCGCATCGGGCATCAGGCGCGCCCGGAGCTGTTCGCGCGCGACATCCGCCTGCCGGTCCCGGTGTACGACCGGGTGGAACCGGTGGACGAGCGCGTGGATGCCGCCGGACGGGTGCTGCGCGCGCCCGATCTGGACGCCCTGCGGTCGCGCCTGCAGGCGGCGCGGACGGAGGGGTATCGCGCGCTGGCGGTGGCCTGTGTCCACGGCTATCGCTTCCCGGCGCACGAGCAGGCGGTGGCCGCGCTGGCGCGCGAGCTGGGCTTCGAGGAGGTGGTTGCCAGCCACGAGGTCAGCGGCCTGATCAAGCTGGTGCCGCGCGGCGAGACGGCGGTGGTGGACGCCTTCCTGTCGCCGGTGCTGCGACGCTACGTACGACAGGTGACCGCCGAGCTGGGGACGGTGCCGCTGCGCTTCATGCAGTCTTCCGGCGGACTGGTGGATGGCGAGCGCTTTCGCGGGCGCGATGCGGTGCTGTCCGGTCCCGCCGGCGGCATCGTCGGCGCGCTGCGCACCGCGGCTCCGCTGGGCTTCCAGCGCCTGATCACCTTCGACATGGGCGGGACCTCCACCGACGTCGCGCACCTGGCGGGCGAGCTGGAGCGGCGTCAGGAGAGCGAGGTGGCCGGGGCGCGCCTGCGCGTACCGATGCTGGACATCCACACCGTGGCGGCCGGCGGCGGGTCGATCTGTCGGTTCGACGGCATGCGCCTGCGCGTGGGGCCGGAGTCGGCCGGGGCGCAGCCGGGTCCGGCGGCGTACGGTCAGGGCGGCCCGCTGACGGTCACCGACTGCAATCTGCAGCTGGGGCGGTTGCGGCCCGAGTATTTTCCGGCGGTGTTCGGGCCGGATCGCGACCGGCCGCTGGATGCCGGGGCGGTGGCGGAGGGGTTTGCCGCGCTGGCGGCCGAGGTGGGGGCGACCCAGGACGAGACCCCGTCGCCCGAGGCGCTGGCCGAAGGCCTGCTGGAGATCGCGGTGGAACACATGGCCCGCGCGATCAAGACGATTTCGGTGCAGCGCGGGCACGACGTCGGCGGTTATGCGCTGGTCTGTTTCGGCGGGGCCGGCGGGCAGCATGCCTGCCGGGTCGCCGAGCGTCTGGGCATGCGGCACGTGCTGCTGCATCCGCTGGGCGGGGTGCTGTCGGCCTTCGGCATGGGCCTGGCCGAGCTGCGGGCGCTGCACGAGGCGAGCCTGGAGTGTCCGCTGGACGGCGATGGCGCGGCGCGGCTGGAGGCGGCGCTGGACGAGCTGGAGGCCCGGGCCCGGGACGAGCTGACCGGGCAGGGCGTGGAGCCCGGGCAGCTGCGACTGCGACGGCGGGTGCAGCTGCGGGTGGAGGGTTCCGATTCGACCCTGGAGGTGGAGGCCGGGAACCCGGACGCGATGCAGCAGGCCTTTGCCGAGTCCTGGCGCCGGCGCTACGGCTTTGCCCCGCCGGACCGGCGGCTGGTGGTGGCGGTGGCCGCGGTGGAGGCCGTGGGGCCGGGGGCGGAGCACCCGGCGGAGGCGGCGGGCACCGCCGCGGATGACGAGGCCGCGACGGGCGAACCGGAATGCGCGGAACGGGTGTCGATGTTCACCGCGGGGCAGTGGCGCGAGGTGCCGCTGTATCGTCGCGAGGCCCTGAGCCCCGGCATGCGGCTGACGGGGCCGGCGATCGTGATCGAGGCCACCGGCACGGTGATCCTGGAGCCGGACTGGCGCGGCCGCATGGCCGCGGACGGCACCCTGGTGCTGGAACACCACCCCGCCGCACCGGCGCGTGATCGCAAGCGGCGCGAGGACCCGCAGCGTCGCGACCCGGTGCGGCTGGAGGTCTTCAACAACCGCTTCATGGCGATTGCCGACCAGATGGGCTTCACCCTGCAGAACACCGCCCACTCGGTGAACATCAAGGAGCGTCTGGATTTCTCCTGCGCGCTGTTCGACGGGGCCGGCCGGCTGGTGGCGAACGCGCCGCACATGCCGGTGCATCTGGGCTCCATGGGGGCCAGCGTGCGCGCGATCGTGGCGGCCTTCGGCGACGACCTGCGTCCGGGCGACACCTACGTGCTCAATGACCCGTTCAACGGCGGGACCCATCTGCCGGACATCACCGTGGTCACGCCGGTGTTCCTGGATGCCGCGGGCGGGGTCACCAGCGATCCGGCGACCCCGGCGGTGCTGCGGTACTTCGTGGCCTCGCGCGGGCATCACGCCGATGTCGGCGGGATCACGCCGGGATCGATGCCGGCGTTCTCTTCCACCCCGGAGGAGGAAGGCGTGCGCATCCCGCCGGTGCGGCTGGTGCGCGATGGACAGTTCGATGGCGAAATCCTCCAGACGCTGCTGACGTCCGGTCCGTGGCCGGCGCGCAATCCGGCGCAGAACCGCGCCGACCTGGAGGCGCAGGTGGCGGCCAACCGGCGCGGTCTGGAGGAGCTGGATCGCCTGCTGGGCGAGAGCGGGCCGGCAATGGTGACCGCCAGCATGCAGCACGTGCAGGAGAACGCGGCCGCGGCGGTACGGCGCCTGATCCCCGAACTGGAGCCCGGCCACTTTCGCTGTGCCCTGGACAATGGGGCGGAGATCGTGGTGTCGGTGGCCCCGGATCGGCCCGGATCGGCGGAGGATGCGCGGCTGGTGATCGATTTCGACGGGACCTCGGCCCAGCGTGCGGACAACTTCAACGCGCCGGTGTCCATCGTGCGCGCGGCGGTGCTCTACGTGCTGCGCTGCCTGCTGGACGACCCGGTGCCACTCAACGACGGCTGCCTGGACCCGGTGGAGCTGCGGGTCCCGGAGGGCTGCATGCTCAACCCGGTGCCGCCCGCCGCGGTGGTGGCCGGGAACGTGGAGACCTCGCAGGCGGTCACCGACGCCCTGTTTGGTGCCCTGGGGGCGCAGGCGGCCGCGCAGGGGACGATGAACAACCTGACCTTCGGCAACGACCGGCACCAGTATTACGAGACCATCGCCGGGGGTGCCGGTGCGGGTCCCGGCCACCATGGTGCCAGCGCCGTGCAGACCCACATGACCAACTCGCGCCTGACCGACCCGGAGGTGCTCGAGAGCCGCTTCCCGGTGCGGGTAGAGCGCTTTGCGCTGCGCACGGGCTCGGGCGGCACGGGGGCCTGGCGGGGCGGCGACGGGGTTATCCGCCGTCTGGGTTTCGACGAACCGATGGAACTGACCCTGCTGGCCAATCGCCGCCGCGTGGCACCGTTCGGCCTGTGCGATGGTGGCGATGCGGCGGCGGGCGAGGACTGGCTGATCCGCGCGGACGGGCGCCGCGAGCGCCTGCAGGGCTGCGATCGGCGTGCGCTGGAAGCGGGCGATGCGGTGGAGATCCATACCCCGGGCGGCGGGGGATGCGGGACCCCGCAGACCGAGTAGAGCCGGTCGTTCGGCGGGGCGGCCCGCGCGAGGCGTCAGCCGGTGGCGCCGGCCGATTCCCCCGTGCCCAGCTTCTGCTCCATCAGATGATCGAACAGGGACTCTTCCGGGATGATTTGTGCGCGTCCGGTGCGGAACTCCTGGGCCAGTCCCTGGAGGCTGTGCTGGCGCTTGCTGCGGCCGGCGGCATCGGTGAACAGGAAGCGCCCGGAGTTGGTGCCGCGCCAGACCAGCTTCATGCGCGTGACCCGGGTGCCGGCGGGCGAGGTGAACTGGATCCAGGTGCCGGACGCCAGGCTGTCGGCGGTGTCCACGTGCTCGTCGTCGTGATCGCGCATCAGTGACGGGTCGTCGTCCGGGAGGCGCGCTGCGGTGGCGAACGGACTGGCCGTCGAGCGGCCCTCGCTGCGTCGGCCGCGTTCGCGAGTGCGCTCCGAGCTGGTTTTCCCGAAATCCTGATCGCGGGTGCTCGCGGCCTCCGAGGATCCGGTGCCGCCCGTTTCGTGAGCGGACTCTCCGGCGCCCGGCTCTGCCGGCTCGGGGCGGGCGGGCTTGCGTCCCGCGGCCATCAGGTGGGCACTGACCAGATCGGACTTGATGCGGGCGCGCTCCTCCGGCGACAGCGGAGCCCGGTCCAGATAGGCGCGGATGCGGGCCAGCAGTGGTGCGGAGGACTTGAAATCCGGGGCCTCGCGCATCAGCTGCAGCAGTTCCTCGAGCAGCGCGAGCCCGGCGGGGGATTCCCGGCCGTCGTCGGTTTCCTGGCTGTCAACGGCGGCGGATGCGGCGGTGTCCGCAGGCTGTTCGCCGGGGGTGGCGGCCGGGGTCTCGTCGTCGGGCCCGTCCGTGGTGCCCGTCTCCGCGGCGCCGGCCGGGACGTCGGACGCCCGAGAGGATCCCGGACCGCCGTCCTGCACAGGGGCCGGCGCGGTGGCGGCGTCCGTACTGCCCCGCGATTCGGGGGCCGTCGCCACGCGGGCGGTCTCCTCCGCGGTGAGCAGCGGGACCCAGGCGTCCATCAGCTGCTGACGGGCCTGGTCGGGCAGGCCGCGTCCGGCGCTTTCCACGGTCTGGTGGACGGTGGTCTCCATCTTCCAGGAGACCTCGATCCGGGTCTCCTCCTGTTCCGCCTCCCGGCGTTCCTCGGCCGCCTCGGTTTCGATCTCCGACTCGACCTGCTCGAGGTCTTCGCGCAGGGCCTGCAGTGCGCTCTGATAGGCGTCGGCGCTGTCCAGGCCGGCGCTGCGCAGGCGTTCGACGTGTTCGGCCACCAGCCGCGCCAGCGGCAGCTCGCGGGCGTCGCCAAGATTCAGGTCGGGATCCACCCGCAGGGCGATATTCAACAGCAGCCCGGTGAGCTGGCGCGCCGGGTGCTGCTTGTCGCGGAAGAAACTGGCGTCCTGCATGGCGATGCGCACCAGCGGGAGCTGGAGATCGGCCAGCGGTTCACGCAGGGCCGGGTTGAGGTCGTCGCGCTTGAGGATCAGGTCGAACAGGCCCTGGAGCAGGTCCATGATGAACGGCTCCAGCGATTCGCGGCTGGGGGCGTTCTGGACCATGGTGGCCACTGCCAGTGGGCCCGTCATGCCCTGCGGCGTTGCCCCGCCCCCGGCGGGCACCAAGCCCCGATCTCCCGAAGGGACGACATAGCCGAACTGGCCCCAGTGGCCGGCAGGTGCCACGGCACCCGGGGGCTGGCCGGGTGTCGCCCCGGCTTCCGGAGCATTGTCCGGAGCGGGCTCCTGCGGTCCCGGTCCTCCGCGGGACGGTCCACTGCCTCCGGTGGTCCGCGAGCGGGCGACCGGACCCAGCTCTGGGACGGCCAGACCGGCCTCCCCGAACGCACGCAGCAGGGCCTGCATCTCCGGCTGCAGGTCGCGAATTACGTCGCGGTCGAACCAGTGAAGCAGCATCAGACAGTCTTCGGGCGGCAGTGGCACTGCTTCGACGGCTTTCAGGAAGGCCTCGCCCAGGGCATGCGGATGCCATGGTGCCGCTTCCGGGGAGGAGGCCAGATGGTAATCCCGCGTGAGCTGTTCCAGGGCGTCGATCTCGTGTGACATGACCGAGCGCGCCCCGGCGACCACCTTGCGCAGCGCGACTTCCCGCTCGGTCGCTTCCTGATCCATCACGCTCAGTTCGAGCGAGTCGTCTTCCGCATCGCTACCTTCGTCAAAATCGACCGGTGCGGGCACCAGTCTCTGCGCCAGTCCGTTGCGGAACTGTTCGAGCACGGGATGGGCGGCCATGCGGATCTGCCGCGACAGCATCATGTTCTGCTGGGCACGCTGGCTGTCGATGGCCTTTTCCGCCGCATCCATCAGGCGGTCATCCAGTTCGTTGAGGAATGCCCGGTTCTTTTCCTGCAAGGCGTCCATGAACGGGGTCCAGACGCGTTGCAGCAGACGGGGCGGGATGCGGTAGGGCTGGGCCATGGTCACGCGCAGACTGGGTATTGGGTCTCACTCTATCACCGGCTTCGGACTTGAGGGGTGATTGCGCTCACGTCCGTACCCGTTTTTTTCGGGGGGTCGGTGTACACCGGAACCGAGCCTGCGCGTTCGGGTCAACCCTGCACGGGGGCAAACAGGAGAGACGGGCGTGGAACGATTGATTGACTGGGCAGAACGCGGTCGGGTGCCGGATGCAGCCATCCGGGCCGGGGTCCGTCACCTGCTGCGCCGGCGGCTGCGCGAGAGTGGGGGGGCGCCGGAGGCGGTGCGCCAGCGGCGCGAGGCGCTGGTGCGGGCGATGCGTGAGGCCCCGGTGGCTCTGTCCACCGACACCGCCAACGAACAGCATTACGAGCTGCCGACGGAATACTTCGAGGCGTGCCTGGGGCCGTGGATGAAATATTCCTCCGGATGGTGGCCGGAGGGAGTCGAGGATCTGGCCGGGGCCGAGGCCGCGATGCTGCAGCTGACCACCGAGCGTGCCGGCCTGGCGGATGGCCAGCGGATTCTGGAACTGGGCTGCGGGTGGGGTTCGCTCTCGCTGTGGATGGCGGAACAGTTCCCGCGGGCCTCGATCCTGGCGGTGTCCAATTCGGCGACCCAGCGTGCGGCGATCGAGCAACGGCGCGATGCCCTCGGCCTGACCAACCTGGAGGTGGTGACCGCCGACATGAACGACTTCCGGCCCGCGCAGACCGGCTTCGACCGGGTGGTGTCGGTGGAGATGTTGGAGCACATGCGCAACTGGCCGGAGCTGTTCCGTCGCATCCACGACTGGCTGCGGCCGGGCGGACGCTTTTTCATGCACGTGTTCGCGCATCGTGACCGTCCATACTTCTTCGAGACCGACGGCGACGCCGACTGGATGGCCCGGCATTTTTTCCGCGACGGGCTGATGCCGTCGGAGGATCTGGTGCATGACTTTCAGGACGACCTCCGCGTGTGTCATCAGTGGCGGGTGGGCGGCGAACATTATGCGCGCAGCCTGAACGCCTGGCTGGAACGCCAGGATGCCGCCCGTGAGCGGCTGCTGTCGCTGTTCTCCCGCACGCAGGATGCGGCGGAGGCGGCGCGCGTGTTCCAGCGCTGGCGGATGTTCTACATGGCCTGTGCCGAACTGTTCGCCTGGAACGGCGGATCGGAGTGGTTCGTGTCTCATACCCTGCTGGAACGTCCGCTGCGGGAGGCCGCGCAATGAGTCTTCCGCTGGCTTTCCTGTGGGGCCTGCTGGCGGCCCTGGGCCTGATGAGCCTGGTCTGGGTCGAGGCGGTGCGCCGGCGCGACGCGAGCCTGGTGGACCGTTTCTGGGGAATCGGCTTCATCGTGGTCGGCGTGCTGTGGTGGGGGCTGGCGGGGTTCCCGGCGGCGGGACTGTGGATGCTGGTACCGGTGGTGTTGTGGGGGCTGCGCCTGTCGGCCTACATCACCTGGCGCAACTGGGGGCACGGCGAGGATGCCCGCTACACCGCGATGCGCGGGGACCTGAGTGATGCGGCCTTCGCGCGGCGCAGCCTGGTCACGATCTTCGGCCTCCAGGGCGCGCTGGTGGCGGTGATCGGTCTGCCGGTACTGGCGGGGGTCAGCGCGCAGTCGCTGCATCCTCTGCTGCTGGCGGCAGGGCTGGCGGTCTGGGCCTCCGGTTTCGTTTTCGAGAGCGTGGCGGATGCACAGATGGCTCGCTTCCGGGCCGATCCGCAGCAGCGGGGCCGGGTCATGGACCGCGGGCTGTGGCGTTACAGCCGGCACCCGAATTACTTCGGCGAGATCGTGGTGTGGATCGGTTACGCCCTGCTGGCGCTGGCCGCCGGCGGCTGGTGGGCCGTGCCCTCTGCGTTGCTGATGATCGTGCTGATCCTGCGCGTCTCCGGGGTGACCCTGCTGGAGGCGCGCCTGCACGAGACCCGCCCTGGTTACGCCGAATACGTCGCGCGGACCCCCGCCCTGATCCCCGGACGGCCGCGCCGGCGCGACTGATCCGCCCCGCGGGCCCGGGCCTTTCGAAGGAAGAGGCTTGCCGGGCCCCGGGGCAGCACGCTATAAATGCGCGATTCCGTCCGGCCCCGGACGGACTGCCCACCCTCCGACCATGGAATCGTGCATGAGCGCCTCCCCCAGCTCCGTCCAGGCCGTCGAACTCAAGGGCCGCATGCTCCTGGTTTCGGTGCTACGGGTGTACGACACCGAGCCGCAGAACCTGAGTATGATGCTGGCGGCAAGGCGCGACGAGGCGCCGGAACTGATGCGCGACATGCCCATCGTGCTGGACCTGGAACCGGTCGCCGAGGCCGGTGAGGCGGCCCTGCGGGAGGTGGTCGAACGCGTGCGCGCCGAGGGCTTTCGCCTGATCGGGCTGCAGGACGGCGAGGCGGCGCGGGCCCTGGAGTCGGCGGATGCCACGGGACTGCCGCCGCGGTTGTCGATGGGCGGTCGTGGTGGCAGTGGTGAGCTGCCGCTGGGCGAGGGCCGCGCGCCGCGGGAGACGGCGGATCAAGGGGCTTCGGGCGAGGCGTCGGCAGCCACGCAGTCGGCGTCGGGTCCGGTAGCGGTCCACAGTGCGACCCGCGTGGTGGACCAGCCGGTCCGCTCGGGGCAGCAGATCTATGCCCGTGGCGGGGACCTGCTGGTCACGGCGCCGGTGTCGGCGGGCGCGGAGCTGCTCGCCGACGGCAACATCACGGTCCTTGGACCGCTGCGCGGTCGGGCACTGGCCGGCGTGCGCGGGCTGGTGACCGCGCGCATCTTCTGCCGCCGTCTGGAGGCCGAGCTGCTGTCGATTGGCGGTCATTACCGGATTGCCGAAGACATCACGGAAGCCGAGCGCGGTGACAATCGGCTGGTGACACTGGCCGGCGAAAGCATCAACATCACGGAATCCTGAGCGGACCCCGCTCCCCCTCGACTTTCAAGGAGACGCAGCCAACATGGCACGTATCGTAGTGGTGACCTCCGGCAAGGGAGGGGTGGGCAAGACCACCACCTCCGCCGCCATCGCGACCGGGCTGGCCCTGCGGGGCCACCGGACTGCGGTGATCGATTTCGACGTGGGCCTGCGCAACCTCGACCTGATCATGGGCTGCGAGCGACGCGTGGTCTACGACTTCGTCAATGTGATCAACGGCGACGCGAATCTCAAGCAGGCCCTGATCCGCGACAAGCGGGTGGACAACCTTCACATCCTTCCGGCCTCGCAGACGCGCGACAAGGACGCGCTGACCGAGGATGGCGTGGAACGGGTGCTCGGCGAGATGGCCGAGGAATTCGACTACATCGTGTGTGACAGCCCGGCCGGGATCGAGCGGGGTGCGCTGATGGCCGCCTATCACGCGGACGAGGCCATCGTGGTGACCAATCCCGAGGTCTCCAGCGTGCGTGACTCCGACCGCATCCTGGGCATTCTTGCCAGCAAGACCCGCCAGGTGGAACAGGGTGGCGACCCCATTCCAGGGCGGCTGCTGCTCACCCGTTATTCACCGGAACGCGTGGAGCGCGGCGAGATGCTGAGCATCGAGGACGTCGGCGAGATCCTGGCGATCGACCTCCTGGGGGTGATCCCGGAGTCGCAGGCGGTTCTGAATGCGTCCAATGCCGGGCAGCCGGTGGTCATGGACATGGAATCCGACGCCGGGCAGGCGTACGACGACGCCGTGGCACGGTTCCTCGGAGAGTCGCGGCCGCTGCGCTTCGTCGATGCGCCGAAACGTGGCCTGTTCGGGCGTCTTTTCGGAGGTTAGGCCATGGGGATCTTCGATTATTTCCGTCAGCCGAAGAAAGGCAGCGCCGGCGTGGCCAAGGAACGGCTGCAGATCATCGTGGCGCGCGAACGTGCGGCGCGCTCGGGGCCGGATTACCTCCCGGCGATGCAGCAGGAATTGCTGCAGGTGATCCGCAAGTACGTCGAGGTCGATGACGACGCGGTCCAGATGAACGTGGACCGTGAGGGCGACTGCGAGGTGCTGGAGCTCAACATTACCCTCCCGGACCACGAAGAGAGTCGCGGCTGAAGGTGGCGGGAACGCCTTCCCCCTGCGGGCTGTCCACCGAGGACGACCACACAGGGAGACGGCAACATGATGCGGACGATCCTGATCGTCACCACCAGTCACGACGAGCTGGCCCCCGGCCATGCGACCGGGCTGTGGTTCGATGAATTCGCGATTCCTTACCAGCGCTTCCGCGAGGCCGGTTTCGAGATCAAGGTGGCCAGTCCGCGGGGCGGTCCGGTCCCGCTGGATCCGAAGAGCCTCGACGCGGTCGAGCTGGTCGGCCCCGCGGCCGTTGCCGCACAGCAGGCGCTGGATCACACCATCGCGCTGGATGAATCGGTGCACCATGAACCCTATGTGGCGCTGTTTTTTCCCGGCGGTCACGGCACCATGTATGACCTCCCCGACAACCCCCATGTCCAGCGTCTGGTCACCGATTTTCTGAGCCATGACAAGGTCCTGGGCGCCGTCTGTCATGGACCCGCCTGTCTGGTGGGCGCGATGCTCGCCGACGGTACGCCGGCGGTGTCCGGGCGTCGGGTTGCGGCGTTCACCAACAGCGAGGAAAAGGGAGTGGGCCTCGACGCCAGCGTGCCGTTCCTGCTGCAGGATCGCCTGCAGTCGCGGGGTGGTGAGCTCGACAGTGCCGAGGACTGGGCCGAACACGTCGTGGTCGACGGCCGCCTGGTCACCGGCCAGAACCCGCAGTCCTCGCGCGGCGTCGCCGACGCCATGGTGCGCCTGCTGCGCGGCGCCTGAGTCCCGCTGGCGGGCGTGCCGCGAGCTGTCCTCCCCGAGCTCGCCACGCCCGCCGTCTCACCTGTCTGACACCGCCGATACCGCTCACGGATCGGCCGGCGAGCAATCGCATGCACCCGCCGGGGTTTTCGTCTAGAATCGCTTCCGGCTCATCCGGGAGCGCGCGGGAAAGGTCGCGTGAACCCGCCGGGCCGGGCTGTCGTCCGCGATGGAACCCGGTCAACCATAGATGAACGTCAATCGGTCGTATCTAGATTATTTATTTGTTATTAGTGGTTAACCTTCCTAACCTAGGCGACCGTCACGATTAACCAACGCGTAGGAGAAAGCCACATGGCCGCCAAGAAGTACTCCGCGGGCGTCAAGGATTACCGCGAAACCTACTGGATGCCGGAATACATGCCGCTGGATACCGACCTGCTGGCATGCTTCAAGATTACCCCGCAGCCGGGCATCGACCGCGAAGAAGCCGCAGCCGCCGTGGCCGCCGAGTCCTCCACCGGGACCTGGACGACGGTGTGGACCGACCTCCTTACCGATATGGACTACTACAAGGGCCGTGCCTACGCCGTCGAGGACGTGCCGGGTGACGACGAGTCCTTCTACGCGTTCATCGCCTATCCGATCGATCTGTTCGAGGAAGGCTCGGTGGTGAACGTGTTCACCTCGCTGGTGGGCAACGTGTTCGGGTTCAAGGCCATCCGTGCCCTGCGCCTGGAAGACGTGCGTTTCCCGATCGCCTACGTCAAGACCTGCGGCGGTCCGCCTGCCGGTATTCAGGTCGAGCGTGACAAGATGAACAAGTACGGTCGGCCGCTGCTGGGCTGCACCATCAAGCCGAAGCTGGGTCTGTCGGCCAAGAACTACGGGCGTGCGGTCTACGAGTGCCTGCGTGGCGGCCTCGACTTCACCAAGGACGACGAAAACATCAACTCGCAGCCGTTCATGCGCTGGCGCGAGCGTTTCGAGTTCGTGCAGGAAGCGACCGAGAAGGCCGAAGCCGAAACCGGCGAGCGCAAGGGTCACTATCTGAACGTGACCGCGCCGACCCCGGAAGAGATGTACAAGCGTGCCGAGTTCGCAAAGGAAGTCGGTGCGCCGATCATCATGCACGACTACATCACCGGCGGGTTCTGCGCCAACACCGGCCTGGCCAACTGGTGCCGAGACAACGGCATGCTGCTGCACATCCACCGTGCGATGCACGCCGTGCTCGACCGTCATCCGAAGCACGGTATCCACTTCCGCGTGCTGGCCAAGATCCTGCGCCTGTCCGGCGGTGACCATCTGCACACCGGCACCGTGGTCGGCAAGCTGGAAGGCGACCGCGCCGCGACGCTCGGCTGGATCGACATGCTGCGTGAATCCTTTGTCCCGGAAGATCGCTCGCGCGGCATCTTCTTCGATCAGGACTGGGGCTCCATGCCGGGCGTGTTTGCGGTGGCCTCCGGTGGTATCCACGTCTGGCACATGCCGTCGCTGGTCACCATCTTCGGCGACGACTCCGTGCTGCAGTTCGGCGGCGGTACCCTCGGCCATCCGTGGGGCAACGCCCCGGGCGCGACCGCCAACCGCGTCGCGCTGGAAGCCTGCGTCCAGGCCCGTAACGAAGGTCGCGACGTCGAACGCGAAGGCAAGGAGATCCTGACCCAGGCCGCGCAGCACAGCCCCGAGCTGAAGATTGCGATGGAGACCTGGAAGGAGATCAAGTTCGAGTTCGATACCGTCGACAAGCTGGACACCCAGCACAAGTGATCGCCCGAGTGCGGGCGGCCACCCGCTGCGCCGTCCGCACCCTGAACGAACCAGACACAGGATGACCGACATGTCCGATATTCAGAACTTCAAGCCGGTGCAGAAGTACGAGACCTTCTCCTACCTGCCGGAGATGAACGCCGACCAGGTGCGCAAGCAGATCGAATACTGCCTCGCGCAGGGGTGGAACCCCTCCGTGGAGTACTCCGAAAAGGAGCACGCCATGTCTCCCTACTGGTACATGTGGAAGCTGCCCTTCTTCGGCGAGCAGTCCGTGGAAGCCGTGCTCCAGGAGATCGAGGAGTGCCGCCGCAGCAACCCCGGCATGATGGTGCGCTTCGTCGCGTACGACAACTACGCCCAGAGCCTGGGCATGGCCTTCGTGGTCGATCGCGGCCGCTGATCCGGCTGCGGCCGGGTCGGCGTTTGCCGGCCCGGCCATTCCATACAGGGTTTTACTGTTGCCGTCGCCAACTGTAAGGAAGTGCCATGAGTAATCCGACATCCGCGTCTGCAGGCCTCTCCGGTCGCGAGCTGGCCCGCGAACGGCGCAAGGCCATGTCCCGCAATGGCAAGGCCGCCGTGAAGGGCTCGAACCAGGGCGTCTCGCGGTCCGAGGTGGTTCGTCAGAACCCCGCGCCCGCGGCGCCTGAGCCCGAGCCGGCTCCCTCGGCCCCGGAATCGGCGCGTGAGTCCGACGCGCCCGCGCAGCCCGAACCCCGGTTCGCCGAACCGCGGGCGGAGCGGCAGACCGATGGGTCCGACGCGCCGCCTACGGGCGCCCACCAGGGTGCCTCCAACGGGCGTCAGGCCGCGCTCGAGCGTCGGCAGAAGATGGCACGTCAGGGCAAGAAAGCCCTGGGGCGGGGCAACACGCGCGGCTCGGGCGGATTCGCCCGGGCCGGCTCGGAACGCTCGCGTCAGCTCGAAGTCCTTGCGCAGAGCCAGGACGTGGACTGCGAGAACATGAGCGGCCGCGAGATCTGCCGCCTGCGCCGTCAGGCGCTGGCGCAGAACGGCAAGAAAGCGATGGCGGCCGAGCCGCGGCGCGAGGATCGTCTGCGTGGCCGGGAACGCGACCCGGAACCGCCGCGTCCGACGCGTCCGCCGCGGGAAGCCGCGCGTCAACCGGAACCCGTTGGCGAGGATGTGTCCGCGGAGCGCGCGGAAGAAGCCTTTGACCAGGGGCTGGATCGGCTGTGCACGCAGGTGGAACAACGTCAGGACGAGAACGATCGCGAGATCAAACCAATGATCTCCGACGTGCGGGCGATCTGCATGGCGCGCCGGGACGCGATGGCGAACCAGGGCAAGAAGGCGTTGCGGCGGCGCTATCAGGCCGGTACCAAGCGGCCGTCCGATCTGCCGCGCGAAGGTTCCTGGAAGGCGCTGCAGCGCAAGGGTCTGTCGACCCGAGAGATCGCGCGGCAACGTCGCCAGGAGCTGTGCAGCATCGGCCGTGGTTCCTCCGAGCCGGGGCGTCCCTGTGGTCGTCCGCGCAACGACGCTGCCTCCGAGGCGCCGCCCAAGGTCGAGGAAAGCACCACGCTGTCGGGCGGACACGTCAGTGGTACGCAGGTCGAGACCACGCCGGGCGTGACCGGAGGCGAGGCCGGCAGCTGCCACTCGATCACCGGTACCGAGTACCTGGGCGCCGAGCACTTCGACCGATACTGCGGCGCGCTGCCGCAGCCCAATCCGGCCAAGGTCGGGCACTCGCATACGAGCCATGGCCAGGAGGTCAGTGGTACCGAGGTCGGCCGTTCGCGCCGCGTGACCGGGGACGAACGCGGTTCCTGCGAGGCCATCACCGGCACCGAGTACCTGAGCACGGAGCAGTACGAGGGGTTCTGCGGGACCCGCCCCGCGCCGGGCACCATGCGCACCGGCGTGATGCACACCGGGCATGGTCGTGATGTCTCCGGTACCACGGTCGGTCGCAGCCCGAAGGTGACCGGCGACGAGCCCGGTTCCTGCCGTAGCGTGACCGGCACCGAATACCTGAACACGCGCGACAGCGAGGTGCCTTGCACGGGAAAGTCTGACGGAGCGCCGACCCGGGTCGGGGTCATGCACACCCTGCGGGGTCGTGAACTGACCGGAACCGAGGTCGGGCGCTCCTCTCCCGTGACCGGCACCGAACATGGGGACTGCAAGCCGGTGACCGGTACCGAATACCTGGGGACCGAAGACTTCCAGCGCTGCAGCACGCGCATGGAAGCCGCGCCGGGACGTGTCAGCGAGATGCACAGTCAGCAGGGGCAGACGGTCACCGGGGTATCGGTCGACCGAAGCCCGCGGGTGACCGGCGACGAGACCGGCTCCTGCGCTTCGCTGACCGGAACGCCGTACTACAACCGCGCGGATTTCGCGGAGATGTGCGAGCAGCCGGCGGCGGGCGGTGTGCACAAGGTGGGTGTGATGCACACCCTGCACGGACGCGAAGTGTCGGGGACCCGCGTGGAATCTTCGAACCGGATTACCGGGGATGAATACGGGGGCTGCAAGCCCATTACGGGGACGGAATACGTGGGATCGGACCATTACGAAACGCTGTGCGGCACCACCCCCGAGGCCGGGCCCGAAAAGGTGACCATGAGTCGCACCTGGAAGCAGCAGGGCGTGTCCGGCACTGCAGTGGGCCGTTCCCCACGGGTGACCGGTGACGAATACGGCGCCTGCCAGCCGATCAGCGGCACCGCCTACTTCGGGCCCGATCAGTATCAGCAGTACTGCGCGCCACAGGAGGCCCGCTCGGCCGAGGTGCGGGTGGCGGATCGCCATTCCACGCCTGGCCACGCGGTCTCCGGCAGCCAGCCGGGGTATGACGAGCGTGTGACCGGTACCGAGCATGGTGCCTGCCAGGATGTATCCGGTGCGCCCTACGTCGGTGCGGACGAGTTTGCCTCCACCTGTGCCAACGTTGCCGGGGACCTGCATCCTCGCCTGCGTCCGGAGGGTGTGGATGGCAACGCGGCCATGCAGACAACTGCCGCTTACCAGACCGCGCCGGCCGGCTTTGATAGCGGGGTTCCCGCGGGCGGATTCAGCGTGCCGTCGCCGGCCCGCGAGGCGCGGGAACGTCGGGTGACGGGCACCGCGTACGGTTCCAGCGGGTCCATCACCGGTTCGGTCAACAAGGCGGTCGGCCTGGTGTCCGGCACCGAGGAGTTCCGTTATGGCGAGGCGCGTGCCCGTGCCGGTGCGCCGATGGCGATGGCGCAGGCGGCCATGTCGGAAGTCCGTGCGGCCGAGGAAGAACGTCGTGGCGCGGAGCGCGTCACCATCAATGGCGCGGGTGGTGGTGTGGCCATCACCGGTGATGACTGGCAGCGCGGAGATTCCGTGACCGGGACCGAGGGCTTCTCGACGCGTCGCAACAACACCATGCGGGGGAATCCGCGGGGTGAGGGCAGCAGTGCCTGGAGTAATCGGGAGCTGGAACGCAAGGAGGTTCCGCCGAGCCGCATTACCGGTTCGTCCGGCAGCACCGATGCGGGGTCGCTCGTGACCCTGTCCGGCGGCGCCCGCGGCTGATTCGGGGAGTCCGGAGCTGATGGTCGTTCGCCGCCGCCGGAAACCGACGTCTCTGCGCCCTCGCGGGAGCGTGAGCGCGCGCGGCGTTGCCGCAGCGCCCCGGGCCGACCGGGTTGCGTCCGCCGGGGCGGAGCCGGTTGCGGGGCCCGAGCTCGGTGAGGTCGGGCGCTACGCGCCGGTGGACAGCGGGGGCGGCGTCCGGCCGGGGCACCCGTTGGCGGACATGCGCGGGAATGAGCGACTGCATGCTTTCGAACAGGGTTTCCGCGACCGCTTTGCCGAACTGGTTCCCGTGCTGCGCGAGATCCATGCGATGCAGCACGAAAAGGATTTTGCGGAACGGGCACAGTCGGTCGCGGAGGGTCGACTGGGGATCCGGCTGCCCGAGCAGGTGCTCGAGGATGCCTGGATCAACCACCTCGACACGCGTCGGCTGTATCTGGAAGGCAGTTTCCGTCTGTTCGACCGGATGGTGAACGAGTACTGGGCGGGCCGCGACGACCTGGTTGCCGAAGCGGAAGCCGCGATCGCGTGGTTCCTGGATTGCGATTTCCACGAGGTGGATATCTCGCCGTGTTCCGACGGTCGGCTGCTGGGCCTGCGGCGCTTTATCCTGCGTCTGCCGGATATGGCGGTGCGAGTGAAGAGCTATGCCGGCGCCCTGTTCGACATTGAAGAGGACGTACGCCACTGGACCAAGCGCGAATTGATGCGCTTCCGCGAAGGGCGGCCGACGACGGCGGATGTGCCGAGTCGCTATCTGAAGGTCGCGGCGTATCACTACAGCAGTGCGGATCCCGATCACCAGGGCTGCACGGCGCATGCCTCCTGCGAACGCGAGGCCGCGGATGCGGCGCTGCGCCAGCTGCGGGCCTTCCGGCAGGCGGTGGAGAACACCTACTGCTGCGGCGCCTCGGTGGACACTTTGCTGATCGGGGTGGATACGGATACGGACGCCATCAAGGTGCACGTGCCGGATGCCGAGACGCGGATGAGCCTGTACCGGTTCGTCGACAGCGCGGCGCTGTATCGCGAAACGCAGCACATGAACGAGCAGGATGCGTCGCTGGCGTTGTATCGCGCGATCCAGGACACCGTGCACCAGCAGGGCTGGGGCACGGGCAACGGGGCACCGCACGAAGGCATGCTTCGCTTCATTTCGCGGCTGCTGATGAACAACCTGTCGCAGCTGGACTATGTCGCCCGTTATCACGGTGGGCATTACGCCGATGTCGGGCATCGCGAGCGGATGATCATCGTGGGCCAGGAAGTGGAGGAGATGCAGGTCCGGAACTTCGCCTACATCGCCCACCTGGACACGATGGAGGAAGGTGCCGAGAGCATGGATGTGGGGGTCAACAAGGTCTTCCGCAAGCTGAACGTCGAGCGCGGTCTTCCGGTGCCGGTGGTGGTCCACTTCCGCTACGACCGCAAGGTCCCCGGATCACGCGAGCGCGTCGAGGCGCGCTGCCGTCGGGTGCGGGACGAGATCATGCGCCGGTATCGCGATCTGGCCGAGAAGGGACTGATCGGCTGCCACATGGTGATTCGGGACAAGCGCAGCGGTTCGCAGCTGGAGCCGCTGGAGGCCTGAGGCCAACGGGAACGAAATGAAAATCTGCAAGGTAGAAAAGACACTGGTATCAACCAACCGTATCCGCGACCTCGGGCACCGGCCGTTGCTGGTGGTGCAGGAGAAGGTCGGCGGGCCCCGGACCGTGGCGGTGGATGCCGTGGGCTGCGTGCCGGGCGACTGGGTGATCGTGGTTGGTTCGTCGGCGGCGCGCGAGGCGGCCGGCGACAAGTCCTATCCGAGTGACGCGACGATCGTAGGGATCATTGATCACTGGGAGGAGCAGTAAGCCATGGACATCATGCGCGTGGAGGACGAGCTGACGGTAACCCGTCGGGTCGATGGCCTGAAGACGGCTTCCTTGCGCGTGCTGGTGGATGCCAAGGGCGGTCGCGCGGTGGCGGTGGACCCGGTGGGGGCGCACCCGGGTAACTGGGTGTTCACCATCAGTGGATCCGCGGCACGCCTGGCGCTGGACGACAATACGATCCAGACCGACCTGACCATTGGCGGAATCATCGACTACTGGGACGACGGCACGGATGATGCCGCGTCCGGATCGAACAAGGCTGGGCAGGACCAGACCGAGTCCGGGCGCTCGGGAAGCGGACGCAGGGCCGCTTGAGCGTCGAATTTTTCGAAGTAACCGTAACTCCGGGAGAAAAAAGCAATGGCGAGTGAAAACTTTGGTGTGGCCCTGGGCATGATCGAGACCCGCGGTCTGGTTCCGGCGATTGAGGCGGCGGATGCGATGACCAAGGCC
>NZ_KB898728.1:0-117742 GCF_000377785.1 Thioalkalivibrio sp. ALJ24 | reverse complement strand
CGTGCCGGTGCCGATTCCTGCGAGCGTGTGGGTGACGGTCTGGTGGCCGCGCACATCATTGCCCGCGTGCATTCCGAAGTGGAAAGCATCCTGCCGACCGCGCCCAGCGCCAACGGCTCCGCCAGCTGAGGAAACGCCGATGGCCGATCCACGGATCGTGGGCTATCTGAACCGGGCCGTCGCACACGAGATGTCGGCGGTCCAGCAGTACATGGCCCAGGCGCGCCTGACGGCGCTCTGGGGCATGGCGGAACTGAGCGACTCGTTGCGGCGGGAAGCGCAGGAAGAACTGGAGCATGCCGATCGTCTGATGACTCGGCTGATGCACTATGGGCTTGCCCCGCCGGGCAGCCAGCTGGCCCCGGTGCGTCTGGGCCGGTCGGTGGATCAGCTGATGGAGTACAACCGCCTGCTGGAACTGAATGCGGTGCGGCTGTACGAAGAAGCAGTGGCGTACTGTCGCCGAACTGGCGCGCGCGAAGATGCGGCGCTGTTCGCGGCCCTGCTCGAGGAAGAGTGGGCCCATGTGCGCGAGATCGATGCCCGGACCAATGGCAACGGCGGCGGAGATTCCGATGGCCGATAACACTGACGTGGTTCCCGCAGGCTGGGAGCCCGGCAAGGGGGCGCTGGTCTCGATCAGCAAGCAGTACACCTTTGATCGCTACGGCGTGACCCGGGAGTTCCTGGATCGGGTGGCCGAGCTGTCCGAGGCCGATGGCTATCATCCGAATATCAGCTTCGGGACCACCTACGTGAACATCACGATCGATGCCCGCGACGGCGAGGCCATCGCGGAGGCGGATCGTGCCTTTGCGCTCGAGGTGGACCGGCTCGCGGGCGAGGTGACGTCATGACCCGCAAGTCCCGGGGGGCGTGATGGGCTCGCGGGTGATCGCCGTCGTCAACCAGAAGGGCGGGACCGGCAAGACCACCCTGGCGATGAACCTTGCGGCCGGGCTCGCGCGTCGCGGTCGGACTCTGGTGGTGGATGCGGATCCGCAGGGTTCGGCGGGCCAGTGGGCGCGGATGAGCCCGGAGAATCGTCCTTTCCCTGCGTCGGTGTTCGCGGTCGCCGGTCCGCTGGACCGCGAGCTGCAGAACCTCCGGCGTGACTACGACCATGTTGTGATCGACTGCCCGCCCACCCTTGAGGGGGGCGCGGCCAACGGTGCCCTGACGGGCGCCGACCTGGCCCTGATCCCGGTGCTTCCCTCGCCGGTGGACCTTTGGGGCAGCGTGCGCATGGGCACCGGGCTGGAAGAGGCGCAGCGCGCCAACCGGGATCTGCAGGCGCGTATCGTGGTCAATCAGCTTGAGGTGCGCAGCGCGCTGTCGCGCGCGATGAAACACGCCCTCATGGAGATCGACATCCCCGCTCTGGAGCAGACGCTGCGACGGCGGGCCATCTATCGGCGTTCGGCGCTGGAAGGCAGCTCCGTGTATGACCTGGGCAAGCCCGGGCAGGCGGCGGCAGCCGAGATCGAAGCCATCATCGAGGAGGTGTCACAATGAGTGACCTGCAGAACAAGCTGGCGGCCGGAGTGCGTGCGGCGCGCGAGAATCAGGACAACAAGGGTGAGGCGGCAGCCGAGGACAAGTCGCCGAAGACCGGTTCGGACGTCCCGGCAAGCGGTGAACAGAAGTCGGCCTCGAGAGGATCGACCGCGTCCAGCGGCACCACCGGGTCCTCCGGGCAGACGGCGGGCGGCAGCTCCGGTGCTGCAAAGAAGCCCGCCGCGAAGAAACCGGCTGCGAAGAAACCCTCTAACACCGGTTCCGGCACGCGCAAGGGTTCGTCCACGAGCGCGAAGAAGCCCGCCGGCGGTAGCCGCCGCGGCGGCGGTTCGGCCAACGACGACCGTGCCACCGG
Organism: Thioalkalivibrio sp. ALJ24; assembly: GCF_000377785.1. Classification (GTDB taxonomy): domain Bacteria; phylum Pseudomonadota; class Gammaproteobacteria; order Ectothiorhodospirales; family Ectothiorhodospiraceae; genus Thioalkalivibrio. Next base: position 115,869 of record NZ_KB898728.1, on the reverse strand, counting down.
TGACGCCCCGTGGGACAACCTGCATCCGGATCGGGTCTGGCCGGACTGAGTCCGCGCCTGTTCGCGATCCCGGCCGGGCGCTGCCCGGCCTTTTTGTGAAGGAGCATTGCCATGCAAGACGATCTGCGCGAATACCGCGTCACTCGGGAGCCCTATTACCAGCCGGTGGCCGACGAGATCGAGCTGTACGAGGCCGCCTATGCGGTGCGGATGCCGATGATGCTCAAGGGTCCTACCGGCTGCGGCAAGACGCGGTTCGTGGAACACATGGCGTGGAAGCTGGGCAAGCCGCTGGTGACGGTGGCGTGCAACGAGGACATGACTGCGTCCGACCTGCTCGGGCGCTATCTGCTGGATGCCGACGGCACCCGCTGGCAGGACGGTCCGCTGACCATGGCAGCCCGGCTGGGCGCGATCTGTTATCTCGACGAGATCGTGGAGGCGCGTCAGGACACCACCGTGGTGATCCATCCGCTGACCGACAACCGCCGGGTCCTGCCGCTGGAGAAGAAAGGGGAGATGGTCGAGGCCCACCCCGACTTCCAGGTGGTGATCTCGTATAACCCAGGATACCAGAGCCTCATGAAGGATCTCAAGCAGTCGACCAAGCAGCGCTTCGGGGCGCTGGATTTCGACTACCCGGATCATGCGACCGAGACCCGGATCGTTGCCCACGAGGGCGGGATCGGTGAGGACGTGGCCGACAAACTGGTGAGCGTCGCCGAGCGTGCGCGCAACCTGAAGGGACACGGGCTGGACGAGGGCATCTCCACCCGCATGCTGGTCTACGCCGCGACCCTGATCGGCAAGAACGTCGATCCGCTGGCGGCCTGTCGCATGGCGCTGGTGCGCCCCATCACCGACGATCCGGACATGCGGGATGCACTGGATTCGGCGGTCACCACCTTCTTCTAGACCGCCGGCGAGCGGCGCGGGCGCGCGATGAGCATCCATCTGGAAGACTATCCGGAGCTCCTCGAAGATCTCGGGGAGCATGCCGCGCAGGTGCTGGAGTCCGCGTGGCACGAGGCGACGCGCGCGTTCAGCCCGGCCGGTCTGGAGCGCTATTACCTCGAGGGCGCGCGAAGTCTGCATTCGCTGGGGCGTGGCACCGAGCTGGTGATCGCGTTCATCCAGGAGGCCCCGGGGCTGGCCCAGGAGCTGGGCGAGGATGCGGTGGCCGAACTGTTGAGTTCGGCGATCCGGATGTATTCCAAGACCAGCTCGGCGGTGATCACGCTGGTGATCTCCACCGCGCCGGTCGCCGCACGGCGGCTGGGCGACCACTCGCTGTTCGAAGGCTATCTGCGGCTGCTGGATACGCTGCTGGGCCAGGCCCCGCGCGGCGTGCGCCCGATGCTGGAGCACCTCGACGAGCTGCTCAGCCACCTGACCCTGGGGGGGCTGCGGCGCTGGGCCACCTGGGGGGCGCAGGCCCATCGCACCGATCTCGAGGCGCAGATCGAATACTTCGGCCTGCAGTCGCCGGAGTCGCGCTCGGTGTTCCAGAAGGAGCGGCGCGGCACGCTGTTCGTGGACGTGCAGCGGCGCATCAACCTGTACCTGCGCTCGCTCTGGGGGCGCGATTTCTTCATGCGGCCCACCAGCGGCGACTTCGAGTCGCGCGAGGGCTACCGGCCGTACATCCAGGGCTTCACGTTGTTCCTGCCGGACGCCTTCGACGATACCGACGAGCTGACCGGCCTGGATCTGTACCGCGCGGCGGCCGCGCATGCCGCCGCGCACATGGTGCACACCCGCGAGCGCCAGGAAGAGGAGGCCCCGCGCGGTATCCGCGGCGCGTTGCTGGAGCTGTTCGAGGACGCGCGGGTCGAGGGCCTGACGCTGGCCGCATTCCCGGGCCTCGCGCAGATCTGGAAGCCCCTGCACACCGCGACGCCGGAAGACGGGGAAGCACCGCAGCCGCTGCTGGCGCGCACGGCGCGTGCCCTGATCGATGCCGGGTACGAGGATCCGCATCCCTTCGTCGGTGAGGCCCGCGCGGCCTTCGCCCGCGAGACCGATCTGGAGCGTCCGGGGCTCGCGGCGGAACTGGCGGAGGCGCTGGCGCCGGCGTTCCCCGAGAAGGGTTACGTGAATCCGAAGCAGATCGCCCCGGAGGTGACCTACCGCGACGACAACCGGTATATCTGGGCCGTGGGCCGCGAGGACGAGGAAGACGCGGAGGTGCTGGCCGCACACGGCGCCGGGCAGGAACGCTTCTACGTCACGCTGATGGAGATGATCAACACCCTGGACGTGCCCAGCGCCGGGGACGATGCCCAGCAGATCATGGTCCTGGCGACCGAGTTCTTCCGCGACAGTGAAGACATCAGCATCAACGCGCAGGAGGGCAAGGAGCCGATCTCGCTGCCGTTCCACTATCATGAGTGGGACTACCAGATGCAGCTGGAACGCCCGCACTGGGTGACGCTGCTGGAGCGGCGCCCGCCGAAGGGTGACCTGGCCGAGATCGAGGCGATCCACGAAAAGCACAAGCCGCTGATCTCGCGCCTGAAATACCTGATCGAGGCGATCCAGCCGCAGGGCGTGCAGCGCCTGCGCAAGCAGCCGGAGGGCGACGAACTGGACGTCAACGCTCTGGTGGACGCGCACATCGACCTGCGCATGCGCCGCCAGCCGGACGAGCGCATCTACATCCGCAACCTCCGTCAGGAACGCGATCTCTCGGTGCTGGTGCTGCTCGACCTGTCCGAGTCGACCAACGAGACCGTGCGCGGGACCGACACCTCGGTGGTGCAGCTGGCGCGCGAGGCGACCACCCTGCTGGCCGGCGCCATCGCCCGCATCGGGGACCCGTTTGCCATCCACGGCTTCAATTCGGACGGGCGCCATGACGTCGAGTACTACCGTTTCAAGGATTTCGATGCGCCCTGGGACGATACCGCACGGGCGCGTCTGGCGGGCATGACCGGGGCACTGTCCACGCGCATGGGGGCCGCCATCCGGCATGGCACCGAGCAGCTGCGCGCCCGCGGCTCGCAGAAGAAGCTGATGCTTGTGATTACCGACGGCGAGCCCGCGGACACCGACGTGCGCGACCCGCAGTACCTGCGTTTCGACGCGCGCCGCGCGGTGGAGGAGGCCGGGCGCAACGGCATACACAGCTTCTGCATGAGCCTGGACCCCAATGCCGACGACTACGTGGAACGCATCTTCGGCAACCATTTCATGGTGCTCGACCAGGTCGAACGGTTGCCGGAGAAGCTGCCGATGTTGTATGCCGGTCTGACCCGCTAGCGCGCGGGAGAACGAAGGTGAGCCAGAACCAGCCGCCGCGCGATTCGGCCCTGCCGCAGGTGATGCTCAAGTCGGAGCTGCCGGCGCATCTGATCCGGCATGCGACCCTGCGCCAGCTCCAGGTTTTCGAGGCGATCGTGCGTCTGGGCAGCTTTACCCGCGCCGCGGAGGAGCTGCACCTGACCCAGCCGACGGTGTCCATCCAGATCAAGAAGCTGTCCTCCGCGCTGGGGCTGCCGCTGTTCGAATATGTCGGGCGCCGGGCGTCGCCCACCGAGGTCGGACTCCTGCTGTATGACACCTGCCGCGAGATGCTCGGGGCGCTGACCAACCTGGAGATGAAGCTGGCCGAGATGCACGGCCTCAAGCGCGGCCGGCTGCGGCTGGCGGTAATCACCACCGCGCAGTACTTCGCCCCCAGCATCCTCGGCCAGTTCGCGCGGCGCTATCCCGACGTGGAGCTGTCGCTGGAGGTCTCCAACTTCGACCGGGTACTGGACCGCCTGGCCAGTAACGACGACGACCTGTACATCATCGGCCATGTGCCCGAGCATCTGACCGACGTTGCGGTGTACCCCTTTGCGCCCAACCCGCTGGTGGTGATGGCCAGTCGCGATCATCCGCTGGCGGGGCGCCGGAATATCCCGCTGCAGGAACTGGAACAGGAGAACTTCCTGATGCGCGAGCCGGGGTCGGGCATCCGCGAGGCGACCCTCAAGGTGTTCCAGGAACACGGGATCAACCCGCGGGTGCGCATGGAACTGGGCTCCAACGAGGCGATCAAGCAGGCGGTGATCGGCGGGCTCGGCATCTCGGTGCTGTCCCTGCATACCCTGAGTGCGGAGGGTGCGGAGGGACCGGTGGCGTTGCTGGACGTGGAGCATTTCCCGATCCATCGCCAGTGGCACATCGTGCATCCCCGGCAGAAGGTCCTGTCGGTGGTGGCCCAGACCTTTCTCGACTTTGCCATCGAGGACGAGGCGCGCCTGCGCAACCAGATCGAGGACATGCTGGCCGCGTTCAAGGCGCAGGCCGACGCCGGTCATGGACCGTCTTCCGGATGAACGGCGCCGGCTGACAGTCCCGGCTGACAGGCTATGGGGGGCGGTTTACAATCGCTCGCAAACAGCAACCACAGGGCCGCCCGTGGCGCCCGCGGAGAAGATCGCGTGAACAATCCTACTGACGCCCGACCGCGCATCAGCGGCACCCGGTTCATCGACGCCGATAGCGAGCCGCGCGCCCGCTTCAGCCTGAGCGCCTCGTATCGGGATCAGCGCCACCCGGTGACCGGTACCGGCGGCGACCCGGACTTCGGTGCCATCGATACCCCGGCCAACGAGAGCTGCGTGGTCTGCGCGCCGGCGACCCGGCGGCTGGCGGAAGAGCTTTTCGACCGCTGGAACGCGGCCCTTCAGACCGGCGACGCCGAGCGGGTTACCGAGTGCTATGCCGACGATGCGGTGCTGCTGCCGACGGTGTCCAACGTGCCGCGCACCACGCGTGACGAGATCCGTGACTACTTCCGTCACTTCCTCGAAAAGCAACCGGTGGGCTCCATCAACCAGCGTAACGTGAAGTTCGGCTGCAACAAGCTGACCGACGCCGGCACCTACACCTTCCGCGTGCGCGACGGCGGCGAGGTCAAGGAAGTGCCGGCGCGCTATACCTTTGTCTACGAAAACCGGGATGGCGAGTGGAAGATCGTGCATCACCACTCCTCGATGATGCCCGGCGGCGACTGAACAAGACCGACAGTCCCGTGCCCCGCGAGAGCCGGTGCGGGGCGACGTTTCTGACTGGAGGCAAGGACCATGGTTTCCGAACCGGTCGTTCTGTTCTTCCTGCTCGGCGCGATCGCCGGGCTGGCCAAATCCGATCTGAAGATCCCGATGGCAGTGTACGAGGCACTGTCCATCTTCCTCCTGCTGGCCATCGGCCTGCACGGCGGCGTCAAGCTGGCCGAATCCGAGCTGGTGCCCCTGCTGCTGCCCGGACTGGCCGTGCTGGTGGTGGCGGCGTTCATCCCGCTGATCGCCTTCCCGGTGCTGCGCTGGGTCGGCCGCATGACGCGCGCCGATTCGGCCTCCATCGCCGGTCACTATGGTTCCGTCAGCGTGGTGACCTTCTCGGTCGCGGTGGCCTACCTGGCCCAGCGCGGGCTGGACTACGAGGGACACATGATCGTGTTCCTGGTGCTGCTGGAGATCCCCGCGATCGTGATCGGTATCCTGCTGGCCAAGGCGGGTACCGGTGGCGGTACCCGCTGGGGTAAGACCCTGCACGAGGTTTTCTTCGGCAAGAGCGTGTTCCTGCTGATCGGCGGTCTGTTGATCGGCTACCTGGCCGGTCCCGAGAACATCGAGCCGCTCGAGCCGATGTTCTGGGATCTGTTCAAGGGGGTTCTGGCCCTGTTCCTGCTGGAGATGGGTCTGGTGGCTTCCAGCCGCATCGCCGAGGTCCGCAGCTACGGGCTGTTCCTGGTCGCCTTCGCGATCGTGATGCCGGTCGTGGCCGCACTGCTGGGCATTGTGCTGGGCTGGGGGCTTGGCATGTCGCTGGGCGGCACGCTGCTGCTGGCCACCCTGTACGCGAGTGCCTCGTACATCGCGGCGCCCGCGGCCATGCGCATCGCGGTGCCGGAGGCCAACCCGGCACTGTCGATCGGGGCCTCGCTGGGGGTGACGTTCCCGTTCAACATCTTCGTCGGCGTACCCCTTTACTTCTGGTTGGCCGAACAACTCTACGCAGTCGGAGGATAGGGCATGGAAGGCGAACCGATGCGCCTGATGGTGATCGTCACCGAGGCGATCCTGGAAGACATGCTGGTCGACGAGATCCGTCGGCTGGGCGCCAACGGCTACACCGTGATCGATGCCCGCGGCTGGGGCGAGCACGGCAAGCGGCGCGGCAACTGGCGTCAGGGCGGCAACATCCGCATCGAGGTCCTGGGCAACGAAGAGCTCTGCACCCGCATTGCCGCGCACATGCGCGATACCTACCAGAAGGATTACGGGCTGCTGATCTACACCACCGACGCGCTGCTGCATAACTGAGGCGGCTGCGGCCATGGGTGCGCGGGATGACGAAGAGCTGGCCGCTCGAGTGCGCGACGCGACCGGCGCCCGCGCGGCGTACCCGGAGGAGCGGGTGCAGGGGCTATGGAGCGGCTACGGCGAGATCCGGCGTTATCGCCTGGAGGATGCACCGTTCCCCTCGGTGATGGTGAAGGACGTTCGCTACCCGGCGGCCGTCAGCCATCCGCGCGGCTGGGGTGGCGGGGTTTCCGACCGGCGCAAGCGGCGATCCTACGAGGTGGAGCGGGCCTGGTACGCGGATTTCTCCCCGCGGCTCGATCCGTCGCGCTGTCGTGTCCCGCGCTGTTTCGCCGCGGACGGTGACGATCACGGCGGCTGGATGATCCTGGAGGACCTGGATGCGGCCGGTTTCCCGGACCGCCGCGAGCGCCTGGACTTTGCTGGCACGGTCCTCTGCCTGCGCTGGCTGGCCGAGCTGCATGCCGCGTTCCTTGGCACCGCACCCGACGGGCTGTGGCCGGTCGGCAGTTACTGGCACCTGGCGACCCGCCAGGAAGAATGGGCGGCCATCGAGGACCCGGCCATCCGCCGGACGGCCGCGGAGCTCGATCGCCGCCTGAACGCGGCCCGCTTTCACACCCTGATCCATGGCGACGCCAAGGTCGCGAACTTCTGTTTTGCCGCTGACGGGGGCGCCGTGGCGGCGGTGGATTTCCAGTACGTCGGCGGCGGCTGCGGGATGAAGGATGTCGCCTATTTCATCGGCTCCTGCCTCGACGAACACGAACAGGAACATCGCGAGGCCGACCTGCTGGACGCCTATTTCGATGCCCTGCGCGGTGCGCTGCGCGATCACCACCCGGGAGTGGACGCGGGCGCGCTGGAGGCCGAATGGCGGGATCTTTTCCCGCTGGCGCAGGCCGACTTCTACCGCTTTCTGGTCGGCTGGAGCCCGGGGCACTGGAAGATCCATGACTACAGCCGCCGGGTCGCGCTGGAGGTCGTACGGCGGCTGGATCCGGGGTCGGCCTGAGCCGTTCGCGGATGACCGCCGCGCGATGACAGCCCGCGCTCGAGTCTTCATCATGGGGCCGCCCGAACGGAGACTGCCCCACGATGATCCCGCTGTGGTTCAAGCTGAGCTGGCTCGCCTTTCTCGCCGTGCTGGTGCCCGTCTACCTGCAGGAATACGGGCCGCTGAATTTCCTCTGGCTGTCCTCCATCGCGCTGGTGGCCGGCTGCCTGGCCGCCTGGCTGGAAAACCGCCGTCTCGCCTCCATGCTGCTGGTCGCCGTGCTGCTGCCGGAGCTCGTCTGGGTCCTCGACCTGGTGGTCAGCCTGCTGCTGCTCGGCAACCCGGTCATCGGCGCCGTGCACTACATGTACAACCCCGATATCCCGCTGCACGTGCGCCTGCTCTCGCTCTACCACCTGCCGTTGCCGTTCGCGCTGCTGTGGATGGTCTGGCGCCTGGGTTACGACGCGCAGGCATGGGTGTGGTGGCTGCCGATTGGCTGGGGCGTTCTGCTGGCCAGCTACGCGGTCGCGGAGGAAGGGAGAAATCTGAACTGGGTGCTGGGCCCGCACGGCCAGCCGCAGGAATGGGTCGCACCCGAGCTGTGGCTGGCGTTCGTGGTGCTGTTCTGCACGGTGATGTGGTGGCTCACCCACCGCCTGGTGCGGTGGCTGCACCGCCGGCGCTGAAACGAAAAAGGCCCGGCAATGCCGGGCCTTCGGGGGGAGGGCAGGCTCAGACCGCCAGGCGCCTGTATTCAACTCGCTGTGCGGATTGGAGAAGCGGACCAAGTACCGGCGCATGTTGAGTCATAGCCGGATTCCTGTTTTCGGTTCAATTTCGTGTGGCGAAGGCCTGGTTTCGAGAACGGCGCCTGAATCCGGGTATCTCGTTGCATCAAGAAGGGCAGCGGTGGCGTCGAGGTGCGTTTTCGATCAAGATGAGTGGTTTTACGTTGTCGGGCCGCATTTGCCGGGAAGGCGCTGACAGCGGAGGCGCCTCCAGTGATGCGGTTGCCTTTGACTATGTCTAGATTGGAGAACTGGTAAATCGCATGACCGATACGGTCGCACAATACGGGGATGTTTCTCCGCACTTGGTGGTATTGACTCGGCAGGCAGGGTTGGCCGAACGGCTCGCAGTCGATCTGGCCGCCACGGCGTTTCCTGGTCTGGAGGACTTTGACGCCTCACAGGGCGAGTGGGGGCCCGTAACGGCGTTTGTGGTCGACGCCGATTCCTTGAACGATGCTGCTGAGATCGTTCGGGCCTTGCGGCAGCGTGATGACACCCGGATGCGTCTTGTCTGGCTGCACGGGGAGGCAGAGGCCGAAGCGCGAGCCCTGGTCGATGGTGCGTTCAATTCCGTTGACAATCCCCGTGAGCGGATTGTCGAGTGCGCGGACCGCCTCGAGGCGGTCAATGGAGGGCGTGCGCCGCGCAGCCAGGACGAGATACTGCTGGCTCTCCTGTGGAGTCATCCGGGGCTTAATCTGGTGCCGGTGCGCGACTGGCGTGCCCAGCAGCTGTATCGCTACCCGTTGCTGGAGGCGCTCATTGAAGAGGACATCCCGGAATTCTGGTTGCGTGGCCTTCGACAGCGACGCCTGGTGGAAGGGTTGGAACTGCTGGATCGCGTGCGGCTTTGCCCGGGCTGCAGACACGGGCATCTGAGCTTTGTGGATGTATGTCCGGAGTGTGATGCCCTGGACATTCGGACGGAGCCGGGCCTGCACTGCTTTTCCTGTGGGCACGTGGGACCTCAGCGTCTGTTTCAGGACGGGGGCATGCTGCGCTGCCCCAATTGCACGGCTGTGTTGCGTCACATCGGGGAGGACTATGATCGCCCGTTGGAGAATCACGTGTGCGGAAGTTGCCAGCACATGTTCATGGAGGGACGTGTCCTGGCGCGGTGTCTGGGCTGTGGTCAGGAACATGATCCTGACGATCTCGAACCACTGGCCATTTACCGCTATCGCCTGTCCGAGGCGGGCCGGTTGCTGGCGCGTACCGGCGAACTGGGGGACCTGTACGGCGCCTTCGACGAGATCAACTACGTCAATCCCGAACACTTCGAGTACTTTCTCGACTGGTCCCTGAAACTTCGGAGAAGGCACGAAGAAATACGGTTCGGACTGATCCTGCTGCACATGGGCGGGATGCCCAAGGTGATTGATGCGCTGGGATACGGGCGTGGCGTGGCTCTGGTGGACTCATTCGCCGAGCGCACCAAGGCGCTGGTTCGTTCCACGGACCTGATGACGCGCACGGGCGAAGATCGGATCTGGCTGTTACTCCCTCAGACCACCGCGAGTGGCGTGGACGTGCTGGCGGGGCGGCTGTCGGAGCTGCTGGAGGACATCGTGAGCGATTCGGGTATAACGCGCCTCGGCAGTGTTTACCATGAGTCCTCCACGGGGATGGCCGAAGCCGAAGACGCGGCAGCCGTGATGGCCCGCCTGGTGTCGCGTTCGCAATGATCGACGCGGTACTCGGTTTCCTGGCCCATGTGGCGGCTGCATTGACCGGGCTGTTCGTGGATTCGGACGCCCTGGTTCTCGCCTACATGTTCATTCCGTTCGTACTGTTTCTGGAGCTGCCCCTGAATCTGCTGATCTGGCTTGGAGTCCTGCGCTATTACACGCGCCAGATCTATGCCGTGCCGACCCGGTATCCGTATACACCGCGCATCACCTGCATCGTGACTTGTTATGCCGAGGGGCAGGCGGTCCATGGAACCATTCGTTCGCTGCTGGAGCAGGTCTACCCGGGACAGATCGAGATCATCGCGGTAGTGGACGGAGCGGACCAGAATCGTGAAACCATGCAGGCTTTGAGAGCCCTGGAACCCCTTGTCCAGCAGTATGCGAGCCGACATCTGGTCATTGTGCCCAAGGTGCCCCGGGGTGGCCGGGTCTCGTCTCTGAATGCCGGGCTGAACCTGGCCCGTGGAGAGATCGTGATGGCCGTGGATGCCGATACATCCTTTGACAACACGATGGTCCTGCAGGCGGCCGGTCATTTCCGTGACCCGAACGTGATCGCGGTGGCGGGGTCCTTGCGCGTGCGCAACTGGCGGCAAAGCATGGTGACACGGTTCCAGGCGCTGGAATACATGATCACCATTCACCTGGCAAAGGTGGGTCTGGGTGAGTTTCGCAGTATCAATAATATATCAGGAGCGTTCGGTGTTTTTCGCACCGAGATGGTCCGCAAGATCGGCGGTTGGACCACGGGCTCCGCCGAAGACCTCGACCTGACACTGCGCCTGAAACAGTATTTCGGCCGTCACCCGGAGTTCTACATCCCCTTCGAGCCACGCGCGATTGGGCACACCGACGTTCCGAGCACGGTTGGGGGGTTGCTTAAGCAACGTCTACGCTGGGACGGTGATCTGTTCTACATGTACGTGCGCAAACATCGCCATGCGTTCTCGCCCCGCCAGATGGGCTGGTGGAACCTGGTTATCGGTATCTGGTTCGGGATGCTGTTCCAGATGGTGATGCCGATACTGATCGTGCTGTACACGCTTTGGCTGGTCGTGGTCGCGGATCCGAGTGTAGTAGCAGCCACCTTCGTTGTGATCATGGGCCTTTACGCCGTCTTGACCGCTTTGCTGTACATCACGGCCCTGGTGTTCATCTCGGAACGGCGTAGAACGGATGTGCGGCTGGCGTGGCTGATTCCGGTATTTCCCTTCTATGCACTTGGCATCAGGGTCTGGTCCTTGGTGGCGATCGTCAACGAATGGTGGCGCCAGTCGAACCAGGAATCGTCGATGGCCCCATGGTGGGTACTGCGAAAGGGCAAGCGTTAATGGTGATCCGAAGCTTGGCAATGTCGGGCCTGTTATTGGCAGGGCTGTTGCCGGTGGCGGCCGCCGCGGACAACCTCCCGCAGTTGCTGGATGCGGCGGAGCAGGCTCCGTCTCTTCTGGCGGACCAGGCGGAGTTCGAGCGGGCCGAAGCGCTGCGTGAGCGTCGGCATCAGGAAGCAGGCTGGGAACTGTTCGGGAACGTCGGGGCGGGTACCTACCGTGAGCCCGTGGTGGAAGATGTCAATCGGCGCTACCGGGGTGGGAGCGGGTCAATCGGCGTGCGGCGTCCTCTGCTGGGCACGGACGAAGAGCAGCGTCGAGCACAGTGGCAGGCACGGGGTGAGGCTGGTGCCGCCCGTTACCGCTACGAGGAAGCGTTGCAGTCCCTTCGCCGTGATATCGCTGAAGCCTATGCAGAGTTATGGCATGCGCGTCAGCAACAGCGCCTGAGCCAGGCGATGCTGGCGGTGGCTCCGGACCTGGACCGGGCCCTCGGTGAACGTCGTGACGCGCACCTGATGCGCGAGGATGAAGTCGCCGCTTTGAAACGCATGCTGGATGGTGCACGCCTCGATGCGGACGAGGCGGCGATGGATGAACGCGAGGCCCGTGTCGAGCTGGAGGCCCTGTTGGGGCGTCCTGTTCGCCTGGACGCGACACCGGCATGGTTTGACCCGGACAGGACATCCTGCCCGGCGCCCGACTTCGAGACCGCCCCCGAGGTGCTGGCACTGGAGGAAGAATTGCGTGCGGCGGAGAAGCGTGAATCCCTGACACGCTTCCATGCGCTTCAGTCGGATGTGCAGCTGCGCTACAACTCGACCTACGAGGATGATGTCAGTCGCCTAGGTAGCGGGCTGGAAATCGTATGGTCGGTCGCGGTCCCGCTGCGCGCGCTTGGCGGCGAAAATGCCCTGCGAAGTGAGGTACGGGCAGAGCAGCAACAACTGCGCCACGAGCGGGCTTCGGCCACCGACGCGGTTGTCCAGCGTCGCGAACTGGCACGGGAGCGTCTGGATATCCAACAGCGGCGCCTGCATGCGCGTGAGCGCGACATGGAAAAAGCCGCGCAGGCTCTGAAAGTCGTGCAGGACCGCGCGCAAAGCGGTACCGCGGGTTCATGGGACGAGGTCCTGTCCGCGCGCGAGGGCTTCTATCAGGCCGCTCGCGGCTGGCTGGATGCGGCATTCGGCGTGTGGCGAGCCCAGATTGGTTGCGACCGGCTGGCCAGCGATCGGCCTCAGCCGGTCAGTCGGATGAAACACGCAAGCGGGGTACTTGAGGACGGTTTGACGAGCGAGTCTATGCTGCCGGGGCCCATGCGGGTTTACCTGTGGGATAGCGAGCCGGTGATTCAGGCACGCGATCCTGATTTCTGGCCGATACTGGATCGGGCCGGGGTGGACCATGTGTGGCTTTCCCTGGATGCGGACCAGATTGCCCGTTATGCGGAACGTCCCGATGCTCTCGAGGCCCTGATGGATCACGCGCGTGACCGGGGTGTCGAGGTCGGGCTACTGCTCGGCGAGCCAACCTGGGTTTTCCCAGAAACGCGACAGGATCTGCTGGACATCATCCGCAAACTCGAGGAGATCGAGTTTGCCGACCTGCATCTGGATATCGAGATCGACCAGCTCGATACGGATTCTTATGGACGCGAACGCTTGCTCGATTACTGGCTGGAGACGGTGGAGGCCGCCGTGGAGATCGCCCCGTGGCCGGTTGGCCTGAGCGCGCATCCGCGTGACTTTGGACAACCGGATCGCTGTCTCGTCTGCGAATTCGAGAAAGTGGGCGTGGACGAGGTGGCATTGATGATGTACGTCACGGAGGCGGACGCTATTACGCAAAGGCTCGAACCGGTGCTGGACCGGGACTCCGCGGTGACGATTACGCTGGCCCAGAGTGTCGAGTCGTCCCTCCCGGCCAAAAACAGCTGGTTCCATTATGGCTGGGACCCCATGATCCGGGACCTTCGCGCCGCCATGGATGTCCTCGGTGAGCGGCGCCTGCCCGTCGCCATCCAGAGCTACTCCGATCTCAAGGACATGTGGGCCGATGAAGATTCGCTTTGATTCCAGTAGCCGCAGGCAGGCGAACCAGGACAGCGGACTCAGAGTGCGCTACGGGCCCGCTCGCCGTGTTGCGTTCCGTTTGCGCTGGTACCTGATCCTGTTGCTGGTCGCCAGTCCGGTCCTGTATTTCCTTTACGCGCTCGCGGATGACGCCCTGTCGACCGAGGTGCCTGCGCTGGTCTGGTATCCGCAGCATCAGCTGCTGGCGCAGGTACCAGGATTTATCGAATCCTTCGAGGTAGAAACCTGGGATCGTATAGAGAAGGGCGATGAAGTGGTACGCCAGCAAAGTCCGGAGCTGGAGCGTCGTGATCGTCAGATCGAGGATGACCTGGAACGGCTGCGCACACGTGCGGAGCTGACCGGACAGGAACAGAAAGCCGACCTGGAACGCCGCATCGAGCTCCTGCGCGACAGCCTGCGAGAATTTCGCGCGCAGGAGCAGCGCCTGGAAGAGCTGTTCGAACGTGGCTCCGCCAATCGGGGAGAGGTTTTGCCGGTGCGTTCGGAACGGGTCCGGGTCGAAGAACGTCTCGCCGAGCTTGAAGGCGACCTGAAACGTGTTCCCCGGGGTAGTTCGGTGGAATCGTGGCCCGAAAGCCTGCAATTGCGCCATGACGACCTGTTGAGCGATCAGGCGGAGGTTCGTCAGGAGCGTCGTCAGCTGGTCAAGACGGCCGATCTGGACGGAGTGGTGACGGAATTGCTGGCAGAGCCCGGTCAGTTCGTTGCGGTCGGCACGCCCCTTTTGCGTTACAGCGGCACGCGTCTGCGCGTCGTGGCCTATGTCGAGCCCCGACATCTGGAGCGTCGAATCGAGCGTGGGCGTGAGGTGAAACTGATCCTGCCGGACGGAGAACGTCAGAGAGCCACAGTGACCGCCACCGTCGGAGCGGCTGACCGACTGCCGGCCGCCTTTCGAACCGGGCTTGGGAGGGACGAAAGTGCTGTTCCTGTGATCGTCGAGCCAGCCAAGGACTTGCCCGAGGTCTGGCGGGTGGACCGCCTGCCTCTCCGCGTGAAATTCTAGAAAAGCGCTGAATAAAGCCATCCTGACTTTCCCGGCGCGGGGGGCGGCATCGCTTTTCAGGCCCTTGCACTGGCAAGGGGGGTGCGGCTTGTCTGTTGGAATCCCGTGGCCTTGATTGGGTCGATTCCCGCAGCACGTCCATGTGCCGCAGGGAAAGCCCGTGCGATCAGGGGTCTGCGGTCAGTCCGCCAGGCGCTTGTACTTCACCCGATGCGGCTGGTCGGCCGCGGCGCCCAGGCGCTGGTGGCGGTCTTCCTCGTATTCCTGATAGTTGCCTTCGAAGAACACCACGTTGCCGTCTTCCTCGAACGCGAGGATGTGCGTGGCGATGCGGTCGAGGAACCAGCGATCGTGCGAGATCACGATGGCGGAGCCGGGAAAGTCCAGCAGCGCCTCTTCCAGAGCGCGCAGGGTCTCGACGTCGAGGTCGTTGGTCGGTTCGTCCAGCAGCAGGAAGTTGCCGCCGCTCTGCAGCAGCTTGGCCAGATGCACGCGGTTGCGTTCCCCGCCGGAGAGCTCCTTCATGCGTTTCTGCTGGTCCTGGCCCTTGAAGTTGAAGCGCCCGACATAGGCACGCGAGGGCATCTCGAAGTTGCCGACCTGGATGATGTCCTGACCGCCGGAGATCTCTTCCCACACGGTCTTTTCGTCCTCCAGCGCATCGCGTGACTGGTCCACGTAGGCCAGCTGTACGGTCTCGCCGACGTCGATCGTGCCCTCGTCGGGCTGTTCCTGGCCCGAGATCATGCGGAAAAGGGTGGTCTTGCCCACGCCGTTCGGGCCGATCACGCCGATCAGCGCACCGCGCGGCACGTTGAAAGACAGCCCCTGGTAGAGCACGCGATCGCCGTAGTGCTTGGACAGGTTGTCCACTTCCAGCACCTTGTCGCCCAGACGTGGACCCGGCGGGATGTAGATCTCCTTGGTCTCGGAACGCTTCTGGTAGTCGCTGGAGGCGATCTCCTCGAAGCGCTTCAGGCGGGCCTTGCTCTTGGCGCCGCGGCCCTTGGGATTGGAACGCACCCACTCGAGCTCGGCTTCCATCGCCTTCTGCCGCGCGGCCTCGGCCTTTTCTTCCTGCTTCAGGCGTTTTTCCTTCTGCTCCAGCCACTGCGAGTAGTTGCCCTGGAACGGGATGCCCTGGCCACGGTCCAGCTCGAGGATCCAGCCGGCGACGTTGTCGAGGAAGTAGCGATCATGGGTGACCGCGACCACGGTGCCCTGGAACTCCTGCAGGAAGCGCTCCAGCCAGGCCACGGACTCGGCGTCCAGGTGGTTGGTCGGCTCGTCGAGGATCAGCATGTCCGGGCTGGACAGCAGCAGCCGGCACAGCGCCACGCGGCGGCGCTCGCCGCCGGAAAGGTTGTTCACGTCGGCGTCCCACGGCGGCAGGCGCAAGGCGTCGGCCGCGACCTCCAGCTTGCGGTCCAGGTTGTGACCGTCGGCCGCCTCGATCTTCGCTTCCAGCTCGGCCTGCTTGGCGGCCAGGGCGTCGAAGTCGGCATCCGGTTCGGCATAGGCCGCGTACACCTGATCCAGTTCGGTCAGGGCCTCCTTCACCGAGGCGACCCCGTCTTCCACGTTGCCGCGCACGTCCTTTTCCGGATCGAGGTGCGGTTCCTGCGGCAGGTAGCCGATCTCGATGCCCGGCTGCGGCCGCGCCTCGCCGACGATCTCGGTGTCCACGCCCGCCATGATGCGCAGCAGGGTGGACTTGCCGGCCCCGTTGTAGCCCAGCACGCCAATCTTGGCGCCGGGGAAGAAGTTCAGGTTGATGTCCTTGAGGATGTACTTCTTCGGCGGGACGATCTTGCCCACGCCGTTCATCGTGTAGATGTACTGCGCCATGATGCTCCTGCGAAGCGTTTGTCGGGGTAATCAGGGCGTGCACTTTACCATTCCGGCCGGCGGGAAGCTTGGTGGTCTGCCTGCGGGAGGGGCGGTGGCTCGACAGCGCAATGACCGGACCCGAAAATGGCGCGATGATCACGTGGTGGCAGGGCCTGTTGCTGGTAGGGGCGGGGGGTGCGCTGGGCGGACTGGCGCGCTTCTGGCTCGTGCAGTGGATCGACAACCGTACGGGGGGAGGCCGGTTCCCCTGGGGGACGCTGGCGGTGAACGTCTCCGGTGCGCTTCTGATCGGCCTGGCGCTGGGCTGGGTGTCCGGACC
Organism: Thioalkalivibrio sp. ALJ24; assembly: GCF_000377785.1. Classification (GTDB taxonomy): domain Bacteria; phylum Pseudomonadota; class Gammaproteobacteria; order Ectothiorhodospirales; family Ectothiorhodospiraceae; genus Thioalkalivibrio. Next base: position 99,464 of record NZ_KB898728.1, on the reverse strand, counting down.
GGCGCTGACCTCCTGGCTCTGGTTGTTGCTGGTGGTGGGGGTGCTCGGGAGCTTCACCACGGTCTCGTCGTTCAGCCTGCAGGTGGTGGGCGTGGCGGAGCGTGACGGCCTGCGCCCGGCGGTGCTCTACATCCTGCTGACGCTGGCCGGTGGGCTGACGCTGGTTTCCCTGGGTTATGGTCTGGCTCGCGCGGCGGGCGGGGCGGCATGACGGGGTATGACGTCCGGCTGTCCGCGTTCGTCGCGCTGGGGGCCGCGCTGGGCAGCATGGCGCGTTACAGCCTGTCGTGGACCGGGCTTCACCTGGTGGGCACCGGGTTTCCCTGGGATACGCTCGCGGTGAACATCGCCGGGTCCTGGCTGATCGGGCTGTATGCGGTGATCAGTGCGCCGGAGGGCTGTCGCCGGGCCGACCCGGTGACCCGGCAGTTCGTGCTGGCCGGATTCTGCGGCGGGTTCACCACGTTCTCGGTGTTCAGTCTGGAGAGCCTGTGGCTGATGCAGTCGGGCGACCCGGGTCGTGCCTCGCTTTACGTGGCCGTGTCGCTGGTGCTGTGGATCGCGGGGGTCTGGCTGGGCAGCCGCATGGGGCGGCGCCGGAACGCGGCCGCGGAACGGCGGGAACGCTGAGCCCCGGTGGGTGAAGCCCGTTCGGCGGGCGATCCCGTTCGGGGCCCGCGGCGTGCTCCGGTCAACGGGCAGGCGGGAGAGGCGGGGGCTCGATGCCGGTACGGGTCGGGCCTCCGTGTTCGATCCAGCCGTGGAGCATGCGCGGGGTGGTGGTGCCGGCCGCGCAGCGCCCGGCATGGTCGATCGCGATGGCCCCGCCGTAGCCGCCGATCCGTTCGTGCAGGTGCCGCAGGCTCGTGGTCAGGGCCTCGTGGGCGTCCAGACCGAGGTAGCGGATGCGGTCGGCCAGGTCCCTGGCGAAGACGCCGCGCAGGAAATCCTCGCCGTGCCCGGTGGCGGAGATGGCGGCGGTAGCATCGTCCGCGTACACGCCCGCGCCGGGGATGGGCGAGTCGCCGACCCGGCCCGGGCGCTGGCCGGTCATCCCACCGGTGGAGGTGGCCGCGGCCAGATGGCCGTGGCGATCGCGCGCGACCGCGCCGATGGTCCCGGGCGCGGGCTCGTCATGATCCAGCGTGACCCGGCCCCGGCGCAGGGCGCGTTCCAGCTGTTCCCGCCGCTGCGGGGTGATCAGGGACTCTTCGTCCACCTGCGGCATCCCGATCTCGCGGGCGAAGACGGCGGCGCCGTCCGCGACCAGCAGCACGTGTTCCCCGTCTTCGAGGAGCGCCCGCGCCAGGCGGACCGGGTTGGCGATGCCGCGAACCGCCGCGACGGCCCCCGCAGCGAGAGCCGCGCCATCCATGATCGCGGCGTCCAGTTCCACCGTGGCGTCGCGGGTCAGGGCGGCGCCGGTGCCGGCGTTGAACAGGGGCTCGTCCTCGAGCCGCGCCGCGCAGTATTCCACGGTGTCCAGGGCGCGTTCGCCCCGCGACAGACGCGCCCGGCCGGCCTCCAGGATTGCGTGCAGCGCGGCGTGATACGCCTCGGCAGCCGCCGCGTCCTGCGCCTCGCGCAGCTCGCCGGCGCCGCCGTGGATCATCAGCGAGTAGGCCCCGGATGTCATCGCTACTCCTCGAGCTGGCCGCGAATCAGCAGGATGTCGCTGTGCTGGCCGGGCATGAAGCGGCTCTGAGCCACCGCGATCTCGCCGTGGCGGTTGACCGCCAGACGTCGCTTCAGCTGGCCCTGCAGGCCGCCGCTGTAGGGCGTGTCCAGCGTGCCGGGCACCGGTTCAACGGGGCCGAAGGCCGCGGATTCCCGGGGCGCGTGGGTGAACGCCAGACCCCGGGGGCGATCCGTCGGATGGGGGTAGCGCTGCCACACCAGATACAGGCGCCGGTCGTCCTGCGCCAGTGTGGGAAAGCTGCCGGGCCAGTCGTCGGCGTCCAGGCGGGACGGTGGCGCGAAGTCCAGCGTGTCGGCCTCCACCCGGCTGACATGCAGCCGGCGATGGTGGGGCTGGCGATAATCCTCCAGGTCGTTGGCCGGGATCGTCCCGAAGGCCAGGTGAACCACGCCGTCCGTGTCCACCACCAGCGACGGGGCGTCCGCATGGCCGGGGTGTTCCAGCGCGGTGGCCGGTGCGGAAAAGCCGTCGTCCGCATCGTCCGAGAAGGCGATGCGGATGTCCGCCTGCGGGCGGTCGCCCTCCGCCCAGGCCAGCAGCACGCGACCGGACGGCGCCTGCGCGAGCGCCGGGGCGCGTGCCGGCGCGTCGCCATCCGGGTTCACGGTGACCGGATCGGTAAACGCGTCGCCCGAGTCCGTGGAGCGGGCGACGCGCAGCGGCCCCCGGTACTCGGTCCAGGCGGCAATCACCTCGCCGTCGACCCCGAGTAGCAGGTCCAGGCTGCCGTTGTCCCAGCGGTGCGCGGTGATGCGGCCCTTGCCGGCCCCGTCGCGCGAGCGGGACAGGTTGCGGTGGTCCTCGAAGCTGCGGCCGCCATCGTGCGATCGGGCGTACAGGATCTCGCCGCCGTGATCGCCCCCGGTGAACAGGATCTCCTGCCACAGCAGATGCACGGTGAAGCCGTCGGGGTCCTCCGGATCCGGCTCGATCGCGACCCGCGGCAGCCAGGAGAAGGTGTCTGGCTCCCCGCCGATGCGCGTCGGCCGGTCGAAGACCGCATGGCCCTCGCGGTCATAACGCTGCAGGAACAGGGCCTGTTCCGCCTGGTCGGCCCAGACGACCACCACCTCACCATGGTCGTTGATGGCTACCGAGGCGTCATCGACATAGCGGAAATCCGAATCGTTCATCCGCCAGGGGCCACGCCAGGCCTCGCCGCGCGCGACCTCGACGGGCTCCTCCCAGACCACCGCTTCCGGAACGTCGTCCGCGGGTGCCGGCAGCCCCCACAGGGCCAGGGCCAGTATGCAGAGGGGTCCCAGGGTCTGTCGGTAGCGGGCGTGCAGCATGTGACCTCCGGTGACCGTTGTTCCGGATCGACTCCCGTAAGACCACGTACGGCCGGGTCAGGATCCGTGCCCATGTACCGGCGGGCTGCCGGGGACAGCGGATACCCGTAACATCGGGGCCGGTTGCGGGCCGGGAGCCGCGTATGGATTTCGAAGAATATCGGCGAATGGATGCGATGGCCATGGCGGCGGCCGTCGCCGACGGGCAGACCACGGCAGGGGAACTGCTGGGGTGCGCTTTCGCGCGCACGGATGCCGTGAACCCGAAACTCAACGCGGTGATCGCCCGGCGTGATGCCGGGGCCCGCGAGGAGGCAGCCGGTCCGCCGGCGGGGCCGTTCGCCGGCGTGCCGTTTCTGGTGAAGGATCTGTTTCAGGAGCTGGCCGGGGAGGGTTGCAACCGAGGCTGTCGAGCGCTGCGGGATGCCGGCACGAGTGCGGACGCCGAGGCCGAGATCACCCGCCGCTGGCGGGCGGCGGGTCTGGTGGTGTTCGGTCGCACGAATACTGCGGAGTTCGGTGCCCGGTCGGTGACCGAGCCCGAGGCCCATGGCCCGGCCCGCAACCCGTGGAATCCGGTGCTCTCTCCCGGCGGTTCCAGCGGAGGGGCGGCCGCGGCCGTGGCGGCCGGCATCGTCCCCGTGGCCGGTGCCAACGATGGCGGCGGTTCGATCCGCATCCCCGCCTCGCATTGCGGGCTGTTCGGGTTCAAGCCGGGGCGGGGGCGTACCCCGGTGGGTCCGGCGTTTTCCGAGTGGATGCACGGTGCCGCAGGGCATCACGTGATCTCCCGCAGCGTACGCGACAGTGCGGCACTGCTGGATGCCGCGCTCGGGGCGGAGGCCGCCACGCCGGTGGTCGCGCCCCCACCCGCGCGGCCGTTTTCCGAAGCGGTGGCCGCCGCACCCGGTTCCTTGCGCATCGGGTATGCGACCGGTTCGCCGATCGGGACGCAGGTGCATCCTGAGTGCCGTGCGGCCGTTGAGGGGGCGGCTCGGCTGCTTGAAGGGCTGGGCCACCACGTCGAGGAAGCGGAACCGGCGATCGACGGTCAGCAGCTGGCGCGCGACTGGCTGACCCTGTGGTTCGCCCAGGTGGCCGCGATGGTGGAGCGGGTGCGCCAGCATACCGGCGCGGGTGCTGCGGGTTTCGAGCTCGAGACCCGGGTGATGGCGGCGCTGGGGCGGTCGCTGTCCGCGGCGGATTACGTTGCCGCGCATGAGCGCTGGAACCGTTACCGCCACGCGATGCACGACTTCCACCGGCAATACGACCTGTACCTGACGCCCACGGTCGCACGACCGCCGCCCCGCATCGGGGAGACCGCACTGCCCGGGTGGCAGCGAACCGCCCTGGAGCTCGTGCTGCGGTCGAGGACGCTCCCGCGGCTGCGGGCCTCCGGGCTGATCGAGCGTCTGGTCCGTGACGAGCTGGGACGGGTCCCTTTCACCCAGCTGGCCAATCTGACCGGTGCCCCGGCGATGTCGGTGCCCCTGCACTGGACCCCGCACAACCTGCCCGTGGGCGTACAGTTCGTCGCCCCGGTGACCGGCGAGGCCGGTCTGTTCAGCCTTGCCGGTCAGCTCGAGATGGCGTCGCCCTGGTTCGACCGCGTGCCGGCCTTGCCCTGACCGTCGGGGTCAAAGCCGCCGCGGCGCAGAAGGGCCTTCTCGGTCTCGACCAGCGCGAACAGGATCAGGCCGAAGGCAAGGATGCGCAGCCACTCTTCGAGGCCGATGGCGGTCGTGCCGAACAGGAATTGCAGCGGCGGGGCGTAGGTGAACAGGCCCTGCAGCAGGATCAGGATCGCGATCGCGACCAGGGCGGCGCGGCCGTTGAGAATGCTGGTTCGCGTGAGGGCAGGTCCAAGTTTGGAGCGGCTGCTGAGCATGAAGAAGATCTGTCCCATCACCAGCGTGTTGATGGCGACCGTCCGGGCGAAATCGAGATCCATTCCCTGTTGCTGCAGCCACAGGAAATGGCCGAAGGTCCCGCCCACCAGCAGGGTCGATACGAACCCGATCCGCCAGAGCAGGAAACCGGACAGGATCGGGGCCCTGGCCGGGCGTGGCGGGCGTTGCATTGCGCCGGGTTCGGTTGGTTCGAAGGCCAATGCGAGGGCCAGCGTGACCGCACTGACCATGTTGACCCAGAGGACCTGAACCGGGGTCAGGGGGAGGGTCTGACCCAGCAGGATCGCAGCGACGATCGTGAAGGACAGACCACCATTGTTGGGAAGCAGGAAAGTGATCGCTTTCTTCAGGTTGTCGTAGACGGTTCGGCCTTCCTCCACGGCGTTCGCGATGGAGGCGAAGTTGTCGTCGGCCAGCACCATCTCCGAGGCCTCACGTGCGGCCTCGGTACCATTCCGGCCCATTGCGATACCGATGTCGGCCCGTTTGAGGGCCGGGGCATCGTTCACGCCGTCGCCGGTCATCGCGACCACATCGCCATGGCTCTGGATTGCGCCCACCAGGCGCAGTTTGTGCTCGGGGGTCGTGCGGGCGAAGACGTCAACGTGGGGAACCATGGCCTCGAGCTCGGCGTCCGACATCCGTTCCAGCTTATGGCCGGTGACCACGTCGCCCTCGGTCCGGATGCCGAGTTCTCCGGCGATCGCGCGGGCGGTCACGCCGTGATCGCCGGTGATCATCTTGACGCGGATGCCGGCCTCCCGGCAGCGGGCGACCGCCTCGATGGCCTCTTCCCGCGGCGGGTCGATGATGCCGCAGACGGCAACCAGGGTGAGCCCGCCGTCCTCAATGTCGCTGAACCGGAGTTCGTGGCGGTTTTCCTCCATCCGCCGGGTCGCCACGGCCAGAAGACGCTGGCCGCGGGCCGCTACGCGGTCCATCCACTCCTGCCAGCGCTCGGCGTCCAGGGGCTCCTCGCCATCAGACGTACGCTGGTGAGTGCAGACGGCCAGCACGCGTTCCGGTGCGCCTTTGAGGAAGATGAATGACCCGCCTTTCTCCTCCTGGTCGTGGTGCAGGGTCGCCATGAACTTGTAGGCCGATTCGAACGGGATTACGTCGTCGCGACTGATTTTCTTCTTTACCAGTTCCGGTTCCAGCCCGCCCTTCATCGCTGCAGCCATGAGCGCACCCTCGGTGGGGTCGCCCTCCATGACCCACGCACCGTTTTGTGCATAGAGTTCCGCGTCGTTGCACAGCACGATCCCGCGGAGGACCTCCCTCAGAAGCGGGTCGCCGTCCGCGTCGGTTTCCGCGCCGTCCCGGGTGATGCCGCCGTGCGGCTCGTAACCGACTCCGTCAAGCGTGTATTCCGCCTTCGTGGTGATGATGCTCTTCACCGTCATTTCGTTACGGGTGAGCGTGCCGGTCTTGTCCGAGCAGATGGTGGTGACCGACCCCAGGGTTTCCACCGCGGGCAGGCGGCGGATGATCGCGTGGCGTGCCGCCATGCGCTGAACGCCGATCGCCAGGGTGATGGTCATGATCGCGGGGAGACCCTCGGGTATCGCCGCTACGGCGAGGCTGGCCGCCGCGAGGAAGGTCTCGACCAGCTCGTAGTCGCGCACCCAGTAACCGAAGGCGAAGGTGGCCGCGGCCAGGGTCACGATGACCACCGACAGCACCCGGCCGAACTGGGCGATCTGGCGCAGCAGCGGCGTGGTCAGGGTCTTGACCTCACCGATCATGGTGGAGATCCGGCCGAGTTCGGTATGCGCCCCCGTGGCGACCACCACACCGCGGCCCTGGCCGGATGCCACCAGGGTGCCGGAATAGGCCATGGAGTGGCGATCACCCAGGTCCGCTTCGGCCTCCACCGGATCGCTGTGCTTGTCACTGGCCACGGACTCGCCGGTAAGCGTGGCCTCATCGATGCGCATGTTGTGCGCGTTCAGCAGCCGCAGATCGGCCGGAACCCGGTCGCCCGCCTGCAGATAGACGATGTCGCCCGGCACGACCTCCTCGGCCGGCAGGCTGCGGCGCTGGCCATCACGGAGGACCTGAGCGCGCGGCGAAAGCATCTGGCGGATCGCGTCCAGGGCCTTCTCCGCCTTGCCTTCCTGGATGTAGCCGATGATGCCGTTGATCAGCACCACGGCGAGGATGACCCCGGTATCCAGCCAGTGACCGAGTAGCGCGGTGACCGCTGCGGCCACGATCAGGATGTAGATCAGGATGTTGTGGAACTGCAGCAGTAAACGCTTGACCGGTCCGTCCTGCTCCGGTTCCGGGAGGCGGTTGGGACCGTGGCTCTCCAGGCGTTCGGCGGCCTCGTCCCGCGACAGCCCGCGGTCCGGGTGGCTGTCCAATTCGCCGGCGACATCCCGTGAGTCGCGGGCGTGCCAGTTCGAGGTGGACTGCTCCGGCCGGTCTGCCAATGCGCTTCCCCTTCATGGTCCGCCACTGCATCGGCTTTCATCATGCCGCGAAGGGTGGGTGGTGTCACTCGTGCCGGGCTTCGCACATCGGCAGGACCGACACGCGATGGAAGGCGTCGTGCTCGTGATCCCCGTGGCAAAACGCTTGCGGCCCGGCGATGCTGACTCCGCGCAGGCGCGGACACCGTCAAACCAGGCCTCATGTGGGCTGCATGCCGCCCGGCAGATGCGGAATATTCACGGGCCTTGCAGGGTCTCAGCCAGAGAGCCCGACCAAGTCCTTCAACGCGGAGAACCCCCATGCACAAGACCCTTCCCACTCTGACGGCGATGGCCGTGGCCCTGGGCGTCAGTCTGCCGGCCACCGCGGCCGAACGCGTCACCCTCGAACACGACGGCCTGAACCTGGTCGGGCATCTCGCCGAAGGCAGTGGCGCCGCTCCGGAGGACGGCGTGGTGCTGATGCTCCACGGCACCCTGGCCCACGGTCGCATGGAAGTCATGACCGCGGTGCAGGACCTGCTGGCCGAACAGCACGGCCTCAACACCCTGTCGATCAACCTCAGCTTCGGCATCGACGAGCGCGAGGGCATGTTCGAGTGCGACGCCCCGGTGACCCATGGTCCCGAGGAACACATGGACGAACTGAGGGCCTGGCAGGACTGGCTGGCCGACCAGGGTTACGGACCGGTCACCCTGATGGGGCACTCCCGCGGCGGCAATCAGATCGCCCGCTACCTGACCGAACGGGAACCGGACAACATCGCCGGTCTGACCCTTCTGGCGCCGGCCACCTTCGACGCCGATGAAAACGCCGAACAGTTCCTCGAGCAGACGGGCACCTCGCTGGACGAGGCCCTGCAGGCCGCGCGCGAGAAGGCCGGGACGAACGGGGGCATGCTGGAGGATCACCGCTTCCTGCAGTGCGAAGCGCTGGAGGTCGCGCCACGGGCATTCATCGGCTACTACGAGCCCGGCCCGAAGCACGACACCCCCAGCGTGATCGACGGCATCGGGACCGATACCCAGGTCATCATCGGCGATGAAGATGACGTGGTGCCGGAGCTGCCCGAACGCATGGACGCGCTGGAAGACGACGACCGGATCCGGGTAGATACGGTTCTCGGTGCCGGGCATTTCTTCCGCGACTTCTTCGCCGATGACGCCGCCGACCTGATCGCCGAATTCGTTCGCCGCTGAGGGGGCGGCCACGTGCGGCGCGGGTCAGGGCATCAACGCCATCGCCGCATACAGGCCCAGCAACGACAGGCCGAACAGGACGGCCAGGCGTCCCCAGCGGGTCATGTGACGTTCGGCCCATTCCAGGTCGTGTCGGGCGACCCGTTGTGCGCGTCGCAGCCGGGCCCGCAGGCGCGGGTGCAGCCGGATTTCGCGCAGCGGACTCACCCGGGCGTAAAGGCCCTGCGTGGCATGGATGAGCGTATTGGCGAGGACGGCCACGTCCCCTTCCGGCAGACGGTGTGCCATCCATTCGCGCAGCATCACGCCCCCCAGCGCGCCCAGGACCAGGCCCGCCAGGATGGGCCACAGCAGGGAAAGGTCCGCGAGTCCGGGTAGCGGCACACCCGGTGCCGCCAGGGCCGTCAGTGCCGCCATCGCGGGCAGGACCAGGGACATCGCCGCAATCAGGGCCCAGGGCAGCCAGCGCCCCGTCGGAACGGGTGCCGCCGCCGGTGCCAGATCCCTGCGCAGGCGCCAGAGGAAACGCAGTACCAGCAGGGTGGTCCCGATGGCAGCCAGCGTCAGCAGGGTGTAGACCGGCCCCGTGCTGTCCGTCGTCAGAGGGGCCTTCAGGAGATCCTTGGCCAGCGCCCCGCTTGTGAAAGGCAGGCCGGCCAGCGACAGGCCCGGCAGGACGATCAGCCCAAGCACCACGTACCGATGGGCAGGAGAGTGCGGCAGCCGCCCGGCTATATCCACCGCGAGGAACAGCGCCCCCTTGGCCAGCCCGTGGTGCAGGGCATACAACGCCACCGCGAACAGCAGTGGTTCGCGCATCGCGGGCAGCAGCAGCGCGAGCCCGACCCCGGTGGTCATCAGGCCCATCTGGCTGATGGAGGAGTAGGCCAGGATGGTCTTGGGCCGGGCCTGCAAAAGTCCTGCCAGTGCACCCAGGAACGCCGCCGCCAGACCCAGACCGACCAGCACCTCGCCGAGCACCGCGTGGCCGGCGGCATCCAGCGGCAGCAGGCGCATCCAGCCCAGCAGCCCGGCCTTGATCATGGCGCCCGACAGCACGGCGCTGGCCGGTATCGGTGCGGCCGGATGGGCCAGCGGCAGCCAGAAGTGCAACCCGAGCATGCCGGCCTTGATGCCCAGGCCCAGCACCAGCAGCACCATGGCCCCGCCCTCGGGTCGCGCCGCGGCGATGGCCGCCAGCGTGGTCTCCCCGCCCGCCTGGTGAATGGCGAGCATCAGTCCGGCGAACAGCGCGACCTCGCCCAGCACCGACAGCACCAGATACAGCCGTGCCGCCATCCAGGCCTCGGCAGTGCGCTTGTGCACCACCAGTCCCCAAGCCGACAGGCTCATCAGCGAGAAGAACAGGTAGAACGACGCAGCGTCCTGCGCGAGGACCAGGCCCAGGTTGCCGGCCATCGACAGCAGAAAGAACACGAAGAAGCGCCGCCGCGCGGGGTCCTCGCCGCGCTCGTGCAGTGCGTGCACTCCGGCGGCCAGCCACAGTCCGGCGGTCAGGGCGAGGAACACCCGCCCGATCGGGTCCAGCCCGAGCTCCACCCCGGTCAGCAGCCACGGCAGCGAGGCCTGCTTGCCCTCCGGGCCCAGCGCGGCCAGCAGCAGGGCAGGCAACGCGGCCCAGGGCACCAGACGCAGCGGCGCGCGGCCCGGCCGCAACGACAGCGCCGCGGCCAGCAGCAGCGGAAGCAGCGGCACCCCGAGCAGGATGAACGCGTTCATGGGGACACCCCCGTGCCGTTGTCCATGTCACCGCCCGGCACCAGTACGTAGCCGCGTTCCACGATCAGCTCCACCCACCCCAGCGGGCTCAGTTCCAGTCCGGCCAGCAGACCCGGCAGCAGCGCCAGCACCGCCACGAACAGGGTCGGGAACAGCAGCATCCAGTGACTCTCGAAGCGCGTCTTGTGCGCCGGCGGTCGGGTCACCTCCGGTTCGGCCATCCAGCCGGCGATGATGGGCGGCAGGAAGTAGGCCGCGTTGAGCAGGCTGCTCATTGCCAGTATGCCCAGGATCCATGCCGCCTCGCCCTCCAGGGCGCCGAGGCCCAGATACCACTTGGAGATGAATCCGGCCAGCGGCGGCAACCCGATCATGCCCAGCCCGCCGACCGTGAACGCCGCCATGGTCAGCGGCATGCGCCGGCCGACCCCGCGCATCTCGCGGATCTCGTGGATGCCCAGGGTCTCGGCGAAGTTGCCGGCACAGAAGAACAGCGTGATCTTGGTCAGGCCCTGATGCACCAGATGCACCAGTCCCCCGATCACGCCCAGCGGCCCGGCCATCGCCACGCCCAGCGCGATGTAGGAGACCTGGCTGACGGTGGAGAACGCCAGCCGCTGCTTGATGTCCTGCGCCCGCAGCGCCTGGATGGAACCGTAGACGATGGTCAGTGCGGCCAGCACCAGCAGCACGTCGGTCAGGCGCAGGTCCGCGGCCAGCTCCAGACCGAACACGTCGTTCAGGGTGCGCACGATGCCGAACGCCCCCGCCTTGACCACCGCCACCGCGTGCAGCAGCGCACTGACCGGGGCCGGCGCCACCATCGCCTGTGGCAGCCAGGAATGCAGGGGGATCAGCGCCGCCTTGACCGCGAAACCGGCGATCAGAGCCAGGCCGATGATCTGCAGGAGGCCGTGCAGCTCGTCCGGCAGGTGCAGGAGGTAGCCGCCCGACGCAAACGGCTGGGAACCGGCGAGCAGGTTCAGCGCGATCACCGCGGCCAGCAGAACCAGCCCGCTGGTGACGGTGTAGGCGAGGTACAGTCGACCCGCGCGCAGGGCCTCCGGTGTGCCGCGATGGACCACCAGCGGCCAGGTCGCCAGGGTGAGGATCTCGTAGAAGATCACGAACGTGATCAGATTGCCCGACAGCGCGATGCCTACCGTCGCGCTTACGCACAGCGAAAAGAAGCCGAAGAAGCGGCTGCGCCGGGGGGAGCCCTCCAGATAGCCGATCGCGTACAGGGTGGTAACGAACCACAGGATCGAGGACAGGGTCGCGAACAGCAGCGACAGGGCGTCGGCCGCCAGTACGAAGTCCACGCCCGGTAGCAGGGTCAGCCCGAACTCGAAGGTTTCGCCCCGCTGGACGCCCAGGAGCAGCACCCCAACCAGCACGAGCTTGATCCCGGCCGCGCTCAGGTTCAGCAGCGTGCGCAGCCCGTGGCGTTCTTCCGGCAGGAAGAAGATCAGCAGTCCCGGCACCAGCGAACTGGCGAGGATCGCGATCAGCAGCAGGCCACCGTCGGCGTTCATGCAGCCACCGTCGTGTGTTCCAGAAGCCCGGTCAGCGAAGCGCCGGCCAGGCCCATGGCCGCCGCGCCCACGGCCAGTGCCAGCGGCATCCATTCCATCCCGGCGGAGACGTGGCCCCCGGGGTTGCGCTCTCCGGCGGCGAAGGCCGGAGCCACCATGCGCAGGATATAGGCGGTGGCCAGCAGGGAACCCAGCGCGACCATGACCACCCACAGCGCGGTCCAGACCTGCATGATGGTGGTGGTGTCCGCAGCGGCCAGCAGACCGGCCTCCAGAAGCAGGTATTTGGCCAGGAAGCCGCCGGTCAGTGGCAGGCCCATCAGCGAGATCCCGCCGAGGCCGAGAGCGAACACCGTGCGCCCGCGCGCCCGCAATACCGGCCCAAGGGCGTTCATGCGGTCGTGGCCGGCGGCCTTCTGGACCGTCCCGGCGGCCATCAGCACCGCGGCCTTCGCCAGACCGTGGGCGAAGGCAAAGAACACCACCACCGGCCAGGCCGCCGGATGCAGGATCAGGATCGGGAAGGCGAGCGTGATGTAGCCCATCTGTGCCACGGTTGAATAGGCTGCGACGATCTTGAGCCTGGGGGCGCGTAACGCCTGCAGCGATCCCCAGACCAGGGCCGCGCTGCCCAGCAGCCCCAGCAGTACGGCCAGCGCGGGTGTGCCCAGCGGCGCAAAGATCAGCAGCCACAGCCGCAGGATCAGGTAGAACATCGCCGCCACCACCATGCCCGACAGCATGCCGCTGACCGGCGCCGGCGCGCTGGCATGCGCGGTGGCCAGCCACACGTGCAGCGGGAACACCGCCGCCTTCATCAGCAGCCCGCCCAGCATCAGTGCGGCGGCCATGCGCACCGTGGGGCCGTCATCGGCCAGCTCGCCCAGCAGTTGCAGATCCAGCACGCCGAACTCGCCATACAGCAGTGCGGCTCCCAGCAGGAAGGACAGCGAGCCGAGCAGGTTGATCAGCAGATAGCGCATCGCCCCGGTCACCGCGTCGGTATCGCCGGTGAGGGCCACCAGCGCCACGGCGGACAGGCTGGCAATCTCCAGGGTGATGAACAGGTTGAAGGCGTCGCCCGACAGCACCAGCAGGTTGAGCCCGCCCCACAGCCACAGCCACAAGGGCCAGAACTGGCGCTCCCCCGCGGCCGTGTGGATGTAGCCTCGGGCATACAGGCTGCCGGCCAGGGCCACCAGCGCGTTCAGCAGCAGCATCGCCAGCGCCAGCCCGTCGAGGTGCAGGGTGACCCCCAGGGGTGCCTCCCAGCCGCCCAGTCCGACCCGCACCGCGGGGGCGTCCATTCCCGGCGCGGCATCGAGGAACAGGCCGACGGCCGCCAGCAGCCCGAGGATCGCCAGCGGCAGTCCGAGCAGCCCGATGCGCCGGGCCTGCCATGGCCAGGCGGAGGCGAGCAGCGGCAGCCCCAGCGAGACCGCCGCCAGGGCCCCGGTCGCGAAGATCAGGGTGTCGGGCGAGGCGGTACTCACCGGTCGTCGGGGTGCGAGTCGCGGTGGGTTTGCAGTGGTCCGGGCAGCAGCACTGCATAGCCCGTCAGCCGTGCCAGATGCACGGTGAGGGCGAGGGCGAACGCGGTCGCGCTCACCGCCACCACGATGCCGGTCAGGGTGAGCGCCTGGGCCACCGGATCCGGCGGGGCGTTGCCCCGCGCGGCGATGCCCAGGAACACCATGAACACCCCGGAGCCCATGATGTTCACCGCCAGGATGCGCAGGATCAGGTGACGCCGGCGGATCAGCCCGTGCAGGCCCAGCGCGAACAGGGCGGCGCCGCCGAATGGATACAGGGTTCCGGGATCCAGGGATTCGATCATGTGTCCTCCCGCGGGGAACGCCCGCCGATGAACAGGGCGACCAGGGTCAGCGCGATGGACAATGTCGCGCCGGTCTCGATGATCAGGATCAGCGGGTAGGCCAGTTCGCTCGGCCAGGTCAGCAGCGCGGGTCCGGCGAACAGCCCCCACAGCCCGATGGCCAGGAACAGCAGGGCACCGGCCGTCACGCCGATGCGCAGCAGGCGCGGATCCGGGTCGGGCAGCTCGTGCGGGCGGGCCAGGCTCACCAGGATGCCGGCCGCGCCCAGCACCGCACCCGCCTGGAAGGCCCCGCCCGGTGCATGGCTCCCGGCCCACAACAGGTAGACGCCGGTGACGATGGCGACCGGCAGCAGCAGGCGCACCGCCCCCGGCAGGACCGGGCCCGGTGTCGGGCGGGCGGGCAGCGCGTCATGGCGCCCCAGCGACCAGGCTCCCAGCCCGGCCAGCAGGACCATGGCCAGTTCCAGAAGGGTGTCCCAGGAGCGGAAGTTCAGCAGCACGGCTGTGATCCCGTGGTCCACGCCGGAGACATCCATGTGTTCGGCCACCGTGGGTTGCAGGCCGGGGTCGTGTTCCTGCGTGGCCAGGGTCGCCATCAGCAGCCCGGCCAGGCCGACGGTCACCACCAGCGTGATCCATCGCCCGCGCGCCGGGGCCGGGGCGCAGCTCAGCGCGGCGTTGCCCGCATCCGCTGCCCGTGACGCCGCGTCGCCGGTCGGCGCGGCGCCGGGAGCGTCGGCATCGCTTGCCACCGGATCCGGTGGCGGGGCCGGGTCGTGGTCGGTGTCCGTACGGGGCCGGTTCATGATGTGCTTCAGCCGCTCCAGCGTGACCAGCAGCAGCGCCCCGGTGATGCCGGCCCCGATGGCGGCCTCCGCCAGGGCGATGTCCGGGGCCTCGAGGCGGACCCAGGCGATCGCCAGCAGCAGGCCGAAGGTGATGAAAAGCACCACCGCGCGAAACAGGTCGGTGCTGGCCAGGCAGCGCCAGGCCACCCCCAGCAGCCCGGCCAGCAGGACGAAGTCGAATGTCAGCAGTGCCGCGTTCATTCGCGCCGCTCGAACTCGCCGTGGGTCCAGGTGCGCTGGGCGACCATGTGCGCCGCGGTGGCCCCGGCGGCCAGAACCAGTACCCAGATCAGCGCCAGTTTGAAGATCATCGCCGGGCCTTCGGCCTGCAGCATCAACCCCAGCACGACCAGGCCCAGGCCGAGATTGTCGGCCTTGGTGAGCGCATGCAGGCGGGTATAGACATCGGGAAAACGCAGCAGCCCCAGGGTGCCGGCCGCGAAGAATGCGAGCCCCGCGAGCACCAGCACGGTGGTCAGCAGATCAGCGATCATGGGTGTCCTCCGGCGGATTATGTGGCGGATCGTGCGGCTGTTCTTCCACCGGGTTTTCGTGCATTGGCGTGCCCGCCGGTTCCGGCAGCCCGTGCTGGCGCACGAACGCGACGGCCGCCACCACCGCCAGCAGCGCGAACACCAGCGCCACGTCCACCAGCGCCGGCTGGTCCAGGGCAAAGCCGAGCAGCAGCAGGATGCCGACCCCCGAGGTGCCGAACAGCTGGGCCGTCAGCATGCGGTCGCCGGAGCCCGGACCGCGCAGCACGCGGATCAGCCCGAACAGGATCGTCAGCAGCAGGAACCCGGCGGCGGCGACCAGCAGCAGGTTCATCGTCTGGTCTCCCGGGCGTCGAGGTCGAGGCCGTAAAGCCGGGCGATGCGCCGCTCGAGTTCCGTCAGGGTAGCGGCGTTGTCTCCGCGCAGATCCAGCACGTGCAGCGTCATGCGGCGCCCCTCCAGGCGCACCGCCAGGGTCCCCGGCAGCAGACTGAGCATGGCCATGAACAGGGTCAGCGGCGGCCCGTGCGGCAGTCGTACGACGTACGACTCGAAACCGGGTTGCAGCGGCAGGCGAGGGGTTGCCGCACGCCAGGCGACATCGATCCCGCCGAGTACGGAATTGCGCAGGAAGAAGCCCGCCAGCGCCGGCAGCGCGGCCGGATGAAGGCCCATGGCGCGCCCCGCGGGCAGCGCGAGCACCGCGCCTCCGGTCATGGCGATGGCGAGCCAGGCGAACGGGTGCGCCAGGGCCTCGGTCCCGGCCAGAATGGCCCACAGCACGCCAGCGGCAAACATGGCCAGCAGCGCGCGCAGCCAGGCCGGCCGGCGGGCCCGCCGGACAGGCGAGTTCGTAGGGGTTTCGGGTGTGCGGTTCACGCCGCCATTGTAACGGCGTGAACACCGGCTGCCAGACGTCCCCTCAGAGTTCGTTGCTGGCGGCGGTGAAGCCCATCAGGGACACGTCGAAGACCAGTACCTGTTCCGACTGCAGGGGGCGGAAGCCGACGTTCAGCTCCCTCCCGCCACGCATCTCCTGGAACATCTCGTTGGTCAGCTCGGTCGCCGCCACGCATCCCTGCTGGATGCAGGTGACAAAGCCCGCATTGCGTTCCTCGCCCTCGTCCACCTGCATCACGATGCCCGGACGCAGATCGACGCCCAGCGGCAGCAGCAGCTCCATGACGTAGCGCTCGCCCTCGCGCCGGATGGTGGTCCGCAGATAGGGCCCCTGCTCGCCCTGGTTCTCCACCTGGAGGGTCTGCTGCATCTGGCAGAACTCGCTGCCGTCATCCAGTTCCCAGCACAGGCTTTCCCAGTCCTGATGGGTGGTGACCTCGGGCTCCTGCTGCACCGGCTGCGGGGTCGGGGCGGGCTGTTGGGCCTGTCCGGGGGCCGGCTGTTGTGCCTGTTGCCCGCTCGCCATCGCCGGCAGCAGTGCCAGCGCAAACAGCACCCCGACGGGGCGCAGAACGGCGGAGATCGAAGGGCTCGGTTCACGCTTCATGTGGTGGCTCCTGGTCCTGTAATCGTTAAATGCAAAGCTTAGCGTCTGGCCGCGCCGGGCGCTGGGCCGGACGTGAGTCGACGTCATTCCCGGGTGGGAGGTTGGGCGGGCGGGCTCATTCGACGGCGAGGGTCATGGAACCGGCCAGCACCAGGGCGACCAGCTCGGCCTGGCGGTGGGTGTTGGTCTTCTGGAACAGATTGCGCAGGTGGAAGGTGACGGTGGTGCTGGCGACCTCCAGCTGTCGGGCGATGTCGGCCGTGCGCCAGCCGTCGGCGAGCGCGAGGGCGATGCGCGCCTCGGTGGGGGTCAGGTCGAACAGGCGGGCCAGAACGTCCTCGGGCAGACGGGCGCGGCGTTCGGGATCCGACAGCAGGATCACCGCTGCGGGGTTGTCGCCTTCTTCGGCGTCGCCGTCGGCCCCGGCCAGGGGGTAGATCATCGCCAGCAGGTCGCGCTGATGACCGTTCCGCGGCAGGCGCATGCACTCGATCGCCTCGCCCGATCCCGAAGGTTCGTCATGGATGCGGCGAAGGGCTTCCCGCAGGCGGCGGTCGTCTTCGGCATGAGCCGGTTCCGGCGGGCGCCCCTCGTCCAGGGTCATCGCGTCGCTGGCCATGCGCCGCGCTGCGCGGTTGGCCAGCAGTACGCGGTTGTCGTGCCCGAGCAGCACCACGCCGGGGGCCACCGGGTCGAGGGCGCGCGCGGCGAATTCGAGGCTGCGCCGGCCGTGATTGTCCTCCTGGTTCGGGCTGTTCCGGCCCCGGCCGATCTCGCCGAGCGTTTGGCGCAGCTCGGCGAACTCGTCCTCGCTTTTCTGCCGCATGCGCCGGACCTGGCGCAGCCGCGCCTCCACGGTCGCCAGAAGGAGGTCGAAATCGACCGGCTTGACCAGATAGTCGTCGGCGCCGGCACGCTTGCCGTCGACGACCTCGCGCGGGTCGGACAGTGCGGTCAGGAACACGAACGGGGTGTCGGCCAGTTCCGGGCCACGTTCGCGAATCTCGGCCAGCAGTTCGTAGCCGTTGCGCCCCGGCATGTTGATGTCGCACAGGATCAGATCGGGGTGCACGGTGTCGATCTGTTCCAGCGCTTCGTCCCCGTGTGCCGCTTCGATCGCGACGTAGCCGGCCTCGCTCAGTTCATCGCAGATGTCGCGACGCAGCAGGGTCTCGTCCTCCGCGCACAGGATGCGCGCGGGCAGGGCTTCATTCGGTGCGGCGTCGTTCATCCGGATCCATTCCTCGCGGGAGTTCGACTATGAATGTAGAGCCTTCACCCTCACGGGAGCGAACGCTCAGGTCGCCCCCCTGGATGCGCGCCAGTTGCCGGGCGATGCCCAGACCGAGCCCGATCCCGGTGTGACGCGCCGCGTTGCGTGCGCGGAAGAAGCGGTCGAACAGCCGGGCCTGGTCTTCCTCGGGGATGCCGATCCCGTGGTCGGTGACGCGGCAGATGACCCGTTCGGGCTCGCCGGCAAGCTCGACCTCGATGGGCGCGGTCTCGGGCGAGTATTTTCCCGCATTGGACAGCAGGTTGGCGAGGATCTGCTCGACCAGCGCACGGTCGCAACGGGCCATGATCGGACCTTCCGGCGTTACGCTCAGGTGCACGGGGTTGTCGGGCGTGATCTGACGCTGGGTCTCGATGGCCTGTTCCACCAGCGGGCGCAGGTCGCAGGGCGTGGTCGCGGCGGCGACATGGCCGCCTTCCAGACGCGCGGAGGTGAGGGCGTTCTCGATCAGCCGGGTCATGTGGGCGACAGTGTCGCGCAGCTGGCGATAGCGGGTCCGGCGCGTCTCGCCGTCCATGGCCTCGCCGCGGCGGAGCAGGCGCTGCAGTCCCGAATCGATGATCGCCAGCGGGGTGCGGAACTGGTGCGAGGCCATCGCCGCAAAGCTGCGGTAGAACTCGCTGACACCTCGTTCGCGCTCCAGCGAATGCTCGAGGCTGCGCGCGGCATCCTTGTAGCTGGTGATGTCGGCCAGGCGCAGCACCTGACCACCGTCATCGGTGCGCCGCAGGGTCATCTGGACCCAGCCGCGACCGGGAACCTCCAGGTCGTACTGCGCGCCGTCGTCCGCGGTGATGTCCGCCGGATCGCCGTGTTCGGTGTCCGGCCGGGTGACGGCGCGAATGCTCTCGAGCAGGGCGTCCAGCGTCTGCCCCTCGTCCAGGGCCCCGTCGGGCAGCGGCAGCAGGCTGGAGAACTGCGGGTTGACCAGGATCAGACGGTCATCGGGGTCGAACGCGGCAAAGCCGTCCGGTGCGGTGTCGATGGCGTCCACCACGCGCCGACGTTCGGCTTCCAGGTCGCGGGTGCGGTTGCGGACCTCGATCTCCAGGCGGTCCCGGTGGGCCGCCAGCGCCTCCTGTGCATGGCGTCGCTGGCGCAGCGCCACCATCAGCAGGGTCGTCAGGATGATGCCGCTGGCGAGGATCCCGATCATCATCACGATCGCCTGGATCAGGCTGGCGCGGTGGTCGTCCAGGCGGTCGCCGGTGCTCTCCCATTCCTCGATCATCACCGCATTGGCGATACGGTTCAGTGACGTCATCAGGGGCTTGAGTTCGGCGTAGACCGCGTCGGCCGCCTCCGCATCGTCGGGAGCGACGTCTTCCAGCAGGGGTTCGATGCGCTCGAGGCGTTCGAAACCGCGGTCCAGCTCGTCTTCCAGTCCGATTCCCCGGACATAGCGCCGTTGCGGACCGTCGTCCAGCAGGACCAGACGGCTGGTGAGCACGTCGTAACGCAGCTGCGGGCGGGCGGCGGCATCCCCGAGGGTGCGGCGATGGACTTCCTCGTCCAGGCGGTGGCTGGCAACCTGCGCCTGGGTGATCACCCAGAGCATGTTTTCGTCCACGTTGCTGCGCATGTCCTGCTCCACGTCGTGCAGACGCATCAGCGACACGGTCAGCAGGGTTGCGAACGCGAGCACCGCAAGCACGGGGAGGACCCAGGTGGAGACCCGGCGCACACTGGGCAGGGCAGGGGCGGCCGAGGCGGTGGCGGCCGCGGGGTCGTGCGTTCGTTCGACGGGGCGTGCCGTCATCGCACCTCCAGATGCTCCAGCTGCCAGACCCAGCGGTAGTCGTAACGGATGTCGTCCAGCTCCGCGTGATCGTCGCGCGGGTAGACGATCCACAGCGGACCCTTGTCGCGCGGGGTCAGGGCCTCGCCATCCTGGGTGTGGGCGACGATCACGTCATAATCGTGGAAGTCCTCCATGGGGATGTCGACGATGTAGTCGTTCAGGGCCGTGGCGACCACCTCTGCGCCCTCCGCGCCCAGGGCCTCCAGCAGGTCACGCATCAAAAAGCCCTCGAACCGGTTGACCCCGTCGGTGACCACCGTGGAGGTCTCCAGTTCGCGCTGTGGCAGCCGGTCCAGCATCGCCCGGTCCAGCAGGGCCCGGTCGCCGTCATTGGCGTGTTCGATGGCCCCTTCGACGCGCAGGATGACCTCACCCTCCGGATCGTCCATCGGGTCGAAGCCGGCTTCGGAATCGCCGGATTCGGCGGCGACGGGAGCGAGGGTCAGGAACAGGAGCATGGTCACCAGGGCGGATGTGAAGCGCGCGGGTGCGCGGAACGGATACGTTCGGGCGACGGACATGAATAACCTCCGGACGGATGGGACCCACCAGTTCGGCGGCAGTGTCGCGCGAAAGCCTTCTGCATGGAAGCAGCTGACATCCAACGGCCGTTCCATCATGCCGGAGCCCGGATGGCACGGCCCCCTCCGTTCGGAGGGGGACGTGGCGTGTGGGGGCCTTACCAGTTGCGACGGAAGGTCAGGCCGATGGCATGGAGATCGTCGGAGGAAGCGATTTCGCCCTGGTAGCCGACATTGAGGAAGGAATCCTCGTTGAGGCGGGCATCCAGCCCGGCGGCGACCCGGACACGATCACGGCTGAGGCGGGGGCCGTCGATGGTGAAACGCGAAGAGCTGTCGGCTGCGAAGGCCGTGTCCATGGCACTGGAGCGGTCGCCGTGCTCATGCACCCAGGAGGCCTCGGCGTAGGGCGCGACCCAGCCGCCGGTGGTCTCGAACGCCTGATCGAAGCGCACGCCGGCCTGGCTTCGCAGCGAGTACTCGCTTTCGCGGTTCACATCCAGGTTGGCGGCCCCGGCGCCGGATTCCGAGAATCCGCTGCGGCGCAGATACTCATAGTCCAGTCCGCCAAACGGAGTCAGCCGTGCCGTGTCGCCGATCTCGAAGGTGTAGCCACCCTCGGCCCGCATACCCACGCCGCGCGCGGAGTAATCGGCTTCGGCCGTCCGCCCGACCGTATCGACGAAGCGTTCGGTATCGGTGCTGTGATAGGCCATGCCGACGCTGCCGCGGGCATACAGGGCATCGCGCTGCCAGCCGCCGTAGGCGGCAAAATGGATGGAATCGACGTCGATGTCGCCCCCGGCGGTGTCGCCGCGGTTGCGGGTGTATCCCATGGCCGCACCGAGATGGAGTTCTTCGGAAACCGGGGCATCAAAGCCGATCGTGAGGCCGCTGAAGCGGTAGTCGGCGCCGCTGGCGTTGGTGGTGTCGTCGATGTCACCACGACCGCCCTCGGCGTTGACCCACCAACCGCGGGATACGTCCGCGGCCTCGTCGAGCAGCCCACGAGGTTGCCCGGCGGAGGCGAGCTGGAGACCGGCGAGCTGCTTCAGGCTGGCGGTTTCGCGTGGCGCCTGCGCGCCCCCGGGCCCGGGCATCCGGCCGGTGAGGCCGGCACGGAAACGCTGGGCGCCGCGCAGCCCGATCTGCTGGGTATGGGTATGGTCCACACCCGAAAGATCGTCCAGCGCTGCCCGGGCGTTGTCCTCGTCCATCATCACGACCGCGCCGGTGATATCGCTCAGGGCCTCACCGTCCACCTGCTCGTCCAGCGTGCCGGCCATCGCCCGCTGGTTGGGGGTTTGGGCGACATTGGCAAGGTCGGCGACTTGCGTGAGGGTCAGGAATACAGCGTCCTCGCCATATTCCAGGGAAGTGGACAGGAAGGCGAAATCGTCGGTCACTTCGCCGAACTCGCCGTCCACCCCACCGTCTTCTGCGCTGAGGATGGTGTAAGTTGTTTCTGGCGCAAAGGTTGACCCGTCATCGGTACCGTTTTCCGACGTGACGTGGAGGGAGGCTTGCTCCTCAATGTCGATGTTGCCCCCAACCGAGACGTGATCGTTATTTACACCGGCCTCGTCGCCACCGTCATTAACCTCGACGCGGTA
The DNA here is from genome assembly GCF_000377785.1 of Thioalkalivibrio sp. ALJ24. Taxonomy (GTDB): domain Bacteria; phylum Pseudomonadota; class Gammaproteobacteria; order Ectothiorhodospirales; family Ectothiorhodospiraceae; genus Thioalkalivibrio. Next base: position 77,729 of record NZ_KB898728.1, on the reverse strand, counting down.
GATAGAGCCATCTTCCAGAGTGAGATCGCCGTCACCTTCTACCGCGAGGCTGCCGATCGAGTTCCCCGGGGCGAGTGTTCCCTGCACGGAAACGTCCCCTTGTACCACGCCATCACCGGCAAGGACGCCTCCCGAACCCACTTCGACGCCACCACCGCTGCGCAGCTCACCATTGACCACCACGGTGCCTGACGAACCATCATTTTCCGCGAGGGAGGTGGTTCCATCCACATCGAGTTTGCCGCCTTTGTCAATATGCAGCATGCCAGAGCCTTGCCCGCCTCCAATTGCGCTCGACCGTCCCCCGCCTACGTTCAAGCGTCCGACGTCGTCGACGGTTGCACCGTCACCGATGAGCAACTCGCCAGTGCCGCGTTTGCCGACCGTAATACCACCAAAGCGATCCAGACTGGACTCGTTGCCTTCCAAGACCACGGAGGCCGATGAGGAGTGTTCTTGAGCTATGGTAAGTGTTCGGTTGCCGTTTATGCTGCCGTCAAAAACGCGCCCGCCGTCTTCGATCCTGAGCGTGGCTTGTCCCTCCTCCCCCACGACCGCGTCTCTAACAATCCTCCAGCGGCTGTTGTCACCGGTCACTATAACAGTGCCTTGGGAGCTTGAATCCCCTGCGCCGATACGAGCGCCAGTTGCTGCTGATGTTGTGGTATTAACGTATCCGCCATCCCGGATCTCGAGCTTTCCAATGCCTCCCTCATTGAGTCCGACAGTAAGGGTCGCGCGAGTGTCGAGCTCGGAGTCGTTCCCTCTGACTAGAATTCTGGCCGCGTCCGGGGTGTCCAGTCGGTTGCTGATGGTGGTGGTGCGACTGATGACTTTTCCGCCATCCAGTATCTCCAGGTCGGCTTGACCGCGCAGGTTCGCGCTGGAAGATGTTTCCAACCGGGAATCTTCACCGGAGACTACGACCCTGGCCGAGGATCCCTCCTCTTCCAGGTCCGCGAGGCCGAGTAACGATTCGATTTTCATCGTGGCACCTTCAAGGACGTGAAGCTCGCCATCACCGGCCACACCAATTTCGGCGCTGCCGCCAATATCGACTTCGGAATCCTCACCCTCGATGCGAATCACACCCGATGCATTCGAGTCGGTGGCAACCTCCAGGTCACCGTCTACCGCGACCTCGCCGCCGGAATCCACTAAGAGCTCGCCACCGCCGTCCCGGCCGATCGTCAGGTTTTCAGATAGGCTCCACGTCGCACTATCTTTGACTTCGATCGTTCCACTGCCGTCCGATTCATAGCCTGCATAGGCATTCGCATGTGAGACTGTGGCCTCGTCATCCATGCTGAGTTTTCCGGGTCCGCGGTAGCCTACCTTGATGGCGTCGCCCTCAAGCGTTGCGGCGGAAACCTGGACCTTACCCTCAAAAGAAGTTTGTCTGTCAGCAACCCTAAGGCTTGAATCGTGTTTTAGCGTGCCCCCGTCAAGCACCTTGACGTTGCTGGTGCTATCTTCAGATCCTACTGCAATCCTCTTCTCCCCCTTATGATGCCAGTTGCCCGCACCCGTAATGATCATTTCGCCGGGGTCGTTCATGTCTCCAATGTTTACCCCCTGACGAAGTTCACCATCACGCGTGACCAGTTCTCCGGCCACCTCCATCGATGCCGAGGAACGGACGGACAGCTGCTTATCCACTCGAAACTCGCCGCCTTCACTAATTGATAGCTCCTCCCCACGAACAAAAGCGTCGTCCACCTGGAGTTCACTCTCTTGCTTTATCTCGAGTGTCCCCCCTGAAAAGGTGAGCCTTTGCGCCTCCGCCTTTTCCTCATCATCGATCTCTACTGCGCCACCGGGAATTATGGCTTCGGTGTTGCTGTCCGGGACAGTGACAGTACCCGAGTCCGACTCCCAGTTTCCTTTAGTAAACCAGCTACGATCCCCCGCTGTCCCGTTCCAGGTGGCGGTTTTGTCGTCTGCCCAGACGACGCCGCTCGCGATCATCAGGACCGCTGGTGCAATTACGCCTGCTGTGAGCGACTGCCGAGGCAATGGGCGCGGACGCTGGAAAGTGGTATGCATGGCGCGACAGATGGGTTGACGACGGAAAGAGCGCATCTGGATCCTCCTCGCGAGATTTAGGGCTTTGACGTTGGTTCGAGGGAAGCCCGGGGGTGTGCGCTCGAGAATGCCAAAGGCGCTCACAGGAGGCCCCCTTCATTCGGAGGGGGCGTCCAACATTTGCCTCGGGTGAGTGAGGGGTTAGGGGGTGCCTGAGGTCCCGTAACGCTCGCGGAAGGCGCAGCGGCCCTCGGGGAGCCAGGCGGGGATGTCGTAGTAGCGTTCGAGGACCGGGCGCAGGACGTCCTCGTGGTAGGTGGCGTAGTCGAAGCCGTGGCCTTCGGCGACCTGCCAGGGGATGCCGCCGGCCTCGCCGGTGCGGATCTCGACGCGGTCGAAGAACGGTTCCAGGTCTTCGCGGTCAACCTCGCCACGGCGCGGGATAAACACAAAGTTCTCGCCGTCGAGGGCACGGAAATCGGTGATCAGATCGTCCTGGCGGCCGTAGTGCGAGCCTTCGCCGAAGACGCCGAAGTAGTGCCCGGAGTAATGGCTCAGCATGGCCGAGCGCGAGTAGCTGCGGGTGAAGAAATGCCAGTCTTCCTCGGACCGGTCCGCGTCGGCGTAGGGCTCGGTCAGCGCGGCGACCTCCTCGGGTGCGAGGTAGAACACCGCACTGGCGTGGTCGCCGTGGCCGCGCAGCCAGTCCACCGGCAGGGTGGCGATGGCCAGCAGCAACAGCGCGTGCAGCAGGGCCAGCAGGCCGGACAGCCAGACCGAGATCCGCAGGGCGCGGGTGATCAGGAACAGCGCAGGCACCAGCAGCAGCGGGGCGAACACCGCCAGCCAGTGAAGCCCGATCCCGGCGAACGGCGAGAGCAGGGCGAACAGGCCCAGCGGGATCAGCCCGGCGGAGACGAACACCCCGAGGCGGTGTTCGCGCACGCCCTGCACCACGGCCGGGCGCTGGCGCGCGAGGAACCACAGCAGCCAGGGCGTGAACAGGTACACCAGCAGGGCGGCATAGGTCAGGGTGCCGCCGGGGGCGAAGCCGTCCCCGCCGTGGCGGTTCACCACGTTGAACATCACGTTGTACCAGCAGTTGTCCCAGTTCCAGTACAGGTTGAGGGCCACCGCCGGCAGTACGCCGAGGATGATCAGCAGCAGGCCGCGCCAGTGCTCGCGGGCGAACAGCACGATGTGCAGGCCGATGGCCACGCCCAGCAGCACCGCGAAGTATTTCGACAGGAACGCCAGCCCCAGCGCGACGCCGCCGAGGAAGAAGGCCGGGGCTGCCACGCCCGGGCGCGGTTCCCGCAGCGCGTACCACACCAGTCCGGTGGCCAGCAGGCCGAACAGGATCAGCGGGGTGTCGGTGGCCACCAGCACGGCGATGAACAGCAGCGGCATGAACAGCGCCAGCAGCGAGACCAGGCGCGCGCGCACCGGGTCGTGCCGGTGCCACAGGGCGAGGATCAGCAGGGCAGGGGCCACGGACACCAGGATGCCCGGGATGCGGATCACCAGCGGGTGTTCGGACACTGCGGTGACCGCGCTCAGCCACCAGCCGATCATCGGCGGGTGGTCGTAGTAGCCGAGATCCGGGTGGGCGGCCCAGACCAGGAAATAGGCCTCGTCGCCGGTGATCGGCAGCAGCGCGGCGATCAGCGCCTTCAGCGCGATCACCGCGAGCAGCACCGCCGGGTAGTGGCGGGCGGGCCAGGGGGCGTCGGCGGGCAGGCTCACAGCCGCAGATGCCGGAACAGCGGGTCGGGGATGGCGCGGATGATCGTCATGATCACCCGCCAGAACCACGGCAGATAGGCCACCGCGCGGCCCCGGCGCAGCGCGCGCAGGATGCCGCGGGCCACGGTGTCGGGCGAGGCCCACAGTGGTCCCGAGCGGTCGAAGCCCTCGGTCATCGGTGTGCTCACGAAGCCCGGCTTGAGGGTGACCACGTCGACCCCGGTGGGTGCGAGGCGATGGCGCAGGCCCTGCAGATAGGTGGCCAGCATGCCCTTGGCGGTGCCGTAGACGTAGTTGCTCTGGCGGCCGCGGTCGCCGGCGACCGAACCGATGGCGCCGATCACGCCATGGCCCTGCGCCTCGAAGTCGGGGGCGATGCGGGTGAGCAGGGCGACGGCGCTGGTGCCGTTGATGCGCAGCGCCTCCTCGGTGGCCTCCACCGAGTTATGGCAGGTGACGGGATCGGGCAGGCTGCCCCAGGCCAGCAGCGCGGCATCCACCTCGCCCAGGTGCTCGCGGGCGGCGGTCCAGGCGTCGGCTTGGGTGGCCGGGTCGGCGGGATCGGCGGCCAGGCCGCGGATGCGCTCGCCCGCCGGGTCGTTGCCGCGCACCCGCAGGTCGGCCAGCAGGCTTTCCAGCCGTTCGGCGTTGCGCGCCACGCAGAACAGGTGCGCGCCATCGGCGGCCAGGCGACGGGCCACGGCGGTGGCGATGGCGGAGGTCGCGCCGAAGATCACGACGTGGTTGAGCGGATTCATGCGGTCACCCGGCGCCAGAAGCTGGAGGAGAATTGAGGGTCGGTCAACTTAGCGAACTCGATCCATTCGGGAAACCCGGCACGGAACATCGCGCCGGACATGCGGGCGTCCTTGGCCGGGTAGAGCGCCCCGTGCGCCTCGCGCACCACGCGATCCAGGCGATCGAACAGCGCATGGGTCGCCGCCCCGCGATCGGGGAAATCCAGCGCCAGGGTGGTGCCCGGGCGCGGGAAGGACAGCATCCCGGCCGGCGGCTGGCGGCCGAAGGTCTTGAGCACGGCGAGGAACGAGCCCTGGCCGCTGCGCGCGATCTGGCGCAGCAGCTCGGCGACGGCGTCGCGCGCGGTGCGTTCGGGGAGCACGCACTGGTACTGGTAGAAGCCCCGGCGGCCGTAGATGCGGTTCCAGTCGCGGATCCCGTCCAGCGGGAACAGCCAGCCGCGATGATGCGCCGGATGCGGACTGCGGCGCAGCGGCTGGCGGAAGTACAGCTCGTTGAACGCGCGCAGACCGGGGCCGTTGACCAGCGAGAACGGCGGGTCCACCGGCACCCGCCGCCGGGGTTCGCGGAAGCGGGCGCGCGGGGGCGGGGCGATCGCGTGGCGCCCGGCGGAATAGATCCCGCGTCCGGCGGGCTGGCGGTGCCCGTCCGCCAGGCAGTCGATCCAGGCGACGGTGTAGGGCCATTCGCGGCGCGCGCGGGCATCCAGGGCCCAGAAATCATCCAGACTGTGGAAGCGTTCCGACCACACCGACATCCAGGCCGAGGACACCGGCACGAGCTGCAGGGTCACGGTCTCGATCAGCCCGGTCAGGCCCAGCCCGCCGACGGTGGCGGCGAACCAGCGCGGGTTGTGCTCGGGGCTGGCCTCGACCCGTCCGGCATCGCTGCGGTGCAGGGTCAGACGCTTTACGTGCGCACCGAAGCTGCCGGCGACGTGATGGTTCTTGCCGTGCACGTCGTTGGCCACCGCGCCGCCCAGGGTCACGAAGCGGGTCCCCGGGACCACCGGCGGGAACCAGCCGCGCGGCACGCTCAGTTCCAGCAGTTCGTCCAGCGTGACCCCGGCCTCGGCGGTGAGGATGCCGGTCGCGGGGTCGAACTCGACGAAGCGGTCCAGCCCGCGGGTATGCAGCAGATGGCCGCCGGCGTTGAGGCAGCAGTCGCCGTAGGAGCGCCCCATGCCGTGGGCCAGCAGCGGCCCGTCCGGCAGCCGGTCCGGACGGAACGCCGGCGCGCTGTGCGCGGCGTGTTCCACCCGCGGGATGCGGTTCCAGCCGCTGGTCGTCATGCCGGCCCCTTGTCGCGCTGGGATTCCGGGGCTGCGTCGGTGCGTGCGTCGGGGTGGCTGCCGAGCGCGAACAGGCCCAGCATGACCGCGAACCACAGGGTGGTCAGGCGGATCAGCGTGGTCGCCGCCACCGCATCCGCCGCCGGCATGTCGTGCAGCAGGAGCAGGCCGATCATCACCGCCTCGGTGCCGCCCAGCCCGCCGGGCAGGAAGCTCAGCGCCCCGGCCAGCATGGCCAGGGCGAACACGAAGGCGGCGAACGCGAATCCGGCCTCGAAGCTCATCGCGTTGAGGATCCACCAGAAGGCCAGCGCCTCGGCGCTCCAGGCCACCACGCTCAGGACGGTGGCGCCGGCGAGCAGGTTTGGGGTGTGGCAGCGCCGCGCCTGCAGCAGGATGGTGGCGGTGTGATGCAGGCCGCGCCACAGCCGCCGGCCGGGGCGGTCCGCATGGCGTTGCAGGGCCTCCAGCGGTCGGCGTTGCGACAGCACCAGCAGGGCCGCGGCCACGGCCGCGACGCCGGCCAGGATCAGCGATTCGCCGTGGGCCACCAGGGTCAGGCCCAGCATTGACAGCAGCACGACGGCGACCAGATCCGACAGGCGTTCGCTGACGAACGCCGCGAAGCTGTCGGGATAGGGGACGCCCCGACGCTTGAGCAGCACCCCGCGCAGGGCCTCGCCGGCCTTGCCCGGTGTGGTGGTCAGGGCAAAGCCGGCGAGGTAGATGTGCAGGCTGGCGGGCGCGGCGATGCGATGCGCCAGCGCCCGCAGATACAGCTGCCAGCGGGCGAACCGCAGGCTGTAGTTCACCAGCGACAGGGACAGGGCCAGCAGCAGGCCGAACGGGCCGACCTGCACCAGCGCGTGCCACACCTCTTCCGCACCGGCCCAGATGGCGATGCCCAGATACGCCGCGGCGGCCACGATCACCGACAGGATCAGCCCGCGCAGGCGCCAGCCGGTCAATACCGGCTTCCCGCTCACGACAGCACCGCGAGGGTCACGCCCAGCCAGGCCACCACCGTCACCAGCAGATGGGCATCGGTGAACAGGTCGCGCGAGGTGTCGCCGCCGCGCCCGCGGAAATGCAGCAGGAACAGGTAGCGGAAGATCCCGTAGATCACGAACGGCAGGGTGTAGATCAGCTCATCGGTGCCGTGCAGGGCGATGACCTCCGGGCTGACGGTGTACAGCCCGTAGGCGATCACCGTGCAGGCCGCGCTGATCGCGATGAACTGGTCCAGCAATGCGGTCGAGTAGTCGTCGAGCACGCGCCGGGTGTCGCCCCGGGATTCAGGTGATTCCGCTGCGGGATCCGTCGCGGGTATCGGACCTGCGGTCGCGGCGGCCCCCTCCAGCTCCGAGCGGCGCTTGGCGAAGCCCAGAAACAGGGTCAGCATCAGGCCACACAGCAGCAGCCACTGCGAGGGTTCGATGCCCAGGCCCAGGGTTCCGGCGAGGATCCGCAGCATGAAGCCGCCGGCGATGCTGAAGACATCCAGGATCACGACATGCTTCAGCGCCACCGAATAGGCGATGTTCAGCACCAGATAGCCCGCCAGCAGCCCGGTGACCCAGGCGCTGACCAGCAGCCCCAGGGCCAGCGCCAGCACCACCAGCACGCTCAGGATGACCCGTGCGGCCGGGATGCCGATGGCCCCGCTGGCCAGCGGCCGATGGCGCTTGGTCGGGTGCCGGCGGTCGGCTTCGACGTCGAGGATGTCGTTGAGTACGTACACCGCGCTGGCCATCGCGCAGAAGGCGAGGAAGGCGAGCGTGGCCGCCAGCAGGGTCTCGCCCTCCCAGGCATGCGCGAACACCGGTCCCAGGAACACGAACCCGTTCTTGATGTACTGATGCGGGCGCAGCAGCTTGACCAGGGAATGGATCATGGGTGCCTGCGGTAGGGGCCGACGAACCGGGCTGGCAGTCTAAGGAAACGCCGAAAAATGTGCACGTTCGCGCTCATGCGGGGCGTGGCCGGTTTCGCAGTGTGCGCGTTCCTGATCGGTTACCATCCCGCGGAGATTTATGCCGAATTCGTTGTCACGGGAGTCCCTGATGAAAGTACCGTCCGTCTTCAAGAAGACCGCTGTCCTGTCCGCTGGTCTGGCCCTTTTCCTGGCCACGGGGCCCGCGGTCGCCGATCTCACCGAGGGTGAGGCCTTCCCCGAAGTGACCCTGAGCGATCAGCACGGGGAATCGCTGGAACTGCCCGGCGATGCCCGCGTGGTGCTGATGACCGTGGAGATGGCCCCGGCCGACATCACCAATGATGTCCTCGCCGACATGGGTCCGGAGGCGATCGAGGAGGCCGGTATCCGCTACGTGGCCGACACCCACGGAATGCCTCCGTTCGTGCTGGAGAACGTGGTCATGCCGCGCATGCAGGAGCGTGCCTATACCATCGGAGTGACCGAGGGGCCCGAAGACATGGGCTTCATGCCGCACCGGCGCGACCACGTGAGCGTGGTGTTCCTGGACGGCGAAGGCACGGTGACCGGTACCGGTTCCGCCAGCAGCGAGGCCGCCCTGCGCGAACTCCTGGAGGACGCCGGCACCGACTGACATGGCCTTTCTGCTGGGGCTGCTGACCGCGCTGGGCTACGGCGCGGGGGATTTCCTTGGCGGTCTGGCCTCGCGGCGAGCCCCGGCTCTGGTGGTAGCCTGCTACTCGCAGCTGCTGGTGACCGCCCCGTTGCTGGGGGTGGCGCTGCTGCTGGCCGGTCTGCCGGGGGCGTCAGCCCTGGGGTGGGGTGGTGCCTCCGGGGTCGCGATGGCACTGGGGCTGCTGGCCTACTACCGCGGACTGGCCGAGGGTTCGATGGGGCTGGTCGCGGCCGTGACTGGCGTGCTCTCGGCGCTGGTGCCGCTGGCCGCGGGCCTGGCACTGGGGGAGCGCCCGGGCTGGCTGGCCCTGACCGGCATCGTGTCGATCGTGGTGGCCATCGCGCTGGTCTCGGGTGGGGCACGTGAGGCCAGCCCGCGCGATCTGGACGCCCCGGTACGTGGAGGGGATGCCCACGGCCACCGCGGCCCGCATCCTCTGCTCGGGGTGTTCGACGGCATGATCGCCGGGGTCGCGTTCGGGGCGGTGTTCGTGTTCCTGGATCAGGCGGCCGAGGGTTCGGCCCTGTGGCCGGTGGTAATGGCCGGCGGCGTCGGCGGCCTGGTGCTGCTGGGCGTGATGCTGTGGCATCGCCCCGATCGACACATGGCGCGCAGCACGCTGGTGCTGATCGCGCTGGCGGGGCTGCTGCAGGGGCTGGCGACCCTCGCCTTCGTGGTGGCGGTGCGCATCGGGTTGCTGTCGGTGATCGCGGTAGCCGGGGCGCTGTCGCCGGCGCCAACCGCGCTGCTGGCCCGGTTCTTTCAGGCCGAGCGCATGAGCCGGCTGCAGCTGGCGGGCTTTGGCTTCGCCCTGGTCGGGATCGTGCTGATCGTGCTGGGCGGGGCGGGGTGAACCCGGCGGGCAGGCGTCGTCAGGCGCCGTATTCGCGTGCAAGCACGTTCCCACAATGGTATGAAGCCGGGCCAGCAGGGTTCAGGAACGAAACAGGAGAGAGAGGCATGGACACGGAACTGGCGAATCAACCCCGCACCGACCGCACCTTCGTTACAGTGATTTACGTGCTGTATTTCGTCGGCTTCTTTATCGCCGTTACGGCCCTGGTCGGGGTGATCATGGCGCACGTGAAGCGCAGCGATGCGGACGCGATCAGCGAGACCCATCTCCAGTATCAGATCCGTACCTTCTGGATCGGTCTGCTGATCGCCGTGGTGGCGACCCTGACCGCGGCGATCGGCATCGGAATGATCGTGGCGCTGCTGTTCGTGGTTTGGGTGCTGGTGCGCTGCATCAAGGGCGTAATCCGCAACAGCGACGACCGGGCCATCGAGGACCCGGCCACCTGGCTGTGGTAAGCCCCGCGGCGCGGGGCTTCGGGCGGGGCCTCAGCGCTCCAGGTACTGTAGCTTGCCCTCGACGCCGTCCCATTCCTCGGCGTCCTCCGGCGGATCCTTGCGCTGGGTGATCACCGGCCAGGTGCGCGCCAGTTCGGCGTTGAGTTCGATCATGTGCACCTGATCCTCGGGCACGTCGTCCTCGGGGACGATCGCCTCGGCCGGACATTCCGGCTCGCACAGGGTGCAGTCGATGCATTCGTCGGGGTCGATCGTGAGGAAGTTGGGGCCCTCGTGGAAGCAGTCCACCGGGCAGACTTCGACGCAATCGGTGTACTTGCACCGGATGCAGTTCTCCAGAACGATGAAAGCCATTGCGCTTCTCCATTGTGTCGTGTTGCGACGCCACGGCTCCTTCGTGCCGTCGGCCGGTCGTGCGCAGGCATTGTAACCGCTCGCTTCGCGCCTTCGTGAATCCCGGGCAAAGCGGCCGTAATTGGCGCCGGGGTTCAGTCGCGCGCCTGCCCCGCGAGGGTGGACTTCAGCCGGTAGAGCGTGTCCAGCGCCTCGCGCGGACTCAGGTCGTCGGGGTCCAGGTCGGCCAGTGCGCGGATCACTTCGGGGGTGGTGTCGGCGGACACGTCGCCGGCCGGGTCCGGCGCCGCGGGCTGCGGGACGGGCCCCGCTGCGGGTTCCGGCGGGAACAGTCCGAGCTGTGGCGAGCCGGTGTCGTGCGCGCGGGTCTCCAGTTCCGCCAGGTGGGTGCGGGCGCGTCGCAGGACATCGGCCGGGACCCCGGCCAGCGCGGCGACCTGCAGGCCGTAGCTCTGGTTGGCGGGGCCCTCGCGCACCTGGTGCAGGAACACGATATCGTGGCCGTGTTCCACCGCGTCGGTGTGGATGTTGGCCACTGCGGGTTCGCCTTCCGCCAGCGCGGTCAGCTCGAAGTAGTGCGTGGCGAACAGTGTCAGCGCGCGGTTCTCCCGCGCGAGGTGTTCGGCACAGGCCAGTGCCAGCGCGAGGCCGTCGAAGGTGGAAGTGCCGCGCCCGATCTCGTCCATCAGTACCAGGCTGCGCTCGCCGGCGTTGTGCAGGATGCTGGCGGCCTCGGTCATCTCCACCATGAAGGTCGAGCGCCCCGAGGTCAGATCGTCGGAGGCGCCGATGCGGGTGAAGATGCGGTCCACCGGCCCGATGCTGGCGTTCGCCGCGGGCACGAAACTGCCCATGCAGGCCAGCAGCACGATCAGTGCGGTCTGGCGCATGTAGGTGGACTTGCCGCCCATATTGGGGCCGGTGATGACCAGGAGCCGGCGGCTCTCGGGATCCAGCCGGGTGTCGTTGGCCACGAACGGGGTGTCCAGGCTGGCCTCGACCACCGGGTGGCGGCCCTGCTCGATGTGGATGCCGGTCTCGGGCACCAGTTCCGGGCGGCTCCAGTCGAGCCGCCGGGCTCGTTCGGCCAGGGTGGTCAGCACGTCCAGCCGGGCCACGGCGTCGGCGATCGCCCGCAGGCGGTCGGCGCGGCCATGCAGGCCGGCGAGCAGGTCGTCGAACAGCTGGCGCTCGCGCGCCAGGGCCTGTTCCCTGGCGGACAGGATCTCGTCCTCGAAGCGCTTGAGTTCCTCGGTGGTGTAGCGTTCGGCGTTCTTCAGGGTCTGCCGGCGCATGAAGCGTCCGGGCAGTTCCTCCGAGCGCGAGCGGCCCACCTCGATGTAGTAGCCGTGCACCCGGTTGTAGGCGACCTTGAGGGTGGCGATGCCGGTGGCCTCGCGTTCGCGCGCCTCCAGGTCGCGCAGGAAGCCGTCGGCGTTGTGCTCCAGATCGCGCAGGCGGTCGAGCTCGGGGTCGAAGCCGGGGCGGATCAGGCCGCCGTCGGTGACCCGGATCGGTGGTTCGTCCACCAGTGCGCGGACCAGGGTGTCGGCGAGCTCGGGTTCCGGGGCGAGATCCGCATGCAGCGCGGCGAGGATCCCGGCCTCGATGGCGGCGTCGGCCAGACCGCCGTGCAGGCCGGGCAGGCGCTCCAGCGACGCCTGCAGCGCAACCAGATCGCGTGGCCGGGCAGAGCCCAGACTGATCCGCGAGACGATGCGCTCGACATCGGCCATCCCGGTCAGCGCCTCGCGCAGCGTTTCCTCCGCGCCATGGTCCAGCAGTGTGGCGATGCCCTGCTGGCGTTCCCGCAGCAGGGCGCGGTCGGCCAGTGGCTGATGCAGCCACTGCGACAGCAGTCGGGCCCCCATGGGTGTGCGGCTGGTGTCCAGCAGGTCGAACAGCGAGCCGCGGCGTTCGCCGCTCAGGGTGCGGGTCAGCTCCAGGTTGCGCCGGGTCGCCGGGTCCAGCATCAGCATCTGCCCGCGGTGTTCGCGCCCGAGCCCGGTGATGTGGGCGAGGTTGCCACGGTGGCGGGCCTGGACGTAGGCCAGCAGGGCGCCCGCGGCGGCCAGGCCCAGCACCAGGTCGTCGCAGCCGAAGCCGGCCAGATCGGTGGTGCCGAAATGCCGGGTCAGGGTGCGCTGCGCGGAGACTGCGTCGAAATGCCAGTCGGCGTGCAGGCGCGGCGCCCAGGTCTCGATCCCGGGGATCGCCGGGGCCGGATCGGGGATCAGGCATTCGACCGGGTCGAGACGCGCCAGTTCGGCCTGCAGCTCGTCGGCGTCGGCAACCTCCAGCACCCGGAACCGGCCGCTGGCGAACTCCAGGCTGGCGATGCCGTAGCCCTCGCCGCGGCCGCGCACCGCGGCGCTGGGTGCCGGGCACACCGCGACCATGCGGTTGACCTGGCGCGCCTCCAGCAGGGCGTCCTCGGTGACCGTGCCGGGGGTCACGATGCGCACCACCTCGCGCTTCACCGGGCCCTTGTTCTCGCCTACCTGCCCGGTCTGTTCGCAGATTGCCGCGCTCTCGCCCAGCTTCAGCAGGCGGGCGAGGTAGCTCTCCAGGGTATGCACCGGGATCCCGGCCATCGGGATCGGCTCGCCGGCCGACTCGCCGCGCCGCGTCAGCGTGATGTCCAGCAGCCCGGCGGCCCGCTCGGCGTCGTCGTAGAACAGCTCGTAGAAATCCCCCATGCGATAGAGCAGCAGGGTCTGCGGATAGTCGGACTTGATCCGCAGGTATTGCTGCATCATGGGGGTATGTTTTGACAGGGCGTCCGCGTCGCTCACTGGCCGTTCCTGCTGTTCGGGGGCGTCGGTGGCCGGATTGTAACGGGGCGGGCCGGTGACGTGGCGACTCGGGGATCGGTCAGGCGGTCGCGACCGGGCGTTCTTCGCGGCCCTGGCGCGAGCCGGTGTAGCGCCAGGCCTTGCGGAAGGTGGTGCGCAGCGGGGATTCGAGGTGCGCCCGGGCGCGGGCCGGGGGGATGCCGTGTTCGCGGCAGAACAGGGCCAGGGCCCAGGCGAGTTCGTCGCGTCCCAGGTCGGCGTCGCGGTCGGCCGACGGACCCTTGCAGGCACCACAGCCGTTGACCCGTACGCGAAAGGCGGTGTTGGCGAGGAATACGCCGAAACCCATGCGCGTGGCGACCAGTTCGGCGATGGCATCGGCATTGCCTTCCGCGGCCGGGGCCGGTTCGCGGATGCCCTCGACCCACCACGCGGCCAGTTCCTGCGCGAAGGTGCCGACCAGGGCCTGGCGGTTGCCGATCAGCTGCGGGTCATAGTGGAAGATACGCTGACCGCCGGTGCTGGCCGTGCCCAGTGCGGTGACCGGCTGCGGGGTCAGGCCGCCGGGTTCGGCCAGTCTGGCCGGTTGCCGGTCCATGCCGGTGTGCTGGCGCACACTGGCAAACACCTGTTCGGCCATCCCGTGCGGGGTGTTCGCCTCGCCGGGGAAATGCTCGCGGATGGGCAGGATCAGGTTCGGCGGGTCGAACGGGCGGTCGGCCGCCGGCTGACGGTCGATCCATGCGAAGACTGCGCGGATCCATTCGCGGGTATCGGGGTCCAGGACCGGGTCGGGCTGAAACAGGCTGGCAAGCATGGCGGAGGGACCGGATGGGCTGTCGCCTCATCGTATTCGATCCGGGGGCATGACGGGCAGCCCCTGCAGCAAAAGCGACGGAATGTGTCAGACTTCAGGCTCCCGAAATCCGCAGGGCAGGGTAACGATGTTTGGCGAGGAAGATCGGCGGCGGGATCGCCGCATTCCGCTGGGGGTGACCGGCGAGGCGATCTGGACCGGTTCCGGGCAGTTCACCCGGGTCGAGGTCCGCGATCTGGCGGCCGGGGGGTGTGCGCTGACTACGGGGTTCGAGGTGGATGCCGGCGTCGCGCTCACGTTGACCGTACCCAGCCCGGATCCGCGCATCGAGAATCTGCGCCGGTGGGGCCGGGTGGTGCGCTGCGAGGCGATCGGGACCGGTGCCGACGGACAGCGTCAGTGGCGCCTGGCAGTGGCGTTCGAAGACACGGACGACGGAGGTTCCGGCTCATGACCGAGTTGCGCAGGGCGGACCTGACCGGGCTTTCGGCCCTGGTGTATGACCTGGGCGAGCGCATGACCGTGCAGGGTCGGGTGCTGGCGACGGTGGAATCCTGCACCGGCGGCGGGATCGCCCAGGCCCTGACCGATGTGCCCGGGAGTTCGGCCTGGTTCGAATGCGGCTGGGTGACCTACAGCAACGCGGCCAAGACCCGTCAGGTGGATGTGGATCCGGCGCTGCTGGAGTCCCGCGGTGCAGTCAGCGAGGCGGTGGCGGCGGCCATGGTGACCGGGGGACTGGCCCGCAGCACGGCCGATCTCGCGCTTTCGGTCACCGGCATCGCCGGGCCGGGCGGCGGGACGCCGGACAAACCGGTGGGCACGGTGTGCTTCGGCTGGCAGATCCGCGACGGGGCGGTGCGCACCGAGACTCGGCATTTCGACGGCGAGCGCCACGAAGTGCGCCGCCAGGCCATGCTGCACGCCCTGGCCTCGCTGCTGGAACACGAACTGGGTTGAGGTTCGCCCGACGCGGCCGTTCCCGATCTTGGGTCGCATCCGTGGCTGTGGGATACTGCCGCACCAAACGCCCGAGCACTATCCATTCCGGAGGCAGATCGTGGACGAGAATCGCAAGAAGGCCCTGACGGCCGCACTGGGTCAGATCGAGAAACAGTTCGGCAAGGGTGCCGTGATGCGAATGGGCGACCGCCAGGCGGTGGATGTGCCCTCGATCTCCACCGGTTCGCTGGCGCTGGACGTGGCGCTGGGGATCGGCGGCGTGCCGCGCGGGCGCGTGGTCGAGATCTACGGACCGGAGTCCTCGGGCAAGACGACCCTGACCCTGCAGGTGGTGGCCGAGGCGCAGAAGGCCGGCGGTACCGCCGCGTTTGTGGACGCCGAGCACGCGCTGGATCCGACCTACGCCGAGAAGCTGGGCGTGAACGTCGACGATCTGCTGGTCTCGCAGCCGGACACCGGTGAGCAGGCGCTGGAGATCGCCGACATGCTGGTGCGCTCCGGCGCGGTGGACGTGGTGATCGTCGACTCGGTGGCGGCGCTCACGCCCAAGGCCGAGATCGAGGGCGAGATGGGCGATTCGCACGTCGGTCTGCAGGCGCGCCTGATGTCGCAGGCGCTGCGCAAGCTGACCGCCAACATCAAGCGCTCCAATACGCTCGTGATCTTCATCAACCAGATCCGCATGAAGATCGGTGTGATGTTCGGCAGCCCCGAGACCACCACCGGCGGCAACGCGCTGAAGTTCTACTCCTCCGTGCGCATGGACATCCGCCGCATCGGCGCGATCAAGAAGGGCGACGAGGTGATCGGCAACGAGACCCGCGTGAAGGTCGTGAAGAACAAGATGGCGCCCCCGTTCAAGGAGGCGCATTTCGAGATCCTCTACGGCGAGGGGATCTCGCGCGTGGGCGAGTTGATCGAGATGGGCGTGAAGGAAGGCCTGGTCGACAAGTCCGGTGCCTGGTACAGCTACAACGGCGAACGAATCGGCCAGGGCAAGGAGAACGCCCGCCAGTTCCTGAAGGACAACCCGGACAAGGCCGACGAGATCGAACGCAACTTGCGCGAGCGTTATCTGCCGTCGGCGGCCGGCAAGGGTGCGGACGACGCCGAGGCCGCGGTCGAGGATGCCGAAAGCCCGTCGTAAGGGCGGGGCGCCGGTCGACCCGGCCGATCCCGAGGCGGCCCTGGAGGCCGGACTCAAGCTCCTGGTACGGCGCGAACACGCCGCGCTGGAGCTGGCGCGCAAGCTGGCGGAGCGCGGCTTCGAACGGGACGCGGTGGATGCCGCGCTGGAGCGCGCGCGCGAACTGGACTACCTCAACGAGAGCCGCTACGCCGAATCCATGGCCCGCCACCGCGTCGGCCAGGGCTACGGCGAGCAGCGCATCCGTGCCGAACTCGCGCACAACGGGATCGATGGCGAGACCGTGAGCCTCGCCATCGAGGCGCTGGAGGTCGACTGGGTCGAGCAGGCCCGCGGCCAGCTCGAACGGCATTTCCGCCAGCCCCCCGCGGCCCGCGAGGACGAAGCGCGCATGCTGCGTCACCTGGCCGGTCGCGGTTTCCCCGGCGATGTCGCCCACCGGGCGCTGGCCGTCTGGAAGGAGGCCGAGTCCCCGGACTGATGTGCTCCGGCCTGAGGGGGCTTGATTGCAAGCTAAATCGGGCATCACGGCATGGCCCGAGGCTGCGGGCGGCAATACGCGGGTCCGGAGTCAGCGTGATACGATTCCGCTTTTGACCCCATAGCCGACCGGACACGCATGAAGAGCGCCGATATACGCCGGAAATTTCTCGACTTCTTTGCGCAGCACGATCACGCCGTGGTGCCGTCCAGCCCGCTGGTACCTGCCAATGACCCCACCCTGCTGTTCACCAACGCAGGGATGGTCCAGTTCAAGGATGTGTTCCTGGGGCGCGAGAAGCGCCCGTATACCCGTGCGGTCAGCAGCCAGCGCTGCGTGCGCGCCGGTGGCAAGCACAACGATCTGGAGAACGTGGGCTATACCGCCCGGCATCACACGTTCTTCGAGATGCTGGGCAACTTCTCGTTCGGCGATTATTTCAAGCGCGACGCGATCCACTACGCCTGGGATTTCCTCACCGACGTGCTGGGCCTGCCGCCCGAGCGCCTTTGGGTCACGGTCTACGAGACCGACGAGGACGCCTACAACGTCTGGGCCAACGAGATCCGGGTCCCGGCCGAACGCATCATCCGCATCGGCGACGATCCGGACGGCGGCTCGGACAACTTCTGGCAGATGGGCGACACCGGGCCCTGCGGTCCCTGCACCGAGATCTTCTATGACCACGGTCCCGAGGTTGCGGGTGGCCCGCCGGGGTCGGCGGATGAGGACGGCGACCGCTACATCGAGGTCTGGAACCTGGTGTTCATGCAGTACGACCGTGACGCCGACGGCACACTGAACCCGCTGCCCAGCCCGTCGGTGGATACCGGCATGGGCCTGGAGCGCCTGTCGGCCGTGCTGCAGGGTGTGCATTCCAACTACGAGATCGACCTGTTCCAGGATCTGATCGCCGCGGCGCGGCGGGTGACCGGTGCGCAGGAGGCCGATTCCGCCTCGCTGCGCGTGATCGCCGACCATATCCGGTCGATCGCGTTCCTGATTACGGACGGTGTGCTGCCCTCGAACGAGGGGCGCGGTTACGTGCTGCGGCGCATCATCCGGCGCGCGGCGCGTCACGGCTTCCAGCTCGGCTCCGAGGATGCGTTCCTCTACCGCCTGGTGCGCCCGCTGATCGACACCATGGGCGAGGCCTATCCCGAGCTGGTCAAGGCCGGCGAGCAGGTGGAGAAGGTCCTCGAGAAGGAGGAGCGCAAGTTCCTCGAAACCCTGGACCACGGCATGAAGATCCTCGAGGAGGACCTCAAGGATCTGCAGGGCCGGGTGATCCCGGGCGAGACCATCTTCCTGCTCTACGACACCTACGGCTTCCCGGTGGACCTGACCGGCGACATCGCGCGCGAACGCGACCTGGAACTGGATATGGCCGGTTTCGAGAAGGCGATGGAAAAGCAGCGCGAGCGGGCACGCGCCGCCTCCCGCTTCAGCATGGACACCGGCAACCTGCCGGGTCTGGAAGACCACGCGACCGAATTCTGCGGGTATGAGTACCTGGAGGGCGACGGCCACGTGGTGGCGCTGTTCCGCGAGGGCGAGGCCGTGGATCGCCTGGAGGTCGGCGAAGAGGGCGTCGTGGTGCTCGACCGCACGCCGTTCTATGCCGAGTCCGGTGGCCAGGTGGGCGACATCGGCACCCTGTCGGGTTCCGGCGTGCGTTTTCAGGTGCAGGACACCCGCAAGCAGGCCGCGGCGCATCTGCACGTCGGTCAGGTCCGCGCCGGTACCCTGGAGGTCGGTCAGAGCCTGTCCGGCTCGGTGGAAGGCCCGCGGCGCGAGGCGATCAAGCGTCACCACTCCGCCACGCATCTGCTGCACAAGGCCCTGCGTGACCAGCTGGGCGATCACGTCCAGCAGAAGGGCTCCCTGGTGGACTCCGAGCGCCTGCGGTTCGACTTCACCCACATGGAGCCGCTGACCGCCGAGCAGCTGAAATCCATCGAGGATCAGGTCAACGGCGAGATTCTGGCGAACGAGGCCACCGACACCCGCATCATGGATATCGACTCGGCCATGGAGTCCGGCGCGGTGGCCCTGTTCGGCGAAAAATACGGCGACGAGGTGCGGGTGCTGAAGATCGGAACCTCGGTCGAGCTGTGCGGTGGCACCCACGTGGAGCGCACCGGTGACATCGGGCCGTTCCGGATTACGGTCGAAGGCGGGGTCGCCGCCGGGATCCGCCGGATCGAGGCGGTGGCCGGCGAGGTGGCCCTGCGCTGGATGGACCAGCAGCTGGGGCATCTGGATGCGGTGGCGGACCGTCTGCGGGCCGGCCGCGCCGACGTACCGGACAAGGTGCGCCAGCTGCAGGAACGCAATCGCGAGCTGGAGAAGGAGGTCGAGCGCCTGAAGGGCAAGCTCGCCAGCCAGGCCGGCGACGATCTCTCCAGCCATGCAGTGGAGGTCGACGGGCTCAAGGTTCTGGCGGCCCCGGTGGAGGGCGTGGAGCCCAAGGCCCTGCGCGACATGGTCGATCAGCTCAAGCAGAAGCTCGGCCGCGCCGTGGTGGTGCTGGGCACCGCTACCGACGAGGGCAAGGTCTCGCTGGTGGCCGGG
Organism: Thioalkalivibrio sp. ALJ24; assembly: GCF_000377785.1. Taxonomy (GTDB): domain Bacteria; phylum Pseudomonadota; class Gammaproteobacteria; order Ectothiorhodospirales; family Ectothiorhodospiraceae; genus Thioalkalivibrio. The sequence continues at coordinate 58,851 of NZ_KB898728.1, read as the reverse complement.
GTTACCAAGGAGGAAACCGGCCGGATCCGTGCCGGCGATGTGGTGGGGCGCGTGGCCGCGCAGGTCGACGGCAAGGGTGGTGGCCGCCCGGACATGGCGATGGCCGGCGGCCAGAGTCCGGAAAAACTTGAGGCCGCGCTGGCCTCGGTGGAGGACACGGTTCGCGACTTGCTCGGCTGACGAATTTCCCGAGCTACTGGACGGGTTTGCTGTGGATGCATCCCGATTTCGTGTTTAATGCGCCGCCTTCGGGCCGGACAGGGATTCTGCAATGGCGTTGCTGGTACTGAAATTTGGCGGCACCTCGGTCGGGACGACCGAGCGCATTCGGGCCGTGGCCGAACGTGCCATGCGGCTGCGCGACGAGGGCCATCAGCTGGTCATCGTGGTGTCCGCGATGAGCGGCGAGACCGATCGACTGCTGGGCCTCGCCGGCGAACTGCATCCGCGTGCCGACGGCCGTGAGCTGGACGTGCTGCTGTCCACCGGCGAGCAGGTGACCATCGCGCTGCTGGCCATGGCGCTGGAGGCTCAGGGTTGTCCGGCGCGTTCCTACACCGGCGCGCAGGTGATGATCCGTACGGACAGCGCCCACAACAAGGCACGGATCCGCAGTATCGATGATGCCCGCGTGCGCGGTGACCTGGAGGCCGGGCGCGTGGTCGTGGTGGCCGGCTTCCAGGGAGTCGACGACGAGGGCGCCATCACTACCCTAGGGCGGGGCGGTTCCGACACCACGGCGGTGGCACTGGCCGCCGCGCTGAAGGCCGACGAATGCCGGATCTACACCGATGTGGACGGGGTCTACACCACCGATCCGCGGCTGGTTCCGCAGGCGCGGCGTCTGGAACGCATCACCTTCGAGGAGATGCTGGAGATGGCGAGCCTGGGTTCCAAGGTGCTGCAGATCCGCGCGGTGGAATTTGCGGGCAAGTACAACGTCCCCTTAAGGGTCCTCTCTTCATTCGAGGAAGGGACCGGGACACTGATCACCACGGAGGAGGATGCAGCGGTGGAACAGGCGCTGGTCGCGGGAATCGCGTTCAACAAGGACGAGGCACAGCTCACGGTGAGTGGCGTGCCGGACCAGCCCGGGGTCGCGCATCGCATACTCGGGCCGGTGGCGGACGCCAACATCGAGGTGGACATGATCGTGCAGAACGTCGGTGAGGACGGACGCACGACCGATTTCACCTTCACCGTGCATCGCAATGACTACGACAAGGCCCTGGAACTGCTGCAGGCGGCCGCCCGGGAGCTTGGCGCGCGCGAGGTCTCGGGCGATGTTCACATCGTGAAGATCTCGGTCGTGGGCGTAGGCATGCGTTCGCATGCCGGCATTGCCAGCCGCATGTTCGGTGCCCTGTCCCGGGAGAACATCAACATCCGGATGATCTCGACCTCGGAGATCAAGGTCTCGGTGGTGGTGGACGAGAAATACCTCGAGCTCGCGGTGCGGGCTCTGCACGACGCCTTTGAACTCGAACAGGAAGCTGCTGGTCTACACGAGTCACAAGGGTGATGACTCAATCAACGGATTCCGGGCGACCGACCTCGTCCGACACAGGTACTGTGGAGAATAGCATGCTCATACTGACGCGTCGGGTGGGGGAAACCCTGATGATCGGCGATGATGTCTCCGTCACCGTCCTGGGTGTGAAGGGCAATCAGGTCCGGATCGGGATCAATGCCCCGCCTGACGTGGCGGTTCATCGCGAGGAGATCTTCCAGCGGATTCAGCACGAAGATCATGAGGATGCCCCGAACAACAGCCGCGGGAACGAGTGACGCGAACGGGCGCGGACGCGAAGTGAGGATTCCGAAGGAACCGGAGCCGAAGGAAAACGCTATCGGGACGCGTTCGGGCTTTCATTCCGCGCCCTGAATCCGTATCCTCTGCACCGCAGTTACGGAGAGTTGGCCGAGTGGCTGAAGGCGCTCCCCTGCTAAGGGAGTATGGGTCAAAAGCCCATCGAGGGTTCGAATCCCTCACTCTCCGCCAGATCCGGAAAAGGGGGCCGCATGGCCCCTTTTTTCTTTTGGTTCCCGCCGTATCGGGGATCGAACGCGAAAGGCCCGTACGATGTCCTCGTACGGGCCTTTCTGGTTCTGGCTGTTCGGCGGTTGCCGGCCTCAGTCCATTTTGCGTCGGCGTTCTTCGCGCTGATAATGCAGCAGGGCCACGTTCAGGGCCCGTTCCAGGCGGGCCGACATCTCGATGATGCTGCAGCCGGCGTACACATGGCCGTCCCGGGGGGAGGGGCGCGTATTGGCCAGCTTGAGGGCGCCCGATACACGTTCCGGGACATCCGGAAGCAGCAGATTGCTGAAGTCCAGCCGCGCGCCGAAGGGAACCTCGTGCAGGGCCTCTTCGGGCAGTTCCAGACACATGCCTTCGGCAGACAGGTCCACGACCGGGACCTCCAGCGGTTCTTCGTGCATCTCGCCCTGGATCTGCAGGGTGGGGCGGACACTCAGTGGAATGTGAACCCGGAAGGTCTCGCGGCGCTGCAGGTACTGCAGTTCGGCCGGATAGGGACACTCGTAGAGATCGCCCGGGGATTCGCTGACAATCTGAAGCACCTGCGTGGTGAAGCGGACGGCCACTCCCCGCAGGGTCGCGAACACGCGCAGGCTCTGACCCGGGCGGATCCGCCGGTGGAGGGAAGGGGGCTGCAGCTGATCGAGATACAGCCGTCGGGCGTCGGGATCGAGGCGGATCAGGGCGGAGGTGTAGAGCGGACCGTGTTCTTCCAGACGGACACTGACCAGCGTCAGCCCATGATCGAGATCGCGCAGGATCTGCGCGATCTGCAGGGGCGTGTCGACCGTGTAATCGGGATCATCCATGGAGCGCGCCGCATCCGGGTGAGAGTGCGCGAATGATACACACGGAAGTGCAGGTCACGCGCGTTCGGTTCAGGCCCGGGTGATGGTCTGGCCGGAGACAAGACGCTGGCGGGTGCGGCCGTAGGGGTCGTAGGTGGTGGCGGGGCCGGTGTCTTCGCCCCGCAGGATCTGCATCGAGACCTGCACGCGGCGCTGGTTGCGCTCGATCAGGCGGGCATTGCCCTGGTTGAGCTGGTTGCAGCGTTCGATGGTCGCGCGCAGTGCCTGCCAGCGATCGTTCAGGTGCTCGCCACCTTCCAGGCGCGCGAACAGACGCGCCACCCCTTCCGGAGTGAACGCGGCATCGTGCCCCTCGATCCATTCCTGCTGTCGGCGGGTTTCGGCTTCCAGGGCCCGGAGCAGATCCTGCTTGCGCTGGACCGCGGCCTGCAGTCGCTCCGGCTCACGCGATTCAATCGCCCGGGTCTCCTCCAGCAGGATGTCCTCCAGCCGTTGTCCGAGGCGGATGGATTCCTCCAGGGACCGACGAAACTGCGCTTCGTCCGTCACGGCCGGATCACCGCAGCAGGCCCTCGAGCTCCATCATGCGATCGGCCAGCTCCTCGTTGTCGATAGGGTAGTTCCCCTGAGCGATGGCTTCGCGGATCTCGGCGACCTTCGCCTCGTTGAACGGCGCGGCCTCGCTGGCTTCGCCGCCACTGTTCATGGCCTGGGCGGCACCGGTCAAGGTGACGGAGTCACCGCTGGCGGCTTCCCCGCTGCCGGGGCGGGCCGCACCGTTGCCGGTACGCGGATCGTCTTCGCGTCCGCGAACCCCGCCGTTCTGGCTCTCGGGGCGCAGCCCGTTGATGTTGGGGCCCTTGATGTCCATGGCTATGTCCTGTCGTTTTGCTCGTCTATCGCGTGTAACGGCCGGAATGACCGGAACTGTAGGCCAGGAAGTGAATTCGCGTCACGTTTTTCACAAGGGTACGCGGATCGTGCCCGATTCCAGAACCTCGCCTTCGACCTCACGGCCGGAAGAGGTGTTACGCACCCGGATGTGATCGCCGGCGACTGCATCTTCCAGGGCCTCGCCCTGCATGCGGATGGCGACACTCCCGTTCTCTGCCATGATGGTAACTCGCTGGCCTCGGCGAATCACCTGACGTTCATTGACATGCTGCTGTCCGATGATCTGCCCCTGGCGTAACGCGCGCCGGGTCTGCAGCCCGACCACCTCCGACATGTCCTCGAAGTAATGGCTGGCCTGGCGCGACGTTTCGATGCGTTCCATGCGCAGGTCGCCCTTGCCGAGAGTCTGCTGGCGCGAAAGGTTGCGCCGCGCGACGACAACCCTGGCGTGACGTTCGACCGTCGCCGGGACATAGAGGGACCAGGTCACCGGTCCGGCGCAGCGGATGTTGACCGCGGTGTTGCCGTCGGGCCGCCCGCCTGGCGGCAGGGAGGCCTCCAGGGGTTCTTCACAGCGGTGCAGGCGCAGGCGTTCGTCCACCCGGCCGATTTTGACCTCCACGTCGTCTCCGTCGGCCCCCAGCTGCCCGGCAAGGAATTCCTCGGCGGCGTCGCGTATGTGGTCGACGGGTTCGATGTCGGCCTGCGCGACCGGGGACAGCAGCAGGAGCAGCAGCATCACGGGCATCATGCTGCGACGGCGAGGGCCGGGCTGTAGTAATTTGAAAGTGTGCATGTCCGTCGACGTTGACCGTTCAGAGATGTCCGCCGGAATTTATGCAGCATTCATGCCACTGACTGTGGCGGCACGGGGCGGGTCCGGCTCAAGCTCTCGCCGGGGCCGCCGTTAGACGGGGCAGTAACGCAAGGGGCCGGGACCGTGAGCCAGTTCATTGACGATGTAAACCAGCGCACGCAGATGGTCGGGCAGAACCGGATGGAGCTGCTGTTGTTCTATCTGGGCGGTACCCAGACCTTCGGGATCAACGTGTTCAAGGTGCGCGAGGTGATCCCGCTGCCGCAGCTGCGCCAGATTCCCGGCGCCGCCGGCGTGGTGCGCGGGGTCACCACGCTGCGCGACAAGACCGTCCCGATCATCGATCTGGCGCGCGCGATGGGCATGTCGGCGACGCGCGCGGGTGCGGATGGCCAGCAGAAGGTGGTGGTGACGGAGTTCAACCGCTCGGTCCAGGGCTTCATGGTGTCGGCGGTGGACCGCATCGTGAACGTCAACTGGGATCAGGTGAAGTCCCCGCCGCGCGGTACCGGGCGGGAGTCCTTTCTGGTCGCGGTCACCGAGATCGACAACAAGCTGGTCGAGATCATCGATGTGGAGCGGGTGCTGTCGCTGGTCAACCCGTTGCCGACGGAGGTCTCGGAAGATGTCCGCTCGGCGGTGGAGAAGCAGGCGCCGGAGCGTCGGGAAATCGTCATCGCCGATGATTCGGTGGTGGCGCGCCGACAGATCGAAAGCGCCATCCAGGGGCTGGAATGGCCGTATGTCCTGTGCAAGGACGGGCGCGAGGCCCTGGAATATCTGGAAAAACGCGCGGAGGAGGGCCCGATCCAGGACAGCGTGGAGCTGGTGATATCCGATATCGAGATGCCGCGCATGGATGGCTACACGCTGACTGCGCGGATTCGCGAAAACGAACGGCTGCGCCCCCTGCGCGTGCTGCTGCATTCCTCGCTCAGTGGTGAGTTCAATACCGACATGGTGCGTCGAGCGGGCGCCGACGCGTTTCTTTCCAAGTTCAACCCGGATGAACTCGCCGGTGCGGTCCTGGAGCAGATCAATCAGGCCCGCTGACGGCGGCGCCCGGCTGCCGCGCCGGCGGCCGGCAGCGGCCGGGTCTTGCCGGCCGGGCCGTTCGGGCGGGCTCCCGCAAAGCGGGTCCGAGCCCCTATACTGTGGCGGCATGGAACCCATGAAACGTTCGACCACCGGGTGGCGGGTCTCCGGCACGCGACCCGCAGTGGAGTCCCGCGCGTGATCGATTCCCGCGACTACGAAGAATTCGCCCGATTCCTGTCGGAGTGCTGCGGCCTGGTGCTGGGCGACAGCCGGCAGTATCTGGTGTCCAGCCGGCTCTCGAGACTGCTGGACGAATTCGGCTTCAAGGACGTGCCGGAGCTGCTGCATGCGTTGCGCAAGGCTCCCAGCCCGAAGCTGCGCACGCGCGTGATCGACGCGATGACCACCAACGAAACCTCCTGGTTTCGCGATGGTTTTCCGTTCGAGATTCTGCGCCACGTGATCCTCCCGGAGCTCGCCGCCAGCCGTTCGTCGATCAAGGTCTGGTCGGCCGGCTGTTCCAGCGGCCAGGAGCCCTACAGCATCTCCATGGTGGTCTCGGAATGGGAGGCCTCGCGCCCGCGGCGGGTGGTTCCCGTCAGCATCCTCGGCACGGATCTCTCCGAGGGCGTGCTGGAAGACGCGCGCAAGGGCGTCTACGACGGCTTGAGCATCGTGCGCGGGCTCAGTGAGTCGCGCCGCGCGCGCTTCTTCCAGACCGTGCCCGAGGGGCACAAGATCATCCCCGAGGTGCAGCGTCGCTGCCGTTTCCAGAAGCTCAACCTGGTCGACAGCTACGCGGCGCTGGGCAAGTTCGACATCGTGTTCTGCCGCAACGTCCTGATCTATTTCTCGGCCGAGACCAAGCGTCAGGTCCTTGACGGTATCGCGAAGCAGCTGAACCCCGGCGGGTATCTGTTTCTTGGCGCTTCCGAGACGGTCGGGCCCTACAGCAAGGCCTACGAAACCGTGCGGACCGAGTACGGTTCGGTACTGCGTCTGAAGGGCTGAAGCCCGCCCGCGCCGGGCCTGTAACGGGGCCGGCGATTTCTTTCTTCTCTCTCCCCCGGTCCTGCCGCCCATGCGTGGCACGGCGATTGCATCTCTGCGTTCAGGCAACCAATGCCCGCCATGCGCGGGCCGGACGACACCGGATGAGCATATCGCTGGAGAACGCCCTCGGGATCCTGCCGCAGTCGGTCGATCTGCGCGCGCAGCGCATGGAGGTGCTGAGCTCGAACATCGCCAATGCGGATACCCCCGGCTACAAGGCACGGGATCTGGATTTTCGCAGTCAGCTGGAGGCGGCCGCCGGTGGCGGTGGCGGGCAGCTGGCCATGAGCCAGACGTCGGCCGGCCATCAGGATGGCAGCGGTGGCGCGGGCGGCGCCGGCGGGGCGGAGATGAAATACCGCGTGCCGTCGCAGCCGGCGCTGGATGGCAACACCGTCGACCCGCAGATGGAACGCGCGGCCTTCGCGGAGAACTCGGTCAAGTACCAGAGCAGTCTCGAATTCCTTAACCGCCGGGTTTCCGGCATTCGCGATGCCTTCCGGGGCGATCGCTGAACCTGACGGGAGGCCATTGCCGTGAGTGATCTGTTCAACCTTTTCAATACCTCGGCCTCGGCGCTGACGGCGCAGTCGGCGCGGCTGAATACGGTGTCCTCGAATCTGGCCAACGCCAACACGGCGGCCGGCAGTGCCGAGGAGGCCTATCGCGGAAAACACGTGCTGTTTCAGGCGGTGATGGACCAGGCCAACCGCGACGGGACGGCGACGCCGGTGCAGGTGGCGGGCATCGAGGAGTCGGATGCCGAGCCGCACATGCACTACGAGCCGAACCATCCGAAGGCGAACGAAGAAGGCTACATCTTTCGGCCCGCGGTCAGCGTGGTGGAGGAGATGGCCAACATGATGTCGGCGTCGCGCAATTACGAAGCCAACGTCGAAGTCATGGACACCACCCGCCAGCTGATGCAACGCACGCTACAGATGGGCGGACAGGGCTAGGAGAACGCAGATGAACGGACTGACTCCCGACATGCTGGAAGGGGCAGGGATTCGTACCGACCGCCAGGCCCAGCGCGATCGCCAGGCCACCGAGGGGCCGAATGATGAGCTGGGGCAGGAGGACTTCCTCAAGCTGATGACCACCCAGCTGCAGAACCAGGACCCGTTCGAGCCGATGGAAAACGGGGACTTCATCGCGCAGATGGCGCAGTTCTCCAGCGTGACCGGCATCCAGCAGCTGAACGAGTCCTTCGAGGGCTTTGCCCAGTCGATGGGCCAGAACCAGGCGGTGCAGGGCGCCAACCTCGTTGGCAAGGACGTGCTGGTGCCGGTGGAGTTCGGCCAGCTGGGGCCCGAGGGCGGCATGAGCGGCGCGTTCGAGCTGGGGGCCTCGGCCGAGTCGGTGGAACTCGAGATCCTGAACGGGGCCGGCGAACGCGTGCGCAGCATGAATCTCGGCGCGATGGGCGCCGGGCTGCAGGACTTCCAGTGGGACGGCCTGACCGACAACGGCCAGCACGCACCGCCCGGGGTCTACGAGGTGCGGGCCACCGCGCGCAGTGGCGAGTCCACCGAGTCGCTGGAGACCTTTCTCAACCAGCGCGTGGACAGCGTCTCCATGGGCGGCGGCAAGAATGGCCTGGCACTGAATGTGCAGGGTGTGGGCGAGATCGACTTTTCCGACGTACGCCGGATCTCCGGCTGACGTTCGACGAAAAACCTGACGGAGGAACGGAACATGCCCTTCAACATCGGATTGAGCGGACTGAACTCGGCCCAGGCCGACCTGGACGTGACCGGCAACAACATCTCCAACTCGGGGACCACCGGGTTCAAGCAATCGCGTGCCGAATTCGGGGACGTCTATGCACAGTCCTTCGGCGGGACCGCGCAGACCGCCACCGGTGCCGGGTCGCGCCTGCTGGCGGTGACCCAGCAGTTCACCCAGGGGCAGACCGAGTTCACCGAGAACGGTCTGGATCTGGCGATCGACGGGGAGGGGTTCTTCCAGCTCAATGACGGCGGCAACACGCTCTACTCGCGCGCCGGCGAGTTTCAGGTGGATCGCGAGGGCTTCCTGGTGAACAGCCAGGGCCAGAACCTGCAGGGGTATATCGCCGAGGACGGTGATACCGATCCCGCGGATCTGGGCGGTACTCCCGGCAATCTGCAGCTACAGACCGGTGAGGGGGCGCCTCAGGTGACGTCCGATATCGAGGCCCGGCTGAATCTGCAGTCCGATGCGCCGGTGATCGATGACGCATTCGAGATCGACGATCCGGAAAGCTACAACTTTTCGACTTCACTGACCGTGTTTAACGGACAGGGCGAGGCGCAGGACGCGGAGATCTTTTTCACCAAGACCGACAACAACGAGTGGGACGCCAACGTCGCGATCAATGGTGAGGTTGTCAATGAGGAACCCAAGGAGCTGGTGTTTGATGCCAACGGCGAACTGGATATCGATGATACCGGGCTGACCATCGAGTTCGACGCGGACCACGAGATCTTCGAAGAAGGCCATGAGATCACCATCGATTTCGCCGGTTCGACCCAGTACGGCTCGGATTTCGGGGTGACCGACCTCAATCAGGACGGGTTTGCGCCGGGCACGCTGACCGATATCGATATCGACAGCGAGGGCGTGGTGTTCGCGCGGTTCAGCAACGGGCAGTCGGACGTGCTGGGACAGGTGGTGCTGGCCAACTTCGACAACCCGCAGGGCCTTGAGCAGCTGGGCAACAACAACTGGGCGGAGACCTTCGCCTCCGGCGGACCCACGGTGAACGCGCCGGGTGCGGGCGGGACCGGGCAGATCCAGGCCGGGGCCCTGGAGGCCTCCAATGTGGATATTGCGCAGGAGCTGGTGAACCTGATCACGGCCCAGCGCAACTTCCAGGCCAATTCCCAGACCATCTCCACGGCCGACACCGTGACCCAGACCATCATCAATATCCGCTAGGGCGGTAACCGGAGGATCCTGCGGGAGGCCGAACCATGGACCGTTTTCTCTACATCGCGATGTCCGGGGCCCGGGAAACCGAGCACGCCCAGTCCGTCAACAACCACAACCTGGCGAACGCCAATACCGATGGCTTCCGTCAGGCGCTGGCAACGGCAGACACCGTGCCGGTGCGCGGACCGGTGTACGACACCCGCGACTACGTGCAGGTGGGGACCGAGGCGGCGGACTTCTCCAAGGGCACGCTGCGCAGCACCGGGCGCGATCTCGACGTGGCGATCAACGGCGATGGCTTCATCGCGGTGCAGGGCCCGGACGGTCAGGAAGGCTATACCCGCGCCGGCAATCTGCAGGTGGACGGCTTCGGACTGTTGCGCACCGCCGACGGCATGCAGGTGATGGGGGACGGCGGCCCGATCGCGATCCCGCCATCGGAGAAGGTCGAGATCGGCACCGACGGTACCATTAGCGTGCGCCCGCAGGGGGCGCCGGCCGATGCGCTGGCGGCAGTCGAACGCATCCGCCTGGTCAACCCGGACGTGGAGGACCTCGAGCGCGGGGATGACGGCCTCTTCCGCATGGCGGACGGCGGCGAGGCGCCGGCGGACGCCGACGTGACGCTGGTCTCCGGCTCGCTGGAGAGCAGCAACGTGAACACCGTGGAGGCGCTGACCCGGATGATCGAGCTGTCCCGGACCTACGAGACGCAGGTCAAGATGATGGACACCGCCAACACGCTGGAACAGAGCAGCAACCGGCTGCTCGGCATCGGCTGACCCGGGGTCCCCCCGGAGTCGCCGCGACTGACAGGAGAAACGCCATGAACCAGGCACTGTGGATCGCCAAGACGGGACTCGACGCGCAGGACACGCGCATGTCGACCGTGGCCAACAACCTGGCCAATTCGAGCACCACCGGCTTCAAGAAGGACCGGGCGGTGTTCGAGGACCTGATCTACCAGACCGTGCGCCAGCCCGGCGCCCAGGCCACTCAGGACCAGCAGCTTCCCTCGGGGCTGCAGATCGGGACCGGGGTGCGCACGGTCAGCACCGAGAAGCTGTTCGAGCAGGGCAACCTGCAGCAGACCGAGAACTCGCTGGACGTCGCCATCGAGGGCGACGGCTTCTTCCAGGTGCTGATGCCCAATGGCGACATCGGCTATACCCGCGACGGCAGCTTCCAGGTCAATTCCGATGGCCAGGTGGTGATGTCGAACGGCTATCCGCTGCAGCCGGGTCTGTTCGTCCCGGATGACGCCGAGTCGATCGAGATCGGCAAGGACGGAACGGTCAGTGCGCGCATCACCGGTCAGGCCGAACCGGTGGATCTGGGCCAGATCCAGCTGGCGGACTTCGTGAACCCCGCCGGCCTCGAGGCGGTGGGCGAGAACATCTTCAAGGAGACCGCGGCCTCCGGAGTGGCGCAGCAGGCCAATCCCGGGCTCAACGGCGTGGGCACGGTGATCCAGGGTTCGCTGGAGACCTCTAACGTGAACATTGCCGAGGAGCTGGTGAACATGATCGAGACCCAGCGGGCCTACGAGGTCAACTCCAAGGCCATCTCCAGTGCCGACCAGGCCCTGCAGTTCATCAACCAGACCATCGGGTGACGCCATGAATGCCGCGATTCCCGTCGCCTTTCGTCGCCTGGCGGTCCCCGTGGCCTTTCTGCTGCTGGGCGGCTGCACCAGCATGCCGCACGACGAACGCCCCGGCGATGCGCCCGAATATCAGGCCGTGGCGCCGCCCGAGCCGGTCCCGCAGGCGGAGAACAACGGCAGCATCTTCCAGGCCTCGCAGTCGCAGGGACTGTTCACCGACACCACCGCGAGTCGGGTGGGCGACGTGCTCACCGTGATCCTGGCCGAGAGTACGGATGCGCAGAAATCCTCCTCGACCAGCACCTCCAAGGACTCGGAGCTCGATCTCGGCAATCTGGAGGCGTTCGGCGGCGAGGCCACGCGCTCCGGGCGTCCCCTGTTCGGCGCCAGCAACAACAGCTCGCGGGAATTCGACGGCGGAGGCGATTCCAGCCAGAGCAATCAGCTCGAGGGCGAGATCACCGTCACCGTGGCCGAGGTGCTGTCCAACGGCAACCTGGTGGTGCAGGGCGAGAAATGGCTGGGCATCAATCAGGGAGAGGAATACGTCCGGGTGCGCGGGATCGTGCGTCCGCAGGACGTGAGCGCCGACAACACGGTGCTCTCCGGCCAGCTCGCGGACGCCCGCATCTCCTATGGCGGGACCGGCTTCATTGCTGACAGCAACACCCCCGGGTGGATCACCCGGTTCTTCAACAGCCCGATCTGGCCTTTTTAGCATAAGGACGAGGTGACGCATGCAGGCAGGAATCCGACAGGCGATGCGCGGGAGGCTGCGGCGGGTCGCGGTGGCGGCCCTCTCCGCCGGGCTGCTGGTCACCCTCGGTGGCCAGGGGGTCTCCGCACAGTCCGCGATTCAGCAGCAGGCCCAGCAACAGGCCGGAGCCCAGCAGGGCGGCTCCGGCATCGTGGAAAGGGTCAAGGATCTGGCCAGCGTGTCCGGGGTGCGCGAGAACCAGCTGATCGGGTACGGTCTGGTGGTGGGGCTGGACGGCACCGGCGACCAGACCACGCAGACGCCGTTTACCGTGCAGAGTCTCAACAACATGCTCACCCAGCTCGGTCTGAGCCCGGATGAAGCGGCCAATCCCCAGCTGCAGAACACCGCGGCGGTGATGGTCACCGCCGACCTGCCGCCGTTCGCCCGGCCCGGGCAGGATATCGACGTCACCGTGTCGTCGATGGGTAATGCCGACTCCCTGCGCGGCGGTACCCTGCTGATGACCCCGCTGAAGGGGGCCGATGGCGAGACCTACGGCATCGCCCAGGGCAACCTGATCGTCGGCGGCTTCGACGCCGAGGGTGCCGACGGCTCCAGCATTACCGTTAACGTGCCCAGCGTCGGGCGGATCCCCAACGGAGCCACGGTGGAGCGCGAGGTCCCCACCGCGTTCGCCGAAGGGGACACCGTGACCCTCAACCTCAATCGTCCGGACTTCACCACGGCCACGCGCCTGACCGAGGCGGTCAACGAGACCTTCGGTGCCGGGACCGCGCGTGCCGAGGACGGTACGTCGGTCACCGTGCGGGCTCCCACTGATCCCAGCCAGCGGGTCAGCTTCGTCGCCGAACTGGAAAACCTGCCGGTGGAGCGCGGCGAGGCCCCGGCGAGGGTGATCGTCAACTCGCGTACCGGCACCGTGGTGATCGGATCCAACGTCCAGGTGTCGCCGGCAGCGGTCTCGCACGGCAGTCTGACCGTGACGATCACCGAGGCCCCGGAGGTGGTGCAGCCGCTACCGCTGGCGCCGGGCGAGACCGTGATCCAGCCGGAGACCGACATCGTGATCGAGGAGGAGAACAACCCGATGTTCCTGTTCGACGCGGGGACCTCGCTGGACGAGATCGTGCGCGCGGTGAACAACGTGGGCGCGGCCCCCAGCGACCTGGTGGCCATACTGCAGGCCCTGCGCGAGGCGGGCTCGCTGCGGGCGGAGCTGGTGGTGATCTGATGATCGGACCCAGCGACCAGGGCCGGATGCAGGCCAGCCAGGCGATGGCGTCCGATCCCTCGGGCCTGCACGATCTCACGCGGGCCGCGCAGGATGGCAGCCGCGAGGGCATGGAGTCGGTTGCCCGCGAGTTCGAGGCCATGCTGGTCGGTCAGATGCTCAAGCAGATGCGCGAGGCTTCGCTCGGCGACGGGATCTTCGAGAACGAACAGACCGAGATGTATCAGGAGATGTTCGACCAGGAGGTCGCGCGTTCGGCCAGCCAGGGCGACGGTCTGGGCCTGCGCGAGGTGATCATGCGCGAGCTCGAACAGAACGCGCCCACCGATCCCGAGGTGCTGCACGACCCCGAACGGCTGGACAGCCTGGAGGCACCGCGGCGTAACGATTCGCTCCCGCCGCGCCGCGGCGTCGATGACGACGCCAGCACGCAGGTCGATCCCGCCGAGGCCCCCGCCGAAACGCCGATCGAGGCGCCGGCCGCTGCCCCGCCGGCTTCCGGGGCCGACCGTCCGGAGCCCGCGGCGCGGCCGATCCCCGCCGGCGACTGGCCACCGCGCAGCCCGGAGGAATTCGTGGACCGCCTGGGGCCGCTGGCGGAGGAGGCCGCGGAGGAGCTGGGCGTCGACCCATCGGTATTGCTGGCGCAGAGTGCGCTGGAGACCGGCTGGGGCCAGCACATGCCGAGTCGGGGGGACGGTGACCCCAGCTTCAACCTGTTCGGCATCAAGGCCGACCGCTCCTGGGACGGGGATGCGGTGTCGGTTGGGACGCTGGAATTCCGTGACGGCGTGGCCCGGCGCGAGCAGGCCCGCTTCCGTGCCTACGACGGTCCGGAACGGTCGTTCGCCGATTACGTTGATTTCATCCGCAGTAACCCGCGTTACGAAAAGGCGCTGCAGGCCGGCGATGACGCCACCTACGTGCGTGAGCTGCAGGCGGCGGGGTATGCGACCGACCCGGAATACGCGGACAAGATCCTGGACCTGCGCGAGCGGGTCACGCAGGTGCGCGAACCCGCCCATGCTCAAGTTTCGGCGGGCCCCGCCGATAACCCGGCCGAGGGGTAGAACATGCGTAACGGTGACAGATTGATCAGTGAACCCCGCGGGTCACGGAGGATGGCGTCATGAGCTCCCTCAATATCGGGACGTCGGGTCTGCTGGCCTACCAGCGGGCCATCGGCACCACCAGCAACAACATCGCCAATGCCTCCACCGAGGGGTATTCGCGCCAGGAGACCTCGCTGGCCAACCGCCCGCCGCAGTTCCTGGGGGGCAACTTCCAGGGCCAGGGGGTGCAGGTCGACAACATTCGGCGCATCTCCGATGAATTCGTGAACCGGCAGCTCACCGACGCGACCACCGCCGCCTCCGCTGCCGAGACCCGGGTGCAGATCGCCAACCGCATCGACGATCTGCTCGCGGACGAATCCTCGGGGCTGCAGCCAGTGCTGGAGAGCTATTTCGCCGCGGCCCAGGACGTCAGCAGCGATCCGACCTCCAGTTCCGCACGCGAGGTGTTCCGCACCGAGGCGGAATCGCTGGTGGAACGCCTGGGTTCCATCGACAGCCGCCTGCAGGAGCAGCGCGACATCGTCAATAACCAGATCAAGACCGGGGTGCAGGAGGTCAACGACCTTGCCGAGTCGGTGGCCGACGTGAACCGTGCCATCGTCTCCGGTTCCACCCAGGGATCACCCAACGATCTGCTCGACCAGCGCGACCGCCTGATCAACCAGCTGGCGGAAAAGGTGGACGTGCGCACCGTGGAGCAGGACGACGGCGCGCTGAACGTGTTTGTTGGCAATGGCCAGTCGCTGGTGCTCGGCGGGGATGCGCGCGAGCTGCGCGCCGAGCCGCTGTCGGGGGACCCCGACCAGCTGGATATTGGCGTGCCCAGCGGCGAAGGCACCGCCAGCATCTCGCGGTTCATCCAGGGTGGCGAGCTGGGTGCACTGCTGGAGACGCGTGGCGGCCTGATCGACGAGGCGCAGAACACGCTCGGCCAGATCGCGCATTCGCTGGGTGACAGCTTCAACCGGCAGAACCAGCTGGGGCTGGATCTCAACGGCGAGCAGGGCGAGGCGATCTTCTCGCTGGGCGAGCCGCGGGTGTGGGGCGTCGGGGATCCGAAGCCGGAGAGCAATCCCGAGGTGAGCATCGAGGACGCCGGGGCTCTGACCACCAATGACTACCGCTTGCGGCGCGACGACAACGGAGAATACGAGGTGCGTCGGCTGCCGGACAATCGGGTGGTTGATCAAGATGATTACGAGATCGACGACGATAACGACGAGATTCGTGTGGACGGCGTGGTCATCGACGTCGGCGAGCTCGAAGGCGGGGATGGCATCACGGGGGAGTGGCTGATCCAGCCCACGCGCACCGGCGCCAGCCAGATCGAAGTGCAGATGCAGGACGGTGACGAGCTTGCCGCGGCGGCAGCCCTGCGGGCCCAAACGGGGGAAGACAACTCAGGCTCGTCCGATGTCAGCCGCATCGAGGCCATCGACCCCGGCGGCTCGGCGTTTGATGCGGATGTAGACGGTCTGGAAATCACCTTCGTCAATGATGAGGAGGGTGAGGATGGTGTGTTCAAGCTGGACCCGGATGACGACGACGAGGACGGTGTTCCTCTGGGCGATGACGATACCGTCGAACTGGGCGTTAAACGTGACGGGGACAGCTACATTCTCGTCCCGAAGGATGAGGATAACGAATGGGCTGAAGAAGGCGTCGAGTGGGTTGTGGAGATCCGCGGCATGCCCGATGACGGCGATAGCTTCCAGGTCTTCACCAACGAGAATCGCGAAGGCGACAACCGCAACATGAAGGCGATGAACGCGCTTGCCGAGGCCGATCAGGTTGAGGGGCGGCGCAACTTCGGCGATGCCTACAACAGCCTGATCGCGAGCGTCGGCACGCAGACCCGTCAGGCGCAGGTGGCCGAGGAATCGGCCAGCGCCCAGCTGGATCAGGCGCGCGAGCAGCGCGAGGCGGTCTCCGGCGTGAACCTGGACGAGGAAGCGGCGGATCTGCTGCGCTATCAGCAGGCCTATCAGGCCTCGGCACAGGTGATCCAGATCGGCAACAGCCTGTTCGACAGTCTGCTGGGCGCGGTGCGCGGCTGATGGGCCCGCGTCCGACCGGCGGTTTACAGCAGTTGACGGGATGCCGCGGCATCCGGGGATGACACCATGCGCATATCGACCACACAGATCTTCCAGACCGGGATCGACCAGATCCAGCGCAACCAGTCGGAGCTCAACCGCACGTCGCTGCAGCTGGGCTCCGGCGAGCGGATCCTCAGGCCCTCCGATGACCCCAGCGGCGCGACCCAGACCAACCAGTTCGAGCGCATCATCAAGGCTACCGAGCAGTACCAGCGCAACATCGACAACGCGCAGCCGCGCCTGAAACAGCAGGAGTCGCTGCTGCAGTCGGGCACCGATGCCCTGCAGCGGGCGCGCGAACTGGTGGTGGCCGGCAACAACGACAGCCAGACCGACGAGACACGGCGCTACCAGGCGAACGAGCTGCGCCAGCTGCGCGACGAGCTGTTCGAGATCGCCAATACCCGCGATCCCAACGGCGAGTACATCTTCGCCGGGACCAATTCGCTGGAGCAGCCGTTCAAGCAGGACGGTGCGGGGGAGGTGCGTTACGAGGGTGCCGAGGGCACCGGCAGCGTGCGTGAGGTCGAGATCTCGCCGACCCGCTCGGTGCCGATCGGCGACACCGGCGCGGACGTGTTCATGAACATCCCGGAGAATGACGGCCGGGTCACCGCCGAAATTGGTGGCGAAAATGGACTCGGAGACGGCAGCTCGCTGGTGATCGACAAGGCCGAGGTGTACGACGTTCGCGAGCTGGACCGCAACGACTACATCATCAGCTTCGCCGAGAACGATGAGGGTGTGACGTACACGGTGGAATTCGAGGAAGGTCCGGATGATCCACCTGACCTTCCGGCAAATGAGACCTTTGTCCCGGGCGAATCCATCGAATTCGCCGGCCGCTCGGTGACGATCAGTGGGGATCCGGTCGATGGTGACGAGGTGGTGTCGCGTCCGGCCGAAAACAAGGACATCTTCTCCACCCTGGATGACATCATCGCCGCGCTGGAGGACGGCACCGGTACGCGGGAGAACCGGGCCAACCTGGCCACCGCCACCAATACGGCCCTGGCCGACATGGATGCGGCGCTGGAAAACTTCAACGAGGTCCGGGCCGACGTGGGCTCGCGGCTGAAGACCATGGACGACCAGACCGAGCTCAACGACGATCGTCTGCTGGATCTGGAGACCGCGGTCTCGGAGATCCGCGATCTCGACTATGCCGAGGCCATCAGCCGCTTCAACCAGCAGCAGGTCGCGTTGCAGGCGGCACAGCAGACCTACACCGAGACCAGCCGGCTGTCGCTGTTCGATTTCATTTGACGCGCCGCGACCCGGCGGCGACGATGCCGGCGGACCTACACCGAGACCCCTGACATGGCCCAACGCGATTCCACCGGCAAGGGTGTGGCCGGCTCCACCGGGCGCCCGCCGCGCTACCTGCTGATCCTGCTCGGCCTGGCGATCATCTGGGCCGGATTCTGGGGCTGGGTGCAGCTGCAGTCGGGCGAGCCGAAGTCCGTGGAGCTGGATGTCGAGGAGCAGCAGGCGCTGGACGACAAGCTGCAGGCCCTGGAGCGCACGCGTGAGCCGGCCGTGCCGCGTCCGGATGCCGAGCACGGCGGGGCGATCGTGGAGCTGGACGACCCGGACGCCGAGCCGCTGATCCCCGAACTCTACGAGGAAGACGCCGCCGCGCGCCGGATCGCGTTCTCCGAACGCGAACTCAACGCGCTGATCGCGCGAGATCCGGACCTGGCTGACCGCGTTTCGGTGCGACTGACCCCGGGGCAGGTCAGCACCCGGGTGCGGGTGGATGTCCCCGCCGACGTGCCGCTGCTGGGCGGACGCACCCTGAACGTCAATTCCGGGGTGTATTTCGAGACCAGCGAGGACGAGGGCGTGCGCGCGCGTCTGGTCGGGGTCAGCGTGGCCGGGATCCCGCTGCCGGATGCCTGGCTGGGCGGTCTGAAGGACGAGGATCTGCTGGCCCTCGAGCCGTTCCGGGGCCTGCAGGCGGGGATCGAGTCGGTGGAGGTGGACGAGGGGGCGATGACCCTGCAGCTCGCCCCCTGACGGGTCTGGCGGGTCGGGTTAATCCATGGATCAAGCCATGGATCAGGTGATTACGTCGGGACCCTCACGGCCGGTCAGCGCCGGGATGTTGCCCAGTTCGCTGGCGGCCTCGATCAGCGGGCGCAGTACCTCCTGCGCGTCCAGGGCAAGGCGGTCCGGAGCGGTCTCGTGCTGCTCGATGTACAGCCGCAGGGTCGCCCCCTCGGTGCCAGTGCCCGACAGTCGAAACACGATGCGCGCGCCGCTCTCGAACAGCACTCGCAGGCCCTGACCTTCGGCCACCGATCCGTCCACCGGGTCGGTGTAGGCGAAGTCGTCGGCGGTGCGGATCGTCTGTCCGGCGAGCGACTGCCCGGGCAGGGTGGCCAGTCGGTCACGCACGCGTTCCATCACCGCTTCTGCATGTTCGCTGCGGATCCCTTCGTAATCGTGCCGGGTGTAGTAGTGTCGGCCGAAGCGCTCCCAGTGTTCACGCACGATGGTCTCCACCGACTGCCGGCGTACGGCCAGCAGGTTGAGCCAGAAGAGCACAGCCCAAAGGCCGTCCTTCTCGCGCACGTGATCGGAACTGGTGCCGAAGCTCTCCTCGCCGCACAGGCGGATGCGCCCGTCGTCCAGCAGGTTGCCGAAGAATTTCCAGCCCGTGGGCGTCTCGTAGCAGGGGATTTCGAGGGCCTCGGCGACGGTGTCCACCGCCTGGCTGGTCGGCATGCTGCGGGCGACCCCGCGCAGGCCATCGGCAAAGGCCGGGATATGGTGGGCATTGGCCGCCATCACCGCGAGGCTGTCGGACGGCGTGACGAAGAAATGCCGTCCGAGGATCATGTTGCGGTCGCCATCACCGTCGGAGGCAGCACCGAAATCCGGGGCGTCGCGTCCGAACATCGCCTCGCGCAGCAGCCGCGCATGGGTCAGGTTGGGGTCCGGATGACCGCCGCCGAAATCGCCAAGCGGCTCGGCGCGCAGGATGCTCTCTGGGGCGGCCCCGAGGCGGTCCACCAGCAGGGCCTCGGCATACGGGCCGGTCACCGCGTGCATGGCGTCGAAACGCAGGCGGAAGTCGCCGGCCAGCAGTTCACGGATCGCGTGGAAATCGAACAGTTCGTCCATCAGGTCGGCGTAGGCGGCGACCGGGTCGATCACTTCCACGTCCATGCCGTTCAGGGTGGTCGCGTGCAGGTGATCGAGGTCCACGTGCACCGCTTCCTTGAGGATGCGGTAGTGGGTGATGGCCTGGCTGCGGGCGTGGATGGCGTCGGTGACCGAGGGCGGGGCCGGGCCGCCGGCGGCGGTGTTGAACTTGATGCCGAAGTCGCCCTCCGGCCCGCCAGGATTGTGCGAGGCGGACAGGATCAGGGCCCCGGCCGCGCCACGGCTGCGGATCAGGTGACTGGCCGCCGGCGTGGAGAGCAGCCCGCCACGCCCGACCACCACCCGGCCGACGCCGTTGGCGGCGGCCATGCGCAGGATGGTCTGGATCGCCTCGCGGTTGTGGAAGCGCCCGTCCCCGCCCAGCACCAGCTCGGCACCTTCCAGCGAGGGCTGGCTGTCGAAGACCGACTGGACGAAATTCTCCAGATAATGCGGCTGACGAAAACGCGCGACCCGCTTGCGCAGGCCGGAGGTCCCGGGCTTCTGGTCCTCGAACGGGTGGGTGGTTACGACGCTGATGTCCATGAAGGTGACTTCCTTTTTTTGCAGCCGAAATTATCAGAAAGCCCGGCGGGTGTCTGCTGCCGCGTTGCGGATCGTCCCACGCCGAATGCGGTGGTCGGAAGGGGGTGTCCCGGCCTGATAGACTCCGGCCCCATGTTGCTCGACACCCGCACGCCCGCGTACCTGCAGCCGCGCCCGGTCACCTTCGCCGCGCTGATGGAGCTCTACGAGGACAACTACCTGCAGCTGCGCCGGCTTTGCCCCGAACCGCCAGCGGCGGGTGCGGCGCGGGTCTCGAGGGTGAACGGGGCGCTGGATCTGCACCTGGAGGTGCTGGAACGTACGCGCTACACCCTGACCCTGCGCCTGACCTATCGCTTCGGCGAAGGCGACGGCCACGTGCGCGAGCAGCCCGATCTGCGGCTGCGGATGTTCCATGACGCGCGTCAGGCCGAGGTGCTGGGGCGTTACTGCCGGCGCACCGGCGAGGACCGCATGATCGATACCCTTGCCGGCCAGCCCGGGCTGGGTTGTCGCTGGCGCCACAACCGTTTCCTCAACAAGTGGCTGCGTTACTGCCTGCGTCAGGGGCACCGGTTCGCGGATGCCGGAGGGGCTTTGTCTGCGCGTGCCGAGGACGCCGGCGACGCGCATCCGGAGCTTCCGGCTCAGCCCGGCGAGTAATCCAGCGGCAGTGCCGTGCGGTCGAGCACCCGGCGCAGCACGAAGCTGGAATGCACGCTGTCCACCCCCTCCAGCCGGGTGATCCGGCGCAGCAGGAATTCCTGATAGGCATCCATGTCGGGGACCACCACCTGCAGCATGTAATCGGCCGCCTGGCCGGTGATCAGGTAGCAGCGCTGGACCTCGGGGTAGGTGGCCACCGTCTCCTCGAAATGGGCGAAGCGTTCCGGGGTGTGCCGGTCCATGCCGATATGGATCAGCGCGGTCAGCTCCAGGCCCAGGCGACGCCGGTCCAGCAGCGCGACCCGCTGCACGATGATCCCCGCGTTCTCCAGTGCACGCACCCGGCGCAGGCAGGGCGAGGGGCTCAGCCCGACGCGCTCGGCCAGGGCCTGATTGGAGAGGCCCGCGTCTTCCTGCAGGATCTCGAGGATCCGGCGGTCGTAGCGATCGAGACGGTACGGTTCGATATCCATGGGATAGATATTGCGCTTATGAATCAAGCTGCGCAATGTTGTGTCGCAAAAGGGTCGTCGGACCGCTAATTCGCAATTCCCTGCGGCGAACTCTGCGTTATTCTGTTGTCTCAACAGGAAAGCCGCAGCATTCGCATTCAGGAGAGCGATCGTCATGAGTTTCGATCACACCAAGTACGCCCCCTTCCCGCCGATCGACAAGGCGGACCGGCGCTGGCCGGCAAGCCGCACGACGGAGGCCCCGCGGTTCTGCGCGGTGGATCTGCGTGACGGCAACCAGGCGCTGGTGCACCCGATGAGCGTGGAGCAGAAGATGCGCTTCTTCGAGGTGCTGGTGGACATCGGGCTCAAGGAGATCGAGATCGGCTTTCCGGCCGCCTCGCAGATCGACTTCGACTTTACCCGCCGGCTGGTGGACGAACAGCGCATCCCCGAGGGCGTGTACGTGCAGGTGCTGACGCAGGCGCGCGAGGATCTGATCGCCCGCACCTTCGAGGCCCTGGAGGGCGTGCCGCGCGCGGTGGTGCATGTGTACAACTCTACCAACCCGGCGCAGCGCGAGCAGGTGTTCCGCATGGACCGCGACGGCATCCGCGGCATCGCCGAGAACGGCGCGCGCTGGGTGCGCGACTACGCGGCGCAGTACCCGCAGACCGAGTGGATCTTCCAGTATTCGCCGGAGAGTTTCTCCACCACCGAGCTGGACTACGCCGTCGAGGTGGTTGACGCGGTCAATACGATCTGGCGCCCGGATCAGGGCCAGAAGGTGGTCATCAATCTGCCGGCCACGGTGGAATCGGCGACGCCCAACGTGTTCGCCGACCAGGTCGAGTGGTTCTGCGACCACGTGCAGCACCGCGAACACATCTGCGTGTCGCTGCATACGCACAACGACCGCGGTACCGGCGTGGCGGCGGCCGAACTGGGCCTGCTGGCCGGGGCCGACCGCCTGGAGGGCACGCTGTTCGGCAATGGCGAGCGCACCGGCAACATGGACCTGGTCACCGTCGGCATGAACCTGTATTCGCAGGGCATCGACCCGACCATCGACCTGTCCGACATGGAGCGGTTGATGGAGGTGTACAAGGAGTGCACCGACATGCCGATCCATCCGCGCCATCCGTGGGCGGGCGAGCTGGTCTACACCGCGTTCTCCGGCAGCCATCAGGACGCGATCCGCAAGGGCCTGGCGCACTACCGCGAGAACGGCGGCCACTGGAACGTGCCCTACCTGCCGATCGACCCGGGCGACCTGGGACGGCGTTACGAAGAGGTGGTGCGCATCAACTCGCAGTCCGGCAAGGGCGGGGTAACCCACGTGCTGGAGCGCGACTACGGCATCGAGCTGCCGCGCTGGCTGGCGGTCGAGTTTGCCCGTATCGTGCAGCAGGACGCCGAGGCCTCCGGCGAGGAGGTCACTTCGCAGCGCATCCACGAGCTGTTCGAGAAGCACTACCTGGCACCGGTCCCGGGCTGGGATCTGGTCCGCTACGAGATCGAAAAGGAGGGCCCGGTGGTGCGCCTGGATGCCACCGTGGGCCCGCCCGGACAGGAGACCCGCCTGAACGGGGCCGGCCACGGCGCGGTGGAGGCGCTGGCCGAGGCACTGCACGCCAGCCGCGGCGTGGAGGTGCGCGTCAGCCACTTCGACGAACACGCGGTGGAGGCCGGGACCGAGGCGCGCGCGATGGCCGCGGTGGATGTCTCGGTGGACGGCGAGCGCTCGGTGGGCGTGGCCCTGGGCGAGGACACCACGGCCGCGACCCTGCAGGCTGTGCTGAACGCCGCCGGCCGGCGTCTGGGCAACGAGGCCCCGCGCATCCCGGATGCGGTGATGGCCGCGGCCAGCGCCTGAATGTCCGTCATGTGACGGTCCCGGGGGTGTTCACCGCAAACCCCGTGTCGCGCGAGCGATGCGGGGTTTTTTTGTTGTTTGGCGCCTTTGTTCCGTTGAGTGGTCTAACCTCTCGGAGAAGCGGCCGGAGGTCGCGCAACGGAGGGAGGTGAAATATGCAACGCTGGATTCTGTTTGTGCTGCTGCTGGGCTGGGCTCCGGTCCTGATGGCCTCGGCGCCGGACGACGCGCAGGAACCGGAACTCGATCGTGAAACGCTTCAGCAGCTGGTTCAGGACAGTGCCGAGGTTTTTCGGATCGAGGACGGTGTGAGCGTCGAGGAAGCCGTCGAGATGATGCAGTTGCGGGCCAACATGCGCAACTTCCAGGAAGTGGCGGATCTGCCACTGTCCGAACAGGTGACGGCCATGGGCGGCGAGGGCAACTACATGCGCATCCTCGCGTTCTGTGATGCCCTGATCGCCAACGAAATGGTGCAGCACGACATCATCTTCGCCAGCTTCCTGCCGTGTCGTATCGCAGTGGTGGAGGATGACGAGGGCCAGGGCTGGATCGTGACCACCAACATGGACATGATGCTGCATGCCACGGACCTGCCCGAGGATCTGGAAGAAACCGCCCGCGAGGTGAGGGACACGATCTACAGCATCGTCGAGGCCGGAAAAACCGGCGATTTCTGAGCATGAGTCGACGGCCACGGCGGGGTGCGTGTTGCCCCGCCGTGGCGTAATGCGGCGTTCATGCTTTTTCCCTACACTCCCCGCCGCGATGAGCAAGGCGGCCCCCAGGGAAATACTGATTCATGTACACGCTCGCGTTGGCACCCCGGGTTTTCGCAGACAAGGCGCGCTGCGCAGCGGGTAGTGGTTCTACCGGCAAGGGCCGCAACGCAGGATCGGGGAACCCGGGGTGCCAACGCCGAAGGGGCTCGGCCGGTTTTGTGCGCGCACGGCGTTGCGGCTCCCTTGTGCAGAATGACTGCACGGCGGTCCCCGCGCCTTGTTCGCACGCAAAAGCGACTCGAGCGCGAGCGTGTGCATGAATCAGTGTTTCCCGGGTCCCGATCCTGACGCTTCGCCGGTACTCGGCGTGGGCGCCTACGCGCGCATCACCGCGAACTACTGGGCGTTCACCATCACCGACGGCGCGATCCGCATGCTGGTCGTGCTGTTCTTCCACCAGCTGGGTTACAGCCCGCTGGAGATCGCCTTCCTGTTCCTGTTCTACGAACTGTTCGGAGTGATTACCAACCTCACCGGTGGCTGGCTGGCCGCGCGGCTGGGGGTGAACACCACGATGATCGGCGGGACGCTGTTGCAGGTCGCCGCGCTGCTGATGCTCACGGTGCCGGAGGCGTGGCTGGGCGTGGCCTACGTGATGTTCGCGCAGGCCCTGTCGGGGATCGCCAAGGACCTGAACAAGATGAGTGCGAAATCCGGCGTGAAGCTGGTCGCCGGCGACGGCGAAGGGCGTTTGTTTCGCTGGGTCGCGCTGCTCACCGGCTCCAAGAACGCGCTGAAGGGGGTCGGATTCTTCGTCGGTGGTGCGCTGCTGTACTCGGTCGGGTTCCAGCTGGCGCTGGTGATCCTCGCCGGGATGCTCGCCGTGGTGATGCTGTTCTCGGTGGTCGGGCTGCCGCGTGGCCTTGGCAAGGTCGGCGGCAAGCCGAAGTTCACCCGGATGTTCTCCAACTCCAGCGCGATCAACGTCCTCTCGGCCGCGCGCTTTTTTCTGTTTGGGGCGCGTGATGTCTGGTTCGTGGTCGCGTTGCCGGTGTTCCTGAGCGCGACTCTGGACTGGAACCACATGCAGGTAGGGGCGTTTCTGGCGCTGTGGGTGATCGGCTATGGCATCGTGCAGGCCTCGGTGCCGTACCTGCTGGGGCGCGGCGGGCTGCATCCAACCGGGCTGACCGCGCGCCTGTGGGCGTTCGTTCTGATGCTGCTGCCGCTCGCCATCGTGATCGGCCTGGAGGCCGGCCCGGACCCGGCGTGGGTGCTGATGGTCGGGCTGGGCGTGTTCGGTGTGGTGTTCGCCATCAACTCCGCCGTGCACTCGTTCCTGATCCTCGACTACGCCGAGGCCGATCGGGTCGCGATGAAGGTCGGCTTCTACTACATGGCCAATGCCGGTGGGCGTCTGGTCGGCACCGTCGCCTCCGGGGCCATCTTCATGATCTGGGGCCTCGAAGGCGCGCTCATTGCTTCCACTCTGTTCATTCTGGCCGCCTGGATGATTTCTGCCCTGCTCCCCCGCGAGGCCGCACGCGCCTGAGGTATCCGTGCGTCACACACCGTCGTGTCCCTCTGGCGCGCAAGCCGCAGGCGTGGGATCCTCGCCCGTTCGATATCCGTTTACAGGGGGAGCCGGTGACGGACCACCCGCGCCACACGCTGCATGGCAGTCTTCCCGTGTCGTTGCCGCGGCCGTCGCGCTGGACGGGCGGCTTTGCGGATGAGGAACTGGAAGCGCGCTTTCGCAGTGAACGCTCGCGTGCGATGCGTCGGACCTTCCTGGTGGTTCTGGCGTTGATCCTCGTCATGCTGGCGGCGCTGGTGCCCCTGGACCTGACCCGCCTCGAGGACGAAGGGCTGGGGGCTGCACTGGCGTTGCGGGCGGTGTTTGCCGGGCTGCTGGTGACCGCAGCGGTGATGGTCTGGCGGCGGCCGGAGCGGCTGATGAACGTGGCGCCCGGTACCGGGGTCGGGGTCACGATCCTCACGGTGGCGCTGACCTTCGTCTACGGGCTGGAACACGCCAACCCGGTGCTGGACATCAGCCAGTTTGCTTTCATCGGCCTGGTGTTCGTGCTGTTGCTGCCCAATACGGGTCGATGGCGGTGGGCGTTGACCGGGATCCTGCTGCTCGCTGTCTGGGTGGTGGCATACGGCAAGACCGATGCGGGCACCGGGGCCGAAGCCGAACTGGCGGGGCTGTTCGTCTCCGGTGTGCTGCTGGCCCTGCTGGCGATTGCCCATCGCGAGGATGTCCTGCGGCGCTGGCAGTTCACGGCGATCGATCGCCTGATGCGCATGTCCACCGCCGATCCCCTGACCGGCGTCAGCAACCGCCGTGGCTTCTTCGACGCGGCCGAGGCGGCAAGGCATCGGAGCCGGTTGGCGGACGAACCCCTGTCGGTGGTGCTGCTGGACCTGGATTTCTTCAAGCGCGTGAACGATCAGTACGGCCATGCCGTGGGCGACGAGGTACTGCGGCGTGTCGCTCGGGTGCTCGGAGACGCCCTCAAGCCCGGCGAAACCCTGGCCCGGCTGGGAGGGGAAGAATTTGCGGTGCTGCTACCGGGGTTGCCGCTGGAACGGGCAGAAAGGCGTGCCCATGCCTTGCGGGCCGAGGTCGAGGCGCTGTGCATTCGCAGTGGCGACCGGGTGGTGCGCATGACTGCCAGCGTTGGTGTGGCTTGCTGGATGCCCGAGGAGTCCATTGATGCCGCGCTGGCCCGCGCGGACCTAGCGATGTACGAGGCCAAGGCCGATGGCCGCAACTGCGTCCGTCGGGAAGTGGCGCGCACGGCCTGAGCCGGCGTCGCGCAGTCGCACTCAGGGCGGACCGGAGCCCTCCAGCTCGGCGATGACCGCCTGCTGGGCTCGCGGTCGGTAGCGCGTGGCGTGGCGCACCCAGCCGAGCGAGCGCCGCACCGGCGGGCCGGGCCACGGGAGAATCGTGAGTTCGTCGGTTGCCATGTCGCGCGGGAGGAAGCCGATGCCCAGTCCCGTGGCGATCATCATGCGGATCACCTCCAGATACGGGCTTTCCTGCGCCGCCGCCGGATGCAGGCCACGCAGGGTCAGTGCGCGGTCGATCGCGCGGCGCGTGGTGGAGTCCGCGGGCGGTAGGATCGCGGGCCAGCGGTGCAGCCGTTCCAGCGTGTCCGCGGGCGTGGAATCGGCGCGTCCGCGCGCGACCATGGGCAGCAGCTCGTCGGTCCACACCGCGCGTGCCTCGGCCTCCGCAGGCAGGTCGTCGGGCAGGGTGGCCAGGGCGAGATCGGCGTCACCGTGCAGCACCGCCTGGATACCCGCTTCGGAATCCATGAACGCCAGTTCCATTTCGACGCCCGGATAGCGCCCGCGCAGTGTCGCCAGCGGGCCGGGGAGACGGTGCAGCGCGATGTGGTGCGACGTGGCCAGCCGCAGACGGCCGTGGACCGCGCGATCGAGATCGGCGATCTGCTGCTCGATGGCTCGCAGCCGGGCGAGGATCTCGCGGGCCTCGGGCAGCAGGCGTTCGGCGACCTCGGTCGGACGCACGCGCCGCCCCTGGCGTTCGAACAGCGGGCGTTCCAGGGTGTTCTCCAGGCTCTGGATCCTTTTGCTGATCGCCGGCTGGGTCAGATGCAGGTGCTCGGCCGCTACCGAGAACGCGCCGGTGTCCACCACCGCGACGAAGGCCTGCAGGGCTTCGATGCTCAGTTGTTCCGGACGCATTCGCGGTCTCCGTGGGACGACGGCGGCGGACGAATGTCACGCCGGATCATCAAGGTATAACCAAGTGGAATATAAAAGATAATAAAGCGGATTTGAAAGAATGGAAGCGGTGCCGCAGACTGGCAACGTGATCGGCATTCTCTTTTGCAGGAGGCCAGCGGGCTGGCTTCCTGCGGGGCTTTAACGGCCGCAGGAGCAGGCAATGGCAGGCAAGACACTGTACGACAAGCTGTGGGAGACGCATGTGGTGCGCGAGGAGCCGGATGGCTCCACGCTGCTCTACATCGATCGCCATCTGGTGCACGAGGTGACCAGTCCGCAGGCCTTCGAGGGTCTGCGTCTGGCCGGGCGCGAACCCTGGCGCGGGGATTCCGTGCTGGCGGTGCCGGACCACAACGTGCCCACCACCAATCGTGACGCCGGGATCGAGGATCCGGTCTCGCGCACCCAGGTGGAGACGCTGGAGAGCAACGTGTCCGGCTTCGGGCTGAAGTTCTTTCCGATGGCCGACGTGCGCCAGGGCATCGTGCACGTGATCGGGCCGGAGCAGGGCGCGACCCTGCCGGGCATGACCGTGGTCTGTGGCGACTCGCACACCTCCACCCACGGTGCGCTGGGCGCGCTGGCCTTCGGCATCGGCACCTCCGAGGTGGAACACGTGCTGGCCACCCAGTGCCTGTGGCAGAAAAAGACGAAGGCCATGCAGATCCGCGTGGAGGGCGAGCTGCGCCCGGGCGTGACCGCCAAGGATATCGTGCTGGCGATCATCGGCCGGATCGGCACCGCGGGCGGCACCGGCTATGCGATCGAGTTTGCCGGATCGGCGATCCGCAGCCTGTCGATCGAGGGCCGCATGAGCATCTGCAACATGTCCATCGAGGCCGGGGCCCGCGCGGGCATGGTGGCGGTGGACGAGAAGACCATCGAGTACGTGCGCAACAAGCCACAGGCGCCGACCGGCGAGATGTTCGAGCGGGCCGCCGAGTACTGGCGTACGCTGGTTTCCGATCCGGATGCCGAGTTCGACGCGGTGGTGGAGCTCGACGCGGCCGAGATCGCGCCGCAGGTGAGCTGGGGCACCTCGCCGGAGATGGTCGCGCCGGTCGACGGCCGCGTGCCGGATCCGGCGGCCGAGTCCGATGCGGTGCGCGCCGAGGGCATGCAGCGCGCCCTGGAATACATGGACCTGCAGCCGGGCACGCCGATCACCGAGATCCGCCCGGACAAGGTGTTCATCGGCTCCTGCACCAACTCGCGCATCGAGGACCTGCGCGCCGCCGCCGAGGTGGTGAAGGGTCGCAGGAAGGCCGACAACATCAAGCTGGCGATGGTGGTGCCGGGCTCCGGGCTGGTGAAGCAGCAGGCGGAACAGGAAGGGCTGGACCGGATCTTCCTGGACGCCGGCTTCGAGTGGCGCGAGCCGGGCTGCTCCATGTGCCTGGCGATGAACGCCGACCGGCTGGAGCCGGGCGAGCGCTGCGCCTCCACCTCGAACCGCAACTTCGAGGGCCGCCAGGGGCAGGGCGGGCGTACCCATCTGGTCAGCCCCGCGCTGGCGGCCGCGGCGGCCGTCGCCGGGCATTTCATCGAACCGTCGAAGCTGGGGGGCTGAGCGATGCAGGCCTTTACCGTTCACAAGGGGATCGTCGCGCCGCTGGACCGCTCCAACGTCGATACCGACGCGATTATCCCCAAGCAGTACCTGAAGTCGGTGAAGCGCACCGGCTTCGGCCCCAATGCGTTCGACGACTGGCGCTACCTGGACCCGGGCGAGCCGGGCATGGACCACTCGCAGCGCCGGCCGAACCCCGACTTCGTGCTCAACCGGCCGCCGTATGACCAGGCGACCATCCTGCTGGCGCGCAAGAACTTCGGCTGCGGCTCCTCGCGCGAGCACGCGGTGTGGGCGCTGACCGACTTCGGCTTTCGCGCGGTGATCGCGCCGTCGTTCGCCGACATCTTCTTCTCCAACAGCTGCAAGAACGGGCTGCTGCCGGTGGTGCTGGCCGAGGACGAGGTGCAGAACCTGTTCGAGCAGGTGGAGGCGAATCCGGGCGCGCAGGTCGAGGTGAACCTGGAAGAGATGACCGTGACCGCGCCGGACGCGACGGTGTTCCGCTTCACGCTGGACGAGGACCGCCGCCATCGCCTGCTGCACGGGCTGGACGACATCGCCCTGACCCTGCAGCATGCCGACGACATCCGCGCCTACGAAGAACGTCTGCGGCAGGACCGGCCGTGGATGGTGGAATAAGGTCCGGCCGACCGGGCGCCGGGACGGGATTGCCCCCGGCAGGCGGCCAGCCCTCTGGCCGAGCGCGTTGGCGGGGGATCGCCTCGAGGGCTCGGCTCCCACGGGGTGCAAGGAATCATTGATCGTTTGAACCGAGTGTTAGGAGAGGTTTGTGAACCGAATTCTGGTATTGCCCGGTGACGGGATCGGGCCCGAGATCGTGGCCGAGGCGCTTAAGGTTCTGGACCGGGTGGCTGCGATCGGCGGACTGGACCTGGAGGTCGAGCAGGGCCTGATCGGCGGGGCCGCGCACGACGCGGCAGGCCATCCGTATCCCGAGGCAACGCGGGAACAGGCGCGGCGCGCCGATGCGATCCTGCTGGGCGCGGTGGGCGGCCCGCAGTACGAGTCCCTGGAACGCGATCTGCGCCCCGAGCGCGGACTGCTGGGGATCCGCTCCGATCTCGAGCTGTTCGCCAACCTGCGCCCGGCGATCCTCTATCCGCAGCTGGCCGCGGCCTCCACCCTCAAGCCCGAGGTGGTGAGCGGGCTGGATCTGCTGATCGTGCGCGAACTGACCGGCGGGATCTATTTCAGCCAGCCGCGCGGAATCGAGCAGCGAGACGGCGAACGCTACGGCTTCAATACCGCCGGTTATCGTGAATCCGAGATCGAGCGCATCGCGCGGGTCGGCTTCGAGGCCGCGATGAAGCGCAACAAGCGCCTGTGCTCGGTGGACAAGGCCAACGTGCTGGAGGTCTCCGAGCTGTGGCGCGAGGTGGTCGAACGCGTCGGTCAGGAGTTCCCCGAGGTCGAGCTGTCGCACATGTACGTGGACAACGCGGCCATGCAGCTGGTGCGCGATCCGAAGCAGTTCGACGTGATGGTGACCAGCAACATGTTCGGGGACATCCTGTCGGATGCCGCCGCGATGCTGACCGGCTCCATCGGCATGCTGCCCTCGGCCTCGCTGAACAGCGAGGGCGTGGGTCTGTACGAACCGATCCACGGCTCGGCGCCGGACATCGCCGGCCAGGGCAAGGCCAATCCGATGGCGACCGTGCTGTCCGTCGCCATGCTGCTGCGCCACAGCCTGCATCGCAACGATCTCGCCGAACGCCTCGAAGCGGCGGTGGGTCGGGTCCTGGATCAGGGCCTGCGCACCCCGGACATCCACGGCGAAGGCATGCAGCTGGTCTCCACCCAGGGCATGGGTGACGCGCTGGTCGCGGCCCTGGACGACGCCTGAACCCCTTTCAACCACAGGATCCCGATAATGAGTGACCGCAAGTTCAACGTGGCCGTGGTCGGTGCCACCGGCGCCGTCGGCGAGACCCTGCTCTCCATCCTGGCCGAGCGTGATCTGCCGCTGGGCCAGGTGCATGCCCTGGCCAGCGAACGCTCGGCCGGCAGCACCGTTTCGTTTGGCAATCGCGAGTTGATCGTCGAGGACCTCGCGCAGTTCGATTTCTCGCAGGTGGACATCGGCCTGTTTTCGCCGGGAGCCTCGGTGTCGAAGGAATACGCTCCGAAGGCGGCCGCTGCCGGTTGCGTCGTGATCGACAACACCTCGCAGTTCCGTTATCACCCGGAGATCCCGCTGGTGGTTCCGGAGGTAAATCCGGATGCGGTGGGCGACTACGAACGCCACGGGATCATCGCCAACCCCAACTGCTCCACCATCCAGATGCTGGTCGCGCTCAAGCCGCTGCACGACGCGGTGGGCGTGGAACGCGTGAACGTGGCGACCTATCAGGCCGTTTCCGGTACCGGCAAGGACGCCATTGAGGAACTGGCCCACCAGACGGCCAGCCTGCTCAACGGCCGTCCGGTGGAATGCAAGGTGTATCCCAAGCAGATCGCCTTCAACGCGTTGCCGCACATCGATGTCTTCCAGGACAACGGCTACACGAAGGAAGAGATGAAGATGGTCTGGGAGACGCGCAAGATCATGGGCGACGACTCCATCCAGATGAACCCCACGGCCGTGCGTATCCCGGTGTTCTATGGCCACTCGGAGGCCCTGCATATCGAGACGCGGGAGAAGCTCACCGTCGAGCGCGCCCGCGAACTGCTGGCCGCCGCCCCCGGGATTGAGGTACTGGATCGGCACGAGGATGGCGGCTACCCCACGGCAGTCACCGAAAGCAGTGGCACCGACGCGGTTTACGTCGGCCGGATCCGCGAAGACATCTCTCATCCTCGCGGTCTCGACATGTGGGTGGTGGCCGACAATGTGCGCAAGGGCGCAGCTCTGAACACGATTCAGATCGCCGAGGTTTTGATCCGCGACTACCTGTGATTAAATCCCACAATAAGCCGGGGATCTGATAACCTCGCTGCAAACAGGGCCGGGCAACTGTCTGTAATCCGCGGGACGTGCGGATCGCCCGGACAGAAAACACGCACACACAGGGGGACGTCCGTGCGCAAGTTACTCTTCGGGCTCATTATTCTTTTGCTTGTGGCGCCGGCCGCGTCCAGCTCGGTGGGGCTCTCGGAGCCCGAAATCCGCTCGACGCTCAACCAGGCGCTGGACGTCCGCATCCCGTTGCGTGGGGAAAGAGCCAGGGATGACTCGGTAACGGTGCGCCAGGCCTCCGAAGAGCGCTATCGCCGCGAGGGCCTGGATCGCGGCCGGGTGCCCGGCGATCTCCAGATCGAGGTCGAGGACGCCGAAGTGCAGCTGCGCACCCGTCAGCCGATCCGCGAACCCTACATCGGCCTTCTGCTGGAGGTTCGTTGGGACGGCGGTCGCAGCTATCGCGAGATCAGCCTGCTGTTTGATCCGCCGGGGACCCTGCCGGACGCCGCGGCCCCGCGCGCCACCGCCGAGCCGGCGGATCCCGCCCCGGCTCCCGAGGATTCCTACCGCGTGCGTTCCGGCGACACGCTCTACACGATCGTCCAGCGGGCCGGTCTGCAGGGCGTGAGTTCGGAACAGGCGATGCTTGCGTTCCTGCGCGAAAATCCCGATGCGTTCGTGGACGGCAACGTGAACGCGCTGCGCGCCGATACGGAGCTGCGCACCCCGGACCGTGATGCTCTGGAAGCGGTCAGTGCGGCCGAAGCCCGTGAAGAGATCCAGCGTCAGACCGGGGAGTGGCAGGCCCGTACGCGCCCCGAGCCGGAGCCCGAAGAGGAGGAACCCGTCGAAGAAGAGCCGGCGCCTGAAGAAGAGGTGGTGGAAGACGACGAGGTGCGCGACGAACCGGAAGACGAGGAAGAGCGGGACGAGGATGAAGCCGTCGCCGTCGAAGACGACGAGCCGGTGGTGGACGACCGACTCGAAATCGTCGCCGACGTGCTGCCGGAAGGCGAGGATGCCGCTGTTGTGGCCGATTCTCCCGAGGTGGTGCAGGAGGCCCTGCTGTCGCAGCGGGCCGAGATGGAGGAGATGCAGGAAGAGATCTCGCGCATGCGCGAGACGCTGGATGCCAGCCAGCAGGTGGCCGAGGTGGCCAGCGAGGAACTCGCTGCGCTGGAACAGCAGCTGGCCGACATCCGTGACGAGCGCGCCGAGCTGCGTGAGCGCATGGAAGAGGCGGAGGCGGAGCGGGACGCCCCGCTGCATCAGCGGATCATGAACGATCCGCTGCTGTTGATGATGGCGATTGCGCTGCTGGTGCTCGTGGTGCTGCTGTTGCTGGCCTTTGCCCGCGGCGGGCGTGGCGGTGGCGGTCCGGGTGGCGATGGCTCGGGCCGGGTGGATAACTCCGGGGTGAAGCTGTCTCCGGACCCGCGTACCGGCTACGAAGCGCGGGAAGGGATGGCCGAGAGCCCGGCGACCTCTGCATCCTCGATGGCCGGTGCTGGTGCCGCCGGGGCGGCAGGTGCCGTGGCCGCGACCGCGGCCGGCACCGCCGGGGCCGCAGAGGAAACCCCGGCGGAGCCGGCGCGTCCGGGCAGCGGTGATGAGCCGGCGGCTGTCGAGGCGGAGGAGTCGGTGGGCGAACCGAGGGTCGCGGACGAGAGCGTCGGCTCGGCCGGCGCCGGCGCCGGCGACACCGGCATGAGCGCCGATGATGTGCTTGCCGAGGTGGATGTCTGCCTGGCCTACGGCATGAACGATCAGGCGGTGGATACGCTCCAATCGGCGATCGATGGCGATCCCGACAACCTGCAGTACCGCCTGAAGCTGGTGGAGGCCTTTTCCGCGCAGGGCAGCGAGTCGGAGATGCGGCAGGCTGCGGGCAGCCTGCGCGAACGGCTGGGTCCGGAAGACGGAGAAATCCGTGACAAGCTGGCCGAGCTGGAGGCTGGTTCCGGCGATACCGCCGCATTGGCGGGTGGTGATGCCCCGGCGGATACGGGCGCGGATGGCGGTGAAGACGTCGGCGAGTTCGACCTCTCCGGCTTTGCCGAGGGTCCGGACGAGTCGCTCTCCGGTGAAGGCGCAGAAGCGGATGCCGGGACCGAGGACCTCTCCGGCGGCATGGACTTCGAGGCCGACGAGGGCCTGGATGACGAGCTCGCCGCGGCGGCCGCCCGCGATCAGGATTCCGGCGGTGGCGCCGGGGATCTGGATGATCTTGGCGATCTCTCCTTTGATATCGAAGAATCCGATCTGCCTTCCGCGGATGACAGCGCACCGGCCGGCGGAGACGCCGGCAGCGATATCCCGTCCATGGATCTGGACGAGCTGCTGGGTGACGAAGGCGACTCCGCGGCGGCGAGCGACCAGGGCGCGCCGGAACTGCCGGAGATCGGGGAGTCCGGGGGCGATGAGGCCCCCGCCCCGGCCGCCGGGGGTGAGGACGACAACGAGACCCGGCTGAACCTGGCCCAGGCCTATGCGGACATGGGCGACCAGGAAGGTGCGCAGGACCTGATCGACGAGATCATGGCCTCCGGGTCGGAGGAGGAGCAGGAGCGGGCCCGGGCGATCCGGGACCAGCTGAAAGACTCCTGACGGGCGTTCGGCTCGCGGTTCCATCCGTGAGCCCGGGAACGGACCGGCGAGAGGGGCCTGCGGGCCCCTTTTCGCGTTTGGGCGAGGTGAGGATGCGTTCGGCGACCGGAGGCCTGGCGGCCGTGGTGTTGATTTCGGCGGCGGTGATGACGGCGGCGCCGGTCGCGGTGGTGGTCACGGGCCTGGCGCTGTTGCTGGTGCCGGGCTTGCGGCGGTTTCCCTGGGCGCGAGCCCTGCGCATGTGGTGGCGCATGAAGTGGTTCTATCTGTCGCTGGCCCTGTTTTTCGGGCTGTGGCCGGTGGACGGCGGCACTGCGTCGGGGCTGGTGGAGGCCGCGACCCGCATCGCGGCACTGATGCTGGTGGTGCTCGCCGTGGTGTGGCTGACCGACCGGCATCCGCGGGAAGAGCTGGTCGCCGCGCTGGGTCGCGCGCTGGGGGGGCGTCCGGGATCTCGTGTGGGGGCCGGACAGCGGTTCGCGCGCCGGCTGTTCCTGGCCCTGGAACATTTTGAACGGGATCGCCCCGGGCTCGAGGGACGTCGTGCGGGTCTGGGCGGCAGTCGGCGGGTCCGAATGGCTGCGGTGCGCGAATGGCTGGTCGGACGCCTGGCGGCGGCGCTGGACGCCGGCGATGGGCCGGCGTCGGATCCACCGGAAACGGGCGAAGGCAAAGTGGAGGAAAAGGGCCGAGAGTGGCCCGGGGCTGCCGGGCGCGGACTGGAGACGGGCTGGTTGATGCTGGTCGCGCTGGTCGCTCTGGGGCTGCAGTGGGCGGCGGGTCTGCAGGGCATCTGAGCGGGTGGACCATTGAACGGGGCGATACGGGTACGGAATGGACGACACGCGAGAGAGAGACGGGGGCGGCCAGCGGTGGGCGCTGGGGGTCGAGTATGACGGTACGCCGTGGCTGGGCTGGCAGCGGCAGAAGGACGGCCCCGGCGTGCAGGAGAAGCTCGAGCGCGCCCTGGGATTTGTCGCGAATCATCCGCTGGAACTCACCTGTGCCGGACGCACCGACGCGGGCGTCCATGCCACGGCGCAGGTCGTGCATTTCGATACCTTCAGCCGGCGTGAGGCCCATGCCTGGATCCTCGGGGGCAACAGCAATCTCCCGGACTCGATCGCGATCCGCTGGGCCCGTCCGGTGCCACGGGCGTTCCATGCGCGGTTCGCGGCCTATTCGCGACGCTACCGGTACGTGATCGCGAACCGCCCGGTGCGGCCCGGTCTGGGGGCGGGGCGGGTGGCCTGGTGGCGGCGGCCGCTGGATGCGGAGCGGATGCAGGCCGCCGCGCGGCATTTCGTGGGCGAGCAGGACTTCACCAGCCTGCGTGCGTCGGCCTGCCAGGCGAAGTCGCCGGTGCGGCAGGTACACGAGGTCAGCGTGCAGCGTCGCGGCGAATACGTGCTGCTGGACGTACATGCCAACGCCTTCCTGCACCATATGGTGCGCAACATCGCGGGGGTGCTGCTGGCGGTGGGGGACGGTCGCGCCGAGCCGGAATGGCCACGCGAGGTGCTGGCGGCGCGGGATCGTCGTCAGTCGGGGATCACCGCTCCGGCGGGCGGGCTGTATTTCGTGCAGGTCGAATATCCGCCGGAGTTCGGGCTGCCGGACCAGGAGGGCCCGGTGCTGGGGCCGGTGCCGGCAAGCGTGGAGGCCTGATGCGGGCAGGGGATCGGGTCCGGGTCGGGGCGTTCTGGTAGGCTGCCCGAATGCGTTACCGGATCAAGATCTGCGGGGTCACCACGCCGCAACAGGCCGCGGCGGCTGCGGCCGCCGGGGCGGATGCGGTAGGACTGGTGTTCCACCCGGGCAGCCGGCGCTGTGTGAGTCCGGAGCAGGCGGCGGCGATCGCCGCTGCGCTGCCCCCGCTGGTAGGGACCGTCGGCCTGTTCGTCGATCCGGAACCGCAGCGGGTGGAAGAGGTCCTGAACACAGTGCCGCTGGAATGGCTGCAGTTTCATGGCGGGGAGGCTGCCGCCGACTGTACCCGTTACGGGCGGCCCTATCTGAAGGCGGTCGGCATGGCCGACGGTGCCGATCCGCGCCGCGAGATGGATGCCCATCCCGCGGCGCGTGGATTTCTGCTGGACAGCCATGGTGGCGGCCGTTCCGGGGGCAGCGGACATCGGTTTGACTGGTCGGCGATTCCCGATGACCTGCCGCGGCCCTGGTTGCTGGCCGGGGGGCTGGACCCCGAAACGGTGGATGCGGCGCTGAAGATGACCCGGCCCTGGGGGGTCGACGTGAGTTCCGGGGTGGAATCGGCACCCGGGATCAAGGAACCGGAACGCATGCGCGCCTTCGTGCGCGCCGTGCGACGCAACGAGGTGACACTGAATGACTGAAGCAATCGACTGGGCCGCGTTCCCCGATAACCGCGGGCATTTCGGGGTGTATGGCGGGCGCTTCGTGTCCGAGACCCTGATGGGCGCGCTGGACGAGCTGCAGGACGTGTACGAACGTTACATGAAGGATCCGGCGTTCCTCGCGGAGCTGGATCGTGACCTGCGCCAGTTCGTCGGGCGGCCCAGTCCGCTGTATCACGCCGAGCGGCTGTCGCGCGAGCTGGGCGGGGCGCAGATCTATCTCAAGCGCGAGGATCTCAACCACACCGGCGCACACAAGGTGAACAACACCATCGGCCAGGCCCTGCTGGCACGACATCTCGGCAAGAAGCGCATCATCGCCGAGACCGGGGCCGGGCAGCACGGCGTCGCGACCGCGACGGTGGCCGCACGCCTGGGCCTGGAATGCGTGGTCTACATGGGCGAGGAAGACACCCGCCGCCAGGCCCCGAACGTCTACCGCATGCGTCTGCTGGGTGCCGAGGTGGTGCCGGTGACCTCCGGGACCCGCACCCTGAAGGATGCGCTGAACGAGGCGATGCGCGACTGGGTCACCAACGTCGATGACACCTTCTACATCATTGGCACGGTCGCCGGCCCGCACCCGTATCCGTCCATGGTCCGCGATTTCCAGGCGGTGATCGGACGCGAGGCCCGCGAGCAGCACGTGGAGGCCACCGGTCGCCTGCCCGATACCCTGGTAGCCTGCGTGGGCGGCGGTTCCAACGCCATCGGGCTGTTCCATCCGTTCCTCGCTGACGAGGGGGTGGAGCTGATCGGCGTGGAGGCCGGTGGCGAGGGCGTGGATACCGGGCGCCATTCCGCACCGCTGGGTGCCGGGCGCCCCGGGGTGCTGCACGGCAACCGCACCTACCTGATGGAAGATGAAAACGGCCAGATCATCGGCACTCACTCCATCTCCGCCGGCCTGGACTATCCCGGCGTGGGGCCGGAGCATGCGTGGCTGAAGGACATCGGCCGGGCGAGCTACGTGTCGGTCACCGACGATCAGGCACTGGCCGGCTTCCATCGTCTGACCCGCACCGAGGGCATCATCCCGGCGCTGGAAACCAGCCACGCGATCGCGCACGTGCTCGAGCTGGCGCCCACCATGCGCCCGGACCAGAGCATCATCGTCAACCTGTCCGGCCGCGGCGACAAGGACCTCGCCACCGTGGCCGACCGCGAGGGGATCACGCTGTGAACCGCATCCAGCAACGTTTCGAAGAATGCCGTGGGTCCGGTCGAGCGGCCCTGGTGCCCTACATCACCGCGGGCGACCCGGAGCCGGGCGCGACGGTCGACCTGATGCACGCACTGGTGGAGGCCGGCGCGGACCTGGTCGAGCTGGGGGTCCCGTTTTCCGACCCGATGGCCGACGGGCCGGTGATCCAGCGTGCGCATGAACGGGCCCTGCAGCACGGCACCGGCCTGCGTGACGTGCTGGAAATGGTCCGTCGTTTCCGCGAGCGTGACGCGGAGACTCCGGTAGTGCTGATGGGATACCTGAATCCGGTCGAGCGCATGGGGTTCGAGACCTTCGCCACCGAGGCCGCGGCTGCCGGGCTGGACGGTCTGCTGACGGTGGATCTGCCGCCGGAGGAATGCGACGAGGTAACCGCATTGCTCGACCAGGCCGGAATCGATCCGATCTTCCTGGTAGCCCCGACGACCTCGCGCGAGCGGATCGGGCACCTGGCCCGTGCCGCGCGGGGCTTTGTGTATTACGTCTCGCTCAAGGGCGTGACCGGCTCGCAGAGCCTGGACCCGTCGGCCCTCAACGAGCGCCTGGACGCGATTCGGGAGTTCACCGATCTGCCGCTGGGCGTGGGTTTCGGCATCCGTGATGCGGAGTCCGCCGCAGCGGTGGCGCGGGTGGCCGACGCCGTGGTGGTGGGCAGCGCCCTGGTGAGTCTGGTCGAGGCGCATCCCGGCGACAGCGCCGGATTCATCCGTGCGGCGGCGGACAAACTGAGTGGCATGCGTCGCGCCATGGACGAGGCGCGCTCCCCGAGTGCCGCCGGGTCGGTGTAGAATAAGCGCTTTGCGTCCGTGACGGAGTCGGGATGAGCTGGTTCGAAAAGTTGATGCCCTCGCGCATCCGCACCGACAACGCGAACAAGCGCGGGGTCCCGGAAGGGCTGTGGGTGCGCTGCGAAGGCTGTGATGCCACGCTTTACCGCCCCGAGGTGGAGCGCAACCTGGACGTGTGCCCGAAATGCGGCCACCACCGGCGCATGCATGCGCGGCGGCGTCTGGAGACCTTCCTCGACGAGGACGGGCGCGAGGAGATCGCCGAGAACATCGAATCCTCCGACGTCCTCAAGTTCCGCGATTCCAAGAAATACAAGGATCGCCTCGCCGCCGCGCAGAAATCCACCGGCGAACGCGATGCTCTGGTGGTCATGGAAGGGCGGCTTCTGGGCCGCCCGCTGGTGGCCTCGGCATTCGATTTCCGCTTCATGGGCGGCTCCATGGGGTCGGCGGTCGGCGAGCGCTTCGTGCGGGGCGCGGATCGTGCCCTGGAGAAACGGATCCCGCTGGTCTGCTTCAGCGCCTCCGGCGGCGCGCGCATGCAGGAGGCGTTGTTCTCGCTGCTGCAGATGGCCAAGACCAGTGCGGTACTGGCCCGAATGCATGAGGAACGCATCCCCTTCGTCTCGGTGATGACCGACCCGACCATGGGCGGTGTCTCGGCCAGTCTGGCGATGCTGGGCGACATCAACGCGGCCGAGCCGCAGGCGCTGATCGGCTTCGCCGGGCCGCGGGTGATCGAACAGACGGTGCGCGAGACCCTGCCCGAGGGCTTCCAGCGCTCCGAATTCCTGCTGGAACACGGGGCGATCGACATGATCGTGGATCGCCGCGAGATGCGTACCCGCATGGCGTCGGTGCTGGGCATGATGATGCATGCGCCGGCACCGGGCGAAGACCCGGAGCCCGCCGGTGGCGAGGCCGGAACGCCCGCGGAAGAGACCGCCGGGGCCACCGACGAGGCCCGCGGGCGATCCGCCGACTGAGGCCGTGCGTTTCGATCGACTCGAAGACTGGCTGGCCTGGCAGGAGACCCTGCACCCGGTCGCCATGGACCTGACCCTGGAGCGCGCGGCCGTGGTGGCCGACCGCCTGGGCCTGCGCAGCGATGTCCCGCGTACCGTGATCGTCGCGGGTACCAACGGCAAGGGCAGCGTGGCGACCCGGACGGCGGCGCTGCTGCAGGCGATGGGGCTGCGTGTCGGTCTGTTCACCTCGCCGCACCTGGTGCGCTACAACGAACGTATCCGTATCAACGGGGCCGAGGCCGACGATGGCTTGCTGTGCCGCGCCTTTGACGCGGTGGACCGCGCGCGCGGCGAAGACTCCCTGACCTATTTCGAATTCGCCGCGCTGGCCGCCGGCTGGCTGTTTCGCGAGGCCGCGGTGGACGTGCAGGTGCTGGAGGTCGGGCTGGGCGGGCGGCTGGACGCGGTCAATATCTGGGATGCCGACGTCGCCGTGATCACGGCGGTGGATCTGGATCATCAGACCTGGCTCGGGGATACCCGCGACGCGATCGGGATCGAAAAGGCCGGAATCCTGCGCCCCGGGCGTCCGTTGATGCTGGGAGATCCCGATCCGCCGGCCAGCGTGTCGGCACGCGCGCGCGAGCTGGAGGCGCCGGTGCGTCGCGTGGGCGAGGACTACGATCTCGCGCCGGCGAGCGACCGGGACGACACCCTGGTCTGGCATTTCGACGGCAAGCAACGGACCTTGCAACTGACGCCGGAGGCTTTTGCCGCGCTGGACGGGGCCGGGCGCATGAACCTGGCCACCGCGCTGGCTGCGGTCGCCGGCCTGGGCCTGGACGACCGGCTGGATGGCGCGGTGCTGGAGGCGGCCCTTCGGAGTCAGGCGCCCGGACGGCTGCAGCAGCTGCGTCCCGGCGGCGGCGAGCCCGAATGGCTGCTGGACGTGGCTCATAATCCGCACGCGGTCGTCGAGCTGGCGCGCTGGCTGCGGGCCCGCCCGGTGGCGGGGCCAGTGGTGGCCGCGGTGGCGGTCATGGCGGACAAGGAACGCGCGCCGATGTGGGAGGCCCTGCGGGGTGCGGTCGATGTCTGGGTGCCCATGCCACTGGAGCTGCCACGCGCGCTTCCTGCCGCGGATCTGGCGCGCGAGCTGGAGGCATCCGCCGGGGGCACCGTGTTGCCGGCGGCCGCCGACCCGGCCGCGGCGCTGGAACAGGCGCGCCGCGAGGCCGGAACCGACGGTCGCGTGGTGGTGTTCGGTTCGTTCCATACCGTGGCGGCCGCGCTGACCGCGGGACCGGCCTTCCTGGCGCAGGCGGCGGCCAGCGCGACCCGTCCGGTGGATGCGGTTGCGGTCGAGGGGGTGGTTGCGTGAGTGACCAACCGGTGGTGCGGTACCGCCTGATCGGCGCGGTGGTGCTGATCGTGCTGGCGGTGATCTTTTTGCCCTGGCTGTTCGACGGGGCCGGACATCCTTACATGAGCGGCGCCGAGGACCCGGTGCCGGACGCGCCGGAGTTCGCCGAGCCGGATCTGCCGCTGCCCTCCGAACGCCGCGCGCGCCTGCGCGACGAGATCCCGCAGGATGAGGTCGAGACGGCCGAGACGGATGATGCGGGAATCGATGTCGATACCGAGGATGCGCAACCGGCAGTGCCGGAAGAGGCGCCTCAGCCGCTGCCGGCCGAGTCCGGGCCGACTGCCGATGTGACCAGCGGCTGGGCGGTCCAGGTGGGCAGCTATCGTGATGGCGACAATGCGCGGGACCAGGAGCGGGCCCTGCGGGATGAAGGGATCGATGCGTTCGTCGAGGATCGCGATGTCGATGGCGAGACCATCTACCGGGTCAAGGTCGGACCGCGTGCCGACCGGGACGAGGCGCTGAGCCTGCGCGACCGGCTCGAGGAAGAACACGACCTGTCCGGCATCGTGGTGACCTTCCCGTGAAACCTGGCTACGTGTTCAACCGAACCCTGGGATAGACTGTTGCCGTGAACTGGATCGATCTTGTCATCATCATTCTGATTGCGATCTCCGCGGTCATCAGTCTGTTCCGCGGATTCGCGCGCGAGGTCTTCTCGCTGGCGACCTGGATCGTGGGCGTGTGGGTCGGTATCCGCTTTGCCGCCGATGTGGCCGTGATCCTGCCGGATGCGATCCCCGACGAAACCGTGCGGCTGGGGATCGGCTTTGCGGTGCTGTTCATCGCGGTCCTGATCGTGGGCGGACTGCTGGGCGTGCTCGCGGGCAAGCTGGTGAAGGGGACCGGGCTCACAGGCACCGATCGCGCGCTGGGGGTGATCTTCGGCGGGCTGCGCGGTGTGGTCCTGGTCGCCATGCTGGTGTTTCTGGCCTCGCTGACCCTGATGCCGGACGAGTCCTGGTGGGATCGCAGCATGCTGATCCCGCATTTCGAACGCATTCTCGACTGGATGCTGGGGCTGCTGCCCGAGGACTGGCAGGCCCACCTCGACGACCTGCTTTCCGGTGGTGAGGCGGCCAATGACGCACCGCAGTCGCTGCCCGACACGGGCGAGGAAGACGGTCTGCCCTTCGGGCCCGGGTCGGAAGCGGAGCCGGAGGCGGAACCCGGGCAGTAGTCGCGCGCCTCTTCACGCAGTTACGGGCCCGATCGGCAAGGGCCACCTCGAACCCCCTGGAGTCAGTATGTGCGGAGTTGTCGGAATCGTTGGCCGTTCCCCGGTCAATCAGCCCATTTATGATGCCCTGCTGGTGCTGCAGCACCGCGGCCAGGACGCGGCCGGCATCGTGACCTGCGACGATGGCGGAAGGCTGCATCTGCGCAAGGACAATGGGCTGGTGCGCGATGTCTTCCACAGCCAGCACATGCAGACGCTGACCGGGAACATGGGCATCGGGCACGTGCGCTATCCGACGGCCGGTTCGTCCTCGTCGGCCGAGGCCCAGCCGTTCTACGTGAACTCGCCGTTCGGGATCACGCTGGGCCACAACGGCAACCTGACTAACGCGCGCGAGCTGAAGCATGAGCTGTTCGCCACCGACCGCCGGCATATCAACACCGATTCCGATTCCGAGATCCT
Source organism: Thioalkalivibrio sp. ALJ24 (assembly GCF_000377785.1). Classification (GTDB taxonomy): domain Bacteria; phylum Pseudomonadota; class Gammaproteobacteria; order Ectothiorhodospirales; family Ectothiorhodospiraceae; genus Thioalkalivibrio. The sequence goes on along the minus strand of NZ_KB898728.1, from coordinate 15,846 downwards.
GCTCAACGTCTTCGCTCAGGAGCTGCTGCGCTTCATCGATAACGGCCTGAACCCCGATGCGGTGTTCGACGCGGTGGAGCGGGTGCACCAGCGGGCGCGGGGCGCTTACGGCGTGGTCGCGATGATCGCCGGCCGGGGACTGCTCGCGTTCCGCGATCCGCAGGGGATCCGGCCGCTGGTCTACGGCTCGCGCGAGGCCGACGAGGGGCCGGGCCGTGAATGGATGGTGGCCTCCGAGAGCGCCGCGCTGGAATCGCAGGGTTTCGAACTGGAGCGTGACCTGGCCCCGGGCGAGGCACTGTTCATTACACCGGAGGGCGAGGTCCACGCGCGGATCTGTGCCGAAAAAACCCGTCTGACGCCGTGCATGTTCGAGCACGTGTATTTCGCGCGGCCGGATTCGGTGATCGACAACGTGTTCGTCCATCGCGCGCGCATGCGCATGGGGACCGCGCTGGGCGAGAAGATCCGTCGCGACTGGCCCGACCACGACATTGACGTGATCGTGCCGATCCCGGACACCGGACGCACCGTGGCCCTGGAGATGGCCCACGAGCTGGACATCAAGTATCGCGAAGGCTTCATCAAGAACCGCTACATCGGCCGAACCTTCATCATGCCGGGGCAGACCAAGCGGCAGAAGTCGGTACGGCAGAAGCTCAATGCGATATCGCTGGAATTCCGGGGCAAGAACGTGATGCTGGTGGATGACTCCATCGTGCGCGGGACCACCTCGCGCGAGATCGTGCTGATGGCGCGTGAGGCGGGGGCCAGGAAGGTCTACTTCGCCTCGGCCGCGCCGCCGGTGCGCTATCCCAACGTCTACGGGATCGACATGCCCGCCGCGCACGAGCTGATCGCCCACGGGCGCGACGAGGACGAGGTGTGCGAGGCGATCGCGGCGGATCGGCTGATCTATCAGGATCTCGACGACCTCAAGGCCGCGGTCTGGCGCGGCAACCGCGCGATCGACGAATTCGACTGCTCGGTGTTCACCGGCGAATACGTGACCGAGCTGCCGGAGGGTTACCTCGACCAGCTGGCCGCGGCCCGCGCCGACGGCGTGAAAAACACCCCGGTCGCGGGCGAAGTCCTCGACCTGGCCAACAAGAAGTAGGAACCGTGACCTTGCCCGCGCTCGAATGGATCGAACCGGTGGCAGAGGAGGCCCGCGAACGGGCCCGGGCCGCCGCCGACCTGCCCGTGGTGGTGGTCCGCGTGGACCAGCAGCGCCTGTATGTGTGGGAGCATGGACGGGTGACCGACATCTTCGACGTGTCCACCGCCGAGAACGGGGTGGGCAGCGAGGAAGGCAGCCTCAGGACCCCGCCGGGGTTGCACCGCATCGCCGAACGCTTTGGCGAGGACGCGCCGAAGGGGACGATCTTCCGCGCGCGCGGCGACACCGGTCAGACGGCCGAGATCCTCACCGGCCCGGACGAACGCAGCGCGCGCGACAACATCACCTCGCGGATCCTGTGGCTGGAGGGTCTGGAGGACGGCGTGAACCGGGGCGAGGGGATCGATTCGCTGCAGCGCTACATCTATATCCATGGAACCGACGAAGAGGGCCGCATCGGTCAGCCGGCCTCGCACGGGTGCGTTCGCATGCGCAACGACGAGGTCATCGAGCTGTTCCCGCGTCTGCCGGTGGGCACCCCGGTCCTGATCCTCGCCGACATCGACTTCGCCTACGTCCCGCGGCCGCGGGACTGACACGCCCGGACTGCTTGTTTCTGTCTGCGGGGCGGCGCCGCCCCGGCGCCGGGCGTTTCCCCGCATAAACCCCGAACGGGCCAAGGAAAAAAATCCCTCAAAACACTGGAACTTTGACCAATTCCGAATATCCTAATGGACAGCACCGTTAGAAAAGCGTGAAATCTGCCAAAACGCTTGTTAGGATAGCGGAATTAAAACCGACCCATGCGGTCAGGAACTAGGAACGGATTCCGTTGCCATAAGGACTGGAGAAGGGAATCTGGGCGACATAACCGACCACGTTTTCGGAGGCGAAAAACATGAAACTCTCGACCAAGGGCCGTTACGCGGTGACGGCGATGATGGATCTGGCGATTCACGACCGTATCGGTCCGGTGACCCTCGCCGACATTTCCCAGTGCCAGGGGATCTCCCTGTCCTACCTGGAGCAGCTGTTCGCGAAGCTGCGCAAGGCCGGGCTGGTGGAAGGTGTGCGCGGCCCGGGCGGTGGCTACCGTCTGGCCAAGCGGGCCGATCAGATCAGCGTGGCCAACATCATCACGGCGGTGGATGAATCGGTGGACGTGACCCGCTGCAAGGGCCACAAGGATTGCCAGGAAGGCGACCGCTGCCTGACCCACGAGCTGTGGGACGAGCTGAGCCAGCAGCTGTACGATTTCCTCGACGGCATCACTCTGGCGCAGTTCGCCAACCGGCCGGAGGTGCAGAAGGTGGCGCGTCAGCAGGACGAGCGTCGCGGCGCACGCCATCACTTCATCTTCCGTAACGACGCGGCCTGATCACGTCATCCCCGCGCCGGCGGCCTGCCGGTGCGGGGAGCCGGAACGTGGTCCGGCAGCCATTGTCTCCGCCCCGGCGGTGCCTCTCCCCCGTGAGGCCGCCGGGGCGGTCCTGTTTCCGCCGCGGGCGTACGCGCCGGGGTTTCAGTCGTCGTGCGGATTGCAGGCCGGATCCAGCAGGCCGTCGATGACATCCGCCAGATCGCCTGCCAGCCCGGCTCCCGGCTGACCGCAGAGGTTTTCGTCCCCGGCCTGATACTTGCCTGTCTGCACCAGGCAGGCGGCCATGCCCGCGTCCAGGGCGCCTTCGACGTCGGAGGTCACGTCGTCGCCCACCATCAGGACCTCCTCCGGCCGCAGGCCCAGGTCGGCCACGGCCGCGTGGAACAGCCGCGGGTCGGGCTTGCCGAAGTTCTCCGCGGTGACACCGGCCGCGTACTCCAGTGCCCGGGCGAACGGACCCAGATCCAGCGACAGGCCGTCGCCTTCGCGGAAATAGCGGTTCATGCCCATCGTCCACAGCGGCGCGCCATGCATCATCCGGCGGAAGGCGCGGTTGAGATGCGCGTAGTCGAAGGCCTCGCCCATGTCGCCGAGCACCACGACATCCGAGCCGTCGCCGGCAAAGTCCTCGAACTCGGGTTCCAGGTCCGGGGTCAGCAGGAGCAGGGGATTCAGGCCCTCGGCCTGCAGGCGGGCACGGATGGCGGTGGGGGCGGTGGCCAGATGCTCCGGCGGGATATTGAAGCCCAGCGCGGCCATCTCCCGCACGATGCGTGCCCGTGAGTGCCGCGTGGTGTTGGTGATGTAACGCACCGGGAAGCCGGCCGCCTGCAGGCGTTCAAGGGCCTGCGGGACGCCGGGCAGGGTCTGCTGACCCACGTACAGGACGCCGGAGAGGTCCAGGAGCACCGCGCGGGTGCGGTCGAGACCACTGGGGGGCTGCAGGAACATGGTCACCTCCCGGCCGCCGGGCGGCCCGTGTCAGCGCCGGATCAACCGGCGCAGGATTTCATGCTTGCCGTTGAAATGCTCCGTGGCTCCGGCGTCGTCGCGCCAGATCCAGTGCTCCTCGGGAAACAGTGCCTGCATGTCGGCCAGGGCGCAATGATAGGGCGGCCCGCCTTCGCGCCCGGTCTGCATGAAACAGGCGAACAGCTCGCCACCCGGGCGCAGCCAGCGCCGCAGGCGCTCGGCGTAGGCCTCCCACTGCGCGGGAGGCAGGGCACACAGCGACGTCTGTTCGTAGATCGCGTCCGCCGGCGCCTCCGGCATCCAGTCGAGCATGTCGGCCTGTACGGCTGCCGCGTATGCCTGCAGGCCCCGGCGTTCCAGCACCGCCTGCAGGTGCTCCACCGGGGTGGGGGCCACGTCCAGGCCGGTCACACGGAAGCCGCGTTCGGCCAGGGCCGGCACCTCGTGACCATAACCGCAGCCCGGCACCAGCACATGGGCCCCGGGCGCGAGATCGGTGAGCGCCAGCCAGCGATCCAGAGAAGGGCTGGGTTCGCCCCGGTCCCAGCGGGTCGAACCCGCATCATAGCGGGCCTGCCAGTGCTGTTCGGGGGATTCGGCTTCGGGCGCGGAACTTTGCATGAACGTTCGGGATTCCACAGGATACGGGTTTGAACCCCCATGGTAGCCGGCCGGCATTTCGGGCCGGAATCGCGACAGCATTACCACGGACATCATCACGGAGACAGCCAATGCCCCAGTCGAGTGCGCTTCCCTACCGGATCCACCGCCAGGAACTCGGTCCCATGGAGAACTTCGTCTACCTGATCGAGGACGTGGGCAGCCGGCGCGCCGCCGTGGTCGACCCTGCCTGGGACCCGGAGGCCATCCTGCGCCAGGCGCGGGAACAGGACGTGGAGATCAGCGACATCCTGCTGACCCACAGCCATCACGACCACATCAATGGCGTCGAGGCGATCCTCGAGTACAACCCCTCGGCGCGTCTGCACCTGCTCAAGCCCGAGGCCGAGTTCTGGGGACGCGACCTGGAACAGCCGCAGCTGCACCACGGTGGCGACCGTTTCATGCTCGGCGACACCGAGATCCGCCTGCTGCACACCCCCGGCCATACCCCGGGCTCGACCTGTTTCTACATGCCGGCCGGGGACGACCTGATCACCGGGGATACCCTGTTCGTTTTCGGCTGCGGGCGCTGTGACCTCCACGGCGGCGACCCCGAGCAGATGTTCCACACCCTGAAGGGTCTGCGCGAGGGCCTGCCGGAGCACACCTGCATCCATCCCGGCCACAACTACGCGGAAAAGCCCGAATCGACGCTGGCCGAGGAAGAAGAGGGCAACCCGTTCATGCACTTCGAGGCGGTGGACGACTTCGTGCACTATCGCATGCACGAACACGACCGGATCCGCAGCCAGCCGTACCGGCCGGTGCCGCGCGGGCACGCAGGCGGGGACTGACCTGCCTGTTGCCGGGTGACCTCCAGCCCGGGTCCGTTTGTTCCGATTGGCTCGTTTGAAGTGTAAGGGGCCTCAGGCGCCGGTCTTGCGCAACACCCACATTTAGTTGACGCTCATGGGTTGTGACAGCCGCGGCCGCCGGTTGAGCGGGTTGACCATCACGCCGGCCTGCGTCACGGGTTCCAGACCGTTTCGGGCCAGCCGCTCCCGCGTTTACCGGGGGTGGGCTTGATGAAGCGCGTTTGCTGAGAGGGGTGTCCCCGGAGCAGGATGCGGAACAGGTACTCCGTCCCGTCGATCGCCCCCGCGAACAAGACCGGATTGCGGTTAGTGGTGGCCAGGGAGGTGTGGCCACCGGGCCGGAGCATGTGGTTGACGCTGCCGATGAACCCGGGGAGGGCGGCAACGTGCTTGACCAGCTCCATGTTGAGGGTCCGTCGAATTTCTCCCCGCGTTCGGCAAGGGCCTCTGTATTCGCCGCACAGGGCGTTCAGCACGTGCAGCGGCCAGAGTTTGCCATCCGGTTGCCATCACCTGTCGGTGAGGACGCGGTAGCGTTGCTCCTCCTGTTCTTCAGCCGTTGGCCGGCGGTTCATCCGGCCGGGGCGCGCTCTCGGTCTCCAGACGGTTGCGGCCGTTGGCCTTCGCCCTGGAAAGCGCCTGATCGGCCCGGTGCAGGGTCTCTTCAAAACCCTCGCCGCGTCGCAGGGTCGCTGCGCCGATCGATACGGTGATGTTGAACACCGGCGATGTGTTGGCCACCTCGATGGAAGCGGTCGTCTCCACAATCCGGTTCCCCAGGCTGACCGCGCCCGCCAGGTCGGTTTCCGGCAGCAGGATCACGAACTCCTCGCCACCGATACGGCCGATCCGATCGCTGGTCCGCAGCAGCTCCGTACAGACCTGCGTGAAGCGCCGCAGGGCCTCATCCCCCCGGGCGTGCCCGAAGCGGGAATTGATGCTCTTGAAATGGTCGATGTCCAGGATGAGCAGGGAGAGCGGGTGTCCGTAGCGATGGGCGCGCTCGACTTCGCCGTGGGCCTGTTCCAGCAGCGCGCGGCGGTTCGCAATCCCGGTCAGCGGATCGGTTTCCGCAGCTGTGCGCCAGTACTGCTCCAGTTGCTTGCGCGGGGTGATGTTGACCGCGACCCACAGCACGACGGGTTTGGGGTGATCGTAGCTGGGCAGGGGCAGGACACGCCCTTCGAAATACTGTTTGCCCGGATCACTGGCGCTGGCTCGAACGTGGGGAGGCAGTGGCTGGACTTCGTCCACCCCCAGTTCGTACTCCAGAAACTGCATCTCTCCCGTCTGCAGGGCATCCCGGACCACATGCAGAAAGCGACGGCCGATCTCGTCGGGGAGGGCCTCCTGGAGGGTCGTGCCCTCCAGAGGTTTGCCACTGACATACATGGCTTGGTTGGCCCCGCCGATGACCCGGACGTACAGGCCGTCCTGGTCGATCACGAACGAGATGTCGGGCAACGCCCTGAGCAGGGTGAGGAGCTGATCGCGCTCGGCCTTCAGACGGGCGATCAGGGCCGCCTGGTCCGTTGGTGAAGTCTCGTCCATGGGCCTTCTCCCGGGCGTGGCGACGGTTGTCCGGTCAGCGGTTGTCGGGGTCGTCTTTTTCGGCAGCAGGCGTCTCCGAGTCCTCCGGCCTTTGGAGGACATCAAACCCGGCGGCGGCCTGGCTGTCACTGCGCCGTTGCATGTTCTCCCGGCGCCTGCGCAGTTCCTCTTCCTCTTCGTGCCGGCGGGCTTCCCTTCGTGATTCGGTCATGGCGAGGCCCCTTCCAGATAGACAAGAGATCGGGAGTTTCCTGTGCCATCGTCGGTCATGGCGTTCGGGGTTGCAATCTGCAGGAGAAGGCACACGGGTGTGTGCAGGGGATCGTGCCATGTGGCCGGGGCCGCGCCGTGCACCAGCAGCCGCGGGCGGATGGCTCGGGATCATGATCCTGTTGAAATGTGTCCGACTCGGACTCGCGGCAAAGGGCGCCGCCGGAGTCCGCCTACAGGATCTCACGCCCGGACGTCGACCCGGTGATGTTGCTGAATGTTGAGCGATAGCTCGTTCCCCTGGCGGTCGGTCAGGGTCAATTGCTGACTGCCGCCAAAGAGCTTGACCCGCTCTTCGTGATGCACCCGCTGGCCGTCGATCACCGCCACCGTGCCCTGGATGTTGCCGTTGTTCAGCGAATAGCTGGAGGCTGCGGGCGGCAGTGCGGATGCCGTGGTGCTGGATTGCGGGGTGACCCGCTGCAGCAAGGCAGGATCGGCGAACAGGTTTCCGGACAGCATTTCGATTCCTCAGGGAGAGAATATGCGGACTCCCTGAATCGATAACGGCCAGTCATGGCAGGACTTGAGCGGACCCGGGCCGGCCAGGCAGCCTCCGTGGCTGGGGCCGCGCGGAGGCCGGGAACGGCACGGAACAGGATTCTTCCGGGGGCTTGCATCACTCGGTCCGGATCCTCATAATCCGCGTTTCAATCGACGCGCCCGTAGCTCAGCTGGATAGAGTACCTGGCTACGAACCAGGCGGTCGGAGGTTCGAATCCTCCCGGGCGCGCCATTATTTCGAGAAAGGGATCAGTGACTTGCAGTCGCTGGTCCCTTTTTCATTTGGGGCCTTCCAGGGCTGTGGGACAGTTCTGGGACACCTGTGGGACAGTCGCCGTCTCCGCCCTGGTGTGCGCCCCTGAAAATGACCGCCTGTCCATGGGACACATGGCGCCGTCACTTCTCTTTTCCCGCCTCGGCTCCGCAGCCTTCCTTCAGTCCGTATCCCCTTCTCGATTCTCGTCGTCAACGAATTCCAGTAGTTCCTCGATACGGCACCCGAAAAACTTGCACAGCCGGTCGATCGTCTCGGTGCCGACGTTCTGCGCACGGTTATGCGCAATCTTTGAAAGCGTGACGCGATGGATCCCCGTTTGCGTGGAGATCTCCTTCATCGTCACGACTCGCCCTTCCCGGTACTCCTTCTCCGCGACGAGCTCTTTAAGCCGGATTCGGATCGCCATGTACACCCCAGGCATCAAACGTAGTTGACAGGCTACATTTTTTGTGTAGAGTCGGAGTTGTGTGAAGCGCACAGGCTACACACGAAACTTGAATGTTTCATTGATACGGAGGAAGGATACATGGGGTACACCTACCTGACCACTGAAGGACTGGCCGAACGGATCCAGTACACCCCCCGCACGATCCGGGACAGTCTGAAAGACAGCGTGCTCATTGAAGGGATCCACTACATCCGGCCGTTCGGCGGCCGGAAGATCCTGTACATCTGGGAGACCATCGAAAGGGATATGACCGGCATGGCGGCCGAAGACGACGACCTGACGATCCCGATGGCGGGAGGGGGTGCCTGCCATGGTTAAGGTCCGTGAACGTAAAGAGACGGGTAAGCTCTATTTCGACTTTTTCTACAAGGGACGACGGTGCAGGGAATACAGCTCGTTGCCGAACACCCCGGCCAACCGGCGGAAGATGGAGAAGGTGGCGAAGAAGATGGATGCCGAGATGACCCTCGGCACCTTCGCCTACCGCGAGTATTTTCCGCAGAGCCGTCGGCTTAAGGAGTTCGAGGCCCTGGAACGGGCCCCTGAAGCCGAAGCCGAGGCGGAGGCAAGCGAGCCCGAGTCGGATGTTCCACTGTTCCGCGATTTCGCGGAGCAGTGGCTCCAGGAGAACGAGGTGCTCTGGCGCTTCAAGACGCTCGAGAGCAATCGAAGCGCTCTCAGACGACACCTGATCCCCCAGTTCGGTGACTGGAAGGTCAGCGACATCAGCAAGGCGGACGTTCTTGCATTCCGGTCGACACTCGCCAAAGTCCCCGGCCGGAAGGGCAACGCTACGCTCTCGCCCAAGACCATCAACCACACCCTTGGGGTGCTGTCGATGGTGCTCGCCGAGGCCGCTGACCGTTTCCAGTTTACGTTCCCGCTGCAGAACCTGAAAAGGCTGAAGCAGCCCAAGCGGGAGATTCAGCCGTTCAGCTGGGATGAGGTCCAGCGGATCCTCGAGCACGTGCGGCCCGATTACCGGAACTACTTCGTGGTCCGCTTCTTCACCGGGCTGCGTACCGGGGAAGTGCATGGCCTCAAGTGGCGCCACGTGGATTTCGACAACGGCCTCATCCTGGTGCGCGAAACCTATAACCGGGGGAGGACGGAGTACACGAAGACCGATGGCTCGCAGCGGGACGTCATGATGTCCTCAGTGGTCGCCGATGCCCTGCGGGCACAGCGTGAGGCGACCGGTCGCAGCGACTACGTCTTCCACACGGCGAACGGGCAGCCACTGGATACCAAGAACGTGGCCGAACGGGTCTGGTATCCGCTGCTCCGCCATCTGGGGCTGGCGTTACGTCAGCCCTACCAGTGCCGGCACACCGCCGCCACATTGTGGCTGGCGGCCGGGGAGAACCCCGAGTGGATCGCGCGGCAGCTGGGCCATACCAACACGGAAATGCTCTTTCGGGTCTATTCGCGATACGTGCCCAACCTGACGCGCCAGGACGGTTCGGCGATGGACCGTCTGTTGCGCGCGCGTTTCCACGGAGAGACCGACAACGAGGGCAAGGAGGTCCGGGATGAAGGCTGAAACGGTGGAACAGGTTCTGCGGATGCGGGACTTCGAAGACATGGCGTGTCCGGAGCCCGTTGAGTTGTCGGCGCGCGTGGAAGTGGAGAACGAGGGGGTCGCATCTTCGGGCGAACGGGTCTTCCGCTTCCAGCTGTATGACACGACGGGGAGCGCGCGGGCGTACGGCCTGCGCCGCGACTGGGACGGGCACGGTCTAGTGAACGGGCAGCATCGGGATGTTTCCCTGCACACAGCCGTCAATCCGCGCGGGGAACGGGTGCTGGTGGCGCATCCCCTGTACGGCAACCGGCCGTGTGAACGGGATGCGCTGGAGCTGCTGCCCGTTCATCGAGCGCCTTGCCCGGAAGATCTCGGTCGACTCGTACGGCTCGCGGAAAGCTTGAGGGTCGAGGCCTACCGAGACTTCCTGTGCACCGTCTTTGGTGATCCGGCGTTCACCCTGAGTTTTGTGACGGGCCGGGCCTCCGGGGACTGTCATCACCGGGAGCCGGGTGGTTTGCTGGCCCATAGCCTGGAGGTGGCCGAGGGGGTGATGGCCGCCACGGACACTATGAGTCTGGACCTTTATTCCCGGGAAGCCGGCATCCTTCTCGCGCTGTTCCATGATGTCGGCAAATGCGTCACTCCGGATGCGCACCGTATTCCGGAAAAGCGCCACGAGCGCCTGATTGACTACTATCTGCAGGAGCCGATGGCCACGCTGCGGCACCGGGATCGGGACGCCCATGACGCGCTGTGGCGGGTGATTGATGCCTATCGCAGTGGTGACGACTACGGCGCGCCCATGGCGGCCCTGGTGCGGGGCCTCGATCAGTGTAGCGCCCACGCCGATGTTGCGGCGCAGGCACTTCAGGCGCGCCGCAACGGATACTGGCATCGACTCTGCGGCGGGCGTCCTGTGTGGTTGTCGCCGAGGGATCCCGAGCGGCCACCCGGTCGGCTGGGGCGTGCATGACGTTGAGCGGAAAAGGCGGGGCAGGTCCCCGCTTTTTCTTTTGGGTAATCGAAAACTCCGGAGATGCGGCTTCGCATGAGGATCCCGGGCGCAAGGGGGAAGCGACCGCCATCCCGTACGGCTCGCGCGGATCTCGTGGCATGCTGGCTTCATGTGCGGACGAATGACGCGTTACAGCGCGACCAGCGAGCTGGCCATGCGCTATTTCCAGGTGCCGGTCGATGCGGGTTTCGACGCACCGCGGTACAACGTCGCGCCGGGGACGGAGCTGGAAGGGTTCCGTGCGGGCGACGATGGACGGGCCGCCTTCCAGCCGATGTTCTGGGGCTTTCGTCCGCAACGGGTGGAGGAGGGCCCCCGGCCCATCAACGCGCGGGCCGAGAAGGTGGCCACCAGTCCGTATTTCCGCTCGGCGTTCGCGCATCGCCGCTGCATCGTGCTGGCCGACGGCTGGTACGAGTGGCGGCGGACGGAGCAGGGCAAGCAGCCGTACTACATCACCCTGGCCGAAGATGCGCCGCAGGACGTGCTGATGATGGCGGGGATCTGGGAACCCACCGCCGACGGCGGCGCCTGCTGCGCCATCATCACCGAACCCGCATCGGACCGTCTGGCGCACATTCACGAGCGCAAGCCCCTGGTGCTGGATGCGGCCTGCCGCTGGGACTGGCTGGACCCGGCACTCTCCGAACGGGAAGTGATCCGGGCACGGACGCAGCGCCTGCACCCGGACGCGCTTCGATATCACCCGGTGTCCACCCGGGTGAACCGGCCCGCCGAGGATGATCCGGCACTGATCGAGGCCATCGCGTGATATGCCTTGTAGCTTGGCCCCGAAATCGGGTTTCGGTCGAGGATCTCCGTTACTCCGCTGACTGAAGCGGTCATCTTGGACAACGTGTTGGGGTCCCGGCCTCCGGGGGCTCCGATGAGAGGGTATTCACGCGCGAGCAAAGAGTTCCGGGTCCAAGGGTGGCGAAGGCGCGCGTTCGTGGCGGCCTGGAAACTGGCCCGATACCATGGGCCGGCATTGGCGCGACGGCTGTTGTCGCGCAAAGCGGCGAGACTGACCGGCCAGCGCAGTTCCAACCCGTTACCCCTCACGCGATTCAAGGATGGCCCCTGAATGATCCTCACCCTGAACCAGCTCGAACGGCACCTGTTCGCGGCGGCGGACATCCTCCGCGGGCGCATGGACGCCTCGGAGTTCAAGGAGTACATCTTCGGCATGCTGTTCCTGAAACGCTGCTCGGACGTGTTCGAGCAGCGGCGGGAAGAGGTGCGCGACAACCTGCGCGCCAGCGGCAAGAGCGAGGAAGAGATCGCGAAGCTCGTCGAGATGCCCAGCTGGTACAAGGCGGACTTCTACGTGCCGCCCAGGGCGCGCTGGGAGTACCTGCTGAACGAGGCCCACCAAGGCGTGGGCAACGAACTGAACAAGGCGCTGGCCGGGCTGGAAGAGCACAACCCCAGCCTGGCCGGGGTGCTGGAGCACATCGACTTTACCCGCCAGGTGGGCCCCACCAAGCTGCCGGACAAGAAACTGCGCGACCTGATTGTCCACTTCAGCGAGTACCGCCTGCGCAACGAGGACTTCGAGTTCCCCGTCCTGCTGGGGGCGGCCTACGAGTACCTGATCCGCGACTTCGCCGACTCCGCCGGCAAGAAGGGCGGCGAGTTCTACACCCCGCGCCCGGTGGTCCGCATGATGGTGCGGCTGATGGATCCGCAGGAGGGCCACAGCGTCTACGACCCCTGCATGGGCTCGGGCGGGATGCTGATCCTGTCCAAGGAGAACCTGGAAGAGCAGGGCGGCGACTCGCGCAAGCTCAACCTGTTCGGGCAGGAGGCCTCCGGCTCGGTCTGGGCCATCGCCAAGATGAACATGCTGCTGCACGGGATCAGCAGCGCCGACCTGCGCAACGAGGACACCCTCACCGACCCGCAGCACGTCGAGGGCGGCGAGCTCAAGCGCTTCGACCGCATCCTCACCAACCCGCCGTTCTCCATCGGCTACACGCCCAGCCCGCACTTCCCGGAGCGCTTCCACTACGGCAGCGTGCCCGAGGGCGCCAAGAAGGCCGACCTGATGTTCCTGCAGCACATGGTCGCCAGCCTGAACGCCAACGGCCGCATCGCCACCGTCATGCCCCACGGCGTGCTGTTCCGCGGCGGCGACGAGAAGCGCATCCGCGCCGGCCTGCTGGAAGACGACCTGGTGGAGGCGGTGATCGGCCTGGCGCCCAACCTGTTCTACGGCACCGGCATCCCGGCCAGCATCCTGGTGCTGCGCGCCAGGGGCGCCAAGCCCGAGGAGCGCCGGGGCCGCGTGCTGTTCATCAACGCCGACCGCGAATACCACGAGGGCCGCGCCCAGAACCACCTGCTGCCGGAGCACATCGAGAAGATCGTCAGCACCTGGGATGCCTTCGAAGACGTGCCCGGCTTTGCCCGCGTGGTGCCGCTGGAGGAGCTGCGCGAGAACGACTACAACCTGAACATCCGCCGCTACGCCGACAACACCCCGCCGCCCGAGCCCCAGGACGTGCGCGCCCACCTCAAGGGCGGCGTGCCGGTGAAGGAGATCGAGGACCGGCGCCCCCTGTTCGACGCCCAGGGCCTCGACCCGATGCACCTGTTCACGCCCCGGCCGGACGATCCCGACTACGTGGACTTTGCCGAACATCTGAACGAGAAGCGCGATCTCAAGCCCGCCATCGAGGCCGACACCGGCCTGCAGGAACGCGAGGCCCACGTGCTGGCCGCCTTCGAGGCCTGGTGGACGGAGCACGGCGCCAGCATCACCGCGCTCTCCGGCAACGGCGGCCGCCTGACCCAGCTGCGCGACGAGCTGCTGGGCAGCTTCTCCGCCGCCCTGGAGCCCACCGGCATGCTCGATCGCTTCGCGGTACGCGGCATCATCGCCGGGTTCTGGTTCGACAACAAGAACGAATTCCGCACCCTGCAAACCCGCGGCTGCCTCGGCGTGGTGGACGCCTGGCGCACCACCATCATCAGCCAGCTGGAAGACGACCAGAACAAGACCAGCCCGCTGGACCACCGCCTGGTGCACTTCCTGCTGCAGGACTACGTGGCCGAACTCGAAGAACTGGCCGCCCGCAAGGCCGAGCTGGACGCCCGCATCAAGGCCGCCGAGGCCAAACCCGAAGGCGACGACGACGCCGAGGCCGAAGCCACCAGCGAGGACGAGGACGCCCCGACCCCGGCTGAGATCAAGGCGTGGAAGAGCGAACGCACCCAGGTGAAGAAGCGGCACAAGGCCAAGGTGGCCAGCTTCGAGACGCACCTGAACAACGCCGTGGACGCCCTGGACGAGCCCGCCGCCGCCGAGCTCGTGGGCAACATCCTCCACAATGACCTCAAGGCCATCCTCGAACGCCACATCCCCCAGCAGCGCCAGCAGGTCATCGCCGCCTTCGAGACCTGGTGGGACAAGTACCGGGTGACGCTGGCCGACATCGAAGCCGAGCGCGATGCCGCCGCCAGGGAGCTGCAGCAGTATCTGGAGGGGTTGGGGTATGTCTGATTACCAGCAGCTGCTCACGGAATTGCCGAGTGACTGGAGCACCCTTCCTATTAAAGAAGTTGGAGAGGTTATAAGCGGCGGCACCCCAAGTCGAAATAACCCCAGTTGCTGGGGAGGGGATATCCCTTGGGTGACGCCAAGTGAAGTGACAGGTCTCGCGCTATCTGTCAAGGTAGATGTCGCCTGATGGAGTTCAGGGTTCTTTAACAACGGGCGGCTGTCTGCGGGTTGAGGGTCACCGTCTCTGGCAGACCGAAGTCCCGGATGGGGCCGGACCAACGCTCGGGATGGGCGTCACGTGCCCGCTCGTATGTGGCTCGGCGGCGTTCCAGGATCCGATCGGCCTCGCCGTTGTGGCGCTGGGCGGGGGTCACGTAGTTCAACGCGCTGTGACGATGCTGCTCGTTGTACCAGTGCACGAAGCCGAGCATCCATTCACGAGCCTGTTCGAGAGTGGCAAAGCCCTTCGACGGGAAGCCCGGGCGGTATTTGAGCGTACGGAACAGCGACTCGGAGTAGGCGTTGTCATTGCTCACCCGAGGGCGGCTGCGCGAGGGCGTGATCCCGAGGTCGTAGAGCTTCTGCAGGAACGTCGCCGCCTTCATGGGGCTGCCGTTATCCGAGTGCAGGATCAACGGCTTGTCCATGGCGGCCAGGTGTTCGCGCCAGTAGGCCTTCTGGAGGAGGTCACCGGCCAGCTCCCCGGTCTCGGCGGCGTGGACCTCGTGACCGACGATCTTGCGACTGAACACATCGACGATCAGGTACAGATACCACCAGGTGCCGCAGGCCGGCCCGGGCAGCCACGAGACGTCCCAGGACCACAGCCGGTTCGGCGTATCGGCCACGTGAGTGGTCGGTGGGCGCCGGCCTTCCGGGGCCTTGTGGCGCCCTCGGTGATGGTTCTGATCGGCGTCGCGCAGTACGCGGTAGAACGTCGCCTCCGAAGCGAGATAGCGACCCTGGTCGGCCTGGTCCGCGACGATGTACGCTGGCGGCCGACTGCGATAGCGGGGCTCGTTGCACAGATCGACGATCACGGCGCGCTCCCGGTCGGAGAGTTTGTTGTGAGGCACCGGCCGCGAAGCCTCCGTGCGGCCATCCGGATGCGCGCCTTCGGGCGTGCTCCAGCGCTGATAGGTACGGACACTCACGCCCACCACGGCGCAGGCCCTGTCCAGCCGGGCACCATCGCGTCGAGCCTGTTCGACCAGAGCGATGGTGTGCTGGCGATCCGGGAGGCTGGTCAGTCGTCCTCGTCGTTGCGGCCCCAGATCGCCTCGGCTTTTTTTGACAGCGTCAGCAACGCCGCCGTCTCCGCCAGGGCCTTGTCCTTGCGCTGGAGTTCGCGTTCGAGCTTCTTCATGCGCTTGTGCTCGGCCTTGCGTTCCTGACGCGAGCGCTTGTCCTGCTCGGCGGCCTGTGCGTTGGCGTCCATGCACGCCTGCCGCCAACCCTCGACCTGCTCGGGGTAGAGCCCCTTCTGCCGGCAGTATGCGCTGAACTCCGCCTCGGTCATCGACGCGGTGTCGAGCACGACACGGAACTTGTCCTCGCTGCTCCAGCCTTCCGGAGTGGATCCTCGTGATGGCAAAACCTGTCCTCGCTCGCGGGCCTGTTTGCGCCACGGTACAGAGTCGCCGTCGAGATCCCTTCGGCCTCGGCCACTTCGGGGATCGTCCGGTTGGCCGGCGGGGCGAGCTTGCGCAGGACGGCCTCCTTACGCTCGCTGGAATACTGCTTCATGGTTGTCACCTGTCGGTTGCGTTGAGGCGACAACTACGTTGACTGATAGGG